>CAWBXR010000012.1:0-520210 GCA_963792815.1 uncultured Gammaproteobacteria bacterium
AGCTAACGACGCAAGAGAGACATTTTCTCATCAGAAAGGACACTCGTTAACAAAGCCACGCTCCCCCTGTGCAACCAACAAGTACGCCACTAAAAAAATAGCTGGCATGCATTCATATGCGTGCCGGCCCAAGGCCTAAAGTTAACTTATCAGTGCCATCCTTTACAAAGTCAGCGTCATCAGTAGTCCAGAACGACAGTCCTCCAATCCAACTAGGTGGAAGGTCGACAGGAAGCCTTTAAGCGTGCGTTAAGGCGGCTGACCAACGGCGGGAAATAGAGATACTGCGCCTCCTCCCACCAAGCTCTCCCGCCAGGGCAAAGCAAGAGTCCCAGAAGAACATCCTCCCAAGTCCGCACAAAATTATCGTTGCCTTTGAGATGGTGCTGTCCCATCGCTGCTGAAAAGTTGGCAAATAGTTGAGTATAAAATGCGTGAACGGCGGCCTTCTCATTATTCTTGAGAGCTTGCCAGTCATTCGCTCCTATTCTCACCAAGCGTAGAAGCTCACGATCCTGCTCCAAGCGCGACCAGACGCTATTCAAACCTGCAGCAAGTTCTCTCTGAGCCTGAGCAAGCGCAACATCTTTCGCGCTTCGAGTCTGAATCGCAAGATAGCCAAGGGTCAACACAACTGCGAGTGCTCCAGCTCTTTTCTTCACCAATGGCGGCAATTGCATCCCAGTTCATAAACAATCCAGATTCTTTCTTTAGGTAGAATAACACTGCTGAACTATAGTCGATACGTCAGCCTCGGCACCTTTCAGCAAAGCTGAAGGGGCGGACCAGGGCGGCCTGAATGGCGGCTTTCGGGTGAGGAGGAACATGCAGGCCCGGGAAGCCTGATGGCGGCTAACGACGCAATGGAGTCATGCCTTGGACTGTAGGATATTCTGGAGTCAAACATAATAAATGGATGGGTAGTATGGATTGGGAAGTAATCTCGGCAGTTAGCGATGCCGTCGGTGCTATTGCAGTTGTCGCTTCAGTCATATATCTGGCCACTCAGATCAAGCGCCAGACCACAGAATCCAAACTGGCTGCGACGAGAGATCTATCTGCAAGGCGCGTGGATGGGATGAAAAGCATTCTCGGCGACGAAGCCGTGGCAGAAATTTATCTGCGTGCTATTCGCGACTATGAGTCTTTGCAAGGCGTAGACCGAATGAGAGCCAGTACGCTATTTCATATCTGGGCGAGAAACTCCGAACAGGAATTTATCCACATGGGTACTGGGCATGCCAACGATCCATATCTCGAGTCAGTGGATAAAGTACTGTCCAATGGGGTGGTTGCTCGAGGATTTCGGCAGTGGTGGAAAACCACTGGGGAAGGATTTAATAAGGATTTCCAGGGCCACGTGAACGAGCTAATCGCTGCGACTGAAGAAAGCCTCGGGAGCAGGAATTTCGACCTTCCAAATAAAAATGAACCCGCCGCAAAATAGAACTCGCCACCGGTCGTTTCATGGCAACTTTCAGACAAGATGAGAACGCCCCCGGACGCTCTGGTTGACCGCTTTCAGGAGAAAAGCAGACGGGATGGCATGAAGGGGCCTCGGCAGCTAACGACGCATTGCGGTCGTCAGATAATCGGCCCAACTCCCCCAAGCTCAACAGGTGGCGACTTCCGCTTCCACCTCGAAGCGGACATCAGGAGAGTCGCATTCTGGTCCCGCTATTTTTCGTGTCAGACAAGCATCCTACGAACGCACTAGACCATATCGTTAGATAGCAGTACGTAGGCGGCGAGTACAGTTAGTATTAAGAGAGTGACGGCGACTGCGCCCCGAACCCAGACTTTCTCGGAGATTGCCCCTGTTGTGTTGAGTACCGCCCCTAACCAGAAGGGGATGCTCACAGCGTCGAATCCCGTGGTTTCAGCCTCGTTGTGGCTCGAAGCGGCCACAAGTGTCGAGAGTGAGGTCAGAGCAGCGACGACGAAGTATGGGCGCGCCACTTTATTGAAATGATTGGCCCAATCCTCGATCTGTGCTGCCTCGTTCGTCGCAAGGATATGCGCTCGTAAGACGAAAGTTGACGCCACCGCTACCGATGACGCGTAAAGTATGAAGGAAGGGTTTTCCGACAGGTTGTCCTTGTAGCCCCACAGGAAGCAAACACCGTAGATGAAAGAGGACCACAACAACACCTGGGGTATCCAATAGCTTTGCTGGCTCGTCGTCGCGTGATACAGCCCCTCAACGCACTTAATGAGACCAGCTGCAAGGATCATACTGATCCCGATCATGAGAAGTTCTGATTCCGACATTAGCTAAATTCCTTATTGTTAGACTTCCAATAAGGTTGCTCTCAAAGAAGCCGAATAGATAGCCATTATTGCGGCTGCGCGTCGAAAGCGGCTCGCAGGGATAGCAGGGATAGCAGAACGATTTAGACCGCTGGTAGGCGAAAGCAGTAGTAGCCCAGCCGGAGGGTCAGCCTGAAAGCTGGCACAGCCTTATGGCCGTAACTGGCACCAAGCCGTCATTCTGAGGCAGCTTCCAGTGCCTCCTGGGTGACCGCTATCAGGAGTAAAGGAGACATCAGGCCCTGATCTACTCCTTGGCAGCTAACGACGCATTGCCGCCATCGGGTAACTCCGATACCCTCAGGGGCGACCGGCCGCTTTTTACTCAAAGCGAACATGACACTAGAATAAATCGTAAACGGAGTTCATGCGATGAGCCAAGGAGAAAAGATAGATGTGCACCATCATATGGTGCCTGAATTCTATTCGGCGGCATTGAAATCTCGTGGAGTTGATGCGGCAGCAGGTGCTCCATTGCCACACTGGACGCCAGACGCCTCCATGGCCGTTATGGACGCCACAGGAATATCCAAGGCTTATCTTTCGATTTCTTGCCCGGGTGTATTTTTTGGCGATGCGGTGGAGGCGAAAGAACTCGCTCGTCGTTGTAACGAATATGGTAGCGAAATAAAAACAGGAAGTGAGCGGTTTGGATATTTTGCTACTATTTCCCAAACAATTGAAGAAGACGCCGTAGCAGAAACGATGCATGCAATCGACCATCTCGGCGCAGACGGAGTAACACTGTTATCTTCTGTCGATGGGGTTTACCTTGGGCATCCAGATTATTGGCCCCTGATGGATGAATTGAATCGAAGAAAAGCGGTAGTTTTCATTCATCCAAATCTCCCTGACTCTGCGAAGAATATACGACTCGAGATGCCCGGCTACCTAATGGAGTTCGTATTTGATACCACCCGTGCCGTGTCGAATCTTATTGCTTCCGGAACAATGGAGCGGTTTCCCGACATAAGATTCATACTGGCACACGCCGGTGGCACAGTTCCCTACCTCGCATGGCGTCTACAACTTGGTGATTTTGTTTTGGACAAGGACGGCAAATTTCCAAAGGGCACGATGCACTACATCAAGCAGTTTTATTATGACACCGCACTGAGTCCATCCCCTTATATGTGGGGGGCAGTCAAAGAGCTGGTTGGGGCAAGTCGCCTGCTCTTCGGATCGGATTTTCCCTTCGCACCTGATCTATTGGTACATGCCGAAGTTAACGATCTTGCCAATCTAGGTATGACGGAGGCTGAACATCAGGCTCTATATTTCGGCAACGCTACTCAACTTTTCAGCTAAATAAAAGCAAGAAAATGTGATGTACCTGAATGATCCTTTCTGGCACATTTAAAACAAGCTGAGGGGGTTTACAGGGCGATCTGAATGGCGACTTTCTGGTTGGGAGGAGACATCCCCGCCTGATATGCCCCATGGCGGCTAACGACGCATTGCCGACATTTATGGGCTGAGTTATGCTCAGCCGCGACCTACCGCTTTTTACTCAATCCTGCCGCCCGGGACAAAAGCATTAATGCGTTTTCTTAGGAGATTGACACCATGTCAGCATTTGACGAGGCTCTCGCTTTGCGCATTAACGAGGATGGGCATTGGTTAGCCCTCGCGGATAACCGCTATGAAGCAATTACCGGGATGTATGGTGGATGGGCAGTGGGAGTTATTTTAAAAACCGTGATCCTGCAGTCAGGTCAAGAGTTTAGTCCGTCCGCATTGACTATAAACTATGTGCATAAGATCGAACCAGGTAGTGAGGTCAAAATAGAGGCCAGGTTAGTAGGAAATGGTCGATCGATTCAGCACTGGCAAGCGCAGATTATGGAGGCCGATGGAGCGCGAACCCTAGCCCAGGCGATGCTGGTATTTTCTGCTCGTCGTGAAACTGATGGGCACACACAACCTTCAATGCCGGATGTGCCCGACCCCGAAACGCTGGAGGTGTTCATTGCACCCTGGGCAAGGGGGAGGTCCTTCCAATTTGCCCACCAGCGACCGGTTCATGGGTTCCCCGCGTTTGCGCGCTACGAAACTACATCTATGGCGTGGGTGCGCGAGGGCGAAGGGCGTAAGATGGATCATGTACAGCTGGCTTTTTTGTCTGATCTCTACCCACCTCGCCCCTTTTTCTGGAGTGAGGGCCCTCGCCCCTATGCAACAACAACGCTATCACTCTACTTCCATGCGACAGCCGATGAATTAGATGCAGTAGACGATGACTTCGTCTTGAATGAAGCGATCGGTACTCGAGGTGAACGCTCGACCTCGGGGCAACAGGCGCGGATATGGAGCCGGAAGGGCGAACTCCTGATGACAACCGAACAACTTGGTTGGTTCAGGTAATGCATCTTCACTGACTCCGATTCATCGCCTTTTGTCATTAGTATACACATTGATGACCGGCCGTTCCTGGCACATTTCAGACGAGCTGAGAGGGTTCAGAGGGCGACCTGGATGACCGCTATCGGGAGCAAAGCAGACGGGATGGTGTGATAGTAGCTTTGGCAGCTAACCACGCAAGCGGAGATAACAGTCACCCAGCTGGTGCACTTTTGCTTTCACCGCCCAGTGTTTCCAGATAAACAAACTATCAAATTCAGCCACTATCTAGCTAGTCATAACTCAACTACTAATCTGAACCTGTCGGGTCGTCTCCGACTGGCCCCTGGGGTTACTCTTCGCCAGAAATAGTAGATCCCGGGTGCCCCCTCGCCCACCAGTTTGGTGATCTTGCCCGACACCAGAATCTCATATTCATCCTGTAGCATCGCTTCCTCCCATGGCTCCCATTAGGCTCCCACGGTATATTCCAGACACAAAAAAAGGACTCCGATTTCTCGTAAGTCCTTGATTTGTTTGGTGGAGCTAAGCGGGATCGAACCGCTGACCTCAACACTGCCAGTGTTGCGCTCTCCCAGCTGAGCTATAGCCCCGTATTCGGGTGTAACTCATTGATCGTGCTGGATTTTTCTCTGAACTAGATCAATGATGAGCTGCGCATTTTAGTGACCGGGGCTGCCCCTGTCAACAGCGCTGAAGCGATCTCCTGCACCGCGGCCGTCGCCGGAGCCCCGGTGGAAGCGCCTGAGAGTCGGCGGGTAAATCCACAGGACAGGTCCTGTCCGGCGCTTCGCTGTGCTAGCCTCGTGGCATCTGGCGCAGCCATCAACCCCCGGGCAAGGAGTAGTTCCATGACAGGTAAATTTATTCTGTGGTTATCGGCAATTGTATTTATCGCCTACGGTCTGGCCTGCGTGGTATCCCCCGCGCTGCCCGCCGAGTACGCGGGCCTGCAATTTATTTCAGCCGATGCGCTGCCCGAGATCGGCGCCATGTACGGCGGATTGCAGACCGGCTTTGGGCTGTTCTGCCTGCTCGGGGCACTAAAAGCAGACTACTACCGGCCGGCGCTGGTATTGCTGTTACTGGGGATCGGCGGACTCGCCCTCGCCCGCTGTTTCTGGGCTTTCAGTGTACCGGGGGAAGTCGGTGCCTATACCTACGGCGCCATGGCCTTCGAATACTTCGTCGCGATCACGGCGGCGATTGCCCTGCGCCGGTAAAGCGCTGAGCTTACTGGCCGTACTTGGGCAGGCGCAGGTCAAACAGGATCGCCGATGCCCGCAAGGTGAACGCCAGCAGAATGGCAAGCGGCATCGCCAGCGCGGCGGTGGCGGGTATTGCCTGTAGCGCGAGATAGCTGGCGGACCCCAGCAGCGCGGCGGTGACATATATCTCGGGGCCAAGCAGTACCGGTTCCTGGTTCAGCAAGGTGTCGCGAATGATTGAACCGAAGGTCGCCGTCATCATCCCCATCACCACGGACACAACCGGCGGCGCGCCCCACTGCTGGGCCTTGATGGTGCCCAGCACGCAGAACAGGGCCACGCCCAGGGCGTCAGCCCACACCAGCACCCGGTGCAGGGAGTTCAGCAGGGGCGCGAGAAACCAGGTGAGAGTGGAGGCGCAGACACAGACCCACAGATAGCGGGTGTCGCTGATCCAGAAGACCGTATCCGTACCCAGCAGAAGATCCCGGGCGGTGCCGCCACCAATACCAGTAATGGTGCCGAACAGGATAAAGCCCAATATATCCAGCTTGCGCTCCGCAGCCGCCAACGCGCCGGTGATGGCAAACACACCGACCGCGAGAACATCGATAAGCTGGATTACACCGTTCACTTGCTGCTCAGGCTGACTGCGGCGTCAGTTCCCGTAATTGTCGCGCAGGTATTGCATGATGTCGGCCGACTCAAACAGCCCGCTTTGCGTATTGGGGTCGTACAGGTAGGGAATGGATACCCTGCCCTCCATATCCTGCAGGATCACGCGGTTTTGCAGCCTGCTGCGGGGCGTAATGTTGAGCGCCGCGCGCACCGGCGGCAGCAACCACTCCTGCAGTTCGGTGCGACCGCAATTGCGTACGATGTAGGGAATCTCCATCTCGCACAAGAGTTCACGGACGGGCCTTGCATAGGGGCTCGACTCGAAGCTGTACAGTTCCAGCAGGTATTCGGGCTCGACTCCCTGCCGGGCCTCGCTGCCCCGCTTCATCCTGGGCGCACTGGCCAGCATGGAGCCCAGGGTCTGCAATTTGCCGGCACGCCATTTCAGCGGCAGCTTCCTCTGGCCGTAGGTCTCGAACAGGTAGTCGACTATATCCAGTGACTCGTACATTTCCATCCCGGTGTTGGGGTCTACCAGGTAGGGAAACTGGAGTTTGCCTCCGCGCGCCTCCAGCTCCGGGCGAAAGCGCTCACCACCCTTGGGGCAGGGACGAATTTCCACGTCCAGGTCCAGCTCGGTCAGGGCCTCCCTGACCAGGCGGCAGTAGGGGCAGTTTTCGATATCGTACAACTGCAACATTTCCTTCGGCTTTACCGCCGCCGGTGCGCTCTGGATACCGTTGGCGCCGCGCACCAGGGTGGCCAGCAGGGAACTCGCTGTATTGGCTGCCATTGTCTAATCCTCCGCCAGATCCGGCGCCTGGCTCGCGCCCAGTGCCTGGAACTCTTTTTCAAATCGTTTGGCCGCTTTCTTGGACACTCCGCCCAGCACCTCGATGGCGTGGCGAATACGGGCCCGGCTCATGTCCGGTCCCAGTAACTCCATGGAGTCTACCACCGAGAAGGACGCGCTGGAGCCGGCTATAGCCACGAACAGCGGCGCCAGGAAGTCCTTGATCTTCACTCCCAGGGCATCGGCGATGCCCTTGAGGTCATCCCAGATGGCGTCGCGGTTCCAGTGACGCTGGGCCTCCAGGCGCCAAAGGGCGAATTGCATACCCCTGACGATCTCTTCCCGCTCGCCTTTTAAGCCTGCGAAACTCTCTTCGCTCAGGGGCAGCGTCCCGGACACAAGAAAACTGGCCAGGGGGGCGAAATCGCTGAGTGTTTCGAGGCGCTTGCGGGCGTGAGGCAGCACCTTCATCAGGTTGTCCTCGTTAAAGGCCCAGTCCACCAGGCGCCTGGCCAGCTCTGCTTCGTCGAGATCTTCGCGTATCCAGGTACCGTTCAGCCATTTCAGTTTGTCGACGTCGAATATGGGGCCGCCGAGGGACACCCGCTGGATATCGAAATTGGCCATCATTTCCGGCAGGGAGAACTTCTCCCGCTCATCGGGCATAGACCAGCCCATCCGCCCCAGGTAGTTCAGCAACGCCTCCGGCAGAAAGCCCATGCGCTGGTAGTAGAGAATGCTGGTCGGGTTCTTGCGCTTGCTGAGCTTGGACTTGTCGGGGTTGCGCAGCAGTGGCAAATGGCACAACTGGGGCATGTCCCAGCCAAAATACTCGTACAGCAACTTGTGTTTGGGAGCGGAGTTTATCCACTCCTCACCGCGCAGCACATGGGTGATACCCATCAGGTGATCATCCACCACGTTGGCCAGGTGGTAGGTAGGCATGCCGTCGGACTTGAGCAGTACCTGCGCATCCACCATACCCCAGTCCAGTTCGATAGTACCGCGCAGCATGTCCTCGACAGCGCAGGCGCCCTCCTCCTCCGGCACCATCATCCGGATGACGTAAGGCTCACCCGCCGCCCGCCGCTGCTCCACTTCCGCGGGGGGCAACAACAGGTCCGAGGGTTTCAGCGCGGTACTGGTGCCCGCGGCGCGGCGGGTTTCGCGCAGCTCGTCCAGCTCGGCGGAGGTGCGGTAGCAGACGAAAGCCTTGCCCGCCTCCACCAGCTGCGTGGCGTACTGGCCGTATATCTCCATTCTCTCGCTCTGGCGATAAGGGCCGTTGGGGCCGCCCACGTCAGGGCCTTCATCCCACTCCAGGCCCAACCAGCGCAGGGAATCGAGAATGGCCTGCTCGGACTCCGCAGTGCTTCGTACCTGGTCGGTGTCCTCGATGCGCAACAAAAACTGGCCACCGTGGGCCCGCGCGAAGCAAAGGTTAAAAAGGGCGATATACGCAGTGCCCACGTGGGGGTCACCGGTGGGGGAAGGAGCAACGCGGGTGCGAACAGTCATGGGTATCCGGGCTCTGTGGCGATAAACCCGGGATTATACGGGCTGGGCCCTCCAAAGCCCATGGCGGGGCTACACCTCAGCCCGGGCTGGTGGGGGGTGCCAGCTCCCAGGCCTTTGCAATGGCGGCGGCCTGCAACCGGCTCGGCGGAAAGTCCAACCAGCCGAAGGCCGCCAGGACACGGTGGAATGGCGCATCCAGCGCCGCCTGCAGAACCAGCGGTCGCCTGCTGACCGGGTGTGTAAAGGCCATGCTGGTGCAGGCCAGCAGCAGGCGCGGGCAGTCATACTGAGTCCTGAAAAAACGGTTGTGTACGCCCTTGCCGTGTTTGGCGTCACCGATCACAGGATAGCCTATATGTTTCATGTGACGCCGCAGCTGGTGCCTGCGACCGGTCTCGGGCCGCAGGGCTACGAGGCTGTAGCGGGTCTGGGGATAGCGCTCCACCGCGAGCGGAAGCTCTACGGTGGCCACCCGCCTGTAACGGGTGATGGCATTCTGCACGGGCAGTTCACTGCGGCGGTCCCGGTCCGCGATGCGATCGCGCTCTTCCCGCAGCGGGTAATCGATACAACCTTCCTGCGGGCAGTGTCCGCGCACCACGGCAAGATAGTGCTTGCGCACACCGCCTGCGACAAACTGGCGGGAGAGTTCCCGGGCGCTGTCGCTGGAGAGTGCGAACACCAGCACGCCCGACGTCGGCTTGTCGAGCCTGTGTACCGGGTAGACGTACTGTCCTATCTGGTCGCGCACCAGCTGCAGGGCATAGCGGGTCTCGTGGCGATCAATCGGGCTGCGATGGACCAGCAGGCCGCTGGGCTTGTTGATCGCTACCAGATCCTCGTCACGGTATATCACCTCGCAGGTCTCACCCGCCGCCATCGCCACTTCCACAGAAATATTTTCAAACGCAGCGCGGACTATATACAGCGCGCAGTCTCTCTACAAATCAGCTGGAGGGTGCGGCAGATCCTGAAGAGGCCAGGCGCGCCAATTGATCCAGGTCAAGGGCGCGGGGCATAGTCGCAACGGCCGTGGCCACGCAAACTTGGTAAATCTCGCGGTTGCCATGATAATGCTTCAACAGTTCGCTTCCCGTGCGGGGGTACACCTCATGCCACAGCAACATTTGCTACCGGATGTCATCGGCAACACGCCCCTTCTTTACCTGCGCAAAGCCTCGGAGCTGACAGGCTGTCATATCTACGGGAAAGCGGAGTTCATGAATCCCGGCGGTTCCGTCAAGGACCGCACCGCCCTGGGCATTGTCCGGGCCGCAGAACAGGCGGGAGAACTGCAGCCCGGCGGGGTCATTGTCGAGGGCACCGCGGGCAATACGGGTATAGGCCTCACCCTGGTAGCCAACGCCCTGGGTTATGAATGCGTTATCGTCATGCCGCAAAACGCCAGCGAGGAAAAAATCAGTCAGCTGGAAATGCTGGGAGCCGAGCTACTGCTGGTGCCATCGGTGCCCTATGCCGACACCCACCACTACATCCATACCGCCGAACGGGTGGCCGCGGGGCGCCGCAAGGACGAGGCTCACGGCGCAATCTGGGCGCGCCAGTTCGACAACCCGGCCAACCGGCAGATCCACTACGACACTACCGGCCAGGAGATCTGGCGGCAGACCGAGGGCAAGGTCGACGGCTTTATCTGCGCGGTCGGCACCGGTGGCACGCTCGCCGGTGTGGCGGGCGCCCTGCGCGAGCACAATCGCGACATCAGGATCGGCCTGGCCGATCCGATGGGCTCTGCCCTCTACAGCCACTTCACCGGCGGTGGCCTGCAAGCCGACGGCGAGTCCATCGCCGAGGGCATCGGCGTATCGTTCGTACCGGGGAACCTCGCGGGCCTTGAACTGGATTTTTCCTGCCGGGTGGATGATGACCAGGCCCTGCCGCTGATCTACGACCTGCTCAAGGATGAGGGTATTTCCGTGGGCGGCTCCGCCGGCATCAACATTGCCGGCGCCATGGCCATGGCCCGCGAGCTCGGACCAGGCCATACCATCGTCACGATTCTTTGCGACTCCGGTAGCCGCTACCAGAGCAAGCTGTTCAATCCGGAATACCTGTGGAAGCGCAAGCTGCCCTACCCCCACTGGATCGCGAATTAACCGCGCAAGCGAATACAACCGATCGGCGGCCGTGCCCGGCAGTTGAAGGTTTCAACTTTCCTTAAGAATAGAGAGTGAGATGACCATGACCGGCTTTACCGCAGATGATGTTCCCGACCAGACGGGCAAGACAGTTTTTATCACCGGGGCCAATACGGGCCTGGGTTACGAAGCTGCTAAAGTCCTTGCCGGCAAAGGCGCCAGGGTGATTATCGGCTGTCGTTCGAAAGACAAGGCCAGGAAGGCGAGCAAGTCGATACTGGCAGAGCACCCGGGGGCCGACGTGGCGGTGGTCGAGCTTGACCTGGGCGATCTTGCCTCGGTGAAAAAGGCGGCCGCTGTGGTTGCCAAAGAGCCGAGGCTGGATGTGTTGATCAACAATGCAGGCATCATGATCCCGCCTTATGAGCTTACCCGCGACGGTTTCGAGTCCCAGTTCGGGGTCAATCACCTGGGCCCCTTCGCGTTGACCGGCCTGTTGCTGAAAAAAGTGCGCGGCACACCCGATGCACGCATTGTAAGCACAGCCAGCATTGCCCACAAAAGGGGCAAGATTCACTTTGACGACATCAGTGCCGAGCGCGGTTACAACCCGATTGTGCGCTATGCCCAGAGCAAGATTGCCAACCTCTATTTCGCCTATGAACTCCAGCGCCGGTTAGAGGCGGCGGGAGACAGTACGATTTCCGTCGCAGCGCATCCAGGTATCGCGGATACCGAGTTGTCGCGTTACATTCCCCGTGCCCTCATGCTCATTGCCCCCCTGTTCCGCCCCCTGTTCAATACCCCCGCCCAGGGCGCATGGCCCACGCTGTGCGCCGCCACCATGCCGGGAGTACACGGCGGCGAATATTACGGGCCGAGCAGGCGCAGCGAGACCGCCGGGCCGGCTGTCAGGGTGCAGTCCAACCGGCGCAGCCAGGATGAAGCGGTTGCCAGGCGGCTATGGGAACTGTCCATAGAGATGACCGGGGTGGACCCGGGCATCTGAACGCAGCGCCGGTCGCTGCGCTGCAACTCAACAGACGCCATGCGATATGCACTGGCTGGCAAAAAATGCAGACTGACACCGGTGAAGTGTGCCAATATTAGCTGCCCCGGTGCGGGCGATTTGACTGCCGTCAAGGCTGCGCAAATGCTCACCCACAACACGACATGGAGAACGCCAATGAAAGCTCTTGCCCCAACCCTTATGCTGCTCGCCCTGGTTGCCGGCTGTGCGGCTCAAGCCCCCGCTCCGCAAAAGCAGGTCGACGCCAACCTCGCCAAGGCCATCGACTGTTCCACTGCAACATCGGATATCGCAACACTGAACGGTGAAAAAGCGCGCACCTCCCAGGAAATCGAGGACGGCGCCAGCTCAATCATCCCGCTAGGTGCTGTTGCGCATATCTTCGGCGGTAGCGAGAAAGACAGCCTCGAAATAGGTACCGGCGAATATAACAAGAAGCTGGATGCAAAAATCGCCGATATCAAGCAGCAGTGCAATATCCAGTAGCCGCCTGATCGCAGACCTGTCGCCGCGCCTGAGTCATGGCGGCGACAGAGCTGCGACATCCTCCGGCCCCGCGCAAACTGGCACCACACAGCCAGACGTTCCCGAAGTGTAATTCCCACTGGATGAATATTATCAACCGCTTGTTCTCAATAGCGCCCATGATGGACTGGTCCGACCACCACTGCAGGTTCTTCTGGCGCCTGCTCTCAAGGCAGGCTCTGCTCTATACCGAGATGGTCACAACCGGGGCACTCATTCACGGCGACAGGGAACGCTTCCTGCACTTCAATGCCGAGGAGCACCCGGTCGCCCTGCAACTGGGTGGCAGCAATCCCGCAGACCTCGCCCGCTGTGCCGGCTGGGCCGAGGAGTGGGGCTATGACGAGGTAAACCTGAACTGCGGCTGCCCTTCCGACCGGGTTCAATCGGGAATGTTCGGGGCCTGCCTGATGGCGCAGCCCGGCTTGGTGGCTGAAGGTGTCAGGGCCATGCGGGATGCCTGCGCAATCCCGGTGACGGTGAAACACCGGATTGGCATCGACCATATGGAGTCCTACCAGGAGTTACTGGATTTTGTCGGGGCGGTCGCCGAGGCGGGATGCGGGGTGTTTATAGTGCACGCCCGGAAAGCGTGGCTGCAGGGCCTGTCACCAAAAGAGAATCGCGAGGTGCCGCCACTCAATTACCCCTGGGTATACCGGCTCAAGGCGGACTTTCCGGAGCTCGCCATCGTCATCAACGGCGGTATCCAGACGCTTGACGCGTGCCGCGAGCATCTCGAGCAGTAGACGGTGTGATGATCGGGCGGGAAGCCTACCAGAACCCCTGGATGCTGGCTGAGGTGGACCGGGAGCTGTTCGGGATGGATAATCCAGCGCAATCACGGGATGATGTTGTCGAGGCCCTGCTCCCCTATGTAGAGCGGCAACTCGCTCAGGGTACTCACCTGAATCACATCACCCGACATATCCTCGGGCTTTACCAGGGGGTTCCCGGCGCCAGAAAATTCCGGCGCCACCTGAGCGAGAACGCCTATCGGAAAGATGCGGGGATTGAGGTGCTTATCGATGCCTTTGCGTTGGTGAGGAACACCACGGAGCGTATGGCGACTGAGGATTCCGGTCGAATTCATTGAACAGGACAAAGAAGGAGCAAGACGCAACCATGAGCAGCAAACTCGACCAACTCAAGACGATGACCGACGTGGTCGCCGACACCGGGGATATCGAGGCCATCAGGCGCTTCCAGCCCCAGGATGCCACCACCAACCCCTCCCTGTTACTGAAGGCCGCCGCCCTGCCCCATTACGCCAGCCTGCTGGACCAGGCCAAAACCTGGGCCCACGAGCAGGGTGGCGACAGTGCCCAGCAGTTGGCCAATTGCTGTGACCGTTTCGCTGTAGACGTGGGCAAGGAGATCCTGGCGATCGTTCCCGGACGTATATCCACCGAAGTGGATGCCCGCCTGTCCTTCGACAGCAGCGGCACGATGGAGCGGGCCCGCAAACTGATCGGCATGTATGAGCAGGCCGGGATAGGTCGCGAACGGATCCTGATCAAAACCGCCTCGACCTGGGAGGGTATCTCCGCCGCGGCCCAGCTGGAGAAGGAAGGTATCAACTGCAACCTGACCCTGCTTTTTGGCTTCAGCCAGGCCGCCGCCTGCGCCGATGCGGGTGTTTTCCTGATATCGCCCTTCGTCGGTCGCATACTCGACTGGTACAAGGCCAACAGCGATCTGGTCATCGCCGCACCCGGTGACGACCCTGGTGTACAGTCGGTAACCCGCATCTATCACTATTACAAGCAGCATGGCTACAAGACCGTGGTAATGGGCGCGAGCTTCCGCAACGCGGGGGAAATCGAGGCGCTGGCGGGTTGCGACCGGCTCACTATCAGCCCGGCTCTGCTGGAGGAGCTGGCAGCGGATGCCGGAACCCTGCCCAGGCAACTGGATCCCGCTACCGCCAGCTCCCCGGAGCCAAAGCTGAGCGTCGCTGAGTCCGGCTTTCGCTATGAGTTGAACGCGGATGCCATGGCCACTGAAAAACTGGCGGAAGGCATTCGCAATTTTGTGGCGGACCAGATCAAACTCGAACAACTGATCAGTTCGCGATGATCAGCGCGTTCAGGAAACTGTTTGAAGCGCCCGCCAGGGAGAGCGAAGCCGAGAGGGAGCATCGCCTGCAGCTGGCCGCAGCCGCCCTGCTTATCGAGACAGCCCGCGCCGACTTCCAGGAGGACGAGGCGGAAGAGGCCTCGCTCAGGAGCCTGCTGTGTGAAACGCTGGATGTGTCACCGCAAGAAGTGACGGCGCTTGTCAAAGAGGCCAGCGAGCAGCTGGATGAGGCTACATCGCTGTACGATTTCACCCGGGTGATCAACGACCATTACTCGGCGGCCCAGAAACTCGAACTGGTCAGCAGTATGTGGCGGGTTGCATATGCCGACGGCAGGCTGGACAAATATGAGGAATACCTGATTCGGCAGGTGGCGGAACTCACCTACGTGCCCCACCCCGATTACATCAGGGCCAAGCTGGCAGCGAAACCCTGACTCAACTGCGCTCCAGCACGCTGAGCAGGTCCCTGAATCGCATGCGGTTTTCGGGGCTGAGCTCCATCAGGACCTTGTGGGCCTCTATCACCTTCTGCTTCACCTCGTCCTCACTACCTTTGACCACCGGGATCTCCGCCGCCTCTTCCGGGGCGCCGCAAAGCTCCTCGCGCAACTCGAACAGCTGCTGGAAGCCCATGCTTTTGATCAGGCGGTTGATTCCGGGGTCGCAGGAGTAAATGGCGGGCTGGAAGCCAAAGCGCTCCTTAACGGTGAGTGCCAGCTTGGCCAGCATGCCGAGGGTAGTGCTGTCCAGGCCCTCGGCACTGCACAGGTCCACCCACACGCTGGCAAAAGCCGGGTCGTCGAACATGCGCTGGAAATAGTCGTCGATCGAAGTGCACAGGGTAAGGCGCACATCACCCTCGAAACGGATAACGTAGGCGCCGTTATGGCTGGCAGCGAGTATTTTTCCGTCCTGCATCTCAGCCACGCTTGCTGATGAAAAGTGCGGCGATATCATCGGGCGCCGTGTCCACCCGGTCCAGCCCCAGACGGGTCACCAATTGCTCCGGGGATTCGAAGGTCTGTTCGAATACATGGAGAAAGTACTTCTCCTTCTCGATCAGGTTCTTTGGCGGGAGAATTTCCAGTATCCCGTCAGAGAACAGTGCCAGCATAAAGCTGCCCGGAAGGTCGATAAGGTGTTCCTCGTAGTGGGCATCTTCCATTATGCCAACCGCGGGGCCCTCACCGCGCAGGTAACGTGCCCCGCCGTGTGAAACGAGTACCGGCTGCGGCAGGTGCCCCGCCACGCTGTAGCGCAGGGTATTCGCTTCCATGTCGAGCACACCCACCACCATGGTGGCAAACTTGCCGACCGCCAGCCCCAGCAGTTCCTTGTTGGCGTGCTTGAGCATGGCCACGGGACTGAGCACGCTATTATCGTGCAGGCGCAGGTAATCGGAGCGCTTGCGGGCAAACAGGTTCTTCAACAGGACGGTGGCGAACGCCGATGAACTGCCGTGACCCGAGACATCGGCCATGAAGAAAGCAATGTAATTTTCGTCCACCGTGAAGTAATCGGTGAAGTCGCCGCTCAGGTAGAGGGACGGGATCACTGTGTGGCTGACCACGTAGTCATCGAGTACCAGCGGCGTGGCGGGCAACATCTTCAGCTGAACCTGGCGCCCGGCCTGCTGATCCTGCTCCAGCACTTTGACCGTGGCGCGCAGTTCGTTGTTGGCAGCCTCCAGCCGCTGGCGGGACTCCCGCAATTCCCGCCGCATTTCACGCTGGCGGACACAGCGCTCAATGGACTTCTTCAGGGCATCGATATCATCTACCGGCCGTACAAAAAAATCGCTGGCGCCCAGTCGCAAGGCTGTCATCATGAGCTCGGCATTAAACGTGTCACTGAACATAATGGCAGGCACCTGGGCATCCATCTCGCGCAGTACCTTGCGGGCTTCCTTCCAGGACACTCCCTTCAGGTTCAGCTCGCACAGAACGACATCGAAGTCACTGTCTATGCCCAGTGAAACGTCGGCACCGATGATCTCGGTAATCATCGTGGTGGCAAACCCCACCGATGCAACAAGCCTCTCCAGCGCCTCGGCGCGCTCGGGAACGTCGTCAATAATCAGTACATTGCCTTTGGCAGCCATCAGCGGTGACTTTGAAGGAAAGTTCGGCGTGACAGTACGCCCATCGTTGCCGGCAGGCAACCAAAAGTACCGGAGCATTAGGCAGGATTTCACAGATTTGCGAGGGGACATTCTGGAGTCACTTCCGCGGGAGAACACCGGGGAAATCAGAATTCCTCCCAGTCCTCAGAGTCTTTCTCGAAATCGGAGAAGTTGTCATCCACGGCGCCGCGCTTGACGAAGGCCTCGCGGCGCTGCAGATAGGCATCGCGCAGGAAAATGTAGCGATCACCGGTTATCAGGTCGTCTGAATCCAGCAGACGGGCACGATAGTCGATAAGCTCGACCGTCCAGAAGCCCCATGCCCAGGTCTGCTCGTTGATGAGATAGGGAATCGAGGTATAGGTGTCGGTGAAGTAGCCGATGCTGCTGCGCAGGGTCTTCGGGCCGAACACCGGCAACATCACATAGGGGCCGGGCTCCATCCCCCATACCGCGAGTGTCTGGCCGAAATCGGCTCGAAAAGGCGTTATCCCCATGGGGGTTGCCACATCGAAAAGACCCAACAGGCCCAGGGTGGAGTTTACCAGGAACCGCCCCCCGGCGTGGGTGGCGCCGCGGAACTCACCCTGCAGCAGCGAGTTCAGGAAGGAGTTGAATTCGTAAATATTGACAATGAAATTGGTCACGCCCTGCTCGGCAAAATCGGGCGTCACTTTGGTGTAGCCCACCGCTACCGGGCGCAGTACCCAGCGATCGAGGGTATCATTGAACGCGAAAATCTTCCGATTGATCGGTTCCCAGGGATCGATATTCCTGGTCTTATCCGGCTCAACCGCCCATAAAGATGTGGGCGACAACACCAGCAGGGCCAACAAACATAGGCGCGACAGGGTCATGGGTTCTGGCGTCTTAATTTCGGGACCAAGATATTACGCCGACTGACTGTCAGGGGCAACCGCTCAGTGCGGGTCAGCATCAGCTGCCAGCGGGGCCCAGTACTGCGGCTTCATACAGCTCCCGCAATTGCCCTGCGCCGGTTTCAAGCAGGTCCGACACCGCCATACCGCTCTCCACGGCCAGGGTCTCAAGCAGGTCGCGCCCGGTTGCACCGGTATTGTCCCGGGTGAGCTCTACCAGGCGAGCCGAGAATGCATTCAAGACCATGAACTGCACCCGCTCCTGCCGGTCGCGGTACACGACCAGGTAGGTCGGGTCGCCGGGCCGGTCCGGCCGAAAACCGGGCCCGATATGGTGCACCGGGTAGTGATAGCACAGCAGCCAGGCGACGGGGGACAGCTGGGGCACGGCGGCCAGCACATCCTCGGGCCAGCCCGGTCCGGGGGGTTCCGCTTCAGCCACATCCAGCGCCAGCTCCACCCACTCGTAGTGTGCCAACTCAGCCAGGAAGGGAGGGTCCTGCTCCCGGGGCTGGTATTCGTTCATCAGGAACTGGATGAACTCCTGGCTGATTTCAAGGAAGTACGGGGTATTACAGCGATGCCCGACGATAAAGCTGCGCACCAGCACGTGCCAGTCCTCGTCTGTGTAGAGACTGCGCAGGACCGGGAAACCGCTGCTGATAAAACTCTCGATATTGTTGTAGACCAGCCGCTCGTAAATTGCCATCCGGCGGGGCTCCACCGTATCCGGGGGAGACTCCACCCCGGGGTTGCGCAGGTAGCGCGCCATTGCCAGCTGGCTGTCCTCTCATGCCAGTGCCGGTCACAGGCTGGCCTGCGCCATTAGCGGCGAACGGGCCTCAGCCTGGCAGCGCCGTACCTGTGCCACCTCCCCCAGCAATTCCGCCAGGGGAGGCAAATTGAAATCGCGTTCCAGCAGCGTGGGTACGGGCCCGAGCCTGCGGTATGCCTGGGCCAGCAGCGTCCAGACGGGGTCGATGACATCCGCACCATGGGTGTCCACCTTCAGGTCCGGGGCTTCGTCATAGTGGCCAGCCACATGGATATAGCGGGTCCGCTCCAGCGGCAGCGCGTCCAGGAACTCAACCGGGTCATAGCGGTGGTTGATGGAGTTTACATAGATATTGTTGACGTCCAGCAGTAGCTGACAGCCGCTCTCTGCGAGGACGGCGCGAATAAACGCCGCCTCGGTCATGTCCGCGTGGGGCTGGGCATAGTAGGACGAATTCTCCAGCGCGATGGCACGGCCGAGAATGTCCTGTACCTGCCTCACCCGGGCGGCGACGTAGTGCACCGCCTCCTCGGTAAACGGAATGGGTAACAGGTCGTAAAGATGGCCCTCTGCCGCACAGTAACTGAGGTGTTCACTGTAGGCAGGGCTGTCCACCTCCGCCATCAGGGCTCCTATGGAGCGCACGAGATCCACATCGATCGGGTCGGGGCCACCGATATCGAGTGACAGGCCGTGCAATACCACCGGGTAACGCTCAGCCAGTTCGCGAAACTGCCGGCCGTACCGCCCTCCAACCCCTATCCAGTTCTCCGGGGCCGCTTCCATGAAATCAACGCCCCCGGGCTCCATCGCATGCAGGGACCCCAGCAGGGCCCTCCGCATGCCGAGGCCTGCACCGTGCAGCTCCCGGGGGTTGTCAGGCATCAGCTACCGCCACACTTGCCTTCGCCGCATTTGCCTTCACCGGCCTTCTTCTCTCCACAGCTACCTTCCTTGGCTTTTTCACCACAGCTGCCTTCTTTTGCCTTCTCACCACAGCTGCCTTCCTTTGCCTTCTCGCCACAGCTGCCTTCCTTCATTTTCTCTCCGCAGCTGCCCTCACCGTCAGCCTTCTTGTCGGCGCCGCATTTGCCTTCCCCGCACTTGCCTTCGGCATGCTTGTCGAAATTCGGAAGGTCATAGCCGCCACTCAACTGCTGCGCGGAAAACGGGTTGAAAGACGCTGATGCCAGCGGCGCAATGGACGTTGCCAGGAACGCGGCGCCCAGAGCGGTCGCCAGGGGTTTCTTGAAATGAGCCATAATAATTTCCCTTCAGTCAGTTCATTGGTTGTTGTGATAACTCGAGGCGCCCGGGAGCATAGGTTCGTTCCGTTGGCTACATCGGTGAAAAGTATGACACAGGAGCCGGGCGTAAGTTTCATCCGTTTTTGATAAGCCGCGCGACAGGAATACCCGTATTCAATATGCGTTTATTTGCCCAACCATTCCTTCACTACCTGCCACTGCTCCTGCAGGCGCTTGGCGGATACCGCCTGCCGGGTGCCGAGGTTCTGGGCAAACAGTGAAACCCTGAACTCCTCCAACAGCCAGCGATAGCGGGCTGCCTCAGGACTGAGCAGCAGCAGGCCGGGGCGCTTCGCCAGCGCATCCCACAGGGGCGCTTCCAGGGACTGCAGCAGACTGGTGTTCGCCTGGTCCTTCGCGTACTGGCCTGACAATCTTTCAATCCGCGTGCGCAGGGCCTTCAGGTAGCGCGGCAACTGCGCCAGCCATTCGGCGGGCGTGTCGCGCATGAAACCCGGCGCCAGCAACCGGCCCAGCTGAGCTTCGACGTCCCGCCGGGTGTCCGGCCAGGCTCCCGACTGCAGCGCTGCCATCCGTTGGCGAATCTCCGCGAGCACCCGCAGGCTGCCCAGCAGCATCGTTTCCAGCTCATTCGCCCGGGCGATTACCTCCGCCTTGCCGCGCTCCAGCATCGCCTCAAAGTCGGCCTGGGTGTAGGGGGCTGCGCCATCGACCGCCATGGCTTGCAGGTAACTGGCATCCACCAGGTCTTCGAGCAGTTCCGCCGGGGTGAGCGCGGCAGCTGCAAGCACGAGGTTGAACTCGTTACCGCGCAGCAACTGCTTGCGCAGGTACTTGACCTGTTGGGCACTGTGCAGGCGCAACAGGCGCAGCACCCCGAGGCGATGCCGCTGCTGCGCCTCGCCCGGGTAATCGCAGAGCTTCACCGCCACACTGTCGCCTTCATCGACAAGCGCGGGGTAGGACACGATATCGACACCCGCCTGCCGAAAGCGCCACTCGCGCGGAACATCACCGAAGTCCCAGCGCGCCAGGCCGCTGCGGGCCGGTGAATCGTCACTGACCGAGCTGATGCTCTGCCGGGTGTCTTCACGAAAGCGCCTCACCAGCGCGGCCAGGTCGCGGCCCTGGGCGAGCAAGCGGCCGTTGGCATCCACCACCCGCACGTTCATCCGATAGTAATCATCGAGCTTGTCCAGGGACCAGTCCCCGGGGGAGAGCCTGGGCCCGCCAGTGCTGCCAAGCTGTCTCGACAGGGCCTCCAGCAGATCAACATTGTCGGGCTCAAGTTGCGCCAGGGCCCGGTCCACGTGGTCGGGTACCGGCACAAGTTGTTTGCGCTTGTCCTTGGGCAGCCCCTTGACCAGCTGGATGCATTTTTCGCGCAGCAGTCCCGGCACCAGCCAGTCGAAACGGAACCTGGGCACCCGATTGAGCAGCGCCACCGGCACGGTTACCGACACGCCGTCCGCCGCGCCACCGGGTTCGAACTGGTAACTCAAACGGAACTGCACGTCCTCCCAGTCCAGGTGATCGGGAAACTGCTCGGCCAGGTTCGCCCCCGGGTCCCGGGCCACCAGGTCCTCCCGTTTCATCCGCAGCCCCGCCCCGGCTTGCGGATGGCGCTTCAGCCAGCCCTGCAGGCGCCCGGCAGTGTAGGCGTCCTCGGGTAATCGCTGGTCATAAAACTCGTACAAAACCTGTTCATCAACCAGGATATCCCGCCGCCGGGTGCGCGACTCCAGGTCCTCCAGCTCCCGGACCAGGCGCTGGTTGTGCTTCAGGAAGGCGGGGAAGGGGCGCATGTTGCAGGCCACCAGCCCGTCGCGTATCAGCAGCTCACGGGCTTCCGCCGGCGCGATGGGGCCGTAGTGTACCGAGCGCTTATCCGCCAGCGTAAGGCCATACAGGGTAACCCGCTCATAGGCCATAACCCTGCCGCTGCGGGCCTCCCACCGGGGCTGGTAGTAATGCTTGCGCAACAGCGCCGGATTGATATCGAGCGCCCAACGGGGGTCTATCGCCGCCACCTCCCGGGCGAATACGCTGGAGGTTTCGACCACTTCACCAGCTACCAGCCATTTGGGCGGCTTGCGAGCCTGGGATGAGCCGGGGAAAATCTGCAGTTTGCGATTGCGGCCACCCAGGTACTCCCGGCCTTCCTGCAGCTGGGCGATATTCCCCAACAGCCCCGCCAGCAGGGCGCGGTGTACGCCTTCATAGTTCTCTTCCTCTGGCAGCACCGGCCGCGGTTTCAGCTTCTGGCTGCGGCAGGCTATCGTCAGCTGGGTATGGATATCCCGCCATTCACGCATGCGCAGGTAGGACAGGAACTCGCGCTTGCAGAGCTTCGCCAGCTGGTTGTTGCTCAGCGCCTGGCGCTGCTCCTCGTAGTAGCGCCACAGGTTGAGCCAGGCCATGAAATCGGACCGCGGGTGGCGAAAGCGCGCATGGGACTGGTCCGCCTGCTGCTGCTTGTCGGTCGGGCGTTCCCGCGGGTCCTGGACCGCCAGGGCGCTGGCGATCACCAGCACCTCCTCCAGGCAACCCTGTTCGCTGGCCGCGAGTACCATTCGCCCCAGCCGTGGGTCCACGGGCAGTCGGGCCATGCGCCTGCCCACCCCGGTGAGCTGGCCGGCAGGTGTGACAGCGCCCAGCTCCTCCAGCAACTTGTAGCCGTCGCGCACCATGCGCGGGTCAGGCGGGTTGATGAAGGGAAAGTCCTCCACTTCACCCAGGCCCAGCACCAGCATTTGCAATACCACCGCCGCGAGGTTGGTGCGCAGGATTTCAGGGTCGGTGAATTCAGGTCGCTGCAGGAAATCGGCTTCGCTGTACAGTCGCAGGCACACGCCGGCCGCAACCCGGCCGCAGCGCCCCTGGCGCTGGTTCGCGCTGGCCTGGGACACCGGCTCTATCGGCAGGCGCTGCACCTTGGTACGAAAGCTGTAGCGACTGATCCGCGCCACGCCAGGGTCGATCACATAGCGAATACCCGGGACTGTGATGGAGGTCTCCGCCACATTGGTGGCCAGTACCACCCTGATCCCGCGCCGCGATGCGGTGTCGAACACGCGAGCCTGTTCCGCCTGGCTCAGGCGCGCGTACAGCGGCAGCACATCCAGTGCAGGATTGTGTCGCAAGCGCCTGGCCAGTTCACGGATATCGCGTTCGCCGGGCAGGAATACGAGCACATCGCCGCGACTGCCGAAGCGGCCGGCATCGATATCCCCCACCAGAGCAGCGATCTGGCTGCTGCTGTCGTCCTCGGAGTCCTGCTCCGCTACGTCGATGTAATGGGTCTCGACAGGGAAGGCGCGACCCGACACCTCGATAACAGGGGCGTCGTCAAAGTGGCGGGAAAAACTGTCGACGTCGATGGTCGCCGAGGTAATTATCAGCTTGAGGTCGGGCCGCTGGGGCAGCAGGCGCTTGAGGTAGCCCAGCAGGAAATCGATGTTGAGGCTGCGCTCATGCGCCTCGTCGATGATAATTGTGTCGTAGGCGCGCAGCAGCCGGTCGCGCTGGATTTCCGCGAGCAAAATGCCATCGGTCATGAGCTTGATCGCGCTGGCCGCGGACACCTGGTCCGTAAAGCGTACCTGGTAGCCGACCAGGTCCCCAAGACCGGTATCGAGTTCCTGGGCGATGCGTTGCGCGACCGTGCGGGCAGCCAGCCTGCGGGGCTGGGTATGACCTATTATTTTGTGGCGGCCGCGCCCCAGGGCCAGGCAAATTTTCGGCAGCTGGGTGGTCTTGCCGGAACCGGTCTCCCCCGCGACGATTACCACCTGGTGACCGGCTATTGCACGGGCGATATCCTCCCGTCGCTCGGCGACCGGCAGGTCCTCGGGAAAACGGATGTCCTGCACCCGGATGTCGCGACCCTCGGTCCCGGGCGAGGTCTCCGGGCGGTTGATTTCAGGGGAGTCCGTTGTACTCCTGCCAGTCTCTTGCATGCTACAGCTCTGTCTATGGGCCAAACCCTGTCACTCGTGAAACGGGGTACACTGGACCCTATTGTAAGCGCGGGAGAGCAGCGATATGCCACAGCTCGTCAATTATACCTTCGAGGAAATCACCATAGGGCAGACCGCCCGCTATTCCAAACTGGTCGAACAGCGCGACATCCAGCTGTTCGCCGCGGTGTCGGGGGACGTCAACCCGGTACACCTGGACCCGGTATTTGCCGCTGCAACCACTTTTGGCGGTTGCATCGCCCACGGCATGCTCACCGGCGCAATCATCTCGGCAGCGCTGGCCATGGAACTGCCTGGGCCCGGTACTATCTACCTCAGCCAGTCGCTGACGTTTCGCCTGCCGGTAAAGCCGGGGGATACCGTCACGGTGGCACTGGAAGTGACTGACAAACAGGAGCGCCGCAAGATCGTCACCCTGGAGTGCAAGGCCAGCAACCAGGCCGGTAAAGTGGTAGCTTCCGGCAGCGCGCAAGTGATGGCCCCGACACAGAAGCTGTCGATTGAACAGCCGCCGCTGCCCCGGGTCGAGGTCCTGGGCGAGCCCTAACCGGCCGCGCTGTCGGCAGTGGCATTGTCACCCTGTTCGGCAAACTGCGCCGGGTCCAGGTACATGAGCCGCAGGGTGATAACCCCCACCTGTCCCTCCGGGTCCGCCCCCAGCACCATCACACTGGTCCGGCCTCCTTCGACGGTCACACCTGTTATGCCGAACAACACCGACTGCTGGCGCTGCTCGACGCTGAACACCGTGATATCCCGCTTATCCTGGAGGGCCCGGGCGAGATTGCCCAGCAGCACTGACAGGCCGCCGCGAAATGCGCCGAAATTGAGATGCCCCCCGAATTCGCTGTGATCAAGGGACAGCCTGAAGCGCACCGTAGAGTCATCCTCCATTTTTACCGTGGTCAGTGCCACCGGCTTGCCCTCCCGGATCTCCCGGTAGAGACGCTTGGCCTGGGCCCGGCCGGCGGCGATAAACTGCCGGTGCAGCAGGTTGACGGCTATAACTAGGAACTTCTCCTTGGGAATGGTTTGCTGGCTTGGCTGTGACATGGGGTTTCCTGGGTTTGCGGGCCTCGGTTGAGGCAAAAAAGGTAAGGCAAAAGATAAGGCGGTAGTCTAACGCCCGCGGCCAAATATGTCGCTATTTCCAATAATCGCGCTGGCCCGTCGCTGACCGCCGATGATACTCTTTTTGTTCATGTATTCGTGGATATTGGCCAATGACTGGGCTGTTTACGGTCATCGCATCCCCGCAGGGGCAGATCTGCCGCACGCTGCTGCGAGTGGCAACGCTTGCCTGTGCCCTGCTGCTGGCGGTGCCCTCGGGCAACGCGCAAACCGCTGACACCGAACTTGAGTTGGAGGCACTGGCCCGGGAACGCGACATGTTCACCGCGGAGCTGGAACAGTACAAGAGCACCGTCAGGCTGCTGCAAACCGATGGAATCCCTCCCGAACAAAGCAGCAATCCGGCACTGCGCAAACTCGCGCTGGAAATGGTCAGGTTGAAAGAGCGGCTGATCGAGGTTACCGAGCGGGAGCTCACCCTGCTGCAGGAGCAGATCAGTGCGGCCAGGCAATTGGCCGAGGCACCCGGTGTCTCCCCGGATGAACAGCGGGGAATGGAATCCAAACCGCTGCGGCCTACCGCCCGTGACTACACCCTGGATAACGAACAGGAGCACGTCGAGCGGCTGCATGCGCTGCTGGCCAGTTATTACGCCGAGTTGCAGGAGGCCGCCCGCACCCTGCCCAGCGAAGCGGAGCTGGCGGCCCGCGCGGTTGCCCAGGTCGACGCGGAAAAGCAGTCCCGCATCCCTTTCAGCGTCGACAAAATACGGCTCGACGGGGCGGAGGGCAGCACCGCCCTCAGTGAGATCACCCGCAGGCTGTCAGACCCCAATATCCCGGAAAGCCGCAGGGACGTGGCGCCCATATGCGGTATTCGCACACAGCTGTTCGGCTCCCTGATCGCCAGCGAGCGGCGCAGCCTGAAACCTGTGGGCAAGAACAATTACGTAGCGCGGATCCGCCTCCAACCCGGCGACACCACCCTGCGCATCAAGGACGAGCGCTGGGAGATCCAGCTGCCCCAGAACGTCAATGCGGGCGACTTCCTCCTCACCCTGTACATACCGCCGGACAGCCCTCCCGAGTTGCACCTGTTTGCGATCGATGACCTGCTGGCGGAGCAGGACCCCCACATACCCGCCTGGCTGCCGGACGATATCAAGCTGAAATCGCGTTCCGGATGAGGCGCGATAACACCCCCTGGCAGGCGGCAACGGCAGCTGCCGTCGACTGGGGCGAATCCGGCGAGCCCCGCTCCAGCGCCTTCGGCGATGTCTACTACTCCAGGGACGACGGCCGGGAGGAGAGCCGCCATGTCTTCCTCCAGGGCAACGACCTGCCCGCGCGCTGGCAGGGCTGGCCGCGCAGCCGTTTCTGTATTGCCGAAACCGGTTTTGGCACCGGCCTGAACTTCCTGCTGACCTGGCAGGCGTGGCGGGAAGCACCTGCCCCGGTGCCAGACCTGCACTACCTGTCGGTGGAGAAATACCCCATGACCGCAGCGGACCTGGCCCGGGCCCTGTCCGCCTGGCCCGAGCTCAACCCGCTGGCGGAGCAGTTGCTGCAACACTACCCCGGCCTGGTCCCCGGGCAACACCGCTTGCTGCTCGAAGGGGGTCGGGTCACCCTGGATTTGTGGTGGGAAGACGTCGCCGCCGCATTGCCGGACCTGGCCAGCCATGGACGGGTAGTGGACGCCTGGTACCTGGACGGTTTCGCGCCCGCACGCAACGAGGCCATGTGGCGGCCCGAGGTGATGCGCGCAGTGGGCCGCCTGAGCCGCCCGGCAGCTACCTTCTCCACGTTTACTGCCGCCGGTGAGGTGCGCAGGCAGCTTGCGGCGGCCGGTTTCCTGGTCAGCAAGGTCGCCGGCTACGGACGCAAAAGGGAGTGCCTGCGCGGGCGTATGGCAGAATCCGGCGAGTTCCCGGGGCCCGCCGACGAAACGCCCTGGGACCTACCTGCAAACCCGGGCGCGGCACCGCAACGGGTCATTGTCCTGGGTGCCGGGCTGGCAGGGACTACCGTCGCCTCGGCCCTGGCCCGTCGCGGCACGCAGGTGCTTCTGCTTGAGCGGGACACAATCGCCAGCGGTGGTTCAGGCAATGAGCAGGGCGTTCTCTACACCCGCCTGTCCCGCAAGCATTCCGGGCTGACAGACTTCGCCCTGCAGAGCTTTCGCTTCAGCTCGGCTTTTTACCGCGACATGTTCAGCCGGGAATCCCTGCGCGAAGGGACGGACGGTGCTCTTTGCGGTTGTTTTCAGCAGAGCGCGGACGCCCCGGAAATGGGCTTTCTCGGCCCCGCCCTCGACCCGGTGCCCGAACTGGCCAGCGTAATCGATGCAGCGGCAGCCACTGAAAAAACCGGCATGGAACAGCCCTTTGCCGGCTACTGGTTTCCACGCTCCGGTTGGCTGCATCCGCCGGCGGTCTGTCGCTCACTTGCGGACCACCCGCTCATAGAGCTGCATGAGCGCTGCGGCGAGATCAGCCTTGGACCGATTAAGGGCGGTTGGCGGGCCGTCGACAGCAGCGGGCGCGCCTGGGACGCGCCCTGCGCCATCGTCGCCACCGGCACGGCCAGTGCGCAACTGGCAAACCTGGCCTGGTTGCCAACCCAGGCTATCCGGGGACAGACCACCCTGCTGCCGGGTACCAGCGATTCCAGCAGGCTGCGCGCGGTAATCTGCCACGAGGGCTATATTGCGCCAGCCCGCGCGGGTATTCACTGTATCGGCGCCACTTTCGACCCGGCTGATACCGACATGGCACTGCGGCCGGCTGACCAGGAGGCCAACCTCGCCAGCCTCGCCCGCGCGCTACCCGCGTGGCGGGAGAGTCTCGCACAGGTGACGCCCGGGGCGCTGGCGGGAAAGGTGGGCTTGCGCTGTGCCAGTCCCGACTACCTGCCCCTGGTTGGACCGGTACCTGACCGGCAGGCTTTCCTGCAGGATTACGCCGCCCTGCGCCGGAATGCCAGGCAGGCCATCCCGCAACGGGGCAGGTTTCTGCCGGGTCTGTATCTGAGCACTGCCCACGGCTCCCGGGGTCTCACCTCCACCCCACTGGCGGCCGAACTGCTGGCAAGTATGATTTGCGGCGAGGCCCAGCCGCTGAGCCGGGAGTTGAGTCGCGCCCTGGCACCCGCACGGTTTATAATCCGCGATCTCAGCCGCAACCGGATCTAGTCATGCCTCCTGCTCGCTTCATGTCACTGCTGCTTCTGCTCGCGGCGGCTTCTGCCGGCGCCACCGATCAGTACCGCTACAAGGTGCTCGAGCAGAAACCACTGGCTGCGCACACCCATGTCCAGGGGCTGGAAATAGTCGACGGCAAGCTCTATGCCAGCAGTGGAGGCTATGGAAAGTCGAGGCTGCTGCGCTTTGATTTTGCCAGCGGCGAACTATTGGACAGGCGCGAGATGGATCCTCGGCTGTGGGCGGAGGGGCTCACAGTCCTGGGCGAGCGGATCTACCAGCTCACCTGGCGGGCGCGCCAATTACTGGTGTACGACAAGGAGCAGCTGACGCCTGTGGAGCGCATGCGTATTCCGGGTGAGGGCTGGGGCCTGACCAATGATGGCCAGCAGCTGATCTACAGCGACGGCAGCGAGCGCCTGTATTACGTCTCCCCGGATGAACACAGGATTACCCGCGTGATCGATGTACAGGAGGACGGCAAGCCCGTCACCCGCCTGAATGAACTGGAATGGATCGATGGCAGGATATGGGCCAACGTCTGGCTCACCAACCGGATTGTCATCATCGACCCGGCCAGCGGCGTGGTGGAGGGCAGCATCGACCTGCAGGGCCTGATGTCCATTATGCAGCGCCCGGCCGATATGAATCCGCAGGACGACGTCCTCAACGGCATCGCCCGCAACCCCGCGGACGGCGGCATCTGGGTCACCGGTAAAAACTGGCCATTCCTGTACCGGATTGAGCTGGTGCCCGTCCAGGCGGGGGCAACGCCAGGCGGGAAAACGCGTTAGACTATCGCCCTTTTTACACTGACCACCAAATCCAGGGATTCACCATGAGCATTGGCAGTACCGCGCAACCCGAAGCCCACCCGGCTTTTTTACCTGTGCGCCAGCACACCATCGACTCGCTCAATATCAGGGTCGAACAGTACGAACACCGCAAAACCGGGGCCATGCACTACCACCTGGCGGCTGACAACAGTGAAAACGTGTTCCTGGTGGCCCTGCGCACCGTGCCCCAGGATTCCACCGGCGTGGCCCATATCCTCGAACACACCGCCCTGTGCGGCAGTGAACGCTACCCGGTGCGGGACCCGTTTTTCATGATGCTGCGGCGTTCACTCAACACATTCATGAATGCTTTCACCAGTTCGGACTGGACCGCCTACCCTTTCGCCAGCCAGAACCGCAAGGATTTTGACAACCTGTTGGACGTGTACCTGGACGCGGTGTTTTTCTCCAGGCTGGACCCCCTGGATTTCGCCCAGGAGGGGCACAGGGTGGAGTTCGCCGAGGCGGAAAACCCCGACAGCGACCTGGTCTTCAAGGGCGTCGTATTCAACGAGATGAAAGGGGCCATGAGCTCGGTCAGCAGTGTGCTTTGGAACACGCTTTGCGAGCACCTGTTTCCCACCACGACCTACCACTACAACAGCGGTGGCGACCCGGAACACATACCCGACCTTGGTTACGATGACCTGAAGGCCTTCTACAAAAGTCACTACCACCCCAGCAACGCGATATTCATGACCTTCGGCGACATACCGGCCTCACAGCAACAGGCCGTATTCGAAGAACGCGCCCTGGGCAGGTTCGACAAACTGGACCAGCGCATCCAGGTCGGGGCCGAACGGCGCCTGAGTGCCCCGCTGAAGGTGCACGGCAACTACGCCTATGACGAGAATGGCCCGACCTCCAGGAAGACTCACATTGTGATGGGGTGGATGCTCGGAGAGAGCACCGACCTGGAACAACTGCTCGAGGCGCAACTCCTTGCCAGCGTGCTGCTGGACAATAGTGCGTCACCGTTGCAACAGGCACTGGAGACAACCGAACTGGGCCAGGCACCCTCCCCTCTGTGCGGACTGGAAGACAGCATGCGCGAGATGGTGTTCTGCTGCGGCATAGAAGGCAGCGAAGCGGAACATGCCGAAGCGCTCGAGGCGATGGTCCTGGGGGTGCTGGAAAAGGTTGCCGCGGACGGGGTAGACCACGAGCGGATGGAGGCCGTGCTGCACCAGCTTGAGCTGCACCAGCGCGAGATCAGCGGTGACGGCTATCCCTATGGCCTGCAACTCATTCTGCAGGCGCTGGGCTGCGCTACCCATTACAGTGACCCCATCGCGGTCCTCGACCTGGACCCGGTGATCGCAAAGCTGCGCACCAGAATCGAGGACCCCGGGTATATCCGCGACCTGGCCCGGCGCCTGTTGCTGGATAATGCCCATCGAGTGACATTGGTGATGACACCCGATACCGGCTTGTCCGCGCGGCGCGATGCGGCCGAGGCCGCGCGCCTGGCGGGCATCAGGCAAAACATGGATGCCGGCGCCTGCGCAGAGGTAGTTCAACTGGCGAAAAAACTGGAAGCCCGCCAGCGCCAGGTCGACGACGCGAGCATCCTGCCCAGAGTCGAGCTTTGCGATGTGCCGGAGAGTCTGCCGGACCTGAGCTACAGCCAGAGCAACCCGGCCGGGCTCCCCATAACCTGCTACGGCCAGGGCACCAACGGGCTGGTATACCAGCAGGTAATCGCCCCCCTCCCACTGCTCGCGCCGCCGCAACTGCAGGTGCTGCCCCTGTATACCCAGATCCTGACGGAACTGGGGCTGGGCGAGGCCGATTATCTCGAAGCCCAGCACCGCCAGTCCGCCACGGTGGGAGCCATTAACGCATTTTCCTCGATGCGCGGCGCGATCGACGACGAACAGTCCGTCAGCGCCTACCTGGCGCTCTCATCCAAGGCACTGCTGCGCAACACCCGGGAACAGTCCCGGCTGATGCGCGACACGCTCGAGACCGTGCGCTTCGACGAAACCGCCCGCATCCGTGAACTGGTCAGCCAGCAGCGGGCCCGGCGGGACCAGTCGATTACCGGCAATGGCCACGGCCTTGCGATGGCCGCGGCCTGCGCCGGCATGAGTCCCCTTTCTCAACTTAACCACGAGCTGTCGGGGCTCGCCGGCATCCGCAAGCTGCGAGCGCTGGATGACAGCCTGCAGGACCCGGAAGCGCTGCGCGGCTTCGCCGACACCCTGGCGGGACTGCACCGGCAGATTCTGGCAATGCCCAGGCAGCTGCTGGTGGTTGCTGAAACGGACAAGACCGCGGCGGTTGCAGAGCAGGCTGCGCACACCTGGGGTGCCGGGGCGCAGGCCCGCGATACCGACAGCTTCTCCCTGGAGCGGTGCCGGGAACGCCGCGCCGAGTTGTGGCTCACCAATACCCAGGTGAATTTCTGCGCCCGCGCCTACCCGACGGTAGCCGTACAACACCCGGACGCGGCGGCTCTCACAGTGTTGGGCGGCTTCCTGCGCAACGGTTTCCTGCACCGGGCCATCCGGGAACAGGGCGGGGCCTACGGCGGCGGTGCATCCCAGGATTCAGGCATTGCCGCCTTCCGCTTCTACTCCTACCGGGACCCGCGTCTGGATGAGACCCTGGAGGATTTCGACAAGTCGGTGGCCTGGATGCTGGAAAGCAAACACGATAAGCGCGCCCTGGAGGAATCCATTCTCGGTGTTATCGGCAGCCTGGATAAACCCGGCTCTCCCGCAGGTGAAGCCAAGCAGCATTTTCACAACCGCCTGTTCGGGCGCAGCCACGAGCAGCGAGTGCATTTCCGCCAGCAGGTCCTTGCGGTCAGCCTCGAGGATTTGCGCCGGGTGGCCGACATGTACCTGCGCCCGGAACTCGCCAGCACAGCGGTGATAACCAACAACAGCAAGCTGGAAGCGACCAGCGCATTGCGGGAAAAGCTTGGCCTGGCGGTGCAGGAGCTCTAGCGCCCGCGGGATGACTTGCCGCCTCGCGGAGGGGGCGACCGCCAGAGTTTGTGCCGCACCCGATTCAGCAGGCGTATACGGCGCGGCAGATTATTGCTAGTTTATGCAGCAGTACCCGTCCGGCGCCGGTCGCCGGTCCCGGATGAGGAAACAATAATAACCACCCACAGGCGCTACGGTGCCGGGAGCTGCGATCATGCGAACTATCCTGATGATTACCCTGCTGGCGTCGATATCCGCCCACGCCGCCGGCCCGCTGGACTCGGACCTGAAGAACGATGCCGCCACACCCGGCGACATCACCACCTACGGCGGCGGCTATAACCTCCAGCGCCACAGCCCTCTGAAGCAGATCGACCGATCCAACGTCCGCCGACTGGTACCGGTCTGGAATTTGAGCCTGGCCAATAACTACCCCCAGGAAGGCCAGCCCCTGCTGATTGATGGGGTGATGTACGAGACCACTACCGATGCCACGGTTGCCCTGGATCCGCTGACAGGCAAACAGCTGTGGCGGGCGCCGATAACGCTGCCCCAGGATGTGCACGCGGTGGCCTGCTGCGGATCTCACAACCGCGGTGCGGCGGCCTACCAGGGCCTGCTGTTCCGGGGTACGCTCGACGCATTTGTGATCGCCCTGGACATGAAGACCGGCAAGGAAGTCTGGCGGCAACAAGCGGCAGACTACAAGGCGGGCTACTCAATGACGGGCGCGCCGCTGATAGCGGACGGGGTACTTATCACGGGTATCGCAGGGGGTGAGTACGGCACCCGGGGCTTTATCGACGGCTGGGACCCCGCCACCGGCGAAAAGCTCTGGCGCCGCTACACCACGGCCGCGCCCGGTGAGCCTGGAGGCGACAGCTGGGCCGGCGCTGAAGCCTATCTGGAAGGCGGCGGCCCCACCTGGCTGACCGGCTCCTACGACCCCGACATGAACCTGGTGTTCTGGGGCACCGGCAACGGTGGCCCATGGAATCCCACCGGCGCGCGCAAGGGCCAGAACCTGTATATCTGTTCGGCCCTGGCGATCCGGCCGAAGACGGGCGAAATAGTCTGGCATTACCAGTTTTCACCCAACGACCCCTATGACTATGACGGCGTAAATGAACTCGTGCTGGCGGACCTTACTATCGAGGGCAAGCCCCGCAAGGTCATCATGCAGGCCAATCGCAACGGCTACTTTTACGTGCTGGACCGGGCGACAGGCAAACTTCTGGCCGCCAATCCCTTTGTCGACAAGATTAACTGGGCCAAGGGCATAGACCTGGAAAGTGGCCTGCCTATCGACACGGAGATGACCACCATGGTCCGCAATACACCCGAGATGGATGAACCGGTCGATGTCTGGCCATCCGCCCTGGGCGGCAAGAACTGGATGCCCATGTCCTATGACCCGAATACCGGCCTGGCCTATGCCAATACCCTCAACTTCGGCTACCCCTACCGCAGTATCTCGGAAACCAAGGAACCAAAGACAATGTACCTGGGCATGGAGTTTGTCGGCTTCACCTGGCCCGAGAACGGCATGCGCGGTTACCTCAAGGCGATAGATCCACTGACAGGCAAGGCGAAATGGCAGGTGGCCTCGGAGTTACCCAATTTCAGCGGCGTACTGAGTACCGGCGGTGGCCTGGTATTTACCGGCCGCATGGACGGCGAGTTCGCCGCCTATGACAGCGCTACGGGTGAGAAACTCTGGGGCTTCCAGACCGGCTCGGGGATAACGGGCATTCCGGTGACATGGGAGCGCAACGGCAGGCAGTACGTGACCGTCGCCAGTGGTATCGGCGGCGTCTACGCCCTTTTCAGTGGCGACGAACGGTTACAGAACATTCCTGTCGGCGGTTCCCTTTGGACATTCGCCCTGTTTGATGACAAGAAGTGACCAGGGGGTGACCTGTTGGCTCATTTCAATACCCGGTTAGCGCAAGCCCGCCGCAACACTGGCCGGGAGCGGGGCCGCAATGTCACCGGACCCACCCGCCCCGGCGTCTCGGCGGTGCTGGCCCTTGCCTTAATGCTCACCCCACTGTACCCGGGAGAGCGAGCTTGCGCAGCGACTGATGTTGTCCCGTCGGAAGACGCACTGTATGCCATGGGCAAGTCCTCCTATCGCAAACGCTGCGCCCGCTGCCACGGGCCGAACATGGTAAGCCCCGGCGCGGGCGTCTACGACCTGCGGAATTTTCCCAAAGAGGACCGGGCTCGCTTCACAGACTCTGTGAATAACGGCAAGAACGCCATGCCCTCGTGGCAGGACGTTCTCAAGCCGGTGGACGTCGAAGCCCTGTGGGTCTACGTAACCAGGGAAGCTGCCGCGGCCCAACCCTGAGGGCCGCTGTACAGCAGATCCCCTACACAGCACTACCGCACCTGCAGGCTCTGACGCCGCTCCAGTGTGTGCATCAGTCGGTTTGCTTACCACCACCCTCGCGCCACTTGCCGCGATGTTCCGACCGTTTAGCCATCAGGCTGTCCAGCTTTGCTTTCTGCTGCGCGTCGAGCAGCTGGTATACCTGTGACCAGGTGGCGCTGGCCTGGTAGACCATGCGGGCAGTGACCTGGCCGATCTCATCGGAGACCTGGCGCGCCTTCTGTTCGTCGAAATTGCCCCGCATAGCCATCATTTGCGACCGCAGTTCCTGCATGCGCGCATGATTGGCCGCATTCGCCTCCTTGCCCGCTGCCAGCAGGGATTCCACCTGGGATTTTTGCCCAGTACTGAGCTCAAGCCGATCGCCCAGTTGCGCCAGCATCCTGCCCGGGTCAGGCTCTACTCCGCCCTGGGGACCCATGGACCAGGACGTCAGGGACATTGCAGCCGCACCAGCCAGGGCGGCGCCGCATAACCATGTTTTTAATTTACCTGCCATGTTGATTCTCCTTTAGCTGACACTATGCGGGTGACGGGCCATTCCCGTCACCACTGCGAGCCATTGTGGTAGAGCGGTGGGTAAATGTGGCAACGCCGTCGGTAAAGATTTGTTAAGAACCACCCTGCCCCGGTAAAGTGCCAGTGACAAATCCGCCATGCTTATACACACTATGACCCTGTTACAGGGAGGGCTGTGCGTCTTGAACGCCACGATACTGATCATAGACGATGACAGGGAGCTCTGTGCGCTGCTGGAGGAGTTCCTGCGCCTGGAGGGGTTTGCCGCCAGCTCCATCCACGACGGCGCAGCCGCTGTGGAGCACTGTCGCACGCACGGCTATGATGCCATCGTACTCGATATCATGTTGCCCGGCCTGCAGGGTCTTGATGTACTGCGCGGCCTGCGCAAGTTCAGCGTCACGCCGGTGCTGATGTTAACCGCCAGAGGTGAGGAAACCGATCGCATCGTGGGCCTGGAAATGGGCGCCGACGACTACCTGCCCAAACCCTGCAACCCCCGTGAACTGGCAGCGCGCCTGAGGGCTATCCTGCGGCGCTCCAACCCGGCGCCCGATGAACTGCGGGGCGCGACCAAGGAGCTGGTTGTCGGCCAGACCCGGATGAACAGCGCAGATCGCAGCGCCAGCCATGCCGGCACTGACCTGCAGTTGACGTCCGCCGAATTCAATGTGCTGGGCACCCTGCTGGCCAGGGCCGGCACTGTCGTAGACAAGGACTCTCTTTGCCAGCTCGCCCTGGGACGATCACTGGCGGCTTACGATCGCAGCATCGACGTGCATATCAGTAAAATACGTAAAAAAATGGCCGCCGCGGGAGGAGACAACCTGATCGTCAGTGTGCGCGGCAGCGGCTATCAGTTCAGCGTGGGTCCGGAGTCGGAGCCGGAATGACCTTGCGTGTTCACCTTTTTACCAAGATTTTCCTGGGCTTCTGGCTGGCGACCATCGCGGTGCTCGCCAGCTGGCTGATCTCCAGCCAGTATTTCGATGCAAACCCCGATCGCTATGCGGCCAGGCACCGGCCCCTGGGCCCGCCGCAGCGTTTCGTACTGCAGATGATCTACGACCTGCAGAATCTCGATGAGCGCGGCATGGCAGGCCTGGTCGAACGCGCGGGTGCCGAACACGATGTCGATATCTACCTGCTGGATCGCAGCGGCGCGGACCTGCTGGGACGCCCGGTACCACCGGATGTGGGCAAAGTGGCCGAGGAACTGCAGGGCCCCCGCCGCCGGGCTTTTCTAAACGTCGGCAGGGAGCATTTGCTTGGCCACAAAATTTACCGACCCGAGCGCGGCCAGCTGCGGGCGGTGTTCGTATTTCGGCCTTCCCGGCACCTGCTGCTGGCGGCGCTGGGGAGTAATTTCTGGCTGCGACTGGGACTGGCAATTGTCGTCAGTGGCCTGGTCTGCTACCTGTTGTCCCGGGTGATGTCCAAGCGTATCCGCAAATTACAACTGGCATCGCGGCGTCTCGCCACCGGCGATCTCGAGACGCGACTGCAGGTTCGCCACTGGGGGCTCGACGAGACTGACGAACTGGCCAGGGATTTCAACACCATGGCACAGCAACTGCAGGAGCGGATAGAAGCCCAGAAACGACTGTTGGCCGATGTATCACATGAATTGCGCTCGCCCCTCGCGCGCCTGCGCATAGCCCTTGCCCTGGCCCAGGAAAACCCCCAGGGCTCGCCCGCTTACCTGCTTCGTATCGAGCGTGAGACCGAGCGGCTTGAAGAATTGATCGGGCAGCTCCTGGCCAGCCAGTCCGATGATATCGAACTGAGTGACCACATAGACCTGGTCCAGCTGCTACAGCAACTGTGCAGCGACGCCAATTTTGAGGGCGCCAGCGGGAATAAACAGGTTACGCTGGCACTCAGCGTACCTGAGGCTGTGGTGGCCAGCTCCGGCGATCTGCTGCGCAAGAGCTTTGAAAATATACTGCGCAATGCCCTGGGCCATACTCCGGACAATTCGACTGTCACAGTAACTCTCGACCAGGTCGGGGACCGCTATCGCATCTGCGTCGCCGACCAGGGCGGCGGAGTGGCAGAATCGGAACTGGAGAAGATATTCGAGGCCTTCTATCGCACCGATGCCGCCCGCAGCCGCGACACCGGTGGCCACGGGCTGGGCCTGGCCATCGCCCGGCGTGCACTGGCCCGTCACGGGGGCAACATCCGGGCAGAGAATAACGCGACGGGGCTGGCGGTCACGAGCACCCTGCCCTGCCTGGGCAACGACTAGCTGTGCACCGGGGTTATTGCGGTTGCTGCCGCGGGTAATGTGCCGTCAGAATCGGTAGACTGAACGCCACAATGGAGCCTGACTGATGAACAAGCGATATCTGCTGCCCCCGCGGCTTACAGACAGCGCGGGGCAGCCCCGCAAGGCCGGTTTCGAATTTGAGTTTGGCAACCTGCCTATCGTCGAAACCGCCAGGGCGCTGCAGAAGTCTCTGGGCGGTGAACTGGAGATCAAAACCCCTTTTGAAGCCGTGCTGCACGAGTGCCTGCTGGGAAAGCTAAAAATCGAGCGGGATGCCAGCATCCTGAAATCCGTCCGATACCGCGGTTGGCTCGAGTCACTGGGCATCAAATTCTCCCCGGGCAGCCTGGCCAACGACATAGAAACCAACATAGACAATGCCAGTCGCGGCCTTATCCCCTGCGAGGTCGTGACCGAGCCGATTCCCTTCGAACAGCTGGAAAAACTGGACGGATTGATCGGGACACTCAACAAGCTCGGGGCGGAAGGCACCCAGGATTCCTTCATCTATGCCTTCGGCCTGCACATCAACCCCTCGCTACCGGACAGCTCCAGCACCACCCTGAGACGCTACCTGCAGTCCTTCTTATTGCTGTACACCTGGATTATCGATTCCTCGGAAATCGATATCACCAGGCGTTTCTTTACCAAGTACATCGACCCTTTCCCGGCTGACTATATGGAGCTGGTACTGGACAACAGCTATGCTCCCGACGACAACGGGCTGATCACTGATTACCTGCGACACAACCCTACGCGCAACCGGGCACTGGACCTGCTGCCCATAATGCTGGAACGCAACCGGGACAAGGTCCTGGCCGGCATACACGAGGATGAGCGCAAGCTGGTCCGGGGTCGACCGGCGTTCCATTACCGCTTGCCCGACTGCAAAGTCAACGAGGCGGGCTGGAGTGCGGCCGGCGCCTGGAACAGATGGGTATATGTTGAAACCCTGGCTGCCGATGAAGCACTGTTGGGGGAACTCATCGATGCCTGGCGCCAGAGCAATAGCTCTTTCTCCCTGGCCCCCAGGGCCACCTGGGCTATCCGCCTCACGACAATACTCAGCCAGAAATTCTTCGAACGCTGAGCCACTGGTGAAACCTGCAGTCACAATCGGGGTAACCGGGCCGGACAGGGGTGGAGCGATCGCGTGGCTGATGACCGCATTGGCCATCAGGCGCTGTGGCGCCAGGGCCGTTCGGGTAACCCACAGTCGAAGGGTAGATAAAACCACCCTCGATGCGCTTGTTATCGGCGGTGGCACGGACGTCGACCCGTTCCACTACGGCCAGCAAAGCGAGAAAGTGGATTCCGCGGACGATGAACGCAGTACGCTGGTGGACTGGCTGGTAGGACTGCTGTTGGGCGTGTTCAGGGCCGTCTTCGCTCGCCACTCGGGCCAGGATTACGATCCCGAGCGCGACCAGCTTGAACAGGGCATAATCCGCCATGCACTGGAACACCAGCTGCCGGTGCTCGGCATCTGCCGGGGGGCCCAGCTGATGAACGTGGCTCTGGGGGGCTCCCTGCACCAGGCGATCGGCCACTTCTACACCGAGGAGACAAGCAATATTCGCAGTATCCTGCCACGCAAGACCATCGCCATCGCTCCCGACAGTGGCCTGCACCGGATCCTCCAGACCGATTCATGCATGGTCAATGCGCTGCACAATCAATCGATCAACAGCCTGGGAAAGGACATCGCGATCAGCGCAGCCGAGTCCAACGGCGTGGTACAGGCCATAGAAAAATGCGATCACCCGTTCTTTATCGGCGTTCAGTGGCACCCTGAGTACATGCCGCAAAGTACAATCCAGCAGCGCCTGTTCACCGGGCTTGTCCTGAGCGCCGCAAAACGCACAGCAGGCAGGGGCTGAGCCCCGAGACGGATGCACGGTTAAATGGCGGACATTGAAGCCTACGCAGGGCTGTTCTTCAGCGCTTTCCTGGCGGCCACGCTGGTACCAGCCTACTCCGAGATCGTGCTCGCGGGGCTGGCGAACGCGGGTTACGACCCCCTGGCGCTCTGGCTGTGGGCGTCCGTCGGCAATACCCTGGGCTCAGTGCTCAATTGGGGGCTGGGACGCTACCTCCTGCATTTCCAGGACCGCAAGTGGTTTCCTTTCAAAGCCAAAAGCCTCGGTATGTCGCAGCGCTGGTTCCAGAAATTCGGGGTCTGGTCCCTCCTTCTGGCGTGGATGCCTATCGGCGGTGATGCACTGACGTTTATCGCTGGCGTCATGCGGGTCAGATTCCTGGTTTTTGTATCCCTGACGGCGGTCGGCAAGGCCACCCGCTACGCCATACTTCTGGGTCTGCTCGGGCTTTTCGGCCAGGGCTGGGAGTAAGTGATATCGCCCGTGAGTTGACAGATTTCCCTGTAGCCTCACAATACCCGCTCGCCCCTGTCCCGATAGCCGCTACCATGAGAAAACTCCCCACCGCACTGTGCATACTGTTAATTGCTGGCTGCGCGGGCAACAGCGAGGACGAGGGCGAACGGGTGACCGTCGAAAACGGCATGGCCGAGTAGGCCTTCGGTGACAACCCTGCCCCGTTAAAGGCCCAGCGAGGCGCCCCGGGGCTGCTGCCTGATTAAATCGCCGGGCATCGCTTGTATCTGTTCCATAAAATGCCAGGGTGAAAGCAGGGTCTGTAACTCGTGCGCAGGCACCGGTTTGCTGAACAAATAACCCTGGATAATATGCGCCCCGTTACTGGTGAGGAATTCATACTGTTCCTGCGTCTCTACGCCCTCTGCCACCAGCCGCAGGTTGAGGCTTCGGGCCATTGCAATAATCGCAATGACGAGGCTTGCATCGTTTTCACTCTTGTCAAATTCGATCACGAAGCTGCGATCGATTTTCAGTTCATCCAGGGGGAAACGACTGAGGTAGCTCAGGGAAGAATAGCCAGTCCCGAAATCGTCTATTGACAGGCTTACGCCCATTCTCTTTAGCTCTGTCACGGCCTCTATAGTGGCCCTGGCATCCCCCATGACCACTCCCTCGGTAAGCTCGAGCTCCAGCTTTTCCGGGGCGAGGTCGGTCTCTTTCAGCACCGCCTTCACGGACCGGATAAAAGCCGAATTGAACTGCAGCGCGGATACGTTCACCGCCACCTTGGGCAACTTCAGTCCCTTTGCCTCAAAGGCCTTCATCTGTTGACAGGCCTCACGCAGCACCCACTCACCGAGGGCGCCGATAAAACCCATCTCCTCCATCAGGGGAATAAAACGAAAGGGGGGAATCATACCCTTTTGCGGATGCTCCCAGCGTACCAGCGCCTCCGCTCCCACTACCGAACCGTCGCGGGTGTCCACCTGGGGCTGGTAGTGCAGAACAAACTCATTGCGCTCCAGCGCCCTGCGCAAATCGGCTTCCAGCTGCAACCTATCCACACCTGCGGCGTCCATATCGCTGTGGTAGAAGAGACAGTTGTTCTTGCCCGCAGCCTTGGCATGGTACATGGCCGTATCGGCGGCCTTGAGCAGACCATCGACATCGTCCGCGTCCCCGGGAGCCAGGGCGATACCGATACTGGGCGTTACCACCAGCTCGTGGCCGCCGATTTCCATCGGTTCGGACAGGGCATCCAGCAGGCGCTGGGCCACCATACGCGCGGAATCGGCGCAGTCGACCTGGTTCAGCACCACGGTGAATTCATCACCACCCAGGCGTGATACATCGATCTTCGGGCCGGATTCCACGTAGTGCGCCACGACATCACTGTCGCGCACGCATCCGGCGAGACGCGAACCGACTTCGCGCAACAACTGGTCACCGGCGCTGTGGCCGAGCGAATCGTTGATGCGCTTGAAATTGTCGAGATCAAGGAATAACAGCGCTAGCGTCTCATTGTTGCGCTTAGCCAGCCGCAATAGCAGGTCGAGTTGCTCCGTGAACAGCCGCCGGTTTGGCAGTGAAGTCAGGCTGTCGTAATAGGCCATCTGCCGCAACCGGTCCTTGGTCTCCGTAACCTCCAGTACCGCCTGGTTCAGCTCTTCGTTACGACGCGTCAACTGCGAGGTACGCTCTTCCACTTTCATGCTGAGCAGCTGATGATCGACATCCATTCGGGTTTTGTATTTGCTCAGGCCGCTGATAATGCCATTGAGAATCGTGGCAATTTCCCTGACCTCACCGGTACCTTCAACCTCGACGGCATTACTGAGTTTGCCGGAGGCTATCTCGTCAGCCACCCGGGCCATATGCGACAGCGGCTCCGTAATGCGACGGGTGATTCGCAGGGACAGATGGCTAGACACCAGCATCAGCAGCAGGCCGACGAGAAAGATGGGTAGTACAGCCGGCAGGATGCCAAGCAGTATTGAGCGAAGACTGATAGCAACCTGCAGGTAGCCGATGACATGCAGGCTCGCGATCTTGTTCGGCTGGACGAAGGCAGCGCCGAAATCCACTGGAGACAGGTCCTCCCGCAGCGGGTTGAGCACAGAAAACACGGGATAGGTGAGCTGGATCTGGCTGTTCCGGAAAAGCAGGGCGGTAACAATGTCCTGGCCGCCGGTTTCAAGCTGACGATCGCCAAGTACCAGACTGCCCGCCTCGGTAGGGCTGACATTCCTGCGCAATAACTCGAACGGGGGTAAAACATTCGCCGCGGCGGAGCTTCGATCCCTTCGCAGGAGAAGTTTGCCCTCGGTATCGTAAAGCACGGCGTAGGGGACCGCAGGGGGTTCGATGAACCGGTCAAGCGAGTCCTGCAAGGATTCGGCATTGCCGAAGTAGATGTCTACCTGCAGACCAGAGAGATTCGCGACGAGGTCGGCGCTCCTTTGGACCAGCATGTCACGATCACTGCGGTACTCGCGAACAGCTGTAATGCCTGTGGCAATTACCGTGAGAAGCCCTGTGACAACGAGCACAAGGGCATTGATTTTGCCGGCAATGGTCATGTCCCGAGTACGCGTCCCCGGCAGTCAACGCTGCCATATAGTTCTGCGTCCAAAGCTAACATGACAGTGTTTACCTGCGCAATGCCGCACTCGATGTTCGGGCAAAAAGGAGAGTTTTGCCGTGATAACGACGCAGGTCGACGCAGTTTACAGCACAAATGTTGAGGCGGAATTATACGCTGGGAAGGGCTGGCGGCTGCGACCAGGCGCCGGCCCTGCTGGGCGAGCAGGACCGTTATCTTACAGGGACGCTAACGGCCGGTTTGAACAGCCGGTCTGGATGCATCAGCTATCAGCTGGTCGACGGGACTCGCCCTTGGCACCGCAAACCATCCGGACTGTTCTCTGGCAGGTGTCGAGCCAGGGTGTCTTGGTTGGGGTTTTCAGTGCGCGCACAAAACCGCCATCGTGGCGACAGGCTATGCTCGTCTTGTTTGGGGTCCAGTCGCCCTCCTTCGGGCGCGGCTTGCGGGCGCTGTAGTACCAGATGCCTCGCTTGTCCTGCATCACGTAGTTCGCCTCTGGCGGCAGGAAAACCTTCTTGCCCTCGATAACGGCGAATACCTCAAGCTGGTCGCCGGGATTGATGTCCACAATTGCGGTTGGGGTTATTGTCAACATGGCCTGCTCTCCGATCCGTTTGACGCTGTTAGTAATTTTCTGCGCCGATTAGGGGGGCTGGACTCAGATGACGTCGCACTCCCCTTGCCTGTTCACCGCGAGGTGACGACTCTGTTATAGGACGGGGAGGCCTGATGCAGCAACGCCTGTGCTGCCATATTTTGCTCTTTTTTGATTCTATGGGCTTTTTAGAGCCTTTTTTTTATTATTAATTCTATTTTTACTCATTTAATGGCTTTTAATTGCCATATTTTAGTTTCAACTTTGTATTAGCTTGATGTAGGGGGGGCGCTGCAATACCGGTTTCAGCGCGCTCAACTGCTCCGGTTGCGCCGCCGAGACCAGTTCCGCAGCCTGCTCGACGGAACTCATCAGCATATGCAGGGAGAGAGCGGCACGACCCTCCCTGGTGCTTACCTGGGCTGCGATGCCGGCAATTGCCTGTTCGGGCAGGAACTCCAGCAGGACCGCATTGACGAGGAAATCCCTGATGATCTGGCGATTCACCTGGTCCTGCAGGTATGACTGGTAACCCTCGTCGCCGAATACCTGCTGCAGGGCTTCGACATGCCCCAGGGACAGCTCTCCCGCGGAGAAAGGTAATTCCTCACCGAAAGCGCTCTCCAGCTGTTCCACTAGGTGGTCCAAATGCAATTGTTCCAAGACTTTACTCCATCTGTCCGGCCCGGGCCGGGATCATGATTGCGCAGCCGTTTCCCGGGATGCAAGGGCACGTTGCAGCGCAAGCAGATCGGGTATCTGGTAGGTGTGCTCGTTCATGCGAAATGCGGCCGTGGCGTAGTCGCGCAAGGGCTCTTCGAGGTCCTCGATCTGCTCCTGGGCCAGGTTGCTGACCCCCAGGTTGGTACCACGCACGGCCAGGCCAAAATACTGGCAAGCCTCGTCTCTTCGCCCCAGCAGGACCGCCACAAGACCTGAGCCACCACGCTGGTCCCGCCAGGGCGGCGCGCCCTCGCTGACCACATCCATCACCGGCACGGTTTCACCGCGCCACTTGATCTCGCTGGGGGGAAGGTCTTCAGCGGCGGGCACAGTGACAATCTCACCGAGGCAGCCCTGCGGCACAACCCATGAATAATCCTGGGCGCACGGCAGAAGCACGCAGCACCCGGTAAACGTCTCAGTCATAAAGCGTCCTCAGGAGAGCTGCAGCCTGTGCCCGGTTAACTCATTGATCTGTCCTATCAGCATACGGAAGTTGAAGGGCTTGCCCATGTAGCCGTTGCAGCCAGCCGCCTGCGCCATGGCCCGGTGCTTCAGGCCAGTACGGGAGGTGATCATGATCACCGGGATGTGGCTGTAGCGTACCGACTTGCGGATCTCGCGCAGGGCCTGGATACCGTCCTTCGCCGGCATCTCGACGTCCATCAGTATGATATCGGGCAGACGGTCAGCCGTATTGAGCAGGTCGATCGCCACCGCGCCGTTTTCAGCGGTGATGGTCTCCACGCCAACGGTTTCGAGCTGGCTGGTCGCAACCATGCGCTGGGTCCGGGAATCATCCACTACCATCACCAGCAGCGACTCGTCCTTGCCTGCATCGAGTTGCAGGGAGGAATAATCCCCGGCTCCAACACTTGCTACCAGGACATTCAGATCAAGTGCGACGATCGCCTCCCCGGCAGCTGTGGTAGCCGCCCCAGCGACCCCGGCAACCGAGGAAAACTGCGGGCCGAGTGAGCGAATCACCAGTTCCAGCGCCTCTTCGACATCATCGATGGCAATCGCCATGTAGCGCTCCGGTGAGCCGGCAATGATTACCGGCACGTCACTGCGCCAGGTCTTGGCATCCAGGGCATGACCATTCTGGCACAGGGTCGCCAGGTAAGCCGGCTCACACTCCATGCCGCCAAAGGTCAGGCAGGTATTGCCCTGCACCGCGGCGAAAAAGTCGTCGACCGGCACCTGCTCGACTGCGATCAGGCCGCCAAGAGGTATCGCGTAGGACTGCTCTCCCGCGCTGACCAGCAGGGCGCCGTTGACAGTCACCGACGAGGGCACCCGGATGTGGAAGGAAGTTCCGCGGCCCGGCACCGAGTCGATCTGGATATCTCCGCCCATCTCCTGCAGCTCGCTCAGGACAATGTCCATGCCCACACCGCGGCCTGAGATCTGGCTGACCGAGCTGGCAGTGGAGAAGCCCTTGTGAAAGATCAGGCGCAGCGCTTCTGCATCGCTCAGCGCATCCACATCGACATCCAGCCCTTTACTCAGCGCCGACTCTCGCATTTTCTCCGGGTCGATTCCGCGGCCGTCATCCGCCAGGGTGATGATGGAATCAGCACCGGCCTTGCGGATATCGATACTGACCTGACCCTCTGCGGGCTTGCCCGCGGCGAGGCGATCCTCGGCTTTTTCTATACCGTGATCCAGGGCGTTGCGTACCATGTGATCGAGAATGGTCTGGCAGCGCGCGTAGTCGTCCCGGTCCAGTGTGCCGAGCTCGTTGAGCACCTGGAATGAAACAGTCTTGTTGAGGTCTGCACTGACGGTGCGCACCAGCCGGCGAAGGCCGGGCACCAGGCGCGACACCGGCACCACCCGGGCGCCACGGATCGATGAGCCGATCGATGAAATGACCTTGCCCTGTTGCTTGAGCAGGGCCTCCACCTGGGTATTCTGGCGGGTGGCGAAATCCACCAGGTCCGCCAGGTCCTCGACGCCCTCGCGCAGGATGTTTGCGGCTTCCTGCAGCTCGGAATACTGGTCCATTTCCAACGCGTCCATCGGGGCGCCGGGCTGGACGCCCTGGGCAGCCACGCTGCGCAGGGCGCGGTCGGCGATGGCGGAAATATGCGCCCTGACAGACGCCAGGCGGCTTTGCATTTCCGTTGAGGCGCGCTTGCCCCGGGTAACGCTCTGGGCGGTGCGCACGCTAAGCTGCTGGGCCTGGTTGCTGAGATTGAGCAGATGGTCCAGTTTTTCCGAGGTTATGCGCACTGATTGCTGCGCGGCAAGTACTTTGGCGCCGTCGTCGGCAATTTTCTTGGCCAGTTGACGCGCCCGGGCATCCATCGGGCTTGCTGGAGTCTCAGCCGCGGCCGCCGGCCCCGGTGTTGGCAACTCGACAACGTTGTCCACCTGGGCCACTACCGTCTCCTGCACAGGTTCAGGCTGCTGTGCCTGCTCGGCGGCCTGGCCGGCGGGCTGGGGCAGCTCGTGCTGGATGTCCGCTCGCGTGTCCTGAACCTGGTCGAGCCCGCGCACACAGGCGTCCAGCCAGGCATTGACGATGCGGAAGTAATCTCCCTCGGCGCCAGGCTGGGGACGGGGTAACGCGGTCAGCAGGGTTTCAAAGTTATGGATAAGGGTGCCATAGAAATGCAGACCTACACCCTTGGCAATGCCTTTGATGGTGTGCAGGATTCGGGTCACTACAGCGTATGCGTTATCCGAGGAGACGTCTCTCTCCCAGGAGGCCACCGCATCCTCGAGCTTCTCCAGCTCGGAAGAGCCCTCTTCTACAAAGGCCTCCAGGAAGTCGGAGAATATTTCACCACCACCGGGACTGGCGTGGGAAAATGTGATGCCAGCAGGGATACATGAGAATTCGCTTGAAGCTGCTGTTGCAGGTGCTGCTTCAGGCGCCGACTCCGGCGCCGGCACTTGTGCCGCAGGCTCGGTCTCGCTGACAAGCTCAAGTTTCGCGGCGACGGAGAACTCGCCAACATCGAGGCCGCATATCTCATCGGTTTCGCTCTGCGAGAAGCCCAGGCTCTCAAACAGCGCGTCAATATCGGCATGGGGATCATCGCCCGTCTCGGCAACATCCGCAGTCAGCTCCTGGGCAAAGATGTCCTCGGCAAAAATCGAGAAATCATCGGCCTGCTCACTATCGGCCTGGAGGCCGGCAACCTCGTCGGGATTTTCGTCAAGCTCCCAGGCAGGGGGATCCAAGGCCGGGTTGAGATCCGCAAGCATTTCTTCGAAAAGACCATCCTCGGACTGAAGATCGCCACCGTCAAAGCCGTCGGGTTGCGCGGTGAGCCCGGTCTCGTCGGCAAAGCTTGCCTGATTCGCCAGCCAGCCTGACATGTCCCCGGCATCGCCGCTGTCCTGCTGTGCGGGCTCGTTGAACGCCGTTTCCTCTGCAGGCGTCCCGGGCAGCACGAAATCCTGGTCAAACAGCCGGTTGTACAGCTGACCCGAGTTCTGGTCCGCAAGGCGCAGATACAGCGTGTCGACTTCTGCCTGGCGCAGTTGTTGCTGAGCAGTCATTCCGATCGGGCAAATACTGATGGCCGGTTCGTAACCCTCGGAAACAAGCTTTTCGACGCTGGCGGTTTCGGTCCCAAGCATCACCTCTGGCTGCACTGAGCCTGCTTCCAGCCCGAGTTCCACCAGGCGAGCGGCAATTGCCCCGGACAGTTCTTCCATCAGTTGCGGAACAAGCTGGGTCGCGCTGGCGACGGCTTGCTCACCCACCCCACTCAGGCGGTGGAAGTCTTCATGGTAATCAATGGTCTCGCCAATACTGGCATCGTAGCCGGCCTCGCCGTTCATTGGCTCCAGGGTCAGCTCGTGGATATCCGCCTCGACATCGTCCAGCTGCCCGCCGTTAAGCAGATAGTTGTCGAATGCATCTTCGTCGGATGGCGGCGGCACCGCCGCAATATAGCCGAGCACATCCGGGCTGTCTGTGGAGGCCTGCAGGCTGCCCTCTTCCCCCTGCACCGCGGCGCCCACTGCATGATCGGCAGCACCCTCTTCGTCATTGGCGACGGAGAGCGGGCTGACGGGGTTAACGAGACGGAGCACCGGAGCCTCGCTGATGACCATGGGCGAGTCGGGCGTTTCCTGCTCGATTATCTCAACGGTGGGTTCCTGGCTCGACAGGTCAACGGACTCCTGCGGACCGGCCGCCATAACCGGAGCGGATGACTCCTCGACGGCAGTATTCGTCTCGCAATCCGCAGGCTGCTTTTCGGCTGCGCCAGAGCGCTGCTCGGAAGCGACTTTCTTTACTGACAGATACTTCTCCCCGATATCATCATCTTCCGCAAGGCCGAGGATATCGGCGCCTTCGGACACCACTCCCCCGGTAGCGACTGAAGTCACTTCGGAGCGCCGTGAATAGTCTACTGCCATCGGCTCGGAAGCAGATTCCTGTCTCTGGGTCCTGGCCGCACTCGGGGACGCAGGCATACTTGCGTAAATATCTCCACTCTGGGTCTCCGAGGACATAATAATTTCCTCGTTGACATAGGTCTCCATGTCATCGGCACCGGTTGCACCGCGTGTCATCGGCCGCCGCGCCACCTCCAGCTCGTAATCCGTGAGCTCGGTATCGACTTGCGCCGACCGGTCGACGGTGAACAGTCGCTCCTCTGGCTCCGACAGGTCTATATCCAACAACCAGTTAAGGTTGCCTGCCTGCGACTCTTCGGTCGCTTTGGCCGGATCAGTGCCACTGAGCTTGTCTGTATTCTTGTCCATGTGCACGGTGTACCTCCAATATCCTTTGTGGCAATCGGCTGCCTCGGCAGCAAGCCTACGGGCTGATAGTCCCTGCAACAGGCGCCGGGCTTACCAGGGTAGCGGACCCTTGCATTGCCGGTTCTGCCTGAATTATCTCTTCTGCGAGATCCCTGCCACCGGATTTCGCCATTACAAAACAACGGTTGGTCAGTTGCCGGGTATTCATGACATCCAGCTCTCCAGCTTCCCGATAGGAGGCTACAAGTGCCGGCAGTGTCGTAATCACCTGCTGAACAAGCCCCTGAACCCCTATTGTGGGCGCCAGCTCACCGTCGAGTACCCGGTCAAGCATGTCCTGGACAGCCCACCCCAACTCACCGAGAATGTTAGCGCCAACAGCACGCCCATTCCCTTTAAAAGTGTGGAAATGTCGTCTTATATCCCGCAAGACCTGGTCCGGTTCGGGGTTGCGCGCCCAGGCCTGGCCGAGGCTTGTCAATTCGCTGACAATCTCTTCCGCTTCCTCGATAAACACTTCACGGAATTCGGGTGATATTTCCGCATCCTTGATCACATTTGCCGCTTCGGCAGGCACCGGGCTGTTCAGGTCAGCGCGCGTAGATATCTGCTCGCGCCACTTGACCAGCTCGGCCGCACGCTGTTCAGCGTAAGCCATCATGTGTGAGGTATCGTCCAGGGGATCGATCAGTGACCGCTGCAGGTGCAGTTCAATCTGGGCGAAGGCGTCTGCAAAGCAGCGGAAAGCGTCATCTTCGCGCACGCTGCCCGCCCTGCTGGCTGCGGCCAGCCAGGTCAGGCACTGTTCAATTACCCGGCTCTCCCGCGTCATTCCCGCGAAGGCCAGGGCGCCGGAAATCTCGCTCAACAGTTCCAGCGACAGCTCGATGGCCTTGCGATCGGGCATATCTTCCTGTGCATCCAGGTACTCCCGGGCGAGGTGATACAGCAGTTCAATATCGCCATGCCCGTCGTCGGCGTCACGCACAGCCCGGCGCAATTCTTCATGACCCTGGTCGGTCTTGTTGAGGTGGCGGTTGAGAGCCACGGTGAGGCGCATTAGGCTATCGACATCCGCCGGTTTCTTGGCGAGCGCGCTGGCAAGCGCCTTGCGACGAAGAATTGTGTGCAGGTAATTTTCCACCATACCCATATGGGCAAAGGTAGCCGTCACAACGCTCTCTCGCAGTTCGTATTCCTTGCTGGAGAAAGAACTGGAGAGGCCATGCTCGAGCTTGTGCTCGATGTCGAGCTTGACCTCGACGATACCCCGGATGACGTCACTCACCGCCTGTTCGTGCTGGGCTGTGGACTCACGGTAAAGTCCCCGGTACAGTTCCGCGAGCTTGGCGCGCACACGCTGCAACGAGTCTGCATGGTTTATCTGGCTGGCTGCCACCAGCCGGTACTCGGCCGCCTCGATAGCATCCAGGGCGGTCGTTTCGTACTGTTCGTCCGGCGTGGAGCCGGCCGCCAGCAGGTCGTTGTTGTTGAGGAATTCGACAGCGCGATTGAGCTGGTCCATCGCACCGCTCAAGGCAGTGATCAGCGCATCTATGTGTACCAGGCCACGGCCCGCGGCCTCAATGGTCGTGTCGTCGATAGCAAAGGCTTTGCGGATCTGGGCTATGTGAACCGGCCTGGATTTGCAGGTGGCGACATAAAACAGAATGAGCTGCAGGTTGTCCTCATAGTCGACCGAAGGATCAATCGCACTGCCATTTTCCCTGGCGTACTTGATAAGGAAGGCTCCGGTTTTGAATATCTGCGCGATACATTCATCGGGCACGATAAGTCCGCCGGCAATACCTTCGCACAGGCCGATCATGGCGAACCAGAAGCGCTCCGCTTCGGTGCCGGCAAAAAGCAATTGCATCTTGCGGGCCACGCGGGCCACCGTCTTCATGCTCTCGTTGACATTGCGACGGCGCAGCGCCAGCTTCGCCATCTCGAGGTATAGCGCCAGCATGACATTAGCCCGGCTCTTGACCTCCTCGTCCGAGGCCGGGCTTGCACCCTCGGTGATGCCCGCATTGTGCGGAATCTCCATGTGGAAAAAGAACGCCTGAGGACGCGGACGCTCACCGAGCCAGCGACGCAGGTCATTGACGTGATGCTCGAGGCCCTGGCCGGTGTCCTGCCGCGCATTCTGGGTATGCGCCAGGTAGGCGGGCAACACCTTGAGCGCCTGCATCAGGCCGCCCATTGCGAGCTTGCGTCGCTCGCCGGATACCTTGTCCTTGTAGATGAAGTTGAGACTACGCTCCATCTCCAGGGTAAGCATCTCTCCCTTCTTCATACCCAGTGCACGCAAGGTAGAGGTGATCTGGTGAACCGCCCACATGCAATTGAGAAGCGGGCTCTTGTCAGCGGGATTGTTGCTGTACTCGACAAGCGAGTACTCAGCATTTTCCGCCTGCTTGTTCATCAGCCCGGCCACCCACTTGAGGGCAACGATATCCGGTTTACTAGCCACTAGGTCAACCTCCACTTTTTGCTTCCAGCACATATGCCCGGCCGTAAAGGCGGGCACATAGAATGTTTCACACAGATGCCCTGCTCGGCTCGGCGGTTTCGAGAGCACTCATGTCCTCTTCCCGGTATACCGTGGACGCCACGCCAATCGGTTCCAGCTCATCCACCCGGATCGCCTGGGTGTCGAGTATCCGGTTGCCGGATTCCGCCCTGAACTGGCCGAGGCTGTCCGAAGCGTCCTGCATGGCTCGCTGCAGCCTCGATACGCCGACCCGGGTGGATTCGCTCACCTTGGAAATATCCAGGTTTCTCTCGCGGATCTGGGTCATGGAACTGTTCATATGCAAAGCGCTCACAGCCGACTGACCTGCGGCGTCATCGACAGAGCGAATGATCGAGCTGATAGCGGCGGAACCCGAGTTGATCTCTTCCAGTGACCCGTCAAGCCGGTCGATGTACTCAAGGATAGTGACAACAGTACCGACCGTGTTTTCCATGCTCGCCAGGTTTTCAGCTGACATATTCTGCAGCATCCTGACTTCGGAGATGATCTTGCGGCCTTCTTCGCCAGCCTCGCGCAGCAGGTCGGCTATAGCCTCGGCAATGCCCAGGAAAGGACGGCCATATTCTCCCGCTTTCTCCGCCTCGATCCTGGTATTGATCGCCACCACTGAAATCTTGGTGTTGAGCGCCTGGATATACTCTGCCGCAGCTGTCACGGACTGGATAAGCTCACCCTGGCGCTTGGCGGACTTGGACGTCTCCTGCACCGACTCGCGCACATCCACCGAGGCCTTGGACATATCCTTGGTCAGTTCATAACCCTGGGCAACCTGCTGGCAGTTCCGATCCGAGGTCCTGGCCGCCTCAGCGGTGGAGGTTTTGATTTCCTCGCTGGTGCGCACCATTTCGGTTGCTGCGGTCATGGATTCGCCTACGGAGGTGGTGAGTTCCTTGCCCTTCTCAACCAGGCCCCTGGCCGACTGGCCGATCTTGTTTATCTCCGCTACCGAGAGATCGAAAGGTCCGCGAATATTCTGGATGAGTTCTTTTTGCTGCGCGGTTGCGACGTTGATCTGTCGCGCTATATCCGCAAGAGCCTTGTTGTCTTCGGAGACGCTGACAGTCAGGTCACCCGCTGCGATTTTCTGCAGCGCGGTGTTGATCTCCGTCATGCCCTTTTTGATCGCGCTGGCACGTCGGCGCTGGCCGAAGAACTGCAGCAACAGCAGGGCAAATGCGATGAGCGCGGGTACGGCATAGTAGGCTACCGGTACCGGGCGCGGCACACTGCCTTCTACAGCGAGCCCATTGACGCTGGCAACCAGTGCGTCCAATGACTCGTCGAATGAATCGGTCATGGAAAGAATCGTATCGCGAGCGGCGGCCGCCTCGTGCAGCTCAGCAGAATCCCGCACTATACGATCGAGTGCGGTGGATACTGTGGAGAACTTGCGGAAGGCAGAGCTCATGGCCTCCACTGCCCTGGGATCGGTGATCTTCCTGATCTCACGGCTCGCATCACCCCGGGTCAGCGCTTCCAGGTTCGCCAGCAATTCGGCGGAGTCCGCCTTGAGCTCGCGGGAGAGCTTTTCGCTCGAACCGCTGCCGGCAAACACGCTGTTGATATTCCGGTTGATGCGCTCGTTGAGCCACAGATTCTTTTGCGCCGTAGAGTTGGTTACCGAGCCATATTTCTGCTCGCGCACGATATCGGCAACTTCGGCGAACTCATCCTGCATGGTATCCATCTGGCTGCCGTATTTCTTCACCACGTCGTGGGTGAAGACGATTTCCGGTCCGGCGTCTACCAGTGTCTGGGCAGCCCGCTTTATCGGCTGCCAGGCAACGTCTACTACACTTAACTCATCTGCGAGCTGGTCTGAATCGACCAGGTTTTTCTGCTCGTCGAAGTACGCAACCCTGCGGGCGAGATCCCGGAAAGTGGATTCCCGGCCCTGTGAGCTCTGCCATGCGCTGGCGGCTACCTGGCGCCCGATCAGTCGCATTTCCTCTGCGGCGAAGCGACTCTCCATAGTTACCGGAGCGCCATCTGCAAGAGCATTGGTACCCATCATCAGTGCAGGCACAAGACATGCCGCAGCGCCTGCGCCCGCAAGCGCCCTGCGCAGCTTTGTCGCTAATATGATTGCCATGTTACTCATCACTCATCCCCTCGTTTGAAACCGCTACAGGAATTGCCGCATTCGACAAATCACTGTCGGTTACCAGTCTTTCAACATCCAGAATTGCCAAAAATCTATCACCGTCATGGAATCCGCCCAGGGTGAAGTCGGCAAAATCCTCATCCACCTCATATTCCATGTCCCGGTCTTCGAGGGGAAACTTCATATCCCGCTCGACATCGCTCAGGGTGATCCCGAAGTAGAATCCCGGTCTGCGAATGACCATACAAAAATCCCGTACCCGACCCGCATAGGGTCGGCGACGAAAAAGAACGTCCCCGCTGATGATTGGCAGCAGCCCGCCCATGTAGGCGGCCACGCCCAATACCCAGGGCTTGGTGCCGGGTATCGATGTCACTGCAGGCGTTTCCACGATTTCATCGATTTCACCCGCGCCTACCAACAGGGGCACACCTGCAATGCCCAGGGACGTGCCCATCCAGGTCATTGGCGCGCTGGCCAGCGCGGGTGTAACAGCCCCGTTTGCAGCGTGTAACTGCTCAAGCTTTGCAACCGCCTGAAGTGCTCGACTGGACATGGATCAGGCAGCCTTGCGCTTGCTGGTGTGCTTGTGGATCAGCTGGCGCAATACCCGCTCCGGCGGAATCTTGGTGACATGCGCATTGGCTCCCCGGGCCTGCCCCTTGGCGATATCAAAGATACCGTCGGAGGAAGACAGCATCACCACAGGCGTATTGCGGGTGTCTTCCGCATTGCGAATAAGCGTGCATGTCTGGTAGCCATCCAGCTCCGGCATGGTGATGTCGAGGAAGATGATGTCAGGCTTGAAGCGCCTGAGCATGCTCAGGGCCTTGTAGCCATCCTCCGCACACTCGACTTCACAGCCCATACCCTTGAGTGTGTGGGACATCATCATCCGGATGGTCTTGGCATCATCCACTATGGCGATTTTTACGCCAGAAATATCCAAATCTTCATGTTGATCGTTCATTGTCGCCCTCAACTTTCTATCCAGTCCTGTAATGCGCGGCACAACAGAGGTTGCAGGCACAGTATTCGCGTGAGCCCTCTGGCCCAGCAAGGAAAAACTGGACTTTTGTGGAGAAACTGACTTTTTCGCGACGGGACGGGGCAAATAGTGTGAACCAGTGCCGGTTCGGGGGAAAAGAGAGGGCGGATCGCGCCGCTCGAGGTTTTGCCGCGAGCGCCGGTCGTGGATTTATTCCGCAGGAAACATGTAATTCCTGAACGGTTCCAGGTGGCCGGGCTGGAAATCCTGCAGTTCGTAGATATTGAATTTCTGCATCAGCGTCAGGCAGCGCTGGAACACCTTGTCCGCGTCGTAGGCCGAGGGCGGGATAGCGTATTCGGCGGTGAGCTGGGCAAAGATCATGGAAGCGATCTCGCGCCGGGTCTTGTCCTCGCGGTAGACACCGTGGCTGATGGGAGAAGACACAATCGGCGAGCCGTAGACCAGGAAGGCCTCCCAGCGTTTCGGGTCCTGGTTGTGCTCCAGTTGGCTGACGAGGAACCTGACCATGTTGTGCAGGTCCAGTCGCGAAGGCAGAACATCCTTCTGCAGCCAGTTGCGCACGTCCGACTCCCGCCAGCTGCTGTTGATCCCCATCACCCCGAGAACCCGGCCCTCGGTTTGCGCCGGTGCCACGCCGGCAAGATCCCACAGCATGTTCAGGCGGGCGGAGAAACCCAGGCACAAGGGCAGTTGGGTATCGGCGGTGGCCTGGTACTGCTGGGCATATTCCTGTACCGATTTCCTTTTACCCAGGGTGGCGCCGGACTCATCCCGCCCCCCCGCTTCCTGTTCCGTCTTCTCTGCCATGGCCTGGTTCACCTCTTTATTTGTTCTGCATGTCCTGCAATCGCTTTTGATAGGTCGGGACCGATACACCCATGATCCTGGCCCGCTCCGCCACGCTGATGCCTTCACACTGGCGCTGGACATGCGACAGAAGCAAGCGCTGAACCATGTCCTGCGGCGGCTCTGCCATCGCCCCAGCCTCCCTGATCCACTGCCTGACCAGGCGGTGCGGCGTTTGCCACAGTGAACTGGAACTGCGTTCATGGTCCCTGGACAGCACTTTCGGCATCCAGCGCCCTATATTGCGCGGTTTGGTCTGGAGAAACTCCGCGGCGGCCCGCATATTGTCCCGGTAGCGCTCACAAACGGCCAGGATGACCTCGTCATCCAGCCAGGAACCCAGCGGCTTGATCGCCTCCAGTTCCAACAGGCTGTGGAGAGCCTCCCCCAGGGCGACGCTGAGCTCTTCCACTGTCGTCGGTGTGTACGCATCCTCCTCTTCGGGCGGGTCCACCAGTGCCTGCAGGAAGGCCCGCTTCACGGGCGGCCCCGAGCGACCGGCGGGTGACAAACCCTTGAACAATCCCAGGTCGACGGGCGTTACCCACTCCTTTTCGGTTTTGTCCAGCGCGTTGACGATGCATTCGCGCATCTCACTGATATTACCGGGCCACTCATGCTGCAGCATGGCCTGCTCCGCATCAGGCGTAAAGCCGGACAGTTTCCGATCACGGCGAACCGCTTCCTGTGCCAGGATCTTGTGCGCCCAGCGCAGCACGGCGCGCTTGCGATCTTTTATGGGGGGTACGCGAATCGGGTAAGCGGCAAAGACACTGGCGAGCCGGTCGTTCAAGCCTCCGAAACGGACCAGGTGCTCCAGGCTGTCCGGGAACAGGGCAATTATCCTGGCGGTGGGCAGATACCGGGGTGGACTGGTGTCTGCCAGGATACGGGTACTGATTTGCCGGGCGAGCTTCAGCTGGGCATCGGGATTCATCAGGTGCGGCGATTTGAATACCAGGGTCTTGCCCCCGGATCGCTCGAGTTCCCTGGCAATCCGGTTGAGCGCGTCCTTGCGGCCGCGAAACTCCCTGCAATCGATAGCCACCAGCTTTTCCGGCGCCGCGCCCGATTCCTGGTGTATCACCTTGGCGACATAGAGCTTACCGGTGCCCCGCGGCCCAATGACTGCCACCGGCACGTCCAGCCTGGACAGGAATACGGCCTGGTCGATAGCGCCTTCCATATTATCCCCGACATAGCCGTCTATCTGGTCTTCCAGGGGGCGGGGCGCGGGAGCCTGGGGCTGGGACGGTGCCTGTTTCGCCTGTCGCCAATCCGCCAGGCGGGAGATCTCCACGGCAAGATGGTGCAGGGCTGCCGCGTCGGGGCAGAAACGCCCCGCGCCCGCCTCGGTGGGCTCTGCATAGTGCAGCACCATATAGCCAAGTACCCGCTCATACAGCCTGAAAGGAAATGCCTCGGCAGCGGACTTTCCGCTGCCGATACGACCTGACCCGGCCAGCTGCCCGGTGTCCAGTTTACGAACCAGCTGGCGCAGCGGGCGCGGCAGCTGCTTTTCAGCGAGAGCGTTAATGCCTTCCCCCGAGCATCCGGCGCCCTGGACGAAATCGTAATCGTCGTCAAAGCGCCGGCGATAAATCGCCGCGCAGGAAACCCCCGGCTGCCCCAGGGTGATGGCGAGGACTTCCCGGAGATAGTCCTCACCGTGTTGGGGGTCGGCCGCTACTGCCGCAAGCTGCGCGAGAAAGCCGCGGGACGTCCCGGGGTCGGTCAATTGCGCGAATATACCGTCTGCACCGACAGCACTCGTGCGAAGAAGTAGCTCGTCGCCCTGGTCGGCCGTGGCTACAAGTTCACCAACCGTCAGGCGCTGCAGCCTGAGCAGGGCATTGTTTGCCGCATTGAGCGCCGCCAGCGGGCTCTGGTCACTGCTGCACTGGGCTAGCCCTATACGAACCCGCGCCCCGTCGAGCAGCGGCGCCAGGTGGGACAGCAACGCCCTGCTGATATCCTGGCCCTGTTCGATCGTGACATCCCGCAGTGCCAGCGGAATCGCAGTGCCCACGGGCATACCCACGTCGCCTTTTCCCGGCACTATCTGCTGCAGGCCAAAGCGGACATCGATCATACGCCTGGCGATATCATTGTCATCGCCGCTTCGCTCAGGCCCACCTGGATCCACAGCCAGGACCGCCACCACGTCGCCGGTTTGTATCGGCGTGGCAAACAGGGGATCTTCACTGCCGGCAAGCCTGAACAATAACAACACGACCACTTCGCGGCCCTGGTATTGCTGCACAAAAAGGTAACCGCCGGCGACCATTTCCCCGATACCCGGGGGGCTTAGCAAGATCGGTGACAGCGCGCTGCGGGATCCACTGCGGATGGCTTGCGCCAGTGGCTGTTCCTCACTCCGGGGCAGGCCCAGCGCTGCCCACCAGTGCTGGCCCGACAAGGCGCCCGACGCCCTGCCGAGCATCGCCGCCGCCGCGGAATTGCAGAAGCAGATCTTGCCGCTGTCGCGGTCAACATAGAGCACTGCTGCTCCGGGCATATCCGCAGTGTGATTGCTGTCAGTCATAGGTTCCGCTGGCGATCCCGCAGCGCGGATTTGTCGCGCAGGCCGCTGGCCAGCCCGGTTTCGTCAGCGTTGCCAAATTTCCCTTGTGCTTTATTCGCAATAATCATATATAAGCTTCTTCTGCGGCAATCCCCGCCATGTCACCATCGCCGGCAATTGTACCGCAACAAAGCAGGATTCGTTCACAGCCATCGAAATGACAAATGTTATCCATCAGTTAGCCCGCATCGTGCAAACGGTAGCTCTGGCAGAGCAACCGATCGACCAGGTAAACCTGGTCGTGGAATCGATCAGTACCGGCATGGCGGTGGATGTATGCAGTCTCTACCTGGCCAATTCCCGGGGAGAGATGCTGCTGCTTGCCTCCCACGGACTGGCTGCTGGAGCAGTCCGCACAGTCAGGATTCCCCCCGGCAGAGGCCTCGTCGGGCTGGTGGCGAGCAGTCGCCATCCGGTCAACCTGGCCGACGCCGAATCGCACCCTGCTTTTTACTACATAGCCGAGACCGAGGAGGAACGTTTCCACGGTTTCTGTGGGGTGCCGCTGGTCCATACCGGCAAGGTAATAGGCGTACTTGTTGTACAGGGGCGGGAGATCCGCCAGTTCAGCGAGGAAGAACAGGGTTTCCTGGTCACCCTTGCTGCCCATCTCGCACTGCTGTTGGCTAACAGCCCGCTGGCCCAGGATGACATGGACGAGCGCAATGGCCGCGTTTCCGGCATTTCGGGGGCGCCGGGCATCGGTATTGGCACGAGCCGGCTGTGTGATCACGGCGAACTGTACGCGGTTGCCAACGCCCCCTGCAAGGACGTGGCCGAGGCCCTGCGCGAATGGCATGACCTGCTGGTGGCGGTTCGCAGCGAAATAGAGCAGGAGCAACAGTCCATCGCGGGTGAACTGTCCGACAGTGTCGCCGGCATATTCTCCGCCTACACCATGCTGTTGGCCGACCCCGTATTCCTCGGGCATGTCGAGAAAGGCATTATGGAGGGGAACTGGCTGCCTGGCGCCATACGCCAGGCGATTCAGCACTTTGCCGAATTGTTCAGGGCGATGGATGACCCCTACCTGCAGGCCAGGCACGAGGATATCCACCATATAGGCAACAAGCTTTACAACAGCTGGCGCGGCAAGCGCGCGCCGGCGATGCCCCTGGACGGTCGGGTTGTCCTGGTAGGCGCCCAGATCAGCGTATCGGAGATAGCCGCGGTGCCCACGGGGATGCTGGAGGCCATCGTCTGTTTCGAGGGGTCGAGCTTGTCCCATACCGCGGTACTGGCCAACGCCCTGGGCGTACCCGCGGTCATGGGTACCGGTGTTATCCGCAACCTCACAAACGACTGCCTGCTGATCGTCGACGGCAACAGCGGCCAGGTCATGCTCAACCCGGGGGAATCACTGCTGGCGGAATACCGCAAGCTGGAGGACGACCAGCGTTTCCTGATAAAGCAGCTGGAACAAATACGCGACTTGCCGGCGGTGACCACCGACGGCGCCGAGCTCACGCTCTATACCAATACCGGTTTGCTGGCGGACATCTCACCCGGGCTACTGAACGGGGCCCAGGGTGTCGGCCTGTACCGCACTGAAATTCCGTTCATGATTCGCACCAGCTTTCCCTCTGAGGAGGAGCAGGTCTCAGTCTATCGCCAGGTTTTGCTTGCCTATAGCGGCAAGCCGGTCCACATGCGCACCCTCGACATCGGCGGGGACAAGCAGCTACCTTACTTTCCGGTTGAAAACGAGGACAACCCCGCCCTCGGCTGGCGCGGCATTCGCTTCACCCTGGACAACAGCCAGTTACTCATGACCCAGGTCAGGGCGATGATCCGTGCCGCCCAGGGGCTGGACAACCTGCGCATACTGCTTCCAATGGTGAGCTCCACCAGCGAAATCGACGACTTTTGCACCCTGCTGGATGATGCCATCGCACAGCTGGAGGCAGAGGGGCATACAGTGCTACGGCCTGCCCTGGGAGTGATGATCGAAGTGCCCGCGGCCATTTCGCAAATTCCGTTTTGGGCTGACAAGATCGACTTCATCTCGATCGGTTCAAATGACCTGAGCCAGTACCTGTTGGCACTTGATCGCAATAATCCGAGAGTGGCTGCCCGTTACGACCACGTGCACCCGGCAGTGCTGCTTGAGATACGCCGTATTTTGCAAACTGCCGCCAAATACAACATACCCGTCAGTCTCTGCGGTGAAATGGCCTCTGACCCGGTAGCGGTGGTGTTGCTGATCGGCCTGGGCCTGCGCACCCTCAGCATGAGCGCCACTAAAATCCCTCGTATCAAGTGGCTGATTCGCAGCCTGCAACTTGGAGAAGCCCAGCGACTGAGCCGGGATGCGCTGGAGTGCGGCTACCACAGGGACATTCGCAGCCGGGTAGAAGACGCGCTGCGAGCCGCGGGCTTGCAGGAACTGTTCAGCCGCACCACTGCCACCAGGCCCGCCTGATGATGGTCACGCCCGGGGGCACAATGCCCGGTAGCCGCAAGTGACACAGGCAACTGTTATCACCATTGTCCACCTGCTGCTGGTTATCGCAGTGTCTTGCCGCGTCCTGCTGCGACCCTACCGGCAGCCCGCCGCGCGCATAGCCTGGATCGTTGTCGTCCTGTCGCTACCCTTTGTCGGGATCGCCGCATACCTGCTGTTTGGCGAGGTCAGCATCGGGCGCAAGCGTATCGCCCGGATGAAACAGGTGGTGACGAGCCTGGAGACGGCAATGTCGGGAAAGCCGGGACACCAGCCATTTGTGGCGGCGGGGCCGGAACACTATCAACACCTGTTCCGGGTGGGCCATTCCATCACCGGGCTGAACCCGACCAGCGGCAATTCAGGCGCGCTGATGCACGACTCCAACAGTACGATCGACTCGATGATCGCAGACATCGATGCCGCAAACTCTCATGTTCACCTGCTGTTCTACATTTGGCTGCCGGATAACAATGGCTGCAGGATCGCAGCGGCGTTGATGCGCGCCGCGTCACGCGGGGTTACTGTCAGGGCAATGGCCGACGACCTTGGCTCAAGGCTGCTGATCAGGTCGAAACACTGGCGCGCCATGCGCGACAGCGGCGTGCGACTGGCGGTCGCCCTGCCCGTGGGTAACCCGCTGTTAAGACCTTTCGCGGGCCGCATCGACTTACGCAATCACCGTAAAATACTGGTTATCGACGGGCGTATCACCTATTGCGGCAGCCAGAACTGCGCCGACCCGGAATTCCGTGTCAAAGCCGCCTATGCCCCCTGGGTGGACATCATGATGCGGTTTCAGGGCCCGGTAGTGCAGCAGAACCAGTACCTGTTTGCCTGCGACTGGATGAGCCATGTCAAAGAGGACATTACCGATCTCCTGCAACACCCGGCGCCTGCCCCGGGCAATGGTTTTGTCGCGCAGGTTATCGGTACCGGTCCCACTGTCCGCTTCTCCGCGATGCCGGAGATGTTTGAGTCGGTGATGAATACTGCCCGTAGGGAAATGACCATATCGACGCCCTATTTTGTCCCCAACGAATCGATGCTGGAGACACTTTGCGCCACCGCTTATCGAGGCGTTAAAACCACTATCATCTTCCCCGCAAGAAATGACTCCTGGATCGTGGGCGCCGCCAGCCGTAGTTATTACGCCGCGCTGCTTGAAGCAGGAGTCACTATTTTCGAGTATGTGGGCGGATTGCTGCACGCAAAGACACTGACAGTCGACGCCGAGGTGGCGCTCATTGGATCGGCCAACATGGATCGGCGCAGCTTCGATCTCAATTATGAAAACAACATCCTGCTCCTCGACCGCGAGCTGACTGCGGACCTGTACCAGAGGCAACAGCTCTACCTTGGATCGGCGAGGCAGGTTACTGCCCTGGATATCGCCAGCTGGAGTGTGCCCCGCCGCCTGTGGAACAACACGGTGGCCATACTGGGCCCGGTACTTTGAGCTGCCGACAGGGTCTCCCCTTCACGGTTTCATAGTCAGGCCTATTGAACGGCTAGCGGTTCTCGTAGCGGTTGAGGTCGAACAGGCCGGCGGAAGTCGGCTCGATCTGCCGGTAGTGTTCGAGCAGTGTATCGCTGAGCTGCCAGAAATCCGGGGAGGTCCGTCGCACGCCGTAAGCGGTGACGAGACTGGCGTAGTCCTGCTCGTCCTGCATCGATTCGACCAGCGCGACAAAATTGCCGATTTCGCTTTCGGGCAGCTGGAAGAATATATTCGGGTAGGATCCGATAAAGCCTTTTACGACGGTCAGGTAGTCTTCCACCGGCAGCCGCCGCGCCTCCTCGCGAAACAGCTGGGTATTATTGAGATAGGCGCTGTTGTGAATAATCGTATAGACGCTATCGCCGCCTGCTCCGCCGATGACATGCACAAAAGCCACCTCGGGCATCAGGCTGAAGCTCTTTCCGGTCAGCCGCTGCATCTGCGCAAAACGGTCATCCAGGGGCTGGTAACGGTGCGCTGAGGCGCGCGGCAGCCTGCCTTCCAGCTGGCTGAAAAATTCCTTCTTGGGGTCGTCGGTGTGGTACTCGATCCGGCTGTCATCGTAGATGAAGGCCTTGCGACCCAGCACATACTCCTTCACATCCGGGCTGGCTTCGCGATACCAGAAATCCCGCAGTTCCACCCGCTTGCCTTCCGGCATGAACACCAGGAAATTGAACTCCCCCTCCATGCGCAGGAAGTCCATATAACGGCGGGTTTCCAACTGATGGGCCACATTGCCGTATACATCGAACCCGGCCACCAGCAGGTAATGAATACGCTCCAGCAGGGAGTAGCCTATAACCCAGGCAGTCTTGGGCACCTGGCCCACCAGACCCTTGACCACAGAGGCGCTGTCGTTGTGCCTGAATATCGTCAGGGCTGCGTTGTCATTGTGACCGTCGCCATCCCAGATAAGGTCGAGGTTGAGGGGCAGCTGGTCTTTTTGCGCCTTCCCCTCGAGCATCCGCGACTTCGCTTTGAGGAGTTTTCGTTGGCCCTTGGCGTACTGGCGCCATTCAACCAGGGCGCTGACCAGGCCACTATTGCCGGCAGGCAGGCGCATGTTATCGCTTTCGCGGGCGAGAAACTCGGCATCCTGGTCCGGGTCTATAAGGTTGGGGTCGGTAAATATTACCCAGAAATGGTCTTCGATCACATTGAGCGCAACCTGGCCGCGACATACAGGGCCTTTGATATAACCCATGATCGTGAACTGGGCCTCATCGAGCATGAATTCATAGCGGGACTGGACAGGCAACTCCCGGAAGGCGACAAAGGGGTTGGAGGCCACCTCCGGTTTATAGCCTGGCAGCCGGGTGACCGTATACTGGGCTTGCAGGAACAGCTCTCGCCAGCGCTCCATCCGCGCGTCGTTGAGTGCGTAGGGCATATGGCGCTTGTCCAGAATGCTGCTCCGGACGGGTTGCAGGCGATAGAAGAACTCCCCTTTTCCAGGTGAGTCATAGGGCCGGCGCGTGGCAATAATGTCTATGGGTTCACCTGGCGGAGTGCGAGACCGTACCAGGCTGTAAAACGCGCTTTCTTGCGGGAGATCTGAAAAATAGAGGTCACCCAGGAACAGGTGCTCATAAATATAGCGCGATGCCAGTTTCTGCTTCAGGCTCGAGCCGTTAAAAAATGTCTCCCAGCGCTCAATGCTCGCCTGCTCCTGCGGACCCGGGGTCGGCCGCGGCACACCGACGGCACCACTGGCCAACCAATCAGCCAGTTCCCTGTGCTGTTGTTCCGACAGGCCCGGAAAACCATAGGGCATTCCCCACAGGGGGTAGTCTGCGGCAAACTTGTCGAATTCTTCCGGTTTTGGACACTGCTGGTTCCGGTCGAGCTTGAGATCGAAGCTCTCGGGAAGAATGTCGCCCGGCGGCAAAGGCTGCTGCTGCTTCAACTCCAGCATCCTGTATGTCACGCCCTGCTCAGGCTGGCTTTTGTTCAATACGGAATAAAAGCCTTTTTCCCGCCACTGCTCAGTCGTGTGCGCGTCCTCAAACAGCCGTGTCAGCTTGGCTGTCAACAGGCGCGTGCCGTCATATACCTTCTCTTTGCTGGCTCCGCGCTCAAGACCCTTCCAGGCATCGAGTTTCAACTGGCAGGGCGCGTCGTAGCAGCCATGGCAGACCATGCAGCGCTGTTCCAGCGTGGCCTTGATCTGTGGCGGGTAATCCGTGTCGGCAGCGGCGGCTGACGCAAACGGAAAAGCAAAAGCTGAGGCTGAGCGCCTTCAGAAACCGGGAAATGAGCATGGCGGCCATTCTGGCGGTCGCGAAGTCACAAGGCAAGCGCTGCCTTACTGCTCGCCGATAAGGGCCAGGCGAAGCTCTGGACGGCTTGTCTCAGGGGACAACCAGATGGCCAGGAAGTCCCGGCCAAAGCCGGGGTCCTCTATAGTACCCAGGGCTTGCCCGTTGAGTAAAAACGTACTCCGGCCCTGGCTATCCAGCGCGATTGCCAGTACATCGTTCTTCTTCACGTCCGGCCATAATCAGCGCCAGCTCCTGGAGCCACTGCTGCTGAGCTCCGACCAGACCGAGGCGCTGCCACTCTTTGCGAGTGTTCTCGATGAGGTCCTGAGCCTGGATATCACGCAGGTACTGTATTTCCAGGCGCAGGGGGCGTGTTCCCTCGACATAAATACCCCCGGGGCTATAAAGCCGGGAGTCATACACCGGCCACCACAGCACCTCGAGCCGCGCCTGCCCCACCATCTGCAGGTCGCCTGCGTCTGCCCGGACCATGGCGGGTACCAGCAATGCCAGGAGTACCAGCCCCCAGCGCTTCATGAGGCGTCCGCCCCGGCTGTCGGTGCAAGCCGGGTGGTAAGCCGGAACATCAGGGGGAGCAATACTGCCCAGGTGACTGCCAGTATCGCCATGGTAGCCGGCAGGGAATAGCCGAATTCAACCGCCCCGAGTCGCAACCCCGCCCAGTAATTGAGCGGAAACGCAATCGCCCCGACAAGGGACGCTACCAGCGGGCGATTTCCCAGCCAGGCGAGACTCCTGCCCAGCGCTGCAGCGAAAGCCAGCCAGAGACAGCACAGCCACAGGGGAACGAGGGCGTCGTGCGGAAACTCAAAGACGCCGCCAATCGAAAGCGCTGCATCAGCCCCAATGCCGATTCCGCCAATGATAGCGAGCTGGCGCAATTCGACGCGGTAATCGTGAACCAGCCAGAGATGCAGCAGCAACAGGGCCAGGGCGAGGGGCAGGAAATCCTCCCTGCCCAGCACAGTGCAGAACCAGACAGACTGGAACCAAAGGGCGTTGAACGCGAGGCTGTCAGCGAACCTGCTGGTCATAGGAACTGCTCCGGAGGCGGGAATTGGGATGCTCACTGGATGGGGCCGTTCCGCGTTAAGGTATATTTACTTTTACGCAGCCGCCGGCAGACCGGATTAACGCACTGACCCGGTCAGTCGGGCGCCACTACTTGATGCCCACCTGCAGCTCCAGGCGCACGGCCCCTGCATCAGCTTTGCCGTCGACTTGCAGCAATACCCTGCGCTCGTCGGTCAACTCCAGGCCGGCTGCCTCCACAGCCGTCAGGAACTGTGCCCACACCGTCGCCAGCGAGTCCGCCTTTCCCTCGTGAACCAGGTAGGCGCACTTGAATTCCGCCGTTCCCCTTGTCCTGTATTTACCGCTGGCCCCGGGAGAACCCCTCACGGGGAATCCCAGTTGCAGCACCGCGCCCTCCCCCGCGCCTTCGGCGATGATTTGCAGCGGGCCGTCAATGGTGCCGCCGGCCCGTACCAGGGCCACGCCCATAGGCATCGCCAGTGACCGGGCATCGCCCGCCAGGTCGGCTATGGATTTGCGGTAGTTCTGGTAGAAAAATGCCATCTTGGGCACAGTCTTTGTCTCTATAGCTATCTCGCCCTGCGCGGCCGGTCTACCCGCTGTTACAGGAGCGGCGCTGTCCGGCGCGTCGGTCGAGACGAAGGCCCCAGCAGAGGCCTGCTTGTCGCCTGCACCGTGGCAAACACCCACAATGCCCCGCGCTTCCCGGTCGGTGGCGGGCGCTGCCTGCATAAATTCCAGCCATTTTCCCGCCTGGGCGCCCGCTCCGCCTATAAGTGTCGCATTGATAAAGGAGCGCCGGGCCGATGATTCATCCCCCAGCTTCAACTGGCTTATTCCCAGCAGCAGGTTGGCTCTTCCGACGTATTTGGCCTGCAGCTGCTTCTTGCAGGCCGCCAACATGGTGTCGTACATCGGCTGCCAGGCTTCCTGCTCCATCTGCAACTGGGCCAGGTAAAGGTAGAGTTCAATGTCTCCGCTCAACCTTGCCGCCTGCACCAGGGCCGCGTTGGCGCGCTCCAATTCCCGGGCCTGCAGCCAGAACTGGAATAACTTACGGTAGTTCGGGCCGTTGGCCGGCACTGTCTTGTTCGTCAGGGCCTCCGCCAGAACCGTTGCTGCGCCGTAGGGGTTTCCGTTCACCGCCTGCAGGTCCGCCAGCAACACGATATCCTGCTCGCGAAACGGCACCAACTTTTCCCTGGCCAGGGTCAGCTGGTCCAGGGCCTGTTTTCTCTTGCCCTGCTGAAGATAGACCGCCGCCAGCTGGTGCCAGCTTTCGGGGTTGTCCGGCTCGGCCTCCATAAGCTGACGCAACAGTTGCTCACTCTGGGCGTAGGCACCGGCCTGGTAATAGAGCGCCAGCGCCTGGCGCTTCTGGGGAATATCCAGGACCAGGCCCTGCTCCCGGATAGGGTCCAATGCCGCAACCACCTGGACCAGCCTGCCCAACCGGTAGTAGGCCTGGGCCAGCAATAGATAATCACCGACCTCGGGAACCAGCTTTATCCGCAGCGCCTTCTCCAGCGCTGCTGCCGCCTCCGCGTAGTTCTTGTCGAGCAGGTATACCTGGGCCATCTCCCGCAGCATTTCCCGATTGGCAACGTCAGACAGACCACCCGCAGACAGGGCCGTACGGTAGTAGTCTATTGCCTTGTCGTACTCGCCCTGTTCGACAAAATGCCTGGCCAGGTGACGCCCTGCGCTGGAACGGGCGTAGGACTCGTTTATCGAGCTTATCTGCCTTTCCAGCTCTTCAATGGAAAGCCCGGTATCGCTGCCCATACCCGAGTTCGTGTCTATCCGTATCTTGCTGCGGTACTGGCCCTCCTGGGCATCGACCGCCGGGGGAAACCCAAGCAGATACACCAGCCAGATACCTGGCAACATTGCGCGCAAGCGAATCAAGGGCTCAATCCACATTGGGCATGTTTTGCGGGTAGTTTTCCCACGCCACATCCACCTTCTGGGTGAGAGCGACGCTGCCGGTTGCCCCGCCATAAAAATTGACGCGATACTTCCAGTCATATACGGCGGCAACCACCTTTTCCTCGAATACACCCCTGGGGTTTGCATCGAGCACCCGCACATCGCGAGTGCTGCCATCGGCCGCCACCCTGAAAGTGACCAGCACCCAGCCACTGATCCTGTTCTGGTGAGCGACATCCGGGACGTTGGGTCTGCGTGTATCGTAGGGTATGACCTCAATGAACCCCTGGGCGTCCTCGCCACCGCCACCGGCAAGGTTTACAGCGCCGGTGCCGGCACCGACGGGACCGCTCCAGCGGTCGCCGACGGACTGGATCTTGATATCTCCCATCGCGAAATCGAGTGCCGGCATTTCGAGATCAGCTGCCGGCTCGGGGCTGGGTGGCGCAATCTCGAGAGAGTCCATCACAGGCTCCTCGAGTGGCTCTTCCGGCTCAATCTCCTCGGGCTCGGGTTCCTCCTCGGGGGGGTCCTGCGGGAGTATTTCGACAATGCTGTGTACCGGCAGCAACACATCCTGCTGCTGCCTGCTCTTGATAAGGCTTTGCATGAAGAGAAACACCGCCGCGGTAATCAGCAGGCCTCCCAGCAGGGAGAAGAGAAAGCGCATGTGCTATGGCCTGCTCACTTGGCCTTCTTGTCGGCAGCGATGGCTATAGCCTCTATGCCGGCCAGCCGCACCTGGTCCATGACATCCACCAGGGTACCGGTAGAGGCGTCCTCGTCGGACTGGATAATCACCGATCCCTCCGGATTATCCGCGTGCATTCGCGCGACAATAGCCCGCACCGAGCGCGGGTCCACCGGGCGGCGGTCGATCCAGACCTCGCCAGCGGCAGTTATGGCAATGAATATATTGGCAGTGTCCTGTTGGGATGCGCTCTCGGCCTGGGGCGTGCTGACGGTGACGCCCGACTCCTTGACGAAAGATGTCGTTACGATAAAGAAGATAAGCATGATGAACACGATGTCGAGCATCGGCGTCATATCCAGTTCAGTCTCTTCCGGCGCAGGTAAATGGCGTCGAGCGGGCATGGTGTCAGCACCCTCCTGTCGATGGGAGTGAATGATCCTGCAGCGGCAGGCGGTCGGCGAGTCGGCCGGTTTCGTTGTCCGCGAGCTGGCGCAGGCGCACGGTAAAATAGATACCGGTCAACGCCACCACCAGCCCGGCCATGGTCGGAATAGTCGCCCGGTATACACCGCGCGCCATGGCCTGGGCATCGTCATTACCACTGACAGCGATGACCTCGAATACCCCGATCATCCCCACCACTGTTCCCAACAGGCCGAGCAACGGGCAAAGGGCCACGAGCACCTTGATCAGCGGCAACATCGCGTGCAATTGCATATTTACTTCAGACACCGTGGCTTCACGGATTTTCCTGGCGCGCCAGCTGCGCCGGTCTACCCGGGCATTCCACTGGGCGATCAGCCGGCGCGCGCGCCGGGGCCACGCCACGCGCAGAAACCAGATACGCTCCAGGATCAGCAACCACAGTAAGGTGCAAACGACGAAAATAACCCAGAGTACCGGGCCGCCCTGGTCGACGAAATCCTGGATCGGGTGAAGAAGAGTGAACACAGACAGCATATCAGCGGGCTGACTGCTGGTCTGCGCTGCGGGCCAGAACACCGGCGCACTGCTCATCCAGGCGCTGTATCATCGACCTGGACAGCGCGTTGATCAGGCTGTGGCCAAACAACAGGGGAATGGCGACAACCAGGCCCAGTACCGTGGTCACCAGCGCCTGGGAGATGCCTCCCGCCATCAGCTTGGGATCGCCGGTGCCAAAAAGGCTGATCGCCTGGAAGGTGAGAATCATACCGGTAACGGTGCCCAGCAGGCCCAGCAATGGCGAGGTGGCCGCCAGCAGTTTTATCAGGCCGTTACCGCGCTCCAGTGCCGGAATTTCCGCCAGCACCGCCTCGTCCAGTTTCAACTGCAGCAACTCTTCCTCTTCGATTGCAATACCGTCCACGGCCGCCAATACCCTGCCCAGCGGGTTGCCAGCGCTCGGCTTGTCGACCTTGCGCATCTGCCCGCGCATACGCAGGTAGACCACGCCGAGGTAACAGACCCGCCACAGGGTCAACAGCAGGCCGAACGCACCGAGACCGATGATAATAAGTCCGATCGACCCACCCTGCTCTATGCGTTCACGCAAACTGGGGGTGTAGGCAAGCATACCCAGCAGACTACCCCGGGTAGGGTCTACCACCACCGGCGCGACTCCCTCTGCCTGCAGGGCGAAATCGCGTGCCTCGTCCCGCAGACGCGCGGACGGCTGGCGTGAGAGCAGCAACAATTCTCCGGTCTCCGGAACATAGCGCAGAAAATCCCCCTGGGCATAGGCGGAGAAAGTACCCACGCGCAATGCCTCGCGCTGCACGAGAGGTACCGTCCGCCGCCACCACAGGCGCTGCAAAAATTGCGACCTTGCCGGCCTCTGTCATTTCCTGCTGCAGTAACAGCCAGAGAGTTTCGATCTGCCCGATCGTGGGCTGGGTATTACTGTTGGCAAGCGCCTCCAGTTGCTCGCTGCGCTCGGGGAACTGGGCGGTTATCATTGACTCGCGCATCACCGCGGAAAAGTCGCCAGCGAATTCGTGGAAGGTACTGGCGAGATCGCCCATCTCCTGCACCAGCGTTTTCAGCTCTTTTTCCAGTGCCTCGATTTCACTTTTGTTCTTCTCGGTTACTGCCAGCAGGGGCTGGTTCTGCTGTTGCCGCCGCTCGAAATCGCGCCTGGCCTGCGCCATCAGCTCTTTCTGGCGACTGTTGTCCTGCAGGAACTCCCGCTCGCGCTGGGTGTTGAGCGCCCGTTGCTGTTGCTGCGACTGCCGCACGGAATCGAGCAACTGATCGAGATTGGTGATCTGGCCGTCAGCGGCGCCGTCCTGGGCGTGGCTGCCCGCCGCCAACAGCAGGCCCAGCAGGATGCCCGCAGCAATACCCATGGCGCGACTCACGAGTCACCCCCCGCTGCCGGCATGGGCAAATTCAACAGCTGCGGCGCGGTAATATTTTGTGCTACCCGCAAGGCCTGGGCCAGGCCGCGGTTATAGCGTTCTTCCAGGGGCACCCAGGCCTGCTGATCCCGGTCCCAGTAGCCGCTCGAAGAACCGTCCAGCGACTGGAAATACAGTGCCACTCGGCCGACTCGCAGGTATTCGACCGAAAGTTCCTGGCCTTCCAGTTGCAGCGGGCCGCGCCAGGATTCGATGTTGCCACCGTAGTCCTGCTCGAGCTGAAAAGCCTCAAGCAACATCCTGAACTTGGCAGAGGCCGAAATATCGGGCTGGCGCAGGCGCTGCTTCAGCTCCAGTACCGCCGCCACCCGCTCTTCCTGGTGAAACGGCAGGTCCAGCACTACAAACTTCTCGAGGGAATCCGCCATGCTGCGCATCAGGGGAACAATGCGCTGGCGGGTAAGCCGGGCCTGGACGATCTGTTCCCGCAGCCCGTCGAGCTGCTGCTGCTGGGCCTGCTCCAGCTCTTCCAGCTCCCGGGTATAGGCTGCCTGATACTCGGAACCGTCCAGCAACTTGCGATACTCTTCCACCAGGTTGCGGCTCTCCCGAGCCAGGTCATCTATTTTTTTCTGGGATGCCGAGGCACTGCTATTGGTATCGGCCACCACGCCGAGGCTGTCCTTGATACCAGCACCCTGCGCCGCAATACACACGAGCATTGCCGCAAGCAAACCCGCTACTGAAATACTTTTGGTTCTGATCCAACGCTGCATGTTACCCACTGTCCTTGTTATATTTTCCCTGCCAGCGGAGCATAGCAGGCTGGCCTGCTTAGCACATCGACTACCGGGTTTTTAATAGGCAAGCTTGCGTCGCGCCCGCAACTGGGCAAGCGTCGGCAGCCCGTATTTTAGCCTGAAGGAGTCTATAACCTGCAAGATTTCGCGGTAAAGAAAGTCGTGTGCAGGGGATGCATTTACCCTCTCGTGGTTGACCATGACATACCTCAGGTTGACCTGCTCTCCCTCGGGCAGGGGCAGTGCAATCAGTTCCCCACTGATATCGGCCTGCTCCAGAAAAAGGGGCGGCGCCGGAAACAGGTAGTCAGTATGGCGCACGACCTGGATCGCGGTCAGTAACTGGTCGGTGCGCAGTTCCGGTACGGCTGTTGCCATCTGGCGTAGAAACGAAGACTTCTCGTCTGTGAGAAAGTGGATATCCGCCAGCTCGTCAATGACAAGCTGCACATGGGGATAGCTGAGCACCTCGTCCCAGGTCAATTGCCGGCCCTCCAGCGGATGCCCCTTGCGCGCGAGCAGCAGAGGCGGCGCGTATCCCAGGGTGGTCAGGCGGAGGCTCGAGGGGTAGCCGTGGAGCTCGGCCTGCAGAATGAAGTCCAGCTTGCCGCTGTCCAGTGCGTCAAAGGGTCTGTCGACCCGGGTCAGTGCACTGAGGCGGATACCGGGGGCGACGTCACCCAGTCGCTTCAACAGTAAAGGCATGAGCCAGAGACCCATATGGCCGTGGATAAGGAGATTGAACTGGCCGGAGTAGGAAAGCGGATCGAAATCCAGGGGGGCAAGCATGTCCTGTATAGCCTGCAGCACCCCGGGTAGCTGTCGCCGCAACTGCTCAGCCCTGGGGGTCGGCACCATGCTCGGCCCCCTGCGGGTAAACAGGGGGTCATCGAACAGTTCGCGCAACCGGCCCAGGGTTTTGCTCATTGCGGACTGTGTTATATACAGGCGCTCCGCCGCCTTGGACACGCTGCCCTCCTCGATCAGGGCTTCCAGGGCCACCAGAAGGTTCAGGTCGAGGCGTCCCAGTTCGCGGATATCCATTGAGAGCACCTATAGACTATGAATTCAATTCATAGTTTAGCTGAATTTATGCCATTTGAAGAATATACCGGGCGCCCATACCGTAGCTGTAGCCGGACAGAAGGCTGTCCGGTAAAAGCAACAGAGGTAACTGACATGGCTTATATTATTTCGTTTTACGCAGCAATTCTGGGCCTGGCCATCTGGCAGGAAAACCACGGCAGGGATGAAGCGGCGGATACAGCAAAAGCATGCTGATTCCACTGGCTGGACTACCTGCCATTCACCCGTCCGTCTCCGCGCCGGCGCTATCTACCGGCGGCCCAGGCGGTCGGGTTATTTCCCTGAAATGCGCGTGTGCAGCAGTGCTGACCACGATCCGAACAACAGTGTAACCGTCACAGGCGCCGTTCTGGACATCTGTACCGACGTGAGCGTCCTGCTATCGCGTATCACCGCCAGCAATCTGTCGTCGCTGGCATCGTAAAGTCGAAACTCTGCCGAAATCTCTATTACATCCCGGGATGATCCCACAGGCTGTATTTCGCCACCTATGGTAGTGGCTGTTGGGCGCCCGGGGGCGATGCGGGTAAGTCTCGAATCTATGCGTAAAACCCCAGCCCCCCCTGTCGCGCGCTGGTAGCCGGAAAAGGCATGGTTCATAGCATCAGTCCAGGCGGCCTGCAACGCAGTTTGGCGCTCGGCCGTCATCTCCCAGTCGCGCCGCAGGGTGCCGGCAACCACGGTAGTGGGTATCTCGATGTTGTCTACCCCGAGCGGGCGTATGTCGACCGAGCGGTAGCTGGCGAGATCCGCATCTCGCCTGGCAAAGGCCTCGGCGAAGCCCGAATTCCTCACAGGATACAGTTCCTGGGAGGCGAATTCTTTACTAAGCTGATCCTTCATTGCGGGTTCGGCGCAGGCATTCAGGAATAGGATAGAGAGTGCTAAGAGCATGGTCCTGGCTTGAGCTGTCATTGGGGTTATCGCCTTTGTTGGGGTATTTAATAGTGGTCGGGGTACGGCTACGTGGCGCGGAAGACGGACCCAGGTATCTCGGGTGAGGTCGAATGAGTGCCCGCTAAAGTGGGGCAGGCCCCTGGACCCTCGGTGATAGCGAATGTGTTTGCAGCGGCCCCTTTAAGCAGCAAAAAAAAGGGCCATGGGTTTTAAGTCCATGGCCCGGGATTTACCGTGGCTTCGACAGAAGCCCTCGCTGCAATCAGGCAGTCTCTTCCTGCTTGTGAGGCTTGAGCAGGAAGGTTGCCAGCGCGGGCATCAGGATCAACGCACCAAACATATTCCACAGGAACATGAAGGTGAGCAAAATGCCCATATCCGCCTGGAACTTGATGGGCGACATTGCCCAGGTCACAACGCCTGCCGCGAGGGTTACACCAATCAGCGCCACCACACGGCCGGTAAAGTTCAGGGTTTCGTAGTAGGCGTCAGTAAGGTTCAGGCCCTGGCGCAGCTTGGCCAGTATCACCGTCAGAACGTACAGTGCGTAGTCCACACCGATACCAACTCCCAGTGCGATTACCGGCAGTGTCGCCACTTTCACGCCAATACCCAACCACACCATCAGAGCTTCACACAGAATCGAGGTCATCATCAGCGGTAAGACCGCACAGATGACGCCCGGCACCGAGCGGAAGGTCAGCAAGCAAAGCATCAGCACGGCGCCGTAAACGTAAAACAGCATCTCCGTGTTGGCCTTTTTCACCACAATATTGGTTGCCGCCTCAAAACCGGAACTGCCCGCCGCCCCAAGGAAATCCGCCTTGGCGCTGGGCCACTCCTCGTTGAAGAGTTCAAGGGCATCGACCACCCCGGTAAGGGTTGCCGCCTTGTGGTCAGCCAGGTAAACGATCATGGGCCACAGGGAGCAACCGGGGTCCACGTAGTCCAGGTTTACCAGTTCCGTGACGGCGTAGTTGATAGTGTCCTGGTTGCGGAACAGCGACATCCACTTCGGGTAACCCTCGTTGATGCCGGCCATGATCTGGCGGGTGCGGACGTTCAGGCCGCGAACGTCTTCCACACCGGGCACCTGGCGCAAACGCCACTCCAGCTCATTTGCCAGGCTGAGGCTTTCGTAATCAACACACTCGTCAGGCGGGGTCTTCACGATCACAGCAAAGACGTCGGTACTCACCGAGTAGCTGTTGATCATGTAGGCCACATCCTTGTTGTAACGCGAGTGAGCGCGCAGTTCCGGCGCACCGGGATCGAGGTCACCGATCTGCAGGTCCTTGGCTACATAGAAGCCGCCTATGGTCATCAGGATCGAGACGATAATTGCGGCTATGGCCGGCCCTTTATGAGTGAACATCAGCAGGAAGCGCCACAACCAGTGCATTTCCTCAATGGATTTGACCGGCCGTGTCGCCCGCTCGGCGCAGACTTTACCGACACCGGTGTAGGACAGGGTCACCGGGACCAGGATCAGGTTGGTAAAGATAAGAACCGTTACCCCGATACTCGCGGTAATTGCCAGGTCCTGGATAACCTGGATCTGGATAATCATAAGTACTGCGAAACCTACACCGTCCGACAACAGTGCGGTAACGCCGGCCAGGAACAGGCGCCGGAACGTGTAGCGTGCAGCGATATAACGGTGCGTACCGCGGCCAATATCCTGTATCACACCATTGAGCTTCTGCGCCCCGTGGCTGACCCCGATGGCAAACACCAGGAATGGCACGAGGATAGAGAACGGGTCGATCTCATAACCTAAAGTTGCCAGGATACCCAGCTGCCAGACCACGGCCACCAGGGTACAACCCACCACCATCAAGGTTGAACGGATACAGCGGGTGTAGAGATACAGCAGGATAATCGTGATGATTACGGCGATGCCAAAAAACAGCATGACCGAGAACAGGCCGTCAATCAGGTCACCGATCAGCTTGGCAAAACCAATGATATGAATCGACCTGTCAGGATTGTCTGCGGTAAATCTTTCGCGTATTTCTTCCAGCTTCACACCGAGGTCTGCGTAGTCGAGTCGCTCGCCCGTTTCCGGGTTGATGTCCAGCAAGGGCACGATGATCGCGGCCGATTTCTCATCGTTGGCAACGAGGTCACCGATGATGCCGGCGCGCTGGATATTGACCTTTACTTCTTCGATCGATTTAGGGGATGCATCATAGTCACCCGGAATTACCGGCCCGCCTTCGAACCCTGCCTCTGTAACAACCCGCCAGCGTGTGTTGGGCGTCCAGATGGACTTCATGCCGTTGCGGTCAACGCCGGGCATGAAGAACAGCTCGTCGTTTACTTCCTCGACAAACTTGAGGTTCTCCGGCGTGAATATTGTGCCTTCCTTGACCGCTACGATAACCCGCAGGTTGTTGCCAAGGCCTTTCAGACCACCGGCGTTATCCTGGTAGTTGAGAACGTATGGATGCGCCTTGGGCAGCATCTTTTCGAAGCCGGCCTGCAACTGGATTTTGGTGGCCTGGTAACCGAGAACCAGGGTCGTGATAAGACACAGGAACATCACTACCGGGCGGTGGTTGAACACGAGCTTTTCCAGGAAAGTCCCGGAGTTGAAGTCGAATTCGTTCAGGTTGCCAATGACGGGCAGGTCGGACTCTTGAGAGTGGGCCATTTGTGATTCTCCGGGAATTCGTTGTTATTACTGTGCCAGCACGGCGGACTTGATACCCTTGGGCCCGGCTACTAACAGAGTATTGCCCTCGCCTTGCGTCAAGTCGAAAATGGGTCCGACGGTCCCGGACGCGGGACTCATGGTAAAATTGAAACCGTCGTCCTTGCTCAGGAGAATCTCGCCTCCTACCCCAGCGGCAACCAGTGTGCCGTCGTCCAGCCGGGTTTCGGCAACGATAGCACTGGTGGGTGGCTTTTCTACCACGACCCAGGTTTCACCCTCGTCCGCGGTGCGGAACATCCTGCCGCGCAAGCCACCCATGATGATGGCGCCATCACTGGCGGCAACCGTGGCAAAAAAGCTGCCCTCCCAGGGAACCGAGTGCACTCTTTTGGCGATCTGCTGGTTGGCGTCCCCAATCAACAGCAGGCCGGCCTCGCCACTGAGAAAGAAACGCCCGCTTTGGGGCAGGGGTGAAAAATCAAAGATGTGGTTAAAATTCTCATTTTCCACGTTGTGCAGGCGGTGCTCCCAGGTCTTGCCGCCATCGTAGGTGACCATCATCATGCCGTAGGCGCCCGCCACATGGCCGTGCTTCTCATCGTAGAAAACCACACCAAAAAAGGGTTTGTCCGCACCCTGCTCGATGGCAAACTCCATCTCCCCGATGAAAATAGGGTAGAGCTCATTGTCGGGGTTCTCTTCGGCAAGCCTGGTGTAGAACGCAAGACCCTCCTCACCGTACCGGAGGCCATCGTACTGCAGCTCCCAGGAGTCGCCGCCATCACTGGTATGCAGGATCACGCCTTCATGGCCACACGGCCCAACCCTGCTTGTCGTTGACGAAGTAGACATCGAGCAAAGTGGAGCGCACGGGGACCTTCGCCTGTACCCAGGTCTTGCCATTATCGTCGGAATAGACAATATGCCCGCGATCTCCGGCGGCAAAGTAGCGATTGCCGAATTTCTTGATGACGAACATGGGAGCTCGGGCCGCCAGTGCGCTGGGTTCGGCGGCCAGCTTGAGGACATCATAGGTGGCGGCGTAGGACTGTGAGCAGGGAATTAACAGTGCGCCCAGCATCACGCCGAGCAGAGCTTTTCTTATTGCCATCATACTGCTTCCACTTGTTTATTCTAATTTAAATGAAAAAAGGCGCCACGCGGGCGGCGCCCTGTCAAACCAGTCCAGGCATCAGCGAACTCCGGAGCGCGCCATACCTTTCGGTGAAAAATATTTATCATCCTGTGTCACACCGTTCCTGTACTTGCCGGGAATGGGTTTACCGTTAAGATTATAGATGCCCTGCAGCAGGTCGTAGGCACCGTAGGGCGCGGCAAAATAGCTCTTCACATCGTACAGGTTGGCGCCGTAGGCATACTGCACCCGCCAGAGGTTTCCACGACCGTCATAATTCTCATTGGTCATCGCATGCCAGTTGTCTTCGTCCACGTAGTAGCGGCGCTTGCTGTACAGGTGCCGCATACCCTCTTTCAGGTTGGCTTCCACCACCCACACGCGATGCTTCTCCCAGCGAACCTTGTCCGGGTCGAGCATTTTCGCCTGCAGCATGTCGGTGATGTTTGTCTGGAACACAAAATCGTAATCCCCGTTGGGAATGTACATTTCCTTTTTGCCGACCAGCGTCCAGTTGAAGCGCTCGAGAGATCCATTGTAAATGTAGGAGTCGTCATAGGTCGACGTGCCCGCTACACCGGGGTTGGGGGTATCAAATGACACAGCGGGTGCCAGGCGGACCCTGCGCTGGCCAGTGAGGTATTGCCAGGCCTGGCGGCCCTTACCCTCGGTATAATCCGCTCCGGGCTCATGCACCAGCAGGATTTCACCGGCGCGCCGGGCTGGGGCATTGTAGTTGATGCGCAGCATAACCCAGGGGGTATCGCCAACTTCCTTGTCCCGGTTCTCCTCCTGGAAGCCCGGGTAGATGTTGGTGATGTAACCGGTAGTGGACAGGATCGGCTTGCCGTCGCTGCTCACATAGTAAACATCGTAATCGGCGGTATAGTCCTCCTGGTAGCGGATCATGTGGTTCCACATGACTTCCATACCGGACTGCGGTATCGGGAAAGGGACGCCCGGCAGGTTGCCCACCAGTTTCTGGCCGTCATCGGTCATCGTCGCCGCGGTGGCATTCTTGACGGTGTTGGCAACTACCCAGTCGGGGTAGACGAAATCACGCTTGCTTGGATACACGTTGAGACGGAACCCGTCGGGGCCCAGTTTGGCCATAATGGCCTTGGTGCCCTCGGTCAGGTTGTCGGCGTACTGTTCCCAGTTGCCAGCGTCTATGGTGAAGAGGGGTTTTTCATCTTTGTAGGGGTCCTTATAGTCATCGGACCCCGGCACAAAGTCAGAGGGGACAGGTGGCCCGTCCGGGTTCCAGGGTGGAATGCTGCCATCTGCGTTTCCGGCCATTTCCGCCCCTGTCGGGGTCAGATCCTTACCCAGCCTGGCGGCCTGGTCCGGAGCAACTCCCGCAAGCGCCGCCCCGGAAAGCAGTAGGGAAAAAACAACCACCATAGAGATCTTGCCAAACATCATCTACCCTACCTCTATCAAATTAACAGGCCACAACCCGCGAGGGTTGTGGCCATGTGGTTTCGCAGCCCTTAGAAAGTCCTCTTCAAGGTCATCGTAACGGAGTCACGATCGGCCAGGGGGCCACCGACACCGTTTGGTACAGGGCCGAAATAGGCTATGTAACTGGCCGACAAATTCCATATTTCCTTGATGTTGAACTCCACGCCCACCCTGGCGTTACCCAGTTCTTCCTGGGAAACAGACGACTGGGGAGGCTGCTCGCCATCGATACCATAGCCAACCGCCATCGGCAGGGACAGATCCCAGCCGGGGAACACCTGGAACCAGGTGGGCTTGAAGCTGGCGCCTATCTGGGTGGTGACCCGCCCCTTGGAAATCCTGGGGTTGGCATAGGCTTCATTGTCCTTGAAATCATCGAGCCAGCTCGAGGTCAGTTCAAACGCGTAGGTGCCGCCGTCCCACAGCCCCAAGTCTCCGTTCAGGAAGCCGATGCCGTTGATTACCACGCCCCAGACATCACCGGTCGGGCCGGGGAAGTCATCGGGATCGGGCGAGAAGTCAGCCGGAGTTGCGGCGCCGCGACCGACAAGGCCCGAGGCCAGGTCGGGGTTCAGGCCGGTATTCTGCCGGAACACCACATCCATGCCGAAGCTGATGTCGAACATTTCCTTGGACAGTGAGATACCGAAGGTGTCGATATCCTTCTTGTATACCCAGCCGGCCCGGCCGATCACGTTGGCATTGGCACCGCCCTCTTCCCAGGGCTTGGCCCATTGCTCCGCCTTCTCCGGATCAATGCCCCCGAAGGTACCATACAGACCACTCAGGAGGCGATCGGAGCCGTTGATGTAAACAAACTGGGTTTCAAGTCCCAGGCTGTCGATGGTGTACTGGAAGTTGACGCCGTACTCCCCGGAATCCTCGATCTTGTCGTCCGATCCCTGGAAGCCACCCCTGCGCGTGGTGGCAGAACCGGGGAACAATGCGATAAACTGGGTGTTCTCGGTGAGGCCCTCAAACGGGCTCCAGAAGGTACCGGTCTCCGGGAAACGGTGCACAATGTGCTCGAACTCGTAGTAACCGCTGATGGCGAAGTTGTCGGTCATCTGCAGGGTAGACGAGATCTTGGTTGACGGCAGGAACAGTTCCTTGGCTTCCGAGCCGGGTACCGCCAGCGCCTTGCTCTGGTCGATCGCCGCCATCGAGCCGGCGATGCCGGTGAAGGCGCCGGTGCCGAACAGGCTCTGGCCCCAGTAGATGGTGTGGCGGCCGGCCCGGACACCCAGGGCCATATCGCCGATATACCAGTTGCCGAATACGAAGGCGTCAAGCAGTTCGCCGCCGACATAGCTCAGGTCTTCTGCCTCATTGCTGTACTCACCGGGCTTGTAGTTCAGGCCCGCCCAGGAATAATCGTAGGGCAGACCATTGGGCAGGGTACCGCTCTTGGGGTTGTCGCTGTTTTCGTAGGCGGCGTCGTACCAGCCGGCGCCGCTGATCCGGAAGCCGAAATCCTGCTTCCAGATCACGTCCAGTTCAGAAATGATATCGAGTCGTGCGCTGGAAATGCCGCCGTTCTTGCGGTTGACCGAATAGTCCGAGTCATCCGCCAGCCGCGCGTTGGGGAATTTGGCGGGGTCGACAACCTTGGCTTTGGCCTCGTCCAACCGGGTCGCCAGGTTGCCCTTGACGGTATTGTCCCAACGGATATTCCAGTCTTCCCCGGTATCAAACTGGAACGCCCCGGCCTGCGAGCTAACAGCAGCGAGTACGGACAGTGCGAGCGCTTTTTTCTTCATGAGACTTCCCTCTGAGCATTTTAGTATAGTTAGGTTTGAAACTTTGTCAGGCGGTCTCTGCCGCCCCTGATATCCCTTTGAAAGCTCTCGCTTTCGTGTTCCGGACTCCCATCACCGCCACAAGATAAATACCATTGAGGTATTTAGCCATGGAAATTAAAAATTTAGCCAACTCTTACCAAAGTTTCTCGGGAACCAAAGCCTCCCGAGCGCCGAAGTTTTCCCGTGACAAAGCGCTCCACGCTTCGGCGATCCGCACACACACCCCGTGAATGACCCACGAAGCGGTGGCTGACTGTTTGAGTTTCCGTCTGTATTGCAGCGGGTTAGGTACCACTGGGTGTCCTTATGCTTTATGTCCGCCATAATACCATTTAAATTTACGGGAACAATAAGGCGGTGGGATTGATTTCAAACAATTTTCTGCCGTATATGCCCCAGCGGGGCGCCAATTTGCGGGGCAGCGGACAGTACCGGGAAGCTCAGCGGCAACTTTATCGCCGGCGCCGCACCGCGTTCGGTCTCAGAGCGCCGCGTCCCCAGCCTGGCCCCGGCTTATATGGCCAGCGGCACAGAGCCAGGCGATGGCGTCGCGAAACGAGTCCTCCACCGGGCGGAACCCTATACCCAGCCCCTGCTCCACGCTGCGGCTGTCCATAAGCACCCAGTGGGTCGCGTAGCCTATACCTTCGGCGGTCAACGGCAGGTCCATCTTTACATAGCTGCCGATGCGATCGAACAGGCGACCGGCAAGGCGCATCATCCCGGCATTAAGGGGCAGTTCCAGCGGTTTCCTGCCGGTGACCCGCCTCAGCACACCGCCAAGTTCGCGCCAGGGGACGTAATGCCCTCCCAGGATATACCTGCCACTTGAACCGGGCTGCTCCAGCAGGCACAGGTGAACCCGGGCGATATCCCGCACGTCTATATACTGGGTCCCCGAGGGCATCAGGGGCACGAACTGCTGCAGGTAGGTGCGCAGCCCGACATGCGCTTCGGTCAGCCCGGGGTCATCGGGTCCGATGACCGTCGCGGGGTAAGTGATGCTGATTGGCTCCCCCGCGTCCTGCAGGGCGCGCACATACCGCTCGCAGGCGACCTTGGAGCGCCCGTAGCCGGTCGCACCGGCGCCGGGGGCAGAATGCTCGTCCAGCACAGTCGCTGCGGGGTCGTAGAGTGCGGTTACGCTGGAGACATGGATGATCGAACCCACCCCCATCGCCAGTGCAGTGCCGATCACGTTGGAGGTACCCTCGACATTGGTCCGGTATACCGCCTCCGCGTCAACCGCGTGGGTCGAAACCATCGCTGCCGAATGAACCAGCGCATCGCAGCCAGCCAGCGCCTTGCTCACCTGCCCGGCATCGGTGATATCACCGACGGTGAAATACCTGATCCGTCCCTTGCCAAACAGCTGTTCCATTTTGCCCTGGCTGCGCACCAGCAGGCTGACCTCATGGCCTGCCTGCAGCAGGGCCTGCGCCGTATGGAAACCGACAAACCCGGTGGCGCCGGTGATCATTACCCTCATAACACTATCTCCAACTCAATTCGCCATATCCAGCGCCAACACAGCTAGCCCATCAGTGCCTGGCCTCCGTCCACGGCTATGCTCTGCCCGTTGATATAGGCACAGGCGTCGCTGCAGAGGCTGACTACAAAACGTCCTATATCGTTTTCGCAGTCCCCTACACGCCCCAGGGGGATGCTCGCCAGAAAATCCCGGGCCTCATCCTCCTGGTTTTCGATCCACCAGGCCATACCGGGCGAACTCGCCAGGGGCAGTATCGCATTGGTGCGGATGCCGTCTACCCCCCACTCGCAGGCCGCGGCCCTGGTGAGGGACCGAATCGCCTCCTTGGTCGCCGCGTAGGCGCCGTAGCCGGTCATATCCCAACGCTTCGCCGATGAGCTGGCCAGATTGACGATACTGCCCCCGCCCTTCAAGTGGGGGTAGCAGAGCTTCATCGCGCGAAATACCGCCATGGGGCCCGACTCCCAGCCGGCGCTGAAACTCTTCTCGCTCACCTGGTGCAGTGTCCCCAGCGGCACTTCCTGGGCGTTGTTGACCAATATATTGAGGCCACCGAAATGCGCCACCACCGCTGCCACGCAATGCTCCAGGGATTCCGCACTCTTGACATCGCAGACCACGGGCAGGGCTATGCCGCCGCGCTGCTCAATAAGGCTGCAGGTGGCCGTCAACTTGGCCTCGGTGCGCCCGGTCACGGCCACCTTCGCCCCGGCTGCCGCCAGCGCCATGGCGATGCCCTGCCCTACCCCCTGCCCGGCGCCCGTCACCAGGGCGATCTTGCCATCCAGCTCCATCTGTAATTCCCCCAAACCCGTTGCCGTGAATTTCCAGCCGCAAGTATGCCAGCAAAACAACGGACTGTCCCGCACCGGCGGGACAAATAGTCATGCCACGACCGGACCGACAGGAAGTATTTCACTGATGTATATGAATGGTCTATTCTAGCCTCCCCATCCGCGCTCTTAATTTTATAATTACAGGAGTTCATCCCCATGCGCAGAATGCCGCTCACCGACGCTTTTTTCCTGCTCTCCGAATCGCGCCGCACCCCCATGCACGTGGGCGGCCTGAATCTGTTCACTCTTCCCAAAGATGTCGACGACACGACGTTTCTGGCCAACCTGGGCAATATCCTGCGCTACGAGGGGGAACTCAGGCGCCCCTTCGGCGAAAAGCTCAAAATGGGGCGTCTGGGGCTGGCCGGGAATGTTTACTGGGAAGAGGACGAGGAGATGGACATGGAATACCATGTTCGCCACTCCGCCTTGCCCAAGCCGGGTCGTTACCGCGAACTGTTTGCTCTCGTCTCGCGACTGCACAGCACCCTGCTGGACCGGTCCAGGCCACTGTGGGAAATGAACCTGATCGAAGGCCTGCCCAATCGCCAGTTTGCGACCTATTTCAAGGCCCATCACTGCGCCATCGACGGCGTCGGGGCAATGCACATGATGAGCAGCATGTATTCGACCAACGCCCGCACCAAGGTAAAGATCTCCCCCTTCTCCCGGGAGGCTTACGAAATTTACAAGCAGGAGCTGGCGGGCAATGGCGCCCAGCCGGGAAAGCCCAAGGACGACGAGGTCAAGGCGGTCATCGAGGTGCTGAAGGACCAGCTGGGTGGCACCGTGAACGTTGCCCGGGCGATCCGCGAATCGGCCAATGTCTGGTTAGGTCGCAACACCAGCATGGCGGTACCCTTTCACAAGATCCCGAAATCCGCCGTGAGCACACAGATCACCGGTGCCCGCCGGTTTGTCGCGCAATCCTGGCCCTTTGAGCGGGTGCGCGCCATGGGCCGCGCCTACGACGGGACTCTCAACGACGCGGTAATGGCAATGTGCGCCGGCGCCCTGCGCAAGCACCTGCAGGAGCAGCGCGACCTGCCCAAGATATCCCTCAAGGCCATGGCTCCCGTATCCCTGCGGGCGGCCGGCGACGTGGATTCAGCCAATGCGATCGGTATGGTCATTGCCGATCTCGCCACCAATGTGCGGGACCCGGCCAAGCGCTTCCGCAAGATCAAGGAATCCATGGATGCATCCAAGGCGCAATTGCAGCAGCTTTCCGCCGGCGAAATCCAGGCCTACACGGCGATCAGCCAGGCGCCGCTGTTACTGACACAGCTCACCGGGCTGGCGGGGCGCTTCCCGGCCTTCAGCACGGTTATCTCAAATGTACCCGGGCCCCGGGAAAAGCGTTACTGGAACGGCGCGCGCCTGGACGGCATGTACCCGGTTTCGATTCCCATGGACGGCAGCGCAATCAATATTACCCTGGTGAGCAACAATGAGAACCTGGACTTCGGCATTGTGGCCTGCCGCAAGTCTGTGCCCCAGGTGCAGCGCCTGATCGACTATATGGAAGAATCGCTGGTGGAGCTGGAAGATGCGGCGGGACTGCGCAGGCGCAAGGCCAAGGCCAGGACCAAAGCACCGGCCAGGAGCAAAACTGCAGCGGGCGACAGGCACACGGCCCGTGCCCAGATTGAAAACCAAGGCCCGGGGCAAGACCAGGCCCAAGCAATCCGGCCGCGGGCAGTAGACTGGAAACGCGGGATCGACCCCCGGGCTTTACTTCTTGAGGATATAACATTGCTGAAAAAGGCCCTGATCCCGACCCTGGCGATCCTGCTGAGCGCCTGCTCCAACGACATCGAGCAGGCACAGGAACTGTTGATCTCCCAGCTCGCCGACAGGAAGGAAGTGGAGTTCCAGAACCTCGAGCGCTTTCAACGGCGATGTGGTCTGCGGCGAGTATCGCAACTTTGACCCCATGCGAGGGGGCAGCGGCTTCCAACGGTTCATCGTGTGGGGTGACAGCGTGGAGACCAGGCCCTCCGCTGAGGACTGGAAAATATTCTGCAGCCAGGACCCCGCTGCTGAGCTCCAGTCCCTGCTGGGCATCGGCCCTATCGACGACCCGGTCAACCAGCTGGCGCAAATACGTGCCGACCTGGTGCGAATCGAGGCCGCCCTGGCCGCCTACATGACAGACAACTTCTTCCTGCCATCCAGCGCCCAGGGGCTGGACGCGCTGGTGGCGCCCACCGCCACTCCCCCGTTGCCCGGCAATTTCAGGCCGGGCGGTTATCTCCCCGCACCGGCACTGGATCCCTGGGGGCGCCCTTACCTTTACGAACGCAGCGGCCTGGGAGGGGTCGCCCAGGAATTCCAGCTTTATACCCTGGGTGCCGATGGAGCCCCCGGAGGTACCGGCGAGAACGCGGATGTCGGCTGGGCGCATCTGAAATACCTCGATCATGTGAAGCCCTAGAACAACGCGAGGCTCGCACCGGCGACATCGACCCGAGCGGATTTTTGCCGCAGGGGTTTAGCTATTTGCTCGGGTAACGAGCCAATCAGATTTTACAAGTCATTACATTCGCCGCCGACCTGCCCCACAATGACCACTGTCCTTTGAAAAGCGAGCGAGTAGAGCCAATGAGCGAACGTATCCCCATGTCCATGCCCTTCGGCTGGTTCCAGGTAGCCTATTCGCATGAGCTGGCCACGGCGGAATCCATGCCGCTGCGCTATTTCGATACCGACCTGGTGCTGTTCCGCACCGAAAGTGGCGAAGCCAGGGTGCTGGATGCCTACTGCCCCCATATGGGTGCTCACCTGGGATACGGAATTCGGGACCAGGCTGGCGGAGGCGCTTCGGTGGTAGGTGATTCCATCGTCTGCCCGTTTCACGGCTGGGCCTATAACGGCGAGGGCCAGTGCACGGACATCCCCTACGCCAACCGAATGCCACCTAAAGTAGCCCGGGGCGAACAGGTGATCCGGCCATGGCCGGTAAGGGAAATGAACCAGGTGATATTCGTGTGGTACCACCCCCAGGGCGTGGCACCCTACTTTGAACCGGAAAGCATCGCCGAAGCCGATGCGGCCAATGATGACTGGGGCGGGCTCAAGCTGCACAGCTGGGACATCAATACCCACATGCAGGAAATTGGTGAAAACGCAGTGGATCCGGCGCACTTTCTCTACGTTCACGGCACCCAGAACATACCCACCCCCGAGGTGATGGAATTTGACGGTATTTACCGACGCGGCAAACTGGTCAGCAAGATGGCGACACCCAGGGGTGAAATCGTGGGCATCATCGCCAACAACAGTACCGGCCCGGGCCAGGCCACGGTGCGCTTCAGCGGGATATGCGAAACCGTCCTGATGGCCAACCTGACTCCCGTGGACAAGGAGAATTCACGCGCCTTCTACGCGTTTATCCAGAAAAAAGTGGACGGCAAGGAACCGGTCGGGGGCGTGGCCGATGCAATTGTAAAAGACATCTGTAAACAGATGTCAGAAGACCAGATCATCTGGTCTCACAAGAAATACTTTGAAAAGCCCATGTTGTGCGACAACGACGGGCCATTTGCCAAGTTCCGCAAATGGTACGGCCAGTTTTACGCCTGACCCCGCAAGGCACTGCGCGCAATAACTAGTTTACCTGCCGGTCACGCCCCTCCCAGTAGGGCTTGCGCAACTCGGTCTTGAGCACCTTGCCCGCGCCGGAAAGGGGTAGCGGCTCGTCCCGGAAGGTGATTCCCTTGGGCAGCTTGTAGCCGGCAATCCGCTCGCGACAGTGGGCGATGATCGCATCCGGCGTCACCGACTCTCCGGGATGCAGAATAACGATGGCGTGCACGGCCTCACCCCACTCCTCGTGGGGAATGCCAATCACTGCGACATCCTGCACCGCGGCGTGGCTGATCACCGCGTTCTCGACCTCGGTGGTGAAGACATTCTCGCCGCCGGTAACCACCATGTCCTTGACCCGGTCCACGATATACAGATAACCATCCCGATCGAAATAGCCGGCATCGCCGGTAAATACCCAGCCGTCACGCAACGCCTTTGCGGTTTCCTCCGGCTTGTTCCAGTAGCCGAGCATGGTATGGGGCCCGCGCACGGCTATCTCCCCCGATGTACCCTGCGGACAGTCTCCGCCCTCTTCATCCACAATCCGGATTTCACTACTGGCCGTTGGCCGGCCCGCAGACCGGAGTTTCTCACTGCCTGCGCGGTGCTCCTCCATGGACAGGGCCGTGGCGATGGGCGCCAGCTCGGTCTGCCCGTATACCTGGACCAGGCCCACCGATGGCCACTGGTGCATGAATTTTTCCAGGGTTGCAGTGGGCATAGGCGATGCGCCATAAATCACGCACTGGAGGCTGGATACATCGGCCTCCGCCACCGCGGGGTGATTCAGCACCATCTTGATCATGGATGGCACCAGCAGGGCATGGCTGATCTGTTCCCGTGCGATGGCCTGCAGCACCGACCCGGCCTCGAAAGACTGCAGTATCACATTGCTGCCACAGCACAGGATGGTGCCCATGGACCCGGCGAAGTCGGCCATATGGAACATCGGCGCAGCGTGCAGGTAGACACTCTCGCGAGCCATCCTGAACTCCGGGAGTGCGCCGATAGCGCTGGCCCAGATCGCGCGATGCGACTGCATGACCCCCTTGGGGAAGCCGGTCGTGCCGCCGGTATAAAATATACCCGCCATATCGTCCCAGCCCCTGGCAGAGGCCACGACAGGAGCGTTATCGGCAATCAGTTGTTCGTGGGAGCGGGCCCAGGGGGGGGCCTCGCCATCACCCATGTATATGGCCACCTCGAGCGAGGGGACGGCCGCCAGTAATTGCTCAGCCTGCTCCGTGAAGGCATCGTCGAAAAAAAGGACTCGCGCACCGGAGTCTGTCACCGCGTAGTCATTTTCAGCCAATGCCCAGCGGGTATTGAGTGGCACGATACAGCACCCAGCCCAGGGGATGGCAAACACCGCCTCATAATAACGGTCGCTGTTCAGGCTGAGAATCGCAACCCTGTCCGCCTCTGCCATACCAAGCCTCGTCAACGCCCCTCCCAACCGCGCCACGCGCTCCTGCGTTTCCACCCAGCGATACTCGCGATCCTGGTAACGGGTGCTGACGCCATCGGGATTGAGCCGCGCGGCTCGCTCGATCATACCGGGCATGGAAATCATGCAAAGTCTCCTTTGTTATTCTGATGCTGCTGTGCGAGAAAGATTATAGCAGCCCTGAGCGTGGATTCCGGCCAGCGGGCGCCGGGTCAGAACGGGAATAGCCTGGGAATCAGGAATATCACGGTGACCGAGTAGGCGATCGACAGTGGCAGTCCCACGCGGAAATAGTCACGCAACTCGTAACCCCCAAGGTTCTGCACCATAAGGTTGGTGTTGTATCCATAGGGCGTCAGAAAACTCGCGCTCGCACCGTAGGCCACGGTCATGACGAAAGGCATATAGCTCACCCCGTAGCTTTCCGCGAGGCCAAAGGCAATGGGAAAACTAAGGGCTGCAGCGGCGTTGTTGGTCATCAATTCAGTCAACAGCAGCGTGCCGAAGTAGATCCCGACAAGGGCTGCGTAAGGGCCCAGCTGCTCGAGGTTGTCATGCAGCGCGTTGGCGAGCACCGCCACCAGCCCCGAGTTGGTCAGGGCCTGGGACAGGGTCAGCGCCGAGGCGATAATGATCCAGAGCTCGAAGGGAAAACGCCTGCGCAGCTCCGAGCCTTTCACGACACCAAGTGCGAGCATACAGATCAGCAGGAACGTGACCCCCTTGATCAGGGGTATTATCTCCATCGACGCCAGCCCTATTACCAGCATCAGCACGCCAGTGATGAAGTAATCCTGGAAAGGGGTGGTTCTTATTTCACCCACCGAGTCATTGATGACCAGAAAATTCTTGTCCAGGTTCTTGCGCTCGTTGAAATCGGGACCCACCGCCAGCATCATGTTGTCACCGGCCTGGATGGTGATATTGCCCAGTTTGCCCGACAGGCGCTTGCCGCCCCGGCGCATGCCTACCACCGCGGCATCAAACAGGGAGCGGAAGCCGCTGTCCTTGACTGTCTTGCCCTCGATCGTGGCGCCGGGCATGACGATCACTTCCATCATGTTGGCGCGCAGCAGTCCCTCCTCAACCGCAAACAGGCGCAGGCCGTCAAAGGATTCGAGGGCATTGACCTGCTTGATGTCACCAGAGAATATCAACTTGTCGCCCGCCCTGATGAACTCCTGCGGTGCAACCGGAGATATCAGGTAATTGCCGCGCACGATTTCAACCAGGAACAGGTCCTCCAGCTCGCGCAGACCGTTTTCCAGAATGGTTTTTCCCACCAGGGCTGAATCCGCGTCGACCTCGACTTCGATAAGGTATTCATTGATATCTATCTGTTCACTGCTGCCCACCGGCAACAGGCGGGAACTGGCCAGAATGACCAGCAGGCCGAGCCCGGTTACCGCCAATCCCACCCACAGGAAATCACCGAAGGCCAGCCCCTGCCCCGTGGCATCCTCCAGGAAACTGCTGACAATCAGGTTGGTGGAGGTGCCAATCAGGGTGATGGTGCCGCCGAGGATTGCCGCATAGGACAGGGGTATCAACAGTTTGCTGGCGGGGTGGAAGCGATTGCTGCGCACGGTATGGGCCAGGGTCGCCACGACCGCGGTGTTGTTCACGAACGCGGAAAATAGCGCGGTAAAGAAGCCCATGCGCAGCACACTTGCGGAATAGTTGGTTGATATCAGCTTGCCCGACAAGCGCGTGAGCCAGGACAGTTTTTCCAGCCCGATAGAGACCAGCAACAGGAGAATCAGGGTTATCAGGCCTGAGTTGGTGGACTTGGCCAACAATTCCGAGGTGTCCACGAGATCCAGGAAGTAGGCCGCCAGCATGGCGGAAGCGAAAACCCAGACGGCCGGCCAGGATGTCAGTATGAGGCTGATGACCAACGCGAAAAACAAACTGGCGATCAGCAATTGGTCCAGCATAGGGTTCTTCCATGGTCCCGGATTGCGACAGACGAAGGATACGCGCTCTCGGCGGCCTCGGACAACTGCAATGGGACAAAGAACCTGAATGAATTAGACTGTTTGTGAACTGGTTACGCCAGCGGCTGCGCTGGCATGGTGAAGGACGGTCCACTGGATGAAAAAGATACTGTTGATTCTGCTGGCGGCCATGCTGTTGGCCGCCTCCCTGGCATACCTCTGGCGCGAGCCATTGAAGGAGGCCGCCTACGCCCGCCTGACCGAGAATATGTTCGTTGCACAGGACATGGACGACTTCGACCCCGGGCCTGCGCTGGGTTCGCGATTCCCGGGTTTGCGCGCCCTCTACCAGGGGCGGGAGATTACGCTTTTAGAGGAGCTTGCCGGGGTCAACGGCACGGTTTTCGTCGCCAGCCGCTCGCTGGACTGGTGCCCTTATTGCATGCGCCAGATGATCCAGTTGCAGGCCAACAGTGCCGGGTTCGCGGCGGCGGGAATTGGCCTGGTGGCGATCACCTACGACAGCCCGCAACTGCAGCAGGCCTTTATCGACAAATTCGGCATCACCATTCCCGTGCTGTCAGACATCAACGGCCTGAGCTTCAGGACTCTGGGCATTCTCAATGATCAATACCAGCAGGGGGACCGCCAGTTCGGCATACCCCATCCCGGCATGATCGTGATCGATCCGGCCGGTATGGTGGTGGGGAAACTGTTCCTCGAGGCGTACAGTTCGCGGGTTGACTCGGCCGCGGCCCTGGCTTTCGCAAAGACCGCCCTGGGCCTCGAATGAACGGGTGGCTTTAAGCGGTCTTTTGCTTGTTGCCGAGCTTTATCTGCTTGTTGACCGCCATGGTGGGCTGGCCACTGACGCCGGACTGGATGATATCGATCTTGTTGCCTGACTTCAGGAACAACTTTGTCTGTTCTTCAATGGATTCAGAAGTCTCTACTGCCGCAGGTTGCTTTTTCTTTGCTGCTGCTCGCGTGGGTTTGCGCGCCATAAAATGAGCCTTGTGCTTTGATGGAAAGCGCAACATTGTACAGGAATAGCCGAAAAAATACAGGAGATTCTTGCTTGCGCACCTGAGCGGGGCATGCAAGCTTCTGGCACAGCGCTCAGGGATTCCTCTGGAAAAGGTGAAGGGAGAAATCCATGGTCAGGGTGGGCAGGGTCACACCCTGCAAGCGCTCCCGCTTTTCCCGGTGGCCGCGATAGGAAAACGGGCTCATGGCGACGATATCCGCCACCAGGCCGGGAGCGGGGGCCAGGTCGTAGCGCAAGGCCTGCTGGCCCAGCAACCGCATGTCGGCAAGCTCGGACCGCGCCCGGTCGTTTTCCCTCGGATTGTCGTAGAGCAAGGCCCGCACTTGCCACAAATGTCTGGGCGCCGGGCACACCTCGAGGTAATACCCTCCGGGCTTCAGCACACGCGTAAGCTCGCCATCGTCCGAGGGAGCGAACACGCGGACCACTGCGTCAAGCGAGGCATCCGGCAATGGCAACTGATAGGCACTGGCCACCGCAAACTCAGCCACGGCGCACCGTTTGGCGGCCAGGCGCACGGCGGTACGGGAAATATCGACGCCGTAAAGCGGGGTGCCAGGCAGGCCCCTGGCTAGCTCGCCAGTGTAGTAGCCCTCCCCGCACCCCAGGTCCAGCACGCCGCTGGACAACGACAGCCCAGCGAGCTCGGCAACCAGCGCATCGGCAAGACGACTGTAGGTCCGGGCATCGTGCACTCGGCGCCTGGCCGCCACCATTTGCGGATTATCGCCCGGCTCCGCACTGCGCTTGCGGTTCGCCGGCAGCAGATGGACGTAACCCTCGCGCGCGCGGTCAAATGTGTGTCCGTTGGCACATACCAGCGAAGCCCCCACGGGGCTCGCCAGCAGCTCCAGCCGACAGTGTGGACAGGTCCACATGGCAAATACTCATCAGCGGAAGGATGCACAGTGTAACGCAGATGTGTCGAGCTTATGGCCCGGGAATGATGTCCGGGTCGATCCCGCATTTGAGTTATACTGCGCGCCCATGACAACCTCCAAAGATATCCTGCAATCCGTTTTCGGCTACGAGTCCTTCCGCGCCCCCCAGGGCGAGATAATCCAGACTGTAATCGAAGGTGGTGACGCCCTCGTATTGATGCCCACCGGCGGCGGCAAATCCCTTTGCTACCAGATTCCGGCACTCGTGCGGCCGGGCTGCGGGGTGGTGATTTCACCGCTGATCGCCCTGATGCAGGACCAGGTCAGCGCCCTGCGCCAGCTGGGCGTCAGGGCCAGTTTCCTCAACTCCACCCTGGACGCCGCCACCACCCGTGAGGTCGAGGGGCAACTGCTGGCAGGCGAACTCGACCTGCTGTATATCGCCCCCGAGCGCCTGACCCAGGAGCGCTGCCTCGACCTGCTGGAGCGGGCCGCCATCAGCCTGTTCGCAATAGATGAGGCCCATTGCGTTTCCCAGTGGGGGCACGATTTTCGCGCCGATTACCTGCAACTGAGCCTGCTGCACCAGCGCTTCCCGGCCATTCCCCGGATTGCCCTGACCGCGACCGCCGACGCCCGCACCCGGCAGGAAATCATTGACCGGCTGGACCTGGACGGCGCGAAGAAATTCACCGCCGGCTTTGACCGGCCCAACATTCGTTATCGCATCGCCCTGAAACACAACCCGAGGCAGCAACTGCTGGCCTTCCTGCGCCAGGAACACGCCGGTGATGCGGGCATCGTCTATTGCCTGTCCCGCAACAAGACAGAAGAGATTTCCGGGTGGCTGGTGCAGCAGGGGCTGGACGCCCTGCCCTATCACGCCGGTTTACCAGCGGCCACCAGGGCCACCCACCAGGCCCGTTTCCTGCGGGACGAGGCCGTGATTATCGTTGCCACCATTGCTTTCGGCATGGGTATCGACAAACCGGACGTGCGTTTCGTGGCGCACCTGGATATGCCCAAGACCGTGGAATCCTACTACCAGGAAACCGGCCGGGCAGGCCGCGACGGCCAGGCAGCCGACGCCTGGATGATCTACGGCCTGCAGGACGTGATAAAGCTGCGCCAGATGATGGCGTCTTCCGCGGGCAGCGAGGAACACAAGCGCGCAGAACAGCATCGCCTGAACGCCATGCTGGGGCTGTGTGAAATAACCAGCTGTCGCCGCCAGGCGCTGCTCAACTATTTTGACGAAACCCTGCCCCAGCCCTGCGGCAACTGTGATACCTGCCTTGAGCCGGTGGACACATGGAATGGAACCGAGGCCGCCAGGATGGCGCTCAGCGCGGTGTACCGGACCGGACAGCGCTTTGGCGTCAATCACCTGATCGAGGTCTTGCGCGGCAGCCAGAGCGACAAGATTCACCAGTTTGACCACCACTTGCTGCCCACCTATGGCATCGGCAAGGAGCTCGACAACAACCAGTGGCGGTCGGTGTTCCGCCAGCTGGTGGCGCGGGCCTACCTCAGCGTCGACCTCGAGCGTTTCGGCGCCCTGCGCCTGGAGGAGAGCTGCCGGGGACTGCTCAGGGGCGAGGAAGAAATCCAGCTGCGACGGGACGCGCCGCGCACCCGTGCGACCAAGCAGCAAACCCGCACCGTGCTGGCGCCGGACATCGACGTGTCCCTGTGGGAGGCGCTACGGGACTGTCGCCGCCAACTCGCCGAGGAACAGGGCGTTCCGCCCTATGTGATATTCCACGATCGCACCCTGCAGGAGATGTGCACCAGCCTGCCGCTCAACCCGGCGCAGTTCGGGCGTATCACCGGGGTGGGAGAGCGCAAGCTGGACAAGTACGGGGCGCAGTTCCTGCAAGTCATCCGGGCGCACTCCGAGGTAGCGTAGTAGTATTCGACCCCGCGACCAGCGCCGCCCAGGTTGAGCCCCCGATCTTGCATACAGTGCCCAAAGCGTGAACAATTGCTGCCTCAGGCGCCACCCGGGGCCGCACCCCATAGGTGGAGTACTGGATGCCAAGACACCAACGCCCCCTCGCCGCCGGCGCGCTCGTAGCAGTCATCACCCTGCTGCTGGCCGGTTGCGTTCGTCCCGGAGTCTCGCAGAAAGAACTTGAGCCTACGGTGGCCAGCAGGCAGACCTACACCTACAGCACCGACATCAAACCGATTCTCGACCAGAAGTGCATCGCCTGCCACGCCTGTTATGACGCCCCTTGCCAGCTTAAGCTGAGTTCCGGTGAAGGCCTCAGCCGCGGCGGCACGGGCAAGCCGGTTTACGACGGGGCCAGGATCACCAATGCCGACCCAACCCGCCTGTTCGTGGACGCGCAGGGACAGGCACAGTGGCGGGAGAAAGGTTTCCACCCGGTGCTGAATGACCAGGGCGGCTCCCTGGATGATAACCTGGCCAATTCACTGCTGTTCCAGATGATCGCATTCGGCCGGGAGCATCCGCTGCCGGCAAACACCCCTGTGCCGGAGGACATCGAGCTGGGACTGGCCCGGAAAAACGAATGCCCCGCGCCCGGGGAGTTCGACAAGTACGCGAGGAAAAAGCCGCAACAGGGCATGCCCCTGGCCATGGCCGGCCTGAGCGACCGGGAGTACGAGACACTGCGACAGTGGGTTTTTGAGGGCGCGGTTATCGATGAGCAACCCTGGCAAGCGGATGCTGCCGAGCAGGGGCAAATCGAACAGTGGGAGGCCTTTTTCAACGGCAGCTCGCCGCGGCAGAAGCTGGTGGCCCGCTACCTGTACGAGCACCTGTATCCTGCACACCTGTATTTCGAGGAGCTCGATACAGGCAATTTCTTTGAACTGGTGCGCTCGAGCACCCCCCCGGGACAGGCGATTCGCATCATTCCCACCGTGCGACCGAACGACGACCCGGGCGAGGTCCTGTATTACCGCCTGCGCGCGGTTGCCTCCACCCTGGTTCACAAAACCCATATGCCCTACCCACTGGGAGGCGCCGCCAAAGCGCGTTTCACCGAGCTGTTCCTGGCGGGGGACTGGGACGTGACTGAGCTTCCCGATTACTCAAGGGCTGCTGCCGTCAACCCTGTAGCTACCTTTAACGCCATTCCGGCCGGCGCGCGTTATCGCTTTATGCTGGATACCGCTCACTATTTCGTAGCCACGTTCATACGCGGGCCGGTCTGCGCGGGACAGATTGCCACCAATGTCATCGAGGATCAGTTTTTCGTAATGTTCCAGGCCCCGGATGCGGACCTGAGCGTGACTGATCCGGCCTACCTGGCCGAGATACTTCCCCATCTTCCGCTGGTCCCGCAGAAGGAGGGCCTGATCAGCATGTACGTGGACTGGAAGAATCGCGTGGAGAAAATGAACCAGTACAACCAGCTTCGGGGCGAGGCCTACAAACGGGCCGAGCCCGGCGGGCGTTCGCTGGATGATATCTGGGATGGGGACGGGACCAACGATAACGCCGCGCTGACGGTTTTTCGCAACTTCGACAATGCCATGGTGAGCAAGGGCTTCGTTGGCGCCATCCCGAAAACCCTGTGGGTGATGGACTACCCCATGCTGGAGCGCACCTACTACCTGCTGGTGGTCAATTTCAATGTGTTCGGCAGTGTGGCCACCCAGGCGGAGACCCGGCTCTACTTTGACCTGATGCGTGCGAATGGCGAGAACAATTTCCTGCATTTCATGCCACCGAATGTGCGCACGAGCATGCGCGACTCCTGGTACCAGGGGGATGATGCCGAAACCAAAATGAGCAAGCTGTATTCGATCGTCAATGAAGACATGCCAGTACGGATACCCTATCGGGGTGACGATCCCAAGGCCGAGTTTGTCGAGCTGGTGTCTGAGCGCCTGAAGTCACTGGCAGGGCCGCCGGACGTACTGAACCGCTGTGAGCAGGCCCCGTGCTACAGCGCCAATGCCAGCCCGGCCCGCAGACGGGTGGAGGCCAGCCTGCAAACCCTGACGTCGCGCCCCGCAGCCGAGGCCGGCATGCGCTTTGTCGAGTTCATGCCCGATGAGGCATTCCTGCGGGTGAGCGCAGCAACAGAGTCTGACAGCCAGGCCTACACCCTGATCAGGAACAAGGCCCACAGGAACGTCGCCTTCATGTTCGACGAAAATGAACGGCGGGAACGGGACAAGGACAACCTCACCATCTACCCCGGTCTGCTCGGAAGCTACCCGAACTATATGTTCCACGTGCCACTGGAAGAGATCGAGGCCTTTACCGGAGCCCTCCACTCGGTGCAAACACAGGAACAGTTTGCCGCATTGGCTACCAGGTATGGGCTCATGCGCACCAATCCGCGGATCTGGACCAATTTTCAGTGGTTTGTCGACTATATGCGCGAGACCCGACCGCTGGAAGCCGGGGTCTATGACCTTAGTCGCTACAAGAAAGTCTCTAACCTGATGCGTGACGAACAGGGATAACCAAGCGGCGCACGCCGCACTACACCATGGAGTAAACCAATATGTCGATTCGTACTTTTGTGCTGCTGCTAGGCCTGCTCACACCGCTGGCCCAGGCCAGTGAAATCATTCCCGGCAACAGGCTGCCGGATCTGGGTATCGCCGAGAAGGGGGAACTTGTGCTGAACGGCGATGAAGTTGGCTACAGGCAGTGGAACTACCCGCAGCAACCTGGCAAGGTTCACGTCTTGCAGTACATGGCCGCTACCCGGTCCGCCAGTAATATCAACATGCCCTTCACAGACAGGATGAAAACCGACCTCCCCCAGGGCGCCTTTCTGTCCACCACCATACTGAACCTCGATGAGGCTATGTGGGGTACAAGTGGACTGGTGGTGAGCGAACTGAAATCCAACAAAAAGGAATTTCCCAACGCTATCCTGGTAGCCGACGAGGACGGTGCCGGACTCAAGGCATGGCAGCTGGAAAAGGAGAATTCCGCGGTGATTGTCACCGACCCCCGGGGCGTGGTGCGCTATTTCAAACAGGGAGCCATGTCAGCGGCGGAAATTGACAGCACCCTCGCCCTGGTGATGCAGTACATTGGTGAAAGCGGCGCGGCGACCGCCAGCCAGGCGGCAGCGGGCGCGACTCAGTAACGCGCTATGTCGGCCGAAGAAATTCGACCCTGCGACAGGCGCAACGCACCCGGGGGTCGAATTCATCAGCCTGGCATCCCGCGACCGGTTCCTGCGATCACTCCCGGCCGTTACCTCGAAGCAGTTTACGCAGGCCGACCCAGAGCAGCGCTGCTGTGCCCGCAAAGACAATTACCAGCAGCACTACCAGACCTGTCGCCAGCATCAGTTCCAGCATCTCCTGGCGCGACACGCCAAACTGGTCGACGGCCATCCACACCAGTGCTGCCAGGGCGAAAGTTCCGATAAGGACGGTGCGAACGTAGCGCCGGGCAGACCTGTTCATTGAGCCGACGCCATTTTCAGCCGGATTTTTTCGGGCTATTTGCGGACGCGGGTAACACCGGTGTATCGCATTGGACATCCATGTTCTGGCCCCGGTGGCGCAGCGCGTGATCCATCAGCACGATCGCCAGCATGGCCTCCGCTATCGGTGTGGCGCGAATGCCGACACAGGGGTCATGGCGACCGTGGGTGGACATTTCCGTGGCGTTACCGGCAGTATCAATCGTGGCTCCCGGTTGGCGGATACTCGACGTGGGCTTGAGAGCGATGCTCACCGTGATGTCCTGGCCACTGGAAATTCCGCCGAGTATCCCCCCGGCATTGTTCCCGATAAAACCGGCGGGGGTCAGCAGGTCGCGATGCTCGCTCCCCGCCTGTTCCACCGCAGCAAACCCCGCACCGATTTCCACCCCTTTCACCGCGTTGATGCCCATCATGGCATGGGCGATATCGGCATCCAGTCGGTCGAAGACAGGCTCGCCCAGGCCGGGCATCACGCCACTGGCGACGATGTTGATGCGGGCGCCTATGGAGTCCCCGCGTTTGTTCAGTGCGGCCATGTATTCTTCCATCTGGCCTATCTTGTCCGGGTCCGGGCAGAAGAACGGGTTGGTCTCCACCGTATCCCAGTCGAGCCGCTCGGCGGCTATCGGTCCCAGCTGCGCGAGGTAGCCGCGGATCTCGATACCGTAGCGCCAGGACAGGTATTTCTTGGCGATCGCACCGGCCGCCACCCGCATTGCCGTTTCCCGGGCCGAGGAACGTCCGCCGCCGCGATAATCGCGAAAACCGTACTTCTGGTTGTAGGTGTAATCGGCGTGCGCGGGCCGGAAAGTGTCCTTGATATTGGAATAGTCCTTGGAGCGCTGGTCGGTATTTTCTATCAGCAACCCGATCGGCGTTCCGGTGGTGACTCCCTCAAATACACCGGATAGGATGCTCACTTCATCGGCCTCACGGCGCTGGGTGGTAAAGCGCGAAGTACCTGGCTTGCGCCGGTCCAGGTCGCGCTGCATGTCGCTGGGCGCGAGTTGCAGCCCCGGGGGACAACCATCGACAATACATCCCAGGGCCGGGCCATGGCTCTCGCCAAAGCTGGTTACGGTGAAGAGTTTTCCTATTGTGTTGCCCGCCATCGTGTACTCGCGCCTGTTCCGGAAAGCCGCATATTATAAGCAGATCAGGCCAGCCATGCGCCGTAATCTTGCAACTCTTTGGCGCTCAGCGCGAACACGCCGTGGCCGCCGTATTCGAATTCCAGCCAGGTAAAAGCCACTTTCGGGTAGGCCTCTTCCAGGGCCGACCAGCTGTTGCCCACCTCTACCACCAGCAGCCCTTCGGGCTGCAGGTAACGCTGTGCCTGCGCCAGTATTCTGCGCGTCAGGTCGAGCCCGTCGCGACCGGAACCCAGGGAGAGCTCGGGCTCATGCTGGAATTCAGCCGGCAGGTCCGCCAGATCCTCACTGTCGACGTAGGGAGGGTTGCTGAGAATCAGGTCGTAGCGCTCCTCTCCCAGCGCGGTGAATACGTCAGACTGGAGTATCCTGACGCGCTCGGCCAAGCCCATTGCGGCGGCATTCTCCCGGGCGAGCGCCAGCGCCGCGGGATCGATGTCCAGCAGGTCGACCTGCACGTCAGGGTAATAGTGCGCCACGGCCAGTCCTATACAGCCGCCGCCACAGCACAGATCGAGTACCCGGCGGGGCGCCGGGCCGTTGTACCAGGGCTGGAAGTCATTGAGGATGAGCTCCGCGATGGGTGAACGAGGAATGATGGCGCGGGGGTCACTGTGAAATTCGAGGCCGGCGAACCAGGCCTTGCCCAGCAGGTATGGCAGCGGCGTATGGTCTTCAATACGCGCCTGCAGCAGCGACTCGATCCGGGCAAGGTCCGCCGGCCGCAGAGGCAGGGGTAGTACCCCGTCGTCGGAATCCAGCGGCAGCCCGGCCACCGACAGCACCAGCTGCACCGCCTCGTCCCAGGCATTGTCCGTGCCGTGGCCGAAAAAAACGTCACTTTGCTCCAGCGCGGCACTGCAATAGTCCAGTGCCTCACCGATGGTGCCGGGGGGAGTCATCGTCGAATTACTCTGATTCATGGGAACCGGGATACCTTGTTACACACAGCGAAAATTGATGCGGCCAGTGTACCCGATAGCGGTCCCTGTCGGCTCGATTGCCACCCGCATGCCCGATTGCTACTATTCGCTGCCCCGCCCCTCGCCTTACCGGTTCGGGCATACAAGACAAGGAGCACGGCCTGTGGAAGAGCACTGGGCAAAGATCATCGAGGCTATCGGTGAGGACCTGGAAAGGCCCGGGCTGGCGGATACGCCCAAGCGGGCCGCCAAGGCATTTCAGTTTCTGACCCGGGGTTATGGCCAGTCCGTTGAGGAGGTGGTTAACAACGCACTGTTCCCCTCTGACTCCAGCGAAATGATCCTGGTACAGGACGTCGAGCTGTACTCGCTTTGCGAACATCACCTGCTGCCTTTCATCGGCAAGTGCCACGTGGCTTATCTTCCCACCGGCAAGGTGCTGGGCTTGTCCAAGGTCGCGAGAATCGTCGACCTGTATGCGCGGCGCCTGCAGATCCAGGAGGCCCTCACAGTCCAGATCGCCGAGACCATAATGGAAGTGACCGAGGCCGAGGGTGTGGGCGTCATAATCGAAGCACAGCATATGTGCATGATGATGCGCGGGGTGGAAAAGCAGAACTCGGTAATGAAGACCTCGGCCATGCTGGGGAGCTTCCGCACCGAGCACAAAACCCGCGAAGAGTTTCTCTCCCTGTTGCAGATGAAGCGCTAGGGAGTCACTTCCAGCAATTCCGCATGAAGGTACTGCCTGTCCGCAGTGCGCGCTGCGGCAAACAGTATCAGCAAGCTGCGGGGCTCGCTGCCCAGCGCATAGACGCGGTAACGTTGCATATCCTCCCTTCCGTACAGCAGCGGTTGGTGGAAAACCCGATTGGCCCACTGCACACCGCGACCGCAGGCCCGGCCCTCACAGGCGAATAGCAGCCCGGCCTGTTCCAGCTGTTCCGCCTCCTTGACCAAATCGTCCATGACTTCTATCGAGGTGAAACCGTCGATGATCTGCCAGGTATAGCTGGTGAGCTTGCCGTTGGAGCGCTCGCTGTTCTTGAAACGCCAAGCGCCACCGACCTTTTGCATGGCGCCAAGGCCAACCTCGTAGTCCAGGACCTCCTCCTCATCCAGGTCCAGGAGCTGGGCATGGGGAAACTCATTCAGCCGTTGTAACAGCTCAAGCCCCGTATCCGCCCTTATCGTCGCGCTGCCCAGCGCCAGCAGGAGCACGCAAATCACCCCGGTAAATATCGTACCGCCGCCTCTCATCTTTCTCCCATTCGTATCATGCCTGTAAGAATTCATTGATAGATTGCGCCACGATAGCAGCACCGGGCTCCATATGAAAATGATGGCCGCCACTGACCTGGACAATATCCAGCTCCCGGATATACCTGCTTGCCTGCCGGGCCAGCTCCGGGTGTCCGCCATAGCCCTCCTCTGCCAGCAGCAATAGCGTCGGCATGCTGAGCGCCCCCAGCACCGCGTGAACCTGGCCCCGGGTCAGTTTCACCGCGGAGGCGCCCCGCAGGCGCAGGTCCGTGGTCCAGGTATAGCCACCCTCGCAGGGACGCAGGTTGCGCTCCACCAGCGCCCGGGCAGCGGCTGCGGGAAGTGAAGAGCGCTCGCGACTCGCCAGCGCCGCCTCCAGGCTGGGGTAAATACGGTTCCGACTGCGCGACCAGTGACGTTTCTCGTCGAGAAAGCTTCGCATTTGTGCGGGAAACCGCTCCTCGTCGACAGGCCTGGGTACCACGCCGTCGAGCAGCACCAGCCGCTCCACCCGCTCGGGTATCGCGCTTGCCAGCAGGGTGGATATGATGGCGCCGCGAGAGTGCCCCATCAGGGAAAAACAATCCCAGCCCAGGGCCTCGAGTACGCCCAGGAGTTCGGGCAGGTCGTCCCATATCTGGTAGCCCGCATCCGCGGAGCGATTCGCGCTGAGCCCATGGCCGGTGAGGTCGACAGCTACCACATGGTGTTGCTCAAGCAGGGGCGCGATAACACTGAAACTGGCGGCATTATCCAGCCAGCCGTGGAGGGCCAGCAGCGGCCTGCCATCCGGACGCCCCCAGGACAGGCCCGCGAGCTGCAGGCCGTTGACCTCCCAGTTGAGCGCCAGTGGCGATACCAGGCTCATATCCCCATCCCGTAGCCCGGGGGCACGGCCCAGAAGTACATTTCACCGCAGTCGCGCGCCGCCGCCTCGAGGGAGAACGTGACGAGCCCTCCGGGCGACAAGGAGGGCACCGGGTTGTCTACACCGAGATAGTGGTCCACCAGCTGCGACACCAGGGGCTGGTGCGATACCAGTACAACATGACCGGGTCCCTCGCCGGCGGGTTCCGCCGCCGCAAGTGCGGCCTCTACTGCCGGCACAGTCCCGCCCGGACGCAGGGCATCGAACTCGCGCAACTGCGCATGGGTAAAGGCCGCCGCAATGACTTCCGCGGTCTCCCGGGTACGCACCCAGGGGCTGAACAATATGAGGTCGGGCGCCGCCATATCGCGATCTTCCAGGGCGGCGTGAAATTGTCGGCAGGCAAAGCCGATATCGTCAAAGCCGCGATCAGTGAGCTCGCGCTGCCGGTCAGTGGCTGCCCTGCCGGCCTCACCGTGTCGCCAGACAGTTATGATCATTTCTCAGGGACCCGTAACAAATTCCACATCCTGTGCCTGCTCCGTATGCATCATATCATCGAACACGTCGGCCACCGGCCTGTGTTCGTACAGGATGGCGTAGAGCCCCTTGACCAGCGGCATATGCACCTGGCGACGGTCCGCCTCCGCCTTGAGCAGGCCGAGGGTGTTGATCCCCTCCGCCACCTGGTCCATCGCTTCCAGGATATCGTCCAGGGGCTGGCCGCGCCCCAGCGCCAGACCAACCCGGTAGTTGCGAGACAGGGGTGAAGAGCAGGTGACAAACAGGTCCCCTACCCCGGCCAGGCCCAGGAATGTCATCGGGTTTGCACCCATATGCACGGCAAAACGCGACATCTCGGCGAGAGAGCGCGTGAGCAACATACCGACGGTGTTCTCCCCGAACTCCAGTGCCGCCGCAACCCCGGCGAGGATCGCGTAAACGTTCTTCAGGGCTCCGCCCAGCTCGACACCGTACATATCCTGCGAGCCGTAGATCAGGAAGGATTCGCTGTGCAACAGATCGTGAATCCGGGTATTGATCCAGGCCTGGTCGCTTGCGATCACCGAGCCGGTAACATGTCCTGCGGCGATCTCCCCCGCAAGGTTGGGTCCGCTGAGGACACCGGTCGGGTTGGCTGGCATCTCCTCCCGCAGGATCTCGCTCATCAGGCGAAAACCGCCTGGTTCGATTCCCTTGGTAAGGCTGACCAGCAGGGTATCGGTCCGGACGCAGGCCGCGAGTTCGCGCACCACCGCGCGAAACGAACTGCTGGGCACTGCAACCAGCACCACGTCGACACCCTCCACCGCCCGGGCCAGGGATGAAGTGGCCTCGAGCTTTTCATGTAGCAGGTAGTCGGGCAGGTATGCACTGTTCAGTCGCTGGCTGTTAATGGACTCTGCCAGAGCCTCGTTGCGCAGCCACAAGCGCACCCGGTTGCCATTGCCGGCAATGATATTGGCGATAACGGTACCAAAACTGCCGCCGCCGAGCACGGCGACGTTACAGGAATCGGGCATTGGCTGAATTCCATTGGTGTTTTTATTGTAGGAAGCGCAGTCTAACAAAAAAGCGGGCCCTGGAGCCCGCCTTCATGCCAGTTGTGCGCCGGGGATCAGTGCCGGCTCATCTCCAGCAGCAGTTTGTTGAGCCTCGACACATACGCCGCCGGGTCGTCCAGCTGACCACCCTCGGCCAGGTTGGCCTGGTCAAACAGGATATTGCCAAGGTCGGCAAAGCGGTCTTCGTCCGCCTCCTGGTCCAGCATCTTCACCAGGGGGTGGGCCGGGTTGATCTCCAGTATCGGCTTGCTCTCGGGCACGGGCTGCCCCGCGGCTTCCATGATCCGGCGCATCTGCGCCCCCATATCGTAGTCGCCCACCACCAGGCAGGTGGCGGAATCGGTCAGGCGATTGGTGGCGCGCACCTCTGCCACCTTGCTTTCCAGCACCTTGGCCAGCCGCTCCACCAGCGCCTCGGACTCCTTGGCCAGCTTCTCCTGTTCCGCCTTCTCCTCGTCGGATTCAGCGGACAGGTCCAGCGCCCCGCGGGCGACGTCCTGGAACTGCTTACCGTCGAACTCCTGCAGGTGGTTCATCAGCCAGTCGTCGACCCGGTCGGACAACAGCAAAACCTCGATACCCTTCTTGCGGAACACCTCCAGGTGCGGGCTGTGTTTCGCGGTCTTGAAGTTCTCCGCGACCACGTAGTAGATCTTGTCCTGCTTCTCCTGCATGCGTGACACATAGTTCTCGAGGGACTGGTCCTGGGCTTCGTCATCGGTATGGGTGGTGCTGAAGCGCAACAGCTTGGCGATCTTTTCCTTGTTGGCGGCGTCCTCGGCGGGGCCCTCCTTCAGCACCTGGCCAAATTCCTTCCAGAAGGCCGCGTATTCGTCGCCCTTGCCCTTGGCCAGCTTCGCCAGCATATCGAGAACGCGCTTGGTGAGGGCGCTGCGCATGGACTCCACCGCCGGGTCCTGCTGCAGAATTTCCCGCGAGACATTCAGGGACAGGTCATTTGAGTCGACCACACCCTTTACGAACCGCAGGTACATCGGCAGAAATTGTTCCGCATCGTCCATAATGAAGGTGCGCTGCACATACAGTTTGAGGCCGCGGTTCATCTCGCGGTTCCACAGGTCGAACGGCGCGGTTTTCGGCAGGTACAGCAGGCTGGTGTATTCCAGTTTGCCCTCTACCTTGTTGTGGGACCAGGTCAGGGGGTCCTGGAAGTCATGGGAAACATGCTTGTAAAATTCCCTGTACTCCTCATCTGTGACCTCCGAGCGCCCACGAGTCCACAGGGCTGTTGCCGCATTGATCGCCTCGTATTCCACCGGGGCGTCCTTGGCGGGCTTTTTCTCCTCTTCGTCCGGCGCAGGCGGCTTGGCCATCATCACCGGTACCGAGATATGGTCCGAGTACTTCTTGATCACGCTGCGGACCCGCCAGTCGTCGCCAAACTCCTGGCAGTCCTTCTTCAGGTACAGGGTGATGCTCGTTCCCCGGGCCTCCCTGGGCCTGGCCTCGATGGAGAATTCCGCTTCCCCGTGGGACTCCCACAGGACGCCCTGGTCGGCGGTTTCGCCCGCCTTGCGGGTATGCACCTCGACCCGCTCCGCCACTATAAAGGCAGAGTAAAACCCGACACCGAACTGGCCGATCAGCTGCGAGTCCTTCTTCTGGTCGCCGGTCAGGTTTTCCAGGAACGCGGCGGTGCCCGACTTGGCGATGGTCCCGAGATTCTCGATAACTTCTTCCCGGTTCATACCGATACCGTTATCGCTGATGGTAATGGTGTGCTGTTTCTTGTGCTTGGCGACCTCCACCTGAATCTGCAGGTCAGAGCCGCCCTCCAGCAGCTTGGGGTCTGCCAGTGCGGCAAAACGCAGCTTGTCGATAGCATCACTGGCATTCGATATAAGCTCGCGCAGGAATATCTCCTTGTTGCTGTACAGGGAGTGAATCATCAGGTGGAGCAATTGCTTGGCTTCGGTCTGGAAACCCAGGGTTTCCTTGCGTACGTCGGCGGTCATAGGATCCTCATCTATTGGTTGAGTGTGTCCAGGCTGGTCTACCAGGTAGATACGGAGGTGGGGGCTGCTGCGCGGCTTTTCAAGGGAAGGGGGAGCGGATTAGCGGTTTTAAGCTCCGACCCGGACAGACAGGCGTCGCCCGCATCGCCCCATCGCGTGTACGACGGCGACGATTGCAGCGGCGCCAAACAGCGGGAAACAGGCTGGAAAACGGGGCCGCAGGAAGACCCTGCGGCCCGTTGCGGGTTGGTTCTAGAGTTGCGGTCCGGCAGCCACGAGGGCCTTGCCCTCGTCGTTGTCGGTAAACATGGCAAAATTCTTGATAAAGCGCTGTGCCAGGTCCGTCGCCTTGCGTTCCCATTCGGCCGGGTCGCTGTAGGTATCGCGCGGATCCAGGATCGCGCTGTCCACGTCGTGCAGGGCCCGGGGAATGGCGAGATTGAAAATGGGGAGTGTGGTCGTCTCAGCCTCCTCGATGGAGCCGTCGAGAATAGCGTCGATGATCGCCCGGGTGTCCTTGATGGAAATCCGCTTGCCGCTGCCGTTCCAGCCGGTATTGACCAGGTAGGCTTTGGCGTCTACGGCATCCATGCGCGACACCAGCGCCTTGCCGTAGGCCACCGGGTGCAGGCTCAGGAATGCCTTGCCGAAGCACGCTGAAAAAGTGGGCACAGGCTCGGTAATGCCGCGTTCGGTACCGGCCAGTTTGGCGGTGAAGCCCGACAGGAAGTGGTACTTGGTCTGGTCGTGGTCGAGCCTGGACACCGGCGGCAATACCCCAAAGGCATCTGCCGTCAGGAAAATCACCTTGGTCGGGTGTCCCGCCCGGGATACTGGCTTGACGATGTTCTCGATATGGTAAATCGGGTAGGACACACGGGTGTTCTCGGTGATCGACCGATCGGAAAAGTCGATTTTGCCATTTTCGTCCACCACCACGTTTTCCAGCAGGGCGTCGCGGGCGATCGCCTTGTAGATGTCAGGCTCACTCTCGGGGTCCAGGTCGATGGTCTTGGCGTAGCAGCCACCTTCGAAGTTGAATACTCCGTGGTCGTCCCAGCCGTGTTCGTCATCGCCCACCAGGCGCCGTTTCGGGTCAGTCGATAGCGTGGTCTTACCGGTACCGGACAGGCCAAAGAAGATGGCCACGTCCTCGTTCTGGCCGACGTTGGCCGAGCAGTGCATGGAGGCCATATTCTGTAAGGGCAGGTAGTAGTTCATCATCGAGAACATGCCCTTTTTCATCTCACCGCCGTACCAGGTACCAGCGATGATCTGCATTTTCTCGGTCATGTTGAATACGGTGAATACTTCCGAATTCAGACCGTGGGACTGCCAGTCGGCATCACTGGTCTTCGACGCATTCAGCACCACGAAGTCCGGCTCGCCATAGCTGGCCAGTTCCTCGTCCGTCGGCCGGATAAACATGTTCTTGACGAAGTGCGCCTGCCAGGCCACCTCCATCACAAAACGCACTTTCAGTCGGCTGTTCTCGTTCGCGCCACAGAAGGTATCGACAACGAACAGGCGCCTGCCGGAGAGCTGCTTGGCCACCAGGCCCTTGAGTATCGTCCAGTTCTCAGGAGAGATCGGCTTGTTGTCATTGGGCGCCTCCGGGGAATTCCACCAGACATGCTCCCTGCTCACATCGTCCAGGACGATGAACTTGTCCTTGGGGGAGCGGCCGGTAAAAATCCCCGTGTGGACGGCGACTGCCCCGAGCTCAGTGACCACACCTTTTTCATACCCATCAAGGTCGGGTCGTGTCTCCTCGGCAAATAGCTGCTCGTAAGACGGGTTGTAGATAATCTCGTCTGCGTCACGGATGCCGTAGACGGATAAATCAATTTTGTTTGCCATAGTTGTCTGCCTGAATTACTGCCACATCGCGCGTGAAGGCTGGATTTTGCGGTATCCAGATCTGCCCCCACCCCAAATTCATCTCTTATTTTGTCCATTTTATCGCCGCAGCGATCGTCTGGATATGCCGGTTATTGAGCTATATCAAGGCCGGTGGCGGTTGCCCCGGGGTGCCCCGCTCTTCTCACCGTCATATAAAAACGGGGGCCGCTGCTGGACGGCCCCCTTCTTTGCGTCAAACCCGCACCACCACTACCAGCCGGTAATTTCCGCCAGGCCCGAGGCGATATCCGCAAGGCTACGCACTGTCTTCACACCCGCGTCCTCGAGTGCTGCAAACTTCTCGTCCGCAGTACCCTTGCCACCGGAAATGATCGCGCCTGCGTGCCCCATGCGCTTGCCCTTGGGCGCCGTTACCCCGGCGATATAGGACACCACTGGCTTGGTGACATTGGCCTTGATGTAGGCCGCGGCCTCTTCCTCGGCAGTACCACCGATCTCACCGATCATAACGATGGCCTCGGTGGCCGGATCCTTTTCGAACATCGCCAGAATATCGATGAAGTTTGATCCCGGGATCGGGTCCCCGCCAATACCGACACAGGTGGACTGGCCATAACCCGCGTCAGTGGTCTGTTTTACCGCCTCATAAGTCAGGGTGCCCGAGCGGGACACGATACCGACCTTGCCGGGCAGGTGAATACTCGCAGGCATGATCCCGATCTTGCATTCACCGGGGGTAATGACACCGGGGCAGTTCGGGCCGATCAGGCGCACACCCAACTCATCGCATTTCACCTTGGCGACCAGCATATCCAGCGTCGGAATGCCCTCGGTTATACAGACGATCAGGCTGATGCCCGAGTTGGCGGCTTCCAGGATAGAGTCCTTGCAGAATGCCGCGGGCACATATATCACTGACGCGTCCGCGCCCGTGGCTGCTACCGCTTCGGCTACGGTGTTGAATACAGGTAGTCCCAGGTGCTCCTGGCCGCCCTTGCCGGGGGTGACACCACCCACCATTTTGGTGCCGTAGGCAATAGCCTGCTCGGAGTGAAAAGTGCCCTGTGAGCCGGTGAAACCCTGGCAGATGACCTTGGTATTCTTGTCGATAAGTATGCTCATTTTGCCGCACCTCCGGCTGCCGCTACCGCTTGTTTGGCGGCGTCCGCCAGACTGTTGGCCGCAATGATATTAAGTCCGCTGTCGGCCAGGACCTTGCGGCCCAGTTCCGCGTTGTTCCCTTCTAGGCGCACGACGACGGGAACATTGACGCCAATCTCTTCCACCGCGCCGATAACACCCTCGGCGATCAGGTCACAGCGTACGATGCCGCCAAAAATGTTGATCAGTACAGCCTTTACCTTCTCGTCCGAGAGAATAATCTTGAAGGCCTCGGCCACCCGCTCCTTGGTCGCGCCGCCCCCGACATCGAGGAAGTTGGCGGGAAAACCGCCATGCAGTTTCACGATATCCATTGTGCCCATGGCCAGGCCTGCGCCGTTGACCATACAGCCGATGGCGCCGTCCAGTGCCACATAATTGAGCTCCCAGCGCGCGGCATGCGCCTCCCGGGCATCTTCCTGGCTGGGGTCGTGCATTTCCTGCAGTGCTTTCTGGCGATAGAGCGCGTTGCCATCCACGCCCAGCTTGGCGTCGAGGCAGTGTAAATTACCCTCTTCGGTGATCACCAGGGGGTTCACCTCGATCAGCGCAAGGTCCTTGTCCACGAACATCTGGGCAAGGCCCATGAAGATCTTGACGAACTGCTTGATCTGGTCGCCCTTGAGGCCGAGATTGAAGGCCAGCTCCCTGCCCTGGTAAGGCTGCGCGCCCACCAGCGGGTCGATGGTTGCCCGCAGGATTTTCTCCGGCGTCTCCTCGGCGACCTTCTCGATCTCCACCCCGCCCTCGGTAGAGGCCATAAATACTATACGGCGGGAGGAGCGGTCGACGACGGCCCCGAGATAGAGCTCATCAGCTATATCGGTACAGGACTCTACCAGTATCTTGCTCACGGGCTGGCCATTGGCGTCAGTCTGGTAGGTAACCAGGTTCTTGCCCAGCCACTTGCTGGCGAAATCCCTGATTTCCTCCTTGCTCTTGACCAGTTTCACGCCGCCGGCTTTGCCGCGCCCACCAGCGTGCACCTGGGCCTTGACTACCCACATATTGCCGCCGATCAGATCCGCTGCATCTGCTGCGTCCTGGGGTGTATCTACCGCATACCCCCGGGACACCGGCAGTCCGTATTCTGCAAACAGTTGTTTGCCCTGATACTCATGAAGGTTCATCGTCTGTCCTGTAGTCGTGTGCTGCTCTGGTTATGAAAAAACCCGGCCGAAATATCGGCAGGATCTCTCTCGTTACGCCCGCGCGCGTCGGGGATTATGCTGTTATTCGCGCCCGGGCAAATGCTATTTCCGCTTTTTCCTGTTGGCGATGTGAATCGCGTGGCCGTCTACCGCCAGGGCCGCCTCGTGCACCGCCTCCGACAGGGTGGGATGACCGAACACAATCAGAGCCAGGTCCTCGGCACTGGAGCCGAACTCCATGGCGATGACCACCTGCTGGACCAGGTCGGCGGCCGATGGACCGACGATATGGCAACCCAGAATGCGATCATTGTCCGCGTGCGCCAGCAGCTTGACCATGCCATCCGAGTCGTTGGCTGCCAGGGCCCGCCCACTGGCCACGAAGGGGAAAACGCCGACCTTGTAGGGGACGCCATCGGCCTTCAGCTCCTGCTCCGTCCTGCCAACCGCCGCGACCTCCGGATGGGTGTAAATCACCGAGGGAATGCAGTCGTAATTCATCTGGGCCTTCTTGCCGGCGATTCGCTCGGCGACCATGATACCCTCCTCCGAGCCCTTGTGGGCCAACATCGGGCCCCGCACCACGTCCCCTACTGCAAAGATATGAGGCGCCTCGGTCTCACAGAAGTCGTTGACAAAAATATAGCCGCGCTCATCCAGGGTTATCCCGCTGTCGCTGGCAAACAACTCCTGCGAGCGCGGTTTGCGACCCACCGCAACGATCAGGCGGTCAAAGGTTTCCACATGCTCCTCGCCGGCGGCGCTGTAGGTCACCTCTACCGCCCCGTCTTTGACCTCGGCGCCGGTCACCCGGGTACCCAGCCGGATATCGAGGCCCTGCTTCCTGAATATCTTGGCCGCCTCCTTGGCGACCTGCACATCCATCATGGGCAGGAACTCATCCAGCGCCTCCAGCATCACCACTTCCGAGCCGAGCCGGGACCACACGCTGCCCAGCTCCAGGCCGATAACGCCCGCGCCGATCACGCCCAGGCGCCGGGGCACCTCGGTCAACTCCAGCGCGCCGGTGGAGTCGATGATGTATTTGTTGTCGACTGGCGCAGGGGGAATGTTTACCGGCAGGGAGCCGGCGGCGATGATCACATTGCCGGCGCTGATCACCTGCACCTCGCCATTCTTGTCCGTTACCTCCACCCGCGCACCGGACAGCACTTTGCCGGTTCCGGAGATGGCGGTTACGCCATTGTGCTTGAACAGGCCGGCAATACCGCCGGTCAGCTGGTCAACGATTTTGTCCTTGCGCTCCAGCATCGCCGGTACGTCTATTGTCGGGTTCTTGACGGTGATGCCATGCACCGCCAGGTGATCCCTGGCCTCGGCAAACTTCTGGCTGCTGTCGAGCAGCGCCTTGGACGGAATACAGCCGACGTTGAGACAGGTTCCACCGAGACGCACACTGCCCTTGTCATCCAGCCACTGCTCAACGCAGGCTGTCGACAATCCCAGCTGGGCGGCCCTGATCGCGGCCACATAGCCGGCCGGGCCGGCACCTATCACAACAACATCGTATTTTTCAGACATGTATGTTTTCCAGTCTTGTCAGTTTGTGCACCTGTTGAGCGCTCACAGCTGCAGCAGAATGCGCGCCGGGTCTTCAATCAGGTCCTTGATGGCTACCAGGAACTGTACCGCGGTTTTGCCGTCGATCAGCCGGTGATCGTAAGACAGTGCGAGATTCATCATCGGCAGGATCACGACCTGGCCGTTCACCGCCATTGGCCGGTCCTGTATCTTGTGCATACCCAGGATGCCGGTCTGGGGAGGGTTCAGGATAGGCGTCGACTGGAGTGAGCCAAACACACCGCCATTGGTGACGGTAAAGGTCCCACCGGTCATGTCCTCAATGGTCAGTTTGTTCTCCTTGGCACGAATCCCCAGGTCGCGGATGGCGGCCTCGACGTCCGCCAGGCTCATGAAATCCGCATCGCGCAACACCGGGACCACCAGACCGTTTGGAGTAGAAACCGCAACGCCAATATCCTGGTAACCGTGGTAGACCACATCGCTGCCGTCGATGGAGGCGTTGACCGCGGGAAAACGCTTGAGCGCCTCGCAGGCCGCCTTGACAAAAAAGCCCATGAAACCCAGCCGGGTGCCGTTGTGGACTTTCTCGAACTGCTCCTTGTACTTGCTGCGCAACGCCATTACCGGCGCCATGTTCACCTCGTTGAAGGTGGTCAACATGGCCGTCTGCTGGGTGGCCTCCAGCAGGCGCTCGGCTATCCTGGCGCGCATGCGGGTCATCGGCACCCGCTTCTCCACCCGCTCACTGGACGGGCCGACGGGAGCCGCGGGAAGTGCCGAGGTCTCGGCGGGCGCGGCCGCGGGGGCCGGCGCCGGCGCGGCGTCCTTGTTCTTGAGATGTTCGAGCACGTCTTCCTTGGTAATGCGACCGCCTTTGCCGGTGCCGGTCAGGCGGGAAGGATCGAGCTTGTGCTCCTCCAGCAACTGGCGCACGGCGGGGCCCAGCAGCTCGGCGGCGCCGGCATCCGCTTTAGCCGGGGGCGCCTTGGCCGGAGCCTCCGCAGCCGGGGCGGCCTCGGCCCTGGCGGGGGCGCTATCGGCCGTTGCACCCTGCTCCAGTGTGGCCAGCACCTGTTCGCTCTCGATAGTATCGCCTTCCCGGGCGTGGATTTTCGTGATCACACCATCTTCCGGCGCCAACACTTCCATTACGACCTTGTCGGTTTCGATTTCGACAATCAATTCATCGCGAGAGACCGCCTCCCCTTCCCCCTTGTGCCAGGTGGCAATTTCACCGTCTGCTACTGACTCGGGAAAAGCCGGCGCCTTTATTTCAATAGCCATTACGCTTCCTTGTTGTGCTAATCATTGCCCGGCTTGTGGTCAGCCAGTGCTTCGTTGATGAACTGTTCCTGCTGTGCCACGTGCAGGGCCATGTAGCCGGCCGCGGGAGCCGCTGAGGAGTCGCGCCCCACGTAACGCAGGTAGACGTCCGGGTTGTGCTGGTGAATGATCCTGCGCATATGGTGCTGGCTGGAATACCAGGCGCCCTGGTTCATAGGTTCTTCCTGGCACCAGATGGCATCCTTCATGTTCGGGTAGGACTGCAGCACCTCGAGCAATTCCTCTTCGGGAAACGGGTACAGTTGCTCGAGGCGCAGGATAGCGACACTCTCGATGTTGCGCTCTCGCCGGGCGGCGCGCAGGTCGTAGAACACCTTGCCACTGCACAGGATCACCCGCTCCACGGCAGCCCCGTCGATGTCGTCTGTCTCATCCAGCACGTTGAAGAAACGCCCCCGGGCCAACTCTTCGATGGTGGATGTCGCTTCCTTGTGCCGCAGCAGGCTCTTGGGCGTCATCACCACCAGGGGTTTGCGCAGGGGCCGGATCGCCTGGCGCCGCAGCATATGGAATACCTGGGCGGGCGTGGTCGGCACGCAAATCTGGATGTTGTGCTCTGCGCACAACTGCATGAAACGCTCCAGCCTGGCCGATGAATGCTCCGGGCCCTGCCCTTCATAGCCGTGCGGCAGCAACATGGTGAGGCCGCTCAGGCGCTGCCACTTGTGCTCGCCGCTGGTAATGAACTGGTCGATTACCACCTGGGCGCCATTGGCGAAATCGCCGAACTGTGCCTCCCAGATCACCAGGCCCTGGGGCAGGGTCGTGGAGTAGCCATACTCGAATGCCAGCACCGCCTCCTCGGATAGCAGCGAGTCGTATATCCTGAACGTGGCCTGGTCGGGACCCAGGTGCTGCAGGGGGCGATAGGTTTTGCCGGTTTTCTGGTTGTGCAGGACCGCGTGGCGATGGGAGAAAGTACCACGGCCCACATCCTGGCCGGTGATGCGCACCGGGTAGCCCTGCTTCAACAGGGTGGCGTAGGCCAGGGTCTCGGCGAAACCCCAGTTCATGGGCATGGCGCCGGCCGCCATCTTGCGCCGGTCCTCGAGTATTTTGGCGACCTGTTTCTGCAGCGGGAAATTATCCGGCGGAACGTTGCTGTCGTGAGCGAGGCTCTGCAGCTCCTGAATATCCATGCCGGTTTCAGCCTGCAGGGTCCAGTCGTGCCCCAGGTAGGGGGACCAGTCGACGAACAGGGTCTTGTTCGGCTCGGTCACGAGACTGCTGACCATAGGCTCGCCCCGGTCAAGTGACTCGCGGTAGCGCTCCACCAGGAACTTGTCCTCTTCCTCGGTAAGAATACCGCTGGATACGAGCCTGGCGGCGTAGAGGTCGCGCGTGGTCTTGTGCTTGCGAATCTTGGCGTACATGATCGGCTGGGTCACCGCGGGCTCGTCCGCCTCGTTGTGACCGCGCCGGCGATAACAGATAAGGTCAATGACCACATCTTTCTTGAACTCGGTGCGGAAATCCACGGCCATCTGGGTGACGAAGAGCACCGCTTCGGGGTCGTCCGCGTTGACGTGAAATATCGGCGCCTGCACCATTTTGGCAATGTCGGTACAGTACTCGGTGGAACGGGCGTCTTCCCGCCGGTTGGTGGTAAAACCGACCTGGTTGTTCAGTACTATGTGCAGGGTGCCCCCGGTCTTGTAGGCGCGGGTCTGGGACATCTGGAAGGTCTCCATCACCACACCCTGTCCGGCAAAGGCGGCGTCACCGTGAATGACGATAGGCACCACGAGGCTGCCGATGTCGTCGTTGCGCCGCTCCTGGCGTGCCCGCACGGAACCCTCTACCACGGGGGATACGATCTCCAGGTGGGAGGGGTTGAAAGACAACGCCAGGTGAATCTCCCCACCCGGTGTCATCACGTTGGAAGAGAAGCCCTGGTGATACTTGACATCGCCGGAGCTCGAGTACTGGACCCTGCCCTCGAACTCCGCGAACAGCTCGGAAGGGTTCTTGCCCAGTATATTTACCAGCACGTTGAGACGGCCCCGGTGGGCCATGCCGATCACGATCTCCTGGGCACTGTAGGCACCGCTGCGCTGGATCATCTCGTTCAGCATGGGGATCAGGCTTTCACCACCTTCCAGCCCGAAGCGCTTGGTCCCCGGGTATTTGGTACCCAGGGATTTCTCCAGCCCCTCGGCCTGGATCAGGCTGCTCAGCAACTGCAGGCGAACTTCCCTGCCGTAATCCGGGGCAGAGCGCACCGATTCCATGCGCTGCATCACCCAGTGGCGCTGCTCGGTGTCCACGATGTGCATGAACTCCGCGCCTACGGTATGGCAGTAGGTGCGCTCCAGGGCCTGCAGGATTTCACCCAGGGTGGCGTCCGACTTGCCGATGTGCATGCTGCCGGTCTGGAATACCGTATCGAAATCCGCCGCGGAAAGCTGGTGGAAAGACAGCTCCAGGTCCGCTACATGTTCTCTTTCAGCCAGACCCAGTGGGTCGAGCTGGGCTTTCTGGTGACCGCGCTGGCGATAGGCGGATATCAGCTGGACTACCCGGACCTGTTTGCGCTCGTATTCGGTAGCCTGGGAGTCATGCTGCACGGTCGCCGCGGTGCGCACCCGCATCTTGCTGATCTGGGCGAAGCGGTCGCGGATAACCGAGTGGGGGATGTCCTCGATCTGGACGATGGCGGATTCTACCCGGGGCAGCTTGTCAAAATACTCGCGCCACTGCTCCGGAACGCCGTTGGGGTTCTTCAGGTAGACCTCGTAGAGGTCTTCGACATAGGTCGCGTTGCCGCCCGCTATATGCGAGGTGCGCCACAGCTGTTCCATCGAGCTTTCTTGCATCTGGACCCTTCCAGCGGGTTGCATCAGCGCCCCTAAAGCGCATCAGATAAAGCAGTGTAGCAGCACTGGGGCGGGTGGCGCGCCGGGACTCTCTCGGCCCGGACCGACCCCGTCCTGCAGCGCCGCTAAGGGGATTTATCTGAACGCAATAAAGGCAATATTTTCAGTCAGTTATAGATTAAAGTTAAAGTCAGGTGGCACGACTCAACAACATATTGCGAATATGCCCGATAGCCCGGGTGGGATTGAGCCCCTTGGGACAGACGTTCACACAGTTCTGGATACCGTGGCAGCGGAACACGCTGAAGGGGTCGTCCAGCCGCGACAGTCGCTCTTCGGTAGCAGTATCCCGGGTATCCGCGAGGAAGCGATAGGCCTGCAGCAGCCCCGCCGGGCCGATAAAGCGCTCCGGGTTCCACCAGAACGAGGGGCAGGAGGTGGAGCAGCAGGCGCACAGGATACACTCGTAAAGACCGTCCAGCTTGGCCCGGTCCTCCGGGGATTGCAAACGCTCGATTGCCGGCGCCGGCGTGTCGTTCTGCAGGTAGGGCTGCACTTTTTCATACTGGGCGTAGAACATGCTCATATCCACCACCAGGTCCCGGATCACGGGCAGTCCGGGCAGGGGCCGCAGCACCAGCTTGTTACCTCGCACGGCCTCGGACAGGGGCGTGATGCAGGCCAGGCCGTTCTTGCCGTTCATATTGACGCCGTCGGAGCCGCAGACACCCTCGCGACAGGAGCGGCGATAGGTCACCGTGGTGTCCTGGGACTTGATCAGCTCCAGCACGTCCAGCACCATCAGGTCCTTGCCCCCGGTGTCGACCTGCACATCCTGCATGTAGGGCTCGGCATCGGTTTCCGGGTTATAGCGATAGATACTTACTTGCAACATGGTGACTGCCTCTTAATACGTACGCGCTTTCGGCTGGAAGGTATCGACCGTTTTGGGTTCAAAGTTTACGGCACGCTTGCCCACCCGTTTGTCGGTGGGGAAGAACACCGAATGGCACAGCCAGTTCTCGTCGTCGCGGGAATCGAAATCCTCCCGGGCGTGGGCGCCACGGCTCTCCTTGCGCCCTTCCGCGGTGATAGCCGTTGCCTCGGCCACCTCCAGCAGGTTTTGCAGCTCCAACGCCTCAATCCTGGCCGTATTGTAAGCCATGCTCTTGTCATCGAGCCGGGCGCCCTCGATGCGCCCGCGCAGGTCGGCAAGCTTGGTGATACCCTGCTGCATAAACTCCCCGTTGCGAAACACGCCGAAGTAGTTCTGCATGGTGTTCTGCAATTCCTTGCGCAGGGGGGCAACGCTCTCGCCGCCGCTCGACTTGTTCAACCTGTCGAGACGGGACATGGCCTGCTCGATATCGCTTTCCGAGGCATCGCGCAACTCGATTCCCTCGCGCAGGGCCTTCTCGATATAGATGCCCGAGGCACGACCGAATACCACCAGGTCGAGCAGCGAGTTGCCCCCCAGGCGGTTGGCGCCATGCACCGATACGCAGGCTACCTCACCGCAGGCATACAGGCCCGGGATCACCACGTCATTGCCGCTGGCGTCCACTGTCAGGGCCTGGCCGTGGACGTTGGTCGGAATGCCGCCCATCATATAGTGGCAGGTGGGCACAACGGGGATCGGTTCCTTGACCGGGTCGACATGGGCAAAGGTGCGCGACAGCTCGCAGATCCCGGGCAGGCGACTTTCGAGTACCTCTTCGCCCAGGTGATCCAGCTTGAGCAGCACGTGATCGCCCTCGGGCCCACAGCCACGACCCTCGATAATCTCCAGCACCATTGAGCGCGCTACCACGTCGCGGCCGGCCAGGTCCTTGGCGTTGGGCGCATAGCGCTCCATGAAACGCTCACCGTCCTTGTTGATCAGGTAGCCACCCTCCCCCCGGCAACCCTCGGTCACCAGGGTGCCCGCGCCGGCGATACCGGTGGGGTGGAACTGCCACATCTCGATATCCTGGACCGGGAACCCGGCCCGCAGGGCCATGCCGATACCATCGCCGGTGTTAATGTGGGCGTTGGTGGTGGACGCATAGATCCGCCCCGCCCCGCCGGTGGCGAAAACGGTGGCCTTGGACTTTATGTAGACGGTTTCACCGGTTTCTATACAGATGGCCATCACACCCACCACCGCGCCGTCCTGGTTCTTGACCAGGTCGGTGGCAAACCACTCGTTGAAGAACACCGTGTTGTTTTTCATGTTGCCCTGGTACAGGGTGTGCAGCAGGGCGTGACCGGTGCGATCCGCCGCGGCGCAGGTGCGGGCGGCCTGGCCGCCCTCGCCGTAATTCTTCGACTGCCCGCCGAAGGGGCGCTGGTAGATACGGCCCTCCTCGGTACGGGAAAACGGCAGGCCCATGTGCTCCAGCTCGAACACCGCTTCGGGCCCGACACTGCACATGTACTCGATGGCGTCCTGGTCGCCGATATAATCGGAGCCCTTGACCGTGTCATACATATGCCAGCGCCAGTCATCATCGGGGTCGGCGCTGGCGATCGCGCAGGTGATCCCGCCCTGGGCGGACACCGTGTGGGACCGGGTGGGGAACACCTTGGAGATTACCGCGGTTTTGTAGCCCGACTGGGCCAACTGCAGGGCCGCGCGCATGCCAGCGCCGCCGCCGCCGACGATTACACCATCAAACGAAATAGTACGAAGAGCAGCCATAACTCAGTAACCCCACAAGATCTGGATGCCCCAGACGACATACGTGAACATAATGATGGCGCACACAACCTGCACCAGCAGGCGCAGCACATTGCCGGTTGTACCCATCAGGCGCTCGGTGAGATAGTCGGTGACGACAGCCCACAAACCGACCCAGGCATGAATAGCCAGCGACAACAGGGCAAGCAGGCTGAACACCCGCATCCAGGTCTGGGAATAGAGCTCTTTCCAGCTGGCGTAGTCGACCCCGCCCAGCAGGACACAGCCCACAAGGATGAAGTAGGCCAGCAGGATGACAGCGGTGACGCGCTGCATCAGCCAGTCATAGAGGCCGGAACGGCCCATACTCGTTACTGCAGTTACCATATCCAGACCCCCGCAAGCAGTATCAGCACGATAGACACAGCCAGGACGATCTGCGCGCCTCGCGTGCCTCCCTCCATGGTCTCTCCGACCCCGAGGTCCATAATCAGGTGTTTTACGCCGGCGACAGAATGGTAGATCAGGCCGGCGACTACGGCCCAGATGACCAGTTTCGCCAGGGGACTGGCGAGGCAGTCCTGTAATTCAGCGAAACTCTCAGGGCTGGCGAGACTGGCATCCAGGGTCCAGATGAGGACCGCCATGCCGGCAAACAGGAATACGCCGGAGGCGCGGTGTGCGATGGACGTCCATGCGGTGATGGGCAGCCGCATGGTACCGATGTCCAGGTTAACGGGACGCTTGTCTTTCACTTTAGGGCACCATAATTTTGACGCCCGGGTGGGCGATTAATGGGTTAGAGCCGGAAGCACTTCAACTGCCCGGACGCCAAGCCTCCGGCCAATCAAAACGCGCCAAATTATAAGGACTTACCCTCGTAATTACAAACTTGTTGCGAAAAAGGCATGCCGCGGCGGTGCTTTCCTGCCACCGCCTCATTCTAGTGCAAGTTCCCGCACGGCGGATTGCCGACTTTAGTCGCAAGCTGGCGCTGGATGGCCGCAAATAGACCCGGATCAATTGACAAAAACGCGGGAAACTCTATAGTGGATCGCCCATCTTTTTGACATCCCAGGATCTCCAATGAGTGATAAAAAAGCCCTCCTCACCGTCGACGGACTGGACGCCCCGGTCGAGCTGCCTATATATTCCGGCACCCTGGGCCCCGATGTGGTCGACGTTGGTGCATTAACCAGCAAGGGACTGTTCACCTACGACCCCGGCTTTGTCTCCACCGCCGCCTGTGAATCACAGATTACCTTTATCGACGGCAACAAGGGCATTCTCCTGCACCGGGGTTACCCTATCGAGCAGCTGGCGGACGAGTCCGACTACCTCGAAACCTGTTACCTGCTGCTCTACGGCGAGCTCCCCTCGAAGGAAGAGAAGAAGCGTTTTGTCAGCACCGTGCACCGCCACACTATGGTGCACGAGCAGATTCGCACATTCTTTCAACGGCTTCCGTCGCGACGCGCACCCCATGGCCATTATGTGCGGCGTGGTCGGGGCCCTCTCCGCCTTCTATCACGATTCGCTGGACATATCCGACGAGCACCACCGCCAGATCGCCGCATACCGCCTGATCGCCAAGATGCCCACCCTGGCGGCCATGAGTTACAAATTCTCCACCGGGCAGCCCTTCATGTACCCGGACAACGCCCTGAGCTATTCCGAGAACTTCCTCCATATGATGTTCGGCAATCCCTGCGAGCCCAGCAACATCAGCCCGGTGCTGGCCAAGGCCATGGACCGCATCTTCCTGTTGCACGCTGACCATGAGCAGAACGCCTCCACTTCCACCGTGCGCCTGGCCGGCTCCTCCGGGGCAAACCCCTTCGCCTGCATCGCCGCGGGCATTGCGGCGCTGTGGGGTCCCTCTCACGGCGGCGCCAATGAGGCTGTACTGGAAATGCTCGAAGAGATCGGCGATGTTTCCCGGATAGACGAATTTGTCGCCCGGGCCAAGGACAAGGACGACCCCTTCCGCCTGATGGGCTTTGGTCACCGGGTCTACAAGAACTTCGATCCACGGGCGAAGGTTATGAAAGAGGCAGCCGATGATGTGCTGGCTGAACTGGGCATCGAGAATGACCCCCTCCTGTCCATTGCCAAGCGACTCGAGGAAATCGCCCTGAGCGATGAGTACTTTATCGAGAAGAAACTCTATCCGAATGTCGATTTCTACTCAGGCATCATCCTCAAGGCGATCGGCATCCCCACCAGCATGTTCACGGTGATTTTCGCGGTGGGCCGCACAGTCGGCTGGATAGCCCACTGGAACGAAATGATTTCCGGCAGTTACCGTATTGGTCGCCCGCGCCAGCTCTACACCGGCTATACCCAACGGGATTATGTACCGCTGGACAAACGATGAACGCAGGCCTGCGCTTGAGAACAAGGGCCGCCTCGCGGCCTTTTTTCATGCCCATGCCAGGATCCAGTAATCACCCAATTCAGGGAGCAAGCCAAACATGAGCGAGATCGTGATCAGCGGAACCGGCCTCTTCACACCCGCGGAATCCATCAGTAACGAAGAGCTGGTAACCTCGTTCAACAGCTATGTCGAGCTCTACAACAAGGAGCATGCGGACGCCATTGCCGCCGGGGAAACAGCGCCGCTGCAGCCTTCTTCTGCGGAGTTCGTGGAAAAGGCCTCAGGCATCAAGTCGCGCTATGTGATGAACAAGGATGGCATCCTCGACCCGCGGAGAATGGTACCCCGGCTGCCCGAGCGCCCGAACGAGGCGCAGTCCATCCAGTGTGAAATGGCAGTGGCCGCCGCCCGGGAAGCCATGGCCCAGGCCGGCAAAGCCGCAGCGGATATCGACATGGTCATCGTCGCCGCTTCCAATATGCAGCGGGCGTACCCCGCCATGGCGGTGGAGATCCAGGACGCCCTGGATATCGAGGGCTATGGTTTTGATATGAACGTGGCCTGCTCCTCCGCCACCTTCGGGATCCAGCAGGCGAGGGACGCGATCATCTCCGGCAGCGCCAGCTGCGTGCTGATGGTCAACCCTGAGATATGCAGCGGCCACCTGAACTTTCGCGATCGCGACTCACATTTCATCTTCGGTGATGTCTGTACAGCGGTTATCGTCGAAGCTGCCGCCACGGCCACTGCCGGCGACCTCTACGAGATCGTCGACAGCAAGTTGCAGACCATTTACTCCAACAACATCCGCAATAACTTCGGTTTTCTCAACCGCGGCGATGAATCCGGCGTAGGCCAGGCCGATAAGCTGTTCGTCCAGGAGGGGCGCAAGGTTTTCAAGGAGGTCTGCCCGGCGGTCGCCTCGCAGATATCGGCGCAACTCGAGAAGCTGGGTATTGCCCCGGCGCAGGTCAAGCGTTTCTGGCTGCACCAGGCAAACCTGAGTATGAACCAGCTGATCTCGAGGCGGGTGTTGGGCCGGGAGGCGACGGAAGCAGAGGCACCGACCATTCTCGATGAGTACGCCAACACGAGTTCCGCCGGATCAGTCATTGCCTTCCACAAGCACAGGGCGGATTTCCAAGCCGGCGAAATCGGCGTGCTGTGTTCCTTTGGCGCCGGTTACAGCATAGGCAGCGTGATTCTCCGCAAGCGTTGAGCCGGGCGCTGCCCGGCCCCTAGGCCAGCAATTCCTCCAGCGCAGCCAGCAGTGCATCGCACTGCGCATCGGTACCAATACTGATGCGCAGGTGGTCATCGATGCGCGGCTTGTCAAAATAGCGCACGATAATGCCCCTCGCCCGCAGCGCGGCAAACAGCTCCCGCGCCGCCCTGCCCGGGTGCCTGGCCAGGATAAAATTGGCCGCCGAAGGCAGTACCTCGAAACCCAACGCCACCATTGCAGCGGACAGGCTCTCACGACTGGCCACGACCTGCCGGCAGGTTCGATCGAAATAGGCCTCGTCAGCCAGCGCCGCAATGCCGGCGCGCTGGGCCACCACGTCCAGCGGATATGAATTGAACGAGTTCTTGACTCGCTGCAGGCCGTCGATCAGTGGCGCACTGCCCATGGCCACACCGACACGCAGACCCGCAAGCGCCCAGGACTTCGACATGGTCTGGACAACCAGCAGGTTGTCGAACTCCGGTATAAGGCAGGTAGCCGACTCACCGCCGAAATCAATGTAGGCCTCATCGATCACCACCACTGACCCGGGATTGTGCTCAAGCAACTGCCTTACCCCCGCCAACCCGAGCAGCACGCCGGTGGGGGCATTGGGGTTGGGGATGATGATACCGCCGTTATCCGTCCGGTAATCGTCGGGGTCGACGCGAAAATCTGCCGTCAGGGGCACTGTCCGCCATCGCACTTTGTACAGGTCGCACCACACGGGATAAAAGCTGTAGGTGACGTCGGGAAACAGCAGTGGCTTGTCATGCTTGAGCAGCGCCTGGAAGGCGTGGGCCAGTACCTCGTCGGAGCCGTTACCGACAAAGACCTGCTCTGGCTCCAGGGCATTGCGATCGGCAAAGGCCTGCCTCAGTTCTGTCGACTCCGGGTCTGGATAGCGGCGCAGTGAATCTGCTGACACCGCAGCGATGGCCTCCAGCACGCGGGGCGAAGGGGGGTATGGGAACTCATTGGTGTTGAGCTTGACCAGCTTGTCGAGCCTGGGCTGTTCACCCGGCACGTAAGGCGTCAGACGCCCGACTACATCGCTCCAGTAACGGCTCATGGCATACTCGCAATAGTGGCGTCCCCTAGGGGGTTCGAACCCCTGTTACCGCCGTGAAAGGGCAGTGTCCTGGACCACTAGACGAAGGGGACGCAATGCCGGGGACCGCGGTCTCCGGCAGCGCGCTATTGTACCCAAGCAACCGGGCAATGCAACAAAGGGCAGGAGCCGCCAGGGCGTTGCCGCCCGGGGCACCGAATCGATCAGAATGTGGCGCGCAGGCCTATCGAGTAATTGATACCCGGTTGCCAGTTCTCGTAGGCCAGGCCGCCCTGGGTCCACTCGACCTTTGTATCAAAAATATTGCCCGCCTTGGCTTCCACCTCGAAATCATACTTCTTCCAGGGGAATTCGTATTTGACCAACACGTCCACGACGCCCCTGCCCTCCTCGATGATATCGGGCGCATTGTTGTCCCCGACCAGGATGATCCGTTCATCCGTGTAGTTGTACAGTATGCTTCCGGTCACACCCAGGTCGTAGTCCGAGTAGGACAGCAGCAGGTTGCCCAGCCAGTCGGACTGACCGGTCATCTTGCGCTCGTTGGAGTACAGCGGCGCGATCTGGCGACCCCCGGTCAGGGGCACATCAGCGGCAGTCTCGCCGGAGCCCAGCAGGGTCACCTCGGAGTCGATATACGACACGTTCATGGATATGTTGAAACCGTTCCACATGGGGTCAAGCCCGAACCACTCTCCCAGGGGCAATTCCTTGCGTATGTCGTATTCCACGCCTTTCAGTTCCGCCTTGTCGGCGTTGAACCAGGTGTAGATATCCCCCTGGGCCTGAACCTTGGCCAGCTCGATCGGATTGTCGAATTCCTTGTAGAACAGGCCCAGGGACATCTCGTCCACCGCACCGAAGTACCATTCCCAGCGCGCGTCGTAGTTGCTCAGGTCCGCGGGCTCGAGGAATACGTTGCCGCGGTACAGGTTCTGGTCCTCAGGGTTGCGCAGGGTGGAGCCGGTGATCTCCAGCAGGCTGGGCCGATTGACTGTTTCCGAGTAGGCAAACCTCACCTGCATGTTCTCGATAAACTCCCAGGTGACTGACACGGCAGGCAACGAGTCGTTGTAACTGTTCTGCACCTGGTTTTCCGTACCGGGTTCGGTGTTACCGCCCCAGGCGTCGGCCTCGATGCTGGTATCTTCGAGGCGTACGCCAGCCTGCACCCGGACCGAGGGCAGTACCTGCGCATCCAGTGAGCCGTAGTAGCCCTCCACTTTCTCCTTCGATCTGGCGAAGGGAAAAATGCCGCTGGCGTTGGCCGCGCTGTTGCTGAAATCGCGGATACTGACGTACTCGTCGATCCAGTTCTGGTCACCGAACAACTGGCTCGGCGTTTCCAGCGGCACATAATCGGGGGCTCTGGAGGTGATATCAAAGCGGAACAGGCGGTCGTTGCTCTTGCGCGTGCGGTCGTAATCGGAGTACCCGGTGCTGAACACGGTGTCGATACCCAGCACGGTAAACGGCACCTCGAAATCGAAGCCGTACTCGTTGATACCGTCTTTGAGCTTGCTGTAGCTTCTTTCGGGCGCCTGGTAGACGTCGCGCAGGTCTCCCGCTGCCTGGCTGCCGGAGTACACCATTTCCATCAGGCCGTCATTATTTTCCGCATAGGTGTAACTGCGCGCATCGGGCGCATCCCGCTTGCCGGTGCCATCTATCGCCCGCCACTCGAACAAGGTGTCGTTAGCGAAGGGCAGGTAGTGACTGCCGGACAGCTGGTAGGATTCGATCTGGTTCTCGGTATACTGCAGCAGATAGCTCTCGACAGGGGTGCCGTTATCGACGTTGTCCTCGCTGGAAAAGCCCTTGTCCTGCTGCACCTGGTCGGTGGACTGCTTCAGCTTGGCCGCAGTGAAGGTGACCGAGTTGTTTTCATCCAGCTCGAGGCCGACATTACCGAAAGCGCTGATATCGACATTCTGGGTAGTGATAAAGCGGTCGTACTGCACGGTCTGGTTGCTGCCGCCATCCACACCTGTGAATTCGTAACGCCTGAAGTCCTTGTCGACATTGACCCAGCGGTTGCTGTACTTGTAGTTGCCGATGAATCCGAGCACCATGCCGTTGTCAAACTCAAAGCGTTTGCCGCCTTCCGCCTCACCGGTGTAGAAGGGCTTCATGGTTTTCTCATAGATATCCCAGGTATTGTAAAAACCCGCGCCGAGGTTGGCGCGCTCTGGATAGACCGTGTCGTCAAACTCCTCGGTGGTCAGATTCTGTACCGGTTTGGGGATGGCACGGGTACCGTCGTCATAGCCCCAGTTGTCCTTGTCGCCGCCGGCATAGGTCAGGCCGTCGCCGTTTGTTGTCTTGGAGTTGCCGCCGGCACTGAGTTTCATGATGAGGTAGTCTTCATCGGGTGTCGTCTTGGTGCGGATATCCACAACGCCGCCGGAGAAATCGCCCGGGTACTCTGCTGAATAGGTCTTCTGCACCAGCAGGCTCTTCACGATATTATTCGGGACCAGATCCAGGGGTACCGTTTTCTGAAACGGCACGGGGCTGGAGATGCGGGCCTTGTTGAGCAAAGTAGATGAATAACGCTCACCCAGGCCGCGCACATACACATATTTGCCGCCCACCAGGCTGAGCCCCGCCACTCTCGACAGTGCTGCGCCGACGTTGGTCTCCGGCACGAAATTGAGATCCTCCGTGCTGAGCACATTGGAAATCTCCGAGGTGTCGCGCTTTTCCTCCGGAATGAATTCACCCATTACAAACACTTCCTCGATCTCGATTGCCGGGGCGGCGCTCTCGATCTCGGGTTCCTGTGCCAACACCAGGGGCACATGCATCCCCAGGGCAGATAACACGGCCACTGACAAAATTTTTCGCTTCATTTTCCTTTCTCTCTCCACCTGTAAGAAACCCGCTCTTGAACAGGTAAATGACTCACGGCCTGTCGCAAAATGGGTCGTCAGCCATTCAAATCCTGTATCGAAGGGGCTGCCATCGCTGCCAGCCCCTGTCTTGCTTGCTTACTTGCCAGTCTCGTTTACAGGCCAAATACCCAGGCACCCTTCCAGCTCGCAAAATCGGAGCCGATCGCGTTGTTCTGCTCGAAGAAGCCGTTGTTGGGCAGCGACGTCGCGGAGGGTATGGAGCCGTCCTGGGTAACACCGGGCGCCCCGTCCAGGTAATTCTGGAGCTCGGGATCGACACCGCCCGACACTGTTTCGCAGCCGAAGGATACGCTGGCCAGGTTGATGTCCGTTCCCAGCAGGGCCACTGACTCTCCGGCCACCTCGAAACAGGTCGCCGAGCCGCTCACCAGCGAGTTGTACATGTCAGCCCCGGTACCCCGACGCAGCAGGATGCCGCGTTCGCCGGAATTACCCTGGATCGACATATTGGCGATGGTGGGGTTTGAGCGAGGTTGCGCGTTTTCGTCGCCTTCTCGGTTATCCGCCTCGATGCCGTTGTCGCCGGCGTCAGCCGCCTGCACGATCTGCACGTACTGGGCGTTGCCGTTCCAGCCGTCGGTCCAGTCCATGGAGTCGTCTCCGTTGCCGCTGAGCACCACATGCTTGAGGTTGACCGCACCACCGAACATCTCGATGCCGTCGTCCAGGTTGTTGTGCACCTGGATGTAGTCCACCGTGGTGCCCGAACCCACGCCCTGGAAGGCGATACCGTTGAGCTGGTTTTCCGGGTCGACGTTGGAGCCGGCATACTTGACTACCACGTACCGCAGTACACCGCTGTTATCAGCGGCGTCTGCGCCACCGAAAAGCCCCGAGTTTGCCTCGCCTTCCTTGGTACAGGCTGCGGTGCCGCCCTGGGCGCCTTCCGGACAATCGTTGATCGGCGCGTTGCCGTTGATCACCAGGCCGCCCCAGAGCCCGCGGGCGTTGGCCAGGTTGGGATCACCCTGGATGTCCTCGATAGCCGTCAGGGTCACCGGCGCCATATTGGTACCCAGTGCGCGGATTCTCGAACCCCGTGAGATCACAAGGAAGTCGGCGTCGTCATCACCGATGATGGTGGTACCGGATTCAACGGTCAGCACTGCGGAGTCGGTGTTGTCACCACCCACCACGACCTTGCCATCGAGCACGTAGTAGTTACCGCGGGTCAGGGTCGTATCGGACACGATGGTCCCAGACAGGATGCAGCTTGGAGTACCGGCGATGACAGCACCGTCGGTGGTACCTGCGGGACACCCCGCCACCGGCGGGGAGGTATCGGGCATGCCGACTGTCCAGCCCGCTACCCAGTCATTGGCCGCGTCCTGCACGGCGCCGACGTAGTCGGTGTCGTCGAAGAAGCTGTCAGCTGACAGGTCGGCCGGCGCCACCGCACCACCGTTCTGGTTGACGTTGCTGGCATCCAGCCAGGCCTGTGTTTCAGCGCTACCATCGCTCACGGTGACATCACAATCCAGGGAGACACCGTCGAACACGATATCGGTGCCCTCCAGCGCAACCGACTCTCCGGCTACCTCGAGGCAGCTCGCACTGCCGCTGACCCGCGAGTTATAGATAAACGCACCGGTGCCGCGACGCAGGAGTATGCCGCGCTCGCCGCTGTTGCCGTTGATCGTCATGTTGGCGATACCCGGCATGGAACGCGGCTGGGCATTCTCGTCGCCTTCGCGATTATCCGCCTCGATACCGTTGTCGCCCGCATTGTCGGCCTGGTCGATCTGCAGGTACTGGATATTGCCCTGCCAGCCATCAGTCCAATCCAGGGAGTCATCGCCATTGCCGGTCAATACCACATACTTCGCGCTGACGGTGCCGCCGAAGAACTCGATACCATCGTCCAGGTTGTTGTAAACCTGCACGAACTCGACCGAGGTGCCGGAACCCACGCCCTGGAAGGCAATGCCGTTGAGCTGGTTCTCGGGGTCCACGTTGGAGCCCGCGTACTTGACCACCATGTATTTCAGGCTGCCGCTGGAATCGGTGGGATCATCGCCGCCGAACAGGCCGGAGTTGGCTTCACCTTCCTTGGTACACGCGGCGGTGCCGCCCTGGGCGCCCTCGGGGCAGTCGTTGATGGGTGCGTTGCCGTTGATGACCACACCGCCCCACAGGCCGCGGGTATCTTCATCGGCGTTGCCCAGCAGGTCGTCGATACCGGTAAAGGTGACCGGCGCGCTGCGGGTGCCGTTCACGACCAGTTCAGAGCCGCGGGAGATCACCAGGAAGTCGCTGCTGGTGCCACCGTAGACGGTGACCCCGGCCTGCACGGTCAGGGTGGCGGAATTCTCGTTGTCGCCGCCGATCACTACCTTGCCGACCAGTTCATAAAGATTTCCGGGTGTCAGGGTGAGATTCGAGGTGATCTCGCCGATCAGTTCACAGACCCGGGAGCCGGCAACCTGCTGGGAAGCCTCTTCAGTGCCAGCCGGGCAGCCCAGGGAGGGCGTGCCGGGGTTGCTGACAGAACCGGCTACCGTCCAGCCGGCCGTCCAGTCGGAACCACCGAAGGCACCCACATAATCGACCGCTTCAAAAAAGGCGTTGCTGGTGGATACCGCGCTGACCTGACCACCGTCCGTGGAAACCTCGTCCGCGCTGTCCAGGTAGGCATCGACCGTCGCACTGCTGTCGCCGGTCGCCGTCTCGGTACAGCCGAAACTGGTGCCGCCAATCGTCAGGTCGGAGCCCAGTAGATCAACGGACACGCCCTCGATTTGCAGGCAGCTGGTCGAACCCGTCACTATGGTGTTGGTCAGGAACAGGCCGGTGCCACGACGCAGGCGCAAGCCGTTCTCACCGGCAACGCCATAACCCGACATATTGCTGATGTAGGGGATGGAGCGGGGCTGGGCGTTCTCGTCACCCTCGCGGTTGTCCGCCTCGATCAGGTTGTCGCCGCCGTTCTGTTGCTCCACATAAACGAACTGCACCGCGCCCTGCCAGCCATCGGTCCAGTCCAGCGAGTCGTCGGCGTTGCCGGTGAGCACCACGTGGCTGGCGTTGACCGTACCGCCAAAAAACTCGATACCGTCGTCGAGGTTATTGTGTACCTGAACATAGTCCACCGTGGTGCCGGCACCGACGCCCTGAAAGGCGATACCGTTGAGCTGGTTTTCCGGGTCAACGTTGGAACCCGCATAACTCACCACGACGTAGGTCAGTACGCCGGAATTATCGTTGGGATCATTACCACCGAACAGGCCTGAATTTGCCTCGCCCTCCTTCGTGCACTGGACGGTGCCGCCCTGGGCGCCCTCGGGACAGTCGTTGATGGGAGCGAAGCCATTGATGACTACGCCACCCCAGAGGCCTCGAGCGCCGGAGTCGACATTGCCGGTTACCGCCTCAAAGGCGGTGAAATTGATCGGCTGCTCCCTGGTCCCGGCTGCATTGATCTGGCAACCCTGCTCGATGACGAGAAAATCGGAAGAACTGCTGCCGGCAATAACGGCCCCCGGGGCGATATCCAGAACACAATCCTGGGCCTGTGCGCCCTGCCAACCGACCAGTGCCAGTCCCGCAGTGACGGCTGTATAAATACTCCGTTTTTTCATGTCCCAAACTCCCTAGTTCTGGGCGATGCGCAGGGCACCGCCTTCAATGCGGAATATAAAGTCGTTGCCCAGCAACAGGCCGCTGGGGTCAAGGTTGCCCCCGGGCAGTGCGGTAACGTCGATGACGTAAATCGGCCTGCCATCGGGCGCCGTCTCACCGGAGTCATAGATAACATCGTTGAGCGAGGATGGGATCACCGACTCGACAGTATCGCCATCAGGCGGCGGCGGGGGCTGGATCGGCTCATTGGGATCGGTGCCGCCGCCGTCTGGTGGCACAACTATGTTCCCGGGCGATACGTTGCTGGACGATCCGCCACACGCGGTGAGCGTAGACACAACACCCACGGCAACGAGTGCCAGCAAGAATTGCTTCATTCCTGATTGAGACGACATGATTTACCCCTATGGTTCATTGAAAAATGGACAGGCCCCGAAGGCGTCCGGCCGAAAAACCGACTCGCGCTATCCTAGGTGGGCCAGATGACAATGCGGTGACAGTCAGATTGCGAAACTGTGACATTTGCAGGCGAGGCATCGAAGCCTGCCGAGGAGCGGTGCAGACTAATCAGGCAGCGCTGGTATCAGCTCGTCAAGAGCTTGAAGGGCTGGAGGGAGTTGCTGGCCGCGCCATCGGGAACGCGGACGCAGCCAGCGACCGGGGTTACAGGGAGAAAGTAGCTTTCACGTTAACGAAGCCGTCGTCCCGGCGACAGGAGGCGCTCGCTATAAAAGTTTCGAGCCGCTCGGACACCTGCCGGGCATTGTCCGGCTCGATGGAAAACATCAGACCATCGTAGTAACCGAGCGCCTTGGCGAGAATATTGTCGCGCTCCGCTTCATCGAAACCATCCAGCACGGAGTGGGTTTTTTCACCGTACTGCGCCTCATCGAGATAGCCCAGGGACTGCTCGGCAAGCACACAGGCCAGTTGGCGGGAGGCCTGGAACTCCTCGGGAGCGAGCGAGAGAGCAGATACCTGCTGGCAGAACACGCTGAGCACCACGGGCAGAAAAAAGCGATTTAGAACCATAAAGAACCTGTGAAAAGAGAGATGGATAATCCCGACCACCACGATGATATCGGCCCTTCATGACAGCTATGTGACAGATTGATTACCCCTGTAGCGGATCGCTACAACACTAATGTGACAGTATTATGAAGATTGCATGAATAAGGTGTATTTTGTATACACAACAGGCGTACACTCGAGGCGTCGGCAAGGGTTTTCCCTGCAATGTCCGCCGGACTGCGGAAATACCAACCGATGACAGGCCGCCAGAGACGGCTGAACGGATAAAAGGAGGCAACACAATGAAAGCTTTAGTCAAGATCGCCGCAGCGAGCTCACTCGCACTGTTTGCGAGTGCCGGCTTCGCCGATACCACCCGCGACTGCATGCTCGAAGGCACAGTGCAAAAAGGGCAGCAGGGCCAGGAAGAAAGCGTGAATGTAAAATTTCACTCGGTCAGCAAGTATGACCAGGACTCATCCTGCCGGGTGCGCCGTGGCGAGAAGATGGAATTCAAGCTCCCCGCCGACCCGAGGCTGAATGATGCCGAGCCCGGCAGTACCGTAAAGTACCGCTATCGCACCGAAAGTGACGGCACCACCCAGGCAGAGCTGGTGAGTATCGGCACCTGAAGCAGGCATGCCCCCGGCACCCGGCAAAAGGTGCAAGGGGCAGCTCCCCCGGCCCATTTACGATGGGCCGCGGCGGTTAGTACTTGAAGTTGGTATCGATCATGAAGCGGTCGTAGCCCACCGCACCACCTTCATCCTTGAACGTCTTTTCCCCTGCCTTGTTGTCGATATACCAGGTAAACGCCAGGTTCCACTGCTTGTTGATGCCATAGGCGCCGGTCAGCTTTGAGCCCTTGGCATCGGTACCGCCACCGCCGAAGTCGGAATCAGTCACAAGACCGAACGCCGCATCAGCTTCGAGGTCCTCGTATTCGTAGGCAATCTGCCAGGTTCCCTTGCCACTGGCCTTACCCAGCATTATCCCTGCCAGCCAGCCGGTGTTGTAATCGTCCGGGTCCTGGTTCTGTACATAGTCGCCATAGATGCTGAGGGGCTGCTCAAACAGGCTCATCACGAGTTGCGCGGAAAGTTCCAGCAATTCGTAGTCGTACTCGTAGACATCGACACCGTTGTTAACGACAACGGAGTTGCCGAAGAAACTGTCGTCATAATAGGATGCGTTGCCCTTGACCGGAATGTCGTAGTAGCCCACCGCGGTAACCAGGTTGGCGCCTGCGATATCGAATTTCAGGCCGCCCTGGATCCCCCAGGCCACCTCTTCATTGGAAGACTTGCTGTCGCTCTCAAGCCAGTTGACCAGACCGGTCGCAAAGAAGTTGTCGCTGTTCCAGCCCGCGCTGAAGCCTTCCGGACGCCAGTCACCATCCCACAGCATGGCTGTGCCCTGTGGCGTGAACAGCGGGTTCTTGAACTTACCGGCTTCAATATAGGCGTTTTCTATCGGCAACCATCGGGCGTAGGCAAGATCAAGGTTGATCTGCTTGGAACTGTTGCCCCCCCCCAGGGTCTGGTTGGAGGACACCGGGTCATCGCTACCGGTCGCCAGGCCAAAACCTACCGTGACGTTATCCGGCAGGGTCGCAATGATTTCCGGGCGGGCGCGAATCCGGTTGCGATCGCGGGACTTGGAATCCTCCACATCGATTGCTTCGTAGCGGTAGCGAAAGTCACCCTTCAACTTGATGTTATCGGTCCAGGAAGGTTCACTCTCCTTCGTTTTCACCAGTGCCAGTTCTTCCCGGGTACCCTCGAGCTGATTGACGGTGGCGTTGCCCTGCTCACGCAGCTGATTATTTTCTGCTTCCAGCGCATTGAGCCGCTGCGCCATCGCGGCGAACTGCGCCTTGAGTTCCGCAAACTCGGCTTCGCTCACATTGGCGAATGCCGGCCCGCTACCCGCCAGTGCGGCTGCAACCGCTACAGCAAGATATTTCTTCATGCTTGATTCCCCCAGGTAATGGTTATGGATGCAGTGTTGCATGCATTGGGGGCGAAGCTTACTGGCTGAATGTGACGGTTTTATTACAAAGCGGGAGCCAAATCGTCTGACCGGGAGCACTTTTCCGGCAGTAAAGCCCCTGGAGGGGCTTGTTCGGTCACAGGATTGTCATATTACCGGGCCGGAAAATAGGCCCTGGGGGGAGATATTGAGGGAGCTAAAACCCTGGGCGTCAGGCAAATATTCCGACCAGCACGTAGCTGATAGACACAACCACCACGACTTCGACTGCGAGAACAAAACCTGTCACTCTGGGCGCCCTGCCCTTCAATTCTTTCTGGGCTGCCTGTAAATTCATCACCACTCCTGCTTTATGATACTCGTTGTATACACATACTATACCCCATAAATAAGGCAAGACAAGGTATATACATGTGCTAAAATACCATTTCTTTCCGCTTATTAATCAAGATGTTGGAATGTCAAAGACCAAGCTGCTGAACATCCGCATCGACCCGGAGCTGAAGAAAAAAGCCAAAAAGCTCGCTGAGGCCGACGGACGTTCCCTCTCCAACTGGGTTACCAGCCTTATCTCAAGCCGGGTAAAGGAAGCGGAAAAAAAGGACTCGAAGGCGGGCAAAAAAGACTAGGATTTCACCCGGGAACCGAGCGATGACGCTCCCTGATCTCCTCGATACTCAGGTGACGCACGTCGCTGCCCTCCACCAGGTAAACCACTTCCTCACAGAGATTGACCGCATGGTCGCCGATGCGCTCAAAGGCCCGGGCGCAGCTGTTCACCCGCAACATATTCTTCACCCGCTGGGGTTGCTCCATCATGTGGGTCATCAGCAGGCGGGTCAGGGTCTTGAATTCCCGGTCGATCTCCTGGTCCCGCGCGATGATATTGATGGCAGCGTCCACATCCAGGCGGGCAAATGCATCCAGCGCCCCGCGCAACATGTCGCTCGCGCCCTGCCCGAGGTGCTGCGGCTCGCTGCAGTAAGACTCCCGGTCCCTGCCGTCCGCGAGCTTTCGCGCCATACGGCCGACTTTCGCAGCCTCGTCGCCGATGCGCTCCAGATTAGCCACCATGCGAATAATCGCCACAACCATGCGCAGGTCCCGGGCCGCGGGCTGGCGACGGGCGAGAATATCGGTGCACTGGGCACTGATCTCCAGCTCCATGTCATTCACCTCGTGGTCCGAGCGGGCCACTGACCTGGCCAGGTCCTCGTCACCATTAACCAGTGCCTCCAGCGCCTGCCGGCACTGCTGCTCTACCAGGCCACCCATGGTGAGCACACTACTGCGCAAGCCCTCCAGTTCGGCATTATAGCGCTGGGATGTGTGTTGCTCTGGGTGCTGGGTATTGTCCATGGAGTCGCTCCGACGCCTGCTCAGCCAAACCGGCCGGTAATATAATTCTCGGTGAGTTCATGCTTTGGCATGGTGAATATCTGCTTGGTATCACCCACCTCGATCAACTTGCCCATGTGAAAATAGGCAGTGCGCTGGGAGACGCGGGCCGCCTGCTGCATCGAGTGGGTGACTATCGCAATGGTGTAGTTCTCGCGCAGTTCATCGATCAATTCCTCGATGCGCGCCGTGGCGATAGGGTCCAGTGCTGAACAGGGCTCATCCATCAGGATCACTTCCGGGCTTACCGCAATGGCACGGGCAATACACAGGCGCTGCTGCTGTCCGCCGGACAAGCCAGTGCCCGGTTTGTCGAGCTGGTCCTTTACCTCATCGAACAGGCTGGCCCGGCGCAGGCTGTCTTCTACAATCTCATCCATCTCGGCCTTGTTATGGGCAAGCCCGTGTATCCGCGGACCGTAGGCTACGTTTTCATAAATAGACTTGGGGAAGGGGTTGGGTTTCTGGAAGACCATGCCGACCCTGGCCCGCAGCAGAACCGTGTCCTGGTCGCCGCCGTATATGTCGTCTCCATCCAGGGCAAACTCTCCCTCAACCCTGCAGATCGGTATGATGTCGTTCATCCGGTTCAGGGTGCGCAGGAACGTGGATTTGCCGCAACCGGATGGCCCGATCATTGCGATCACCTCGTTGCGGCCAATGTCCAGGGAGATATTGGTAATGGCCTGTTTATCGCCATAAAACACATTGACGTTGCGCGCGGTCATTTTGGCGTCATCGACAAACGGCGTACCGATCGTCCGGTAATCCGCCGGCTCGACATGGTCCCGGATATCCAGTGGCCGCCTGGTTCCCGCCGCTTCCGCGGCAGCCCTGTCCTGTTCCCCTGCCCTGTCCATCTTGCTTTCTCCCGCTGTCCACGACAGCGATCTATTCGCTTCTGTCATATGCATCGATTATACCCGATCATTTTCTTTCAAAGCGCCTGCGCAGGTAAACCGCCAGTGCGTTCATCAGGATCAGGAAGCCCATCAGCACCATGATCGCCGCCGAGGTCTTCTCGGTGAAGCCGCGCTCGGGGCTGTCCGCCCAGAGGTAGATCTGCACCGGCAGCACCGTCGCCGGATCGGTTACGCCCGCCGGCGTATCCATAATGAAAGCCACCATCCCGATCATCAGCAGGGGGGCAGACTCGCCCAGCGCCTGGGCCATGCCAATGATGGAGCCGGTCAGGATACCTGGCATGGCAACCGGCAACACATGGTGTACAACGGTCTGCAACTTGGAGGCGCCCACGCCCAGGGCGGCCTCCCGGATCGACGGCGACACCGCCTGGATCGCCGCCCGGGAGGTAATGATAATCGTGGGCAGTGTCATCAGCGACAGTACGATTCCGCCGACCAGCGGGGCCGAGCGTGGCAATTCAAAGAAATTGATAAACACCGCCAGGCCCAGCAGGCCAAAGACAATCGAAGGTACCGCCGCGAGGTTATTGATGTTGATCTCGATCAGGTCGGTAATACGGTTGCGCGGGGCAAACTCCTCGAGGTAGACCGCTGCCGCCACACCGATCGGGAAAGCTATGGCAAAGGTGACCAGCAGGGTGAAGAAAGAGCCATACAGCGCCACCCGGATACCCGCCATCTCGGGCTCACGGGAATCCCCCTGGGTGAAAAAGGTGGTATTGAAGCGTGACTCCGTGCGGCCCTGGGCTCGCAGCTCGTCCAGCCAGCTTATTTGCAGGTCCTTGACCTTGCGCTCCGCTTCCCGGGCCCCGGCCGCGACCTGGCCCTTGAGATAACTGCCCGCCTCCGCGTGGGCCCGCAACCATATTTCACTGCTGTGGCCGATCAGGGCGGGATCTGCCAGCACCTTGTCGCGCAGGTCATACTCCGCGCCGATACTGAGGAGCCGGTACAGCTGTTGTTTCTCCTTGCGCCCACTGACCTGGGGAAACATCTCGCGCAGGCTGGTCTTTATCGCCCCGAGATAATCCGCGGAGTAGATCTCCTGCTCGTCGGCCCCTGGGGCCAGACCCAGCGAGTCCTGGGACAGGTCCACGGTTACCTTGATGTAGTGCTGGGTAAAGGCGGGCATACCCTTGCTGACGATGTCGAACAGCAGGATGAACAGGAAGACGAAGCCGGTGAGGACCGCGAGGCGACCATACCACTGGAAGCGCCGCTCCCGCGCATAGCGCTTTTTCAGGGATGCCTGGATGGCCTCTGTGGCTTTCAAGGACTGGCGCTTACTCATATTGCTCCCTGTATTTCCTGACGACGTAGAGGGCGATCACATTGAGCAGCAGGGTAACGAAGAACAACACCAGGCCCAGGGCAAACGCCGCCAGGGTCTTGGGACTGTCGAACTCCTGGTCTCCCACCAGCAGGGTCACGATCTGCACGGTTATGGTGGTTACCGCCTCGAGGGGATTGATGGTCAACTTGGCGGACAGGCCCGCCGCCATCACCACGATCATGGTTTCCCCGATCGCCCTCGATACCGCCAGCAGGATGCCGCCGACAATACCCGGCAACGCGGCCGGCAGAAGCACCTTGCGGATGGTCTCATTCATGGTCGCGCCCATGCCCAGTGATGCCTCGCGCAGGGTATCGGGCACTGCATTGATGATGTCATCCGACAGTGACATAACGAACGGGATGATCATGATGCCCATGACCAGTCCCGCCGCCAGGGCGCTCTCCGATGCCACGTGCAAGCCCAGGGACTCTCCCAGCGTGCGGATAAACGGCGCGACCGTGAGCGCGGCAAAAAAGCCGTAAACCACCGTGGGAACGCCTGCGAGAATTTCCAGCACCGGCTTGGTAACCGAGCGAAACCCGCGGCTGGCATACTCGGAGAGGTAAATAGCGGACATCAGACCCACGGGCACTGCGATGACCATGGCCACCGCAGAAATCAACAGGGTGCCGACAAACAGCGGGACAAAGCCAAAGGAGCCTGAAGCCGCTACCTGATCGGCCCGGATAGCCATTTGCGGGCTCCACTCGAGCCCGAACAGGAAGTCCAGGATGGGAATCGTCTGGAAAAAGCGGATCGCTTCGAACAGCACCGACAAAACGATGCCCAGGGTGGTCAGGACCGCGAGAAAGGAACAGCTGAACAGGATCCACTTGAGGATACTCTCAACATGGTTGCGCGCCCGCAGGGCCGGCCTGATACGGCGCAGGGCCAGGATGGCACCGCACAGCGCGACCAACAGCACCAGCAGGGCCTTGATCATGCGGCTGGAAGACATCAGTGAACTGTAGTGTTCGGCCGCCTTTATTTGGGCCGCATCCAGCATGCTGGCGTCGGTAGCACCCAGCGCGTAGCTGACGACCTGGTTGAAATAAAGTCCCTGCTCGCTGGTGGACAGCTCCTGCACACTGGCGGGCAGGTCGCCTACCACCATGCGAGCCAGGATGCTGTTCTCGAACACCAGCCACAGCACCAACACGGCCAGTGCAGGCAGGAGGGCCCACAACGCCGCCATGTAGCCGTAGTGCTTGGGCAGCGAGTGCAGCGCCCGGGCACCGCCCTGCCCCGCCGTGATGGTATGGGAGCGCTTGCGCCCCATAAAGAAACTGACGACCGTCAACAGTAACAGCGCCAGGAAGACCGTGGTCGTATCCATTACAGCCTCAAAAAAACCGCTGCGCCGCCACCGGTAATACCGGGCGGCGGCGCATTTTAATTCCGCCGGGCAACATCAGCCCCGGCGCTCGGTGACTACAACTTGAGCGGAGTCATGGCCTTCACGTCGGCCTGAACCTTTTTGAGCTCCTCATCGGCAAGGGGGATCAGGCCCTTCTCGGGCAGGTAGCCGTCTTCGCCCATCGCCTTGTTTGAGGTGAACTCTACAGCATATTCCTGGATACCGGGAATCTTACCGACATGGGCGCCCTTGATGTAGAAATACAGCGGCCGTGACACCGGGTAGTCGCCGCTGGAAATGGTGTCGAAGGTCGGGCTCACGCCATCGATAAGCGACCCCTGTACCTTGTCGCCGTTCTCCTCGAGGAAACTGAAGCCGAAGATTCCCACCGCGTTCGGGTTGGCATCGAGTTTCTGCACGATCAGGTTGTCGTTCTCACCGGCTTCAATATAGGCCCCGTCCTCACGGATGGCGTAGGCAATTGAGTCAAACAGGTCTTCGCCCTTGGGCGCCTTGCCTTTTTGCTCCTGCAGGGCCTGGTAGAACCCCGCGGGCAGGCCGAGTTTGGCCATCGCTGCCTGTATCTCATCGGTCTGCTCAGCTGACAGGTCACGCAGAGCCTTCAGTCCGGGTATTGCCTTTGCGCCGCCGCCCATCGCCAGCTCGGCAAAGGCATCACGGGTACCCGAGGTCGGGGGGGGGCCCAGCACTTCAATCGTGGTGGCCGGCAGCGCGGGGTTGACGTCCTTCCAGGTCTTGTAGGGGTTGGCCATAAGCTTGCCATCGGGGCCGGGTATATCCTTGGCCAGGGCCAGGTAGATGTCCTTCAGGGACAGGTCCAGTTTCGGCGCACTCCTGGCGTTGGCCACGGCAATGCCATCATAGCCGACCAGAACCTCGACGATCTCGGTGACACCGTTGCTCTGGCAATCATCGAACTCGCTCTGCTTGATTCTGCGTGACGAGTTGGTGATGTCCGGGGTATTGGCGCCAACGCCCTTGCAGAAGAGCTTGAGACCGCCGCCGGACCCGGTCGCTTCGATCTTCGGTGTCTTGAAGCCCGTGGAGCGACCGAAGCGCTCGGCGACGACGGTGGCAAATGGGTACACGGTGGAGGAACCGACGATACTGATGTTATCGCGTCCTGCGGCATGGGCCGTTGCTGAACCACCGACGATAGCGGCGAGGGCGACTGCACTCAGAGGAAATTTTTTCACGTGATCTGTACTCCCTGACTATGACTGGAGCGATGTTCGGGGTTTGCTCCGGGTACCCGCAGGCGATTCTATGCCAGCTTTGTTACGGAATTGTTACAGCGGTACAAAACCGGGGCACGGACAGCCCAGGCCCGGCTCACTGGCGCTAGTCGCCCAGCTCCGCCAGGCGACCGTGCCGGACATCCATGCCGCGCACGAGATAGATCACATGTTCGGCGATATTGCTGGCATGATCGCCGATACGTTCAAGACTGCGCAGAGCCCACATCTCGTTGATGATGCTCCCTATCGCCCGTGGGTCCTCCATCATGAAGGTCATCAGGCTGCGCAGGGCACTGCCGTACTCCTTGTCGACGATACTGTCATTCTTGACAACCTCGACCGCCGTTTGCACGTCGAGACGGGCGAAGGCATCCAGCGACCGGCGCAGCATGTCGGCCACATGGGTACCTATATGCCGGATCTCGATGAAATGACTGGGCGAGTTGCCCGCCTCAGACAGCCGCATCGCCTGCCTCGCCACCTTGGCGGCCTCGTCGCCTATCCGCTCCAGGTCGGTATTGACCTTGATAATGGCCACCACCAGTCGCAAATCACTGGCCGCGGGCTGGCGCCTGGCCAGGATCGAGGCACACTGGTCGTCGATGGACATCTCCATCTGGTTGACCTCGTGATCCCGGTTAATGATCACTTCGGCCTGGCCGCTGTCCATCGTGACAAGCGCCTCTATGGCACTGGCCAGTTGCTGCTCCACCTTGCCGCCCATCTCCAGCATGAAGTTGCGCAGATCTTCCAGCTCGGTGTTGAACTGGCCGGAAATATGGTGCATGTAATCTTCTTGTTTCAACATCTTGTCTACCGCCCTGCCAATAACTGTTGGTTCATCATGCCACGGATGCGCTCACCGTGGGCCGCGTGGTAACTGTGCCCTGGACAGGGAAACACCAGGCTGAAAGCGCTGCCCTTGCCCAGCTTGCTCTCTATCTGGAGCCGGGCCCCATGGCTGGCCGCCACATGTTTGACGATAGCCAGCCCCAGGCCGGTGCCACCGCCACTGCTGGCGGACCTGCTGTCCTCCACCCGGAAAAACCGTTCGGTAAGCCGCGGGATATTGCTCGCATCCACGCCGATACCCTCGTCCCTGACAGTGAGGTAGCAGCTGCCATCGCGCTGGCTCCAGCTGACCCTTACCACACTGTCGTCCGCACTGTACTTGATAGCGTTCAGTACCAGGTTGGACACGGCGCTGTACAGCTCACGGTAATCGCCGGGCACCTTGTAATCTGCGGCCAGATCCAGTCTCCACCTTGCGCTGCGGGTATGCGGTTCCCAACTCGTCCTGCAGCTCAGCCAACAGGGCCCGGATATCCACCGGTGTGTGTGCCTCGATTCCCTGCTCGCTCTCGATCCGCGACAACCACAGCAGATCCTTGAGCAGGGTCTCCATTCGTTCGGCCTGCTGCAGCATTTGCTGCAGGGGCTTGACGTAAACCTGGGGCAATTTGCCGGTGTCACTCAGGAAGGTGCCCAGGTATCCGCTGATAACTGTCAGGGGGGTGCGCAGTTCGTGGGACACGTTGGCAACGAAATCCTTGCGCACTTTCTCCATGCGCACGGCGGCGGTGATGTCGCGGATGAAAAGCAGCCTGTCGCCGTCACCAAACCGGGTGATTTCGACCCGCAGCCAGGTGCCGGCATCCCCGGCGGTGCGGTACTCGAGGGGTTCGCCGAATTCCCCGCGATTGAAATAACGCAGGAATTCGGGCGCGCGCACCAGGTTCATCAGGCTCTGACCACGGTCCGCGGCGCGCAGGCCCAGCAGTGCCTGCGCCGGCTCGTTGAACCACTTCAACACGCCGTGATCATCGACGATGGCGACCCCGTCGCGCATCGAGGAAAACGAGTCCTGCAGATAATCTACTGTAGATTGCAGCCGCTGCCGGGCGTCGCGCCCGCGCTTCTGCATCTGGTACATCTGGCTGAGCAGGTCACCCCAGATGCCGTAGGTCTCGGGCGGAGGTTCGCCGGGAGTCCGCAGCCACTGTTGTACCCTGTGCATCTGGTACAACCAGAATACCAGCAGGCCCAGCAGAGTGCCGGCCAGCGCAAGCAGGCCCTGCCCGTAATACCAGCCTATCGCCGCGGCAACTGCGAGCAGCAGGCCTACCCTGCCGGCAACAGTAAACGAGTTCATGGGGTCAGACTCTCCGGCACTAGGCCACCCCGCGGGAGGAGAAACGGTAACCGGTGCCCCGCACCGTCTGGATAAGATTACTGTAGTCGCCTTGCGGAGACTGCAGCGCCTTGCGCAGGCGGCGGATATGGACGTCGATGGTGCGCTCCTCCACATACACGTTGGCGCCCCACACCTGGTCCAGCAACTGGCCACGGGTATACGCCCGTTCCGGATGAGACATGAAGAACTGTAGCAGCTTGAACTCAGTCGGGCCCATTTCCACCGGGTTCTCCCCTATCAGTACCCGCCGGCTCTCGCCGTCCAGAACCAGCTCGCTCACCTGCATCCGCTCATTGGCCGGGCCGCCCCCGCTGCGCCGCAGCAGGGCCCGGACCCGGGCTATCAGCTCGCGCGGCGCAAAGGGTTTGGTGATGTAGTCGTCGGCGCCGACATCCAGGCCCTGGATAACGTTGTCCTCGGCCGTCTTTGCCGTGAGCATGATAACCGGCAGGTCGCGGGTGGTATCCCCGCGCTTCAGCCGCCGCAGCATCTCCAGCCCACTGCCGCCGGGAAGCATCCAGTCCAGCAGCACGATGTCCGGTCGCTCATCGACAACCTGGGTGTAGGCATCGTGGATATTGTCGGCCTCGATACAGCGAAACTCGGCGATTTCCAGCGCCATGCGGAGCATGTCGCGAATCGCCGTTTCGTCATCGACCACCAGCACGGTTGATTCATTCATCGGTCATTTTCCCCATCCGGCTCTTGAGTGGCCCTATTAGATGATGAAATTATGACAATTAAATGACACAACCCTGGTAAAGGGCGGCGCTAGCGCAGGCTCGCATTGATGTTGACGAGCATTTTGTTGCCCGGGCAGAGCTCGCCCTCTTCCAGCTGGTTCAGTGGCCTGTGGGAAGTTTCCAGTACGTCGTGCAGGTCCCGGGAATTCTTGTCCAGGTAGATCAGGCCCGTGAGGATAGTGCCATCCGCCTGGTTATCCATCAGGGCCATCATCGCTGAACGTCGGTCAAAGGGATTCAGGGTATCCGCATCCTCGTACAGGCGCAGCACGGAGCCGTCGTGCATCGTCACCTCGTGAGCGGCACCCGGTCGGGAACTGGTGGTGATTTCCTGGCGCATCGGAACAAAATCCACTGTACCGGTTGCCTCAGCGTGATCCCGCACGAACTCGTAGCTCTTGGTGGACGCCGTGGTGTTGTTGAAGGTAACGCAGGGCGAGATTACATCGATCAGCGCAAAGCCACGGTGACTCATGGCCGCCTTGATCAGGGGTACCAGCTGTTCCTTGTCGCCGGAAAAGCTGCGGGCGACGAAGGTGGCCCCCATCTGCAGGGCCGTGGTGCACAGGTCGATGGCGTGGAAGGGATTAACATCTCCCTTTTTCCCGGCGGACCCCTCGTCGGCAGTGGCGGAGTCCTGCCCCTTGGTGAGGCCGTAGCAACCGTTGTTCATTACGATGTAAACCATGTTCAGGTTGCGCCTGATCACGTGGGCAAATTGCCCCATGCCGATAGAGGCCGTGTCGCCGTCACCGGACACACCCAGGTATAACAGGTCGCGGTTTGCCATCGCGGCACCGGTCACCACCGACGGCATGCGCCCGTGAACCGAGTTAAAACCGTGGGATTTGCCGAGAAAATACGTGGGCGTCTTGGAAGAGCAGCCGATGCCCGACAATTTGGCGATCTTATGGGGCTCCAGCGACAGCTCGTGACAGGCCCGCACCAGGGCGCCACTGATCGAGTCGTGACCACAGCCCGCACAAAGGGTAGAGATGGAACCCTCGTAGGCTGCCTTGGTATAGCCCAGTTCGTTGACCGGCAAGCCGGGGTGGCGAAACTTCGGTATCTGGTAGCTCATGCGCGTTCTCCCACGCCATTGGTCCGGACTTTCCTGTGCAGGGGCGTGACGTTGTTCCCCGGCAGGTGTTCCATAATCTGTTTGCGAATATTGCGTGCACTGATGGGGGTGCCATCGAAGCACAGAACCGATTTCAGCTTGTCGGGACCGAACTCGAACTCCGCCATCAGCAGGGTGCGCAACTGGGCGTCACGGTTCTGCTCGATGACAAACACCCGCTCGTGCCGGTCGATGAAATCTTCCACCTCCTGGTTGAACGGGAAAGCGCGAACGCGCATGGCATCCAGTGCAATCCCGTCCGCCGCGAGGCGGTCCACCGCCTCCCGCGACGAGGCCTCGCTGGTGCCGAAGTAGAGCACGGCCATCTCGGCGGGCTTGGCCGCGGGGATGATCTCCGGGCCCGGCACGTACTCCTTGATGGTGTCCCACTTCTGCAGGAGGCGCAGCATATTGCGTTCGTATTCCTCGCCCTTCTCCGTGTACACCGCCTGTTCGTCCCGGGAACTGCCCCGGGTGAAATAGGCGCCCTTGTCGGGATGGGTGCCGGGATAGGTCCGGTAACAGATCGCGTCGCCGTCGGAATCAAAGTAGCGCCCGAAACGCTCCATGTTGTCGAGGTCCGCCGCGTTGAGCACCTTGCCCCGGTCGTACTCCCTGCTGTCGTCCCACTCCAGAGGATCGGACATGTTATCGTTCATACCAAGGTCGAGATCGGTCAGCATGATAATGGGAGTCTGCAGCCGCTCCGCCAGGTCAAATGACATGGCGCCAAAGTCGAAACACTCTTTCGGCGTGGACGGAAACAGCAGCACGTGCTTGGTGTCGCCGTGGCTGGCATAGGCCGCCGCCAGCACATCCGACTGCTGGGTGCGGGTAGGCATGCCGGTTGAGGGGCCGGCACGCTGTACGTCGAACAGCACCGTGGGTATTTCCGCAAAATAGGCCAGCCCCAGGAACTCGCTCATCAGCGACAGGCCCGGACCGCTGGTTGCAGTGAATGCCCTGGCGCCATTCCAACTGGCACCGATGACCATACCGATAGCGGCGAGTTCGTCCTCGGCCTGCACAATGGCATAATTGCGGCGGCCGGTACCGGGGTCGATACGCACCCGACGGGCATATTTTTCAAAGGCGTCCACCACCGAGGTGGAGGGCGTGATCGGGTACCATGCGGCGACAGTCGCACCGCCGTAAATGGCGCCGAGGCCGAGGGCGGTATTGCCGTCGAGCAATATCTTGTTGCCCACATTGTTCGACGCCTTGACCCGGATACCGATGGGGCAATCAAAATTGTCCTTGGCGTACTGGTGGCCCAGCTCCAGGGCATTGATGTTGGGCAGGATCAGTTTTTCCTTGCCCTTGAACTGGTCGGCAACCAGATCGGTCAACACCTTGAAATCCATGTCCAGCAGGGCCGCGAGGGCGCCCACGTAAATCACGTTCTTGAACAGCTGGCGCTGGCGCGGATCCTTGTACTTCTCGTTGCAGATCCTGGTCAGTGGCAGGCCGATGATGGCGATGTCATTGCGCAGCAGGCGCAGGTCCAGGGGCTTGGTGTTGTCGTAAATGAAATACCCCCCCGGTTCGATCTCGCGAATATCCTGGGCCATGCTCTGGGGGTTTACCGAGAGAATGATATCCACCCCGCCGCGCCGCCCCAGGTAGCCCTTCTCGCTGACCCGCACCTCGTACCAGGTTGGCAGCCCCTGGATATTGGAGGGAAAAATATTCTTGGGGCTTACCGGCAAACCCATCCGGAACAGGGCCTTGGCGAACAGGTTGTTGGCGCTCGCCGAACCGGTGCCGTTGACGTTGGCGAACTTGATGACGAAGTCGTTAACTGATTCCAGCCGTTTCATACCAGCGTCCCGCTCACGTTGTAGAGAAATTTCTGCATGTCCCAGGCCCCGGTCGGGCAGCGTTCCGCGCAGAGGCCGCAATGCAGGCAGACATCTTCATCCTTGACCATCACCCGCTTGGTCGGCAGGTCCTCCGATACGTAGAGGTCCTGGTCCAGGTTGTTCGCCGGGGCCGACAGGCGGGCGCGCAACTCCTGCTCGGGACCGTTGACAGTAAAGGTGATGCAGTCGGTTGGGCAGATATCGACACAGGCGTCGCACTCGATACAGCGCACCTCCTCAAACACCGTCTGCACATCGCAATTCAGGCAACGCTCCGCTTCCTTGAAGCCCGTGGAGGGGTCAAAGCCCAGTTCCACTTCGAGCTTGCGATCCTTGAGCAACTTGTCCAGCGGCGCATGGGGCACGGCGTAGCGCTGGTCGGGCGCCACGGCGTTGTCGTAACTCCACTCGTGGACCCCCATTTTCTGGCTGGCGAGGTTGGTCATCGGCGGCGGCCTGTTGGCCACCGGTTCGCCGCGACACAACAGGTCTATGCTGATCGCCGCCTGGTGCCCGTGGGCCACCGCGGTAATAATATTCTCCGGGCCGAAGGCCGAATCACCGCCAAAAAACACCCTCGGGTTGGTCGACTGGAAGGTGGTTTTGTCGACCACGGGCATCTCCCACTTGTCGAACTCGACGCCCAGGTCCCGCTCGATCCAGGGAAAGGCGTTCTCCTGGCCGATAGCCATCAGCACGTCATCCGCTTCCATAAACACCAGGTCTTCGCCGGTGGGGATCAGGCTGCGCTTGCCACTCTCATCGTAGTGAGCCTCCACCTTTTCGAACAACATCCCCTTCATCACGCCCTGCTCTATGACGAACTCCTTGGGGACATGGTTGTTGTAAAAGGGAATGCCCTCACCCATCGCATCTTCCTTTTCCCAGGGGGAGGCTTTCATCTCCTCGAAGGGGCTGCGCACCACCACCCGCACATCCTCTCCCCCCATGCGCCTGGAGGTACGGCAGCAGTCCATCGCGGTGTTGCCGCCACCCAGCACCAGTACGCGCTTGCCAATCTTGTCCGTGTGCTCGAAGGCGACGCTTGCCAGCCAGTCGATGCCGAGGAACACATGGTCCCGGGCATCCTCCAGGCCGGGCAGGTTCAGGCCCTTGCCACGGGGCGCCCCGGTGCCGACGAATACCGCATCGTAGTCCTTGTCGAGGATTTCCTTGAGGCTCTCCACCTGCACGTTGAAGGTGGTATCAATGCCCATGTCGAGGATGTAGTTGACCTCCTCGTCGAGCACGCCCAGGGGCAGGCGGAAGGAGGGAATCTGGCTGCGCATCATGCCGCCGCCGGCGAACTGGTTGTCGTACATGTCGATGCTGTAGCCAAGGGGAGCCAGGTCGCGCGCCACGGTCAGGGATGCCGGGCCGGCGCCGATAAGTGCAATCCGCTTGCCGTTCTTTTTCTTCGGCACGGTGGGCAGGCGGGCGCTGATGTCATCCTTGTTGTCCGCGGCTACCCGCTTCAGGCGACAGATGGCTACCGGCTCTTCCTCCACCCGCACCCGGCGACAGGCCGGCTCGCAGGGGCGGTCGCAGGTACGTCCCAGGACACCCGGAAACACGTTGGAGTACCAGTTGATCATGTAGGCGTCACTGTAGCGCTGCGCCGCGATCAGGCGAATGTATTCGGGGACCGGTGTATGCGCCGGACAGGCGTACTGGCAGTCCACTACCTTGTGGAAGTATTCGGGGTTATTGATATCGGTCGGTTTCACGATGGCTGCCTGTGTTATTTTACTGGGAATTATTCACGTGCGCAGACGCGTCAAAATTGTGTCACAGCTATCGATGCATTACACCTGACGCTCGCACTATTACCCGAATTTTGTGTACATCAGCGGTCGTGGCACAAGGATTAAAACCAGCTTGAGAACCATCCCGTATCCTTGAGCTCCTCCTCGCACCCCTGCAACTGGGTCTGGTAGCTGCTGGCCCGCTCTGCACCTTGCGCGCGACCTTCATCAGCCAGGGCTTGCTGCGATAGCTGCCGCGGCTGTAGCCGCCGTGTCCCTCGTGATAGGCAAGATACAGTGCATAGGTATCCTGGCGCGCTATGCCGTTGCGTCGGTGAGACTTGTCGTTATACCAACCGATGAAGTCGATGGAGTCGGCGAAGTCATCCCGGTCTGCACCGTAGCTGCCGGTACTGCGCTTGTACTCCGTCCAGGTTCCGTCCAGCGCCTGGCTGTAGCCGTAGGCGTTCGACGGGCGCAGCCACGGGATGAATCCCATGAGCTTCGTCCGGGCCGGTTTTGCAGTGGCGTTAAAGCGCGACTCCTGGTGCATGATCGCCATCATCACCGGAATGGGGCTGTCCCAGTCGTCCCGCGCATCCGCCGCATCCTCATACCAGTCGTCCTTCTCGGAAAAGATCGCACAGATATTATCGACATCCCTGGGCTGGGAGGCGGTGCAGCCGGCCAGGTTTACAGCCAGGCCAAGGACAAGCAACCAGCGCCAGACGCGATGAAGGTAGCCCATCATGGAGTAATCCCGTGGCTGGCCAGCAAGGCCAGGAATGCCTCTTCATCGATGACATCGATATCCAGTTCCGTGGCCTTGCCAAGCTTGGAGCCTGCCCCGGGACCCGCCACCACGCAGCTGGTTCTGGCGGAGACACTGCCGGCGACTTTCGCCCCGAGGGCCTGCAGATGGGCCTTGGCGTCATCGCGCCCGAGCTGTTCCAGTTTGCCCGTCACCACCCAGGTCTGGCCACTCAGGGGCAGGTCCTGCACCACCGCCAGGTCCGGCCAGCTCACCCCGGCCGCGCGCAGCTGCGCGACGACCGCCATGCTGGAAGGTGAATCAAAAAACTGGCGCAGATGGTCTGCCACCACCGGCCCGACATCGCTCACCGCCAGCAGTTGCTCTTCGGTGGCCGCCACCAGCGATTCCCAGTTGCCGAAGTGGCGCGCCAGGGCCAGGGCGGTGGCCTCCCCCACCTCGCGAATACCCAGTGCGAAAATAAAACGCGGCAGGGTGGTGTGCCGGCTTTTTTCCAGTGCCGCCAGCAAATTGTCCGCCGACTTTTCCCCCATGCGCTCCAGTTGCAGCAGCTGCTGCCTCTGCAGTTGGTACAGTCCGGCGACACTGGTCACCAGGCCCTCGTCAACCAGCTGGTCCACCAGCTTGTCGCCGAGGCCCTCTATGTCCATGGCCCGGCGCGAGGCGAAATGCCTGAGCGCCGCCTTTTGCTGGGCCGGGCATACCAGGCCGCCCATGCAGCGCAGCACAGCCTCAGTCTCGGCCCGCTCCACCGGCGATCCGCACACCGGGCAGCTGGCGGGAAAGTCGATCAGACGGGCATCTGCCGGCCGCCGCTGGGCAACCACGGACACGACCTGGGGAATGACATCCCCTGCCCGCCGCACGATCACGGTGTCGCCAATACGCACACCGAGCCGCTCGATCTCATCGCTGTTGTGCAGGGTGGCATTACTCACCGTCACGCCCCCGACGAAGATCGGCTCAAGCCTGGCTACCGGGGTTATGGCGCCGGTACGCCCCACCTGGAACTCGACGTCCAGCAGGCGGGTCATTTCCTCCTGGGCGGGAAACTTGCGGGCGATAGCCCAGCGCGGGGCGCGCGAGACAAACCCCAGCTCCCGCTGCAGCGCCAGGTCGTTGACCTTGAATACGATCCCGTCTATATCGTAGGGCAGCGCGTCACGCCGCACCGCCAGGTCGCGATAGTAGTCGTCGCAGGCCTCGATACCCTGCACCACGCGGGATTCGGCGTTGATTCGCAGGCCCCACTGTTGCAGGCACTGCAACACCAGCGCATGCCGCCCGGGCAGCTCGCCGCTCTCGACCAGGCCGACACCGTAACAACACATTTCCAGCGGCCGGCGGGCAGTGACTTTCGCATCCAGCTGGCGCAGGCTACCGGCCGCGGCGTTGCGCGGGTTTACGAAGCTTTTCTCACCGAGCTCCCTGGCCCGGGCATTGAGTTGCTCGAAGCCCGAGCGCGGCATATAGATCTCGCCGCGCACTTCGAGCACCCCGGGATAAGCACTGCCCCGCAGGCGCAGGGGCACCGATGGTATGGTGCGCACGTTATGGGTTATGTCCTCGCCGGTCGTGCCGTCCCCCCGTGTGGCAGCCCGTTCCAGCACGCCATCGCGGTAGAGCAGGCTCACCGCAATACCGTCCAGCTTGGGCTCACAGGCAAACTCCAGCGCCTCCCGTTCGCCACCCAGACGGTCCAGCAGTCGCCGATAGAAATCGTGCATGTCCTGCTCGTTGAAGGCGTTGTCCAGGGACAACATGGGCATTTGGTGGGTGACCTGGGTGAAGCGGTCGAGGGGTGCGGCGCCCACCCGCTGGCTCGGGGAGTCGGGGCGCAGCAGTTCGGGATGTGTCGTTTCCAGTTCCACCAGGCGCCGCATGGCGCGGTCGTACTCGGCATCGGGAACGGTGGGCTGGTCCAGTACATAGTACTGGTAGTTCCAGTTGTCGAGACACTCCCGCAGGGACTGGATTTCCTGCGCTATCCCTGGGCTCGGCATGGGTGTGGGCTCGCCGGCGTTCAGCGCGCCCTGGCCAGCAGGCGTCGTTCGAGATCGCGGATCTGCTGGCGACAATGATCGAGGGACTGCTTGCTCAGCACGCTGCGGGACTCGTCGAGCACATCGCCCTCCAGGTTGCGGGCGACCGCCTGGGCGGTCTCCAGCATATAGTCGAAGGCTTTCATCATGTCTTCCGGGCCCGGCAGGGTGAGGAAAAACACCAGGCCGGGGGTATTGAAATCGCCCATCCGGTCGATATCGAACACCCCGGGCTGCATCATATTGGCCACGCTGAACTGGATCGCCCCGCGCCCCGCCTCGAACTCGTGGCGGTGGAAAAAGTTCATGTCGCCGAAGCGCAGGTCACAGGCCAGCAGGATATGGAGGATGTCCTCACCGCGAAAACCTTCGCGATCCCGGGCGACCACGTTGAGCATGAATACCTCGGGATCGACGTCCCTGGGCAGCTTGCCCGGGTCCACCGCGGGCGGGCGCGGCGCCGGGGCGGGGTCGCTCTCGTCGGGCGCATCGGCATCCATATCGTCGAGCCAGTCGAGGGTGGCGGGTTCCGCATCGTTTTCGGAGGTGCTCATACCCGTGAACAGCTCCTCGTCGTCCCCTGGCGGTTCCGGCGGCGCGGGCGCTGCTTTAGCCCGTGGGGGCCTGGCCGAAGCCGCGGCGGCTTTCTCGCGCTTGGCCGCTTCGGATTTGTTGGTGGCATTGATAAGGTCACGCCGTTCGACCACGCGCGCGCCGCCGTTGGGCAGCTCCTTCAGCCAGGTAATATCATCCTCTCGAGTCTCGGGTTCGGCGGCTGGTTCGGCCGCCAGCTTGACCTTTACCTTCGGGTAGCGCTCACGACGTACCCTGCGCCAGGCATCAAGCCCCACAGCGATGATCAGGATAACCCCGATCACGACCATCCAGTCACGTATAGTAAGATCCATTGCCCCGCGCCGTACTCTCTCGCCCGTTAATTGTGTTGATCAACTCGCGGCCAGTTCTGCCGCTTCCTCCACGTCCACCGATACCAGGCGCGATACGCCCGGCTCATGCATGGTCACGCCCATCAGCTGGTCGGCCAGCTCCATGGATATCTTGTTATGGGTGATGTAGATAAATTGTACCTTCTCCGACATCTCCTTCACCATGCGCGCGTAGCGCCCCACGTTCGCATCGTCCAGGGGTGCATCAACCTCGTCCAGCATACAGAACGGCGCCGGGTTGAGCTGGAAGATGGAAAACACCAGCGCAATCGCGGTCAGCGCCTTTTCACCGCCTGACAGCAGGTGGATGGTACTGTTCTTCTTGCCCGGGGGCCGCGCCATGATCGATATACCGGTATCCAGCAGGTCGTCGCCGGTCATCTCCAGGTAAGCGCTGCCGCCGCCGAACACCCGCGGAAACAGGTCCTGCAGACCACTGTTAACCTTGTCAAAGGTGTCGCGAAAACGGTTGCGGGTTTCCTTGTCGATTTTGCGAATGGCGGACTGCAGTGTCTCCAGCGCCGTCTCCAGGTCCTCGTTCTGCAGGTCCAGGTAATTCTTGCGCTCGGACTGCAGGTTGTACTCGTCAATGGCGGCCAGGTTGATCGGACCGAGTCGGGCGATACGCGTGCCCACCCGCTCCAGCGAACGCTGCCACTCGTCCTCCGCGGCGCCCTCGGGCATGGCCTGCAACACCTGCTCGATATCATGGCCGTTCGCGCTGAGCTGGCGATAAATGGTTTCGCGCTGCACCTGCAGGGCCTGGTTTGAAATCCGGTGGCGCTCCAGCTCACCGCGGACACTCTCCGCCCGGTGCTCGATGGCGGCCCGCTGCTGCTCCTTCTCGCGCAGCATGTGATCGACTTCCGCGACCTGCTGGCGCGCCGCGCTGAGTTCCGCTTCCGCCTGTAAACGCAGTTCCAGCTGCTCTTCCAGTTCGAGCTTGAGGCCCTCCAGCGGCTCGTCGTTCTCGGTCAGCCCTGCAGCGAGGTTATCGCGCCGGGCGCGCAGCTGGGCCACCTGGCTGTTGGTGCGGTCTATGGCCTCGCGCATCGCGCCCAACTGGGTCTGCAATGACTGGTGGCGCATCGCCAGCTGGTGCGCCTGGTCCTTGTCGTGACGGGCTTTCTGCCGGGCGGCGTCCAGGGTGCTGCGAGTCTGGTCGCGCACGGACAACAGCTCTTCCCGGTTCTGGGAGTCCGACTCCATGCGCTCGATGGCCTCCGCCAGCAGCTGGCGCGCCTCGACTATCGCGGCCTGCTCGACTCGAAACTGTTCGCGGGATTCATCGATCTCCGCATTGACCCGTTCGCGACGGGCATTGATCTGTTCGATCTTGGCCTGGTTAGCAGACAGCTTGGCGCTGAGCTCAGCGTGTTGGCGGGTGCTCGCCTGGAGTTCCCGCTGTACCGACTGGCGCTGCTCCTCCAGTTGTTGCAGTGAATCCTGGGAAGCCTTCAATGCAAGTTCCAGCTCCTCCTCTCGCTGCTGCTCCAGGCGCAGGGTCTCGATAAGCGCTTCCAGCTCCTGCTGGCGCTTGATCACCCCGCCCTGCTCCCCCGCCAGGCGGGTAACCCGCAGCCAATTGGGGCCCAGCCAGATGCCATCGCGGGTAATCACCGATTCGTGGGCTGCCAGGGCCGGGCGCTGGGCCAGCGCCTGGGCCAGGTCGTCGGCTGTCCGCACCCCTGCCAGCAGGGCGTTGGCGCGGCCGCCGGAACGCACTCGGCCAGCCAGGTAGCCGGGCGCCGGGGCAGATTCGACACCACTTTCCAGCAGGGTGAGATGCCCCTGTTCCAGCGCGCCGAGGGCGGCACCCAGGGAGCCGACTTCATCGACGCAAACAGCCTGCAGGTAATCACCAAGCACGGTTTCCACCGCCAGCTGCCAACCGTCATCTACCTGTAACTGCTCCAGCAGGCGCGGCCTGTCGGCCAGTTGCCGCGCCGCCAGCCAGTTGCCCACCGCCTGGTCGCTGTCTTCCAGCGCCGCCTGTTGCAGGGCCTCCAGCGAGGCCTGGCGGCCGCGCATCTGCTGCAGGCCCGAGCGCACCTGGTTGAGCTCGGTGGCGAGACCGTTGTTGCGGTCGCGAGTTGATGACAGTTGTTCCACCAGCGATTCCCCGCGGCCCTCGTGCTCCGCCATCACCAGCTCAAGCTCTGCCAGTTGTTCGCCCAGGGCCTCGACCTCGCCGTCTTCAGGCCCGGGGGCAAGGCCCAGCTTCTCTTCCTCGAGTTGCCGGGTGCGCCCCTGGATACGCTGCAATACCTGCTCGACATGGCGGATGCGGGATTGCTGCACCTCGGCCTGCTGGCGCGGCTCCGCCGCGTGCTGGTTGAACTCGTCCCAGCGGTGCTGCCAGTTGTGCATGGCCTCCTCCGCCTGCAGCAGCGCCTCGGCGGAGCTCTCTTCGAGCTCCTGCAACAGGCCGAGTTCCGGCGCAATGGTCGCCAGCTCTGCTTCCCAGGTACCCAGTTTCTGGCTGTCGTCACCCAGGTGTGTTTCGGCCTCGGCCAGCCCTGAACTTGTCTGTTCCAGGTCCTCGCGCAACTGGCGCCCCCGCTCCTGCTGGTGTTTGAGGGTCTGCTCCAGTCGGGCGACTTCCGAGCCCAGCGAGTAATAGGTCGCCTGCACCTGGTTGAAGGCGTCGGTGCGGTCGGTGTGCTCCACCCGGTGCTGCTCGATAGCGGTGTCGACCTGCTGGTGTTCCGCGTGCACCGCTTCAAGCTTTACCTCCAGCTCGCCTATGGTCTGGGCCGCGGCCCGCACCTGGGCATCCAGCTCGCGCCACTGCAGGGTCTGTAACTGGGCCTGCAGCTCACGCTCCTCGGCCTTGTATTCAGTGTACTTCTCGGCGGCCTGGGCCTGGCGCTGCAGGTGCTGCAACTGGCGCCCGAGCTCGTCCCGCAGGTCGGTCAGGCGCTCGAGGTTCTCCAGGGTGCGCCGCATCCGGCTCTCGGTTTCCTTGCGCCGCTCCTTGTACTTGGAGATGCCCGCGGCCTCTTCGATAAAGACCCGCAGGTCTTCCGGCCGGGACTCGATCAGGCGGGAGATCATGCCCTGCTCGATGATCGCATAGCTGCGCGGACCGAGGCCCGTGCCGAGGAATATATCGGTGATGTCCCGGCGGCGGCAGCGGGTGCCGTTGAGGAAATACTCGGACTGGGCCTCGCGGGTCACCAGCCTCTTGATGGAAATTTCGGCATAGCTCGCCCACTCACCACCGACGCCGCCGTCGCTGTTGTCAAACACCAGTTCGATGGAGGCCTGGCCCACCGGCTGGCGGTTGACCGAGCCATTGAAGATGACGTCGGTCATCGACTCGCCGCGCAGGTTCTTGGCGGAACTCTCCCCCATTACCCAGCGCACCGCATCGATAACATTGGACTTGCCACAGCCGTTCGGGCCGACGACAGCGCACATATTGCTCGGGAAATTAACCGTCGTGGGATCGACGAATGACTTGAAACCCGCCAGCTTGATAGACTTTAGTCGCATATCACATTAACTGATTGAATTATCTTGCTGTTTTATAAGAACTTTTCCCGGGTTTTTCGTATTTTACCCCGGCGCCGGACCACAAGATGTAGTGTATAGACTTTGCCGGAGCAACACTATGCCTGCCGGCCACAAATACAGAAATTCGCTGCCCGGCGGGGCGAGGAGCCCCGTCCGGGGAGGCTAGCTCTTGGGCTGGAGCAGGATCTGCTGTGGGGAGAGGTCGGCCGAAGGGGCCAGCGGGCCGGCCTGTCCCAGCCAGGTCGCATTGGCCTCTCCCGGGGTCCCTGTGGGGGACACCTGCACCACCACCAGCACCGACTCGGTGTCCGAGAGCTTCTGCCCCGCCATGGAATTGCTGTCATCCAGGCGCAGGGTGAGCGGCAGTTGTCCCGCCTGCAGGCGCTGCACGGCGATCGGCATCCGGCTGTCTGATGCGGCATTGCGCGCCAGTACGAATACCGTGTCAGTGGCGGCGACGCTCGCACCGGCCGGCAGGCTGACCTCTACTGTTACTCCCGCTGCCGAGGCTGCCGGCTCTCCCGCCGCGCCAGCGCCAGCCTGGGCGACCGCCGGTGCTGCCTCCGGCACCGGCTCCCCGGCCTCGCCCAGGCGCTGCCTGGCCATCTCGATAACCCCGGTAATCATCCGGGCGCTGTCTGAATCGGGAGTTTCCACCGCCAGCAGGCGCTGCCAGTAGGCCATCGCGGCGCGATACTGCTGTTGTTCGAAAGATGCCATACCTAGCAAGCCCAGGGCCGTGCGCTGGTGAGGATCGATAGCCAGGGCCTGTTCCGCCCGCAGGCGAGCCTCGGCGCTGAGTTGCCGGCCCGCCGCCAGGTATTCCGCCTGGGCGGCAGAGGCCAGGGCATAGGCATCCTCGGGAACCTCACGGGCCAGGTCGGCGTAGGTCTGCGCGGCTCGCGAGTAATCTTCCCGGCCCATGTAATAGCGGCCCAGCAGGGCCACGTAGTCGAGGTTTTCCGGGCGCCGGGCACTGCGCGCTTCCACTGCGTTCATCAGCGCCTGCATCTGCTGCGGCGTGCTCTTGTCGTCCAGGGACTCCAACTGCCGGCTGATCATGACATCCGGGGCTCCGCCCAGCAGGTAGTAAAGGCCGGAGGAGAACACTGCGACCACCGGCAACAGCACCCATACCGGGAAAGACCGGGCGGACGCTGCCGGGACCGCCGCGGCCGCTTGCTGCTCGTCCTCCAGCAGGCGCAGCAGGGCATCCTCCTGCAGGGCGTCGGCGCCCTCGGCGGCCAGCTCCTGCTGGCGCAGGCGGTACCATTCCACATTGGCGCGCTCGAGATCCGCGTCGGCTTCGCCGGCACGCCTGGAGGGCATCAGGTAGAACAGGCCACTCAACAGCACCAGGCCGGCGCAGGCCAGGATGAATATGGTCAAGAGTCTTTCTCCGTTTTACCCAGCAGGTCCTGCAGGCGCTGTTCGTCATCGCGGCTCAGGACGGCCGCCGCCCCCCGCTGGCTGCGGCGGCTGCGCAGGGTCAGCACCGCCGCCGTAATACCCACCAGCAGCAACAATACCGGCGCCAGCCAGAGCGCCGCGGTGGCGCCGCTGAAGCGGGGCCGGTAGCGCACGAACTCGCCGTAGCGCGCGACCATGTAGTCGAGAATCTCCTCGTCATTGGCGCCGGCCTCCAGCTGCTGGTAAAGCAGCTTGCGCAGGTCCTGGGAGATGGGGGCGTTGGAGTCGGCAATGTTCTGGTTCTGGCACTTGGGGCAGCGCAGCTCGGTGCTCAGCTGCCGATAGCGCTGCTCCAGGGCCGGGTCGCTGAACTCGTAGGTCTCGATCACCGCCGAGGCCGCAGCGGACAGCAACAGCAGGCACAGCAAAGTCGTCTTTACCAATACTTTCATCCGTTGCCGCTCTTGCCGGTGAGTTCCAGGTACAGGGGTTGCAGGATGGTCTGCCATACCCGTTCGTCAACCACACCGACATGGCGGTAGCGAACGACACCGGCGGCATCCACCAGGTAGGTTTCCGGGGCGCCGTAAACCCCGAGGTCCAGCCCGAGGCTGCCCTCACGGTCGGCGATATTGGCCCGGTAGGGATCGCCCAGCTGGGTCAGCCAGCGCGTCGCGGCGGCATCGTCGTCCTTGTAATTGAGGCCGTAGATCGGCACCCCGCCCTGGGCGATCTGCAGCAGGTAGGGATGCTCCACCCGACAGGAAACACACCAGGTGGCCCACACGTTCAGCAGGGAGACCTCGCCGACGAGGTCGCTGCGCTGGATCAACTGGTCCTGCCCCAACAGCGGCAGGCTGAACTCGGGCAGGGGCCGGTCGATGAGTGCCGAGGGCAAGGCCTGCGGGTCCAGCGACAGGCCGCGAAACAGGAACGCGGCCATGGCCACGAACAGGATCAGCGGCAGGAACAGCTTCAGCCTAGGCGCCATGCAGGGCCTCGCTGGCGGCGCCCGCAACTGCCGGCTTGCGCAGGCGACGGTAGCGCTTGTCGGCGACAGTGGTAAAGGCGCCGAAGGCCATCAGGATTGCCCCCAGCCACATCCACCGCACCATGGGCTTGTAATGCAGGCGCATGGCCCAGGCCCCCTCGGTGCCGATCGGTTCCCCCATCGCCACGTAGAGGTCGCGGAACAGGCCGGCGTCGATCGCCGCCTCTGTCATCACCTGGCCAGAAGCCAGGTAGCGCCGCTTCTGCGGTGCCAGTCTGGCCACGATCTCGCCGTTACGGCTGACTTCGAAGCGCGCCTCGTCAGCGACGAAATTGGGGCCGCGCACGGGCACCAGCTCGACAAAGCGGAACTCGTAGCCCGCCAGTACCTCGGTGTCGCCGGGACTCATCTTGAGGTCGTGTTCGATGTTGTACTGGCTGGTGGCCACCACGCCGATGACACAGGCGGCAAAGCCAAGGTGCGCGACAAACATACCCCAGTAGCTGGGGGTGATCCGGCGCAGGCCCGCCGCCAGCGAGGAAGCGCCCTTCACCCGGTACCACAGGTCTCGCAGCAGGCCCAGCAACAGCCAGGAGGACAGTGCCGAGGCGAGAGCCACCCACAGGTTGTACTCGGCATTGAGCAGCGGCAGGGTAAAGCCGCACAACACTGCGACGATTGCAGGGACCGCCAGCTCCGACTGCCAGCGCCGGACTGAATCCTTCTTCCAGCGCGACACCGGCCCGACCCCCATGAAGGGTACCAGCAGCGCCATCAGCGGCACGAATACAGCGTTGAAATAGGGTGGCCCCACCGAGTACTTGCCGCCGCCCAGCGCATCCATGATCAGCGGGAACAGGGTGCCGAACAGGACCGTGATGGTAGCCACGAGGAACACGACGTTGTTGCACAGGATCAGCGACTCGCGCGAAATCCACTCAAAGCTGACCCGGCTGGTGACCGAGGGCGCCCGCAGGGCATACAGGGTCAGCGAACCACCCACCACGATCGCCAGGAAGACCAGGATAAACAGGCCCCTGGCGGGGTCCGTGGCAAAGGCGTGGACCGAGGTGAGCACACCGGAGCGGACCAGGAAAGTCCCGAGCAGGCTCAGGGAGAAGGCGAAGATCGCCAGCAGCACGGTCCAGCTCTTGAACAGGCCGCGCTTTTCCGTGGCGGCCAGGGAATGGATCAGGGCAGTTCCCGCCAGCCAGGGCATGAAGGATGCGTTTTCCACCGGGTCCCAGAACCACCAGCCGCCCCAGCCCAGCTCGTAATAGGCCCACCAGCTGCCCAGCATGATACCCAGGGTGAGGAAGGCCCAGGCGACGTTGGTCCAGGGCCGCGACCAGCGCGCCCAGGACGCGTCGAGACGGCCTCCCAGCAGCGCCGCGATAGCGAAAGCAAAGGCCACAGAAAAACCGACATAACCCATGTACAGCAGCGGCGGGTGGATGATCAGCCCGGGGTCCTGCAACAGGGGGTTGAGGTCGTTGCCATCGGCGGGAGTGCCGGGCAGGAGGCGGGCAAAGGGGTTGGAGGTGAGCAGCAGGAAGGACAGAAAGCCCACCCCTATCCCGCCCATAACCGACAGCACCCGCGACAGCACCAGCAGGGGTAACTGCCCGCTGAAGACCGCCACCGCCGCGGTCCACAGGCTGAGAATCAGGGCCCACAGCAACAGGGAGCCCTCGTGGTTGCCCCAGACTGCGGAAAACTTGTAGATCGGGGGCAGCAGGCTGTTGCTGTTGGCCGCCACCACCTTGACGGAAAAATCATCCTGCAGGAAGGCGATGCACAGGCAGATGAAACTGATTCCGACAAACACCAGCACGCCTATCGCCAGGCCCGGCGCCAGCGCCATGGCGCGGCCGTTGCGACTCCAGGCGCCCCACGCTGGCACCACCGCCAGGATGATGGCCAGGCAGAAGCCGATAATCAGTGCAAAATGACCAAACTCTGGAATCACTTGACGTTCCCCTTGTGGTCGTAACCGGATTTTTCGAGCGCGTCAGCCACTTCCGGCGGCATATAGTTCTCATCGTGCTTGGCCAGCACTTCGCTGGCCCTGAGCACGCCCTGCTCGTCGAGAACTCCGGAGGCAACAGCGCCCTGCCCCTCGCCGAACAGGTCCGGCAGGATGCCCTCGTAGACCACCGGTACTGTGGCCTCGTAGTCGGTAAGAGTGAAGGCAACCGCCAGGCTGTCGTTACTGCGCTGCACGCTGCCGTCCACTACCATGCCGCCGACCCGGATCGGCTTGCCCACAGGCGCCTTGCCCTGGGCTACCTCGGCGGGCGGGAAAAACAGGTTGATGTTGCCTCTCAGGGCGTACGTGACCAGACCTGCGGCGGCACTGGAAAACAGCACGACAAAAAGCACCAGGTAAAGCCTTTGCTTGCGCACGGGATGCATTAGTTAACCTCTGTCTTTGCTGTCGGACCCTGCTGTTGCCGTTTTTGTTCCCCGGCCAGCCGACTCAGGAATGCGCGCTGCCGGCGCCGCGGGGCACGTACCAGCAGTACCAGCACCAGCAGGCTGATAGCGTAGGCGGACCACACGTAGGCGCCGTGGCCATCCATGGACAGGGCCGCGCCCAGGCTGTCGAAATACATCAGCTGCGATTCTCCAGCGCCAGTTTCTTCACCCAATTCGTCCTGGCTTCCCGCTCCAGTAGTTCAGCCCGCATATTCATCAACAGGCAGCAGGTGAACAGCGCGTAAAACGTGACAATCATCCACAGCAGCGGGTACAGCATGCTGGGGTCGATGGTGGACTCCCCGGTGAACTTGATAGAGGCCGGCTGGTGCAGGCTGTACCACCAGTCCACGGACTTGTAGATGATCGGGATATTGACCATGCCAACCAGGCTCAATACGGCGCAGGCCTTCCCCGCTGCTTCCTTATTATCATAGGCCTCGTACAGGGCTACTACGCCCAGGTAGAGGAACAGCAGAATCAACATGGACGTGATACGGGCATCCCACACCCACCAGGTTCCCCAGGTGGGCTTGCCCCATATCGAGCCGGTCACCAGGGCGATAAACGTCAGGGCCGCGCCGATAGGGGCGCAGGCTTTCATGGCCACATCGGCCATTTTCATTTTCCAGATCAGGCTGACGGCGCCGGCCAGCGCCATGACATAGTATCCCGCCAGCGCCACCACCGCCGCCGGCACATGGATGTAAATGATGCGATAGCTGTTGCCCTGGCGGAAATCCGGAGCGGTATACAACAAGCCCCAGACCAGGCCCACGGCAAATGCCACGAGAGTCACCGGAAGCAGCCAGCGCAGGATGGTCCCGGCGATGCGATACAGCCACGGCGGGGAACCTAGTTTATGAAAGAATGACCACATAGCGGCGGCAATTATACAGTGCGCCGTGTCCGCCACAACCAGGCGTTCACGTCGCTGTTGATTTGGCTCAAGTGCGACTCAGGCATCGACACTGATCCTCAGGCCCGCGGCAATCGCCAGCGGCGCCAGTGCGATCGCCAGGCACAGCATCGCGCCGAGGATCGCAAGGTAGGGCAAGGCCGGCATTCCGAGCACCGCGTTCTGTACCGCCGCGCTGCCAAAAATCAGCACCGGCATATAAAAAGGCAGGATCAGCAGGGAAATCAGCATGCCACCACGCTTCAGGCCGACAGTGAGCGCCGCGCCGATACCGCCAACCAGGCTGAGCACGGCGGTACCCAACAGCAGGCTCGCCACCAGTGCGCCGATGGCCGGACCCGGCAGGTTGATCATCACGGCAAACACCGGGGACACCAGCGCCAGCAGCAGGCCGGTGGTCAACCAGTGCGCACCGATATAGGCCAGCACCGAGATGAACAGTGGCTGGGGCGCGAGCAACAGTTGCTCCAGGCTGCCGTCCTCGAAGTCGCTGCGAAACACCGTTTCCGAGGTCAGCAGGTTGGATAACAGGGCGATAATCCACAAAATTCCCGGGGCGAAACCCGCCAGCTTGTCCGGGGCCGGCCCCAGCCCGAGGGGAAACAGGGCCACCACCATGGCGAAAAACAACAGCGGATTACCGATTTCGATCGGGCGCCGGGCCGCCAGGGTGAGCTGGCGGCGCAACAGCGCGAGGCAAAATGCCGCTGTACCCGGCGGTTCCACCCGAACATTCACGCGGGCAGCCCCGCGGCCAGGCTGAGCATCTTCACCTCATAGGCCACACTCAGGGGCTGGTGGGAGGTCATCACCACCGCTCCGCCGCGCTGAACGTGTTCTACCAGGAGTTTTTCCAGCTCGGCGACACCGCCCTTGTCGATAGCGGTGAACGGTTCATCCAGCAGCCACAGGGAGCAGTGCGACAGGTATAGCCGGGCAAGGTTCACCCGGCGGTGCTGGCCGGCGGACAGGGCGTGGCTGGGGACATCCTCGTAGCCGTAGAGCCCGACCCGGGCCAGGGCGTCCTCGATCTGCCCATCGCTGTAGGTGGATTCTCCCGCCACGTGCCAGGCCAGGTTTTCCCGGGGCGTCAGCAGCGCCTTGACCGCACTCTGGTGACCCAGGTACAGCAGCGGGCAGCGCCGCTCCAGGCGTCCGCTGAAGCCATAGCGGGACAGGCCCGCCAGTATGCGCAGCAGGCTGGTTTTACCAGCCCCGTTGGGGCCGTCCACCTGTAGCAGATGCCCCGGCAACACATCAAAGGACAGGTCCCGGAACAGTTCCCTGCCGCCCCGCTCCAGGCAGAGATCGTGAACTGCCAGCAGGGGCTCCCCGGAGGGCGCGGAGGGCACTAGAGGTTGACCACCCTGATCGCGGGGACATGGAGGTCCTTGTCCTGTGCGATGGCGACCCCGGCCGGGTCCGCAGGATCCGCCCGCAGCGTATTGAAGTCGAACAGCTTGCTGTCGGCCAGTTGTGAGGGGGCCACGTTGCGAATGCTGCGAAAGATGCTTTCGGTACGCCCCGGGTATTCCCGCTCCCAGCCCGCCAGCATGGACTTTATCTGCACCCGCTGCAGGTTCTCCTGGGAACCGCACAGGTTGCAGGGAATTATCGGGAATTCCCGGTAGCGGGCGTAGCGCGCCAGGTCTTTTTCCTTGCAGTAGGCCAGCGGTCGGATAACCACGTTCTTGCGGTCGTCGCTGAGCAATTTGGGCGGCATGGCCTTGAGCTTGCCGTTGAAGAACATATTGAGAAACAGGGTCTCCACGATATCGTCCCGGTGGTGGCCGAGCGCGATCTTGGTGGCACCGATGTCCTGGGCAAAACCATACAGGCTGCCGCGGCGCAGGCGCGAACACAGGCCGCAGGTGGTTTTACCCTCGGGTATCACTTCGCGCACGATGCTGTAGGTATCTTTCTCCAGGATATAAAAAGGAACCCCGAGGGCCTCCAGGTAGGTCGGCAGCACTTCCTCGGGAAAGCCGGGCTGCTTCTGGTCCAGGTTGACGGCAATCAGCTCAAAGTCGATCGGGGCGTTCTGGCGCAGGCTCAACAGCACATCCAGCATGCCGTAGGAGTCCTTGCCGCCGGACAGGCACACCATCACCCGGTCGCCCTCCTCGATCATGTTGTAATCGGCGATGGCATTGCCCACGTTTCGGCGCAGCCGCTTTTGCAGCTTGTTGAAATGGGTTTTGTCCTTGCGGGAAAGTTCTTGCACAGTAACATCGCTGCCAGGGCCGGATTTGGCGCGCAGTTTACTCGCTTGGCGCGGCCAGAGTCCAGCCGCGGCCCGGTCGCGGGGCAGCGGGACGAAACACCCGGTTCCCTTGTTTTTTGGCGAAAATGCCACGACAATGTGCGCCCTTGTCGATCCTACCCTACCACCTGTGAGGAACTCCTTCCGATGAAACAACCCGTTCGCGTTACCGTTACCGGTGCAGCAGGCCAGATCGGCTATGCACTTCTGTTCCGTATTGCCTCCGGCGCCATGCTGGGCGATGACCAGCCGGTCATCCTGCAGCTGCTGGATATCACACCGGCCATGGAGGCGCTGGAAGGGGTCAAAATGGAGCTCGAGGACTGTGCGTTCCCGCTGCTGGCCGGGATCGTCTGTACCGATGACCCCAACACCGGCTTCAAGGATGCCGACTACGCTCTGCTCGTGGGCGCCCGTCCCCGCGGTCCCGGCATGGAACGCAAGGACCTGCTGGAGGCCAACGCGGCCATTTTCTCGGTGCAGGGCAAGGCCATCAACGACAATGCCAGCAAGAACATCAGGGTGCTGGTGGTCGGCAACCCGGCCAACACCAATGCGTTGATCACCCAGCGCAATGCGCCGGACATCGACCCCCGCAACTTTACCGCCATGACCCGGCTGGACCACAACCGCGCATTGACCCAGATCGCCCTGAAAACCGGCACCACGGTCAATGACGTCAGCAACATGACTATCTGGGGCAACCACTCCGCCACCCAGTACCCGGACCTGTTCAACGCCCGGGTAAAGGGCAAGGCGGCCATCGGGCTGGTAGACCAGCAGTGGTATGAAAGCGATTTCATCCCCACCGTGCAGCAGCGCGGCGCGGCGATCATCAAGGCCCGCGGCGCCTCTTCCGCCGCTTCAGCCGCCAACGCCGCCATCGGCCACATGCGCAGCTGGGCACTGGGTACCGAGGGCGACGACTGGGTCTCCATGGGCGTGCACTCGGACGGCTCCTACGGCATTGCCGAAGGCCTGATCTACTCCTTCCCCTGCCGCTGCGCCGATGGCCAGTGGAGCATCGTACAGGGCGTGGAAGTGGGCGAGTTCAGCCGCGCCAAAATGGCGGCTACCGAGAAGGAACTGGCCGAGGAACGTGACGCGGTACAGCACCTGCTGCCCTAGGGCGGACCGCTACTTACCGGGCGCCTGTCGCTGGTCGGCAGGCGCCTTTTCTTTGGGCCGTGACAGCATTCCGGTCGCGGCCCGGCTGTTGTAATGTGGACCCATGACTGATTCTACCTCTCCCAAGAGCTATCACCACGGCAACCTGCGGGCGGAACTGCTGGACACCGCAATCGAACAGCTGCGAGCCGGTGACGCCGACGACCTGAGCCTGCGCGCGCTGGCCAGGGCGGTTGGTGTTTCCCAGACCGCTCCCTATCGCCATTTTTCCGACAAGGGCGAGCTCCTCGCCGCCATGGCCACCCGGGGTTATCGCGATCTGCTGGCGGCCCTGCACGCGGCCGGAGACCAGACCCCCGATTGCCCGACCCAACAGCTCATCGGTTTCGCCCACGCCTACGTGGACTACGCGGCGAGCCAGCCCCAGCTGTTCAAGCTGATGTTCGGTCCCGCGGTACAACCCGCAGAGAAATACCCGGAGCTGCGCGAGGCCAGCCGCGAAACCTTCGGTCTGGTCCAGGCCATTCTCCACCGCGGCATGGAGCTGGGGCAGTTCCGCGAACAGAACTACGTCTACCTCGCCAACGCCGCCTGGGCAGGCATCCACGGCCTGGCCACCCTCCGGGTGGACGCACCCGAACTGTTCGAGCGCCACATCGACCTGCACCGCCAGGTGGACCTCGGGGTGCACACGTTTATCGACGGTATCAAAACTGCCTAGCTGGCGGCTCAACACATACATAGGTCGTTCCTCTTAAAGAACGCTTTTGTTCCAATGTCGGCAGGAGTCCGGGTTTGTCCTGGCTCCATGGCCGCGCCCCTCCGGGGTGCCCTCAGTCGGTCAGGAGCCTTAAAGCGCTGCGCTGTCTCCTTCCACTCCCTCGGCGCTGGCCTTTTACATTCCGCCAGGACAAACCCGAACCCCTGCCTTGGATCGAGTGAAAAAAGGAGACTCGCAAGGCAGTGGCGATGTTATTCCATCAATATTGATAGAGCTTACAGCGGTGGAGGGCGGGGGTTGCCTCGCGGAACATTAAAGGCGCACGCCGAGGGAGTGGAGCGAGACAGCGCAGCGATTTAAGGCTCGCGACCGACTGAGGGAAGCCCGGAGGGCCGCAGCCGTGGAGCGAGGCAACCCCCGCTCTCCATCGCGAATGGAACGAAGCGTTAGCTGCGAATGTTCAACAAACTCGAACCCGGTACCGGAAAACAAACTTAGTGAAAACAGCGCAAAGCCAAGCAGTGTCGCTCCAGCCTACAGCTCCCGCAGCAACGCCACCGGTGGGCTCGACACCACCCGGCGGCAGCTGAACACGCCGAGCCCGCCGATCAGTGCGATGCCGGCACCGATGCCCAGGGGCCAGACCCAGGGCGATGGGGCATAGCGCATATCCATCGCCCATTCCTGCAGCATGAAGACCGAGGCCTCCGCTGCCACCGTGGCCAGGACCCCGGCAAACAGGCCCATGGTGGCAAACTCGATGAACAGCCCGCCCAGCACCAGGCCGCGGCGGGCGCCCAGCGCACGCAGGATGGCGCTCTCGTGCATACGGGCATCGACGCTGGCCTGCACCCCCGCCACCAGCACCAGGGAGCCCGCGACCAGGATCACCGCGAGCACCAGCTCTATCGCCGCCGATACCTGCTTGACGATGGTGCGGATCTGGTCGACCACCACGTCCATCTCGATAACCGTCACAGTCGGAAAGCTGCGCACAAACTGGTTGAGAAACGGCTTGTCACCAGGGGCGAGATAGAAACTCGTCATGAACGTGGCGGGATAGTCCGCCAGCAAGCGCGGTGGAAAAATCAGGAAGAAATTGGGGCGCATCGACTGCCAGTCCAGTTCCCGCAGGTTGGCCACCCTCGCCTCCAGCGGCTGTGAACCCACCAGGAACCCCACCGTGTCGCCCACCTCGATACCCAGGCGCTCGGCGAACTCCCGCTCGACCGACACCAGTGCCTCATCCGACTGGGGTTGCCACCACTGGCCTGAGAACAACGTGTTGCCCGGTGGCAGCGTGTCGGACCAGGTGAAGTTGGTCTCGCGCTGGCGCCGGCCCTCCTCCTGGTCATCCGTGGTCGGCAGCTCCTGCCCGCCCACGGCCATGATGCGCCCGCGAATCATCGGGTACAGCGGTTCGCTGGCGATATCCTGGGCGCGCAGCACCTGGTCCACGCTCTGTACATCCTGCGGACCGATGTTGATCATGAAATGATTGGGCGTGCCCTCGGGCAGCTGGGTCTGCCACTGGTCGATCAGCGAGGTGCGCACCAGTACCAGCACCAGCAGCAACATGATGGCCATGGCGAAGATCACCACCTGCATGGCATTGCTGGTGCCGCGCCGCTGCAGGCCGGCGAGGGCCAGGCGCCAGATACTGCCCGCCCGCATACCTACCAGGCGCCCTCCCCGCAGCAGGGTCAGGGCCAGCACCAGGCCCAGCAATACGGTAATCGCCAGGCCGCCCAGCACCGCGAGGGTCAGCTGCCAGTCGCGGCTGTACCCCCACATCAGGAGGGTTACCGCCACCAGGCCGAGGGCGTAATCGCCGAGGGTGCGACGATTCTCCAGCGGTGTATCCCGGCGCAGCACCCGCAGGGGGCTCGCCTGCCCCAACCGGCGCAGTGGCGGCCAGGCAAAGCAGAGCAGGCAGGTGAGCGCGGTGGCTGCGCCGATGGCGTAGGGGCGTATCCCGCTGGGGCCCGGTTGAACCGGCAACTGGTCGCCGAACAACATAAAAAACAGGGCCTGGATGGACCATCCCAGGAAGCAGCCGATGGCCGTGGCAACGACGCCCAGCATTACCAGACTGGTGCCGTACAGCCTGTTGACCCGGGATGAAGTGGCGCCGAGGCTCTTCATGATGGCGACGTAGTCGTTGTGGCGCTCACTGAAACGGCGCGCAGCCAGTGCGATCGCCACGCCGGCCAGCACCACACCGAGGCTGCCGGCCAGCAACAGGAAGCGCTCGGCGCGTTGCAGGGCATTGCCAATACCGGGCTGCCCCTCGCTCAGGTCCAGCAGGCGCTGGCCCGTTACCAGTTGCGGTTCCAGCCACTGGCGAAACGCTTCCAGCGTCGCCGCCGGCGCCGCATAGAGCTGGCGGTACTCCACCCGGCTGCCGGGCTGCACCACCCGGGTTGCGGGAATATCCTCGTAGTGCATGAGCACCCTGGGGCCGTAACCGCCAAAGCTTGCGCCCTGGTCCGGCTCGGTGCGCGCGGCTGCTGCCACCGTAAATTCCGCTTCCCCTATTTCGACCCTGGCGCCCACCGCCACATCCAGCAGGGCGAACAGGCGGGATTCGAGCCAGACCTCGCCGCGGGCCGGCCCCCCAGAGGCCGGCAACACTGCGCCAAAGGGCTTTTCACTGAATGTCAGCTCACCGCGCAGGGGATAGGTGTCACTCACTGCCTTTACCGACACCAGGTGCATGCTGTCATCGCCGGCGTATATCATCGAGGGAAACACCAGGGTCAGGGCCTGGTTGACACCCCGCCCCGCCGCCTCGGTCAGCCACTCCCCGGGCATCTCACGGCTGCTGCGCACCACCAGGTCGGCGGCCAGAAAGCGGTGGCTCTCCTGGGTCAGTGCGTTCTGCAGGCGGGTGGCAAAGGCACTGATACCCGATACCACCCCCACCGCCAGGATGAGCGCGATCAGCAATACGCCCAGCTCACCACCGCGCCAGTCCCTGGCCAGCATTTTGCCCGCAGTCACAGACACCGGGGCTACTCCACTACCAGCGCGCCGGCTTCCAGGCAGAACCGCCTGTCGCAGCGATCCGCCAGCTGGGCGTCGTGGGTCACCAGCACCAGGGTGGTACCCTCTTCCCGGTTGAGTTCGAACAGCAGGTCGATAATGTGCCCGCCGGTGCGGGTATCGAGGTTGCCCGTGGGCTCGTCGGCAAACAGGATGGAGGGATGCGAGGCAAATGCCCGGGCGATAGCCACCCGCTGCTGCTCGCCGCCGGACAGCTGGCGCGGATAGTGGCCCAGGCGAGGACCCAGCCCGACGCGCTGCAGAAACGCCTCCGCCTGCTCCCCGGCCTTCGCCTGCCCCTGCAATTCCAGCGGCAACATCACATTTTCCAGCGCGGTCAGGGCGGGCAGCAACTGGAACGACTGGAACACGAACCCCACGTGGCGGCCCCGGAACAGGGCGCGGCCGTCTTCATCAAGCTCGCCCAGGTCGGTGTCGCCGATCACTACCCTGCCGCCACTGGCCTCGTCGAGCCCCGCCAGCAGCCCCAGCAGGGTCGATTTCCCCGAGCCGGAGGCGCCGACAATGGCGGCGGATTCTCCCGACTTGATTTCCAGCGTGATCCCTTTCAGTATTTCGAGTTCGGTTCCCGCCATCGGGATCCGCTTCTGGAGATTTTCAACCTTGATCATTCAACGATTCCTTTACGACCTTCTACGCGCTGCAGTAGTGGCTGGATTGCTACTGCTGTACCTGTCGCTCCCGGCACAGGCCAGGGAGCAGCGCATACTGGTGCTGGGGGATAGTATCAGTGCCGCCTACGGCATGTCTCTGGAACAGGGCTGGGTGAGCCTGCTGGCGCAGCAGCTGGCAGAGTCTGCACCCGCGCCCGAGGTCGTCAATGCGAGCATCAGCGGGGAGACCACCACCGGCGGCCTGCGTCGCCTGCCGGAACTGCTGGAGCAGCACGCGCCCAGCCTGGTGGTCATCGAGCTGGGCGCCAACGACGGCCTGCGCGGCTATCCGATCAAGCAGTTGCGGGCCAACCTGGACAGTATGGTGCGCCTTTCCCAGGACGCCGGCGCACAGGTTGTGCTGGTGGCAATGGAGATTCCACCCAACTACGGCGCGCGCTACACGGCGGATTTCCGCGCAAGCTTCACCGAGGTTGCCAGCAGCACCGGGAGCACTCTTGCCCCCTTCCTGCTCGACGGCGTAGCCATTGAACCAGAACTGATGCAGGCCGACGGCATCCACCCCGCCGTTGAGGCCCAGCCCCTGCTGCTGCGAAACATCCTGCCGTCGATCCAGTCCGCGCTGGCCCAGTGATGAGCGACTTGTCATGGAGTCAACTGCAGGCCGCCGACCGGGCCACGATCTGGCACCCCTACGCCTCCGCCACCGACGCCGCGGAAGTCATCCCGGTAACGGGCGCAGCCGGCGTCCACCTGCAGCTGGCCGACGGCAGGCGCCTGCTGGATGGCATGTCGTCCTGGTGGTGCGCCATCCACGGCTACAACCACCCGGTACTCAACCGGGCGGTGCGCGACCAGCTCGGCCAGATGTCCCACGTGATGTTTGGCGGGCTGACCCACCCCCCCGCGGTAAAACTCGCGCAGCTGCTGACGCGCCTTACCCCGCCCGGTCTCGAGCGGGTATTTTTCAGCGACTCGGGCTCCGTCGCCGTCGAGGTGGCGCTGAAAATGGCCATCCAGTACTGGTACTCCGTGGGCAAGCCGAGACAAACAGAAAATGGTCGCCCTGCGCAACGGCTATCACGGCGACACCTTCGGGGCGATGGCCGTGTGCGACCCGGTCACCGGCATGCACCACCTGTTCGGCGATGTGTTGCCGCAACACTATTTCGTCCCGGCGCCCGATCTGCCCTTTCGGCCAGCCCTGCCCGGACAGCGAAATGATCGCCATAACCGACCTGCTGACCCGACACCACCGGGAGATCGCGGCCGTCATCGTCGAGCCCGTGGTACAGGGCGCCGGCGGCATGCGCTTTTACTCGGCGGACTACCTGGTGCAGCTGCGCGCGCTCTGCGATGCCTTTGATGTTCTGCTGATCTTTGACGAGATCGCCACCGGTTTCGGCCGTACCGGCAAGTTATTCGCCCTGGAACACGCGGGCGTGGAGCCGGATATCCTGTGCCTGGGCAAGGCGCTGACCGGCGGCTACATGACCCTGGCCGCCACCCTGTGCAACGAGCGCATCAGCGCCGGCATCAGTGAAGGCGAGGCGCGGGCGTTCATGCACGGCCCTACCTTCATGGCCAACCCCCTGGCCTGCGCCACGGCGATCGCCAGTATCGAACTGCTGCTGTCCCAGCCCTGGCAGCGTATTGTCCAACGCCTGCAGTCTGAACTTGAAACGGGCCTGGCACCGGCCCGCGAACTGGCGGGAGTGGCCCAGGTCCGGACCCTGGGGGCTATCGGCGTCATCGAATTGAAAGAGCCGGTTGATATGAAAAAGGTGCAGCCGATGTTTGTCGAGCGCGGGGTCTGGGTGCGCCCCTTCGGCAAACTGGTCTACACCATGCCGCCATTCATCATGGGCAGCGACGATGTCGCCACCCTGACCGGCGCCATGGTGGATGTCGTATCCAGTCTGTGATGGCGCCGCCTAGGCCTGGAACCCGGCCACCACCACACCGCGCATGAACGTCACCGCCCGGCCGGACATGAACACCCGGCCATCGCGCAACTCGCAGGCCAGCTCCCCGCCCCGGGCGGAAATCTGGCGGGCCTGCAACTTGCCCTGCCCCAGGCGTTTCGACCAGTAAGGCACCAGCGCACAGTGGGCCGAGCCGGTGACGGGATCTTCATCGATGCCCACCTGTGGCCCGAAAAAACGCGAGACGAAATCACAGGTCTCTCCCGGCGCCGTGGCAATGACACAGTGTTCACTCGCCGCTCGAAGGGCGGCAAAATCGGGCTGCAAGGCCGCCACATCCTGCTCGAACTCGTAGACATAAACCACCGCGTGGGGATTGTCGGGTGAGATCACCGCCTCACTGGCGGTGGCGCCCAGGGCTTTACAGATCGCCAGGTCGACGTCCGTGGTCACCAGGGGCGTGGCGGGAAAGTCCAGGGTCAGAACCGGGCCGTCCCGGTGCACCCGCAATTCCCCACTGCGGGTATGGAAGCATACCTGGTCGGTAGCGTGGTCAAGGTGCTCGAACAGGGCGTGGGCCGCCGCCAGGGTCGCGTGACCGCAGAGGTTTACCTCGACCGACGGGGTGAACCAACGCAGTTCGTAGCCGCCCTCGCAGGCCACCAGGAATGCCGTTTCCGACAGATTGTTCTCCATGGCGATCGCCTGCAGGGTGGCGTCATCCAGCCAGCGGGGCAGCGGCATGACCGCCGCGGGGTTGCCGCCGAACACCCTGTCGGCAAATGCATCCACCTGGTAAATCGGCAGCTCCATGGTCGCTCCACTCCTGCGTCGGTCGCGTTGTACAAATCCGGGGCGTTTAATATAGTGGCCACTCCGGCTCCTGGCCATGCACAGATACCACAACATGTCCCAGCGCGAACAGTCTCCCCTGCAACAGAGGTTCTACGAGGTCATCTTCGGCACCGAGACCCGGGCCGGCAAATGGTTCGACCTGTGCCTCATAGGGGTGATCATCGCCAGCGTGGTGGTGATCATGCTGGACTCGATCAAGAGCCTGGATGAGACCTACGGCAACCTGTTCCTGTACATGGAATGGGTGTTTACCATCATGTTCACCCTGGAGTACATGGCCCGCATCTGGTGTACGCCCAATCGCAGGGCCTATATTTTCAGCCTTTACGGCATGGTCGACCTGCTGGCCCTGCTGCCCACGTATCTCTCGTTACTGGTGCCGCAGGCGGCCCCGCTGCTGATTATCCGGCTGCTGCGGATACTGCGGATATTCCGGGTGCTGCGCCTGCTGTCACTGCTGAACGAGGCGAATGAGCTGGCCGGTGCGCTGCAGCGCTCGGGCCGGAAGATTTTCGTGTTCTTTTCCCTGGTCATCATCATCGCCACCATTTTCGGCTGCCTGCTTTACGTCCTCGAGGGCCCCGGTAACGGCTTCGACGATATTCCCACCAGCGTCTACTGGGCGATTGTCACCATCACCACCGTGGGCTATGGCGACGTGACGCCGATCACCACCCTGGGCCGCGCCGTGGCGGCTGCGGGGATGCTGGTTGGCTACGCCATCATCGCGGTGCCCACCGGTATCATCACCGCCGAATTGAGCGGCGCCCAGCGCATCAGGAAAATGCGCGAGCTGCTGGAGTCGCGCAACTGCAGCACCTGCTCGGCGGTGGAGCACGACCCCCACGCGCACTACTGTCGCTTCTGTGGTTCGGGCCTGCCGCGACCGGGCCATGCCCCGGAGGGGGAGAAAAAGACCGTTGAGGAGAATATATAATGTTATATTTCATATAGTTATATATTTTATGTAATGTAATTTATTCAAACGAAAGATCAGTCTTCGGCAACACCAGCGAGCCCGGAATGGCATTAGTGCTTACCCCCCCGGGCCCGCGGCCAGCTATAATACCCGCCCGTTTGCCACCCCAACTGCCGCGATCATGACCACACCGCTGTTTTCCCACCGCAAGTTCTGGGCCGAGTGCTTTGGCCCCGCGCCGGAACTGCCCATGTCCCGCGCCGAGATGGACGCCCTGGGCTGGGACAGCTGCGACATCATCATCGTCACCGGTGACGCCTACGTGGACCACCCCAGTTTTGGTATGGCGGTGATCGGTCGCATGCTCGAGTCCCAGGGGTTCCGGGTGGGGATAATCGCCCAGCCCCAGTGGGACAGTGCCGAGCCCTTCAAGGTGCTGGGCCGACCGAATCTCTTCTTCGGTGTGGCCGCCGGCAATATGGACTCCATGATCAACCGCTATACCGCCGACCGCAAACGGCGCAATGACGATGCCTACACACCGGGCAATGTGGGCGACAAACGCCCCGACCGGGCAGTGATCGTCTACAGCCAACGCCTGCGGGAGGCCTACCGCGATGTGCCGCTGGTCATCGGCAGCATAGAGGCCAGCCTGCGTCGCATCGCCCACTACGATTACTGGAGCGACAAGGTGCGCCGGTCCATCCTGCTGGACAGCCGGGCCGACCTGCTGCTCTACGGCAACGCGGAGCGCGCGATTGTCGACGTGGCGCACCGGCTGGCGGCGGGAGAATCAATCAATACTATACGCGACCTCAGAGGTACGGCGTTTGTCCGCAAACGCATCCCGGATGACTGGGCGGTAGTCGACTCCACCAGCATCGATACCGTGGGCCCGGTCAGCGCACCCATCAATCCCTATATCGACACCAGCAGCGCCAGCTGCGCGACCACCGGCCGAAGACGCCGCGGCCGCTGCCACCGTCGTCGAGGTGGAGCCGGTTACCCTGGTGGGCAGCATCGGGAAGAAGGGACAATCCGTCATTCGCATCCCCGCTTACGAGCAGGTAAAGAATGACAGCGCCCTGTACGCCCACGCCTCGCGCATACTGCACAAGGAGACCAATCCCTACAACGCCCGGCCGCTGGTACAGGCTCACGGCGACCGGGAGGTCTGGCTCAACCCGCCGCCCATCCCACTGGAGACCGAGGAACTGGACGCGGTATTCGAGCTGCCCTACACGCGCCTGCCCCACAGCAGTTACGGCGATGCGCGTATCGCCGCCTACGAGATGATTCGCCACTCGGTCAATATCATGCGCGGCTGCTTTGGCGGCTGTACCTTCTGCTCCATCACCGAGCATGAAGGCCGCATCATCCAGAACCGCTCGGAGGATTCCATCATCCGCGAAGTGGAGATGATCCGCGACACCTCCCCCGCCTTTACCGGGGTGATTTCCGACCTGGGAGGTCCCACCGCCAATATGTGGCGACTGGCATGCAAGAGCAAGGAAGTCGAGGCAAAATGCCGCAAGCTCAGCTGCGTGTTCCCGGGCATCTGCAAAAACCTCAACACCGACCAGACCCCGCTGATAAGTCTCTATCGCCGTGCCCGCAGCGTGCCCGGCGTGAAAAAAGTGTTGATAGCATCGGGGCTGCGCTACGACCTGGCGGTGGAAACCCCCGCCTACGTCGAGGAACTGGTAACCCACCACGTGGGTGGTTACCTGAAGATAGCGCCGGAGCACACCGAGGACGGCCCCCTCGACAAGATGATGAAACCGGGCATCGGCAGTTATGACCGCTTTCGCGCGATGTTCGAGAAGTACTCCAGGGCGGCTGGCAAGGAACAGTACCTGATCCCCTATTTTATCGCTGCCCATCCGGGCACCAGCGACAGGGACATGATGAACCTGGCCCTGTGGCTCAAGCGCAACAAGTTCCGCGCCGACCAGGTACAGACCTTCTACCCCTCCCCCATGGCCACCGCAACCGCCATGTATTACAGCGGCAAGAACCCCTTGAAGCGCGTGACCCGCGGCAGCGACACCATGCCCACCGTGAGGAAGATGTCCCAGCGCCAACTGCACAAGGCCTTCCTGCGCTACCACGATCCGGACAACTGGCCCACCCTGCGCCAGGCGTTGAAGAAAATGGGCCGGGCAGACCTGATCGGCAATGGCAAGCTGCACCTGGTGCCGCCGCGCCAGCCGGCGAAACGCCACCAGGCCGTGGCGCCGGGCTCGCCCGGCACCGGGGGCCGCCCGTTTGCCACCCAGCATAACGGTCTGCCCCGCACACCCGCCCTGCGCAGGAACAAGACGAAGCGCTAGGTTCGGTGGTACCCGTGGCCAACAATTTGCCCCCGGCATTTCACGCTGCCCTGGAGAAGCGATGAACAAGAAAGTTCTCTACCCGATTATTGTGCTGGCGCTGGGGATCGGTGTGGCGGCGCTGATTGCCCTCACCGCCCCGCAACCTGTCCCGGATGACTACGCGCCACTGGTCACCACCGTGCGGGTAATCGAGGCGGAACCAAAGGCGGAGTACCTGACGGTCACCTCCCAGGGAACCGTCGAGCCCCGCAGCCAGAGCGAGTTGATTCCCGAGGTGTCCGGCCGCGCGGTCTGGATATCCCCGGCCCTGATAGGCGGCGGTTCGTTCCGGGAGGGCGATATCCTGCTGCGAATCGACGACGCGGATTACCGCTCCACCCTGGTGCGGGCCGAGGCCGCCCTGAAGCGGGCGGAGGTGGAGCTCGAATACGCCAGTGACGAATTGAAGCGCACCCAGAGCCTGCACGACAAGAAGCTGGCCAGCCAGCAACAACTGGACAACGTGCGCCGGGCCTCCTGGATCGCTGAAGCAAACCTGAGCGAGAATCGCGCCGCGCTGGACCAGGCACAACGGGACCTGGCGCGCACGGAAATTATGGCCCCGTTTGATGGCCTGGTGCGCAACGAGCATGTCGACCTGGGCCAGTTCGTCACCCGCGGCCAGGGCATAGGCACCATCTACGCGACGGACTACATGGAAGTACGCCTGCCCATAGCCGCCGACCAGCTTACCTACCTTGGGCTGCCGCCATCGACCCGGGGCCAGATACCCGAGGCCATCCGCCCACCGGTTACGGTGTCAGCGGATTTCGGCAACACCCGCCTGCTCTGGGAGGGCGAGCTGATCCGGGGAGAAGCGGAGTTCGATGCGCGCACGCGCATGCTCTACGGCGTCGCCCGGATAAGGGGAGACACCAATGGCGACGACACCCTGGCCCTGCCGGTCGGTATGTTCGTACAGGCGGAAATCCGCGGTCGCAAGGTTGAAAACATTATCCGCCTGCCCCGTTCGGCGATGCGTGACAACAACCAGGTGATGGTGATCGACCAGGAGAACCGCCTGCATTTTCGCCATGTCTCCATACTGCGCCTGGAGCACGATGACATGCTCGTCAATGGCGGACTCGAAGCCGGCGAACTTGTGTGTATATCGCCGTTGCAGACAGCGGTGGAGGGAATGCTGGTCAATCCGGTCATCGAGCGGGACAACACCCGGTGAAAAAACTGATCGACTGGTTCGGCCACAACCCGGTCGCCGCCAACCTGCTGATGTGGATCCTGGTGGTCGGCGGCCTGCTGGCCCTGCCCCAGGACGCACCAGGAGGAGTTCCCGAATATCGAGGTCGACGCCGTGCGCATCAGTGTGCCCTATCTCGGGGCAGCTCCCGCCGAAGTGGAATCCGGGGTCTGTATCCGCGTCGAGGAGGCTATCCAGGGGACCGAGGGCATCGACAAGATCAGCTCGAGCGCATCCGAGGGCCTGTGTACCGTCACCGCCGAGCTGGTGGAGGGCGTGGATAAAACCAAGCTGTCCAATGACATCAAGAGCAAGGTCGACGCCATCGACTCATTCCCGGCGGAAACCGAGCAACCGGTCACTGCGGAAGTCACCTACGTGGCCACGGTGCTGCAGGTGGCCATGTCCGGCGAGGCGGACGAGCGCACCCTCAAGCTGCTGGGCCAGCAACTGCGCGATGACCTGGTAGCGCTGCCCGCGGTGTCCCAGGTCGAACTGCTGTTCGCCCGGCCTTACGAGATCGCTATCGAGGTCTCCGAGCAGACACTGCGCCGCCACGGCCTGACCCTGGCTGCCATCGGGCGCGCCATAGAGCAAAGCTCACTGGATATCCCCGGCGGCTCACTCAAGACCGAGGGCGGTGAAATCCTGTTGCGAACCAGGGGCCAGGCCTATATCGGCCGGGAATTCGAGACCATTGTGGTGCTGACCAGGGCCGACGGCACCAACGTCACCCTGGGGGAGATCGCCAATGTCGCCGACGGCTTCGAGGACAGCGACCTGCGCGCCCGCTTCGACGGCAGGCCCGCCGTCGCCCTGAAGGTCTCCCGGGTGGGGGAAGAGGACGTGCTGGCGATTGCACAGCAGGTCAAGGATTACCTGCAGGTGGCCCAGCGGGAATTACCCGAGGGCATCGTGCTGACAATCTGGCAGGATGAATCCCAGGACCTCGTGGACCGGCTGGACGCCCTGGCCAAGAACGCCCGCAGCGGCCTGTTGCTGGTGCTGCTGGTACTCACACTGTTCCTGCGCTTCCGCCTCGCCCTGTGGGTCGCCGCCGGCATACCCGTGGCCCTGCTGGGAACGGTCTCGCTGTTCCCGCTGACGGATATTTCCATCAGCACCATGTCGGTGATGGCGTTTATCCTGGTGCTGGGCATCCTGGTTGATGACGCTATCGTGGTGGCGGAGCGGGTTTACTCCTATGAGCAGGAGGGCATGGGGCAGCTGGCGGCGGCCATGGCAGGCGCCAAGGATGTTTCCATACCGGTGATGTTCGGGGTGCTGACCACCATGGCCACCTTCATCCCGATCGTGAATATCCCGGGGCCCTTCGGCGGCTTTTTTGCGCCCCTGGGCTGGACCGTGATGATGGCCCTGCTGTTCAGCCTGGTGGAGTCCCAGCTGATCCTGCCCTCCCACCTGGCCCACCGCAAGGCCGAGGCGGTCATGGGGAGCGGCGGTACGCTGCAGGACCGCTGGCTCGCCCTGCAGGGCAAGATTTCCGATTCCCTGCAGAGCGTCGCCACCCGCTACTACCAGCCGGCAGTGGAATTCGCGATCGAGTGGCGCTATGCGACCCTGTCGGTCGGCGTGGTCATCCTGGCGATCACCCTGTCCCTGTTCGCCAGCGGGCGCATGACCTTCCAGTTCTTCCCGGCGGTGGAAGGCACCCACCTGTACGCCGCCCTGACCATGCCCGAGGGCACCCCCGTGGAGGCGACCTCCAGGGCGGTGGCCCAGCTGGAACAGGCCGCCGAGCAACTTCGGGCGGAGCTGGATGAAGACAGGGCGAAGGGCGAGCCCAGCATGATCAACCACGTGTTCAGCAGCATCGGCTCGTTTATTCCCAAGGGCAGCATCGGCGGCAGCAACAGTGCCCAGAGCAACCTGGCGGAAATTGGCATCGAGCTGAACATGCCCGCCGATTACAGTGGCGAGCCCGCCAGCACCATGGCCAATCGCTGGCGCGAACTCACCGGCGGAATACCCGATGCTGTCGAGCTGTCGTTCACCTCCCAGGCTTTCGGTGCGGGCAACGCAATCGAATTCGAGCTCTACGGTAAAAAATTCGATGAATTAAGGGCCGCCGCCGCAGAGCTGCGTATGGCACTGCAGGGCTACAACGGGGTCATGGATGTCACCGACAGTTTTCGCGCAGGCAAGCAGGAGGTCCAGCTCGCGCTGCTGCCGGAGGCCCGCAACCTGGGACTTACCCTGGACGATCTGGGGCGGCAGGTGCGGCAGGCTTTTTACGGCTATGAGGCCCAGCGGGTGCAACGCGGCAAGGACGATATCCGGGTGATGGTGCGCTTCCCCGAAAATGAAAGACGCTCGCTGGGCGACCTGGAATCGATGCGCATCCGCACCGCCGATGGCGCCGAGGTTCCGTTCAGCAGCGTGGCACAGGCTACCCTCGCCCGGGGCTACACAACCATCCGCCGGGTTGACGGCCAGCGCGTGGTGACAGTGGCGGCGGATGTGAATCGCAACGTCACGCCACCGGAGACGGTGATCAATGCCGTGATAGCGAGCGACCTGCCAGAGATCCTGGCACGCCACCCCGGGGTGAGCTTCAGCCTGTCGGGTGAGTCCGAAGAGCGCAGCCGTTCGATGGGAGCGCTCGGGGCCACCGCCCTGCTGGCACTGCTGGTGATTTACGCCCTGCTGGCCATTCCGCTGCAGTCCTACCTGCAACCGCTGATTATCATGAGCGTCATTCCCTTCGGCGCGGTGGGTGCGATCATCGGGTCACCTGATACTGGGCATGCCCCTGGTGTTCTTCTCCCTGCTGGGCATCGTCGCCCTGTCCGGGGTGGTGGTGAACTCATCGCTGGTACTGGTGGACTACATTAACCGCCAGCGCAGCACCGGGCAGGAACTGGCCTGGGTGGTCAGCCACGCGGGCAGTGTGCGCTTCCGTCCCATCGTGCTGACGAGTATCACCACCTTCGTCGGCCTCGCACCGATGATGCTGGACAAGTCCATATCGACCAGCCTGTTCGTCCCGATGGCCGCTTCGCTCGGATTCGGTGTGCTGATGGGAACCGTGGTCACCCTGTTCCTGGTGCCCTGCCTGGTGATGATACTGGAGGACTGGATGATTTTTACCGGCAAGCATGCCCGCCCCACTGACACGGAACAGGCCGAGCTTTACAAGACCGGGGAGATCGGCTGAGGAGCGCTCAGTTCTCCCCTGCCAGCCTGCGCTTGGTATGGCGGGTGGCTGTCGCCAGCAAGGGGTCGTCGGGCCAGGGGTGCTTGGGATATCGCCCCTTCATTTCACGTTTCACTTCCTGGTAACTGCTGCGCCAGAAGCCTGCCAGGTCCCGGGTGACCTGCAGCGGTCGCTGGGCGGGCGACAGCAGGTGAACCAGCAGCGGCACCTTGCCATCGGCCACGGTCGGGGTGTCCTCGCAGCCGAACATCTCCTGCAGTTTGACCGCCAGCACGGGTGTTTCCTGGCAATAGTCGATGGGGATGACCGAACCCGACGGCACCGCGATGCGCTCCGGGGCGAGGCGTTCCAGGTCCAGCGGCAGGGGCCAGGACAGGCGTGCGTGCATGATCGCCTTCAGGTCCAGTTTCTGGAAGTCCTCCAGCCGGCGCACGGGCCCCAGGAAGGGCATCAACCAATCCTCCAGCGTCGCCAGCAATGCCTGGTCGGACAGGTCCGGCCAACGCTGCTCTCCCTCGCCGGCGGCTTCGGCCGCGCGCAACAACATGACCCGGGCGCGCCACTGCCTCAGGTGGCCGCTCCAGGGCAGTATGTCCAGCCCTTTCTTGCGTACGACACCCAGCAGGGCGTTGCTGCGGGCCTGCTCCGACACCTGGGCCATGGGCTCCCTGGTCAGCAGGATACTGCCAACCATGCAGCGCCGCTCGGCAACGAACTGGTCGCTGCGATAATCCCACTCGACAATTTCCTCCTCACTCACCAGGTGGGAAAGAATCCCGTCGAAACTGGCCGGATCCAGGGTGCTGGCGCTGTAAATACGATCGGTCGCCTCCCCTGCATGACCGCCGATCTCGGCGACCGCCAGCCAGGCTGAACCCACGAGTGAATCCTCCGCCGGGAGCACGGCGCTGCGACCGTTGCTGAGCAGGTAGCGGGTGCCGTCACCGCCGCTGCGCAGGCGGGCTATGCGATCCGGGTAGGCGCTGGCCAGGAGCACCCCGACCGCCGTTGACAGGGCGATGCCGAAAGCCGCCTTGCCGGGCTTGTGCCCCGGTTCGTCCAGTCCCAGCCGGGCCAGGTTCCTGGCCTGCTGCCAGATGCGCTTGAACCAGGCCTGCAGTTCGGGCGGGCAGCGAGTTTCGCCCATCAGCATCGCCAGGCTCAGCGCGATGTCAGTGTCCTGCCCCGCCAGGGGATTGCGCTCCGACAGGATCGCCGCCAGCAGGCAGGCGGTTTCCTGGGCATTGATATCACTGCCCACCAGCAGCATGTGGGCAAGGCGCGGATGCAGAGGCATTTGCGCCATGCGCACGCCCTGGGGGGTCAGCTGGTAGCGGCCCTCCCGGTTGCGGTACACCGCGCCGCAGGTCTCGAGCACCTCCAGGCCCTGCCTGAACGCGGGTTGCGGCGGCGGGTCGAGCCAGGCGAGGTCGGTGGGATCGTTCACGCCCCAGGCCAACACCTGCAGCACCAGCGGCGCCAGGTCAGCCTGCAGCAGCTCGGGTGTGGCGTGAGCCACCAGTCGCTTGTCCTGTTCCTCGCTCCACAGTCGGTAGCAGAAACCGGGGCCGAGGCGGCCGGCGCGGCCCTCGCGCTGGCGGGCCGAGGCCCGGGATATGCGGCGGGTGGTCAGGCGGGTCATGCTGGTGGCGCTGTCGAATACGCCCTCGCGTACCAGGCCGGAGTCCACTACCACCTCCACCCCCTCTATGGTAAGGCTGGTCTCCGCAATATTGGTGGATAACACCACCTTGCGCCGCCCTGCCGGGGCAGGCTCTATGGCCTGTTGCTGGCGCTGCAGCGAAAGACTGCCGAACAGCGGCGCCAGCAACACCTCGTCCTGGCCGGTCTCCTGCAGGGCGCGGGACAATTCCCGGGCGACCTGGAGGATTTCCCGCTGGCCCGGGAGAAACACCAGGATACTGCCCTCATGTGCGGACAGGGCGTGCATAACAGCCTGCACCGTGGGCGGGGTGATGGAATCGCGCAACTGGTAGGGCAGGCCGTGCCTGGTGGTCACCGGGAACTGGCGGCCCCGGGATGTCACCAGGGGCGCATCACCCAACAGCTGCGCCACCGCCTCGCCATCCAGGGTTGCCGACATCACCAGCAACTTCAGCGGCGGACCCTCCCGCAGCAGCTCCCTGCCCTGCAGTATCAGTGCCAGGCAGAGATCGGAGTCCAGGTTGCGCTCGTGGAATTCATCGAATACCACCAGCGCGACATCTTCCAGCCCGGGGTCGCGCTGCAGCTGGCGGGTAAGTATGCCCTCGGTGATGACCTCGATCCGGGTGCGCGGGCCGACGCAGGTGTCGAGCCGAATGCGGTAGCCCACGGTTTCCCCGACACTCTCGCCCAGCAACTGCGCCATCCGGGCAGCTGCTGCGCGCGCGGCCATCCGCCGGGGCTCCAGGACCAGGATCCTGCGTCCCTCCAGCCACGGCTCCTCCAGTAACGCCAGCGGCACAACGGTGGTCTTGCCGGCGCCCGGGGGTGCCTGCAGCACCAGTTCGTGACGGTCACGCAACTGCTGTCTGAGCTCGTCGAGGACCTCGCCGATCGGAAGGTCTGGAATATCGTCTGGCAACATGCGCTCATCTTAGCCGAGGCGGGCGCCCGCGGCCACGGATTCCAATGCCCAAGCGGGGTTAGCGACCGCAGCAGCATCAGCGCGCTCCCGGCGCCCCATCCCGAGGCAGTACCGCACCGCCCTGGAGCAATGCCCACACCCATGGGGCTCGGTCCGGCGACTCTATGCGGCGGTCCGGCGCAGATAAGTCGGCAAAAGTAACAGTATTGCCACATTTCCCGGCCATCATCCGGGCTGGCAGGATATTTGCAGTTCTCTGGACAGGCATTAGCCGCCACCTGCTTGAGGAGGATATGACCATGACCAGCCTGGAACAACACCTGCGCACTATCGACCAGTCCACTGCAGACCGCGCGCCGGCGGTGGCATTTTTCGACCTCGACAGAACCCTGATCGCGGGCTACTCGATCCTCGCCATCGCCGGCGAAACCGCGCGTCTCGCAGCCCGTCGGGGGGAGTTGCGCCAGGCCGGCCGGGTGTGCCGCGACCTGCTGCGGCACCGGGTGGAAAATTCCGGGAGCAACTACCACCGGGTGGTCAGGCGGGTAACCAGGTCCTTGCAGGGTGTGCCGGAGGGGGTGCTGCAGGAACTCGGCGAGGAGGCCTACCGCAAACGTATCGAGAAGACCCTGTACAGCGAGGCAATTACCCTGGTGGAGGCGCATCGGGCCGCCGGGCACAAACTCGTCATCGTCAGCGCGGCCAGCCGCTACCAGGTGGAACCGGTGGCAAAAGTACTGGGCATAGAGGAGGTCTGCTGTACCCGCCTGGAAGTGCAGGACGGCAGGTTTACCGGCCGCCTGGTAGCGCCGCTGTGCTACGGCGAGGGCAAGACCCTGGCCGCCCGCGGCGTCGCGCGCCGGAGCAGGGCAAAGCTTGAAAACTGCTGGTTTTACTCGGACTCCAGCGCCGACCTGCCATTGCTGAAGGCGGTCGGTCACCCGGTGGCTGTCAATGCCTCCGACAAACTCGGGGTGCACGCCAGGGCCAGGCAGTGGCCCCAGCTGCAATTCCACACCCGGGGCTTGCCCGGTGTCGAAAGCGTGACCCGGACCCTGCTCGCGGGGCAGGCGTTGCTGGCGACAACCGCCGTCGGCCTGCTGGGGCGCCGGCTGGGAGTGGGAGAAAACCGCAACATCAACCGGATGACCCAGCTGCTGGGCGATGTGGGCGCCGGCGTCGCGGGGCTGGAATTCGAGATCGAGGGACGCGAGCACCTGGATCGGCACCGCCCGGCCATTTTCGTGTTCAACCACCAGAGCCTGCTGGATTCACTGGTGCTGGCTCACCTGCTGCGCAAGGACGTGGTAGCCCTGTGCAAGAAGGAAATGGCCAGCAACCCGCTGGTCGGGCCGCTGTTGCGTCAACTGGACACCATTTTTGTCGACCGCGCTGAAAAGGACCAGTCAGCCTTACTGCAGCAGGCTTTGGCAGTGCTGGCCAGCGGCCGCTCGCTGGTAATCGCGCCGGAGGGTACCCGCAGCGTGCTCGGTGAAATCCAGCCCTTCAAGCACGGCGCCTTCTACCTGGCGCGCAGGGCCGGTGTGCCGCTGGTGCCGATCGTACTGCACAACGTCAAGGACGCACTCCCCAAAGGCGCCCTGCTGCTGCGCCCGGCCACCATCCGCGTCACCGTGCTGCCACCGGTGCAGCCGGATAACATCAGGCGTGTTCGCGACGCCTGCAGTGCGCTCGAGGACCGGTATGTTGAGCTGCTCGGCAAATCCCGCCAGGCCGCCCTGCCCCACCGGGCAATCGCCTGAACGGGCAGCGCGTGGCCGGGGGACCGACTCCACTGTGCGCTTGCGCCCACAGCTGCTAAGCTGTGGCCGAACGTCCGCGGAGAAAACACCATGACATTACTGGCCATTGGCTTGTTGCTGTTTGCGGGCCTGCACCTGGTTAAATCCCTGGCGCCCGCCCTGCGCAGCGAACTGCAGGGACGCCTTGGGGAAAACGCCTACAAGGGCATGTTCTCTTTGCTGGTACTGGCTTCCCTGGCCCTGATAGTGCTCGGCTGGCGCGGCGCCATACCGGGGTATGTCTATACCCCCTCCCCGGCCCTGACAATGCCCGCGCTGTTGCTGCTGGTGGCGGCTTTCCTGTTGATGGTGGTCAGCACCCGGCCGTCACGCCTGCGCCGGGTGGTACGTCATCCGCAGCTCAGCGGTGTCGCCCTGTGGGGTATCGCCCACCTGCTGCTCAACGGCGACAGCCGGGCACTGCTGTTGTTCGGCGGCATGACAGTGTGGGCAGTGGTGGAAATACTGGCGATCAATCACCGCGACGGTAACTGGGTCAAACCCGAGGCGCCCGGGGCGGCCACTGAGTTGGTCAACCTGCTGATCGCGGCGGGCGTTATCGCCCTGCTGGTATACCTGCATCCCTGGCTGGCGGGAGTGGCGGTTACAGGCCCTTTACGCCAATGATGCGCGCACTGCTGCAGTCCCGGCGCTGCAACTCCAGCGCCTGGTAGGCATCGCTCTCGTAAAATTCGTCTACCGCCTCCAGCGAGGGAAACTCGAGCACCACCAAGCGCCGGGGCCTGTAGTCGCCCTCGTAGACCCTGAAGCTGCCACCCCGCACCAGGTAGCGCGCCCCCGCCTGCTCCAGCAGCGGCCGAACGGCTTGCTGGTAGGCGAGATAGCGCGCGATATCGAAAACCTCCAGGTCGGTTATCACATAAGCAGCCACGTTGCGTGTTCCCAGAGCCCAGTCGTTTCCGGAATAAGTTAACGCAGTGCGGGAAAAAGAAAATGTCCTGCATCAATAAAACGGGGTGGACCGCTACAGCGTCAACCGGAAGCAAGCTCCCGGTAACTGAACTCGAACAGGCGCTCCCGGGCGCGGCCTGCGACAGGCCAGGCGATGGCGCCGGACAACAACACGCATTGTTTTCACTGTCCCGCTCTAGAGTTGGGGCCTGATCAGGAACTTTTCTCCCGTCGCCTGCTTGCCGTATACCGCAAGCGCTTCCAGGGACAGCACCTGCGGCAGGGAAATCTCCCGTGTGTAATGACTGGCGAAGGTGGTCTTGATTTCCCGCGCCACCCGGGCCCGCAACTCCATGGTTTTTTCCGGACCCGACTTCTGCAGGAAAGGGAACAGCAGCCAGCCGCCGATGCTCCAGCTGAAACCGAAGTTGCGGGTGAGCGTGGTGGGGCCCCGGTCGAGCCCGCCGTAGATGTAAACCTGCTTGAACACATCCGAGCCGTAGCGGTTGTAAACCTTCATATTGCTGGCCGCGGCTGCCTCCATGCAGCCGAGAATCTGGCTTGCGAGTTTGCCACCGCCAGTGGCGTCAAAGGCAATGGTCGCGCCTGTCGCTTTCAGCGCCGCAGTCAACTCGTCCATAAAACCGTCGGAGGATGAATTCACAATGTATTTTGCACCCAGCTCCCGCAGGATCTTTTCCTGCTCGGGTTTGCGCACTATATTCACCAGGTCGACGCCATCGGCAAGACAGACCCGGTTCAGCATCTGGCCCAGGTTGGATGCCGCCGCCGTGTGCACGAGGGCCTTGTGGCCTTCCCTGCGCATGGTTTCCACCATGCCCAGCGCAGTCAGCGGGTTGACGAAGCAGGAAGCGCCCTCGGCGGCAGTGGTACCCTCTGCGAGCGGCAGGCATTGCTGCACGTGGATACAGCGGTACTGGGCATACATTTCTCCGCCGACCATACCGACGGTCTTGCCCAATAACGCCTGGGCAGCCTCGGAACTACCGGCCGCCACGACTACTCCGCCGCCCTCATTACCGACAGGCAGTGATTCGTTCAGTCGCCCCGCCACCATCCTCATCGCCGCGGCGGGAATCTGGGCGGTCAGCACCGGGCGCTCCGCGGTACCACCCGCGCGAAAAGTCGCGGGGTCGGCCGGGCCTACCAGCAGGGCCAGGTCCGATGGGTTGATGGGTGTCGCATCGACTCGCACCAGGACCTCGTCCGGGCCGGGCGCGGGAAACTCCACCTCTGCCAGTGACACTTCGAGGGTGTTGTCGTCTTTTACCAGTGAACGCAATTGCAGGCCGGTCGTTGTCATTGGGGCGCCTCGTGAGTAAATGAATTTGCGCTGCTGAATGAGCTCTACTATGGTGACGAACCAACACTTTTAACACGCCGGTTCGCAGTTTCAGCGCGGGCCGCAAGGATAACATGCATGCGCACCGCACCCGGTACTTCCCGCTATAAAAATCATCGATTCCCCCGCCTCATTCCACGCGCCTGTCTGCTCCTCACGCTGGCGTGCCTGGTCAGTTGCACGGGCATCCCCGATGGCGTGCAACCCGTGCAGGGCTTTGACTCCGGGCGCTACCTGGGCCGCTGGTATGAAATCGCCCGCCTGGACCACAGCTTCGAACGGGGCCTCAGCCAGGTAACTGCGGAATATACGCCGGGGCCCGGAGACAGCCTGATAGTACTGAACCGGGGCTACAGTGCCGAGGACGGCTGGCAAACTGCAGAGGGTAAAGCCCTGTTCGTCGGTCCTGCCGACCAGGGTCACCTCAAAGTCTCTTTTTTCGGCCCCTTCTACGGCTCGTATATCGTTTTCGAGCTGGACCCGGATTACCAGTACGCCTTTGTATCGGGCAACAGCAAATCCTACCTCTGGCTGCTGGCGCGAACACCCACAATAAGCCCCGAACTGCGGGCGCGGTTTCTCCGGCGCGCGACCGAACTGGGTTTCCCCATCGAGCAGTTGATCTTCGTCGACCAGGACGCCAGCGGACAAGCCAAAGCCAAATAGTCACTTCTTTAGACACCCTGCCCACCTGTCGGGGCAGGGTGTGAGCCGCTATAATGCCCGCCCCGCAAATAAACGCTAGCCGGCACCCCATGTCCGTATTCAGCAAAGACAACCAGCCCCTGGGCGACAAAGAAGCACTGGCCCGGCACATACACCTGGCGCTGGCGGTGCAACGCCCCTCGGGCCTTGAACTGGACCTGAGCTACCAACTGGTGAAGCGGCTGTTCAAGCCGACGATACTCGGTGCGGACAATATCCCGGACCGACCCTGCCTGTTCGTCGGCAACCACTCCCTGTTCGCCCTGGACGGCTGGATCCTGGGGCCACTGATGATGAAGGAACTCGATCGCTTTCCGCGGGGGCTGGGAGACAGGTTCCTGTTCGCCAACAGCGGGGTTGGCAATTTTGTCCTTAAACGGGGCGGAGTCATGGGCCACCCCGAGGTGTGCAGCGCCCTGATGCAGGCGGGGCAGGACCTGGTAGTGTTCCCGGGCGGGGCGCACGAAGCGGTCAAGCCCGCCAGCATGAAGTACGAGCTGCAGTGGAAGGAGCGCTACGGCTTCGTCAAGCTGGCGGCAAGGCACGGCTATACCATCATGCCCTTCGGCCTGGTCGGACCGGACGAATTCTATGGTCACCTGATCGAGGGCCAGGACCTTCCCGACTCCCGCCTGGGCGGCGTGCTAAAACGCCTGGGCCTGCTGACTGACGATATTCGCAGCGACATCCTGCCCCCCATTCCCGTCGGTGCCCTGGGCACCTTGCTGCCCAAGCCACAGCGCTGCTACCTCGGTTTCGGCGAGCCCGTGGACCTGGCCAGGTACGAGGGCCGTACGCCGACCAGGAAAGAGCAACAGGCGATCCGGGGAGCGGTGGCAGAGCAGATAGAAACCCAGTTGGCCGAACTGCTGTTCACCCGGGAGCAGCACCGGGGCGAAGACAGCCTGCTGCGGCGGCTGCTCTCCATCTAGCCGGTCCCCCTCTCGCAGCCCGCCATAATCGACAGGCCGGCTTGCCAATTCTGGCAAAGATCCATTCATCCTCTCCCCAGGCCACTGTAAACCTGCGTGGCCCTCAAGCTATACATCGTTTTATTTCAATAAGTTAGGCTGTTTATCCAGAATTAACATGACCTGGCATGCTGTTTGCAATTGCTGTTTAAGTGATTTAGATCGAGTGCGCACTGATCCGATCAGCCGCCTGTCACGTAACTGCAACATACACGGAATACACTGATGACAATCACGACATCCAGGCACACCGTCTCCGGGCACGCCCAGCCGTCCGGCACACCCGACGACCCGGACCTCACCCTGCTCCAGGTCATGGGCAGTGTGCTCGCCGCGGGCTTTGGCGTGCAGTCAAAGGAAAACAAGGTCAGGGATTTCACCCGTGGCAAACCCCTGCACTTCGCCCTTGCGGGGCTTGTTTTCACCCTGGCGCTGCTGGTAGGCCTGGTCGCGGTGGTGGCACTGGTCGTCTGACGCTTTATGGCCCGCCACGGAAGGCAGGCCCACCCTAACTCCTCCGGAGTCCACTTGGCTGCCCCTGATGGGGCAGTTTTTTTATCTACTGCTGTGGCGGACGCCGGAGCGTCATCTGGCCAGCGCTATGTTCAGCTCGGCCAGGTTCGCCACCATGTCCTGGGCGGAGGTGCCGGGCTGCACCTGCCGGTCGATCTTCAGGATCGTGCCATCCACGCCGATATAGAACGTCTCGCGCCGGGCAAACGCGCCCGACTGCAGCACGCCATAGGCTTCGGCCACAGCCTTTGACGGGTCACTCAGCAGCGGGAAGTCCGCTCCGGTGGACTCGGCAAAGCCGATGTTTTCCTTGAGCGGGTCGACGCTGGCCATGAAATAAGCCACATCGTACTTGCGGATCTGGTCGCCGTTCTCTGCCAGGGACTTGCACTCGATAGTACAGCCGCTGGTGAAGGCCCGGGGAAACCAGGCTATGACCACCGCCTGTTTACCCTTGTAGTCAGCAAGCGTGTGGGTCTGGCCGTCGGTGCCTTGCAGGGTAAAGTCCGGCGCCGGGTCGCCCACCTTAAGCTCGCCGGCGTGGGCAGCGAACGTCGACAGCGCAAGACAACACAGCAGTGCGAAGCTTTTCATTTCATTCTCCTTTTTCGGCAACAGTGAACGCGATAGTGCGCTCTCCCTGAGGTACGGCGCAAGGGCGCCTGAAGATCATCCGGCGCAACACTATCGCGGCGCGGGGTCCGAACACCAGCCCAGGATCATTGCCGCCAGCTGGGACCGGCGTTCATCGTGTTTGCGGTCATTGCGGATATCGTCGAAGATCCTGGCCAGGCGCTTGCGCTCCCGGTCGCTCAGCCCCTCCAGCGGAGCCTGGGTGAGGTCCAGCACGTGGCGGTCGGCGTGGGTCCGGGTACTGACCAGGCGCTGGTGCAGCAGGGCCCGACCCAACAGCACGAAAGGGAAATTGATACTCTTGGACGGGCCGTAAGACACCATATTGCCGCCGGTGGGGATGCCTTTCACCTTGATCTGGCCTATTTTATCCGCGTACTTGCGCGCGCCCCAGACCCCGCTCACAGCGCCGCTGGCGCCTGCAACAAGAGTACCCAGGCCGCCCAGCAGGCCACCGCTGGCCACGTCCAGCGCCATCCCGGTGGTCCCCCCGACCACCGCTCCGGCGGAGGCCGCCGCCGCTGTCAGCGAGGCCTGGCTCAGGCCCCACAGGTACCACTTCTCGATGTTGAACAGGTCGGACTCCTCCAGCTCCAGGGTCGCCTCTGATTTGCTCAGGTTGGAATAGTAGTAGAGCTCCTCCACCCGCTGCCGGCACTGGCGCTCGCGCTTGACGAGCTGTGCCTTGTAGCGCTCAAACAGTATCTTTTGCACCGGCTCCAGGGGCAGGCCCTCCGGCACCGCCTGCTCCACCTTGTAATCGATGGCGTCGACAATAAAGTCGGTGATGTAACTGCTGGCGCCCTGGGCCTGCTGCTCCCTGTCCTGCCGCAGGATAGCGACTGCCCGTTCCAGCGGCGCCCGCCAGTCCGGGTGGAGATGACCGAACAGTTCCAGCAGCTCCAACTGCTTGGTGACCTCGGCCCGATGGGCATCGAAAATACGCACGGTGCGGAAGAACTGGCCCAGACCGGCGGTCCACTCCGCCACAAACTCGTCACTGTCGATAGGGTTGATGAGGGCCAGGCTGGGTTGCCCGCTCCAGCGCAGGATCTCCATCTCCGCCTCGTAGTCGGCGCCATAGGGACATGAGCCGTCCACCACGTAGATAATGCCCGCGCCGTCAACGACAGGGCGCAGGGCCTGGCACTCGTCCCGAAAATTGGGGTCTCCCTCATGCTGCTCAACGAACGCCCGTACGGTTTCGGGCCGGGCCGCGGCGTCACTGCAATGGGAATTAAGCCAGTCCAGCACGGCCCTGGCGCGCTGCAGGCCGGGCGTATCCACCAGCACGTAGAGCGTTTCACCGTCTACCTTCATGGGGTAGCGGTTGGCTTCGCGGGTAGACCCCGCCTTCGCGTCGATATACACGCTGTCATCACGCGCCAGTGTTGCCACGATACTCGATTTACCCTTGTTGGGCCGACCGACGACGGCAAAAGTCGGAGTGATCATGGCGCTTCCTTCCGGGTCACCTGGTTCATGTCATTCCCTTTCCAGCGCCTGCACATCCACCGCCTCAAAGGGCAGGGCCCTGGCAAAAACCTGCCAGTCACCCAGTCGTCCGGCGGATACCGGCTTGCGCGGCAAGGGCACAAGGAACAGGGTACAGCGTGGGACCCTGGCGAAATTGGCAAGAAAGTCGGCCAGGTCCGCCATGGGTGGCTCCCAGGACCTGGTTGCGACGTAGAGCTGCTCCAGGGGCTTGTCGAAGCAGCTAGCAAGGCGCTCCAGTTCTTCCGGCACGGAGCCCAGGCCCGCGTTGACGATATTGCCGTCGGCCACCGCGGCAAACTCCTCGAAAGCGGTAACGTCCTCCGGCGTCAGGGCATTTGCCCAGTTCAGCAACAACAGGCCCTGGTTGACCGGGACACTGGCGGTACCCCGCGCCCGCGGGGGTGCGCTGCCACCCTCCCCCTGGGTTCGCACCAGGGGCGTCTTCATCCGCGCCAGCACCCGCTCGCTGCCGGGCAGCCCAGTGATGGCCTTGCGCATCTGGCGCCCATAGAAATACCGGGAGAGCAACCACAACAGCAGGCGCGGCAACAGGGCGTAGCACAGCATCGCCATAATCAGGAACGGCCACCAGCCGCGCATGTCAGCGATGTTGCCGGGGTTCAGAGAGGTGATCGCCGGGTGAAACCGGGTGGCGAAAATCAGGTCACTGCCAACCGTCGCCTGGGGCAACCAGGAAGACCAGGGCGTCGCCAGGGCCGCAGTCATGTCTTCCACCAGGCTGTCACTGAGCTGGAAGGTGGAGCCCCAGACAAAGGTGAAATCACTCATCGCCAGCACCACGAAAAACGCCGCGATAGCGCCCAGGGTAAACAGGGCGCCGAGCTCCTGGCCATAGCGCAGAAACACCAGGCGCACCACGGACTGCGCCTCGCGCAGGTAACGCCGGTCGGGAAATGCACGGGCCACCAGCAGGCGGGCCGGATTGAGTGGAAGCACCACGGGCGCCTGCCCCGGCCCGAGGGTAAACGCCATCACCACCGCCGCAACCAGGCACAGGAGGAACTGAATGACGACGAATAACAGCAGGAACATGAATACGTTTACCAGCCCGCGCCCGCTGGTCAGCAAAAAAGCGGCCATGCCGGAAAAACCGAAAAACAGGGCAAGCAGGCGACCGAGCGCCGCCACCGAGGCCTCACTCAGCCAGGGGTCCTTCTGGCCCTGAACGCCCCGGCGCTGCAGGGAGACCGCATCGAGCCAGAATAACAGCCGGCCACTGTCGTCCCCCGCGCTGCAGCCGGCGGCTATCTCGTGGTCGCGCTCCCTGGCGGCCTGCACCGGCAGCTCCTTGTCGAGCTCCAGCTGCTCGGCCAGGCGGTAAAGCTCGGATAAAGTAGGCGTTTTCCCTGACATCACGGTCCTTTTGGCAAGTTCGGCACTGGGTTTTTGCTGGCGCTGATGACGGCAAGTGTGCGAGGGGGAAGCAGGGGTGTCAATTGAGGTCGGTCACCCGCGTTAAAAGAAAAACCCAAGTGAAGGCGAAAATGTCATATTCTACGCAGCTCATCGACAGCCAACTCCAGAGGTATCCCATGGCCAAACCGAATTACGCTTTTGAAAAACGGCAGCGCGAACTTGCCAAGAAAAAGAAAAAGGAAGAGAAAAAGCTGCAAAAGGCCCAGGCCCAGGAAATCTCCGGATGATGCCATGACGCCCCCGGCTGCGGGAAGCACCGACCCGGGCGACGCCAGCTGAAGGCGGTTCGCCGCATAATCCACAGCACGGAATCATCCCATGCCAAGCCGTCAGGAACAGAAGTGGCCCTTTCGCTGGGAACTGCTGCTGCGCTATCGCTTTATCGAGACCATCGCCCTCTGGGAGGGCCGCCTGACCACTCGCCACCTGTGCGATACCTTCGGTATCGGCCGCCAACAGGCCAGCAAGGACATCAACAATTACCTGCGGGAAGTCGGCCCGGGCAACCTGGAGTACGACAAGTACCTGAAGGGCTATAAACCCGCCGCCGACTTCCAGCCGCGGGTTACCCAGGGCCTGGCTGACGAATACCTGCACCTGATGGCTCGCAACAACGAACTGATGAATGTATTCGAGTCGCTGTCGCTGAATATGGCGAATGTCGAGGTACTGTCCCAGCCCGTGCGGGACGTGAAGCCGGATGTGCTGCGCCCCATCATGCAGGCCGCACGCCAGCAGAAGCGGCTGGACGTCGACTACGTCTCCATCAACAACCCGGATCGGGAAGGCCGCATTATCGTACCGCATACGCTGGTGTATACGGGATTGCGCTGGCACGTGCGGGCCTGGTGTGAAAAAAACCAGGAGTACCGCGACTTCGTCCTCAGCCGCTTCCGCGATATTCCCGAAATAATGGATGAATCCGGGCACGGCGTGGACGGTGACACCCAGTGGAATACCCGGGTCACCATTCGCGTTGCGCCGGACCCGCGCCTCAGCCGGCAACAGCGCGACGTTGTCGAAGTGGACTACGGCATGGAAAACGGCGTGCTGGAGGTGAGCACCCGTGGCAAGCTGGTACCCTATGCCCTGAAGCTGTTGCATATCGACCCGAACGAGACCCTTGCGGACCCCACGGCGCAACAGATCATCGTGGAAAACAGGGCGGAATTACTGCCCTGGCTATTCGGCTGAATACGGGAGTAATTGGCAGTGATCGAACACAATGAATACGAGGAGGCGTTTTCCGAGCGCGGCTTCCGGGACAAGCTGAAAACCTACGCGAAATCAGCGGGGAAAGAGGTGGTGGAAAAGGCGCTGCTGCTCTACTACGCGGCCCAGGAGGAAAAGGCGCCGAAATGGGCCAAGGCCACCATCGCCGGCGCCCTGGGTTATTTCATTGTTCCGCTGGATGCCATTGCCGACTTTACCCCCGCGGTCGGCTACGCCGACGACCTCGGGGTGCTGGCCCTGGCCATCGCCGCGGTGGCGACCTATGTGAACGACGATGTCAGGGCCAGGACGGCGGCGCGGATGAAAGCCTGGTTCGGCGAGGAGACCAGGGAGCTGGATGCCCCCGATCCCGAAGATACAAAGACCTGACGCATATCGTGCATTGACTGCAAACTCCACCCTTTCCCAGGCGCTGGCCGCGGAGACCTATGCCCACTACAGCTGAAATCGTGAAGTTCATGGCTAGCGACTTCCCCCAGAACAACAGCATTATTGAAGCCACCGGCGACCGCGGCGCGACAGTGCGTCACCGCATAGGCGTGAACGAACTGCGCCCTGGGGGGACAGTGTCCGGCCCGGTGATGATGGCCGTGGCGGACGTGGCCCTGTATGCGGCTATCCTGGGGGAAATCGGCATTGTGCCCCTGGCGGTTACCACCAGCCTGAATATCAATTTCCTGCGCAAACCGTCTGCCGACAGGGATATCGTCGGCGTATGCAAATTGATAAAGGTCGGCAGAAGCCTTGTTACGGGCGATGTCTATCTGTATTCCGAGGGGGATGAGCGCCCGGTCGCGCACGCCGTGGGCACCTATTCGATTCCGCCCGTGGCGAGCTGAACCACTGCCGAGGTGTCTTGACGGGGTGGGTCGGGTGGAACACGGCAGCCGCTTTGGCTACCATGGCCCGACGTCCACCCTCCCGGAGCCTCTCACCATGTTGGAATTCTTGCGCAATCATCGCAGCCCCCTGCCCGCGGCGGTGTGCGCCGGCTGCCTGGCGCTGCTGCCTGTCATGGCCGCTGCCGAACCGCCCAGGCTTATCCTGCAGATAACCGTAGACGCCCTGCGTGGGGACCTGCCGCAGCGACACCTGCACAATATGGGCAAGGGCGGCTTCCGCTACCTGTTTGACAAGGGTGTTCACTACAGCGACGCCAATTACCAACACGGCAATACCGAAACGGTTGTCGGCCACACCTCCCTGGCCACCGGCACCACGCCGGCCCTGCACGGCATGGTGGGCAATGTCTGGTTCGACAAGGACGCCGGGCGCCTGCTCTACAACGTGGAAGATGACCGCTACCACCTGCTGGGCAGCGATGCCGACGTGGACAAGACCACCGAGATCGACCCGACGCAGCGGGTAGCACTGGCCGACGGGCGCTCTCCCCGCGCCATTCTCACCTCCACCTTCAGCGATGAGCTGGCTTACGCATACAACGGCGCGGCCAAAATCTTCGCGGTCTCGGTAAAGGATCGCGGCGCCATCCCCCTGGCGGGACAGACCGGCAAGGCCTTCTGGTTCTCCAAGGCCAGCGGCGCGTTTATCACCAGCAACTACTACTATGACAAATATCCCCAGTGGGTGCTCGACTGGAACCAGTCAGATCCGCTGGCGCGTTTCAGCGACAACAGCTGGCAGTTGCTCAAGCCCCGGCAGGACTACCAATTCGGGGCCGACGACGACCAGCCATGGGAAGTGGATTTTCCCGGCTTCGGCAGGACATTCCCTCACGCCTGGGGCAATAAAAGCGACAAGTACTTCACCACCCTGCTGACCCTCAGCCCGGCCGGCGACCAACTCACCCTGGATTTTGCCAAGACCCTGGTTGACAAGGAGCAGCTGGGGCAGGATGCGACCCCGGATTACCTCTCTATCAGCTTCTCCTCCAACGACTACGTATTGCACCTGTTCGGCCCCTCCAGCCTGGAGGCGGAAGACGTGTTGCTGCAGCTCGATCGCACCCTCGCAGACCTGTTCAGCTATATCGACAAGACCGTGGGCCTGGAGCACACCCTGATCGTGCTGTCTGCCGATCACGGCGCGCCCGAGGCCCTGCCCTACCTGAACAAGCGTGGCGACCTCAACGCGCGCTACTACGATATGGATGCCTGCATGCAGGGTATCGAACAGGGCCTTGCCAGGGGGCCCTTCGGCAAGGCGCAGGGGCTGGTGGGGCAATTTTCCCACCCCTACATCTATCTCGACCAGAAAGTCATACAACAGCAGGGGCTGGATGCGGCGGTAGTGGCGGAGGCCGTTGCTGCTCTCGCACAGGGTTGCCGGGGGGTCAGCGAGGCGATCACCGCTGCCGACACCCGCTACTCGCCGGCGCGCAATACAGTGGTCGAACAGCGGGTGTGGAACAACTACAACGACCGTCGTTCCGGTGACGTTTACGTGGTGCTGGACAGCAATGTCTACGTGAACGATTTCGACGGGCTGGTGGTCGCGGCCACCCACGGTTCACCCTGGAATTACGATACCTTCGTACCCGTGTTCTTCGCCGGCAAGGGCATCGCGAACGCAACGGTAGACCGCCCGGTGACACCCTACGATATCGCCCCGACGCTCTCCGCGCGGGTTGGTATCAAGGCGCCCTCGGGCAGTGTGGGCAGGCCCCTGGAGGAAGTGCTGGACTAGTCCGGCACTCGACCTAGCTCAACAGGGACTTCGCCATACCCATCAGGCCGCCGACACCGCCGACCGAGTCGAGCAGGTTGCCGCCGCTGCTGGCCTGGTCCACCACCTTGGGCAAGGCGTCCGCCAGGCCCTTCTGCGCGGTGGCCGGGTCGATGCCCAGCTGGCTGGCGAACTTTGCGAGATCGGCCTGGCCAAAGACGCTCGCGATAGTGTCCGCGGAGATAGGACTGTTTGCGCCGTCCCCCAGCCAGGAGGACAATACTGCGCCCAGGTCACCATTCTGGCTCATCTTGCTGACCAAGCCCGCCCAGGTCGATGCCGCCCTTGCCGTCGCCGATCAGGCTCGACAGGGCGGTGTTGACGGTAGCAGGGTCCAGGGAAAGGCCCGCGTTGTCATTCAAAAGCTTGGTAGCTATGGCAGCTATATCCATAGGTGAACTCCTCGAAACGTTAGTCAACGGGTTATGTTGCCGGCCAAGTATAGACCGGATCAGGTATTTTGCAGGCGCCTGAACCACACCAGCGGGATTTCCCTGTTCACCTTGTCCAGGTATTCGCCCTGGTGCTTGTTTATCTTGACCACCGTGGCCCAAAGCGCCTCCCGCTCCTGGGGAGCCACATCCTCGGCGATCGCCTCGAAACGCTCCTTGCCCAGTTGTACGGTGACCCGCGGGTTGGCCTGCATGTTGAGGTACCAGGCGGGGTGGCTTTCCATACCGCTGTTGGAGGCCGATACAGCCACCGAGTCGCGATAGGGGTAGCAGGCAATCGGCACCGTCCGCTCCTTGCCGGTCTTGCGGCCGGTGGTGGTCACCAGGGCCACATCGATCCAGCCCATGCGGGCGCCGTAGCGGCCGCCGGAGAGCTTGTACAGTAGCTTGTGGACCCGCCCGAAATACTTCCAGTTGATCATCGAAGGTAATTCCCGCTGATGCAAAGCGGCAATTCTAGCATTCGCAGCTGTTGTGCCGGGGAAGTCCGGCCCTGGCGCGGACTACCAGATTAAACCCGGCGGAAGTTCATGGCCACGCGGCCCACCAACGTCGGCTCGCGCGCCCCAGGCGGATAGTCGGAATCAGCCCTTGAGCTTGGCGAACACGTCCACGGGAACGGGGAAGACTATGGTGGAACTCTTGTCACCGGCGATCTCCACCAGGGTCTGCAGGTAGCGCAACTGCACCGCCTGGTCCTGGCTGGACAGCACCTTGGCCGCCTCCGCCAGTTTTTCCGCAGCCTCGGCCTCACCAATCGCATGAATCACCTTGGCGCGGCGCTCGCGCTCGGCCTCCGCCTGCTTCGCCAGGGCACGCACCATGGTCTCGTTGAGGTCGACATGCTTGATCTCGACATTCGCCACCTTGATACCCCAGGCCGAGGTCTGCTTGTCCAGAATGGTCTGGATGTCGGCATTGAGCCGCTCCCGCTCCGCCAGCATATCGTCCAGCTCGTGCTGGCCCAGCACCGAACGCAGCGTGGTCTGTGACAGCTGGCTGGTAGCCTCCAGGAAATTCTCCACCTGGATAATGGCCCGCTCCGGGTCCACCACCCTGAAATACAACACGGCGTTGACCTGCACCGACACATTGTCCCGTGAAATCACGTCCTGGGTGGGAACATCCATCACTACCGTGCGCAGGTCCACTCGCACCATTTGCTGCAGCACAGGGATAACGATGATCAGGCCAGGCCCCTTGACCTTGTAGAAACGACCCAGCATGAAGATCACGCCGCGTTCATACTCCCGCAGCACCCGGAACATGGAGGCTGCCAGGGCGATCAGCAGGACCAACACTACCCCGCTAAAATATTGCGCATCAAACATCAGGTTTTCGCTCCTTTTTCCTTGCTGACTTTCAGGGTGAGGTCCTCTATCCGATCGACCACTACCCTGTCCTGCGGAACCAGTGCCTCGGGGCAGGCAACTTCCCATAACTCCCCGTCCAGCCGTGCCCAGGCAATGCCGTCGTTCACCGACTCGACAGTGGCGACGCTTCCCACCAGGTGGCCCAGTCCGGTGCGCACCTGCTGCTTGCGCGCCCGCATGACCATGCCGAGGGCGAACACCAGCACCGCCACGCTGACAGCGGCAAAAGCGGCGACCATCGGCATGGCGATCTGGTAGCCCGGCAACTCCGTGTCCATCAACATTATCGAGCCGACCACGAAGGCCGCTACACCGCCCAGGCCGAGGATACCGAAACTCGGGCTGAAGGCCTCCGCCGCCATCAGGCCGACCCCGAGCAGGATCAGGGCCAGGCCGGAATAACTCACGGGCAGCACCTGGAACGCATACAGGGCCATCAACAGGCACATGGCACCCACCACTCCCGGCACGCCGATGCCCGGGCTGTAGAATTCGATAATCAGGCCGTAAATGCCGATAAGCATCAGCACGTAGGCAACATTGGGATTGGTAATCACCGCGAGGAATTCACTGCGCCAGTCGACCGGGTGCTGGTATACATCCAGCCCACCCAGCGACAACTCACGGGCGACACCGGCCACCTCCACCTCGCGCCCGTCGAGCTCCGCCAGCAGCTGGGCCGGGGAGCTGGCGATCAGGTCTATAACGCCCTGCTGGAGTGCGTCTTCCGCCGACAGGCTCGCGCCTTCGCGCACCGCCTGTTCGGCCCACTGGGCATTGCGACCGCGCAGTTGCGCCAGGCTCTGGATATAGGCCACCGCGTCATTGACGATCTTGTGTTCCATTGCCGAGCCGGTCGCGGCAGGCTCGCCCTCCCCGCTACCGGGCTCGGCTCCAGGCAGCTGCGGCATTCCTCCGATCTGCACCGGCGTTGCCGCGCCCAGGTTGGTGCCGGGCGCCATCGCGGCGATATGGGTTGCATACAACAGATAGGTACCCGCGCTTGCAGCCCGGGCGCCGCTGGGGGCCACGTAGCCCACCACCGGCACCTGGGCCGCCAGAATCGACTTGATCATATCGCGCATGGCCAGGTCGAGCCCCCCGGGGGTATCGATACGCAGTATCACCAGCTCCGCCCCGGCAGACTGCGCCTGGGCCAGGCCCCGCACCATATGGTCGGCTGTGGCGGGACCAATGGCGCCCTGCACATCGATCAACCAGACATCCGCCCGGCCTGACCCCGGCCACGCCACCAACAGCAGCAATGACAGCAGCGCGGGCAGGGAAAGTCTGAAGCGCTTCAGGTTCTTCATAGCCTGAGTATCTACGGATAGACGCACAGGCCGCAAGAGCGGACATCCGTCATTTGCAGGTCTGTTGAGCTATATCATTAAGCGTTCGCCGGATCCGGCCCTATGATGGCCTTACTCTACACAGGACAGGAGTGGGTTGATGCGAACCTTGGTTTTCATGGCAATACTGGCCAGCGGCTGGGCCACGGCCCTGGTTGCAGAAACGCCGGCTGACACCCACAGGGCACAGGCCGCAGCGCTGGCCGGTGAGTTTGTCGGGCTGCTGAAACCTCAACTGAAGCAGGCTCTGACAGAAGGTGGCCCGACCCACGCAATCGCCGTGTGCGCCGACATCGCGCCGGCGATCGCAGACTCACTCAGCGCCGAATCCGGCTGGACGGTGAAGCGGGTCAGCCTGAAATCGCGCAATGCCAGCCGGGCAGTACCTGACGTCTGGGAGCGCAACGTACTGCTGGATTTCAACCGGCGCCAGGCCGCCGGCGAACAAGCGGCAGACCTGTTTTTTGGCGAAGTGGTCAACGGGCAGTACCGTTACATGCAGGCCCAGGTCGTGGAGCCGGTATGCCTGGTCTGCCACGGCAAGGGCCTTGCAGACGAAGTGCGGGAGACATTGCAGGAGTACTACCCGGACGACTGGGCCACAGGCTACAGCCTCGGCGAGGTACGCGGTGCAATCAGCCTCTCCGGGAACTTGTAGCCCCCGGTGCCGATGTTATACCCTCACGAACCAACGCCCCGACGCAAGCTGTTTACCGAAAGAGTCCCCGCACCATGACCGAATTCCCGAGCCCCCGGGCAATGCCTGGCCCCGAGCCGCTTTATCGACAGCGAGCACCCGGCCATCGTGGCGATGGCCACAGCGCTCACCGACCCCGCTGCCGGTGAAGTCGCCAATGGGGTCAGCCTCTACTACTGGGTGCGGGACCAGGTGCGCTACAACCCCTACCTGCTGGATACCTCACCGGATGCCTACCTGGCCAGCGTCACGCTGGCGGCCAGGGAAGGCTGGTGCGTTACCAAGGCACTGCTGCTCGCAGCCCTGTGCCGCGCCGGGGGCATCCCCGCCAGGGTGGGCTACGCCGACGTGCGCAATCACCTGTCTACCGAGCGCCTGCGCCGCTCCATGCAGACCGATGTGTTCTATTTTCACGGCTATACCTCACTGTTTCTCGAGGGCCGCTGGGTCAAGGCGACGCCGGCCTTCAACATCGAGCTGTGCGAGAAGTTCGGCCTGCGCCCGCTGGAATTCAATGGCCGGGAGGACAGCCTCTACCACGAGTTCGATGTGGCGGGTAATCGGCACATGGAGTACCTGAACGACCGCGGCGAGTACCTGGACCTGCCCTTCGACGACCTGATGGCGACCATGCGGCGCTACTATCCCGGCATGCTCGCCGCGGCCGGTGTCGCTGCATCCCCCGCCGACAGCTGGGAGGTCGACGTAGCCCGCGAGGTCGGGGGCTGAACAGCACGGGCTTTCAGGGAGTACGTGTGCCCAGGGTCAGAACCGCCGCGCCAGCCAGCAACACCCACAACAGTTCCTGCAGGTAAGTCCCGAGCACCAGCAAGCCGACCGTCACCGCCGCCATGGTGATCAGCCTTTCGGCGACAGAACCGTTACTCACGCGCTGACTGCGCTCGCGACGCCGCAGCAGGTTGCGGGTAATCCGGTGTTCGATCAATCGGGCAGTAGCCATAACATTTCTCCTGAGCCTCTGTGTACGCAGGTATCCTCGCTCCGGATGAGCCGCGCTGCGATCTGTCAACTTTTCAACCTGATTGAATAGGCGACAGGTGGCGGCGACCGGATATGCAACCAGGGAAATCTGCATGCAGCCCGGCCCGGCGACCCGGTCGCGTTTTTTTCCAGCGATTAACCCCTTTTTTCATCCCGCCGCGACTCACTCCCTGCAACCACAGGGGAGTAGCCATATGAACAACACAAGAAACGTCAGAACCCTCATTCTCTGCCAGTCACTGGCGCTCGGCCTGGCGGCCTGCAGTCCGCGGGAGCAAGCCCCCGCTGAAACCATTGAAGTGCCACCAGAGCAGCGTCCGGCCGTGCAGTCGCCGCCAGTTGCCCAACAGGGCAAGCTACCAGGCCAGTCACGCTCCGACAGTGACACCCCGGCGCGCCGCAACGCATACCCGATGCCAGCAAAGATGGCGCCCTACCAAGTCCTGCCCGCCGAGGATGCGGCCGCCACGGGCTACAGCGTCACTGCCCTGGCGCCGTACCCACAGCCGGTAACGGACAGGGAAAACTACCTGCACTACGAGCATAACGGTGTGACCCTGGTGGCGGAGCGCCCGGTGTCCACTTTCAGTGTGGACGTGGATACCGCAAGCTATGCCAATGTGCGGCGGATGCTGGTACAGGAGGGCCGCCTGCCCCCTGCCGATGCAGTGAGGCTGGAGGAAATGATCAACTATTTCAGTTACAGTTATGCTGTTCCGGACTCGCAACAGCAACCCTTCAGTGTCACCACCGAACTGGCGCCGGCGCCATGGTCGGAGGGACACCAACTGCTGCAAATCGGCCTTAAAGGTTACGAGCCGGCAGTGGAGCTGCGGCCCGCCGCGAATCTGGTATTCCTGATCGATGTCTCGGGCAGCATGCAATCGGCGGACAAACTCGGGCTTGTGAAGAAATCCCTGCGACTGCTGGTGAACCAGATGAAGGACCGGGACCGGATCGCCCTGGCAGTCTATGCCGGAGCTGCCGGCACCGTACTGGAGAGCACCGCCGGCAGTGAAAAGGCGAAGATCCTGGCTGCGCTCGACAGCCTGCAGGCCGGCGGCAGTACCCACGGCAGCGCAGGTATCGAGCTGGCCTACGCGCTGGCTGCGCAGCACCGAATTAAAGAAGGGATTAACCGCGTGATTATCGCATCGGACGGCGATATGAACGTGGGCACCGTCGACCTGGATGCCCTGAAAAACCTGGTGGAGCGCAAGCGCCGGAGTGGTATTTCCCTCACCACTCTCGGTTTCGGCTCGGGCAACTACAATTACGCCCTGATGGAGCAACTGGCGGATGTGGGCAACGGCAATGCCGCCTACATCGACTCGCTCAAGGAGGCGCAGAAAGTACTGGTAAACGAGCTGCAGTCCACCCTGCTCACCATAGCTTCCGATGTCAAAATCCAGGTGGAGTTCAACCCGGCCCTGGTGAGTGAGTATCGCCTCATCGGTTACGAGAACCGGCTGCTCGAGCGCGAGGACTTCAGCAACGACAAGGTAGATGCCGGTGATATCGGCGCCGGTCACACGGTTACCGCGCTGTATGAAATAAGCCTGGTCGGGTCGGGTGGCGAGCGCATCCCGGCGCTGCGCTACGGCGAGCACGGACCGGTAGCCAAAGCCGAAAACGGGGAGCTGGCCTTCGTAAAGCTGCGCTACAAGCGCCCGGGGGAGCGCAGCAGTATTGAAATCGCAACCGCGGTCATGCCGCAGTCCTTGGCCGACAGCCTCGAACACAGCAGCGACAACCTCCGCTTTGCCGCCAGCGTGGCGGGCTTCGGTCAACTGCTGCGCGGCGGCCCGTTTACAGCCGACTGGGGCTACCGGGATGCGCTCGCGCTGGCGCGCGGTGCCCGGGGCAGTGATGCCCACGGCTATCGCGGCGAATTTATTCATTTGATCGAGCTGGCGCAGTCGCTATCCTCGGGCTACTGAACAGGGAATACCAACACAGTGCGGCAACTGATAAACCGCCTCAGGAGCGATGAAGCGCTGATGCTTGCCTACCAGCGCGGCGACAGCGGCGCCTTCGAGAGTCTCTACTACCGCCACAAGGACGGCCTGTTTACATTCCTGTATCGCAGCTGCGCCCGCCGGGCGATTGTGGAGGAGCTGGCACAGGATGCCTGGTTCGCCGTGGTCAACGGCGCGCAGGAGTACCGCGCCGAGGCCCGCTTCAAAACCTGGCTGTACCAGATCGCCCGCAATCGGCTCTACGACTTCTGGCGCCGCAGGGACAATACGCACCAGGGCCTCGAGGCCGCGCCGGAGTCAGCAACAGAGGACCCGGAGACACCCGCTGACGACTTGCAGCAGCTGCTGATGGCGGCCGTTGCCAAGCTGCCCGGGGAGCAGCGGGATTCACTACTGCTGCAGGAACAGGGCTTTTCCCTGGGTGAGATCGCCCGGATCACAGGCGATCCGGAGGAAACAGTGAAGAGCAGGTTGCGCTATGCGCGTAAACGACTGCGCGAGCAGCTGGGAGACGAGATATGACACAAGGCAAGCGCCTGGACGGCAATTCCCAGCTGCCGCTGCCCGCGCCGCGCTCCGGTGCCGAGCTGGACCGAAAAATTATCGATTACGCCAGGGCAAAGGCGCCCTCCCCGAGGCCCCCTTACGCCCGCCGCTGGTACGCCGGTATGGCCACGGCGGCTGTGGTGGTGGCCGCGGTACTGATCACCCTCCCCCCCCAGGTGCCGGCACCGGCGGCGCGCTCGGCCACCGGCCTGGCGGATGAGGCGGATCTCGCCCCGGCTGCGGACATGGCCACGGAGGCTGCCGCCCCACAGGCTGCCGGGAACAGTGTCGAGACCTTTGCAGGCAAGGCACTGGCGCCGGACGGGCCGATTGACCGAGAAGCGCTTGTGCAGCAACTGGAGCGATACCGGGCCCTGCTGCAAACCGGGGAGCAGGACAGGGCCAGGACAGAGTATCGGCAGCTGCGCCTGGATTGCCCGAACTGTGAACTGCCCGAAACCCTGGAGCAAGCCCTGTTCTTGTACCCCGCCCCGGAGTAATCCCGGGGTAAATTGATCTGGCTTAAGCGCGGCTGTATCCGGCTGGACTATTCTTGTACTGGCCAAGACGCCAGGAGACCGACAGCCAATGAGTAAAGACCCTTCACTGCTGCAACCGGCGGGACCTGCTGCCCCGCTTCCCCTCGAACGCCTCTACAGTGTTTGTGATCCCGCCGAGCTGCCCTTCGAGACCACCGCCGAACTCGAACCGCTGGTGGAGCACCTTGGCCAGGGCCGCGCGGTGGACGCCCTGGAGTTTGCCTTGCAGATTCCTCACGAGGGTTACAACGTTTACCTGCTTGGCAGCACCGGCGTCGGCAAGCGCGAGCTGCTGGACAGCGTACTGGGCAGCCTGCTGAAAACCCCCGGGATAGCGCCGCGCGAAGCGGCGTCTGACTGGTGTTATGTCAACAATTTCGACTTCCCCGACCGGCCCGTCGCACTGCGCCTGCCCGGGGGCATGGCCTGTCAGCTGCGGGACGACATGAATCACGCGATCGAGGACCTGCTGGGGCTGTTGCCTTCCACCTTCCAGAGCGACGAGTACCAGGCCAGGGTGCAGGAACTGGGGGAAACCTACCAGGAGCAGGAAAAGGAAGCCTTCCAGGCACTGGGCGAAAAAGCCTCCGCCGCGGGCATCGCCATGATCCAGACCCCAAGCGGCTACACCCTGGCGCCGATGAAAGACGGGGAGATCATCACACCACAGGCATTTGAAGCCCAGCCCGAGGAGGAGAAGAAGCGGGTGATGGCGATTATCGATGAGCTCAAGCAGGAGCTGAAAGTTATCGTCAGGCAGCTACCGGGTTGGAAAAAGGAGAGCAGGAACGCCTTCAAGGAGCTGAACCGGGAGTTCAGCAAAATGGCGATCGACCCGGTGCTGAACGAGCTGAAAGAAAAGTACCGGGATTTCCCCGCCGTTATTACCCATCTCGAGGCGGTGCACACCAATATTTTGGAGGACGCGGAGGCTTTCACCCAGGTACAGGAGGAATCGGCCATTCCCGACAACCTGAAAGACCGGGTGAAAGAATTTCCGCAATACCACGTCAATGTACTTGTCGATAACCAGGGCCGGGAGACGGCGCCGGTGATCTACGAGGACAACCCCGGATTCAGCAATCTCATCGGCCGGGTTGAGTACGTCTCACAGATGGGCACCCTGGTCACGGACTTCAACCTGATCAAGCCCGGCGCCCTGCATCGCGCCAACGGCGGTTACCTTATACTCGACGCCGACAAACTGCTTACCAGCCCCTACGCCTGGCAGGCCCTGAAGCGCGCCCTGAAGGCCCGTGAAATTCGCATCCAGACCCTGGAGCAGTTATTCAGTTTCGTCAGCACCGTACAGCTGCAACCTGAGCCTCTGCCGCTGGATGTGAAAGTGATACTGCAGGGCGACCGGTATCTGTATTACATCCTCGAGCAGTATGATCCGGAGTTCGCCACCCTGTTCAAGGTAGCGGCGGACATGTCCGAGGAAGTGGTGCGGGGACCCGACAGCACCCTGCTGTTTGCCCGCCTTATCAGGACCCTGCAGGAGCGCAAGAACCTGCTGCCGCTGGATCGCTCCGGCGTGGCCAGGGTGATAGAGCAGGCTGCCCGCCGCATGGAGGACAGCGAAAAGCTCAGCTTGCACCGCGGCCGGCTGGGAAACCTGCTTACCGAAAGCGACTTCCGCGCCCGCCGTGCCGGCGCAGACATTATCTCTGCCGAGCACGTCTGCGCTGCCGCCAGGGCCGCGCTAAACCGCCTGGACCAGTTCCGGGAAAAATCCCACGAGGGCATCCTGCGAGAGATCATGCTGGTTGCGACCAGCGGTAGTGTCATCGGCCAGGTGAACGGCCTGGCGGTGTACCTTTTGGGGGATTATGCCTTTGGTCGGCCCACCCGGATAACTGCCACGGCCCGGCTGGGCAACGGCAAGGTGCTGGATATCGAACGGGAGGTGGACCTCGGCGGCAACATCCACTCCAAGGCGGTGATGATTATCAGCGCCCTGCTGGCCAGCCGGTACGCGCGCAACCGGCCCCTGCCGCTGTCCGCCAGCCTGGTATTTGAGCAGTCCTATGGCGGCATCGAGGGCGACAGTGCCTCGGTGGCGGAGCTGGTGGCACTGATCTCCGCCATAGCAGATATACCGGTGCGACAGGACCTGGCCGTGACCGGGTCCCTGAACCAACACGGCCAGGTCCAGGCCATCGGCGGGGTCAACGAGAAGATCGAGGGCTTTTTCGATATCTGCAATGCCCGCGGCCTGAGCGGCAGCCAGGGAGTGGTCATTCCCGCGGCCAACGCCGTCCACCTGATGCTGCGCCAGGATGTGCTGGACGCGGTCAGCGCCGGCCAGTTCCAGGTGTACAGCGCCGACACCATCGACACGGCGCTGGAACTGCTCACGGGATGCAGCGCAGCCTCCATCGACAGCCAGGTCTTGAAGCGGCTGGAAGAGCTGGACGAAATGGCGCGCAAGTATGCCCGCAAGGGAGATGACAAACATGACGGCTGAGCGGCTTGCACCCCGCATCATCCTGGTGCCCATCGACCTGCAGGGCATCAGCCGCGACACCCTGGAAACACTGGTGCGGATAGCCAGGCTGCTGCACCGGGGACTGCTCGGCCTGCTGCTGGAGGACATTCGACTGCAGCAGGTGGCGGACCTGCCTTTCGCTACCGAAATCACGCTTATCGGCGGCAGGGAGCGCAGCCTGCTGCGGGATCACCTGAGCCAGAGGCACAGCCTGGTCAGCAGCGATACCCGCCGCCTGCTCGATGACCTGGCCCAGCGCGACCAGGTGGCACTGAGCTTCGAAAGCGCCGCCGGCAGGCGCCTGCACACAGCGCTGGAGCGAGATGGCCAGCTGGATATTTTCTTTCCCGCCCGCCAGCGCTGGCGCCGCAGCGGTACCGGCTCGCGGGCGTCGGGCAAGGCGATAAGGCGCGTGGGTATCGTCCTGGCCCGCACCAGGCAGGACCAGGACGTACTGGAAACCGCGCGCCTGTTGCAACAGGCGGGACTGATAGCAGAACTGTACGTGGCGTCGGCGGCGCCACTGGAACGGGCACAGCTGGACAGCCTGTACCGTCCGGGGGGCCGTATTTGCGTCCAGGCCAACCTGGCATTTGAGCCGGCTACAGTCCTGCGCCTGGTCTGCCAGTCAGGCTACGACCTGTTGCTGCTGCCGCGGGATGCTCTGCGGGGGATCGCGCCGGATGTGCTGGAAGACGCCCTGGACCGCTCGGGCACCCAGGTACTGGTTATCAACTGAGCCGTGTGTTCCAACTGACTGCGGACTAGATATCCGCGGAAAAGGTGTCGCATTGCTCGAGCTTGCCGCTGTCGAAACCGCGCCTGAACCAGGCAACCCTCTGGGCCGAACTGCCGTGGGTGAAACTGTCCGGCACCACCCGGCCCCCGGCCTCTCGCTGCAGGCGGTCATCGCCGATAGCAGTGGCGGCGCGCAGGGCCTCCTCCAGGTCACCGGGGTCCAGCGGGTTCTTCGCGGAATGACCCCACACACCGGCAAAACAGTCCGCCTGCAGTTCCTGTCGCACCGATAGCGCATTCACCTGGGCCTTGCTCTTGCCCCGCCCCAATTGCTGCACCTTCTGGCTGATACCCAGCAGGGTCTGGATGTGGTGGCCCACCTCGTGGGCGATCACATAGGCCTGGGCAAAATCACCCGGTGCGCCGTGGCGTACCTTGAGATCGTGGAAAAATGACAGGTCGATATAGAGCTTCTGGTCACCCGGGCAATAGAACGGGCCCACCGCAGCTGATGCCATGCCACAGGCGGAATTGACCCTGCCGCTGAACAGTACCAGTGTAGGCTCACGGTAAGTGGCACCCTGCTGGCGGAAGATCTGCTGCCAGGTGTCCTCGGTGTCCGCCAGCACAACCGAGACGAATTCCGCCTGTTGCTGTTCCTGCTGGCTGAATTCCGTACCCTGCTGCGTCGCCGCGCCGCCGCCACCGGTAAGCAGGGACAGCACGTCGATTCCCATCAGCTTGCCGCCAAATATGGCCAGCACGCCGACTATCAGGATAACCCGCCCGGTTTTCGAGCGGATCATGGCCGGCAGGAAGCGCAACAACAGTGGCGCGGCACCGGCGGCACTGTAACCCGGACTCTGGCCGCGGCGGTCTTCCACATTGTCACTTCGTCTACCGTCTTCCCAACGCATGCCGTTTCTCCCGTTACTCAGCTATTCAACTTAGCACGGCCCGAAGAACTGGCAAGCCGTGGCCGATCATTATACCCTGCCAGCACATTTACCAAAGGAAATCCACGCCATGTCAGAGGGCATCCTTATCGGCGGCAACGACGCCGGCCAGGTCTTCCTGCACCCACGCTATGCCAATCGTCACGGCCTCGTCGCCGGCGCCACCGGCACCGGCAAGACGGTCACCCTGCAATGCCTGGCCGAGGGTTTCTCCGACCTGGGTGTACCCGTGTTCCTGGCAGACGTGAAAGGCGACATCTCCGGCATCAGCCAGGCGGGCTCACCCCACCCGAAAGTCGACGAACGGGTGGCGAAGATCGGTATCCAGAATTTCACCCAACGCGGTTACCCCGTCGCCTTCTGGGACCTGTTTGGCAAACAGGGTACACCGGTGCGATCAACCATCTCGGAGATGGGACCACAGCTTTTATCCCGCCTGCTGCAGCTCAACGAAACCCAGGAGAGCGTGATGACCCTGGTTTTCGAGTTCGCGGACGACGAGGGCATGCTGCTGGTCGACCTCGCGGACCTGCGCACCACCCTTGAATACCTGGGCGACAACAGCAAGGAACTGGGAAGCGGCTTCGGCGTGTCAAAGGCATCGGTGAACGCCATCCTGCGCCGCCTGTTGATGCTTGAACGTGAGGGCGGCGAGGCTTTCTTCGGCGAACCCGCCCTGCAGCTGCAGGACTTCATGCGCACCAGCAGGGACGGCCGCGGCATGATTAATATCCTTGCCGCCGACCAGCTCATAATGAGTCCAAGGCTCTACTCCACATTCCTGCTGTGGCTGCTGTCAGAGCTGTTCGAGGAGCTGCCGGAACTGGGCGATCCCGAGCAGCCCGTGCTGGTATTTTTCTTCGACGAGGCCCACCTGCTGTTCAACGACGCGCCGCGGTCCCTGCTGGAGAAAATCGAGCAGGTGGTCAGGTTGATTCGCTCCAAGGGCGTGGGCGTTTATTTCATTTCCCAGAGCCCCGGCGACATGCCGGACAGCGTTCTGGCCCAGCTTGGCAACCGGGTGCAGCACGCCTTGCGCGCCTACACACCAAAGGAACAGAAGGCGGTAAAGGTAGCCGCACAGTCTTTTCGCGCCAACCCGGAACTCGATACCTTTCAAGGCCATCACCGAGCTGGGGGTGGGCGAGGCGCTGGTTTCAACCCTGCAGGACAAGGGCATACCAGCCCCGGTACAGCGGGTGCTTATCCGACCGCCCCATTCCCGCATGGGCAGTGCCAGCGAGGCGGAGCGCCAGAGCATCCTGGCCGGCGATAACAACATGAAGCGCTACGCCCAACCCTATGACCCCCGTTCCGCCCACGAGATACTGCTGGAGAGAACCGCTGCCAGGTTGAAGCAACAGGAACAGGAAGAACTGGAACAGCGAGCTGCCGCGGCCAAACCCAAAGGCCAGCAGCCGCGGCAGGGAAAGCGCCACTGACGCCTTTATCAAAAGCGTCGCCAGGGCCGCCGGCAGCAGTGTCGGGAGGAAACTGTTTCGCGGGATACTGGGCTCATTGCTGAAGTAGCCGCTCGCGCCAACTAGCTGGAACCGGCCGACTTTTTCGGCAGCAGGCGCTGCCAGGCGCTGATCACCCCCAGCACAAGCGCGCCAGCCAGCACACCCACCAGCATGGATAGCAGTGTGGGCGTTGCCGCCGCCAGTAACGGGCCCGGGCCGGCCATGCCGGCCACGTAAGTGGTCACGGTGGCGATCCATCCGTCCAGTGCATGAAAACCATGCACCAGGATACCGCCGCCCACCATGAACATGGCCACGGTGCCCACCACGGAAAGGGCTTTCATCAGCCAGGGTGCAAATGCTACCAGGCCGCGACCAAACCAGCGCACAAAGGCAGCCCAGCTGCCCTGCCCTTCGCGCTCTGACAGATGCAGGCCGGCATCGTCCAGCTTGACAATGCCCGCGACCAGCCCGTATACGCCGACGGTCATGACGATGGCGATGCCGGACAAAACCAGCACCTGGGTGACAAATGGTCGGTCCGCGACAATGCCCAGGGTGAGCACGATAATCTCCGCCGAGAGAATGAAATCGGTGCGGATTGCGCCCTTTACCCGCGCCTGCTCAAACTTGACCAGGTCCACCGACGGGTCAGCGACATGTTTCAGCAAGTCCTTGCGGTGTGCTTTCTCTTCGGCGGCGCCGTGCAGGAAACTGTGGGCGATTTTTTCAAAGCCCTCGTAGCACAGATAAAGCCCCCCCATGACAAGCAAGGGGGTAATGGCCCAGCTCGCCAGCAGCGACAGAGCCAGGGCTGCGGGCACCAGAATCAGCTTGTTGCGGAACGAACCCTTCGCTACCGCCCATACCACCGGCAGCTCGCGATCGGCCCGCACCCCGGTTACCTTCTCCGCATTGACCGCCAGGTCGTCGCCCAGCACGCCCGCCGTCTTTCTGGCCGCGACCTTGGTCATGGTCGCGACGTCATCCAGCACCGCGGCAATATCATCCAGTAAAAGTAACAGGCTGCTACCCGCCATAGGCTTTACTCCGGGTAAAGGTGTTTATTTCTTTCCCGGCTTGCGCCTGCGCTTCGCCGAGTGATGCATTTCCGATTTTGGAAAGCGCGGCAGTTTGCCGCTGGCCAGGTACTCGTGAATGGTTTCCTGAGAACGAATTCGAGCGACCCGTTTCGCCCGGGGCACAAACTCGTTGGACTGGTTCTGGTCTATGATGCGCGACTTGACGTTGTCATACCACTGCTGGTCCAGGATATTCTGGATGGTGCGCTGGGCGTCGCGGTCGAAAATGGGACACAGCACCTCGACCCGGTAGTCCAGGTTGCGGGTCATGAGGTCGGCCGAGCTTATCATGTAACGCGGGTTGCCCCGGTTGTAGAACACGTAGACCCGCGGGTGCTCGAGGAAACGGTCGACGATACTGATGGCCTCGATATTCTCCGAGATGTCCTTTACGCCCGGCAGCAGGGAGCACATGCCGCGAATGATGAGCCGGATTTCCACTCCCGCCTGGCTCGCCTCATAAAGCTTGGTCACCAGTTCCTTGTCTACCAGGTTGTTGCATTTCAAAGTCATGCTGGCCCGATAGCCCGCCTGCGCATTGGCGATCTCCTGCTCGATCAGGCTCAACAGACCCGAGCGCATGGAATGGGGTGATACCAGCAACAGCCGATAGTTGTGACGTCGGTAGTTGTACTGGAGGAAATCGAATACGTCGAACAGGTCCTTGCCGACATTCTGGTCGTAGGTCAGCAGGGTGAAATCCGTGTACACCAGCGCCGTCTTCTCATTGAAATTGCCGGTGCCCACGTGACTGTAGAAACGCGTGCTGATTCCCTCTTTGCGCTCTATCAGCAGCAGCTTGCTGTGAACCTTGAGGCCCGGTATGCCGAAAATCACGTTGATGCCGCTATCGGTCAGGCGCTGCGCCCAGCTGATATTGGCCGCCTCGTCAAAACGCGCTGCCAGTTCCACCACCGCAAGCACCCGCTTGCCGTTGTGCGCCGCATTCACCAGGGCATCGATCACCCGGGAGTCACGCGCCACCCGGTACAGGCAGATCTTGATATCGGTCACCGCCGGATCCAGGGCGGCGGTCTTGAGCAGGTCGACCACATAATCGAAGGGGTGATAGGGGTAGTACAGCAACACGTCCTTTTCGCGAATGGCATCGAAAATACTGTCCTGGCTGTCCAGCCTGGGCAGCCTTATCGGGGGCAGGGGCTTGAACTCCAGGTATCTGGCGCCCACCCGCGGGAAAGACATGAAATCCTTGGAATTGTGGTAGCGACCACCGGCAATCAGGCTGTCGTACTTGCCGAAGCCAAAACGGGCACTGAGGTAGTCCAGCAGCCGCCTGGGCATTTCCTCGTCGTAGACCATGCGCACCGCGTCGGCCTTGCGGCGCTGCTTGAGGCTGATCGACATTTTGTCGATCAGCGTCTGGTCGATGCCGGTATCGATGGACAGTTCCGCGTCGCGAGAAAACTTGAAACAGAAGGCCCTGGCCTCATCAACCGGAATCACCCCGCGAAACATCTGCGACAGGCAGGACCTGATGATATTGTCCAACACGATAAACACCTTGCCGGATTTACCCTTGCGCCCGGGTATCATGATGAACCTGGGCAGGCGGTCCGTGGGAACCTCTACCACCGCGTAGTTATAGCCCTCGCCCGACTTGATATCCACGGCGAGATAGAGCGACTCATCGTTCAGCGCCGGTATGGGCTGGCTGTCACTGAGCAGGATGGGTTCCAGCTCCGGCAGCACAGTACTGGTAAAGAAGTCCTGGACCCAGGCGGCCTGGCCCGGATCGAGCTGGGCCTCGTTGATCAGGTAAATATGGCGTTCACTGAGCTCATCCAGCAATTCGCTATAGATCCGGTCGAACTCTTTCTGCAGGTTGACCACAACTTTCTGGATAGCGGCCAACAGGTCCTTGGACTGCTGCCGGTTACCGCCCGCGGACATGGAGATCAGGCGCCGCACTTCCGCCACACGCACCCGGAAAAATTCGTCGAGGTTATTGGAGAAGATACCCAGATAGCGCAGCCGTGCGATAAGCGGCGTCGATTCGTCGGCAGCCTCCTGCAACACCCGCGCGTTAAAAGAGAGCCAGCTCAGCTCCCGCGGGGTAAACAGGTCGTGATCCAGCATATCTGCCAGGCGGATTTTGATCGGGTTGGCCATCGTATTCCCAGTCACAAAAGTGACATAAAGAGTTCGGGCGTGAGCCCAGTTCAACAAAGTACTAAGGGTCAATCTAATATACTTCAGCGCCCGGCAATAGTCCCGCACGCACAAAAACGGCAATAATCGCGGGCAAAAAAAACCCGGCACGAGTGCCGGGCATAAACAGGGATACGCTCAAAGGTAATCAGTCGTCTGCAACCAGCAGTTCCAGGTGTCCCAGCAGGCTGCGAAATTCGTCGGCGATGGCTGCCATCTTCTCGTGCAGCTCTTGCACGCCCCGCCCGCCGTGCAGGCCTCGCTGGCCCTGTTCAACCAGGGCTACCAGCGTGGTCAGCTCGAGCTCGTTCAGCTCCAGCGTTACCACGCGCACCGGCCCTGCCTGTGGAGAGATCAACTGTCTTCATAATAATTGCGCCTGATACCGGAAAAAAAGAGCCCGGTAGCTCCCCGGGTACCGCTGGGGCCGGGCCAAGGTAGGGATCGGTCGCTGGCCTAGGCGGCCTCCGCCCGGAAGGCTTCCGGGAAGGCCGCCTCCACTGCGCTGAAGCTGTAATCTTCCATTCCCAGCTCGGCCAGGACCGGCTGGACATCGTCACCGTTGCGGGAGCGCAGGCGTTTGCGCACTGCGCTCAGCAGACCGTGGCGGTTGACCAGTTGCCAGGTACCGGTGGCCCGGGTGCGCTTGCCCCGGCTGTAGCTCAGGGCCTCCTCATAGGCGTAGATCGCACGCAGGGCCGCGGCCTCGGCATGGCAGCCCACGGCGTGCTGCTGCGCCCTGAGATCCACCGCGTGGCGATAGGCCTGCAAGGCGAGATCCGGGTGTCCGTTGCGCCTCGCATTTTTGGCAAACACATAACACAACTCGGGTTCCTTGATTCTGCTTACCAGCTCGTGCATCGCTCGCTCCTCATTCACTGGGTGACGGCCCCTGGGGGCGGTTCTCCTCAATACGGGGTAAATGATAGGCGGCGGGGGCGCTGCTCGACATGGCCGGCGGCGACAGGAGCGTGGCCATTTGCGCCAGCAATCGCGAAATTATTCTAGAATTTACATTAAAATATGCGTGCTATCCCCTGATAAAAAGACAAAAAAAAGCCCGCAATTCAGAGGCTGAGCTGCGGGCCAATAGCCATATGCTTCGGGGCAGAAACATAGGCCAGGGGACGTGTTTGCATGCCCGGGGAGGGCATGCATTAACCAAGATAGACCAGCGTGGAAGGAATGCAAATTTTTGTGAAAAAAAATGTGCGGCGCTGCGCTATCGGGGAAAAAACCGCGGCCGTTGATATCATGCTGGGCTTAACGTTCAGGGCTTGATCGCCAGTACATCCGTTTTCAGGTGACGCAGGACTTTCTCTGCGGTGTTGCCCAGCAGACGCGCCTTGACCCCGGTGCGACCCACAGTGCCCATAACCACGATTTGCGCGCCCACCTTCGCCGCCTGGCTGGCGATCACCCGCTCGACCGGGCCCCGCTTGCAGTGAAAGTCCCCCGCCGGGATATCGAAGGCTTCGGCCAGTTCAGCGATACGCGGCTGCATCGCGGCCCGGGCCTCCCGCGCATAGGCGGCCGGATCCACCAGGTCGAGGTCTGCCAGTAACACCGGCACCTCGATAGCAGTGATGATCTCAAGCTCCACCCCCAGGGCCTCGGCCAACTGCTTCGCAGTCTCCAGCACCCGGCGATTCAGCCTGCGCTTGTTTGCGACCGAGCTGCCCAGGTCAAGGGTGGCCAGTACAGGCCGCGCCCGGTGCCATTTCTTTTCGGCCACGATCAGGACCGGCGCGGGGCATTCCCGCAGCAACTGCCAGTCGAGGGAGGTGTGGACCAGGGACTCGCTGCGATGGCCGGTCTTCACCACCGCGACGTAAGCGCCTCCGGCGCAGTGTTTGTCAACCCAGCGGTGCAGGTCTTTCTCCCACACGGTCTTGAGGGATACCTTCTGCTCGTCCTTGCGATATTTGTCGATGAGGGGCCGTACCGATTTTTCCCGTTCATCCAGCAGGCGCTTGCGCAGGTTTGTTTTTTCCGCCGCCTTGATATTCAGGCCGCCCAGGGGAGCATAGGTAAAGGCCACCACATCCGCCGCGAGTCCCAGCCTGGCGGCGAGCTCCAGGCCCCTCGGGGTGGCGGCGCAATCGTGCCCCAGGTCAGCAATGATTAACAGTTTGGCCATGAAAAATCCCCGGAGGTGTAAGCGACTCTCCGGGGATTATACGGCCTCACGCCGATCCGGCCACTGCTGCAGATCAACAGCCGGGAAATGAACGGTGCCAATCGCTCAGTGAGCGAGTCCCACCGGGTACCAGCGGGCGCCTGCGTGCTCGACCTTGCCCTCGTGCTGCAGGTCGAACAGAACCCGCTCCACTATGCCCTCGTGGAACATATTCGATACCGACGGGGTCCAGTCCTCGAGAAAACCGGACAGTTCCGCGGCAGTGGCCCCGCGACGGTAGTAAACGCGCATCGCGAGATAGACCATGGACTTGATCATCCGGGTGACTTTGTCAGTAACAGCAACAATGGGACTGGACATGGCATGCACTCCTCAATGGGTTCATGCATACCATAGCGGCCGCCTGCCCGGCGGCACATGGCCGCGCACGCCGCCTGCATGGCCGCGGGCGCCAGGTTGCTGTGGCCCCGGCTCTAGCTGATCAGGCTCCTGCCGAGGGCAGCTCCCGGTAATCCGCCGGAGACTGCCCGGTCCAGCGCTTGAATGCCCTGGAAAAAGTGCTTGGCTCGGAAAAGCCGAGCAGGTAGGCGGTTTCCACCACTGAGCGACCAGGGCTGCCCAGGTATTTGCGGGCGAGCTGCAGGCGGGTGTCCTGCAGCAAGTCCATAAAGCTGTTGCCCTCCTCGCGCAACTTGCGCTGCAGCGTCCGGTTACTGACATTCAGGGCCGAGGCTATCTGCTGCTGATTGGGCGCGCCGTCGGGCAATCGCTCGATAATCTTGTCAACCACCTCCCTGGTGGTGGAGCGGACCATGAAACTTTCCAGGTAGGCCGCGGTGTGTTCGTCATTGATGCGCGCCAGCTTCGGGTCACCGGTCACCAGCGGCTCCATGATATCCGCGCGCGACCAGGTCACCTGGGTATCATCGGCTGCAAACACAACCCGGCTGGACAGCAGGTACTCCCAGCGCTCGGGGTCCGCCGGCGGCGTCCGCTTCATCCGGATGATAATGGGCGCGAGGAATTCCCCCAGGGTGAGGCGGCACATGCGGGTGACCACACCCACCGCGTAATCGTGGCTGGAGGGCACTACATGCTCCAGGCCCGGAGCCGTGCTCAGGTGGAGGTGAACACATTCCCCCTCTTCCTCCAGTCGCAGCACCATCCCGCTGCTGACGAGGGCGCTGAACCGCTGCAAACGTTGCAAGCCACCGTATACCGTATCGCTTGCCAGCCAGGCCAGCCCGAGACTGTGCAGCACCTGGGGCTGCAGCTGCTCGGATGCGAGCAGCCCGAACGCCTCGTCACCGCTGGCCTCGACACAGCGCGTCATCAGGTCACCAAAGTCTGTGCGGCTCACCCGCCAGTCCGGGTTGGCGCCCTTGGCAAGGTCAATACCCGATTGCTCCATTATTTCCAGTGGATCGATACCCAACTGGCGCAGAGCCAGGGCAACCGGGATAACAAAACTGCCAAGCAGTGAGTAATCCTCCCTCGGGGTTTTATTCATTCCTGCGCCTCAAATCAAAGTCCCGAATATAGCATCATCGAAGTGCCTTCCGACAAACAGGGGGCCCCCTCAACGACCACTGCCCTTGCCCGGCTCAGCCGTAGAACCAGTAGGCGACGACGATCGCAGCGCTTATGCCGGCCGCGTCCGCCGCCAGCCCGCAGGCCAGGGCATAACGGGTGTGGCGAATGCCCACCGCGCCAAAATACACCGCCAGCACGTAAAAGGTGGTTTCCGTCGAACCCTGCATGGTCGCTGCCAGGCGTCCCTGGAATGAGTCCACGCCAAAGGTGTTCATGGTATCTATCATCATGGCCCGGGCTCCTGAGCCCGACAGCGGCTTCATCAGCCCGGTGGGCATGGCGTCTACCCAACGGGTATCCCAACCACCCAGGGCGACCAGGTCGCGCAGGCCGCTCATGACGACGTCCAGGGCGCCGCTGGCGCGCAGCACACCTATCGCGACGAGCATGGCCAGCAGGTAGGGAATGATACCGATAGCGGTCTCGAAACCCTGTCGCGCCCCCTCGATGAAGGTGTCGTAGACATTCACCGAGCGCCGGTGCGCCGCCAGCAGGAACAGCATGATGAGACTGATGATCAACAGGTTGCTGAGCAGGCTCGACTGGCGCTGCAACTCGTCGGCGCTGAGCGTCGCGAACCAGCCGACCAGCGCCAGCAGCAGGGCGAAACAAGCGCCGAGAAAGGCCAGCACTACCGTGTCCGCCAGCCTGATCCGCTGGACCCAGGCGGTCACCAGCAGGCCCGCGAGGGTTGAGCAGGAGGTGGCGATAAGAATCGGAATAAACACCGCGGCGGGATCGGGCGCGCCCAGCTGCGCCCGGTAGAGCAGAATGGTCACCGGGAACAGCGTGACTGCGGAAGTGTTGAGTACCAGGAACAGGATCTGCGCATCCGTCGCCACCTCCGGTGTCGGGTTAAGCGACTGCAGATCCTTCATCGCCTTGATCCCAAGTGGTGTGGCGGCATTGTCCAGGCCCAGGATATTGGCGGCGAGGTTGAGGGTCATCGAGGAGATGGCGGGATGGCCGGAGGGAACCTCGGGCATCAGCCGGGTGAACAGGGGCGAGAGCAGGCGCGCAAGTTTGTCGACCAGGCCGCTGGCTTCACCTATGGCGACGATTCCCAGCCACAGGGCCATCAGCCCGATGAGGCCTATCGCCAGTTCCACCGACAGGCTGGCCATATCGAACAGTGCCGCCACCATACGCTGGAACACCGCGGCGTCACCCAGGCCCAGCCACTGGTACAGCGCGCTGATAAAGGCGACGACAAAAAAACCCAGCCAGATGCGATGCAGCATCAAGTCCCCTGTAGAGCGGCGTTCGGTGCACGCAGACTAAAGCAAAACCTTGCACCGACCCAAGCGGGGCGTATACTGTTTTTTTATACAGTACAGGGTGAGGCCCGGTTCAGGCGTGACGAGCAAGAGCGACATCATCGTGGGGCAACGCAGCGTGCGCAGGGGGCGTGGTGCCCTCAGCAACAGGGGGCCCCGCTACCTGCCCACCCGGGTCGACTGGGACGATGGCATCGAGGGCCCCACCCCGGTCACCGAGTGCCGTGCGGTGGATGCCCGCAGCATTATCTCCCGCAACAGCTCCCCGGATATCCCTTTCTCCCAGTCGATAAACCCCTACCAGGGTTGCGAGCACGGTTGTGTCTACTGCTATGCCCGCCCTACCCACGCCTACCTGGACCTTTCCCCCGGCATCGATTTCGAGACCCGCCTGACCTATAAACGCAACGCCGCGGCTGTGCTGGAGCGGGAACTCGCCAAACCCGGTTACCAGTGCAGTTGCATCACCCTAGGAGCCAATACCGACCCCTACCAGCCAGTCGAGAGAGAGCACCGCATCACCCGGCAGCTGCTGGAAGTCCTGCAGCGCCAGCGTCACCCGGTGGCCATTATCACCAAGGGGGGACTGGTGACGCGGGATATCGATATTCTTGCCGAGATGGCCGCGGATGGCCTGTGCTCGGTTGCCATCAGCATCACCACCCTGGATGCGGAGCTCAAGCGAACGCTGGAGCCCCGGGCCGCTTCAGGCCCCGCCCGGCTGGCGGCCGCAGAAACGCTCGCCGCAGCGGGAATTCCCGTCAGCGTGCTGTTCGCGCCTGTCATACCGGCTCTTAACGACAGTGAAATGGAGACTATTCTCAGCCGCTCCCGTGACGCCGGCGCAACCGCCGCAGCCTACATTCTCCTGCGCCTGCCCCTGGAGGTGCGGGAGCTCTTTTTTGAGTGGTTACAGCAACACTACCCGCTGCGGGCGCAGCATGTGATGAGTATCCTGCGCCAGTGCCGGGGTGGCGTCGATTACGACAGCCGCTTCGGTCACCGGATGCGCGGCACCGGAACTTTTGCCGAACTTCTGTCGCAGCGATTCAGGGTGACTTGCAAGCGGCTGGGGCTCGCGCAAAGTGAAGGCAGCGGCAACAGTGCCCGCACCGACCTGTTTACCCCGCCTGCGGGCAAAGCCACCGCGACCGGGGGTAGAGACGTCGGTCAGTTTGAGCTGTTCTGAGCAGCGGGCAGTTGGCCAGCGTCAGGCTCTAGGCGTTGTCGCCGGCCGGATAAACCAGGCTGCGCCAGCTGGCGCGCTCGAACGGCCGCCACAGGTCGGGATGCATGGCCAGCCGGTCCGCGACGAGGTACCAGATTGCAGGGTTGAGAGTCATGCCGCAGTGGCTGCCCCGGACCTGGATATTCTGGCTGCGCTGGTGACCGTCATGCTGCAGCGTGGTCTGCCAGTGGACGATACCGTCGCCCTTGGAGTAGATCGAGGTGGTTGGCACCGGGGGTGCCTGGTGCAGCAGGTCCTGGTCGATAGGCAGGTCCTGGGGCGGATTGAGCGCACTAAAAAGGCGGGCGGGCACCGAGGCTGCCATGCGTCCCCGGCCAAACGGGCTGCCCAGGGAGATTACCTGCCTGACCTTGTCGGGAAACTCCCGCGCCAGTTCCCTGGCGAATATGCCGCCGAGGCTGTGGCCTACCAGTGAGATCGGTGTGTCATGGCGCTCATGCAGCTCGTGAATACGTTCCTGCAATCCCTCCAGTACGCCGCCGCGGGGCCCCAGGTTACGCCCCAGCCCCCAACCGTACACCGTGTAATTGAGACCGCCGAGAAAGCGCCGCATGGCTGCGTTGTAACCATCGTCGCCCATGAATCCGGGCAGCACCATCACCGGGTGCCCGTCGCCGAGGGGGGCGATTTTGCGCAGCTGCTTGCGGCTCAGGTTGAGGGAGAGAATTTCCAGTACGGCGCGATGCGCCTCGGTCAGGGACAGCAGCGCACTGGGGCGGGGTACAACTGGCTCGGACAGGGCCACTAATTTGCACCAGTACTTGCTATGCCAGACCGCATTCTCTCTCCCGCTGCACTTAAACTTGTGGCATCAGCATAGCCAATATTCCGGGGCTGTGGAAGCCCCGGCGGGAGCAAGGTCTAAAGTCTGGAAAACTCCTTGTTCAACTCATACTGGCGAGAGGTGACATAGGACTCCATCGCCTTTACCCGTTCCAGGGCGGCATCGAGCCGCTCCCTCGCGCGCTTGAGACGAACAGTGCTGCTGTCGTTATAGCGAAAGACCTTGCGCGGTCGGTAGTCGTGATGGCGTTCGTCGTATTCCAGTTCCACCTCGGCCTCATCGTAGCCGTAGTCCCGCTCCCGCCAGTCGCCATCCCCGGACCAGCGGCCGGGTCTCGGCGCCATAAGTATCCAGGCGGCAAGGTATACCCAGAGGGCCAGGGTGCCGGTGAAGAGAAAGGCGCCCACCCACATCAGGCGCATTACCCAGGGGGCGATGTCCCAGTGATCCGCAAGCCCGGCGCAAACCCCGCCGATCTTGCCGTCCCGGGTGTTGCGGTAGAGATTCATGCCCCAGCCCGCCCGCTTGCGCGCGCTGAAACGGTGGTTGCCGCGACTGTAACGGTCGTCATGGCGGTTGCTGTCATGTTGCCGGTTCGTATTCATAAGCTATTCCTCGCTCCCCGATTTTCCGCGTCCCTGGCGGTCGAGCTGTTGGCGCCACTCGCGGTGATCTGAATCCAGGATGGATTCCAGTGCATCGATCCTGTCGGTCAATTTATCGACGGTCTCGAGCATATGCTCCACCGTTTCCCGGTCCTCCCGGGTCAGGCCACGAGCCGCCCGGTTGACGCTGCGGTAGTGCATGGTGATCCACATGGGCGCAACGATCACCAGAAACAAAATGGTGGGGACAAACATGAATTTCCAAAATTCCATTGATTCTTTCCTTGGGCAGCTTCGTGTTCACCGTCATGCTGCCATTGATGGGCCAGTTATCCAATTGACGGAGAGACCTGGTCAGTGACCGTTCTTGCCGCCCATCTCGGACTTCAGCCGTTCCAGTTCGTCAGTGATGCGTGCATCCTGCTCCAGCGAGTTGATCTCAGCCGCCAGGTCGGGCGCAACATCCCGGCCCAGGTCCATGGCGTCGAGCTGGCTCTCGAGTCCGTCCATGCGGCGCTCAAAATACTCGAAACGCTGGAATGCGTCGTCGAGCGCTTCCCTGTGCATCTGCCGCTTGACCTTGATCCGCGACTCCACAGTCTTGCTGCGCATCAGCATCGCCTTTTGCTTCGCCTTGGCGTCGCTGAGTTTCTGCTGCAACTGGGCGACCTCGCCGTTGAGCTGGCCGATATGCTCGTCAGTGGCCTTCAGTTCTTCCTCGACCACGGCGACTTCATCTTCGATAGCGCGCTTTTCCTGCAGGGCGGCCCGGGCCAGGTCCTCGCGCTCCTTGCTGATGGCGAGCCGCGCCTTGTCCTCCCAGCTGGCCGCCTCGGCCTGCACCTGCTCCAGCCTGCGGGCCGCGGTCTTGCGATCGGCCAGCACCCGGGCCGAGGAACTGCGCACCTCCACCAGGGTATCCTCCATCTCCTGGATGATCAGCCGAATCATCTTTTCCGGATCCTCCGCCTGGTCCAGCATCGCGTTGATATTGGAGTTGATAATGTCGGTCATGCGGGAAAATATACCCATGGTCTGTCTCCTGTTGGTCAATTCGTTTGAGCCCGGACGAATCCCTCGCTCTGCCATAACCAATACAGGAACCATGCCAGATCCTCTATCTCATTGTTTATATTGAACTTTTATCCAAAACTGGGAACTGTGGCAGCTTCTGGCGATCCATTTAAGGCTTTATTTACCATTTTATTAGTTTTTTGGACCGACAAGATTGGTATATTTGACCTATGAAAACCCAGGTCAGTATGATCGGCAACTCCGCAGCCCTCGCCAGCGCCCTGGACCAGGTGTCCCGCCTCGCTCCCGTCAACCGCCCCATCCTGGTCCTGGGGGAGCGGGGTACCGGCAAGGAACTGGCCGCGGAGCGTCTGCACTACCTCTCCGGCCGCTGGGATGCCCCCCTGCTCAAGGTAAACTGCGCCGCTATCGCCGACAGCCTGCTGGAATCGGAACTGTTCGGCCACGAGGCGGGCGCCTTCACCGGGGCCACCCGTGCCCAGCAGGGTCGATTCGAACGGGCCGAGGGCGGCAGCCTCTTTCTCGACGAGGTGGCAACCATGTCGCTGCGCCTGCAGGAAAAGCTCCTGCGGGTGGTTGAGTACGGCGAATTCGAACGGCTGGGTGGCCAGCACACCCTGCGGGTGGACGTCCGTGTGATCGCAGCTACCAACGTCGACCTGAAGGAATACTCAGCAAGGGGCCTGTTTCGCGCGGACCTGCTGGACCGCCTCAGTTTCGACGTGGTTCACTTGCCCGCCCTGCGCCAACGCAGTGAGGACATTCCCGAACTGGCCCAGCATTTCGCGGTGCAGATGTGCGCGGAGCTGGGCTGGGACCTGTTCGCGGGCTTCACACCCGGGGCGATGCAGGCCCTGATGGCCTACCCCTGGCCCGGTAACGTGCGTGAATTGAAGAATGCGGTGGAGCGTTCACTGCACCGTTGGGGTGACCCCCAGGAGCCGGTGGACGAGGTGGTTATCGACCCGTTCAAATCACCATTCGAGGAGGAGACCGCGGTGCCTGCGACGCCCCCTCCCGCCGGCGCAACCCCCGCGACGCCCCCGGTCCCCTTCAATGAGCGCGTGAACGCGATCGAAAAGCAGCTGCTGCAGGAAGCCCTCGCCCAGCATGGGCACAACCAGCGGCGCACCGCCGACAAGCTTGGCCTGAGCTACGACCAGCTGCGCGGACTGGTACGCAAGCACGGGCTCACCCGGCACCGGCGCCGACAGCGATAAATTGCACGTCAGGTGCCAGCTATTGGCAAAAATATCTGCGATAATCCTCGCCCTCGCAACCACACAAGGAGCGCCACAATGCAGCTTTCCCTCTCCGATCCCGGCCTGCTTAAAAACCAGGCATACATAGACGGCGAGTGGGTCGACGCCGACGACGGCGCCACCTTTGATATCAGCAACCCGGCCAACGGCGAGTTGATCACCCGGGTGGCCAAAGTGGGGGCGGCGGAAACTGCCCGGGCTGTAAGCGCGGCCGCTACCGCCATGCGGGAATGGGCACGCAAGCCCGCCAAGGCGCGCGCGAACATACTGCGCAAGTGGTTTGACCTTATGATGGAGCACCAGGAAGACCTGGCCATCATCATGACAGCCGAGCAGGGCAAGGTACTGGCGGAATCCCGCGGCGAGGTAGCCTATGGGGCGGCCTTCGTGGAATGGTTCGGCGAACAGGCCAAGCGTATCGACGGCGATGTCATTCCCGGGCCCGGCCCCGACAAGCGCATAGTGTGTATCAAGCAGCCGGTCGGGGTGGTCGCCGCGATTACCCCCTGGAACTTCCCCAATGCCATGATCGCCCGCAAGGCCGCCCCTGCCCTGGCAGCCGGCTGCACCATTGTGATCAAACCGGCGAGTGAGACGCCCCTGTCGGCTTTTGCCATGGCGGAACTGGCGGAGCGTGCCGGGGTCCCCGCGGGCGTCATCAACGTGGTCGCTGGCGGCTCATCGGATATCGGTGGCGAGCTCACCTCCAATCCCCTCGTGCGCAAGCTGACCTTCACCGGCTCCACCCCTATCGGCAAAATGCTGGAGGCCCAGTGCGCCGCGACAATGAAGAAAACCTCCATGGAACTGGGCGGCAATGCGCCATTCATCGTGTTCGACGACGCCGACCTGGATGCCGCGGTAGAAGGCGCCATGATCTCCAAGTACCGCAACGCCGGACAGACCTGCGTGTGCTCCAATCGCCTGTTCGTGCAGGACGCCGTGCACGATGCCTTCGTCGAGAAACTGGTGAAGGCTACCGAGGCGCTGGTGGTTGGAGACGGCATGAAGGACGGCATCACAATCGGGCCGCTGGTAAACAAAAAAGCGGTGGGCGATGTGGACAAGCTGGTTCAAACCTCTATTGCATCCGGCGCGCAGGTCGCGCTGGGCGGCGGCCCCCACGCGCTGGGCGAGTGTTTTTACCAGCCTACGGTGCTGACCGGCGTGACCTCGGAAATGGCGGTTTTCCGCAATGAGATCTTCGGCCCGGTGGCGCCGGTGGTGCGCTTCTCAACCGAGGAGGAAGTGATCGCAATGGCCAACGACACCGAGTTCGGCCTGGCCTCCTACTTCTACACGCGGGATATCGGCCGGGTGTGGCGCGTTGCCGAGGCGCTGGAATACGGCATCGTCGGCATCAACGAGGGCATCATCTCCAACGAGATGGCGCCCTTCGGCGGCGTCAAGGAATCCGGCTCAGGCCGGGAGGGCTCCAAGTACGGCATCGACGACTACGTCGAGATCAAGTACATGCTGATGGGTGGTCTGGAATAGGCTTGCACTGGCGGGCGCTGCAAGGGCCGGTCCCACACTGGCCGGCGAGTGCCCCGCCACCCCACGCTACAGCAACTGGCGTTTTTCCCTGCCACAGCGACTGCAGCGCGAAACCGTTACCAGCTTGCCCTGCTTCACGTCGAACTGTTTTTCCTTGTCCACCACCCACTTGTGGTGACCGTGACGGCACAGGGTGTTGCCCTTGTGCTGTTCCTTCAGGGAGGGTTTGCGAAACGGTATAACCTCGCCCATCTGCGCTCAGCCCTGCAGCAGTGTGCGCTGCACGGCGCTGTGCCATGAGGCGTGCCGCCGGCGACGGGCGGGCGCGGTCATGAGCGGGGAAAACTCCCGCTCCGCCTGCCAGATCCTGCGCACGTCCGCCTGGCCGCGCCACAGGCCGACACCGATTCCCGCAAGGTAACAGGCGCCGGCAACGGTGGTTTCGATAACCCGGGGGCGAATCAGTTTGCGCCCGAGCACATCGGCCTGGATCTGCATCAGCAGGTCGTTGGCGGCGGCGCCGCCGTCCACCCTCAGGGGCCGCATGCGCTTGCCCAGGTCCCGCTCCATGACGCGCAGGATATCAACGTTCTGCAGGGCCATGGCGTCCAGGGTGGCCCGGGCGATATGGGCGCGCCCGCTGCCCCGGGTCAGCCCGGTGATCGTGCCCCTGGCATGGGGCGCCCAGTGCGGCGCCCCCAGTCCCGCAAGGGCGGGCACGAATTCCACGCCGCCGTGATCGTCGACCTGCCGCGCCAGGGCCTCGACATCGGCAGCGGTTTTGATAATGCCCAGACCATCGCGCAGCCACTGCACCGCCGCGCCACAGATAAAGGCCCCGCCCTCCAGCGCATACACCGGCGCGCTGCCCTCCCCCAGCTGCCAGGCCACGGTGGTGAGCAGGCCGGATTCCGAGAGCACCCTTTGCGAACCGGTATTCATCACGATGAACGAGCCCGTGCCATAGGTACACTTGGCATCGCCGGGGGCAAAACAGGCCTGCCCGAACAGGGCCGCCTGCTGGTCCCCTGCAACACCGCTGATGGGGATGCCGTCCGGTAGTCCGGCCACCCCGCGGGTATGCCCCAGCACGCCGCTGGAGGGCCCGATCCGGGGCAGGATAGACCCGGGCACCTCGAACAGCTCCAGCAACTGCGGGTCCCAGTCAGCGCTGTCGATATTCATCAGGGAAGTACGGGAGGCATTCGATATGTCGGTGACATGGCTGCTGCCGGCAGTGAGCCGCCAGATCAGGTAACTGTCTACGGTGCCGGCGGCCACATTGCCCGCTTTCAAAACGCGGCCGATGCCTTTGGTATTGCGCAACAACCAGCGGTATTTACTGGCTGAAAAATACGGGTCCAGCACCAGGCCCGACCTGCGCCGGATCAGCGCCTCGTGGCCGGCCTGGCGCAGGGAATCGCAGAAATCCACGGTGCGCCGGCACTGCCACACGACAGCGTTGTTGAGGGCCTCGCCACTGCGGCGGTCCCACAAGATTGCGGTTTCGCGCTGGTTGGTTATGCCTATGGCCGCGATATCGCCGGGCCGGCACAATTTCTTGCGCAGGATCGCGCGTATTCCCCGGGTTACCGAGCTCCAGATTTCAGCGGGACGGTGCTCTACCCAGCCTGGCCGCGGATAGACCTGGGGAAATTCGTAGTTGACGCTGGCCCGCAGCTTGCCGCGGGCATCCATCAGGGCGACGGTACTGCCCGTCGTACCCTGATCGATCGCCAGGACAAATGAGGCCACCGGTTCCTTCCCGGCCGTTATTCGCCGTAACCTTCCACCGCCTTGATCTCAAGGAAATCGGTGAAGCCGTGGGCGCCCCACTCGCGGCCGTTACCGGACTGCTTGAAGCCGCCAAAAGGCACATCGAAACCACCCGCCGCGCCATTGATATGGACATTGCCGGCGCGAATCCGCGAGGCGACCGCGCGGGCGTGCTTGATGTCCTCGCTCTGCACGTAACCTGCAAGCCCGTAGGGGGTGTCGTTGGCGACCCTGATCGCTTCTTCCTCGCTGTCATAGGGAATCATGGCGAGCACCGGTCCGAAGATTTCCTCCCGGGCGATGGTCATATCGTTGTTCACCCCGGAAAATACCGTGGGCCGGATGAAATAGCCTTTGCTGATACCCTCGGGCCGACCGGGGCCGCCGGTCACCACTTTTGCGCCCTCGGCAATGCCCTTTTCTATCAGGCCCTGGATCTTGTTGAACTGCACCTCTGACACTACCGGGCCCATGGTGGTGCCGTCGGCGGCAGGGTCGCCCACCACGACCGACTCGCTCACCCTGGCGGCGATGGCCTCGGCCTCCGCCAGTTTGGCCCGCGGCACCAGCATGCGCGAGGGCGCGTTACAGGACTGCCCGGTGTTGTTGTACATGTGCATCACGCCGCCGGTCACCGCTTTTTCCAGGTCTGCGTCTTCCAGTACGATGTTGGGTGATTTGCCGCCCAGTTCCTGGGTGACACGCTTGACTGTCGGGGCGGCGTTCTGGGCAACCAGGGTGCCCGCCCGGGTAGAGCCGGTGAAGGACATCATGTCCACATCCGGGTGCTTGGACAGGGCGGTTCCCACCACCGGGCCGTCACCGTTGACCAGGTTGAAAACCCCGGCGGGCACACCGGCCTCGTCCATGACCTTGGCATAGAGATAGGCGGACAGGGGTGCCACCTCGCTTGGCTTGAGCACCATGGTGCAACCTACCGCGAGGGCCGGAGCCACCTTGCAACTGATCTGGTTCACCGGCCAGTTCCAGGGCGTAATCAGCCCGCAGACGCCGATCGGTTCCTTGAATACGCGGTGCGGCCCGAGGTCTTCCTCGAATTTGAAGGTTTTCAGTATCTTTGCCGCTTCCTGCAGGTGGCCGAGGCCGCAAAACGCCTGGGCGCCGGCCGCCAGCTCCTTCGGTGCGCCCATTTCCTCGCGGATCGCATCGGCGATATCGTTGTAGTACTTCTGGTAAACCTCGACGCAGGATTCCAGCAATTCGATTCGCTCCTTCACGGAGGTGCGGCTGTAGGTTTCGAACGCCGCCTTGGCGGCCGCCACGGCGCGATTGACGTCCTCCTCGGACCCCATTGAAATATGCGCACAAACCTCCTCGTTCGCAGGGTTGATCACGTCCAGAGTATTGGGTTTGGCCGGGTCGACCCACTCGCCGTTGATATAAAACTGTGTGTACTCGCGCATTATCGCTCTCCGCTTCGGGTTGGTAACTAACCATGATGGTTTTGCAGGACAGGGAGTGTAGCATTTTCCCGGCAGCTGGCCACATTTCGTGACGCCGAAGGCCATGGCTTTGTCGCAGCGGATCATTGTTTTTGCCGTTTGAATCACTCAAACTTGCGCCCCCTGTAAAAATCCGCCAACGGAGGCCCCGATGGACAACGAAGAACTGACCCTGTTCCGCGATATGACACGACGCGCTCTCGAGCAGGAAGTGGCTCCCCACTTTGAGGAGTGGGAACAGAATCACATGGTTCCAAGGGAGCTGTGGAATACCCTGGGCGCTGCCGGCCTGCTGTGCCCCGACATGCCCGAGGAATACGGCGCCGCCGGCACCACACCCCAGGTCACCTTTGCCATTATCGAGGAGGCGTCGCGCATGGGTTTTGGCGGCGTGGCCACGGGTTACGGCATTCACAGCAACATCGTCGCGCCCTATATCAACCATTTCGGCAGCGACGAACAGAAAGAGCACTGGCTGCCCAAAATGGTCAGCGGCGAGGCCGTCGGCGCACTGGCGATGACCGAACCTGGAGCGGGCTCCGACGTCCAGGGCATTCGCACCAACGCCGTAAAGGACGGCGATGAGTGGATTCTCAATGGCTCGAAGATATTCATCACCAACGGTTACCATGCAGACTTGGTCATCGTGGCTGCAATCACCGACCCGGGGAAGGGCGCCAAGGGCACCTCACTGTTCCTGGTTGACACCTCGCTGCCGGGCTTCCAGAAGGGCAAGAAACTGGAAAAAATCGGCCAGCACACCTCTGACACTGCGGAATTGTTCTTCCAGGATGTGCGCCTGCCCGCCTCGGCCCTGCTGGGCGAGCTCAACAAGGGCTTCGTGATCATGATGCAGGAGCTGCCGCGGGAACGCCTGGGAATCGCCGCACAGGCCGTCTCCGCCGCCGAGGGCGCCCTCGATATCACTGTTGACTACGTGCTCGAGCGCAAGGCTTTCGGCCAGTCCGTGGCGAGTTTCCAGAACACCCGGTTCGTGCTGGCGGAGGTCAAGACCGAGATCGCGATCAACCGCGCCTTCTACGAAAAATGTGCCGACGCCTATGCCCTGGGGAACCTCAGCGCGGAGGAAGCGGCGATGCTCAAGTACGCCAGCACCGAGATGCAGTGCAAGACCATCGACCAGTGCCTGCAGCTGTTTGGCGGCTATGGCTACACCGCCGAGTACCCCATCTCGCGCTTCTACACCGACGCGCGGATCCAGCGCATCTACGGCGGCACCTCGGAAATCATGCGGGAACTCGTGGCCCGCTCGATGCTGGGCAGGTAAGCGCCCCACCCTGCCGGGTGCGGCTCGCGCTCAACCCGGCAGTCCCACCAGCGACAACACCGACAGCAGGAAGAAACCCGCGGTCACGGTAACTATCGACAGTAGCGTGGTCAGCACGACGATGTTTGCCGCCAGCACGCCGTCGCCCCGGGCGGCCACCACCATCACGAAACTGGCTGCCGCCACCGGCGATGACATCAACAGGAACAGCACCCCCAGCTGCTCGCCGCGCACGCCCATCAGCAGCGCCAGGCTGACCGCCAGCAAAGGTCCGACACACAGTCTCCACAGTGTGGCTTCCCAGGCGACAAGCCCGGTGTTGCGCAGGTTTGACAACTGCATGGCGCCGCCTATGCACAGCAGCATGAGCGGCAGGAAAAAAGTCGACAGCCCGGTCCCAAGGGTTGCCACGAAGGCGGGCACAGGCAATCCCGACAGGGCCACCAGCACGCCGGCGCTGATACCGATGATCAGCGGGTTGCGAACAATGCCCCCCAGCAGCGCGGTAATGGATGCGCCGGCCCCCAGGGTAGTATTGAGCACCCAGACAGCCAGTATGTTGTAGAGCGTCGTCAGCGCTGCCACCGGCAGGGCTGCAAGCACTGGCCCTCTCTCGCCATAGGCGGAAACCGCCAGGGCGAGCCCGACAATCGCCAGGTTGGAACGAAAGGCAGCCTGCACGAAAATGCCCTGCAGCGCGCGGGGGTGGCCCCGCCAGAGACTGTAGAGCCAGGCTACCGCCAGGGTGAGGAGTGTTGCCAGCACGCCCGCCAGCAGGTAGCGGGCGCTGCCCAGGGCGGAGTAGTCGACCTGGGCCGCACCGGCGAACAACATGGCGGGCAGGCCGTAGCGGAAGGCCAGCTGGGAAACCCGGTTGATAACCGGTTCCGTCAACAGCCCCACCCGGCGCAGCAGCAGCCCCGCAACCACCCAGCCGAAGGTGGGAGCGGATACTGTCAGCGCGGCGTAAAAAAGCGCCGGGGCATCAGGGCTGGACAAGGTCGATCAATTGCCGGCAGAAGCCTCGCTAGGCCAGCTCATGCAGCGTTTCACCCAGCGCCTGCAGCAGGCTGTCAATCTGCGCTTTTTCCATCACGAATGGCAGACCCAACTGGATGGTGTTGCCGCCGTAGCGCACGTAAAAGCCTTTTTCCCACATCCGCAGCGCGATCTCGAAGGGCCGGCGCGCGGGCTCGCCCGGATAGGCCTCCAGCTGCAGTGCTCCGGCAAAGCCGTAATTGCGAATGTCCGATACGTGGGGCGAACCCGCCAGCGCGTGCAGCCCATCCTCGAAATAAGGCGCCAGCGCGGCCACCCGCTGTGGCAGTTCCTCCCGCTCGAGAATATCCAGCGCGGCCAGGCCCGCGGCACAGGCCACCGGGTGGGCCGAATAGGTGTAGCCGTGGGGGAACTCCAGCATGTACTCCGGACCGCCCTGGGCCATGAACGTCTGGTAGATATCGCTGCTGGCCACCACCGCTCCCATGGGAACCGCGCCGTTGGTGAGCTGTTTTGCCAGGTTCATGATGTCCGGCACCACGCCGAAAACGTCCGCCCCTGTCAGGCCCCCGCAGCGGCCCAGGCCGGTGATGACCTCATCGAAGATCAGCAGAATATTGTTGGCGCTACAGATATCGCGCAGGCGTTGCAGATAGCCCGCAGGCGGGGGAATCACCCCGGCTGAACCGGCCATCGGCTCGACGATGACGGCGGCAATGTTCGAGGCGTCATGCAGCTCGATCAGGTCACTGAGTTCATTTGCCAGCTCCCAGCCGCGGCTGGGCATGCCGCGGGTAAAGGCATTCTCGCCGCGCAAGGTGTGGGACAGGTGATCCGCCTCCACCGCGGGGCCGAACAGTTTGCGGTTGGCGCCGATACCGCCGACTGAAATACCGCCAAAATTCACGCCGTGATAGCCCTTTTCGCGGCCTATCAGGCGGGTCTTGCTGGGCTGGCCCTTGAGGCGCCAGTAGGCCCTGGCCATTTTCAACGAGGTATCGGCCGACTCGGAGCCTGAGCCCGTGAAGAACACGTAGTCCAGGCCCTCGGGGGTGAGGGCCTTGACCCTGTTTGCGAGCTCGAAGGAGCCCGGGTGGCCAAACTGGAATCCGGGTGAGTAGTCGAGGGTCTGCAGCTGCCGGTAAACCGCATCGGCGATTTCAGGCCGGTTGTGCCCGGCCCCGCAGCACCACAATCCGGACAGGCCATCGAGAATCTGCCGCCCCTTGTCATCGGTGAAGTGAACACCGCTGGCCCCAACGATAATGCGGGGGTCCTTTTTGAACTGGCGGTTGCCCGTGTACGGCATCCAGTGGGCTTCGAGCTGCTCCCGGGTCAGTGACTGTGTGCCGGCGGGCACGCCCTTGACTGGCCTGGCGACGCCGATCGGCTTCTTGGCCTTGGCGGAGCGGGAGGTCTTCGTCGAGCGGGTGGGCTTGGTGGACATGTCAGGGCCTTCGTAGTTCGTGTTTGAGGGCTATTCTAGGGCCGGTGTTTGGGTGCATAAAGTATTATCTATCGATATTAAGTTTCATTATTATTCATCTAAATAACCCGAGGGAGCATTTATGGCCAGAAAAGCCCTGCTGGGCAATCTTTCCGACACGGACCTGCGCCTGCTGCGGGTATTTCGCTCGGTTGCCGCCTGCGGCGGTTTCGCCGCTGCGGAGCTGGAACTGAACATCAATCGCAGCACCATCTCGCGTCATATCAAGGACCTGGAAACGCGCCTGGGTGTCACCCTGTGCCGGCGCGGACGCGGCGGCTTCGCCCTCAGCAGTGAGGGCGAGCAGGTACTGGCCAGCGCCCAGAGGATGATGGGCGCGATGGAGGATTTCCGGCACGAGGTGAACGAACTGCAGCAGCGCCTGACGGGCTCCCTGGTTATGGCGATGTTCGACAAAACAGCCACCAACCCGCGCTGCCACATCAGCCGGGCGCTGGCGCGCTTTGATGAGCTGGCGCCGGACGTCCACCTGCAGCTGCATGTGCAACCCATCAACGCGATCGAGGCGGGCGTCATGGAGGGGCGGTATCACCTGGGTATCATTCCTACCCACCGGCATTCGAGCAGCCTGGATTACTTCCGCCTGTTCGACGAGCAGATGTACCTCTACTGCGGCCAGAGTCACCCGCTTTTCAACCCGCGCCCGGACCAGCTGGACCACGAGTCGGTGCGCAGTCATCGCTACGTCGGTATTGGCTACCACTCCCCGAATATGGAGATCACCCGCGAACTGGGCCTGCAGCGCCACGCCACCGCCCACGACCAGGAGGCGGTGGCCCACCTGGTGCTGTCGGGCAAGTACCTGGGTTTTCTCCCGGAGCACTACGCGGAGAGTTTTGTCACCCGCGGCCTGATGCGGGCCGTGCTGCCGGCAACTTTGCAATACGTCTGCGAGTTCAGCGCGATCGTGCGCCACTCACCGCCGCCCAGCCGGGTCGTCCAGACCTTGCTCGATGCGTTGGTTTCGGTTCACACTTGAGTTTGTTGGTTTAGTTTGGATTGGTTTGTTCGCTACTCGCCGCTGGCGGGCGCTGGTATATGAGCCCGGGACACGCCGCAAGTACATCCATGTAGGCTCGTGTCCCGAGCGCGGACCGGGCCATCCATGGCCTCCAACGGTCCAGCATCAGCTATCGGCCTCGCTGCGACGGGGTCAGGAACGATCCAACACCCAATCAATCCCTATAGCCAGTTATCGCCTTAGCCGCCTGATAGGCAAACGTCATCGCCGGCCCCAAAGTCGCGCCGGGTCCCGGGTAACAGGGTAGCGTTGGCGCGCTGCAGTTGCCGATGGCGTAGAGACCCTCGATCACGTGGCCATCCTCGTGCAGCACCTGGGCGTCGGCGTTGATCACCATACCGCCCTGGGTGCCGAAATCGCCCGGGTCGACACGCATGGCGTAGAACGGCGGCTTGTCGATGGGGCCGAGGCAGGGATTGGGCGTGACCCGGGGGTCGCCGTAGTAGCGGTCGTAGGCCGACTCGCCGCGGTGGAAATCGGGGTCCTCGCCGGTGCGGGCGTACTCATTCATCTTCGCGACAGTGTCCGCCAGCCCGGCGGGATCCACGTTGATCTTGGCGGCCAGCTCGGTGATGGTGTCTGCTTTGGCTATAAAGCCATCCTGCTCATAGCGCTTGGGCAGCATCCAGTCGGGGCGGAACTTGCTGTTGTACAGAGGGCCCACAAAGTAGTTGGCGCGAAAATTGGCGTCGAATATCTGCCAGCTGGGGTTACAGGGATTTTCCTCGCTGTGGGCGCGGAATGTCTCCTGCTGGAATGCCATGTAGTTCTGGGATTCATTGCTGAAGCGCTTGCCGGCCGGGTTCACCATGATGGACCCCGGGTAGGACTTCTCCATGATGCTCAGGCGGGGAATATCCTCTCCCGGTACCGAAATACTGTTGCACCACCAGGCCTCATCGAGCCGGTGCATTCTGGCGCCGAGGCGGATGCCTTCACGGATGGCGTCACCGGTATTGTCGCGGGTGCCGGCGCTCCAGCGGTGATCGGTTGGCTTCGGCAGGTACTGCTCGCGCATCTCCTGGTTGTGTTCAAAGCCACCCGCCGCCAGCACTACAGCCTTGCGCGCCTGGATGCGCAGGGGCCGGCCGTTGCGCCGGACTTCTATGCCCACCACCTTGCCGCCCTCCTCCACCACGCTGGTCATGGCGGTGTTGCGCCACAGCGGGATATCGCGGTCGATCATCGACGCGCGCAGGCGCGCCACGCCGGCGCAGCCGGTAGCCAGGCGCCGGTGAAAACGGTCCCGCAGGCGCCAGGGTATGTCCGCCACGTAGGCAGCCACCAGCTTCGCGGCTATTTTCCACCAGCCCGGTTGCTGGCCGATCAGCAGCGCTGCCTCCTGCTGGGTGATACCGATAACCCCGGCCAGGTGCATCATCGGGTGGGTGCGGCGCAGGTGACGCCACTCCTCGCCCAGTTCATTTGCCTTGAAAGTTTCCGGCTCCATCGAGCGGTGGCCCACCATGGCGCCGTCCAGGTTGGTGTAATAGTCCGGGTAATGGGCCAGGCTGACATAGCGGGCCCGGGTGTGGCGATGCAGGAACTCGACCATTTTCGGGCCGTTTTCCAGGTAGGCGTCCAGCTGGTAGTCCGGCACCTCCTCGGTGGTTATCAGCTGGCGCAGGTAGGTTCTGGCTGCGGACAGGGTGTCGTCGGCGCCCGCTTCGCGGGCATAGCGGTTGCAGGGTATCCAGACGCCGCCGCCGGAAATAGCGCTGGTACCGCCGTAGAGATGGGATTTTTCCACCACCAGCACGTCGGGGCTTCCCATTTCATAGCTGCACAGGGCGGCGGTGAGCCCGCCGTTGCCGGAACCCACGACAACGACATCAAAACTGTAATCCCACTGTTGTTCAGCGCTCATACCATAACCCTGCATTGAATGTGGCGACATGGTAGCGCACTCTTTTGGCAATTCAGCTCGGGTAAAAAACTTAAGCCGCCCGAGGTTCAATAAATTGGTCGTGTGCTCGGGCCATTGCCTGGCCACCCGGAAAAAGTTGCTTGTCCTGGCGCGCAACTGCTGTCTAAACTCAGGCAGTCGTTTTTCAAAACGCTATACCCACCAACCTGAAAGGTAATGAGCATGAACGGATCCAAGGGAAGAGTCTGGCTCGCGGCGGCAGCCGTATGCGCCGCGATCACAGCAGTGCCGGCGGTCTCCCATTTCGATGACAAGGAGATGCCACAGTCCTACCGCCAGTCCTACTTCGCCCTGCTGGCGGCCAATTTCGGCCCCATGGTGGCCTCGGTGAAAGGCGAGGTCCCCTGGGACCAGGTGAAAATGGAAAACTGGGCCAACGATCTCGCGGCCCTGTCGACCCTGGACGTGATGCGTGGCTTCGTCGACGGCTCGGACAAGGGCACGACCCGGGCCAAGCCTGAAATCTGGCAGAACAAGGCGGATTTCACCAGCAAGATGGAAAGCCTGCACAAGGAACTGGCAAGCCTGCAGCAGGTGACAGCGGGCGGTGATCGCGAGGCCATCGCAAAGCAGGTAGGCGCCGCGGGCAAGGCTTGCAAGAGCTGCCACGACGACTACAAGGCGGAAAACTACCTGTACTGATTCACCACATCAGGGATGGGGGTGGCGGCGCCAGCCGTAACAGCCCCCAGAAAGCCAGGGCGACCAGCAGCACCAGCAGTAACGCGCGCCATGCGGGTACCGGCGCGGCCTCGCCCCCGCGCCCCTGTGCACTGCCACGCACCATGGCCTGCACCAGGGGTTCCTTGCGGACGTACTGGTGATACAACACCGCCAGGATATGCAGTGCTACCAGGGCCAGCAACAAATCGAACGCCAACTCATGCACCAGGCCCATGGCGTCCCGCAACGCCACGCTGGCGCCGTAGTAGAACGGACCCGTAAAGAATACATCGTCGCTGTTGAACAGGCCACTGATCGCCTGCAACAGCAATAGCGACAGCAGTGCTACTGACCGACCAGCCACCGAGCGGATTGTGCCCGGCGCTGGCGGCCCCGCCACCACGCAGGTAGGCCAGTATCGGCGCGCGGTCCCACCAGGAAATCCCCGAAGCGCGAGTGGCGGCTGCCGAAAAAGCCCCAGGCAACCCGGCTGACCACCAGCACGATCACCGTATAACCCAGCCACTCGTGCAGCTCATAGTTTTCGTTTTCCGCACTCCACCAGGACAGGGGTATGCAGACCACGATCAACCAGTGGAAAAGCCGGGTCGGTATATCCCAAAGGGGATTATCTTTGCCTGACATGGACGCCCGGGCCTACTGCCTGACCAGCGGCGGAAAGGCCGGGTCCACATCCTGCCAGGTGTACACCCAGCGCTGGCCCGCCAGCACCGCGCGGTGCCTGGCTCCCGCCGTGGCGGGCACGCCGTTGTCGTAGCCGGCGTCGCCGCGAAACATCACGGTTACTTTGCCCTCGTCGATGGCGAAAACCGGCAACACCTGGGGCACTGCACTGCTGCGCTCTTCCGCTACCAGCTCCGCGAGTGAGTTGTAGGACCTGAGGCTGAGCAAGGTGATCATGGTTGGCGGCAGGATGGCCAGCTCTCCCCGCTCGTGCCTGGCCAGAGCCTCATCGATACCGATCCACAGGTGGTCGTGTATTTCCCCGCCATCGATGACCACGTCCTCGGCGGTTGCAACAGGTGCGGCGTAGATCCAGGTTGAAAACCGTTTGGGCTCCGCCACCGGGGTGGTCCAGTGGCTGACGAGGACCATCTCTTCCAGCCTGGGACGCAGGCCGGACTCCTCCCATGCTTCCCTGGCCGCGGCAATGCGTGACGCCTGGAGCTCGTCGTCTTTCGCTTCGGCGAGGTCCGCGGGTTCCAGCGCCCCACCGGGGAAGACCCAGTAACCGCCGGCAAACATCAGGGCCTTGTTGCGCTTCAGCAGCAGGGTTTCAAGCCCCGCCCCGGTATCGCGCAACAGCACCACAGTACTCGCCGGCCGGGGCTGGGCGACGTCACAGGGCGTTTCATTATCAGCGCCAAACATGCTCAACGGCTTCTCCAATGGGGTGTGCAACAAGCCTGAAAGATAACAGTTTTTGCCACCGCAGGGCGAGTCAACCGCGGGGCTGTTTTTTTACGCTGGTGTAGTGACCGATACCACGGGCTTTGCCTTCGCGATGCAAAACTGGAATGCTAGGCGGGATTTTCACCGGTCACAGCGAACAGCTCTATGCGCACTACTCCACGGGTGGGCCCTGTCACCCTTGCGGCTCTGCTATTACTCATGCCCGGCACGGCCTCTGCGGCAGCGGATGACGATGCCGCCCCAGCCGGCAGCGAGCCCGCACCTGCGAGGCCCTATACCGTCACCGAGACCCGCGAGCCCTGCGCCGACTTCACCCCCCTGCGCCGACCTTTTTTTGGCGACACCCATGTCCACACCGCCTGGTCCTTCGACGCCTCTTCCCAGGACACGCGCAACAAACCACCCCAGGCCTACGCCTTCGCCAGGGGCGCGCGCACCGGGATCCAGCCCTACGATGACGATGGGAGTGCCACGCGTCACATCCAGATAGACCGCCCCCTGGACTTCACCGCGGTGACAGACCACTCGGAGTTTTTCGGTGAGATGCGTATGTGCATGACACCGGGGCTGCCGGGCTACTGGCACCCGGTTTGTATCGCCCACCGCTGGGCTCCCTCACTGTCTTTTGCGACCTTCGGCGCCTATGGGATGGCGGGCAAAAAGCGCTGGGGATTCTGTGGCGACCAGCACGGCGAGTGTTTCGCCGCGGCGAAGAGCACCTGGCAGGATATCCAGCAGGCCGCGGAGCAGGCATACGATCGCAGCAGTGACTGCAGCTTTACCAGCTTCGTGGGTTACGAGTGGACCGCCAACGTGGGAGCGGGCCAGAACCTGCACCACAATGTCATCTTCAAAAACGAGCAGGTACCCGACCGGGCCCTGGGCTGGATCGAGACACCAACACAGGTGCAGTTATGGGACTACCTGGAGCAGGAGTGCGTGGCCGACAAGCCCGGTTGCGACGCCGTCGCCATTCCCCATAATTCCAACCTCAGCGGCGGGTTGATGTTTGAAACCGCCCGGGTCAGCGCTGACACGGTACCGCCCGGAGCCGTTACCCGGCAGGAAGCAAGCCGCCGCGCCCGCTGGAACCCACTGGCCGAGCTGGTGCAGCACAAGGGCGCGTCCGAGTGCGATAACCGCGCCGCCGTCTGGGCCGGGGACGAATTCTGCGATTTCGAACTGCTGGACTACGACAGCTTCGGTGGCAAGAGCAGCGGCACCCCCGGCGGCGGTTCGATGAGCATAATAAAACTGTTCGTCGACGAGGAGGATCTGCCGGTCACCAAACCGCCGGAGCAAACCAACTTCCTGCGCTACGCCCTGAAAAAAGGCCTGCAGCAACAGGCTGAGCTGGGGGTCAACAGCTTCAGGTATGGACTGATAGGCAGCACCGATACCCATATAGCCGCCCCGGGCCTGGTGATGGAAAAGAATTTTCCCGGCCACGGCGGCGCGGGCAAGGGTTCCGGCGGCGGCCTGCCGGGGGCGCTGCCCGACGACCTCGAGTACGGTCCCGGGGGGCTCGCCGTGCTCTACGCGGAGGAAAACACCCGCGACTCGCTGTTTGCGGCGATGCAGCGGCGGGAGGCCTACGCCACCAGCGGCACGCGCCCGCTACTGCGTTTCTTTGGCGGTTGGGATTACGACAGCGAGCTGTGCGATGCCAGTGACCAGCTCGCCCGCGCCTATGCCGGCGGCGTACCGATGGGGGGCGAACTGGGCTCGCCCACCGCCACTGGTGCCGCCCCCCGCTTCCTGGTGCTGGCGGCCTACGACCCGGGCACGCCCCAATACCCGGGGGCAGAACTGCAGCGCATACAACTGGTGAAGGGCTGGTACCGCAATGGTGAACTGAAGGAGCAGGTGCTGGACGTGGCGGGCGGCGACAACGGCGCCGGTGTGGATCTCACCAGCTGTGAGCGCCACGGCGAAGGTCATCGCCAGCTGTGCACCGTGTGGCAGGACCCGGACTTTGACCCCCGTGCCCAGGCATTTTATTACGCCAGGGTACTGGAAAACCCCAGTTGTCGCTGGAGCCAGTACGCCTGCGCGGACGCCGGCGTGCGTTGCGACGACCCGGCGAGCATTCCCCAGGGGCTGGAGCAATGCTGCGCCCCTGGACCACCAGAAGGTCATCCAGGAACGCGCCTGGAGCTCCCCTATCTGGTACACCCCACACTAGGCAAGGGGTGGCACCCGGGCGGCCATGCCCAGGTCGTAACCCAGTGCCCGGGCCCGCGCCTCGGCCTGCGCCCGGTCAGCTCCCGGGCGGGTGGCCACCCACAGGTTGGCACAGCGGGTACCGGAGCGGCAAAAGGCGAGCAGTGGACGCGACTCGTCAGCAAACAACTGGGCCATGCGGGCGACATCCGGCCCCGGGAAGTTCATGGCGGTCACCGGGAGGTGATGGTATTCGAGACCCGCGGCAATAGCCGCGGCCTGTATCTCCGCGCTGTCGGGCTGGCCGGGATCCTCGCCGTCGGGACGGTTGTTTACGAGCACCTTGTAACCCTGCGCAGCAATCCGCGGTACCTGGTCGAGACTTATCTGTCCCGCCACGCCAATAGTGTCGGTCAGCTGTATCAAGTTCATGTTTTATCTCCTTTAATCACCGGTATGGACCCCGCTGGTTACCTCATCCAGCCCCTTGCGCAACTGGCTGGCCCAGCGGCTGAGTATACGCTTGGCGTCCGCCTGGTTGGTGACAGAACTCGACCACTGCATATAACTGCTGTCACGACTGCGCTGCTGATCGACAACCCGCACCAGGATTTCGCCCGTGGTGCCATCGAACAACTCAAGCAACAGCGTCATTTCTCCAGCCCCGGTGGTGTAGGTGCGCTGCATGCCCGCACTGCGGGTATCGGGCGCAGTGATATCCAGGTTGATAATTGCCGGGCGCAGGATCAGCACCTGCTCGCCATCGCTGAAACTCTCGACCAGCTGGTAGGGGGGCGCCTGCTCCAGTGCCTCGCGGAGATACTTCCCGCACTCTTCGCTGAGTTTATCCTTGATCCTGTCAACGTCCGTCTGGGTCACCCGGTCACCCAGGTTCACGCGGCTGCTGTTCTGGTCGCGCTGCCAGTTTTTCTTGAACGCGACCTGGCACTCCGCGAGACCGTAGGAATCGTAGCCGGTCAGATCCGCACCGGGACGCCTGTAGACAACACCAAAACGCGTATCAGGCACCAGCACCAGGCCGTCGTAGCTTTGCGCCGGCGCCGACGGCGCTGTGCTGCAGGCGCTGAGCCAGGCCGCAGCGCACACCAGCAACACGGTGTGCAGTATTTGTCGTATCTTCGCCATTTGATCCTCCTACGATTCTGGCTGCAAGGCGGCAGCACATTGCCCGGAGATCATACCATCAACCCGGTAGAACCCGGCTCGCTACTAATGCACGGATTGTTGACAGCGATCAAGTTAAGCGCGCCACAGTTATCCTTTAATGACACCAGACAATGCATAAAGACTATAAGAATCCCTGGCTGAATATATGAATCGCATACCCGCCGGACTGGTAACTGTGACATCAATCTGCCTGTCGGTACTGCTGACGGCATCGCCGCTGGCTGCCGCAACCAGTTACGCCCCGATCATGCCCCTGGCGCCCCGCTCACTGCTGCTGGATATCACAGTTGCCGGGGAGCGGCTGGTGGCAGTGGGCGAGCGGGGTCACATCCTGTATTCGGACGACCTCGGGCGATAGCTGGCAGCAGGCCCTTGTACCCACCACGCGGATGCTCACCAGCGTCCACTTCATCGACGCCCGACGCGGCTGGGCTGCAGGTCACGACGGGCTGATCCTGGTAAGCGATGACGCCGGGGAAAACTGGCGCATCCAGCGGGACGGGCTGGCGGTGCAGCACCAGACCAATCTTGAATTGCGCGAGGCCGCACACCGCAGGCTGGAGACGCTCCAGCAACAGCTTGAGCGCGCCGAGCCACCGGAGCAGGCGCAGCTTGCACAGGCACTGGAAGAGGCCACGCTGGACCTGGAGGACGCGGACCTGCTGCTGGAGGAGAACGTCTTCACCTCCCCTTTCATGGCCGTGTGGTTCCAGGATGGGGATCGCGGCTGGGCGGCCGGCGCTTTCGGCACACTCGTGGCAACCGAGGACGGCGGCCAGCACTGGGTCAACCGCGCCCCGGCACTGGACAACCCGGATGAGTTTCACCTCAATGCAATCACCGGAGACGGCACGGGCCGGGTATTCATCGCCGGCGAGGGCGGGGTCATGTTCCGTTCACTCAATGGCGGTCGCAGCTGGCAGACCCTCGAATCATTTTACGAGGGCAGCTGGTTTGGCGCCGTCTATAACCCAGGCAATGGCGACCTCTTCCTGTTCGGCTTGCGTGGCAACCTGTACCGCTCCAGCGACTTCGGCTCCAGCTGGGAACCGATCGAAAATGACAGCAACAGCACTCTCGCCGGTGGCAGCGCCACCGGCGAGGGGCGCGTCGTCCTCGCCGGTGGAGTCGGCACGGTCTTGATAAGCAATGACGGCGGCCAGTCATTCCGGCGGCTCCTGATAGAAGACCGCCTGGGCCTGGCCTCGGGTGTGAGCATCGATGAGAGACTGGTGCTGGTGGGGCAAGGCGGTGTTGAAATCGTCGAGGATGCAGGTCGTGAGCGATAATTCAACTAGCCCCGGCACTGAAGCGCTCCACACCTACCACCCGGGAGAGGAGGAGGCGCTGCTGGAGCGCGTGATCTTTTCCTACAGGCCCTTGCTGTTGCTCGGGTTTTTACTGGCCACGGTATTTTTTGCCTACCAGACTACCGGCCTGAGGCCCGATGCCAGCTTTGAAAAAATGATCCCCATGGAACACCCGTACATCCAGTCTTTTATGAAGCATATATCTGACCTGGGCGCCGCCGGCACCAGTATTCAGGTCGCTGTCGAGCACACCTCGGGCGACATTTTCGACCCGGACTACCTGGATGTGTTGCAAAAGGTCAACGACGAGGTGTTTTACCTGAAGGGGGTCGATCGCAACAGGATGCGCTCGCTCTGGACGCCCAACGTACGCTGGACAGAAGTCACCGAAAAAGGCTTCGAAGGCGACAAGGTCATCGATTCCGACTACGACGGCTCGGAACAGGCCATGGTCCAGTTGCGCCAGAACATCCTGCGCTCGGGGGAAGTGGGCCGGCTGGTCTCAGACGATTACCGCTCCAGTATCGTGCAGGCGCCATTGATAGATGTGGACCCGACCAGCGGCGAACCGCTTGACTACTGGGAGCTGTCCAGGTCACTTGAGAAAAACGTCCGGGAAAAATATGAGACGCTGTCGATAGACGAGACAGGCGAGCCCACGATCAGGATTCACATCATCGGCTTCGCAAAAATTATCGGCGACCTGCTGGACGGTATCACTGCAATTTTCATGTTCGCCGTGATCACGCTGGTCATAACCTCCGTCCTGCTGTTTCTGTATACCCGCAGCCTGCGCGGCACCCTGGCCCCGCTGCTGTGTTCCATCATTGCCGTGATCTGGCAACTGGGCCTGCTCACCACCCTGGGCTATGGCCTCAACGCCTATTCGATACTGATACCCTTCCTGGTTTTCGCTATCGGCATCAGCCACGGCGTGCAGATTGTCAACGCCTTTCTCGGTGAGAGCATTGCCGGCTACGACCGCAATGCCAGCGCCAGGCGGGCCTTTCGCGCCCTGTATGTACCGGGTATGACCGCACTGATCTCTGACGCGATCGGCTTTATCACCATGGTGTTGATTCCCATACAGGTCATCAAGGACCTGGGTATTGCCGCCAGTATCGGCGTCGCCGTGGTCGTGCTGACCAACCTCGTCCTGTTACCCATCATGATGTCGTATATCGGCATTACCAAAAAAACGCTCGAGCACCACCGGATGGCTCGCACCAACGATGTGGTACGCCGCGACGCCTGGCAACTGCTTGCCAACCTGGCCGGCCCCCGGGTGGCGCGGGTGTCCCTGGTAGTCGCAGCCGTCGGTTTCGCTATCGGCATCTACGGCGGCCAGAACCTGCAGATCGGCGACCTGGACCCGGGCGCGCCCGGAGCTGCACCCGGATTCCCGCTACAACCTCGACAACAAATATATTACCGACAACTACGCTACCAGCACCGACATCATGGTTGTGATGGTGGAAACCGAGAAAGAGCAGTGCGCCCAGTACCGCAATCTCGAACTGGTCGACCGCTTCAGCTGGCACATGCGCAACGTCCCCGGTGTCAGTTCAGTGATGAGTGCCACCGAGGTCTCCAAGCTGTTCGCCGCGGGCTATAACGAGGGTAACCTCAAGTGGGCCACTATCAACCGCGACCAGCGCCTGCTCGGCTCCACCTTCGACCAGATGCCCGCAGCGTTGATGAACACCAACTGCAGCCTGCTGCCGGTGGTCCTGTTCCTGACCGACCACCGGGCCGAAACCCTGCAACGGGTAGTCGATGCTGCAGAGGCCTTCGCCGCCGCGAATCGCCAGGAGGGAATCCACTTCGCCCTGGCCGCGGGCAACGCGGGCATCGAGGCGGCCACCAACCAGGAAATCGCCACTGCCCGAACCCGTATGATCCTGTTGATCTACGGCGTGGTGGGAGCCCTGGTGTTCCTGAGTTTCGCGTCCTGGCGCGCCGTGATCTGCATCATGGTGCCGCTGGCACTCACCTCGTTCCTGGCCCAGGCACTGATGGCCTGGCTGAACATAGGCGTGAAGGTCGCGACCCTCCCGGTGATCGCCCTGGGGGTGGGAGTCGGCGTCGACTACGGCATTTATATCTACAGCCGGCTGGCCTACTTCCTGCGCCGTGGCATGGGCATCCAGGAAGCTTACTACAACACACTCAGAACCACCGGGGAGGCGGTCAGCCTGACCGGCGCGATGCTGGCCGTGGGCGTTGCAACCTGGATCTGGTCACCGATCAAGTTTCAGGCTGACATGGGTTTGCTGCTGACCTTCATGTTCCTGTGGAACATGGTGGGGGCGCTGTGGCTGCTGCCCGCGCTGGCGCATTTTCTGCTAAAACCGAAATAGTCCGGCCGACGCTGGAGTCGCAAACCCCAATCGATGGCCGCGATCTCCGACCTGAGCAGTTCAGAGCGTGCGAATACTTTTAATTGATGACAGGCAGGCGGGAAAAAACATGGGTAAGAATTCGACAAGGCGCGGTAGCGTACTGGCGCGATCGGTTGCCGCAGCAAGCCTCATGGCAGTCGCCCCGGGTATCCAGGCGCTCTCATTTGATCTGGGCGATGACGGCGAATGGCGACTCGACTGGGACACCAATGTCGCTTATACCGCCCAGTGGCGGGTAGCGAAACAGGACGACGACCAGTTCGAGTACAAGGACCTGGGGGGGGACGACCCGGTGGCCTCCCTGAGACGGCATACTGTATTGATCAACGCCAATGACGGCGACAACAACTTCAATCGCAGCCTGGTGCAGAACAAGGTTTCGTTTGTGACGGAGATGGACCTGAAGCGCGACAGCTACGGCCTGTTCGCCAGGGCCCGGGGCTATTACGACGATGTCTATGACCAGCACACCGACCAGACCCAGGAGGACTTCCTGACCTACAACTCCGGAAACTCCCCTGCCATTGGCGGCACCACCGACTTCCGCCGGTTTCCGGACGGCACCGTGAAGGAGCACCGGGACCGGTTGGAAATGCTGGATTACTTCGTCTATGCCACCGGCGAGCTGCCCGGCGACCGCCTGTTCAACGTGAGGTTGGGCAGCCAGGTGATCAACTGGGGTGAGGCGACCTTCACCTCCGGGATCAACGGCCTGCAGAACCGGGCCGACCTGATCGCCCGCAACACCCCGGGGGTCGAGGTAAAGGAAATTCTGTTGCCCACCGGAGCCCTCTACGGCCAGCTGGATTTGATACCCGATGTCACCCTCGAGGCCTATTACCAGTACGAATGGAAGAAAACCGAGCTCAACGGGGTGGGCAGCTTCTTCAGCGACAGGGATTTCCTCGGGCCGGGTGCTGAGAATTTCCTGATCAGCCTCGGCCCCAACAATATTCTGGTGGCACCCAGAACCCCGGATGAAGGCGCTTCCGACAGCGGCCAGTGGGGTGCGGCACTGCACTGGATCGTATTCGGCGATACGGACCTCGGCTTTTACTACATCAATGCCCACAGCAAGGCGCCCGCCTATCGTCTCAACTATAATGGCCTCATTCCCGAGGACTACACGATTGTCTATTTCGAGGATATACAGGGCTATGCGGCGAGCTTTACCACGGTGTTCGCCGACACCAACGTACAGGGGGAAATCTCCTACAAGACCGACGTACCGGTCGTGCTGCAAAGCGGTGAGCCGGTGGAGGGTGACCTCGCGGCCTACCAGCTCGGGGGTTCCTACGTGTTCGAACCAAATGTCCTTTGGGACGATGCCAGCCTGACTTTCGAACTCGCCGGCGCCTACATCACCTCAAATGACAGCGACGAGCTGCTTTACGACGACCACGCTTCCGTGATCAACCTGCGCCTTGAAATGTCCTACCTCAACGTGATGCCGGGACTCGACCTCAAGGTGCCTGTCTTCCTGCGCCGCGGCCTGGGCGGAAACATTCTGGAGACCGAGATGGTGGAAGACTCTTCCGCGGTCAACATCACCTTCCAGTTTGTCTACCTGAATAATTTCACCACATCGCTGGGCTATTCGAATTTTTTTGACGGCGGTGAAAATACCTATATCAACGACCGTGACAACGTGTCGGTTAATTTTTCGTACAGCTTCTGAGACAAGACGAGGACAGGATTATGCGCGCAAGCAGAAAACCCATAACAGCCCTGGCAGTGGCGCTGTCACTGATGGCGGGCAGCGCGATGGCGAAAATGCCGGCGGAGGAAGTCGCCCGCCTTGGCAAGGATCTCAACCCGATGGGGGGTATCAAGGCCGGCAGCGCAGACGGCCTGCTACCCGAGTGGACCGGCAAGATAGTCGGCCTGCCCCCGGGTACCAAGTGGGACGGCCCGGGCACACCCTATACCGACCCCTGGCCCGATGAGCAGCCGCTGTTTGTCATTACCAAGGACAATCTGGACCAGTACCGGGAGCGCCTGAGCCCCGGCCAGCTGGCCATGTTCGAGACCTACCCTGATACCTTCCGCATGCCGGTATACCCCGGCCACCGGGATTTCGCCTTCTACCCCGAGTTCTACCAGAAAGTGCTGTATAACGCCGAAAACAGTGAGCTGATCAACGACAACGAGGGGATCAAGGGGTTTATCGGGGGTGCGGCGTTTCCCGTGCCGTCGACCGGCCCTGAGGCCGTCTGGTTTACTCGCACCACCGGCGCCTACGAGACCACCGATGGCGAGTACAGCGACATCGCCGTATTCCCCAACGGCACCCGCTCTACGCGTCGTTCCAGGTTTATCCAGGAGTCGCCCTATGCCAGTCGCACCAATCCGATCACCCCGGAGTACGAGTACCCTAAACTCGGCGTGTTCGGCGGCTATATCATGACTTATGTGACCGAGCCGGCGCGGGACAAGGGCCTTATCACGGCAGTGCTGGAGCCCTACGATTACTCGATAAACGACAGGGAGGTGTGGCGCTACTTACCCGGCTCGCGCCGGGTGCGGCGCGCACCCACCGTAGGCTTTGACACGCCCGACGGCCCCGGGGGCCTGAAGACGGTGGACGAGGTGCGCGGCTTCAATGGATCGATGGAGCGTTTCGACTGGCAGCTGCTGGGCAGGCAGGAGATTTTCGTACCCTATCACAACTACCGCTTTGACAACCCGGCTCTCAGCTACGACGAGCTGCTGACGAAGTTTCACGCCAATCCCGACTACATGCGCTACGAACTGAAGCGTGTCTGGGTGGCCGAGGGCACCCTGCGCGCGGGCGAACGCCATATCTATGGCAAGCGCCGGATCTATATCGACGAGGACACCGGGTTTACGGTCATCACGGAAAACTACGACGGCCATGGCGAGTTGTGGAAGGTGGTTCTCACCAACAACATCTATGACTACGGTGGACAGGGTTACGCCCGCCGCGCCCAGATGTACCATGACCTGCGCGCGGGAGCCTATATCGCCGAGCGGCTGGTTAATGACAGCGCACCGATGATGTACGACGTCAATCCGGTAAAAGGTCCGGCTTATTTCTCCCCGAGCAATATCCGCAAGCTGGGCAAACGTTAAACACCATGACGCAGGCGCCGGCGGGTCTTACCCACCGGCTGCGCAGGCTCAGTCAACCAGGCCGAAGTCGGCGCCCAGGATATCGATGATTTCCGCCTTGGGGTTTTCCGGGATGTGCAGTTTCGCGCCGATGATTTTTTCGGCAATACCTACATAGGTTTCTGACACGGCCATCAATACCTTGGTAGGCAGGGCATTATCCCTGGCCAGGGCCGCGCGCTCGGGCATCCTGTCCTTGTTCAGCAGGATATCCGGGTCCGGGAAGTGCTGCAGCAGCAGTTGGCGGAAGCCCTCCTTGGAATTCTCCACCACCCTGCCCTCCCGCCAGGCGGGACCGTCCCAGATGCGGGAGGAGTCGGGCGTGCCCACCTCGTCCATGTAAATGAGTTTGTCCCGGCCACCACTATCGGTGACATACCCGAACTCAAACTTGGTATCGACGAAAATCTGGTCGAGCTTTGCCAACTCGCCGCTGATCAGGTCGAAGCCTTCGCGCAGCAGGGTCTCATAGCGATCGACGTCAGCGGTGCTGAGGAAGTTGAACGCGAGGTAGTTGTCCACGATGTCCTTGCGGGTGACATTGACGTCATCCGCTGCCGGCACGCCGGGTATGCCGGTGAGAATACCCTTGGTGGAGGGCGTGATCAGCAACTCGGGCAGTTTCTGGTCACGCTGCAGCCCATCGGGGATCCCGATGCCGCAGAACTCCCGCTCACCCTTGGCGTAAGAGCGCCACATGGAGCCGGTAATGTACTGGCGGGCGATGGCCTCGATCATAACCGGTCGGGCTTTCTGTACGATCCAGACCAGTGGGTGGGGAATTTCCAGGATGTGGCTGTCGGCCAGCCCCTGTTCCCGAAACAGGCCGAACCAGTGATTTGAAATGGCGTTAAGGGCAGCGCCCTTGCCCGGCACACCACGCATGCCACCCTCTCCGTGCCAGATGCAGTCGAAGGCGGATATGCGGTCACTGATCACCATAATAGCCAGCGGCGCGTCGGCGGCCACGTCGTATCCCCGCGCTGCCACCAGGCGGGCGCTGTCAGCGGCTGTCAGCCAGTAAACCGAGCGCACCTTGCCGCTGTGCACGGGTGCTGCCGTGCGAATTGGCAGGTCGTTATTAACAGCTAATACCTTGTCGGCAAGACTCATGGGTTGTGGTCCTGTATGTGTCAGGGCGATCGGGGTGGCAGCGCTCGATCAATCGGCTACAACCGGTGCGATCCGGTGTCGCTGCCGCGAGGGCGCCAATGTTAGCAGAGCCCGCGGCAGCTGGCATCCACAGAGGATGCTTCCGGTCAGCGCTGCGCAGAGCGGATCGGCACCCGGACATCCCCCGCTAGCTGAAAATATACTGATTTGCCCTTCTTGCCGGCCGGATCAGGACATCACGCCCGGGAAAGCATAAAATGGCCCGAACCGCGCGACCACTCCCGGTAAAACAAGGAAGCTGCACAATGAATGAGCCACAGACACCCTACCAATTGCTGGGTGAACAGGGCATAAGAGACCTCTGCGACGCCTTTTACGACATCATGGACAAGCTGCCAGAAGCGGCCGGGGTACGGGCCATGCATGCCGCTGACCTGGGTCCCATGAAAGTGAAGCTCGCCGAATACCTGATTGGCTGGATGGGAGGGCCGCCCCTGTACGCAGACAGGTACGGCACCGTCTGCATGACCACGCCCCATGAGCCCTACCATATCGGGCCCGAGGAGCGCGACCAGTGGCTGCTGTGCATGGACCGCGCCCTCGAGCGCACCGGGGCGAGTGAGGAAGTGGTGGCCATGCTCAAGCTGCCCATGTTCCGCATAGCGGACGCCGTGCGCAACCGCGAAGGGCCCAGCGCGGCCAACAGCAACCCCAACATCATCGCAGCGGGCTGACCACAGATGCGTTATTTTATCTTCCTTGCGGGAATGGTCCCGCTCGCCTTCAACCCGCTGGTCGCAGCCGGGACTCCCCTCCAGGAACAGGTCCTGGTCACCGCCACGCGAGTGCCTGAGGACGGCATGAAACTGCCCCTCAACTGGTCCAGCATAAGCCAGGAGGAACTGGAACTCGTCGGCCATACCCATATCAGCGAGGCCATGCAACAGGTGCCGGGAGCCTGGATAGCCAGGGGTAACGGCCAGGAAAGCCTTATTTCGTTGCGCTCGCCGGTGCTCACCGGCGCAGGCAGTTGTGGCGCCTTCCTGATCGCCGGCGACGGCATCAGCCTGCGGGCCCCGGGTTTCTGCAACGTCAACCAGCTGTTCGACGCAAACACCGAGCAGGCCGGGCGCATCGAGGTCATCAAGGGTCCGGCGACCGCCGTGTACGGGTCAAACGCGATGCACGGCCTTATCAACGTCATCAGCGCCGCACCCAGCGAGCAACTCGACCAGAACATCGCTGTCGAGGCTGGCCCCTACGATTACTACCGTGCCAAATACCGCTACGGCAATACCTGGGGCGCACATGGATTGAGCGTGCGCGTCAACGGCACTACCGACGGCGGCTACCTCGACGACGCGGGCTATGACCAGCAGAAGGCAACCGTGCGGCACGACTACGAAGACGCGGTCTGGCGCGTAAGCAGCGTGCTCGACTACGCCAACCTGAACCAGGAAACCGCTGGCTATATCCAGGGCTACAAGGTGTACAAGGACGACGGGGTAAGGCGCGATAACCCGAACCCGGAAGCCTACCGCGATGCCAGCTCCCTGCGTTTCCACAGCGCCATCAGCCGCACCCTCGACGCGGCCAACACCCTGACCATAACCCCCTACCTGCGGGACAACGAAATGAAGTTCCTGCAGCACTTCGTGCCCTGGCAGCCGGTGGAAAAAAACGACCACAGCAGCCTGGGCCTGCGGGCCGCGGTCAATACCGACCTGCAGAGCAGCAGTTGGGTCAACGGCCTGGAGCTGGAGTACACGGACGGCCACCTGAGCGAAATCCAGCAGGAAGAGTTCAGCCCCAACCAGCCGGCGGGAGTGCACTACGACTACCAGGTGGACGCATCCATGGCGGCGGCTTTCAGCCAGTGGCGCACCGCGCTCGGAACCGACTGGGAGGTGAGCGCCGGCCTGCGGCTGGAGTACACCTATTACGACTATGACAACAAGACCGGCGACGGCCCCGCCTGCGGCCCCGAGGCCAGCGCCTGCCGCTTCTACCGCCCCGCCGACCGCGACGACGACTTTACCGACTGGAGCGCCAACGGGGGTGCCAGCTACAGCATTACTCCCGATACCATTGCCTACCTGCGCCTGGCCAAGGGCTTCCGCGCGCCCCAGACCGCCGAACTCTACCGGCTGCAGTCCGACCAGCAGGTGGCCGACCTGGACTCGGAGGAGCTGAGCAATGTCGAGCTGGGCCTGCGCGGCATCTGGCGGGAGCAACTGGAGTACGACCTGTCGGTCTACCTCATGCACAAGGACAATGTGATATTCCAGGACGACAACCGCTACAACGTCAGCGGCGCGAAAACCCGGCATTACGGCGCCGAGCTGAGCCTCGACTACCGGTTCGCCAGCGCCTGGTACTTTCGCCTGGACGGCACCTGGGCCAGCCACACCTACGACAGCGATATCAACCTGCTGGGCAGCAGCGGCAACCTCAATGGCAACACTATCGACGGCGCGCCCGAGGCCTTCGGCAGCGCCAGGATCGGCTGGGATTTTCCGGCCATCGCCGCCGCCGACGGCACCCTGGAGCTGGAGTGGGTCTACATGGACTCCTATTACCTGGAGCCCGAAAACGAACACCAGTACGATGGCCACTCAGTGTTCAATTTGAGATTGTCGGGGATGGTCAACCAGCACTGGCGCGGCACCCTGCGGGTAACCAACCTGCTGGATGAAGACTATGCCGAGCGCGCGGATTACGGCTTTGGCGAGTACCGCTATTTTGTCGGCCAGCCCCGCGGCGCGTACCTGGAGATCAGCTACCAGTTCGGCTCCTGAAACCCGCGTTATGTTGGCTAGCCGAGGGCGCCGATACCGACCGCTGAGCGCACCTTCTGCATCAATGGCACGCTGTACTCCCGGGCCCGCTCTGCACCTTTTATGAGGACCGACTCGATGTGGGCCGGGTCGTCCATCAAGCGAGTGTAACGCTCCCGCGCTGCCGTGAGCTCGCCATTGACCAGCTCAAACAGCTGCTTCTTGGCCTCGCCCCAGGCGATGCCGTTTTCGAACTCCCGGCGCATGCGCCGGATTTCCTCGGGTGACGCAAACGCGGACCACACCTGGAATACGGTGGAGTCTTCCGGGTCCTTCGGTTCCCCGGGCTCGAGCAGGTTGGTCTTGATTCGGTTGATACTCTTGCGCAGTTGTTTCTCTCCCTGGAACAGCGGAATCGTGTTGTTGTAGCTCTTGCTCATCTTGCGCCCGTCCAGGCCCTGCAGCACTGCAACGTTGTCCTCCACTACCGCCTCCGGAAGGGTAAAGACATCGGCGAAGTTGTGGTTGAAGCGCTGGGCAATGTCCCGGGCCATTTCCAGGTGCTGGATCTGGTCGCGACCCACCGGGACATGGCTGGCATTGAACATCAGGATATCCGCCGCCATCAGCACCGGGTAATTGAACAGGCCCATGGTGATGCCGAAATCCGGGTCCTCCCCGGCCTCCTCATTTGCCTGTACCGCCGCCTTGTAGGCATGGGCGCGGTTCATCAGGCCCTTGGCCGCGTTGCAGCACAACACCCAGGTGAGCTCCGGGATCTCGGGAATATCGGACTGGCGGTAAAACAGGGCCTTGTCAGTGTCGAGCCCGAGGGCCAGCCAGGTGGCGGCAATTTCCCTGCTGGACTGGCGCACCAGTTCGGGGTCCTGGCACTTGATCAGGGCGTGGTAGTCAGCCAGGAAAAAAAAGGAATCGAGGGACGCATCCTGCGACGCCGCTATGGCGGGGCGGATCGCGCCGACGTAGTTTCCCAGATGGGGAGTACCGGTTGTGGTAATTCCTGTTAGAACGCGCTGCCTGGCCATGGGAATTCGCCTGTCACAAAAAGCCGCCAATGATACTGTCATTGGCCACCGGAGGCTATCCTGCAGTGGCCGCCCTGCCGGCTGTGGCCAGCAGCAACTCGCGGTAGGCCGGCTGCAGCCGGGCCATCCCGAAGGCCGCGACATCCGGGCACGCCCGGGCCCCCTGCCACAGTAGCCCGGCGAGCCGGCAAATCAGCTTGGCGGCAGCGGCGCCCTCCCCCGCCGGATCCCCGGGCTGGGACAGGTAACGAAACTCCTGCGGGTAGATCTCCGGGTAGGCGAGGCGGTCGGGCACCGCGGGCAGGCAACCACTGGCTACCGCTTCGAGTACCGCGAGCCCCTGGAATTCGTGTTGGGCGGTGGACAGCACCACATCCGCCGCGCGCAGCAGGCCCCGGTAGTCGCTACGCGAGGGCAGGTAACCCGCATGTACCATGCGCCGCGAAAACTCCTCCTCGATGCGCGTGAATATCGCCGGGGAACTGCGAAACCGCTGGCCGCAGAGTGCCAGCTCGTAAGGCAGGCCAAGCCGCTCGAGCTCAGCCAGGGTGTGCCACAGAGTGTCCCCGCCCTTGTCGTACTCGAACCGCCCCGTCCACAACAGGCGCAGCGGCCGCCGGGGGTAGTCGCCGGCGCTGCCGGGCCAGCCGTCCCCTGAGGCGGCAGTCTCGCCGGTTTCTACCGGTACCGGCAGTACCCGCGATTTTGCCGCCAGCGCGGCCACCACGCCGGCCGGGACATGGTCCGGAAGACGGCGCAGCAGGGCTCCCAGTCCCGCCAGGAAAGTGTCGCGGTTATAGGCCGAGTTGAACGCCAGGACATCCGCTGCCAGGGCCGAGTAGAGGCTGACCATCTGCGCTTCGAGCAAACTGGCCTGGCCGGGCTGTTGCGGGTAATCGAACTGGTTCTCATGGAAATACAACAGGGCTGGCACGCTGGCCAGTGCCGGCACCAGTCCGCGCAGGGTGGCCAGGTCTACCATGGAGGTGGCGACCAGCAGGTCGTACTGTTGTTCCAGTGTGGGGCGCTGTTCCAGCGACCAGTACAGTGGGTTGCCCCGCACCCTCCAACTGAAGTGGCGGGGGGGCAGACTCAGTACCTGCCAGTGCCAGTCGGGACACATGGCGAGCAGGGCGCGCTGCCAGTACTCGTGACTGCGCGCCGCGTAGGCGGACAGCAGCAGGACTTTCACGGCGCTAGCTGGCGGCCAGCGGGCCCCGGTGGTCGTAGAAACGGCGCAGCACCCGGCACAGGTCCCAGGCATCCCGGGTACCGGCAGTTTCCCTGATCGAATGCATGCCCAGGGTGGGCACACCGATATCGATGGTGCGAATGCCGGTGATACCTGCGGTGATCGGTCCTATGGTGCTGCCGCAGCCCATATCACTGCGCACCACAAAGGCCTGCACCGGTACGTCCTCGGCGGCCGCCAGCATGCGGAAAAAACCGGTGGTTTCGCTGTTGGAGGCGTAGCGCTGGCTGGCGTTGACCTTGATCACCGGGCCCTGGTTCATCTGCGGCCCGTGGTTGTCGTCGTGCCTGTCGGCGAAATTCGGGTGGATGGCGTGGGCGTTGTCGGCGGAAATCATCAGGGAACACTCTGCAAGTTCCGCATAGGCGTGCTCGTTTCCCGCTATGCGTTGCAACAGTGAACGCAACAGTGGACCCTGGGCCCCCGCCGCTGACAGGCTGCCCACTTCCTCATGGTCATTACACACCAGCAGGCTGCTGGCCGCACCGTCACTTTGCAGGAGGGCCTGCAGGCCGACGTAGCAGCTGAGCAGGTTATCCAGCCGCGCGGAGGCAATGAACTGCTGCTGCAGACCTATCACCGCCGGCGCCTGGGTATCGTAAAAAGCCAGCTCGAAGTCGAGCACCTGCTGCACCGCGCAGTCGGGATGCTCCTCCAGCAGTCGCGCCTTGAGCAGCGCGCGAAAGTCCGCGGGGTCTTCACCGGACTGCTGGAACAGTATCGGCAGGATATCGGTCTGGGGGTTTATGCTGCGGCTGTCGTTGACCCCCCGGTCCAGGTGAATGGCAAGGCTGGGAATCGTCGCCAGCGGTATGCGGTAATCGATCAGCGCGGTGCGCAATTGTCCGTCCAGCGACTCGAAGCTGACCCTTCCGGCGAGAGACAGGTCGCGGTCAAACCAGGGGTTCAACAGCGCGCCGCCGTAAACCTGCACGCCGAGCTGAAAACAACCGTTGCGCAGCTTCTCCGGGTTCGGCTTCACCATCAGGCAGGGGCTGTCGGTATGCGCGCCGACCATGCGCAGGCCCTGAAGAGGCGGCGCCTCCCGGCCACAGACAAACGCGACGATGGAACTGCCGTTGCGGGTAATGTAGTAACGCCCGCCGGGCTGCAGTTCACGCGCGGACTCTTCGTCGAGCGCGACAAATCCCGCTCCCTGCAGTCGCCGGACCATCTCGCTGACCGCGTGAAACGGGGTGGTCGATGCGCCGATAAACTCGCATAGCTGTTGGTTGAATTGCTGTTGGTTCATAAGTTATCCATTGGCAGAGAAAACGGTTTCAGGCCAGCCACAGGCCGTACAGCACTGCGGCCAACACTACCCGGTAGTAGACAAAAGGCATCAGCCCGATCCGGTCGAGCAGGCGCAGGAACAGCGCTATGCACAGGTAAGCGGTAACACCTGATACCAGTGCTGCCAGCCCGAGCGTCAGCCAGTCGACGCTGGCGCCGGAGCTCGCCAGCTCCCAGCCCTTGAGAACGCCTGCACCGGCTATCACCGGGATCGACAGCAAAAAGGAGAAGCGCGCCGCGGCGTGGCGGCTCATACCCAGCAGGAGCGCGGCGGTGATCGTCACACCGGAGCGAGATACCCCGGGGATCGGCGCAATGGCCTGGGCCAGGCCGATCAGCAGCGCCAGCGACAGGGTAATTTGCTCGCTACCGGGTTTCGCTACCCGCCGGTCCGCCATGCCCAGCAGAATCCCGAACACAAGGGTGGTCGTGGCTATCACTGGCAGATTGCGCAAATCGGACTCGATGTAATCCCCGGCAAAAAACCCGACGGCGACCACCGGCAGGGTTGCCAGTGCCAGGTACCAGACCAGGCGGCTGTTCTCGTCGGGAGGGGCGCCGGCGAGGGAACCAAACCAGCTCCTGGCCATATGGGCAAGGTCGGCGCGGTAGTAAAAAAGTACTGCCGAGAGAGTGCCCACATGCACTGCGACATCAAAGGCGAGGCCCTGGTCGGGCCAGCCCAGCACCAGCGATGGTATCACCAGGTGGGCGGAGCTCGAGATCGGCAGGAATTCCGTCAGGCCCTGTAAGATGGCAAGCAATATCGCCTGGTAGGTTTCTATCATCGCCCCTTGCCCTGTTCCGCCAGTTTTTTCCAGCTGATTTCGTCGCGCACATATACAGGCTGGACCTCCTGTGGTCTTTGCAGCTCGCCGCGAGCAAGCGCCGCCAGTGCGGCAGGCACCAGGTCCCGCGCCGCCGGGAGAAGGTCCGGTGCGGTGGCAAGCAGCCGACGGCGCAATTCGTCACTGAAGTCCTCGACAAAGCGGCAGCCGCTTCCCACCGCGGCCATGGAGCCAACCCCGGCGTCTACCACTACGCTGCCGGCCCCGCAGGCCACCGGAACTCCCTGCAGGACGGCGACGCCCTCGACGAACCGACAAAGAGCGTAATACACCTCGTTTATACGCGCATCAAGGATGCTCAGCACTGCCGCGTCGGCAGTCACCAGGCCCAGCCGCAACGCGGTCTGGGCCTGCAGCGCGAGGGTGGAGACAGGAATCACCGGCAACCCGGCGGTATAGGCCAGCCCCTGGACCGCGCTGGCGCCGATGCGCAGGCCGGTGAACGAGCCGGGGCCACAGCTATAGGCAATTGCGTCGATGCCGTGGTCGCGCAGCCGACCATCCGGCAACAGGCTCTGCAACATGGCGAAGAGTTGCTGGCTGTGCTGGCGCGGAATGACCTCGTATACTTCACGGTAGTCGCCGTCCACATACACGGCGACCGAGCAGGCCTCGGTAGCGGTGTCTATTGCCAGTATTCCTGTCATCGGGCTCCCCGCTCTGCGGCCGTCAGGTATTGCGGCCGTTTTCCCTGGCGCTGTTGCCGCCGGCGACGGATTATCCCACAGGCGATGGCCGGTAAACACTATTAGCACCCGAATCAGCCGGGTTCACAGCAGACAGGGGACACCGCATGAGCGGTTCGCAGGACACAACAGGACTGATTCTGGCCGGTGGCGCCGGCCTGCGCATGGGCGGCGCGGACAAGGGCCTGCTGCACTGGCGCGACGAGCCGATGGCCGCCCAAGTTGCGCGCCGCCTGCGCCCGCAGGTTAGCCGCCTGGTGATCAGTTGCAATCGCAACCGGGATTTCTACGCTACTCTGGCCGACGCCACCGTCGCCGACAGCCGGCGGGATTTCCAGGGTCCGCTGGCAGGCCTGGAGGCGGCGATAGCGCATATCACAGGCGCCTACCTGATCGTCGCTCCCTGCGACAACCCACTGCTGCCACCGGACCTGGTGGCGCGACTACTCGACCCCCTGTTGTCTGCCACCGGGTCCGCAGCGGATATCAGTTACGCCCACGATGGTGAGCGCAGCCAGTACCTGTGCGCTGCTGTTCGCGCATCAGTGCTGCCATCCCTGCCGCACTTTCTGGATGAGGGGCATCGCGCCGTGCATCTCTGGTACGCCCGACACCGCTGCGCCGTCGTGGACTTTTCCGACGAGACGGGCTGTTTCGCCAATTACAACCGCCTCGACCAGCAGCCATAAAAAAACCCGCCCGGATCGCTCCGGGCGGGTTTCTGTCAGGCCTGGTCAAGCGCTCATTTTTTGGCGCGTGGCGCAGCCTTGCGTGCAGCCGCTTTCTTCTTGGGTGCAGCGGCTTTTTTCTTCGTCGCCGCAACTTTCTTCTTGGCGGCGGCGACTTTGGCTTTCGCCTTGGCCGGTGCCTTGCCAACCACTTTCCTGGTGGTGGTCTCTACCTTCTTCTTCATTGCCTTACCCTGCTTGCTCGCCTTTTTCTCGGCGGCCCTGGCCTGGGCTTTCAGTTTGCGCTCGCTATCGCGCAGCTGCTTCTTCAGTTTCCTCTCAAGGGCATTGAGTTTTTTGGTGTCGGACTTGATCCGCGCCTTCATCCACTTCTCTGCCTGTGTTGCCAGGTGCTTTGCCTTGTCGATTTCCGCCTTGGCTGCCAGCTCGGCCTGCTTCTCAAGCAACTTTTCCTTGGCTGCCATTTCCTTGGCCTTGAGCTTGGCGGAGTCGACAAAATCCTCCACCCAGTCGCTGGCATCGTGCAGGGCATTGGTCAGGAAGTTACCCTTGGCTGGTTTTTTCTGGGCGGCCGCTTTTTTCCTGGCCGGTGCTTTTTTCTTTGCTGTAGCCATTTCAATTCTCTCCAAAGATTATTGACGTCGAGCGTCGCATGGAAAATAGCAACAAAAACAAAACGATACAACCGCCCCAGCGCAGACGTGCGGCAACCCAGGAACGACTGTATGACGTTTGAAAACGTTGCAGGCGCGGCGGAGAGCGCGCTCACAAGAAAAGCTTGAAACGAAAAAAGACCTGTATTTACGCTGTTTTTCTACAGTTCTCGCGTCGGCAAGGCGGTGACGCTATACCGGGGCGATTTTTGCAGGGTGCATTTGCCATTGCAAAACAGTTACTTTTTGCCAAAAAAAAGGGAGCCCATGCTCCCCCTTTTAATTGCGCTGGATCAACTTTCCAGGACAGCGAATACCTTGTCGCGGATTTCCTCCACGCTGCCGATACCTTCCACCCGGTGGCAGGCAGGCGCCCGAGGGCCGCTCATTGAAGTGTAGAACCGCACCAGCGGACTGGTCTGGGAGTGGTAGATCTCCAGGCGCTTGCGCACCGTCTCTTCCTTATCATCGTCACGCTGTACCAGCGGCTCGCCGGTCTCATCGTCGACGCCTTCCCGCTGCGGCGGGTTGTGCTGGACGTGGTAGACACGGCCCGATCCGGGGTGAACGCGGCGCCCACTCAGGCGGGCGACTATCGCATCGTCGTCAACCGCTATCTCAACCACATGGTCCAGGTCGACGCCGGCTTCAACCATCGCTTCGGCCTGGGGTATGGTCCGGGGAAAGCCGTCGAACAGAAAGCCATTGGCGCAATCGGGCTCGCGGATACGCTGCTTTACCAGGCCTATGATAATGTCATCGGACACCAGCCCTCCCGCATCCATGACGCTCTTGGCCTTCAGTCCCAGCTCTGTCTTAGCCTTGACGGCCGCGCGCAGCATGTCGCCGGTGGAAATTTGGGGAATACCGTACTTCTCGGTAATGAACTGGGCCTGAGTGCCCTTCCCTGCGCCGGGAGCGCCCAACAAAATCAATCGCATTGGTGATATTCCTCAATTGTGCCTATCGGGATGGTCGTGCCAGTGGACGCGACTGCGTGCATTGAGTCGCTCGGGACCGCAACCGCAGGCCATGCTGTGAAGGGCAGTAACCATACACAGCGTCCCGAAAATGTACAAGCCCTAAGGGGTATTCCCGCCAGCCTGTTTAGCCGCTTCCCAGAGCTGGTCCAGCTCCGGGGCAGACAGCTGGTGCAGCGCCCTGCCCGACGCCGTGGCCAGCGTTTCCATGGTGGCAAAGCGCTGCTCAAACTTGCTGCTGGCGCGCCGCAGGGTCGCCTCGGCATCGAGTTCCAGGTGACGCGCGAGATTGACGCTGGTGAACAGGATATCGCCCATTTCCTCTTCTACCGCGGCCTTTGTGCCAGCGGCCAGCGCCTGGCGCAACTCGGCGATCTCCTCTTCCAGCTTTGCCAGCACGCCGCTGGCATCTGGCCAGTCGAAATTGACCCCCGCCGCCCGTTTCTGGAGCTTTTGCGCCCTTGGCAGGGCCGGCAGCGCCAGCGGTACATCGGCGAGAGTAGCGCCCTGTGACCGGGCGCTGCGCTCCTCCTGCTTGATGGACTCCCAGGTCTCCCTGACCGACTCGACACTGGCGCGAGCGGACACAACCCCCTCGATTTCGCCGTCGGCGAAGACGTGCGGGTGGCGCCGCAGGAGTTTGTCCACCAGGGTGTCGATAATAGTCTGGAAAGAAAACAGGTCTCGCTCACTGCCTAACTGGGCGTAAAAGACCACCTGGAACAGCACGTCCCCCAACTCTTCAGCCACATGGGCGAAGTCCTCGTGCTCGATCGCCTCGGCGAGCTCGTAACACTCCTCCAGAGTCGAGGGCACAATACTGCGAAAGTCCTGGCGGATATCCCAGGGACACCCGGTCGCAGGATCCCGCAGGCGAGTCATCACCCGCAGCAGGTCGGCCAGGTCATAGCGTGGTTCAGTCACTGTACGCCCTACTCCGACAGGCGCATGGCGGAAACCACGTTCTTGAGGCGATTGATACGTTCCAGCAGTTTCGACAGGGAGCCGAGGTCCGGCACTTCCACCCGCAGGCGCATGGTCGCGGTGTTACGGTTCTTATTGGTCTGGGTATTGATAGACAATACGTTGATCCGGGCATTGGCAAACAGGCCGGTGATATCCCGCAGCAAGCCCTGCCGGTCATAAGCCTCGATGGCCACATCCACCTCGTAATTGGCCCGGGGCGTCAGTCCCCACTCGACATCGATAACCCGCGCGGGTGCGGTCTCCATCAACTTGATCAGCCGGCCACAATCGGCCCGGTGCACGCTGACCCCCCGGCCGCGGGTAATGAAACCGGTAATTGCATCCCCCGGCAGGGGCTTGCAGCAGCCGGCAATGTGCGTCACCAGGTTGCCCACGCCGCGCACCTGGACCTGCCCGCGGTAGGTGCTGTCGCCGGGGCGGGCCAGCTTGAGCTGCGGTCCGCGATTCTCCACCAGACCCTGGGCGGCATTCATCACCTGGGCTGAGGCCAGATCGCCGGAGCCCACCGCGGCATACATATCTTCCACGCTCGCCTGCTGCACCTTGCGGGCGATGCGCAGGTAATCGACACTGGTCAGGGCGAGGCGCTTGAACTCCCGTTCCAGCAACTGCCGCCCGGCGGCGATATTGTATTCCCGGGCCTGGGCCCTGAACCAGTGCTGCACCTTGGCCCGGGCCCGGGACGTTTTCAGGTAGCCCAGTCCGGACTGCAGCCAGTCGCGCTTGGGTGTGCCGTCCTTGCTGGTCAGTATCTCTACCCGCTCCCCTGTGGCCAGGGTATAGGTGAGCGGCACGATCGAGCCGTTCACCTTGGCTCCGCGACAGCGGTGCCCGACATCGGTGTGTACGTGGTAGGCAAAGTCCAGCGGAGTCGCGCCCTGGGCGAGGTTCACCACGTCACCCTGGGGCGTGAACACATAGACCCGGTCCTGGGCCATCTGGAAACTGAACTGCTCGGCCACATCTTCGACATCGCCGGTCTCCTCGTGCCAGTCGAGCACCTGCCGCAACCAGGCGATTTTTTCCTCGTAGGTACTGGCGGGACGGTTGCGCGCATCGGTGCCCTTGTAGCGCCAGTGGGCGCACACCCCGAGCTCCGCTTCCTGGTGCATCTCGTGCGTGCGAATCTGGACTTCCAGCACCTTGCCCTCGGGGCCGACCACCGCGGTATGGAGTGAGCGGTAGCCGTTCTCCTTCGGGTTGGCGATATAGTCGTCGAACTCGTTGGGGATGTTGTGCCAGAGCCCGTGCACCAGGCCGAGGGTGGCGTAACAATCCCGTATCTCGGGTACCAGGATCCGGATCGCGCGAATATCGTATACCTGGGAAAAACCTATACCCTTGCGCTGCATCTTTCGCCAGATGCTGTATATGTGCTTGGAGCGTCCCTCTATCTCCACTTCCAGCCCCGCCTTGCGCAGGACCTCCGTCAGCTCTTGCGTTACCCGGGTGATGAACTCGTCCCGCTCCACCCGCTTGCCATCGAGCAGCCGGGCGATCTTGCGGTAGGCATCGCCGTAGATATAGCGAAACGACAGATCCTCCAGCTCCCACTTGAGGTGACCTATCCCCAGGCGGTGGGCCAGTGGCGCATAGACATCGAACACCTCACGCGCCACCGGCAGGCGGCGCAACTCATCATTTTTAACCGCGCGAATCGCGCAGGTCCGCTCCGCCAGTTTGATCAGCGCTACCCGCACGTCGTCAACCAGGGCCACGAGCATTTTACGTATATTGTCTTTCTGGCCCTCGGCCTGTCCCAGCACCGGCCTGTCGCCGTGAGACCTCAGCTCGCCGATGGCTGCCATCCGCGCCACGCCCTCGATCAGCCTGGCTACGCCCGCGCCAAAGCTGTCGCTGACGCGTTCGGGCGCCACCCGCTGCTCGCGCACCGCGCGATAGAGAATGCCCGCCAGCAGGCAATCCGAACCCACCTGCAGCTCCGCGAGAATCATCGCTATATCGAGACCGGCAGTGAAGCAGTTCTGCTCCTGGGCCCAGTCGCCGCTGTCGATGCCGGGCGACTGCAGTGCCTCCCTGGCCATATTGCAGGCAGCCAGCAGGCGGCTGGTTTCGATCTCGCTGTGAGCTCCGGGCAGCTTGTCCAGCCACTGCCCCAGGTTGACATGGCCGGCTGGGCCCAGGTGTGATTGATCGCGTACCTGTACCATGGGTTCAGGACTCCATCAGCCGGCAAAGACGCCCGTGGACAGGTAGCGGTCGCCGCGATCGCAAATAATGGCGACGATCACCGCGTTCTCCAGCTCAGCGGACAGGCGCAGTGCCGCCGCTATCGAACCGCCCGATGACACCCCGCAGAAAATACCCTCCCGCCGCGCCAGCTCCCGCATGGTGCGCTCGGACTCCTGCTGGGAAATATCGATCACCCGGTCCACCCGGGCGGCATCGTAGATCGCCGGGAGATAGGCCTCTGGCCAGCGCCGGATCCCGGGTATGCTGGAACCCTCCATGGGCTGTAGCCCGACAATCTGGATGTCCGGATTCTGCTGCTTGAGGTAGGCGGAACACCCCATGATGGTGCCGGTGGTCCCCATGGAACTGACAAAATGGGTGACGGTACCGCCGGTCTGCTGCCAGATTTCCGGCCCGGTGCCAGCCAGGTGGGCCCGGGGGTTGTCGGGATTGGCAAACTGGTCCAGCACACGGCCCTCGCCCCGGGCCTGCATCGCCATCGCGAGATCTCGCGCACCTTCCATCCCCTGCTCCTGGGTCACCTCCAGCAACTCGGCGCCATAGGCGGACATGGCCTGCTTGCGCTCGTCGCTCATATGGCTGGGCATGATCAGGATCAGGCGGTATCCGCGGATCGCGGCGGCCATGGCCAGAGCTATCCCGGTGTTGCCGCTGGTGGCCTCGATCAGGGTATCCCCGGGACTGATCTCACCCCGGGCCTCGGCCTGGGCAATCATGCTCAGGGCCGGGCGGTCCTTGACAGACCCGGCCGGGTTGGTGCCCTCCAGCTTCGCCAGCACAGTGTTGCTGGTCGCTCCGGGCAGCCGCTGCAATCGCACCAGGGGTGTATTGCCTATGCAGGCTTCAATCGTTGGGTATTGGGGCATTTCCATGATACCGCGCATCGGTGCTGACAGCGGGGCTGACAGCGGGATTGAGAGTATAACCAACTTGAGCGCTGCCTTGCCAAGGACTCCTCATCGGGCCAGCACCGCGAAGGCGACCACGTAGTCGGTCTCGTCTGCCAGGCTCAGTTCCACCCTGCCGCCCCCGCGGCGACTCGCCACTTCCGAGGCCCCGCCGCTGAGGATGACAAGGGGGGCGCCATGGCTGTCGTGGCCAATAGTAATATCCTGCCAGCTGACCCCCCGGCCAATACCGGTACCCAGGGCCTTGGCGACAGCCTCTTTCGCCGCGAAACGCTTGGCAAGCAGCCGCTGGGGCTGGCCGCTGGCGCGGTATTCGTCCTGTTCAACCGGGGTCAGGATGCGCGCCACGAAGCGATCGCCAAGCCTGGCCACAACCTCCTCGACCCGCGCAATCCTGAGGATATCAGTGCCAATGCCGATCAATGCTGCTCCTCCACTGCGGCCCCATCGGGCCGACGCACCGCGCTGGCATGGGCCCGGAACAGGTCGCGACTGCGCAGGGGCGCATCGCCCAGTTGCAGCGCCAGCGCCTGTCGCAGCAGTCGCTTCGCCGTCGGACGGGCCGCACCGCTGAAATCATTGGACGCTATCGCCAGCAGGTCGGCGCCCTTGAATGCGGGCTGGGCCGGGTCCGCGTCCGGGCCCCTGGCGACCAGCCCGCGCTCGGGATCGTAGTGATACCAGAGCTCCGGCTGCACTGCCTCACCGCTGTGGCCGTCCAGGTCCAGGTCGAAGCCGTAGCCCAGCTCCCCCAACAGGGCAAACTCAAAGCGACGCAGCACATTATCGACCTCATCGCTCCCGGCCAGGGCTTCCAGACTGGAAGCGTAGGCGGCAAACAGCTGTGGATGAGGGTCGTGGCGATGCAACAGCCGCACCAGCAACTCATTGAGGTACAAGCCGCTGAAAATCCGCTCGCCGCGCAGCGTGAGCGGCCTGCCAGCGGCCTCTACGCCATTCAGGTTTTTCAGGTCGGTGCGACCGCTGAATGAGAGCAACAGGGGAATATAGGGTTGCAGCAGCGCGCTGGCGCTGCCGCCACGGTTCTTGCGCCTCGCACCCCGCGCCACAAGGCTGATACGGCCCTGTTCGGCCGTCAGCACCTCCAGCAACATGCTGCTGTCCCGGTAGGGGCGGCGGTGGAGGATAAACGAAGGTTGCAGGCTGACGCGCATATCGACCTAGATGACGCGGGCGCCAGGCACAACCACCTGCCACGGGGCGCAGCTACACATCGTCATAGCCCAGGCTGCGCAGGGCCCGCTCATCGTCGGACCAGCCCGACCTGACCTTCACCCACAGGCGCAACATGACCTTGTTGTCGAACAGCAGTTCCATGTCACGGCGGGCATCGCTGCCGATCGAGCGCAGGCGCGTCCCGCCCTCGCCCACCAGGATTTTTTTCTGTCCCTTGCGCTCGACCAGGATCAGGGCGGAAATGTGCAGGACCTCGCCCTCCAGTGCGAACTCCTCTATTTCGACGGCGATAGCGTAGGGAATTTCCTCGCCCAGCTGCCGCATGATTTTCTCGCGCACGATTTCGGCAGCCAGGAAGCGCTGGCTGCGGTCGGTAATCTGCTCCTCCGGGAAGAAGTGTTCGGAGGCCGGCAGGAACTTGAGGATTTCCTGCTCAAGCTCCTCCACATTGTGTCGGCGCAGGGCCGAAACCGGGAGAATAGCCGCGAAATCGGCCTGCTTCGCCAGAAACTCGAGGTGCGGCAGCAGGCTGCCCTTGTCCTCCAGCAGGTCGACTTTATTGACCACCAGCAGGCAGGGCAGGCCACCCTGGCGAATCTGCTCCAGTACCATCGCGTCCTCTTCGGTCCAGGCTGTTCGATCGACCACGAATACCACCAGGTCCACATCGCGCATTGCGGCAGTGGCGGCACGGTTCATATAGCGATTGATCGCCTTCTCCGCATCCTTGTGAAGACCGGGTGTGTCGACGAAAATAATCTGGTGCCCGGCCTCGGTCTTGATCCCGAGGACCCGGTGTCGGGTGGTTTGTGGTTTGCGCGAGGTAATGCTGATTTTCTGGCCCAGCAGGTGATTCAGCAGGGTCGATTTACCCACATTGGGTCGGCCGACTATGGCCACATATCCGCAGCGCCCGGTTTCAGCTGTCATGGACTTCCAAGCTCTGCAGGGCGTTGAGGGCGGCTGCCTGTTCCGCCTTGCGGCGACTCCTGCCGCTGCCTTCCGCCAGCATCTGCGGCTTGCTGAGGCGACAGCCAACACTGAACAACTGGTTGTGGTCATCGCCGGTCACGCCCAGCAGTTCATATTCCGGCAGTGGATTGCCCCTGCCCTGCAGGTATTCCTGCAGGCGGGTCTTGGCATCCTTGTCCGCCACCCCTGAGGCGAGCTGCTCCAGGCGCGCCCCGAACCAGGCCAGCACACAATCCCTGCAACGCTGGAAACCGGCATCCAGCAGGACAGCGCCGGCCAGTGCCTCGAGGGTATCGGCGAGAATGGAGGAGCGACGGTAACCGCCGCTCTTGCGCTCCCCGGGGCCGAGCAGTAGATGCTCGCCCAGTTGCAGCTCCCTGGCCAGTTCGGCCAGGGTATCGCCCTTGACCAGCGAGGCGCGCATTCGACTCATATCACCCTCCCGTGCATCCGGAAAACGCTGGTACAGGGCGTCGGCAACGATGTGATTGATGATGGAATCGCCGAGAAATTCCAGGCGTTCATTATTGCGACTGCCCGCGCTGCGGTGGGTCAGCGCCATGGTGAGCAGTGCCGGGTCGGCAAATTCGTGCCCCAGGGCACGCTGCAGGGCCGCAGTGCTCACCACAGTCTGGCTGCTACTTCTTGACGCCAGCTTCTATCTCGAGGTCGTCAAAGCTCATGACGGCAGAGATGTTACCCATGAGCGGGACTCGCGCCTCATAGCGGGCATCGATCCAGGTCCGGCCATCCTTGTGGAACACCTCGACATCCTTGGGCTTGAGATCGTAAATCTGGTTGGTATTGAACATGGTGTCAATCCGGCGCCGGATATCCGAAATACTGTTCTCTTCCCGCTTGTAGTCCGCGGCGACGGTCTCCACGATCTCGCGGATACTGAGGTATTCAAAATAGTGCGGCGCCATGCGAACACCGCACATAACAAAAAAGCCCAGCATGGCCGCCACTGTCAACATACCCGGAATGGACATGCCCCGTTGCTTCGAAAGCGTATACATATGCCTTACTCCCCGATTGCGCCCTAGTTATTCTATCCGGCCCACACGGCTGAAGCTCGGGATACTGAACAGCGAATCCCAGTGCATCCATACCGCGAAAGCTTTGCCCACTATATCCTCTTCCGGGACCTGACCCCAAATCCGGCTGTCACTGCTGTTGTCCCGGTTGTCGCCCATCATAAAGTAGTGCCCGGGTTTGACCTGCACGGAAAAATCCCGGGAGGGCCGGGATTGATCTTCCTGCACAAGGTGGGTGGCATCACCGATAGTTTCCAGCCCCATGGCGTACCTCGAGGCCCCATCGGGAACGACCGCCAGCATTTCCAGCGGCGCCTCTTTCCCGTTCACAAACAGCTGCTTTTGCCGATAGCTGATGATGTCCCCGGGCAGGCCGATCACCCGCTTGATAAAGTAGGTGTCATTCATATGGGGAGGGAAAAACACCATGACGTCCCCGCGCTGGGGCTCATTCAGGGCGAGCACCTTGGTGCGAACAACAGGCAGGCGGATACCGTAAGTGTACTTGTTGACGAGTATGTAGTCCCCGACCTCCAGGGTTGGCACCATGGAGGATGACGGTATCTGGAAAGGCTCCACCAGGAAGGAGCGCAGGACAAAAACCACCAGCAGCACTGGGAAAAAAGACTTGGCATACTCCACCACCACCGGCTCCCGGGCGGTCTGGGCAAGCTGGGCCTGGTACTTTGCCGCCTGGCCGCTACCCTCTTCCTGCCACTGGGGAAATTGTCCCTGCAGTTCGGCCACTACACGACGGCGCCCGGGCGCCAGGAAAAGCGCGTCGAGCATCCAGATCAGGCCGCTGCCAAATACCAGGATTACCAGGATGAGGGGAAAATCGATATCCATATACTAGGGCCTGTTTACACGACTTGAGTTAGCCCTGCTGCCACTGGTTTTGTGGCCGGTAAGGCAGGGATTGCGCGGTGTGGTTAGTCCACATAAGCAATTTCTAACGCCACGGGGCGCACAACCAGTGGCAGCCCTGAGGGTCGCGACAGACAAAGCGCCACTCTTCGTTACTCGTCGTTCATTTGGAGCAACCAAACTTCTCTCCTTGCGCCTCGATTGGCGCTTTTTCTGTCACAACAGGGCCAACTCAAGTCGTGTAAACAGGCCCCAACCTGTCAGCCGTCTACCTTGAGCACTGCGAGGAAGGCAGACTGGGGAATTTCCACCTGGCCCACCTGTTTCATGCGTTTCTTACCCGCTTTTTGTTTATCCAGCAATTTGCGCTTGCGGCTGACATCGCCACCGTAACACTTTGCTGTCACATTCTTGCGCAGTGCCTTCACCGTCTGCCGGGCAACGATCTTGCCGCCCACGGCGCACTGTATGGCCACGTCAAACATTTGCCGGGGTATCAGCTCTTTCATCTTCTCCGTCAAAAGCCTGCCCCTGTGTTGCACCTGGTCGCGATGCACAATCACAGCCAGTGCGTCTACCCGCTCGCCGTTGATAAGCACATCGAGTCGCGCAAGGGTGGCCGGCTCGAATCGCTCGAAGCTGTAGTCCAGCGAGGCATAGCCCCGGCTCACGGACTTGAGGCGATCAAAGAAATCCAGCACCACCTCCGCCATCGGGATATCGTATGTCAGGGACACCTGGGCGCCAAGGAACAGCATGTCTTTCTGGGTACCGCGTTTTTCCACGCAGAGGGTGATGACGTTGCCCAGGTAGGTGTGGGGAACAAGGATATTGCAGCGCGCGATTGGCTCGCGCATTTCCTCGATATCCCCCACATCAGGCAGCCGCGAGGGGTTGTCCACCCGGATCACCTCGCCGTTCTTCTTCAACACCTCGTAGATAACCGTGGGGGCCGTGGTGATCAGGTCCAGGTCGTACTCGCGCTCCAGCCGTTCCTGGATAATCTCCATGTGCAGCATCCCGAGGAAGCCGCAGCGAAAGCCGAAGCCGAGTGCGTCGGAGGTTTCGGGCTCGTAAAACAGCGAAGCGTCATTCAGAGTGAGCTTGGCAAGGGCATCGCGGAAGTCCTCGTAGTCGTCCGAGGAAATAGTAAAGATACCGGCGTAAACCTGGGGCTTCACCCGCTGAAAGCCGGGCAGTGCGGGCACTTCGTCCTGGCGCTGGGCATGAATCAGGGTATCGCCCACCGGCGCACCGTGAATGTCCTTGATACCAGCCACCACGAAGCCCACCTCGCCCGCCCGCAGCACGTCCTGCTCCACCCGCTTGGGTGTGAATATGCCCACGGCATCCACCTGGTGGGACTTGCCGATCGACTTTGTGACGATTTTATCGCGCTTGCGCAGCTGGCCGTTCTTGACCCTCACCAGCGACACGACTCCCAGGTAGTTGTCGAACCAGGAGTCGATGATCAGCGCCTGCAGTGGCGCCTCCCTGTCCCCCTCCGGGGGCGGAATCCGCTTCACCAGGCTTTCCAGCGCATCCTCGATACCCAGGCCGGACTTTGCGCTGACCAGGCAGGCATCGGTGGCGTCGATCCCGATAATTTCCTCGATCTCTACCTTGACCCGCTCGGGGTCTGCCTGGGGAAGGTCCATTTTGTTGAGGATGGGCACCACTTCCAGCCCCTGTTCGATCGCGGTGTAGCAGTTGGCGACCGACTGGGCCTCCACACCCTGCCCCGCATCCACTACCAGCAGTGCGCCTTCGCAGGCGGCGAGAGAGCGCGAAACTTCATAGGAGAAGTCGACGTGGCCTGGGGTGTCAATAAAATTGAGCTGGTAGATCTGCCCGTCCCGGGCCGTGTAATCCAGGGTGACGCTCTGGGCCTTGATTGTAATGCCCCGTTCCCGCTCGATATCCATCGAGTCGAGCACCTGCTCGTCCATCTCCCGGGCACTGAGGCCTCCACAGTGCTGGATAAACCGGTCAGCCAGCGTGGATTTGCCGTGGTCGATGTGGGCAATAATGGAGAAATTGCGGATGTGGCTGAGATCACTCACTCAATAGGGCTCGATTGACGCGGGCAGACCATGCTGCCGGCGCAGTAAACTGAAGGGGATAACGACACGTCTGGCCGCCCTGTAAAAAACGCGCGATTGTACCCCAACCGGGATACAACCGCCACGTCCGAAGGGCCTGCCGGATACCAGCGCCGGCGGCCGACCTGTTCCGCGGATCAGTCCTTGAGCTTGAGGCCGATAAACAGCGGGGATCCCCGCCGGATAAGCCGCAGCGGCACTGAACTGCCACCGCTCAGCCCTGTGACTGCCTCCTCGTAGGCCTGGGCGTTCTTCACCGGTGTCGAACCCACCAGGGTGATGATATCCCCGGGCACGATGCCGCCCTCCGCGGCGACCGAGTCGGGCAGCACTTCCCGCACAACCACACCGCCATTGATACCAAAACGCTCCAGAATATCAGCGGAGGCTGTTTCAACGACCAGCCCCAGGCGCCCGCCCTGGCCGGTACCGCCCGATCCGGCAGCCAGGCTATAACTGTCGTCGGCGTCCAGCCCGCCCACCTTGACCTTCATTGTCTTGCGCTTCTTGTCCCGAATGATTTCCACCGGCACGACCGTGTCCGGGGCCACCAGGCCAACCACATGGGGCAGATCCGCGGACGCGGGGATGTCATGGCCATCGAAAGTGATAATTACGTCGCCCGCCTCCAGACCGGCTTTGGCCGCCGGGCCGTCCTCCGCCACCTGCACCAGCAACGCGCCGCGCGGCCGCTTCAGCCCGAAAGAGTCAGCGAGGTTCTTGTCCACGTCCTGGATGGTCACGCCCAGCCAGCCCCGGGTCACCCGACCCTGGGCCTTGAGCTGATCCACTACATTGCGCACCACGCTGACCGGAATGGCGAAAGACAGGCCAATCGAGCCACCGCTGCGGGTGAAAATCTGCGAATTGACCCCAACCACTTCCCCTTCCAGGTTGAACAGCGGACCGCCGGAGTTACCCGGATTGATAGCCACGTCCGTCTGGATGAAGGGGACGTAGTTTTCATTGTTCTCGGTGGGAAGGCTGCGGCCCTTGGCGCTGACGATCCCGGCGGTTACCGAGTAGTCCAGGCCGAAAGGCGAACCGATGGCCAGCACCCACTCACCCACCTCGAGATCGTCCTTGCTCGCCAGCTTCAGCGCGGGGAGGTCCTCGCCATCCACCCGCAGCAGGGCCAGGTCCGAGCGAGGGTCGGTGCCCACTACTTCCGCGTCAAATTCACGCCGGTCGTTGAGGCGCACAAGTACGCTGTCGGCTCCGTCCACCACGTGGTTGTTGGTAACGATGTATCCATCGCTGGAAATGATGAAGCCAGAGCCCATGGCCATCTGTTCCTGCGGCGAAGGTGGACCGCCGCGGAATTCAAAAAATCGCCGCAGGTATTCCGGCATCTGCTCGGGGCCGGGTTGGCCGTGGCCATTCATCGCACGGCTCTGCTGCACCACGATCTTGACTACCGCCGGTGAGCTTTCCCGCACGATTTCACGAAATTCGGGCAGTGCCGAGGCCGAGACCAGTGCCGGCAGCAACAGGGCCGAGGCGAGGAAAGCAGCACTCAGGAGTCGATGTATCGCATTCATAGTATGGGTTCCAATGACAATGGCTAGAACAAAAAATCGGGCCTGTAGATCAGGCCGGGTAAATCTGCAACGTCGCTCGCGGCAGCACTTCCAGCAGGGTCGGTTGCAGCGACCTGTCCTGGCGATGGCGCCAGGCGTGCCAGCGCACCGCCGCGAAGCCCAGGCCCAGGCCGACGGCCGCCCCGGCGACGCTCGCTAGCTCCGAACCGCCAGGCCACAGGAAGTCGGCGCCGGCAGCGCCTGCCAGCATACACAGCAGGGGCAGGACATAAACTACCAGGGAACCGCGCAATATGACCTGTTCCGGAATACTGATGCGGACCTGGTCGTCGACGGCGCAGCCGTCGGTACCGGTCGGCCCGGACAGTACCCGGACATAGCCGGTGCGGCCATCGGCAATGCGGTTGAGCAGCCCGTGACCGCAGCCCTTGTTGGCCGCACAACTGCCACAGGTACTCTGGCGAATGGTCTCCACCCAAAGGGCCCCAGGCTCTACTGCCACCACCCTGCCTGTTTCGACCAGCACCTCAGGGCACCGCCGTGACCGAGTCGGCCACCATCCTGGCGGTGTTGAGCGGCACCTCGCCGATGACGGTCACCAGCACCGGCAACCCGGACATATGCATGCCCCGGGTATAGGAGATGGTACCACCGCTGCGAACCACACCCTCTCCCGCGGTAATATCCTGGCTCAGCAACTCCAGGAAAATCGAAAACACCGCCAGTCCATCGGTATAGGTCCGGCGCATTGACACGTCTGCCGGCTGGTCGGTGGCGGTAAAACCCTGTGGCAGCCAGTTCACCGCCCACGGAGGATGAGCGCCGCCCAGGGACAGGACGCCTGCCCCCGGCTCGGGATGTTTAGCCTGGTGCACTACCTGGACGCCCTCTGCCGGAGCCGCGGTGCCGGTATAGGACAGGCTGGCAAACTGGAAATTCTCGAGAACCTTGTTGCCCCGTCCTATGGTCGCGCTTTTCAGCAGCAGACCGGTATCGCGATCCAGCTCCAGGACATAGCCGTGGCGGTACATGTCCCGGGGCTCAATCCGTATCTGCACCGCCCGGCGACCGGCAACCAGTTCACCATCGAAAACACCAAACCGATAATACTGGGCGACGCCGCACTCACCGGCCTGCAAGGCGGCGCCCAACTGCAACAGCTGGTTGCCGGGGTGAACGCAATCCAGCGGGTGATCGACGCGCACGACTTCCGCGCCCTGTCCGGTCAACTCGGTCAGGCGCTCATTGGCCATTCCGTCTTTGATGAAGTGTGAAACCTGCATGGCCTGCATCTCGTCGCCCCGTTGCAAGGTGACAATACCGTGGTAGCTGACCTCCTGCAGGCTCCTGGACATTTTGTCCAGCCAGGCGAGTGCGTCAGCGTCGGCAGTGGCGCAGGCTTCCGCGCCGGTCCGTGCAGCTGTGAGGGTAAATGCGGCGAGCGCGGGAAGAAGGACAAGATGGCGCCAGCGGAAGGAGTCTTTCACCGTCAAGCGTTCCCTACTCCTTGATACGCGGTACACGGGCGAAGGGTACCAGCCCGCTCGGCGAATTCAGCGCAGCCTGCTCAGCGTGCGTCTGCATGTACTTGTGCAAGCGCTGTCGCGCGAGTTCCTGGTAGGCGGTTCGTGTGGCCGGCTGCAAAACAGGGACACTCTGGGTGCCGTAGCTGGCCTGGACCGAGGTCGCCCCGAGGCTGTTTACCATGCCCACCGGCGAAACGCTGCTGGCGATGGCCTGGCTGTCGCGGCCGGGGGCATCCAATTGAGCCAGCTGTTGGCCACCAAGCACAACGGTTGCGGCCACCGACGCAGCCACCGCCATACTGGCCAGAGGCCGCAACCAGCGTTGCCTGAAGCCGGAGGCGCTGTGCACCTCACCATCCAGTGCCGCGCGCACCTGCGCGGACACGTCAAGGTCAAGACGGGCCGGATGCTGCCCGGCGGTTACGGCGCGCACCATGTTATAGCGAACCCACGCCTGGCGGAGCTCCGGGTCGCCGGCGACACGCGACAGCACCCGCTCAATTTCCAGCTCATTGGCCTCATCGTCCATCAACGCGGACAGAGACTCTCGCATCATTTCACTCATAACCCGTTTCCTCGCGCGCCTGGGCGCGCCGCTTCAAGTTCTTGTTGCCGTCCCGGCTCATCTAGCTGCGGTAAACACCACGGCAGCGACACTAGGTCTCACCATCGAGCTGTTCCCTGACCTGGACGTCTATAGCCTCCCGTGCGCGAAATATTCTCGAACGCACAGTGCCCACGGGGCAGTCCATTATCTCGGCTATATCCTCATAACTCAGACCATCAAATTCACGCAAAGTTACCGCAGTTCGCAGGTCTTCCGGCAGATTCTCAATCGCCCGTTCCACAACCTGCTTCAACTCCGCGCCAAACAGGGCGTTTTCGGGGGTCTCGATCTCGTGCAGGGCCCCGCCGCTGGCGTAGTACTCGGCGTCCTCGACATCCACATCAGAGCCAGGCGGCCGCCGGGAGCGGGAGACCAGGTAATTTTTCGCCGTATTGATGGCGATCCGGTACAGCCAGGTATAGAACGCACTGTCCCCCCGGAACCTGGGCAGGGCACGATAGGCCTTGATGAAAGCTTCCTGCGCCACATCCTGGACTTCATCCGCATCGTGAACATACCGGCTTATCAGGCCAAATATCCTGTGCTGGTACTTCAGTACCAGTAAATCAAACGCCCGTGAGTCGCCCTTTTGTACCCGGGCAACCAACTGCTGGTCCGTCGCTGCGGCGGTCACGCCCTGCACCTCTCCCTAGTCCAGGACATCACTGCCCCGCCGTCTTTCCGGCTCTTGTGTGGATAGACAGCGTCGAGCGCGCCAAGTTCGCTGGCGCGACCAATTTGCCGGCTGTAAGAGGCGAGGATATCGATAAAGTTCCGCAACAGGGTATTTCCTTATTGGCCGCCAGCTCGTATATACTCGAGCGCAACGGTGCGAAAAAGGCTAAGTCTTTGACTCGCATAATATATTTCACCTCCTGACGCGGCAAGCACAGTCCTCTATGGCAACCCTTCACCAACATGATGTACTCATCATTGGCACCGGTGCCGCCGGCCTGAGCCTGGCCCTGCACCTGCCCGGCCACCTGAAAGTCGCCCTGATCTGCAAGTCCCAGCTGAACGAGGGCTCGACCTACTGGGCCCAGGGCGGTATGGCCGCCGTCCTGCACACCCGTGACACCGTGAGTTCCCATGTGGAGGATACCCTGGCAGCGGGCGCGGGCCTGTGTCGGCGCGAAGCGGTGGAGTTTACAGTAAATAACAGTCGCCGGTGTGTGGAATGGCTGGTCCAACAGGGCGTGGATTTCGACCTGCGGGAAGAGCAGGCCAGTATCGAACAACGCGAATTTCACCTGACCATGGAAGGGGGACACAGCCACCGGCGCATTATCCACGCGGCTGACCGCACCGGCATGGCGATCTCCGAGGTGCTGACCGAGAAGGCGAGGCAGGCTCCGAATATCGAGTTATACACCCAACGCGTGGCCGTTGACCTGGTTGTCGAGGGCGAGCGCTGCCAGGGCGCCTATATCCTCAACCGCGAAAACGGCAGGGTCGAGTTGTTCCAGGCCCAGGCGGTGGTCCTGGCCACCGGCGGCGCCAGCAAGGCCTATCTCTACACCAGCAATCCCGACGGCGCCTCGGGTGACGGCATTGCCATGGCCTGGCGGGCGGGCTGCCGGGTGGCCAACCTGGAATTCAACCAGTTCCATCCGACCTGCCTGTACCACCCAAGGGCAAAATCCTTTTTGATTACCGAGGCCATTCGCGGCGAAGGCGGCAAGCTCCTGCTGCCGGACGGCAGCCGATTCATGGACAATTTCGATCCCCGCGGCGAGTTGGCTCCGAGGGATGTGGTGGCCCGGGCGATAGACCACGAGATGAAGCGCCTGGGCGCGGACTGCGTGTTCCTGGATATCTCCCACAAGCCCGCAGAATTTTTGCAAAGCCACTTCCCCACCATCATGGCGCGCTGCGCCGAATACGGTATCGACATCAGCAGGGAACCGATCCCGGTGGTGCCCGCGGCCCATTACACCTGCGGCGGCGTCATCGTCGACACCCGCGGCCGCACCGACCGCGCGGGCCTCTACGCCATCGGGGAAACCTCATGCACCGGCCTGCACGGGGCCAACCGAATGGCCAGCAACTCCCTGCTGGAGTGCATCGTTTACGCCGAGTCCGCGGCCAATGACATCGCCGCCACCCTGCCCTCGATCACTGCACCACCCCCGGCGGCAGCCTGGGATGAAAGCCAGGTGACGGATTCGGACGAGGACGTCGTGATTTCCCACAACTGGGATGAACTGCGCCGTTTCATGTGGGATTACGTGGGTATCGTGCGCACCAACAAGCGCTTGCAGCGGGCGCTGCACCGGGTGGAGTTACTGCAGGCGGAGATCGCCGAGTACTACGGCAATTACAAGGTCAGCAATGACCTGCTGGAGCTTCGCAACCTGGCGATGGTGGCCGAACTCATGATCCGCTGCGCCATATCGCGCAAGGAGAGCCGCGGCCTGCACTATACCCTCGACTACCCCGAGCTGCTGAGCGAAGCAATCGACACGGTACTTACCCCGGCCAACTCACCGCGCCAGGCTTAGGCGAACCCGCAGGCGACGCAGGTCGTCAGCGGCGGCGCTGTCCGGAAACAGGAACACAAAGGCGGCCGGTGCGTCCGGGGACTCACTCCAGGCAAGGCAGGTAAGCCAGGGCGACACGCAGTGACTGCGTTCACGGCACAGGGTCCGGCAAACCCCGCCCTGCTCCAGCGTCCACTCGCCCCGCTCCCAGCGGATAACCGCGCCCAACAGGGGCCGGGATGCCAGGCGCCGGCAGAACAGCACCGCCAATGGCAGCAGGGCCAGCGCCGTTAGCGGGTAGCCCCGCTGCGCCAGGCGCCAGAGGCTCACCGCTACAAGCAGACAGAACAGGCAGTAAAGCAAGCTGCAGATCGCCGAATCAGCGATCACCAGGCGCAGTGAGGGTGAATTCGAGAACCTTGCTGACAATTGCCCTGAGCTCCTCGTCTTCGGGTCGATCGCGCTGCATGAACCAGGCGAACAGGTCCTGGTCCTCACAGCTCATCAATTGCTGGAAACGCAGTCGATCGCGCTCGTCGAGGCTCGCGTAGCGGGCGACCACAAAGGGTTCCAGCACCAGGTCCAGTTCCAGCATGCCGCGCCTGCTGGCCCAGCGCATGCGATTGATTTCGTCCTTGGGTATCATGCCAGTCATCGTGTTCCCGGGTATCATCAAAGCCGGCCAGTATATCGCCAAATGCCGCCACACACCCGCCGATGAGTTGGACAGGTGCTGACAGTTCCAGCCCCAGGCCCTATCATAGCTCCCCTCACGAACCGGAACCCGCCCTGTTGACCCGTCATTTCGCCAAGTTGAACCAGGAGTCCCTGCTCCACCTGCAGGGGTCCGACGCCCTCTCCTTCCTGCAGGGCCAGGTCACCTGCGACACCCGCAAACTCGCTGATTCCAACTCCCTGCCCGGGGTCCTGTGCACCGTCCAGGGCCGGGTGGTGGGCGACTTCCTGCTGTGCGCCCTGGCCCCTGACCACCTGGTATTGCGACTGCGACGGGATATTCGCGAAACCGTCGCCGCCGTGCTCGCCAAATATATAGTCTTTTCCAGGGCAAAACTCGAGCCCCAGCGGGATGACTGGCAAGTGCTGGCCTGCTGGGGTCCCGAGGCGGGCGCCGCGCTGCTGGACTGTTTCGCAACGCTGCCAGGGCAAAAATACGGCGCCGGTCTCGGTGACGGCTTCGCCCTGCTGCAAACGGACGACGCGGGCCACCAGTTTGAATGCTATCTCCGGCAGGACACTGCTGCTCATTTCCTGCAACAACTCGGGGAGCGCATGGAGGCGGCCACGGAAGCCGACTGGCAAGCGCTGCAGGTCGCCGCCGGTATCGCCCGAATCGAGTCCGGCACCACCGGCGAATTCATTCCCCAGATGCTCAACTACGATGTCACCGGGCATATCAGCTTCAACAAGGGCTGTTACACGGGCCAGGAAGTGGTCGCCCGCCTGCACTATAAAGGTAAGCCCAAGCGTCGCCTCTACCGCGCGGCGGTCTCCCGCGATGCCGGATTGCAGGTGGCTGCCGGTGACCCCCTGTTCAGCGATGACGGTTCCCAGGCGGTGGGCACTGTCGTCAATGCGGTTTTAACCGGTGACGGCCAGGTGGCACTGCTGGTGACGGCAACGAGCGCCGGGATCGAAACTGGCCTGCACCTGTCTGCCCCCGACGGCCCTTCACTGCGGACTGAACCGGTTCCGTATCCTGTGCCTGAAAAATAGGCTCGTTGTAGTTATTTGAGAAAGTCAAAGCTCTGAGGTCGATTCCATTGTCGGCCGGAGTCCGGGTTTGTCCTGGCTCCACGCTGGCAACATCGAAGATGTTGGATCCAAGCTGATTTACGAGTGATGTGCTGTTCCATTCGCGGCGGAGGGCAGCCCGGAGGGCCGCGGCCATGGAGCCAGGACACACCCGGATCCCTGCCGACGATGGTGCACTAAGAACCACATGCCAAGCAAATACGACTAACCGGGCAGACGCCAGTCAATGGGATCCTGACCCCGGGACTCAAGGTACTCGTTGGCTGCAACAAAATGCCCGCAGCCGAAAAAACCGCGGTGGGCACTCAGGGGGGACGGGTGCGGCGCGGTGAGGACGCAGTGGCGCTGGCGATCGATGATACTGCCCTTGCGCTGGGCGTAGCTGCCCCAGAGCATGAACACCACCCCGTCGCGCTCGCGATTGACCACGTTTATTACCTCGTCGGTGAAGGTCTCCCAGCCCTTGCCCTGGTGGGAGGCGGCGCGCCCGGCCTCCACTGACAACACACTGTTGAGCAGCAGCACGCCCTGGTCGGCCCAGGAGGTGAGATCGCCGTGGGAAGGGACTGGGTAGCCCAGTTCATCCCGGATTTCCTTGAAGATGTTCTGCAGGGACGGCGGCACCTGGACGCCGGGCCTGACGGAGAAACACAGGCCGTGGGCCTGGCCCGGACCGTGGTACGGGTCCTGGCCGAGGATGACGACCTTGACCCGCTCCAGGGGGGTGTGGGTAAAAGCGTTGAAAATCTCGCCACCGGCGGGAAAGACGGTTTTTCCCGCCTGCTTTTGCGTCAGCAAAAATGATCGCAGGTCTGCCATGTAGCCCTGCTCGAACTGGGGCGCCAGCTGCGCCAGCCAGCCGCCCTCCAGTTGTACTGTCCTGCCCACCTGCAGCTCTCCCGGGCTCAGTTACAGGCCGCCATCAGCATCACCTGCTCATAGACAGGGTTGAAGCGATCGGGCAGCACCGCAGCCACCGGCACCAGGCGCTTCGAACGCTGGCGCTTGCCGGCGGGCGCATTGTCCACCACCGACAGCGGCTCGGCGCCGAAGGCGGCCTGCCGCCGGCCCTGGGGTACGTCGCCGTAGAGGGTAGTGCGCATGCGCGGCTGGCGACCGGCGGCGAGGATCTGTTGCTCCATCCAGGCCGGAGCCCACTCCTGGCCATGGGCCGAGCCGGCGGCCCGGGTAATGCTCTCGTTCATCAGCGTCCCGCCCAGGTCGTTCACGCCGGCGGCGAGACAGGCGGCCACGCCCTGCTCGCCCATTTTTACCCAGGACGCCTGGATGTTGTCTATCAGTCCATGGAACACCAGTCGCGCCACGCTGTGCATCAGCAGCGCCTCCCGGAATGTCGGCCCCCGCCTCGCCCTGCCCCTGAGATACATGGGCGCTTCCATGTGAACGAACGGCAGCGGCACAAACTCGGTGAAGCCCCCCGTGCGGCGCTGCAGCTCGCGTATCTGCCACAGGTGCCGCGCCCAGTGATGAGGCTGGTCGATATGACCGTACATAATCGTCGCAGTGGTCGGCAGCCCGGCCCGGTGAGCGGCCTCTATCACCTCCAGCCACTGGGCGGTGTTGAGCTTGTCGGGGCACAGCACCTGGCGCACTTCATCGTGCAGAACCTCAGCCGCGGTTCCGGGCAGTGTACTAAGGCCCGCCGCTTTCAGGCGCTGCAGGAATGGCTCGATACCGATCCCCAGGGTGGCGGCGCCCTGGGCTACCTCCAGCGGGGAAAAGGCGTGCACATGCATGTCAGGTGTCGAGGCGCGCACGGTGTGGAGAATGTCGAGGTAAGTCTGGCCGGTGTAGTCCGGGTGAATCCCTCCCTGCATGCAGACTTCGGTGGCGCCCCGGCGCCAGGCCTCCAGGCAGCGGCCGGCAATTTCCTCGCCGCTGATGTCGTAGGGCATGCCGCGCAGGTCCTCGCTGTGCTTGCCTTTGGAAAAAGCACAGAACTGGCATTTGAAATAGCATACGTTGGTGTAATTGATATTGCGGTTGACGACGTAACTGACATTGTCCCCATTGACCTCTCTCCTGAGATCATCCGCCTGCCGGACCAGCCAGGCGAAGTCGTTGCCGCGGGCCTGGAATAGCCGGGTGATATCTGTTTCCGCCAACTCGCCCCGGTCCCGGCAGCGCTGGACGATAGAGCGAATTTCCGCTGCCACGCTGGCCGGCGGCGGGTCGCTGCGCAGCAGCGCGGCCTCGATTGCCGGGACAGGTCGCTCCTCACCGGGCACCCAGCTGTCGCGCCGGGCGAAGCCCTCAGCATCGCTGAGGCGCAGCACAGCAGTGCGCAGGGCGGGGTCGAGCCAGCGCTGGGGCGCGCGCGCATAAGCCGGGTAGACAGTGAGGCGCTGGTCCAGGAACTTGCCAGCTACAGCGGTTTCCCGGGCCAACTGGTCCAGGTGAGGCCAGGGTGCCTCGGGATTGACGTGATCGGGTGTGAGCGGCGACACCCCGCCCCAGTCGTTGATGCCCGCCGCCACCAGTTGCGGCAATACGCCGGGGCTGAGGTTGGGCGGCGCCTGTATGCTCATGGCGGGGCCAAACACCAGGCGGGCAACCGCGATCGTCCACAGCAGTTCGTTCAGGTCCGGCTCCGGGGCCGCCGCCATGAGGGTGCCGGGTTTCGCCCGGAAGTTCTGCACAATGACTTCCTGGAGGTGGCCGTGGCGCTCGTGCACCTCGCGCAGGGCCAGCAGCGACTCGATCCGCTCGCGCCGGGTCTCACCAATACCGATCAGGATGCCCGAGGTGAACGGCACGGCGGCCTGGCCGGCCAGTTCCATGGTTTGCAGTCGCACGGCCGGGTTCTTGTCGGGTGAGCCATAGTGGGGCATGCCTTTTCCACACAGGCGGGCCGAGGCGGATTCCAGCATGATACCCATCGAGGCACTGACCTGGCGCAGCCCGGCGATTTCGCTGGCGGTCATGCAGCCGGCATTGATGTGGGGCAGCAAGCCGGTTTCCTCCAGCACCCTGGACGCGACATGACGCAGGTATGAGAGAGTATCGGCAAAGCCCATGTCCTCCAGCGCGTTGCGCGCGGCGCTGTAGCGCAGCTCGGGCTTTTCTCCCAGGGTAAACAGCGCTTCCTGGCAGCCGGCGCGAGCGCCCTGGTGACACAGTTCAAGCACCTGCTCGACACTCATGAAGGGACGATCAATTTTTTTCGGGGTGCGGGCAAAAGTGCAGTAGTGGCAGACGTCACGGCAGAGGTGGGTGAGCGGGATAAACACCTTGCGGGAGTAGGTCACGACGTCCTGGAAACCCCGGTCGCGCAGCGCGCCGGCGACGGCTGAAAGGGCCGCGGTGTCGTGGCAGTCGGCCAGCGACAGTGCCTGTTCCGGCGAGAGGCTCTGCCCCGCCAACAATCCGGCCTCGAGTGCCTGCCAGTGACGCATCAGCTCACCTCTTTCCTTTCAGGATGTTGATCGGTGGAATCCAGCGAGCCCAGCGCCAGGCCAACCCTCGCGGCCAGGTCGGTCCGACGGATACAGGCTGCGGTTGAACCGGCGCTGACCCTGGCCAGTCGCGGCAGCAACCGCGCGAGGTCCCCGGGCTCATCCACATCGAAGCCTATACCCTCACGCTCCAGCACGAATGCCGGGACACCCAGCCTGCCGGCAGCCGCCAGGTGCGCGGCGCAACTGTCCGCGCCGAAACTGAATTCCGGCGCGCTCGCGGCGTCGTAGCACAGCAGATTAGTGCCCCTGCGATGGCGGTCGCAGCCGACAACCAGGCCGGCGGACTCCTCTCGTGCCTCGAGCACCGCAGAGATATCCGCGCTGGTGAGCAGGGGCAGGTCGCCGTGGACCAGCAGGATATCGCCTGCGCCCCCGGCCAGCAGCCTGGCGCTGGCGGTTGCCACAACTCCATTCAGGCCGTGGCTGCCCAGCTCGCTCTCGCGCCAGTGTACGGCGCCGAACTGCGCTGCCAGGAGATGGGCACTCGGGTCATCGGATACCAGGGTAACGCCCTCAACCTGCGGGTGCGCTGCCAGGACAGCCAGCACATCCTCCAGCATCGCCTGGGCCAGTGCCCGGCGCTCGGAGGGGCTGAGCAAACCCGCCAGGCGAGTTTTTGCCTGGACGAGATCCTTCAGCGGTACCAGTGCCTGAACCAATGCCCGCGCTTCCCTACAGCTGCAGCGCGAAACGGGCGAGTGCCTGCTTGTCCGCCCTGCTCTTCATTACCGTGCTGGTCACCGCCACTTCCACCCCCAGTTCGCGAATTGCCCCAGCCATTGTAGCGTCACTGTCATCGATGACGAAACGATCCATCAGCCCGGGGTAGCGCTTGCTGTAATGCCGGGCGACTTCCAGGGCGGAAACCTCCATGCCCAGCTCCGCCATCATCTTGGCCGCCGGCCCCTTGATGGCGAGCCCGGCGACGATCGGTGAGACCACCACCACCGGCGCCGGGCTCTCCCGCAGGGCCAGCCAGAGTCCCGGCAACTGCAGGATAGGATCGACACTGACAAACGGGTTGGACGGGCAGACAACAATAGCGCTGAAAGCCTTGCGTTGCAGCAGCCGCATGACCTCGCGGCTTGGACGGGCGGCGGAAATGCCGTCAAAACTGAAGCCGGTCACCACAGGCTCGCACCGGTCGCGGACAAAATAGTGCTGGAACGACAGGTCGCCGCGATCGCAGTGTACCGTTGTCCTCACCGGGTCATCCGTCATCGGGTGGATGTGGCTGCCCACGCCCAGGCGTGCGGCCAGGTCTGCAGTACAGGCACTGAGTCGCAGCCCGGCCTTGAGCTGCTGGGTGCGCCACAGGTGAGTCGCCATATCGCGATCGCCCAGGCTGAACCAGGTTTCGGCACCCAATTGCTCGAGTGCTGCCATGGTGTTCCAGGTCTCCCCTTCCAGGCCCCAGCCCTGGCTCGCGTTGGCACGCCCCGCCAGGGTGTAGAGCAGGGTATCGATGTCGGGGCTGATATGCAGTCCCAGGTGCCTGAAGTCGTCACCGGTATTGACCAGCACGTGCAGCTGGCCCTGCGCGAGGATATCGGCGAGGCCCAGGGCCAGCTTGGCGCCGCCGACGCCGCCGGACAGGGCGAGAATGGCTTGCGGGGAACTCATCAGCGAAACAGGTCCATGGCCTTGTCGCGGATCAACCTGCCCGAACCCTCCTCGGAGGGCTGCAACCCCGCCCCGCGCGCCAGCACCACCGGCAGGCCCTGGGTCGACTGGCCCATCAGCAGGGAGGCCGCCGCCGCCAGTTCGTCCGCCACCGCGGGTTCTGTTACCTGCAGGACATTGCCGAACATATCCTGTTCGCCGATCTGGTTGCGCACCGGGTCCAGCCCCGCCGTGCCAATGGCGATGCCCACCGTGCCGTTGCGCCAGGCCCGACCGGAGCTGTCATTGATAATCACCTGGATATCCAGGCCGGTGAGGGCCGCCAGCTCCCGCCGCAGGGCCCGGGCGGAGGCGTCCGGGTCCAGCGGCAGCAGCAGGACCCGGGGGTCTTCGTGGCTGTTGGCAATGTTGGATCGATCAATCCCGGCATTGGCATGCACATAACCGTTGCGGTGTTGCACGATGATAACGCCGGGCCGCACCCGGAGTACCTCGGTGCTCTCGCGCAATATGAGCTCCACCTGGCGCGGGTCCTTGTCGGCCTGCTGCGCCAGGGCGAGGGCCTCGGGGCCGGGGGTCACATCGGCCAGGCGCACATAGCGGCCCTCTGCCTTGGATACGATTTTCTGGGCGATTACCAGTACATCGCCGGGCTGCAATTGCAGGCCGTTGTCGCTCAGGGACTCGAGCAGCAGCTGGGCCAGCTGATCCCCCGGTTCCACCAGGGGAAAGCCCTCAGGGGCAAGCAACTCCAGCCTGGCGGCCATCAGGCATCGCCCAGCCCACTGATCTTGATCCCCGCATGGCAACCGTACTGCTTGTTAATAGAGATCAGGACCGAGGTCAGCGCCTCGGCCGCCGCGGCATTGTTGATCATGCCGGCATGGAAGCCGCGCATGCCGGCTGCTTCAACCAGCTTGATGACCTCCTGTCGCGCGTCTTTCTTGTTGCCGCTGACCAGCACGTCGCACTCGACGCCCTTGCCTTCCTGCAGGTGGGCGGCGGCCACATTCTGGAACGCGGATACCACCGCCACCTCCTCACCCAGTAAATCCTGGGCGATCTGGCCGGCGCTGCCTTCGGGAGGCAGCTGTACCCGGGCCACCCGGGGTGGCACCAGGGGAACCGTGACATCGATGAGAATCTTGCCCTGCAGCGCATCGCGCACCGATTCAAGCGTACTTACCTGGTGGCTGAAGGGAACAGTGAGGGTGACAATCTCTGCAGCCGCGGCGGCATCCGCGTTGGACATGGCCTGGACCGTGATCTCACTCACCCCGCGCTCGGCCATCACCTCCCGCAGGTCCGCCACCGCGGCCTCGGCCTTTTCCAGGGTGCGGGAGCCGATAATCACCTCGTAACCCGCCTGGGCCCAACGCCGGGCGAGCCCGGTGCCGAGGTCGCCTGTGCCGCCCAGAATGGCGAGCACCGGTAAATTTTCTGTGGTCATATCACTTGGTCCTGTCAACGATCGGGGGGAAGCAGGATTTCACTGCCCGGGAATGTCCAGCCCCCATGAATTCGTTTAGGATGGGCGCGGCCGAGGCATATTATGTAAATCACTGGCTAACCACAAGTCGTGGCGCCACGGCGGCCCAAGGAGTGTAAATAGATGAGCAACCCGCTGGATTTTGGCGGCAAGGTCGTCCTGGTTACCGGAGGCGGCAAGGGCATTGGCAGGGGCATCTCGGAAACTTTCCTCGCAGCGGGCGCCCAGGTAGTTATCTGCGGCCGGTCCCAACCCGAGCAGCTGCCGGAGGCGGCGGGCCGGGAGGCGACATTCATCGGCTGCGATGTGCGCGATTACGACCAGATAGAGACCTGCGTGGAGCAGCTGCTGGCACGCTTCGGCCGCCTCGATGTGCTGGTCAACAACGCCGGGGGCGCGCCCTTCGCCGAGGCCGCCAGCGCCTCACCGCGCTTCTCCGAGGCTATCATACGGCTGAACCTGATCGCCCCGCTCAACTTCAGCCAGGTCGCAAACCGGACCATGCAGGGACAGGAAAGCGGCGGCTGCATCATCAATATTGCCAGCGTCAGCACCCTGCGCCCCTCCCCCGGCACAGCGGCGTACGGAGCGGCCAAAGCGGGGCTGGTCAACCTGGGCACCTCCCTGGCAGTGGAGTGGGCGCCACGGGTCAGGGTGAATGCCGTCATCGTCGGCCTGACCCAAACGGAGCAGTCGGAACTGCACTACGGCGACGAACAGGGGATCGCCGCGGTGGCCTCCACCATCCCCCTTGGCCGCATGGGCCTGCCCGCCGACGTGGGCAACGCCTGCCTGTTCCTCGCTTCACCCATGGCCTCCTATGTGAGCGGCACCAGTTTCGCCGTCCACGGCGGGGGCGAAAAGCCGGCCTTCCTGGCAGCCGCAAACGCCCGCAAAGAAACTGGCTGAATCAGGCCACAAGACCCCTGCGCCCCGTTTGTCCGTTGTCCATATAAGGGTATACTTCCCGGGAAACCTAAAAGACTCACAGGCCCCTGGGGCCTGTCGTCACTCGGGACTACCCGGCATACAGAGGTCAAATGGCTGAACCGCTAGTGCAGCACGTCGAGCAAACCGCCAAACTCGAGCTGGACGACGGTACGCGCCTGGTCGGGGAGCTGTCGGTTCTGCCGGATGGCAGCCTGCGACTCACCGGGACGAGAGTGTTGCGCAAACCCGCCAAGGGGCAACAGTCGACCATGCGCACCGGCGATACGGCCAGGTTGCTGATCCCGGACGAGGGTGCAAAGAAAGGCTCCGGCGCCAGCAGCACGGTAACCCTTGAATCCATCGCAGACGACATGCTCACCCTGAGCTTCACCAATGCGGGTGGCGAGTCGGCGCAGCAGATACAGAACAGCCTCGCAGCGGGCGCAAGGCCCAGGGCATCAGCGGATGACCTGGCGCGATATTCCACCGTGCTGGAATCCCTGGAGCAGGACAGCCTTGAGCGGATGAAAAACCTGCTCAAGCCCTTTCTGCTGAATCTTGCCGACCACCTGTTCGACCTGTCCACCCAGGTCCGCCACTCGAGCTCAGACCAGAATATTTTCTATGATGCGACAGTGGCGATCCGGCGCAACAGCGCGACGCTAGCCTCGGATATCGTGGAGCGACTGCGCGAATTCTACCGGGACCGCACCCCGGCGAAGACCCGCAATGAGGCGCAGCAGCCCGCAGCCGATGACGTGAGCGACCTGAACCTGGTCGATACTGCAGAGTTCGAAAGCTCCCTGGCGCTGGAGCGGATGGTGGCTCACGGCGAGGCTATCTTTCGAGTGCCGCTGGAAGCGCTGTTGATACGCTACGCAACGCTGATAGACCAGGACCCGAACCGGGTCAGGGTGCCAGTCCACATCCGCCCGCTCAGCAACGCGTTTCAGCAAATGCTGTCAGCCCAGAAGTTTGCGGGCCCAGTGCTGGTGAAAATTTTTGATTTTTTTACCCGGGAGTTCTTGCCGGGACTGGAAAACTATTACCTCTACCTGAACGAGACCCTTGCGAGGCAAGGCATCCGGCCGGACGTGGAGAAGGAAATAGCTGCCAAAGGTACCTTGCTGAACAGTGGCAAGCCGCCTCGCCCGGCCGCCCGCGAGGGCGCCGGCGTCCAGAAACAGCCAGCCAGTGCGGAGGTGCAGGCCGCCCCCGGGCCTGCAGCTACGCCGGCGGACCAGGCCACCCTGGCCGACATGGCCCGGTCAATCGCCGGTTCAAAGGCAGGCTCACAAGCCGGTAGCCGGCCGCCCCCGACCAGCCAGCAGGCCAAGTACGACAACATCTACAAATCGGTTATCGACGCCCTCAATTTCAAGCGCTCCGCCGATGAGTCCTCCACCGGACTGGCCCGCGCCTACGACGCTGCACCCGCGGGGGGAGGCTGGGACGGCACTGCCCTGGCCCCCGGCAGCGAACAGCAGCAAAAGCTGGCAGACGCCGGGGACATCGCCCGGGCACTGGGCTCACTGCAGCACGACGACCAGGTGCGGGCAGCCGTCGAGCAGGGCAACTCCCTGCGCGAGTACCTGGCGCAAAACAAGGAAACCCTGAATGAACTCAGGGATACCGCCGGCCTCACCGCGGAAAGCCTGAACCAGCTGGACCTGGTCGACAACCTGTTCGGCACCATAAAATCCCAGCTGGATCTCAGTAACGAGCTGCGGCCGGCCCTGGGTGAATTGCACATTCCCCTCGCCAAACTCGCCCTGCTTGACCCCCACTTCTTCCTCGACCGCGGCCACCCGGCAAGGGCCACGCTGGACAAGCTGGCCCAGCTTTCGAGCTCAGCCAACTTCCCCAACAAGGCGCTGGAGAGCAGGGTTACCGAGATCGTCGACCAGATTGTCGCCGATTACGACAACGACAGCTCGGTATTCGACAGCGCGTTGCTGAAAATCGAAAAACTCGTGAGCCAGCAGGAGCGGGCCCTGTCCCGCAACGTCGAGCGAGTGGTCCGCATAGAAGAGGGCCAGGAAAAACTGCTCAAGGCGCAGCAGGCGGTCGACAAGGTCATCGCCAACAAGGTGAAAACCGCCCATGCACCAAAGGTGCTGGTGGACCTTGTCGACAACGGCCTGCGTGACCTGCTGGTACTGACCCATATAAAGGAAGGGCCCCACAGCAGGGGCTGGAAGGACCATCTCAAAACCCTGGACCAGCTGCAGCAGTGGCTGGGCGAACAGGACCAGGGCGATGCCAACGACGAGATGATGACCCAGCGTGGCCTGGAGGCCGGCACGCTGGTCGACATGATCGAACAGCAGATAGCATCGGGCCTGCCCACCAACGTGTCACACCAGCAGGTACTGGATGCACTGCGGGACATCATGAGCGGCAACCGGGACGTGGAGTTTGTCAACTGCACCGAAGATGCCCAGGACCTGCAGGCCGAACCTGCGCAGTTGCGCGCAAAGGTCGAGGACCTGCCGCGACTGCGGCGCTGGGTCATGCGCGTCGAGCAGCTGGAAAAGGGCACCTGGCTGAGCTACCGGGACAAGAGCGGGAAACGGGTTCGCATGCAACTGGCCTGGATCAGCGAGGAGCGGGATCGTTACATCTTCGTCAATGAGCGCGGGCAGAAAGTAGCCGACATCAGCAACATCCAGCTCGCCAGGCAGCTCAGCCGCGGGATGCAGCCCCCCGCCCCTGCGGACAAACTCTCTGTTGTCGACAAGAGCCTCTACCAGACGCTGGAGCATGTACAGAAAACCCTCAGCTTCGCCCGCAACCACGACTCGCTGACCAAGCTGATAAACCGGGCAACCTTCCTCGACCAGATGGGCCGCGCCCTGCGCCATGCCCAGCAGAGGGGCTCGCAGCATGCGGTGCTCTACCTGAATATCGACCAGTTCAAGCTGGTCAACGATGTCTATGACCGTATTCACGGTGACCAGGTGCTGCTTGAATTCGCCAGGCTCCTGGCACAACTGCACAGTAAAAAATCTTCCTCCGCCAGGATTGAGTCCGACAGCTTCGCGGTGCTGTTGCTTGACCGCACCATGGAACAGGCCCTGCAGATCGCGGAAAAAGTCCGCCGGGACATCGAGTCCAGCAGCGTCGACATCGAGGGCGAGAAGATAAGCTTCACGGTATCGATTGGTGCGGTTCCCATCCAGGAGCACAGCCCGGAGGTGGGCCAGATTCTCAACAGCGCTCGCACCACCATGCACCTGGCCAAGGAGCAGGGCCGGAACCGCGTTGTGCAGTTCCAGGAAAGCCAGTCCGCCCCCAGCACCTACACCCAGGAAAAATTGCGGGTCAAACGGGATCTGGAGCAGGCGGTAGCGACCGACCGGTTCGTCCTGCAGGCGCAACCCATCATGCAAACCCGGATCAGCGGTGACAAGGTGGAGCAACTGCACTACGAATTGCTGCTGGGCCTGACAAACAAGGACGGCACCCTGTCCTCTCCACAGGATTTCATCCTGTCCGCGGAGCGCTATGGTTTTATGTCACTGGTGGATCGCTGGGTCGTGCGCGAGGCATTCAGCTGGATCAGCCATTTGATGGACGCCCAGAAAGTGATCCCCAGCCTGTCCATCAACCTTTCCGGCACCAGCGTCACAGACGACAGTTTCATGGACTACCTGTTCGAGCAGATTTCAGAATACGGCGTGGGCACCAGCAGGATCTGTTTCGAGATAACGGAGACAGGGACCATCTCGAACCTGGTGAAGGCGGCGGATTTTGTCCGGGCATTTCGCAATATTGGCTGCAAGTTTTCCATCGATGACTTCGGTACCGGCCTGGCGAGCCACAACTACCTGCGCGAACTGCCGGTTGATTACGTAAAGATCGATGGCAGCTTCGTCACCAATATCCACCGCAATCGAAATGACTATGCCATTACCCGCTCGATCAACGACCTGGCGCATTTCCTGGGCCAGGAAACCATTGCCGAATCCGTGGAGAACGATGAGATTATCGGCAAGCTGCAGGAAATCGGCGTCGATTTCCTGCAGGGCTGGGGCATCGGCAGACCCAAGATACTATCAGAGGTTGCCCAGGACCTGTCCTCGATCGAAAAGTAGGGACACAAACGCGACGTGGCCTCCCCCCCGGTAGACAAGGACTTCAATCACCTGGTGCAGACCATATACCGGGGCGCTGTGGAACAACGCCCCTGGCATTGCACCCTGCCCGCGCTGCGCGAGGCGATCGACGCCCAGGTCGTCTCCCTGGTATTGCGGCCGCCCTCCGCCGGCGACCGGGGCTTCATTCTCAACTGTGTGCGGCCAGGCTGTGAACAAGCTGAGAGTGACGCCGTGCTCGCAGACCCCGGCGACTGGGAGGTGACAGCCTACCGCGAGCAGTTCTTCTCCCTGGACCCTTTCATTAACCTGCCGCTGGACAGCATCATCAGCCTGGACGACCTGCTGAGCGATGCCGAACTGATGGCCTCGGACTACTACCAGCACTACCTGAAGCCCATCGGCCTGTTTCGAATACTGGGGGTCGATACCGGCGAACCGGACGGCCTGCTTGCGCGGCTGCGCTTTTCCCGCCGGCGCGAGGAACCGCCGTTCAGCACCAGGGACAGGGAAGTGCTCGCGCTTATAACGCCACACCTGCACCTGGCTATCGAGATCTATGCCAGGCTGAACCAGATGACCTCGGAACGGGACATCTATGCCGGGGCGGTTGACCAGCTATCCGTCGCCACCATCATCCTCGACGAGAAAGGCCGGCTGCTGAACACCAATGCACTGGCCTCGGCCCTGCTCAAGGAAGGGGATGGCCTGAGCCTGCGCGGCAAACAACTGCGTATCGAAAGCCGGAGCATCGACCGCGAACTGCAGAGCGCGCTGAGCGGCGTTATCAGGGCCCAGCAGGCCGGTGAGACCTCCGTGGTAAAGGCCCTGCGGGTGCCCCGCCCCGAGGGCCGCCCCCCGCTGGGCCTGGTGATCCGCCCGGTGCCCGTCAGTGAGTGGGCTGAAGGCCAGGCGGGACCCTGCGCCGCGGTATTTGTCAGCGACCCGGAACAGCACGATTCAGCCTCCCAGCAAACCCTGGGAGAACTGTTCGGGCTGACCCCCGCTGAGGCCAATGTGGCAATTCTGCTGGCCAGGGGGCTGAGCCTGGCCGAGGTTTCCCAGGTACAGAATATCTCTCCCCACACGGCGAGGGCCCAGCTGAAATCCATTTTTGCCAAGACCGGGGTATCGCGCCAGGCGGAACTGGTCCGGATGATCATCAAGAGCGTGGCCTCACTCGCATAGCGCAACTGCACCGGCGCCTTGCGGTTTGACCTATGTCAACACGGCCAGCCCCCGCAATTGCTAGCATGCGGGTCTGAGTGACCGGATACCCGCGAGACATGACAAGCAGCATCCCCGAACCTGAAGTCGACCTCGCCGCGTCCCCCGCCCAGCAGGCGGAACTGGAGCTGGCGGCCAAGTACGCATGCGAGGGACCGCGCTACACGTCCTACCCCACCGCGCCCCAGTTTCGCCAGGATTTCCCGCTGGATCAGTACCTCGCGTGGCAGCAGCGGGACGGGGATCACAAGCGGGCACCACTGTCACTTTACCTGCACCTGCCTTTCTGTCGGGATATCTGTTACTACTGCGCCTGCAACAAGATCGTGACCCGGCAAAAGGGCGTGGCCAGGCAGTACCTTGATCGACTGCAGCGTGAGATCGAGCGGCAGTCCGCACTGGTGGGCAGCAACCGCCCGATCACCCAGATGCACTGGGGTGGCGGTACGCCGACCTACCTGGACAACGCCGAGATCACCGAGTTGATGCACACCCTGGCCAGCAAGTTTCGCCTGCTGGACAAGGAATATCGGGAGTACTCAATAGAAATCGACCCGCGCACTGTCGATCACAGCACGATCGCACTGCTCAAGGGGGTCGGCTTCAACCGGATCAGCCTCGGCATCCAGGACTTCGACCCGGTAGTCCAACGCTCGGTCAACCGGGTCCAGCCCTACGAAATGGTTGCTCCGCTGGTGGACAATATCCGCTCACATCACTTCCGTTCACTGAGCTTTGACCTTATCTACGGCCTGCCGCACCAGGATCGCCACACCATGCAGGAAACCCTGCAGAAGGTGGCAAGCCTGCGCCCGGACCGCATCGCCTGCTACAACTACGCCCACCTGCCCGAGCGCTTCAGCAGCCAGCGGGCAATTGACAGGCTTACCCTCCCCTCCCCCGAGGAGAAACTGCTGCTGCAGCAGATGATCAGCCACACGCTCCAGGATGCGGGCTACCTGCATATTGGCATGGACCACTACGTGCTGCCGGGAGACGAGCTGGCACTGGCCCTGCGGGAGGGCCGGCTGCAGCGCAACTTCCAGGGGTATTCACTGCACATGGCCGACGACCTGCTGGGGCTGGGAGTATCGGCAATCAGCCAGATGGGCGACTTTTACCTGCAAAATGCGCGGGAAGCGACGGACTACTACCGCCTCGTGGACGACGGCGGCCTGCCCTTCAACCGGGGCTGCAAGGTGACTTCCGAGGACAAGCTCCGGCGCCATATCATCATGAGCCTGATTTGTGACCTGCGCCTCGACATCATGGACTGCAACCGCCAGTTCGGCATAGATTTCAAGTCAAAGTTTCCCGGGGAACTCGCCTCTCTGGCGCCCATGGCAAAGGACGGCTTGCTGGACATCGGGGACGGGGAAATCACCATCCGCCACCTGGGCAGGCCTTTCCTGCGCAACATCTGCATGCCTTTCGATGCCTACCTCAGCGCCCACCGGGGCGACCAGCCCCCCCCGAGGTTCTCGGCGACAGTCTGAAGCCCGGGCAAAAAACAGGGTACAGGCTGCCAGTACTTTGCACTATAATGGGTAAGTTCCTTAGGGAGATGGCTTGGCATGACGATCAGATTGGCCGACACAGGGGAGAACAACGTTTTAAAGCCCTGTATCCACGACTACCAGGTAAGCTGCGGTAATTGCCGGCTGAACGGTATCTGTCTGCCACTCGCCCTGGAAAGCGACGATATTGAGCAACTGGACGACATCATCCAGCGCAGCAAACCACTGCAGAAAAGCCAGCACCTGTATCGCGAGGGAGATATCTTCAGGTCCGTCTACGCTGTGCGCTCTGGCGCAATGAAAGCCTACAAAACAACGGATGACGGTCGGGAGCAGGTAACCGGCTTCTACTTCCCCGGCGAAATCCTCGGGATGGACGGGATCAGCAATAATCTCCACGCTTCTTCTGCCAAAGCCCTAGAAACCGCTGCAGTGTGCGAGATCCCGTTCACTTCGCTGGAGAAACTGAGCTCCCTGATGCCCAACCTGCAACGACATTTCTTCCAGCTCATGAGCAGGGAAATCACCGAGGATCAGCAGTTGATCACCCTGCTGAGCAAAAATTCGGCTGATGAGCGGGTCGCCTCGCTGATGCTGAGTATTTCCACCCGCAATTCAAAGCGCAAGCTCAGCGCCACCCAGTTCAGGCTACCCATGTCCCGGGTGGATATCGGTAACTACCTGGGCCTGACCGTCGAAACGGTCAGCCGGGTGTTCAGTCGCATGCAAAAGCTGGAGATCCTGCGGGTGGACAACAAGGAAATCAAAATTCTCGACGTAGCAGCCTTGCAGACAATGGCCAATATAGGCGGCTAGGCCCCGCCAACTACCTTGACGTATATCAAGGCTGCGAATCGCACACACTTTATCATTGCGCATCACCAATAACTTTGGCTGTTTCGGGGAGACTGCAACCTAATGATCCAACATACTTTTGGCTTGTTGACGAGGCCCAGCGCCCAGTGGCGAGCTGTCGCCGAGCTTCCGGAGGACTCCTTCAGGACCCTGTTACTGTATCCCTGCTTCCTCGCCATCCTGCCGGCAGTCGCCTGGTACTACGGCACCAGCCGGGTCGGCTGGACCGTGGGTGACCAGGGCGAAGCCATCAAGCTCACAGCCGAAAGCGCCCGCCAGATCACCGTTCTGTTCTACCTTGCCATGCTCGGCTCGGTGGCGGTCATAGGCTATTTTGTCCACTGGATGTCAGACACCTATGGCGCCAACTCCTCCCTGACCAAGGGCATCGTGATCGTGGGCCTGACCTCCACTCCGCTGTTCATCGCCGGGCTGGTCGGGTTCTACCCACTGCTGTGGATCGACCTGCTGATCGGCGTCGCGGCGGTGAGCTGGTCCGTGTACCTGCTCTACCTCGGCATCCCTATCGTCATGGGCATTCCCGAGGAGCGCGGCTTCCTGTTCTCCAGCGCGGTGGTGGGCGTGGCGCTTGTCATCCTTATCTGCATGATGGTCGGCTCGGTAATCCTCTGGGAGTACGGCGCGGCGCCGGCGTTTACGGACTGATCCACCGCTGTACATACCGAATTTTGTTGCAATGAAATCTTGAATTGGAATTGAACCATGAGCGAGCTTAACTCTGCACTGGAACACCCCACCTACAACTACAAGGTAGTGCGTCAGTTTGCAATAATGACTGTGGTCTGGGGCATCGTCGGTATGCTGGTGGGGGTGCTGATAGCGGCCCAGCTGGCGTGGCCGGCACTCAACTTCGACCTGCCCTGGCTGCACTTTGGCCGCCTGCGCCCACTGCACACCAACGCGGTGATCTTTGCCTTCGGCGGGTGCGCGCTATTCGCCACGTCCTATTATGTGGTGCAGCGAACCTGCCAGGTGCGACTGATCTCCGACAAACTGGCCGCCATCACCTTCTGGGGCTGGCAGCTGGTTATCCTGTCGGCGGCCATTACCCTGCCACTGGGTATCACCAGCGGTAAGGAATACGCAGAGCTGCAGTGGCCAATCGACATCCTGATCACCGTGGTCTGGGTGCTCTACGCCATCGTGTTTTTCGGCACCATCGCCAAACGCAAGGCCGACCATATCTATGTGGCCAACTGGTTCTTCGGTGCATTTATCATCGCCGTGGCAATCCTGCACATTATCAACAGCCTGGCCATGCCCATCGCCATGAATTCATTCCAGGCCTACTCGGTTTATGCCGGCACCGTGGATGCCATGGTGCAGTGGTGGTACGGCCACAATGCTGTCGGCTTCTTCCTGACCGCGGGCTTCCTCGGCATGATGTATTACTTCGTTCCCAAGCAGGCGGGCCGTCCGGTCTACTCCTACCGCCTGAGTATCGTGCATTTCTGGGCACTGGTGGCTGTTTACATCTGGGCCGGTCCTCACCACCTGCATTACACCGCCCTGCCCGACTGGGCCCAGAGCCTTGGCATGGTCATGTCCCTGATCCTGCTCGCGCCTTCCTGGGGCGGCATGATCAACGGCATGATGACCCTGTCCGGCGCCTGGCACAAACTGCGCACCGACCCGATCCTGCGCTTCCTGGTGGTGAGCCTTTCTTTCTACGGCATGTCTACCTTTGAAGGCCCGATGATGTCGATCAAGACCGTCAACTCCCTGTCCCACTACACGGACTGGACCATCGGCCATGTACACTCCGGCGCACTGGGTTGGGTGGCGATGATTTCCATCGGCGCGATCTACCACCTGATTCCCATCCTGTTCGCAAAGGAGCGGATGTACAGCACCAGCATGATCAATATCCACTTCTGGATGTCTACCATCGGGACCGTGCTTTACATCACTTCCATGTGGGTGAACGGTATCCTGCAGGGCCTGATGTGGCGTGCCTATAACCAGGACGGCACCCTGACCTACAGCTTTGTCGAGTCGGTGGAGGCCAGTTATGCGGGTTATGTTGTAAGGGTTATCGGTGGCGCCATCTTCTTCGGCGGGATGCTGATCATGGCCTACAACGTGTATATGACAAGCCGCAAAGGCGTAGAACCACAGGCAGCCCCGGCTGCCCTGAGTGCGGCGTAAGGAGCAGACCATGAAACATGATGTAGTTGAAAAGAATGTCGGCCTGATGATCATCCTGATCATTGTCGCGCTGAGTTTCGGCACCCTTGTTGAACTGGTCCCCCTGTTGTTTGCCAAGGAGACCCACGAGCCCATCGCCGGACTGAAACCACTGCCCGCCCTGGAACTGGAGGGCCGCGACATCTACATTCGCGAGGGTTGCAATGTGTGCCACTCACAGATGATCCGTCCGCTGCGCGCTGAAACCGAGCGCTACGGCCACTATTCCGTCGCCGGTGAGTTCGTCTACAACCACCCCTTCCTGTGGGGCTCCAAGCGAACCGGCCCCGATCTGGCCAGGGTCGGCAAGCGTTACAGTGACGACTGGCATCGCGCCCACCTGTATAACCCCCGGGACGTGGTGCCCGAATCAAATATGCCCGCGTTTCCCTGGCTGTTTGACGACGAGGTGAACAGTGCGCGCACGGCGGACAAGATGACGGCCCTGCGCAAGGTGGGAGTGCCCTATACCGACGAGGACATCGGCGGCGCCGCAGCGGCGGTGGAAGGCAAGAAAGAAATCGAAGCCCTGGTCGCTTACCTACAGCAGCTGGGCACCCTGCTGCAGACGAGGCGCTAGCCCGACATGGATATCAACGACTTGAGAGGACTGAGCACAGTGATGATGATGGTCGCGTTCATCGGCGTGTGCATCTGGGCGTACAGCAGCAAACGCAAAAAAGCATTTGATGAAGCCGCCAACCTTCCCTTCGCGGACGAAAAGATGAACCAGGATACAATGCAGGAGGAAGCAAGGAATGGCTAGTTTCTGGAGCTACTGGATAATAATCCTCACCACAGTGACCATTGTGGGGATCACCTGGATCCTGTTCGCCAATCGCAAGCGCGAACAGCAGCCTACGGAAAAGACCACCGGGCACGTCTACGACGGTATCGAGGAACTCGACAACCCGCTGCCGGCATGGTGGTTCTATATGTTCGTCATTACCATCGTCTGGGGAATCGGCTACCTGATCGTCTACCCCGGCATGGGCAATTACGCCGGGGCCATCGGCTGGACCCAGGTGGGACAGTACGACAAGGAGGTGGCCACCGCCGAGGAAAAATACCGGGATATGCGGGATCGCTACCTCGCCCTGCCGGTGGAGGAGATTGCCGTCGACCCGGCGGTGCGGAAAATGGGGATGCGCCTATTCGCCAACAACTGCGCCCAGTGCCACGGGGCTGACGCCGGAGGCGCCTACGGCTTCCCGAACCTGCGTGATGACGACTGGATCTACGGCGGTGACGCCGCCACTATCAAGGCCACCCTGGTCAATGGTCGCCAGGCGGTTATGCCGGCCTGGGGCAGTGTCATCGGGGATGAAGGAATAGCCGATGTGACCCAGTATGTGCTGAGCCTCAACGGCCGCGATGCGGATTCCGCCATGGCCGAAGTTGGCAAGACCGTGTTCGAGACTTACTGCTCGGCCTGCCACGGCCCGGACGGTACCGGCAACCCGGCTCTCGGAGCGCCCAACCTGACCAATGGCGTCTGGCTGTACGGCGGCAGTGCCGAGCAAATTGCCCAGACCCTGCGCGCCGGGCGCAACGGTATGATGCCGGCGTTCAAGGATACGCTCAGTGAAGACAAGATCCACATCCTGACTGCCTATGTGTATGGCCTGAACAAGCAGTAAAACTTAAGCAGAAACCGGGGGCCCATGGACGGCAGCCCCCGCTACAGCAAGTGAGTACCCCCACCACGGAACAGGACCATGTCTGACAAGGATCTGATTGATCTCCAGGATGTCGCGCCTGCAGAGGTCGGCGAGATCGACCTCTACCAGCGCCGCGAAAAAATCTACACGCGAAAGATCGAGGGCTTCTACCAGCGGGTCCGGCTGTTCAGCGGCTGGCCGTTACTGCTGGGTTACCTGCTGCTGCCCTGGCTGGAATGGAATGGGCGCCAGGCGGTGCTATTCGACCTGCCGGCGAGAAAATTCCATATCTTTGGCCTCACCTTCTGGCCGCAGGACGCTCCCATGCTGGCTTTCATGCTGATGATCGCCGCCTTCGGCCTGTTCGCGGTAACCACCTTTGCAGGTCGCATCTGGTGCGGCTATACCTGCCCGCAGACCGTTTGGACCAGCATCTTCATGTGGCTCGAGCAGAAGACCGAGGGCAGTCGCAACCAGCGAATAAAACTGGACAAGGCACCCTGGTCCTCAGAGAAAATCGCGAAAAAAGCCGCCAAGCACGCTTCCTGGCTATTCGTCGGCCTGGTCACGGGGATGACTTTCGTCGGCTACTTCAACCCCATCCGGGACCTGGTCTACGACTTCGTCACCCTCTCGCCTGGCAAGTGGCAATTCCTCTGGACCCTGTTCTTTACCCTGGCGACCTACATCAATGCGGGCTGGATGCGCGAACAGGTCTGCAAATACATGTGCCCCTATGCGCGTTTCCAGTCGGTGATGTTCGACCAGGATACACTGATCGTCTCCTACGATAAAAAACGCGGGGAGCCGCGGGGTTCACGTAAACGCAACCTGGACCGCAAGGAGACTGACCTGGGTGACTGCGTTGCCTGCGAACTCTGTGTCCAGGTCTGTCCCACCGGTATCGATATCCGCAACGGCCTGCAATACGAGTGCATCGGCTGCGCCCTGTGCGTCGACGCCTGTAATTCAGTAATGGATAAAATGGCGTACCCCAGGGGACTGATCCGCTACACCAGCGAGCACGAGTTGGAGGGCGGCACAACCCACTGGCTGCGCCCGCGTATCATCGGCTACCTGCTGGTTTTGTGCCTGATGGTGGGCGTATTCTGGTATAACGTGTTCACACGCATTCCGGTTGAGTTGACGGCCATACGCGACCGCAACCAGTTGTATTTGACCACCGAAAGCGGGGCCATTGAAAATATCTACACGCTGCAACTGGCAAATATGGATAATGACCCCCAGGAGTTCGACATCACTATTTCCGGGATCGAGGGCGCCACCATAGTCGGCGCGACCCGCCACAGCCTGAACGGCGGTGAGGTGCGCACTATTACCCTGCGAGTCAGGGTTGAACCGGAGGCGCTGACCCAACCGAGCACCGAACTTGATTTCATGGCTATCTCCCCCACCATGCCCTCCCTGCAGGCCAAGGCCGAATCACGCTTTATGAAGCCATTACAATGAAAGCAACATTTCCCGGCGGCGACAGCGAACCCTGGTACCGCCAGTTCTGGCCCTGGTTCCTCATCGCGCTGCCGGCAAGCGTGGTGGTGGGTGGCCTGGTCATGCTGTATATCGCCAACCGGGGCGCCGACGACCTGGTAGTAGACGAGTATTACAAGGAAGGCCTCGCCATCAACCGCCAGCTGGAAAAAAAAGAACGCGGCAGGGAACTGGGTATCAGTGCCGTCTTGAACTTTTCGGATGCTCACGCGACGGTAAAAATGACCGGACCTGTTGATGCAGCATCGCTCAGTCTGCTGTTGTCTCACCCCCTGGAAGCCGACCGCGACTTCAGGGTCGAGCTGGCCCGGATCGCCCCGGGCATCTACCAGGCGGTATTGCCGGCCGCCATCGCCCCGCGCTGGCACTGGACTATCACCCTGGAAGAGCCCAATGGCTGGCGCCTGGACGGCGATATAGCACAGCGCGATCTCGGCAATGCCGCCATCGAGTGAGCCCATTTCCCTGCAGGCCCCCGAGTTGTGTTACCACTGTGGCGAGGAGGTCCCCGCCGGGCTTGAACTGGGCATCCTGATCGCTGGGGAAATGCGCCCCATGTGCTGTCCGGGCTGCCGTGCCGTGGCAGGATTGATCAGCGCCAGCGGCCTGGAGAGTTTCTATCAACAACGCACTGCCTATAACGAGCGCCCAGCAGAGCCGGCGCCGGCGAGCGCAGAACAATACCTTGTCTATGACGACCCGGAACTGGCGGCCAGCTTTACCGAGACCGGCCCGGACGGCGCGATAACCGCTCGCCTTTTACTCGGCGGTATCTCCTGTGCCGCGTGTACCTGGCTGATAGAGCAGACCATGGCGCGGCTGCCCGGGGTGAGCATGGCCCTGGTAAACCTGCAGCAGAGCCGCCTCGACATCCGCTTTGACCCCGCTGAACTTCCGCTGAGCCAGATATTTGCCCGGCTGGATGCCCTGGGTTACCGGGTCAGGCCCTTCCAGGCCAGTACCCAGCGCACGCAAATGGCTCGGGAATACCGGCTCGAGCTGCGTCGCCTGGCAGTCGCGGGACTGGGCATGATGCAGGTCGGGATGTTTGCCATCGCCCTGCACGCGGGAGATATCCAGGGCATCGAACAGCAATACCAGGGCCTGCTGCGCTGGGTCAGCCTGGCGGTCGCGACTTTCGTGGTGCTGTTCTCCGCCCGCCCCTTCTTCACTACCGCCTGGCGTCACCTGCGCCAGGGCGCCCTGGTGATGGACCTGCCAGTGGCGCTGGCGATCGGCCTCGCCTGGCTGGCGAGCGCCTGGGCAACCGTCAGCGGCACCGGGCAGGTGTATTTCGATTCCGTTGTGATGTTCACTTTTTTCCTGCTGCTGGGTCGCTTCCTCGAGCGCAGGGCGCGACAACGCCACAACATGACCTGGTTCGATGCCCAGGGCACCCTGCCCGATGCGGTGTCCGCCATGCGCGGCGAGCAGTGGCAGACAGTGCCCCGGGTCCAGCTGCAGGCCGGTGATCTCGTGCTGATCCGGGCCGGGGACACGGTACCGGTGGATGCGCAGGTAACCAGCGGTGAAAGTGCCGTCAGGGAGGATACCTTCAACGGCGAGCCCCTGCCCCGCAGCGTCGCCGCCGGCGATACTATCTACGCCAGCACCGTCAATATCGAGGGGGCGTTACAGGCCCGGGTGCTGGGCAGCTACCTTGAGAGCCGGCTGGCTGCACTGCAGCGCTCGGTGGAGCAGGCCCAGACCGGCAAGCCCCGGCTGGCCCGGCTGGCCGACCGGGTCGCCTCCTGGTTTGTGGGTGCAATTTTGCTGGTCACCACAGCCACCGCACTGGTGTGGAGCCAGTTGGACCCCGCGCAGGCCCTTTGGGTGACCCTTTCCGTACTGGTAATCAGCTGCCCCTGCGCGCTGGCACTGGCCACCCCGGCGGCGCTCACCAGTGCCGCCAGCGCCCTGCGTGCTGCGGGCGTGATAGTGCGCGGGGAAAACGCCCTGGAAGCCCTGGCCCGCGCCACCCACCTCATTTTCGACAAGACCGGCACCCTGACGGAGGGATCATTGCTTATCGCCCGGGTTGAACTGCTGGACGCTGTGCCACGGGAGCAGGTGCTGGCGATCGCCGCGGCCATGCAACACTATTCCAGCCACCCCGTGGCCCGGGCCTTCCGGGAGATAGATCCCGCGCCGGGCCTGCAGCAAGTTGAGTACCGGATCGGCGCCGGGCTCGAGGCTCACCAGGGCGGCCACAGCTATAGAATGGGCAGCGAACCGTTCTGCCGCAGCCAGGCCCCCGGGCTGACGCCGCCACCTGGGGATCCGCTGTACTGGATCGCGCTGTGTCGGGGCAGCCTGCCACTGGCCTGGATCGGCCTGGAAGACCGCACCCGGGCGGAGGCCGCCGCTGTGGTCGCCGCCGCGCGGGACGCGAACATGGAAGTACAGCTGCTCACCGGGGACAGCTCCGCCCAGGGACCGCTGTTGGCCCGGGAGCTGGGTATCGAAGCGATCTGGTCCGGCCTGGAACCACAGCAGAAAATGGCCCACGTGCAGGCACTGCAGAACGATGGCGCGGTAGTCGCGATGGTCGGCGACGGCCTCAACGACGCGCCGGTGCTGGGTGTGGCGGACGCGTCCTTCGCGGTCGCCAGCGCGACCGACCTGGCCCGGACCCAGGCAGATTTTGTCCTGGTAGATGGCGACCTTCACAGCATTACTACCACCTGGCGCAAGGCCCGGCAGGGTCGGCGCATCATTATGCAAAACTTTGCATGGGCACTGCTTTACAATATCTGCGCCATTCCCCTGGCTGCCTGTGGCCTGGTACCCCCCTGGGCGGCTGCTATCGGCATGTCGTTGAGTTCGCTGCTGGTAGTCGGGAATTCCCTGCGTTTAAATGACAGGCCCGGAGCCTGACGAGTTTACCCTGTGGATAGTCTCTACCTTCTGATTCCGATAGCCCTGTTGTTCTGCGCCATAGCGATCAAGCTTCTGCTATGGGCCATCGACAGCGGCCAGTACGATGACCTCGACAAGGAGGCGTGGAAAATCCTCGCCGATGACGAACCGTCCGGCAAAGACACCGGGGGCGACCCGGCGAAGGACACGGGACGGAAGCAGAAGCCATGACAGAGCTGGGTTATGCCAGCGCCCTGGGCCTCGGGTTGGCCGGCGCCGGTCACTGCCTGGGCATGTGCGGCGGTATCGCCGCTGCGCTGAATCTCGGGGGTCCGCGAACCCCGGCAGTCACCCTCGCCTACCACGCCGGGCGCATCAGCAGCTACACCCTGCTGGGCGGCTTGCTGGGCTTTGCCGCCGGGACGATCGATATCACCGCCTGGACCATAGGACTGCGCTATCTCGCGGGCGTGATGCTGGTGGCGATGGGGCTGTACGTGGCGGACTGGTGGCGCGGCATGGCCCTGCTGGAGAAGGCGGGCGCACGGCTGTGGCGTCCGGTACAGCGCCTGTCATCACGCCTGTTACCGGTGCGCCACTGGCCCCAGGGCTTTGCCCTGGGCCTGTGCTGGGGGCTGATGCCCTGCGGTCTGATCTACAGCAGCCTGGCCTGGGCCGCCACCGCTGCGCATGCACCCACTTCCGCACTTATGATGTTCCTGTTTGGCCTGGGCACTCTCCCGGCAATGCTGGCGACCAGCTTTGGCGCCCAGGGCCTGCAGGCATTCCTGCGCCGGCGGGGGCTGAAACTGGTGATCGCCCTGCTGCTTATTGCTTCCGGCGCCTGGACCCTTTACCTGACCGCCGCCCACGGCAATCACGGCGGCAACGGAGCTGCCATGGATCATTCACATATGCACCACGGTTAAACAAAAAAGCCCCGCTAGAATACTAGCGGGGCCAGGCGCCAAATGACCGTAGGTGAGTCGGTCAAATGGGGTTAAAAGCGGTGGGCAATACCGATGTGGTACACAAAAGGATCGATATCGGTACTGAAATTCACATTACCCACATCGGTGCTTACCTTGGCATTGGTATCAATCTGGATGTACCAGACCGCAAGACTCAGCGCCCAGTCCTTGTAAACGGGAATGTCCACACCCGCCTGGGCGGAGAGGCCAAAGGAGTTGTCCAGATCCAGCTTGGCTGTGGTGGCACCCAGAAGCGCGTTCAGCGTCTCGTCGAGCTCCTTGTCGGTCTCCTCATCAAAGAAAATGGTGTAGTTCACGCCGATGCCAAGGAAGGGCTGCCAGCCGTCCTTGCCGCCGCGGGGATACCACTGGGCAGTAATTGTCGGCGGCAGGTGCTTGGTAGAACCCGCATTCAGGTTCACGCCCTTGCCGTTCAGGGTGATGTCATGCTCGAAGGGGGTGGCGGCCAGCAATTCGATACCCACGTGGTCGGTAACCATGTACATGGGGATGATGCCGAACTGGGTGTCGTCGTCGACTTCGGTATTCAGGGTCGGCGCACCCGGCAGGTTGATGTCACTGCTGTCCGAATCCGGGTCCACGTTCACGGCGCCGAGGCGCAGGACAAAATCACCTTTCTCGTATGCCTGGGCCATCAGGCTGCCGCCCGCGAGGGCCGCTGCCAGCGCAACTGCTAACGCTTTTTTCATTGCATCACTCCTGTATTTAAAAGGGGAACAGCCGCGCTGAACCATCTGCGGCTATAGTATTGGCGACCGGGAGGGCATACCTTGATGTCAATCAAGATCGCGTGATGTCCGGCCGCTCCGTTGCGGTACTTTTACACAACGCGGGGGATTCTACAGTCTGGTTGGCGATTGCAAAAGACCCCGCCATGCGCGCTCGGGCGCCTACTCCCAGGGGTAGTCGAGGGCGCGGCCACAGCCGCGGTAGACCTCCCCATCGAGAGTGACGGTGACCTGGCTGGGGAACTCTTCCCCGGACATGGTATCCCGGCAGAGATCGTCGACGATCTCCACCTGCAAATCAGCGGACTCGGTTGTAGCGTGCCAGCTTTTCACCTGGCCCTGTATCTGCGGCCCCGGGTCGGGAGTCCTGACGCGCTGCATACCATAGTCGCCGGTAAACAGCAGGTGATCACCATCCCGGATTTCCAGTGACCAGCCGGGCTCATTGCCCACCGCGCGAAAATCCACACCCCGGCGACGGGCGTCTTCCCAGGGTACGCGATGCGGCACCAGGGTACAGTTCAGGTACTGCTGGTTGCCCACCACCAGCATCGCGTCATCCCCACGACTCCAGAACTCGACGTCGCCTTCCTGGTATTTTGTCCCGGATGCGCTGCGTACCTGGGACAGCACCAGGTAGCGATCCGGCAGCCAGATCGCCATCTCGCCGGGGCCGAGCCGCGCGATGAAGTCATAACCGTTGCAGTCATACACCATGGTTTTGGCGAGGGGGCGTTCGTCGGGCAGGAACGCCGGTGCGCCGGACTGGGAGGCCCGCGCTCCGCTGCCACCGCAACCCAACAGCATCATGCAGCCAATCATTAAGGACAAATAACGGTAAACCATCCTGACAGTTCTCCAGCAGCCGAATGTCGGCAGTCGTTCCTGATCCAATGATACCCCGGTTGCCTGCAAACCCCACATCGACTTACAGCGCCCTACCACAGGGCCAGTGCAATCATCCGCAAAGCCAGCAGGGTCACCAGCAGGCGAAACCACTTGTGAAAATTCTGCCGGGGTACCAGCCCACGCAGCCGGGTCCCCACCCAGGAGCCGGCGATGCCGGCTACCACCATGGCGGCGACCAGCGGCCACCAGGGGGCAAAGCTGAAACCAATAGCGAAAAATGCGAACACTCTCAGGGCGTGGTTGAGCGTCATATAAACCGCGGTATTGACCACCAGCCAGTCGCGCTCGGTATTGCGCTGTAGCAGCACGGCAGCACCCAGGGGGCCTGTTGCACCGGCCAGCATCCCCAGGCCCGTCTGGCAAAACCCCAGCAGGGCCAGCGCGAGCTGCCCTCCCCCGCGCACCACCGGCAGCGGCAGCCAGGTGAACACCAGAATGAAGCCGCCGATGAGTGCCGGAAGCCAGCGCACATCGAGCCACTGGTAGACCTGCGCACCCAGCCATACCCCGGCCAGGGCGCCCAGGGTAAAGGCCGGTATTAGGGCGAGGTCAACTGCGCGCCAGCCGAAGGCGGCCCTCGACAGATTGCTGGCCAACTGGGTCAGGGCGTGAATGGGCAGGATCGCGGGCGTTGGAACCAATCCGGGCATCAACATCAGCAGCAATACGCCGCCGCCCATGCCAATGACGGCCGTGAGGCAGGAGGTGATGAATACGATGGGCACCAGCGCCAGTTCTGACAATCCAGGGTACCTCTGGTTTATCCGGTGATGCCCTGGGCACACAGGCGCCGGACGGGCGAACATTTCAAGCCGGACCGCTGACCGGGCCGGGGTTTAGCCCATCGGGTAGCGAATATCCAGCGAGACCTGGTCTATCAGCGCGAGCACCTCGGGCGGGAGGGTGACATCCGCCGCAGCCAGTATATCCGGCATCTGCTCCGGGGTTGTGGCCCCGACAATGGTCGATGCGACAAAATCGTGCTGTTTGCTCCAGGCGGTCGCCATGGTAACCACCGACATCCCGGCATCAGCCGCGATTGCCTGGAAGCGCCGGGTGGATTCCAGGGACTTTTCATTGACGAAGCGAGACGCCATTTTCTGCTGTCGCTCCCCCCCCTCGAGGTAGGCAGTGAAACGAGCCCCTGCCGGGCGGGCGCCGCCATTGTACTTGCCCGTGAGTACGCCTCCCGCCAGGGGTGAATAGGGGATCAGGCTGAGCCGCTCCTGCCGGCAGACCTGGGCGAGCTCATCCTCGAACCGGCGGTTGTTCAGGCTGAAATTGTTCTGGATGGTCTCGAAGCGAGCCAGGCCGTGCACGTCCGATGCCCACAGGCTCTTGGTCAGGCCCCAACTCGTCTCATTGCTGCAGCCCAGCACCCTCACCTTGCCCGCGCGCACCAGTTCATCGAGCGCCGCAAGGGTTTCCTCATAGGGAAAATCCGGGTCCGGCCAGTGGGTCTGGTACAGATCGATATAGTCGGTATCCAGCCGGCGCAGGCTGCCCTCTACCGCCCGCATGATATGGTGCCGGTCGAGCCCGGTTTTGCCGCCGCGAAGGGGTGGGGTAATCCAGCCGTGACCGGGGCCGGCCACCTTGGAAGCGAGGATTATCGAGTCGCGGCTCCTGGTCTTGAGCCACCTGCCCACGATCTCCTCGGTTGCTCCTATGTACTTCGCATCCGGGGGCACCGGGTACATTTCGGCGGTATCGTAGAAGTCGACGCCCGCCTCATAAGCCATGTCCATGATGCGAAAAGCGTCGGCCTCACCACACTGGTTGCCGAAGGTCATGGTTCCCATGCAGATGTCGGAAACCACGAGGGAACTCTTGCCCAGCCTGTTCTTGTGCATGTGTACTCCAGGGTTGCCCCACGGGAGGCGATGTTTATAAGGTGCCAAAGGCCGGGGACTACAAACCCTCAGGAATATGCGAGTGCAGAGCTATCCGTGCGCGATGAAATCGACACAGGCTCGGTTGAACATGTCCTCGTGCTCTACCATAACCCAGTGCCCGCACTCGCTGACCAGTATCAGGCGCAGGTGTCGGGTGTTGCGGGCCAGGGCCATTATGCCGTTCTCAGGCATCATTTTCTCATCGAGGCCCCAAAAACCCAGCACCGGACAGTCCAGTTCGGGTAGCCTGGCCGTCAGCACCGGCACTTTCATGGTGGCCATCACATGGCCATTCATAATCTGCATGATCTGCATGCGCTCGGCGACCAGTTCATCGGTGGCGTGCGCCGGGTTGTGCATGAGACCGGTAGCGAACAGGTCTTTCATCACCGCGGGCGTCACCGGCTCGCCCGAGCCGAATACCTTGAACATTTTCTGCATGCCCGGCATCTGCTGGTATTCCTGCAGCTCGCTGAGGCCACCCGGGGCCATCAGTACCAGCTTGTCCACCAGGTCCGGATGATCGAGGGCGAGCCCCAGCGCTACTGCGCCTCCCAGGGAATTACCTATCACTGTGCAGCGATTTATACCCGCGCAGTCCAGTGTCTGCCGGACGCATTCGACAAAAAACGACAGGGGATGGTCCACGTCGGTGGGTTTGTCGGAGAACCCGTAGCCGATGAGGTCGGGGATAATGCAGCGATAGCCGGCTTTTACCAGAGCGGGGTAATTGCCCTTGAAGTTGCTGTGCCCGCTGGCGCCCGGCCCCGAGCCGTGCAGGAATACAACAACCGGGGCGTCCACATGTCCCTCATCCAGGTAGTGGATGCGGTAACCGTTAGCGCACTGTGCATAGTGCCCCTCGGGTAACAGTCCTTTCATTGCCATGGCGATCTCCGTGAGTGAACCCGCGAATCAGATGGCGAAGTCCGCGTTCTCCTCGCCAAACAACACAGCGCCCATATTAACCGCAAATGGGGTCGAGTGATTGGCGATATGGGCCTGGCTGGCGAGCATATCCAGGTGGTAGGCCAACAGCTCACTGTCGAGGCGGATCCCGCCGCTGCCGGCGGCCTTCAGCATGCGCCCGGACAACTCGAGGCAACGGTCTGCCACCACCGCGGAATCGTAGCGATAGCGCACCCGGTCCTCCACGGGAATGGGCTCCCCGTTGCGGCAGCACTCCATCATCGCATCGAAGTTGCGGATCATCGTAAGCTTCATCTCTTCTATGGAGGTCTTGACCTCGGCTGCCAGCTGGCGCGCGAAGGGATCGTTTTTCATTTTCACCGGGCCCGCCTGGCGGGTTTTGGCGACTTCGATAAAGGCGTCCAGCGCACCGTCGCAGGCGCCCAGGGTAGCAGTGCATACCGCCCGCACGAACACCTGCATGAAGGGCATGCGATACAGCGGCGCGCTGTTGACCGCGTTGCCAGGGTTGTCGCAGAGGAAGCCGTCCATGGACTTGTGGGTGCGATGTTCCGGCACGAATACATCCTCCACCACGATATCGTGGCTGCCGGTGCCCTGCAGTCCCACCACGTCCCAGTTGTCGACGATCGTGTAGTCGCTGATGGGCACGAGGAAAGTACGGTAGTTGGCCATATCGAAAGGCGCCTCCGGGGTGGGCACCACCGCCCCCAGGAAAGCCCACTTGCAGTGCTGGCTGCCACTGGAAAAACTCCAGCGCCCGCTGAGGCGGAAGCCGCCATCCACGACCTTGACCTTGCCTACCGGGGCGTAGGAGGAGGAAATCAGCACAGCGGGGTCGTCGGCCCATACATCCTGGGCGGCCTGGTCGTCGAACACCGCCAGCTGCCAGTTGTGCACCGCGATTACCCCGAGAATCCAGGCACTGGAGGGGCAGCTCCTGGCCACTTCCAGGCCCACCGCGTAAAACACCTGGGGGTCCATGGCGTAACCGCCCCACTGCTCGGGCTGCAGGATCTTGAAGAAGCCCGCCGCCTGGAACTCTGCGACGGTCTCGTCCGGCACCCTGCTCTGGGCCCGGCACTGCGCCGCGCGCTCGCGCAGGGCCGGAGCCATGGCCCGGGCAGCGGCAATCAGCTCCTGTGCCCGGGGGCTTTCAAGTCCATAGGGATTCAAGTTCTCGCCTGTTTTTATAGCGTGATGTACGGTCATTGCGGTCTCCCATCAAACAAGTATGGATGAATCTGGCCCCATTAGAGCGCGGCAGCGGCGCCTGCGCATCCTCTATTTGGGTTATCGACACTACTGAACCACCGCATCCCCGAACTGCGTGGTGTCGCCAAAAAAAGCCCGTGGTGATATTGGCTGGCGGCCGCCGGCGTCCGTCACGCCGTATTCAAGGCCGAGCTCGGCGCCAATCCAGACCTTGCCGCTCCTGCTCATGAGAGCGGGATCGCGGGCCAGGGCATCGATAAGCCGACCGCTGAACTCCGGCGACTCTGCGGTTTCCGCCATCCCGGCATACTTTTCCGGCTCTGCGGCAAATACCCGCCGGGTGCGCTCGGTGGCCAGCAGACCCATCCACAGGGAAATCACCGCAACCCCATGGGGCCGGAAATCGATGGCCATATCGTGCGCCATCTTGTCCAGCGCCGGCCTTGCCGGCGCCGTAGGCCGGGCCGTGCATGTAGATCCTGCCGCCGAACGAGGAGGTGTTGACGATCAGGCCCTCGCCATTGGCCAGCAGCAATGGCGCCGCAAACCAGCTGGCGGTGTAGTGCGAGCGCAGGCCCACATCCAGGATATCAACCAGGGCCAGGGGCTTGTCCCAGAATGGCCCCACTGCGGTCAGGGCGTCATGCACCACCGTGGCGTTGTTTACCAGGATATCAAGCCTGCCCTGCTCCTCCCGCACCTGCTGGAAAAGCTGCCCCACCTGCTCGTCATCGGCATGGTCGCAGTAAACGGCGATACCCCTGCCGCCGGCCGCGCTGACCTCATCGGCCGTGGCCTGCACCGTTCCGGGGAGGGCCGCATCCCCCTCACGCCGGGTGCGCCCGGTCACGTACACGGTGGCACCGGTGGCGCCCAGGGCAAGGGCGATTCCCCTGCCCGCTCCGCGGCTGGCACCGGTCACGACCACTACCCTGTTCTGTTGCAGACCCATAGTTTCCCTTCGACCGCCAGTGTTATTATCGGCCCACCATACTAATTGCAGCGGCGCGCAGGACCAAGCCGCGGCGTCGGCGGCCCGGGACTGGCTATGAAGCGGTGCAAAATGTTATCCACTGCCGCTCGCTGGCTGCCTGCGGTCCTGCTGACAGCGGGACTGGGGGTGCCGGTCGCTCTGGCCGGGGCGGACGGCCCTGCCAGCGCCACCGATTCCAGGGAGGTCTTCAGCAACGCCGCTCCACAGTGGCTGCGCGCGGTGGGCAAATTACAGGTGCCCGGCAGTACCTATAGCGACGGCAGGCGCAGGCACCTGCGCGAGGACTGTAGCGCCACGCTTGTCACGGCAAGGGCGGGCCGCGAGGCAGACACCCTTATCACCGCCTGGCACTGCCTGGTGAACTACAACGACCTGAGCAAGCCGATTACCTTCACCCTGCTCAATAGCCGCGACAGCGCCGTGCAGCTGGAAGCCTACCGGTTGGCAGATGGCGGCGGCATGCATGCGGACTGGGCGCTACTGCGGCTGCACGCGCCAGTCCCCGCAGCCCGGGCGACAGCGCTACTGGTGCATCCGGGGCGGGCCGACCCGGACCTTGCGATCAGCATGGCGGGCTTTTCCAGGGATACGGGCAAAGGCGCGGGGGGCAAACAACTCACCTTCGACCCGGCCTGCCTGATCACCAGCCAGGAAACCGGGGTAAGTGACACCAATTGCCAGGCCCACAAGGGGGCCTCCGGGGGAGCGGTGGTGCAGTTGTCAGCCGACGGCATACCGCAACTCAGCGGCGTGGTGTCCCAGGGCAACAGCGAGGGCCTGAGCACCTTCGTGCCGGTCGCGGCCTTTCGCAGCGCGATCCTGCGTCACCTGCGATAGTCCCCCGTACCGGCCTCAGGTGCCGGATTGTTGCCGCGCCGGTGCCGCGGAGCCAACGTGAGCCTCACCCCTGGCACGCGCAAGATCGACCTGCTTCTGCCGCTCGCGGAATCGCGCCACCTGGTCGGGTGTAAGCCGGTCAAAGCAGCGCGGGCAGCAGACGCCTTTCTGGTATTTCTCCGACAGCTTGTCTTCCTCGGTGATGGGATGCCGGCAGCCGTAGCACTGATCGTAGCGGCCCTTTTCCAGCTGGTGGTTGACCGCCACCCGGTTGTCGAACACAAAGCACTCGCCCTCCCAGATGCTCTCCTGTTCGGGCACCTCCTCCAGGTACTTCAGGATCCCGCCCTGCAGGTGATAAACCTCCTCGAAGCCCTCTTTCAGCATAAAGGCCGAAGCCTTCTCGCAACGAATACCGCCGGTGCAGAACATGGCGACCTTTTTCTGCTTGCGCGGGTCGAGATGGGTGCGCACAAACTCCGGAAACTCACGAAACGTGGTGGTGCGGGGGTCAACCGCGCCACGAAAACTGCCTATTCCGTACTCGTAGTCATTGCGGGTATCGATCAGTAATACGTCGGGGTCACTGACCAGCTCATTCCAGTCGGCGGGGCTGACATAGGTACCCACCGCCTGGTTGGGATCGATGCCGGGCACACCCATCGTCACGATTTCTTTCTTCAACTTAACCTTCATCCGGTAAAACGGCATGTTCTCGTCCACCGACTCCTTGTGCTCGAGATCCGCCATGCGCGGGTCCGCGCGCAGGTAGGCGAGCACCCGGTCTATACCGGTCCGACTGCCCGCGATAGTGCCGTTGATACCTTCCCGGGCCAACAGCAGGGTGCCGAAGGTTCCCGCCTCAAGGCAGGCATCGAGCAGCGGCTCACGCAATTCGTGAAAGTCATCCAGGGTGACAAATTTGTACAGCGCGGCGACTATGACACCAGCCATTACTACCCCCTAAGCCTGCGTGGTTTTGCTGCCGCCGAGACACTCGGGAGACACGGGCGCCTGTTCCTGCCGCGCCTGCCACTCTGCGGCCGTGTAGGTATGAAGAGCCAGCGCGTGCACGGGCCCCGCCAGTTGACTTGCCAGTGCGCGGTAGACCAGCTGGTGCCGGGCCACCTGCCGGCTGTCGTCAAACCGGTCGCTCACCAGCACGACCCGAAAGTGTGTCTCGGAATTGGCCGGCACGCTGTGCTGGTGGCTTTCATTGTTCACTTCCAGGAACTGTGGCGCGAACTCCCGGGTGAGCTGCTGTTCTATTTCCCGCTGGACTGACATGCCTGACTCCGCCAAAAATGGACCGGGATTATACCCGAGCCCCCGCGCGCGCGACAGCCGCTCACTCCCGGCGCCGGCGCTGGGCCCGGAACTGGCCGGGGGTCTGGCCCGTCCACTTCTTGAAGGAGCGGTGAAATGCACTGGGGTCGGTAAAGCCCATCTGCAGGGCCACGTCGTTAATTGACAGTTCCGGGCGATCGAGCCAGAGCTTGGCGGCTTCACAACGGGCCTCGTCCTTTAACTGCTGAAATGTAGTTCCCTCCCGTTTCAACCTGCGACGCAAGGTGGGTGCGGAGGTATTGAGGGCACGGCTGATGGTTTCAAATCCCGGAAAACCGGCGCTGAAGTCATGCCCCATCATCGCCTTCACCTGCGCCGACAAGCTCCTGCCGCCGGGATCGTTGTCCATTATCAGCAGCTGGTAGGGCGCGGTGCGCAGAAACTCCCGCAGGGAGTGCTCCGTGTGCACCACCGGCCACGCCAGGCAGGCGCTATCGAAATACAGCAGGTCGTTGGCCTGGCCGAAGTAAAGCGGGCAGCCGAACAGTGCCTCGTACTTTTCGATCCGGGCAGGGGCGACACCGCTGAAATCCACCCGTTTCAGGTCGATCGGGCGCCCGCAGAGCCAGCCGAAAAAGCGGTGCCACAAAGACAGCCCGTAGGCGTCAGCCAGCACGTTGCGCGGGTCGCCGCCGCGGTCGACCGTGCGGTAACCCACCCGGGCGTATTGCTCGCTGAAGTTGGCGTAAAGCTGGCTGCGTTCATCAAAAAAAGTGCGATAGAACTCCGCCGCACGCTGGATCGCCTGGCCGAGATTGCGACAGGAAATAATGCAGTAACACATCATCCGGAAGGCTCCGGGGGCCGTCAGCTCGCTGCCTGCGAACCCGAAGGTCTCGTCCTGCAACAGGTGCAGGACCCGCTGGTATACCCGGGTATATTGCATGGCGCTGATTTCCGCCCGGTAACCCGCAGAGGACTCATCCAGAGGATCGAAATCCAGTCCGGCATCGCGCAGGATGCCGGTGAAATCGTAGCCCTTGTCGCCGACCATGCGCAGCAGTGTATTTACAAAACGGGTGGGAACACGATCACTCATCGGTTTTTCGCTACCGGGCCTGCACAGCGGCGCATCTTAGCAGAAGAGCGCGACGCTGTTCACAATGCGCGAAAACGCCCGCCCCCGGGACAGGACCCACCCGGGAAATTTACGTATACTCGGGATACTGATCCCCGGGGGCATTTTATGGAAGCTCGCTACAACATCTACTTCGCCGGGCAACTGCTCGATGGACAGGACCTGGCCGGGGTGCGCGCCCGGATCGGCAAACTGTTCAACGCCGATGCCACAACCCTGGACAAGCTTTTCAGTGGCAAGACCCAGCTGCTCAAACGCGATTGCGACAAGGCCACCGCGCTCAAGTACAAGCAGGCCATGGAACAGGCCGGCGCCCAGCCTGTCATCAAGGCGAGTGCCGCAAACACGACCGCAGCGGCACCCCCGGCCCCAGCCCCAGCCCCAGCCAAGGCCATGACTGCGGCGGAAAAGATAGCCGCCCTTGCCGCTGCCGCAGACCTGGCAGCCCGCCCGGGGACACCCGCCCCGTCCCTGCCGCCAGCAAACTACGAGCCAGCCCGCGAAGGCGCTATCGCTCTCACCCCCGCAGGCACAGCGGTACTGTTGCCCGAGGAGCGTCCCGCGGCAGTCACCAGCGATGTAAAACCGCCAGACCTCGAAGTCATGGCCAGTGGACAACGCCTGTCCGAACAGGCTGCTGCAGCCCCGCCGCCACCTGATACCAGCCATCTCAGTGAAGGCGCTGTCGGCGAGTTACTGCCCAACCTGGCGTCCGTTGCAGCGCCTCTTCACCCGGATGTCAGCGCTATCCAGTTGACTCCGGACGGTACCGACCTGTCGGACTGCGCCGCGCCGGCAAAGCCCGCCCCTGCAATCGATCTTTCGGCTATTGCCCTTGCGCCCGCCGGGTCGGACGTGCTCGAGCAGCAATACCGCAACCGGCCCGCGCCTCCGGCACCGGCAACGGAACACCTCAAACTGGAAGAGTGATGAACGTCGGGGCGCAACCCGGCTGCCACCGCTCCCTCCCGCGGCTGTACAGATCAGGCCGGGAGTGGCAGAGTGCGCGCCATGACTGAAATCAACTCGCCCACCTCCCCGTTTCTGCTGCGCCGGCTCGCCGCGCTGACCTACGATATTCTGCTGGTGCTGCCACTGATAATGGCCTGCGTCGCCCTGGTGATGGGGATACGCACCCTGCTCGGACTGGGGCCGGCGGACGACGGCACCGTACAGCTGGACGCCAACCTGGTGCGCCTGCTTGCGCTGCTGACAACCATGACCTTCTTCTGCTGGTTCTGGCTGAAGAATGGCCAGACCCTGGGCATGCAGGCCTGGCGCATCAAACTGGTAACGATGACAGGCGCTGCGCCAGGCCCGCGCCAGGTCCTGGTACGCAGCCTGGCCGCCGCCCTATCGGCGGCCTGCCTCGGGCTGGGATACCTGTGGTGCCTGGTGGATCGCAATGGCTACTATTGGCACGACTACCTGTCGGGAACCAGACTGCTGTTGCTGCCCGGCAAGAACAAGGCGAAAGCGAAGAAGTCGCCAGATTCCGCAACAGGGCCCGACTGACCAGCACACAATCACCCGGCGGATTAGCGGTTTTGTATTCAGTTTGCCGGCCTATCGTCATACACTATGCAGCTCGCCAACGAACCGGGAACCCGACATGACAGCAATTACCTTTACCGCACGCAAGATCGACGATGCCGCCAAGGGCAGCAGCCAGTGCGTAATCCTGCCCCTGTATCACCGCAAGAAGCTGTCGCGCGAGGCCCAGCAAGTGGATGATGCCTCCGGGGGCATGATAAAAAAGGCCATGGCCCTGGGTGATTTTTCCGGTAAATCAGGTGAAAGCTGCCTGTTGCCGGGTGTCGCCGGCGCCAAGCGAGTGCTGCTGGTGGGCTGTGGCGAAACAGCCACATTTGATCGCGCTGCCGCGCGGGAATTCACCCGCACCCTGGCCAAGGCGCTCAATGCGATGAAGGCTGGCGACGCGGTACTGCACAGTGCCGACCTGCAGCCCAAGGACGGTGACAGTGCCTGGCTGCTCGAAACCATCAGCCGCCAACTTGTCTGCGCCAGTTACCGCTATACCGAAACCGTGTCAAAACCGAAGCAGCCGATGAAACTGGCAAGGCTGGTGGTCAACACCGGGGACAACCGCTCCGTCCGTTCGGGTCAGAAAGCGCTCGACCGCGGCACCGCGGTAGGCCACGGCATCAATGAGGCGCGCCGACTGGCGGAATTGCCGGGCAACGTCTGTACGCCCGGTTACCTCGCACAGCAGGCCCGCAAGCTCGCCAGGGAATCCAGCAAGCTCACCACCACGGTGCTGGAGGAGAAGAAAATGCGCGAGCTGGGGATGGGCTCGCTGCTCTCGGTCACCGCCGGCACAGACGAACCGGCCAAACTGATCGTTATGAACTACAAGGGCGGTAAAGCCGGCCAGAAACCCTATGTGCTGGTGGGCAAGGGCATCACCTTCGACAGCGGCGGTATCTCGCTGAAACCCGGCGCCAAGATGGACGAGATGAAATTTGATATGGGCGGGGCAGCCAGTGTATTCGGAACGCTGCAGACCGTGATCGAGCTCGACCTGCCCCTGAACGTGGTGGGTATCGTCGCGGCTGCGGAGAACATGCCCAGCGGCGGCGCCACCAAGCCGGGCGATGTGGTGACAAGCATGTCCGGCAAGACCATCGAAGTGCTTAACACCGACGCCGAGGGCCGGCTGGTACTGTGTGACGCCCTCACCTACGCCGGCCGGTTCAAGCCCCAGGTCGTGATCGATATCGCCACGCTCACCGGCGCCTGCGTGGTTGCCCTGGGCTCACACGCCACCGGGCTCTTCGCAAACCAGGACAAACTTGCCGAGCAGTTGCTGGACGCAGGCGTCGAAAGCCACGACCGGGCCTGGCGCATGCCCCTTTGGGATGATTACCAGAAGCAACTGGACAGCAACTTTGCCGACGTCGCCAATATCGGCGGACCCGGCGGGGGCAGTGTCACCGCAGCCTGTTTCCTCGCCCGTTTCACCCAGGACTACCACTGGGCCCACCTGGACATCGCGGGCTCGGCCTGGGACAGCTCTCCCAAGGCTGCCACCGGGCGGCCGGTGGGACTGCTGACCCAGTACCTGATGCAACGCGCCGACTGATGTCGCTCTCCTGCCGCAGGGCCGACCCGGCATGACCAGGGTCGGTTTCTACGTGGTGCAGGCCGCTGACCAGACCCAGCGGCTGCAGGTCGCGGTACGTCTTGCCGACAAGGCCTTCCAGCAGGGCCACCGTATTTTTATCAACGCCGCCGACGAGGCGCAGGCCCGCACCCTGGACGAGCTGCTGTGGACCTACCGGCCCACCAGCTTCCTGCCCCATGGCCTGCACGGCCAGGAGCAGTCGGAAAGCATCGCCATCGGCTGGGGCCAGGAGCCGCTGGATCACAACGACCTGTTGATCAACCTGCAGCTGGGCATACCGGGTTTTTTCAGTCGTTTCCGCCGGGTGGCGGAAGTCGTTACCCAGGACCCCGCCAGTCTCGATGCCCTGCGCCGTTCCTGGACGTTCTACAAGGAACGCGGCTACCAACTCGAAAAACACGACCTTTAGCGTATAATCCCGGCCGGTTAACCCGACGCCCACCCCCAACGGACTGCCACAGCAATGGAAAAAACCTTCCAACCCGCCGATATTGAAACCCGCTGGTACCAGGAGTGGGAGGAGCGCGGCTATTTCGCCCCCCAGGGTGGCGAATCGGCCTACAGCATCATGATCCCACCACCGAATGTGACCGGCAGCCTGCACATGGGCCACGGTTTCCAGGAGGCGATCATGGACGCCCTGATCCGCTATCACCGTATGCGGGGTTACAACACCCTGTGGCAGGTCGGCACCGACCACGCGGGCATCGCCACCCAGATGGTGGTAGAGCGTCAACTGGAGGCCCAGGGCATCAACCGCCACGATCTCGGCCGCGAGAAATTCGTGGAAAAAGTCTGGGAGTGGAAAGAAGAGTCCGGTGGCACCATCACCCGCCAGCTTCGCCGCCTGGGCTCCTCCCTGGACTGGTCCCGGGAACGTTTCACCATGGACCCCGGCCTCAGCGCCGCGGTGCAGGAAGTGTTTATCCGTCTCTACCGCGAGGGGCTGATCTATCGCGGCAAGCGCCTGGTCAACTGGGATCCCGCGCTGCACACCGCCATCTCCGACCTGGAGGTCGTAGCCGAGGAAGAACAGGGTTACCTGTGGCACTTCCAGTACCCGCTGGCTGGAGGCGAGGGTCATGTGACAGTGGCAACCACCCGGCCGGAAACGATGCTGGGGGATACCGCCGTCGCAGTTCACCCGGAAGATGAACGCTACAGCCACCTGATTGGCCGAACCGTTGAACTGCCCCTTACCGGTCGCGAAATCCCGGTAATTGCCGATGACTATGTCGACCGGGAGTTCGGTACCGGCGTGGTTAAGATCACCCCGGCCCACGACTTCAGCGACTACGACATGGGTAAGCGCCACGGCCTGCCCATGATCAACATATTCGACGATGACGCCGCCATCAACGACCAGGCCCCGGCGCCCTATCGCGGGCTGGACCGGTTTGAGGCCCGCAAGCGGGTCGTTGCAGACATGGAGGCCCTGGGCCTGCTGGCCAGGGTTGACGACCATACCTTGCGGGTGCCCCGGGGCGACCGCTCCGGTGTGGTGATAGAACCCTACCTGACGGACCAGTGGTATGTGGACGCGCGGGAAATGGCGAAGCCCGCGATTGCAGCGGTAGAGAGCGGCGCCATCCAGTTCGTGCCGAAGCAATGGGAGAACACCTATTTCGCCTGGATGCGGGATATCCAGGACTGGTGCATAAGCCGCCAGCTATGGTGGGGACACCGCATTCCCGCCTGGTATGACGAGGCCGGCAATTTCTATGTGGGCGCCAGCGAAGCGGAGGTACGGGCGGACAATAAACTGGCCGACAGCGTCATGCTGCGCCAGGACGAAGACGTGCTGGACACCTGGTTCTCCTCCGCCCTTTGGACCTTTTCCACCCTGGGCTGGCCCGAGGAAACGCCGGAGCTGGCAACCTTCCACCCGACCTCGGTGCTGGTTACGGGCTTCGATATTATCTTCTTCTGGGTCGCCCGGATGATCATGATGACCCTGCATTTTCGCAATGAAGTACCTTTTCACACGGTGTATGTGCACGGCCTGGTGCGCGATGGCGAGGGGCAGAAGATGTCCAAGTCAAAGGGCAACGTAATCGACCCCATCGACCTGATCGACGGCATCGACCTGGAGAGCCTGGTCAAAAAACGCACTGCCGGGATGATGCAGCCGCAGCTGGCCAGCAAGATCGACAAGGCGACACGCAGGCAGTTCCCCGAGGGTATCGCGCCCTATGGCACCGACGCGCTGCGCTTCACTTACTACTCACTCGCCTCCACCGGTCGGGATATCAAATTTGATATCGGCCGGATCGAGGGCTATCGCAACTTCTGCAACAAGATCTGGAATGCGGCGCGCTATGTCCTGATGAACTGCGAAAACCAGGACTGCGGCATCAACAGTGAACTGCCCATGGAATTGAGCCTCGCGGATCGATGGATCATCGGCAAGCTGGAAGAAACCACGGCCGCGGTGGCGAGAGCCGTTGGCAATTACCGCTTCGACTTCGCCTCACAGGCCCTGTATGAATTCGTCTGGAACGAGTACTGCGACTGGTATCTCGAACTGTCCAAGCCGGTGTTGTGGGACGACAATGCCGCCGAGGCGGCCAAGCGCGGCACCCGGCACACGCTGCTGCAGGTGCTGGAAAAAATGCTGCGACTGCTGCATCCGTTTATGCCTTTTATCACCGAGGAAATCTGGCAAACCGTCGGCGCCATGGCCGGCAGAACCGGCCCCACCATCATGCTGCAACCCTACCCCGAGGCCGGGGAGAAAGGCGTGGACAGCGTCGCAAACGCAGATATAGAATGGCTCAAAGGTGTGATTGTGGGTATTCGCAATATCCGCGGCGAAATGAATATTGCACCGGGCAGGGAGCTCCCGGTACTGTTCAGGAACGGCGACCAGCGCGACCAGAAGCGACTGGAGGACAATGCGCAATTTCTGAAAAAACTGGCCAAACTGGCAGATATCACCTGGCTGTCGGCAGGCGATGAAGCCCCGGTAGCGGCAACGACACTGGTAGGGGAATTGGAAATACTGGTGCCCATGGCCGGGCTGATCGACAAGGACGCGGAGTTGCAGCGCCTGGGTCGGGAAATAGACAAACTTGAAAAAGACCTCGCGCGCATCAAAGGCAAACTGGGCAACGCATCGTTCGTTGATAAGGCCCCCGCCGAAGTAGTCGCGAAAGAAAAAGAAAAAATGGACGCGCAGCAGCAGGCGCTGGAAACGTTACAGGAGCAGCAACGCCAGATCGGGCAGCTGTAACGTCACCTCGGTAACAAGGATTTCCCGCCTCCACCGCCGGCTTCGGCGACTGGGGCCTAATAAAAGCAAAATGAAAGTCCGAGGAAAGTGGTATGACAGATCGTGTAAGCGGCACGGTAAAGTGGTTCAATAACGCCAAGGGATTTGGCTTCATCACCCGGCAGGAAAGCGAAGACGATGTTTTCGTCCACTTCCGTTCCATCCAGGGGGATGGCTACCGCACCCTCAATGAGGGGCAGGTGGTGGAATTCAAACTGGTCGAGGGGCCCAAGGGTCTTCAGGCTGAGGATGTTATGAAACTCTAGCCCTCGCCCGCGCCGGCCCATCGCCGGCCCCGGGCTACGCATCACCCATGGAGTGACTCCGGCGGCGATTATGCCGCGGGATGGCTGTAGCCATTGTGCATTCGCATTTTTGTTTCCCCATAATCGACCTCCGGGCCTACTCGCAAAGCGGAATGGTGCTAAACTTGCGCCGCATCACCGCCCCACCACTTTTGGGCCTGAACTTGTGAGAGGAAATCCATGAATTTTATCGTCAAAATCATTATCAGCGTGATAGTCGCCGCCGTCGCTACCGCCTTGACAACCTGGTTTGCCGGCAGTGGTCACGCCGATATAGTCCTGTTTCTCGCTTTCTGTGGCGCCACCGTCGCGACTACACTGCTGGTATCCATACCGGGTAGGACCGCCGCAGCTGCGCCCGGACAGGAGCCGAAAAAAGCGTCGCGCAAACCCGCTCCGGCAAAAACACGCGCCGCGTCCGGCAGCAGCTCAAGCGGCGGAGCGAGGGAGCACGGAACGGTAAAATGGTTCAACGTATCCAAGGGCTTCGGCTTTATTACCAAGGACGACGGTGAGGAAATATTCGTGCACTTCCGCTCCATCAGGGGTGGCGGCCGGCGCGGTTTGAAGGACGGCCAGGAAGTTACTTTCATTGTTGCCCAGAGCGACAAGGGTCCCCAGGCTGAAGACGTTGAAGGCATAGAGTAAGCTACAGGGCAAGACAACGGGGTTTCAAATTGAGCAAGAAGAATGCAATCACTGAAAGGCGGTTTCGCGGCGCTATCATGCCCACGGCGTCCCACCCGCAGATCCGCAGGGTAAAACGACAGGGCAACTACCCATCGATCCACGGCAACAAGTTATGGAAATCCAGCTGCCTGATAATCGACTACCTGAAGAAGAACCCGCCAGAGCACGCGGGCACCGTCATCGATGTCGGCTGCGGCTGGGGCGCCTCAGGCATCTGGTGCGCAAAAAAACTCGGTTCAGCCGTGACCTCGATGGATGCCGATCCCGATGTATTTCCCTTCCTGGATGTCGCGGCGGAGCTTAACGGGGTTGTCACCACGCCGCTCGTATCGCGTTTTGAAGAACTGACCACCCGCCAACTGGCAAAATTTGACATGCTTGTGGCGGCTGACATCTGCTTCTGGGATGAACTGGTAGACCCGGTTTGCAAGATGGTTAACCGCGCCGTGAAGGCAGGCGTGAAGCAAATAATGATTGCGGACCCCGAGCGCCCCACCTTTCATGAAATGGCCGAGCGCTGCGTCGAGCGCCACTGTGCCGACCTGGTGGAGTGGGAAACCCGCTCACCGATCAAGGCCAGCGGTGCGATCATGATCATCCACAACGCCTGAACGGCCCGTCAGTCGAGCACTTCGTAGTCCCGCTGCAGATGCAAGCCGGGCTCCGGCTCGCCGTTGACGATACGCGGACGAAAACGGGTCTGGGCGAGGTTGCGTCGCAACTTGCCGACCTTACCCTCATCGGCCTCATTCACCGCGCTGGCTTCTATGTTGTCCGCCCTGCCGGTCGCCGACACGTCGTATCGGGCCTGCACGATGATGGGCTGCGTGTCTTCGGCTGCCGGACGCGGCTGCCAGAAAGCGCCGTTCGCCGGCAGCTCCACCGGTTCACCCAGCCACTGCTGCAACAGGGCCAGATCGCCCGCATCCCGCAGGACTGATTCCACCTGCCGGTAGGCTGATAGCGCCTCGGTGCGACGGTCATTCCACTGATTCCAGTCGCCGAGTTCCAGCCAGGCGCCGGCCAGGGCTTCCGGCTGGGTTTGCGGCGTACGCGCGACCAGCTCGTCGAGCAGTTCGCGGCCGCGGGAAAGCGCGCTGCGCTGCAGGGATTCCACCCGCTGCAGGCTCAAATCCTGATCGTCCCAGGCGCTGGGCATGGCATACTGCGAAACTCGCCCCATCGGCTCTGTCGCGGGATCGTAGCGACTCAGCAACAGGTAGAGATTGCGCACCTGGCTCAACACCAGCGCACGATAGCCCGGGTAGTCCACTGCGGGATCTGCGTTTATATCCTGCAGCATGCGGTCGTTAAGTGCATACAGTGCAAGCAGTCGATCGGTGTCGCGCTCGTCCAGCTCCAGGCGCAGTGCTTCTCGCTGCCAGCGCAGGTATTCAAGTGCAGCACCCAGCCGCAGCGGTGTAAAGGGCGCCTGCCCGCTGCCGTACAAGCGGAAGAAATAATCGTAGCGCGCATCGAGTGTCGCCATGTCGCCGGTCATGCGGTAAGTCTCGAACAGCTCCCGCAATATGGGAACCTGCCGTTCACTGTAGAGACCGTCATTGATGCGCACCACGTGCAGCGCGCGCTGGAAAACCTGCTGGGCCTGCGCGATGTCGCCGCTGCGCCGGTGCAGCCGCGCCAGGTCCGCCAGGGGTTCCGCCAGCGTATCGGCGTAGGGACCGCCTTCCGCCTCGAGCAGGCTCAGTTGGCGCTCGAAGCTGGCATTGTCGCTCGCTGCGGACTCCGGGGCGGGGCTTGGCCGGGCGTCGACGCTGCCCGCATCCACCTGGCCCTCACCCAGCCGCACAAAGTATTCCCCGTATGGCGTGGCTGCAGCTGCACCGGCAGGCTGCGCCGGCAGCAGGCCGCCACACAGGAAACAGGCTGTCAGCGCCAGCAGGTAGCGGCGGCGGCAACGGGGCCAACTATTCAGATTCCCGACCATTAACTGCCCACAATTTCTGGCGACCGACTGTTGTAAGATGATATAACGATCGTCCGGCTTTCAGGCCACAACGGCGCCAACATGCCACGCCGGAGCGGTTCCTGCAAGGCCATTCACCGCGCGGTGCCTGCCACATCGACGCACCCGCAAAGCGGGGATAACTGCCGGGCGCACAGACAGCGCCCCGCAACAGGGACCCGCCCGGCGAATAGAGGAAATTCATGAAACAACTGGGAATTCTTGACGCAGCTTTCATCAATCTTGAGCAGACCAACACGCCGCAGCACGTGGGTGGCCTGGGCATCTACGACCCCTCGACGGCGCCAGCGGGCTTCGTACGCTTCAAGGACGTGATCGCCGGCTTCGAGCGACGCCTGGGGAAGTTGCCCCTGTTTCGCACCCGCATCGTTGAGGTCCCGGGAGGACTGGATCGTCCCTACTGGGTGAAAGACGCCAACTTTGACGTGGAGTTTCACCTGCGCCACATCGCCCTGCCCGCTCCCGGCGATTGGCGGCAACTGTGCATCCAGGTTGCCCGGCTGCACTCCCGCCCCCTCGACATGTCACGGCCGTTGTGGGAGGCCTATATTATCGAGGGGCTGGACAACATCCCCAATCTGCCTGCAGGCTGTTTCGCGGTCTACACCAAGATGCACCACGCCCTGGTCGATGGCGCCGGCGGTTCCTCCTTCATGGCGGCCCTGCATGACCTGCAGGCAAATCCCGACAGCGAAGATGACGCCGAGGAGGAGCCCCGCCTGGTGGACACGGACCCGAGCGTGGCGGAGCTGCTGTCCCGGGCCTCGGTAAACGGCGTCAAGAACACCCTGCAACTGGTTCGCGGTACTGCCCGCAACACCCTGGCAATAGGCAAATATGCGCTGGATGTGGCCCGCAAACAGATTCCCGCGCCCGATGTCTCCGCGCCGAAGACGATCCTGAACCGTTCGGTAGGCCCGCACCGGGTATTCGATGCAGCTGAGTTCCCGCTGGAGGCTTTCAAGGAGATCAAGAACGCGACCGGCGTCACCCTGAACGATGTGGCGCTGGGCATCATCGGCGGGGCGCTCCTGCGCTACCTCCAGAGCAGGGGCGAAGCGCCTGCAGAGGGCTCCCTGGCTGCCGCGATCCCCCTCAACATGCGCACGCGCCGCGACACTAGCGACGACAACAACCAGGTGGGCTCGGTGTTTGGATCGCTGCACACGGAGATCACAGACCCGATAGAGCGCCTGCAGGCCATCAGGCAGTCGACGGCGGAAGCCAAGGAGAGCGGAGAGGCGAGCCCCATGGTAGATGCCATGAAACTGGCAGGGGTGTTTTCTCCGCTGATCTCCAGGGCCGCTGCCGGAATCTGGTCGCGCAACGAGTTGTCCCGGTTCATCCCGATGAATGTCTCGACCTGCATCTCCAACGTTCCGGGGCCGGACTTTCCCCTCTACTGCGCCGGCGCCAGAATGGTCGACTATTACGGCCTGGGCGTGTTGACCCCGGGCATGGGCATTTTCCACCTGGTGTTCAGCTACGCCGGCAAAATCACCCTGTCGGTGCTGGCGGACCGGGACATCATGCCCGACCCCGAGACCTACCACGATTTCCTCGTATCGTCCTATGAGGAACTCTACCGGGCGGCACTCGGCCACAAGGCTGGCTCCGGCCACGCGGCAGCCAGCCTGGGCGGCGTATCCCCCAAGCGGGACTCCGCGGGCAAGGTCGGCAAGCCCGGGACCAGGGCCAAAACCAAAACCAAAGCCAAAGCCGGCGGCAAGGCCCGCGCAAAGGCGAAGGCAAAAGCCGGCGCCAGGGCTGCCGCAAAGCCAAAGCTCGCCGCCACGGGCAAGGCCCGCGCCAAGGCAAAAGCCAAAGACAAAGACAAAGACAAAGCTGCGACCCAAGGCCAGGCCCGGGCGCCCTGCCGCCAGGCGCTGACAACCCGGTGGTCAACCGGGGATAACTCCGCATGAACCCAAATTATATCAGCTGCGATGAACACCATAGAACTTTCAAAAATTGACCTCAACTTACTGATTTCACTCGATATATTGCTGCAAGAGCAAAATGTTTCCAGGGCCGCCAAAGGCCTGCATATCACCCAGCGGGCGATGAGCAAAACCCTGTCCAGGCTGCGGGAGCTGTTTGACGACCCGCGGCTTGTGCGCCCTACCCTCCCTCCCGGGCGGCAGCCCGAGCATCGACTACGCGCTGGTAGCTCACAAGCGCACCGCGCACTCGCCCCTGCACGGGTGGTTGTGGGAACAGATCACGTGTACCATCCGCGACTTACGTATTCCCCTGTCGCGCAAGCTGCGCCAGCGGGTAGCGGCGGGCAGTAACGATCCACTCCAGTAGCGATTAGTTGATGAGCAAAACCAAGCGGCGCGAGATACCCTGTTTCGATACTCCCATCATTGAGACCCACTGCCACCTGGACTATCTGGACGCGGATCAACTGGCCGCCACCCTGGCGCAATCAGCCCAGGTGGGCATCGAGAGAATCATCACGATTGCGGTATCCCCGGCCAACCTGGAGCGGGTCCTGGAACTGACACGGGAAGCGCCGATCATCTGGGGCACCCAGGGGATCCACCCCCACGAGGCGGCCTCCTATACCGCAGAGTCCGAGGCACTGATCCGGCTTAACGCCGCCGACGAGCGGATCCTGGCGATTGGCGAGATCGGTCTGGACTATCATTACGATCACGCCGACCGGGCTGTCCAGCGCTCGGTATTCGAGCGGCAGCTGCAGCTGGCAGCTGACCTGGATATGCCTGTGGTCATACACACCCGGGAGGCGGATGACGATACCCGGGACATCCTCAGGGCGTTCAGCCCCCTGCTGCGGCGCAAGGGCGTATTGCACAGCTTCACCTCGGGCCTGCCGCTGGCGGAGTACTGCCTGTCGGAGGGCTTTATGCTGGGTTTCAACGGTATCGCCACATTCAACAGTGCCGATAATGTGCGGGAAGTGATCTGTGCCACCCCGCTGGAGCAAATACTGCTGGAAACCGACGCCCCCTACCTCACCCCTGTGCCCTACCGGGGCAGACCCAATGCGCCGTTCTATCTGCCGCTGATCGCGGAAAAGGTGGCCCAGGTGAAGGAACTGGAGATAGAAGCGATGTTGCAACAGGTTTACCGCAACAGCATCACCGCTTTTTTTGGAGCCAATTGATGGAATATATCGTGGGGCAACGCTGGGTAAGCCACGCCGACGCGCAACTCGGCCTCGGTGTGGTCGTCGACTTCGAGGGTCGCCGGGTAACCCTCGCCTTTCCCGCCGTGGGCGAGGAGCGCACCTACGCTACCGAGAGCGCGCCACTGAGCCGGCTGCGGTTCAAGGCCGGGGACCGCATATCCACTGTCGACAACGTGGAGTTGCTGGTCACGCAGGTGTCCGAGCACCATGGGCTCCTCGTCTACACCGGTACAGACCACTACGAGCAACCCCGTACCGTATCCGAGCTGGAACTGGATGCGTTCATCCAGTTGACCACTCCGCAGCAGCGGCTGCTCAACGGCCACTTCGACAAGAACAGTGACTTTGCCCTGCGGGTGGCCACGATAGGCCACCTCGATCGGCTGCAGCGCTCGCCCGCCCGGGGCTTGATGGGTTCACGCACGAGCCTGCTGCCGCACCAGGTCTACATCGCCAATGAAGTGGGTCAGCGCCATGCACCGCGGGTGCTGCTGGCGGATGAGGTCGGCCTTGGCAAGACTATCGAAGCCGGGATGATTATCCACCAGCAGCTTCTCACCGGGCGCGCATCGCGAGTGCTGGTACTGGTGCCTCCCAGCCTGTTGCACCAGTGGCTGGTGGAAATGCTGCGCCGCTTCAACCTCCATTTTTCCCTGTTCGACGCAGACCGTATCGCGGAATTACCCGAGGAAAATCCTTTCGAAAGCGAGCAGCTGGTGCTGTGCAGTCTCGACCTGTTCGAGTCGCGCCCGGACCTGCAGGCACAGGCTGTCGCGGCCAACTGGGACCTGGTGGCGGTGGACGAGGCGCACCACCTGCACTGGTCCACCGACAGTGCCGGTGAGGACTACCTGTTCGTCGAGGCCCTGTCCCGCGCCAGCGCCGGTCTGCTGTTGTTGACCGCCACGCCTGAACAGATCGGCCAGGCCAGCCACTTCGCCCGCTTGCGCCTGCTGGACCCGTCCCGTTTTCACGACCTGGAGAGTTTCAAGGCCGAGGAGCAGCAGTATCGCCGGCTGAGCGAACTGGCGGATGCCCTGGAAGCCGGCGAAACGCCCGCTGACCTGCCCCCGGGGCTGGATCCACTGGCACCGGCAGAAACCCTGGTAGGCCAGATACTGGACCGGCATGGCACCGGTCGGGTGCTGTTTCGCAACACCCGCGCCGCGGTGAAGGGCTTCCCGCAGCGAGTGCTGCACCGCTACCCCCTCGCAGCCCCCGAGGAATACAGCTTCGCCCGGGTCGAACTCGAGGAACAGCTGCACCCGGAGCAGCCCTATCTCGACGACAGCTGGCTGTCCTTCGACCCCAGGGTGAACTGGCTGGAGGAGACCCTGAAGAAAATGCGACCGGCCAAGGTGCTGGTCATCTGCGCCCGGGCGGAGACCGCGGTGGCCCTGGAACACCATTTGCAGATGCGGGCGGGAATTCGCTCTGCCGCGTTTTACGAAGGCCTGTCCATCATCGAGCGGGACCGTGCGTCGGCGTATTTCGCCGACGAAATCAACGGCGCCCAGACCCTGGTCTGTTCGGAGATCGGCAGCGAGGGTCGCAACTTCCAGTTTGCCCACCACCTGATTCTGTTCGACCTGCCATTGAACCCCGACCTGCTGGAGCAGCGGATCGGGCGACTGGACAGGATAGGCCAGCAGTGCGACGTGGAGATTCATGTTCCCTATCTCACAGAGACCGCCCAGGAAACGCTGGTGGACTGGTATGACCGGGGCATGAACCTGTTCACCGACAGTTGCTCTGCCGGCTACATGATTTTCGAAACATTCCGGGAGCAGTTGCTGGGGCAGCTGGCAAAGCGCACCGGGGAGTTCGAGTCGCTGCTGGCGGCCACCGCAGATTTTACCGCCCAGCACCCGGGCAGAGCTGCGAGAGGGGCGCGACCGCCTGCTGGAACGCAATTCCTGCAAACCGGAAATGGCCGCAGCCCTGATCGAGGAAATCAGGGCAAACGAACAGGGCGACAGCCTCGAGCACTACCTCGAAGGTCTGTGCGAAGCCTTCGGGGTGGACCAGGAGTTTCACTCGGAGCAGGCCGTGATCCTGCGCCCCTCGGAGCACATGCTGACCGGGCACTTCCCCTACCTGCGCGAGGACGGGACAACGGTCACCTTCAGCCGGGACAAGGCCCTGGCCCGCGAGGACATGGAATTCGCCAGCTGGGAACACCCCATGATGCTGGAGGCAATGGATATGGTGCATTCCACCGAGCTGGGGAATGCTGCCATCGGCACTATCAAGCTCAAGGGAGTCGCTCCAGGCACCATGCTGCTGGAGGCTCTTTACACCGCCAGTTGCGTGGCTCCGCGCGCGCTGCAGGTAGACCGCTTCCTGCCACTGTCACCGATGCGCCTGCTGGTCGATGCGCGGGGCAAGGACCTGGCTGATCTGGTGCCGCATACCCGCCTCAATGAACTGATCCAGAGCGTCAAGAAATCCACCGCCCTGGCCATTATCAAGCAGGTCCACCTGGAAGTGGAGGCAAAAATGAGCCTGGCAAATGCCCAGGCGGAACAGCGCCTGGAGTTGATTCTGTCCGCGGCGGAGCAATCCATGAGAGCGGACCTGGGCCAGGAGCTGGCGCGACTGGAGGCACTGCAGCTGGTCAACCCCTCCATCCGTCAGGAGGAACTGGACTTCCTGCGCCATCGAATCGAGGAATGCGCAGTTCACATCGAACACGCCAACCTGCAATTACAGGCGCTGCGCCTGGTAATAACCACCTGAGGTAATATCCCGTTATGACAGGCGATGCAGTGGATTCAGCGGCGACGGGCACTCTCGACGTGCTCATAGTCGGCGCCGGCTTCGCCGGGGTCGGGGCCGCCATCCGGCTGCGTGAACAGGGTATCGACAATATATGCGTGCTGGAAAAAGCCGGCGGCATCGGCGGTACCTGGTGGCACAATACCTACCCGGGCGCCGCCTGCGACATTGCCTCCCATCTCTACTGCTACTCCTTCGAGCCCAACCCTTACTGGTCGCGCAAGTTTTCCCCCCAGGCGGAAATCCAGGCGTACATCCAGCGCTGCGCACAGAAGTACGATGTGGAGCGACATATCCGCCTGAACACCCGGGTTGAGGCCTGCCGCTTCGATGAGAGCCGCAAGCTCTGGGTCGCGCAGCTGGCCGGCGGCGCCAGGCTGCTGGCGCATCATGTCATTTTCGCAACCGGCGGCCTGCACCTGCCCGCCTGGCCCGATATTCCCGGCATGGCCGACTTCCGGGGACCCACAATGCACTCCGCCGAGTGGGATCACAGCGTCGACTTCACCGGCAAACGGGTAGCGGTCATCGGCAGTGCCGCCAGCGCGATCCAGCTCATCCCGGAGCTGGCAAAAACCGTGGGCCAGCTCGATGTCTACCAGCGCACGCCCAATTACATTGCACCGCGCAATGACCGTGAATTCAGCGAGCGGGAAAAGAAGCGTTTTGCCCGCTGGCCATGGTGGAACCGACTCTATCGCAAGGCCATCTTCCTGCGCGGCGAATGGCTCATCTTCCCGCTGGTGAAGACCCGGGGCAAGTCGCGCTGGCGCGACCGGGTGGAAAAATTACTGCGCAGCCACGTTCGCAACAGTGTCGCTGACCCCGAGGCCAGGGCGGCCATGACTCCCGACTATCCCGCCGGTTGCAAGCGGCTGCTGATAGCGGACAACTTTTACGAGGCCATGAACCGGCCCAACGTCCAATTGGTGACCGCCGCCATCTCTGCCATCGACACTGACGCGGTAATCACTGCGGACGGCGGCAGGCACCCGGCGGATATCATCGTCTACGCCACCGGGTTCGACATGGAAAACTACATGCGCCAGACCGAGGTCATCGGCCCGGGCGGCGTCACCCTGAACGAGTTGTGGTCAGACCTGCCACGGGCCTACAAGGGGGGGTTCGTTCCCGGCCTGCCCAATTTCTACCTGACGACCGGACCGAACACGGGGGTGGGAACCACCTCGGTGGTATACATGATCGAGGCGCAACTGAACCTGATCCTGGAGGCCATAGGCAAAACAGGACGGGACAAACTTATCGAGGTTACCGGTGAGGCCAGCCAGCGCTATAACGAGGAGATCCGCGCGGCGCTGCAGGATACCGTGTGGGCGGGCGACTGCAAGAGCTGGTACAAACGGCCGGATGGCGAAATCGCCTCCCTCTACCCCTACAACGCAAGGAGCTACCTCAGGGACCACCGTCACCTGGTCATGGACGACTTCAGGATACGGGCAAAAGCCTGAAACAGGTCCGGGAGCACCACTACCGGGGCAGCAGCAATTGTTCGAGGGTTATCTGCAGGCGTCGCAGGTCGGCGGGTTCGGACAAGCGATGATCGCCATTTTTCACCAGCTGTACTTCGACGTCAGCACCGCGAATCTGCTCCGCCAGGGTCAGTGCGAGCCGCCAGGGCACGTCATCGTCGCGCTGTCCCTGTATCAGTCTCACCGGCACATCGAGGGGAATCTCCCGCTCCAGCAGCAAGTGCGTATCCCCTTCATCCAGCAGCAGTCGACCGATGCGATAGGGCTCACCGTCGTCATAGCAGTTGGGCAGGTCCGCATAACCGCTCTCGGCCAGCTGCTGCCGCTTGCGCCGGCGTCAGGGCTGCCCGCAGACGAGCGGTGAAGTCCGGGGCTGCGGCAAGGCCGAGCAGTGCCTTTACCCGCTGGGCGCGCTCCAGCGCAACCAGCAACATGATCCAGCCTCCCATCGAGGAGCCGACAAGTACCTGCGGCCCCGAGGTAACCCGGTCCAGCACCGCCAGGGTATCGTCCCGCCAGCGCCCGATGCAGCCGTCCTCCACGCTGCCGCTGGACTCCCCGTGGCCGCTGTAGTCAAAGCGGGTAAACTGGCGGCCGCGGTCGCGGCACCACTGCTCCAGCGCCAGGGCCTTGATTCCCTGCATATTGGAATTGAAACCCGCGCAGAACAGCACGCCCGGGGCTTCTCCGGGCGTGTGGCGGTAGGCGATCGAGGATCCGTCTGCAAGCGGCAGGAACGCGGTCTTGTCCATGTGGGCGGCAGTGCGTCAGGCAGCCGCCACCGCGCCGCCATCCAGCACAACGATGTGCCCGGTTACCCAGGCCGAGGCCCGGGAGCTGAGGTAAATCGCGGTGCCGGCCGCATCCTCCGCCGTGCCTATACGCCCCCGGGGGAAGGCGCTGGCCATTTCATCGGCCTGGTCGGCCCAGTGGGCTGTCATCTTGCTGGGGAAAAATCCGGGGGCGATGCCGTTTACGTTGATGTGCTGCCTGGCCAGGTCCGCGCCCAGGTGACGGGTCAGGTGATGCACAGCGGCTTTGCTGGCGGAGTAGGAATAGTTATCCATATGCGAGTGCGTCAAACCGTTCACCGAGCCGATGTTGATGACCCGGGCCGGGTCTTCTGCGCTACCCGCCTCCCGCAATGCCGGCAGTAGCTCCCGGGTGAGGAAAAACAGGGATTTGACATTGAGGTCCATCACCTTGTCCCAGCCGCTTTCGGGAAACTCATCGATAGGCGCACCCCAGGTGGCGCCCGCGTTGTTCACCAGGATGTGCAGCCGGGGTTCACGTTCCCGGATGGCGCTGGCGAAGGCAGTCACTCCTTCCAGCGTTCCCAGGTTGGATGGCAGGGCAATACATTCGCCCACGGTACTGAGTTCTTCCGCTGTGGCTCGCAGCTCATCTTCCCTGCGGGCGGTAATATAGGTTCTCACGCCGTTTTCGACGAAACCCCTGGCGATCATCGCGCCGATACCACGGGAACCACCAGTGACCACCGCGACTTTACCGCTTACATCAAACAAATTTTTCATAGTATGTCCTGTTGTCTATCTGCTTAACCGAATCGTTGACGCGCCCTGTGACGCGCTATTTGCCCGCCGGGCCCGCCGCCGCGAAGGCGCGCAGGACCACCGCGCGGGTGTCCGCAGGGTCGATGACGGCGTCTATCTCCAGGTGGGCCGCGGCCTCGGTGGCCTTGCCCACATCGTACATGCGCGCCAGCAGCTGCTGGAACAGCGCCTCGCGCTCCGCCGGGTCGGTGACCGCGTCCAGCTCCTTTTTGTAGCCGAGCCTGACGGCGCCTTCAAGCCCCATCCCGCCGAACTCACCGGTGGGCCAGGAAGCTGCATACAGTGGCCGGACAAAACTGCCGCCGGTCATCGCCATGGCGCCCAGGCCATAGCCCTTGCGCAGGAAAATGGCGACTACCGGTACGGTCATGGCGGCACCGGCGAGAAACAGCGAAGACATGCTGCGCACCGCGCCCTGCTTCTCGCTGTCGGGGCCAACCATAAATCCCGGGGTATCTGTCAATGACAACACGGGCAATCCAAGGGCATCGCACAGGCGCAGGAAGCGGGCGCCCTTTTCCGAGGCCTGGGCATCCACCGCCCCGCCCAGCTGCTGGCAGTCGTTGGCAATCAGCGCCAGCGGCCTGCCCTCCAGGCGGATAAAGCCGGTGACAATGCTGCGCCCGAAAATACGCTGCAGTTCGAGGAAGGAGCCGGTGTCCGCGATGGTCTCTATCACCCTGCGCACCGGGTAGGCCCAGCGGCGATCCTGGGGAATCACCTGCCGCAGTGCTTCCTGCGGCGCAGCAGTCCACTCCTCCACCGGGCCCTGAAAATAGGAAAGCAGTTGCCGAGCCAGGGCGGTGGCATGGGCTTCGTTCTCAGCCACGATATCCACCACGCCGTTTCTCTCCTGTACCTCGATCGGCCCTATCTGGGTGGGATCGAACTTACCCAGGCCGCCCCCCTCGATCATCGCGGGGCCGGCCATGCCGATCCAGGAACTGCGCGTTGCAATAGTAAAGTCGGCGCAGCCAAAAAGCGCGGCGTTGCCGGCAAAACAGTAACCGTTGTTGACCGCTATGCGCGGCACCTTGCCACTGAGCCCGGCCCAGGTGCTGAAGGAGCGAATATTCAGGCCGGCTATCTGGGTGGTGACATCCGTGTCGCCGGGACGGCCGCCACCGCCCTCGGTATACATTACCACCGGCAGCCCCAGCTCCTCGGCGAGTTCGCAAATACGGTCCAGCTTTTTGTGGTGAAAAAAACCCTGGGTGCCGGCCAGCACGGAATAGTCGTTGACGATCACCGCGGCCCTGCCCCGACCGGGGCCGACCAGGGAGGCGTTGATTGTGCAGGTGCCAGTGATGATGCCATCGCCGGCTGTGCTTGACTGGAGATCCTGGTAGTCGCGCCGGCTGCGCTGGGCCGCCACCGCGAGCTGGCCGTACTCCACCAGGGAACCCGCATCGACCAGGTCCTCGATATTCTCCCGGGCCGTGCGGTAGCCTTTTTCATGCCGCCTGGTACGCGCCTCGGCCCGCTGTTCATCCAGGGTGCGGTCCACGCGCTCGCGCCACGCCGCCAGCTCGGGTCGGGTCTCATCGCTCATTGCATTCCCCCAGGCGATTGCAGGCGCACACTATATCGCATATCCGGCGCGCCACTGGACGCTGGCAACCTTGCTAGCGGCCCTGCCAGCGGGGCGCGCGTTTTTCGATGAACGCCACCACGCCTTCCTTTGCATCCTCACTGCTGACACACAGGTGCTGCAACCCCGCTTCATAGGAGATGGTTTCGCCCACCGAGATCTCAATCGCGGCATTGAGCGCCTGCTTGGCGTAGCGCAGGGCCAGCGGCGACTTCGCGGCGAGCTCCTGGGCCCAGGCCAGGGCCTGTGACAGCAGTTCCTCGTCGGGAACGACCCGGTTGCAGAGGCCCCAGTCGAGACATTTCCCGGCGCGAATTTTTTCACCCGAGGCGATAACTTCGTAAGCCCGGTGACGTCCGAGTGTCCGAACCAGGTGCCAGGTGGCGCCGCCGTCCGGCACCAGCCCGATCGCGGCAAAGGCCTGGTAGATATAGGCGTTTTCAGCCATCACAACCAGGTCACAGTTCAGGGCAAAAGCGCTGCCGATACCGGCGGCAGCGCCATTGACAGCAGCTATCCAGGGCTTGGCCGCCCGATTCATCTCGAGCAGGATCGGTTTGTATTCGCCATTGAGCTGGTCTTCCACCCGGAAGTGCTCGGGGTTTTCAGCTGATTCCGCGAGGTCCGCGCCGGCACAGAAGGCGCGACCCGCTCCGGTCAGGATCACCGCCAGCACAGCCGGGTCATCATTCACCTCGCGCACGGCCCGGCGCAGGTCTGCGCGCAAAGCGGCGTTGAAAGCATTGAGGCTATCGGGGCGATTGAGTGAGACAATCGCCACGCTGCCCTCGCGCTCTAGCTGTACTGTGTCGTAGTTACTCATCGCCTGCTCCCGCTGGTTTCACTGTCACGCTATAGCGCCCGTCTTTTTGAGCTCGGATATTTCCCGCTCGCCGAATCCCATTGCCGTCAACACCGCCTCGGTGTCCTGACCGGGGTTCGGGCCCCCATGCCGCACTTTCGAGGGTGTGCGACTGAACCTGGGGGCGGGCGCCGGCTGGGTAACACCATCCATCTCGATGTAGGAGTTGCGCGCCACGTTGGCGGGATGGGACGGGGCATTCACAAAGGACAGAACCGGGGCGAAGCAAACGTCGGTCCCCTCCATGATCTCGCACCACTGGGCCTGGGTTTTCTGCCTGAAAACCGCCGCCAGCTTCTCTTTCATCCCGGGCCATTTATCGGCATTGTTCTGGTCACCGAAATCCTCCTCGGACAGGCCCGCATGCTGTTTCAACAGGGCGTAGAACTGCGGCTCGATGGAACCAATCGAGACGTATTCGCCATCGGCGCACTCGTAAGTGTCGTAATAGTGGGCGCCGCCATCGAGCATATTCGACTCGCGGTTGCCCGCATCCCACAGGCCCATCGCCTCAAAGCCATGGAACATCCACATCAACTGGGCGGCGCCGTCCACCATCGCAACATCGATGACCTGGCCCTTGCCGGAGCTGGTTGCCTCCAGCATCGCCGCCAGCACACCGGTCACCAGCAACATGCCACCGCCGCCCATATCCCCCACCAGGTTCAGGGGCGGTACCGGCTTTTGACCCTTGCGACCCATGGCGTAGAGTGCACCGGTAATGGAGATATAGTTGATATCGTGTCCCGCTGCCTGGGCCAGGGGCCCGTCCTGGCCCCAGCCCGTCATCCGGGCAAACACCAGTTTGGGGTTGCGCTGCAGGCAGACATCGGGCCCGATCCCGAGCTTTTCGCAAACGCCGGGGCGATAGGGGTCTATCAGCACATCGGCATTTTCGACCATTTGCAGCAGGGTCTCTATGCCCCGGGGATCCTTGAGGTTTATCGCCACGGACTTCTTGCCCCGGGCGCTCACATCCTTCATTCCCGGGTGACCCGCGCTGGCGGCGCGATCGATGCGTATGACTTCCGCGCCCATATCCGCCAGCATCATGCCGCCCATGGGGGCGGGACCGATACCCGCCAGTTCGATCACCGTATAACCGTTAAGTGGACCCATTGGAATCTCCTTGATTAGCGCGGCTGCATACGGATTGCTCCGTCGAGACGGATACATTCACCGTTGAGGTAATCATTCTCGGCGATAAATACAGACAGATGAGCGATTTCCTGCGGCTTGCCCAGGCGGGGCGGATAGCAAACGCTGGACTCGAGTGATTTGTATGCCTGTTCCGGCAGCGCCTCGAACAGGGGGGTGTGAATCAGGCCGGGCACAATGGTATTTACCCTGATGCCGTAGCTGGCAAGATCTCGCGCCATGGGCAGGGTCATGCCGACCACGCCGCCCTTGCTGGCGGAATAAGCCACCTGGCCCACCTGCCCCTCATAGGCTGCCACAGAGGCGGTATTGATAATGACGCCGCGACCGCCGTCGGCGTTGATCGGCTGGTTCTTCGCCATCTGCTCGGCGGCATAACGGGATACGTTGAAAGTGCCCACCAGGTTGATATTGATCACCAGCATGTACTGGTCCAGCGGGAATACGCCGTTCTTGCCGAAGGTTTTACAGGCGCTGCCGATACCGGCGTAGTTGTTACAGATGTGCAGCGCGCCGAACTTTTCCACCACGCCCTCCACTGCTGCCTTTACCGATGCCTCATCGGCGACATTGACGCTCCAGAATGCAACATTGTCGGCCCCCAGTTCTGCAATCACTTCCCTGGCATTGGCTTCGTTCATATCGAAGATGGCAACCTTCGCGCCCTTGGCTACATAAGCCTCCACCGTGCCGCGGCCAAGCCCCGAGGCTCCGCCGGTGACAATTGCTACCTTTCCTGCAAGATCCATATTCGCTCTCCTGGTGTTAATCGTTAAAAAATGCGGGTGTTGAATAAAACACGGGTAACGCCGAGGCAGTCCCGGCTGATGGCTGTCTTCACCGGCGCGGAACTAACGGCATAACCAGTTGATATCTTTGGGTCGGTATACTGCCTGCTAATGGGGTGTTCGTCCATAAAACCGTGCTTTGCGAAATGCGTCACGATCCACGATTCCCGCCTCACACCGGGCCTCCATATGTGGCACAATCCGGGGGTCATGAGCTTGCGGCAAGCATTGCCGGTCATGGCCTGTTCTTCAGTAAACTCGCGCCGCACGATGAACGCTCCCTGCCGGTGGCGGACAGTAAAGGCCGCAAAGTATGGGCGCGGGCACACAGCGGGGCAATGACCTGTCCCTACACGAAAATTGACGTAAACTGACAGCCACCCGCTAAGGGCACCACAAGGAGTTCGATGGACCAGATTTTTCCAGCAAACTGGGCGCTGATGCTGTTTGGGCTGATCTTCTCGATCACCTGCGCCCAGATGCTGGTTGTCTACGTTCTAGCCGACTCCAGTAAACCACCTGCAGGACTGGGCCTTTACACAGTGTATTTCATGGCGTCGCTGCTGGGCTGGATCGCCATTACCCTGGAACAGAACTCCAATGTGCTGATGGCGGTGAATGTGCCGTCGATCATGATCATCCTCAACAGCTACATCCTGTTTCTGGCGGCGGGCCAGCGGGCGGGTGTCACGCGTGGTCGCGTGGTCCTCGGCGCGATCTGCCTGCTGGCCTGCCTGTGCGAATTCTTCCTGCCGCGAGCCCAGATGTTTATTGTCCAGGCGGGCGCAGTTGCGCTGTTTTTTGCAGGCACCGGCCTGGTCTGCGGCTGGCGGGGCTGGAGCCACCGCAATATCGGAGACGCCATTATCGCCTATGCAGCCGCCATGATGGCACTGGGAATGCCGGTCGCCGTGTACTATTTCACCAAGGGGGGCGCCCGCTTGCAGGGCGAGGCGATCGCTTTCGGGATTCACAGCGCGGCCTATGCCCTCATTGCCATCGGCTTTCTGGCCAGCGTGGTAATCGAATACCAGCAACACCTGTCCAATCTCGCGACCATGGACCCTCTCACCCGCCTGCTCAACCGGCGCGGCCTGGATGATGCGCTGCAGATCAGTCGGGCCCAGGCAGCCAGGCGCAACCTGCCCACGTCGGCCATCATGGTGGACATCGATCACTTCAAACAGGTGAATGACAGTTTTGGCCACGAGATTGGCGACCACGTACTGCGGCAGGTCGCCGACGTGATCAGCCGCCTGTGCCGCTCCAGCGACGTCGTAGCCCGCACCGGTGGCGAGGAATTCCTGATCATACTGCCTGAAACGGACATGGATTCCGCCCGGATCCTGGCCGAACGCATCCGCGAGGCGATCGGTAAGAGGCCTCTGCTGGTGGATTCCCAGCGTATTGGCGTTACCGTCAGCCTCGGTGTCTCCGGCGTCGTCGGCGATATGAATCTCGACGAACTGTCACTGGAAGCGGATCGCGCGATGTACCTCGCCAAGCGCGGGGGACGCAACCGGGTCGCCTCGGTGGAGCACCGGCCAATACACCTGACTACCGCGGCCGGCTAGGCTGCAGCGGCAACCTTGCGCAGCCCGTCTATTTCCGTGCGTTTTGCCCGAGCTGTGCTCAAGCAGACTGTGCAGCACGGTCTCGACCCGATCGCGCTGCTGCGTAAAAACCGTATCTCGCCGCGCTTGCTGCTGGAAGACGAGGCCCGTATCTCGGTGGAGCGTTTCGCTGACCTGCAGGTCAGCACCATGCTTGCGCTGCAGGACGAGGCCCTGGGTTATGCCTCCCGGCGCATGCCCATAGGCAGCTGGTCCATGATGTGCCACGCCGTCATTGGCAGCGCAACCCTCGGGCAGGCGCTCAGCCGTTTCTCCCGCTTCTACCAGCTGTTTGAATTCGGCCTCCACCCGGTCATGACAACAGCAGATGACAGGACGCGGCTCTGCCTGCAGCAGGTTGACGTCGATAACAGCGCCAGCTCCTATTACAGCGAGCTGTTCCTGAGCAATTCCCAGCGTTTTGCGAACTGGCTGGTGCAGGAACAACTGCCCCTGCACCAGGTCAGCCTCAAACAACCGCCGGTCGCGCGCCGGGAGGAGTATCACCAGGTATTCATGGGCAATCCCGTCGAGTTTGAACAAGAAGGCGCGGCCCTGGTTTACAGCACGTCACTGATGGATAAACCACTGCGACAAAACGAAGCGTCCCTGCGGCATTTCCTGCGACACCCGGCGCTGTTCATGCTGACCCAGCAGTTCGCCACAGATAGCTGGACAGCGCGGGTGCGCGACATCCTCAGGCAAAATATGGACGGTATGCCCGAACTCAATGATGTCGCCGCCATCCTCGACCTTCACCCCCAGACCCTGCGCCGGAGGCTTGCTGCCGAGGGAACCAGTTTCATGGACATAAAGAACCGGCTGCGTCGTGATACCGCCCTGCACTTCCTGGGAAAACAGGGCCTGAGCATTGAGGAGATCGCCCACCGCGCGGGGTTCTCAGAGTCCAGCGCTTTTATCCGGGCCTTCAAGGGGTGGACCGGAGTCACCCCCTATTGTTACCGCAAGGGACTGTAAACCCGGGGACGACTTGCGGAATAAATTTACCCGCCGCCCCCCAAACCGGCGCGATATTGGCTATAGTCATTTGCTGACAGACAAGCAGGGAAAAAGTTGTGAAAAAAGTCGCGCGCATACTGGCTATTATCTACGCATCCTACCTGGCACTGGTATTGCTCGTTGTCACGCCTGCCCTGAACCTGCTGCCGGGCTGGGCTGTAAAAAAATACCTTGGACGGGATTTTCACAGCGAGATCATCTGGTTCAACCCCTTCACCCTGAGCCTTGAATTAAACAAGACCGCAATTCCCGAACTGGACGGGTCGCGTTTTGTCAGCCTCGATAGCGCCAGCGTCAACCTGTCACTGGAAAGCCTCTGGAGTGGCGCCCTGGTATTCGACCAGGTCGCTGTCTCACAGCTGTATGTCCACGTGATCGAACAGGCGGATGGCAACTTTAATTTCTCCGATATGGTGCCACCAGATGACCCCCAGGCGCCTGCACCGGAATCAACGGGCATATTCCCGGTCACCATCCACAATTTCAACTTCACCTCGGAGCAGCTGGTATACACCAACCAGGCCCGGGAAAAACCTTTCAGCAGCGAGTTGAACGGCCTGGCGCTGAATGTGACCGGCCTGTCCACAATACTGGAGGAAGGCAAGCCCTATGTCCTGGACGCCACTGGCGAAGGGGGCGGCCAACTTCACTGGGAGGGTGAGGTATCGATACCGCGCTCCCACAGCGAGGGAACCCTGGCCCTGACCGACCTGCAGCTACCCGCCCTGTGGCGAATTGCCGAGCCCTGGGTGTCCTTCGAACTGCCACAGGGCACCATCAGCGTCGAGGGTAACTACCAGGTCAACTGGGGCGAAGCCATCGACTACCGCGTCAGCAACGGCGAGGTGCGTCTGGATGGAATAGCCATCAATCCGAAGTCAACCGCGCAGTTGCCGGACACGGCGGTCGCCCTGGGCGGCCTGAAGTTGTCGGGTATAGAACTGGATGGCGCGGCCCAGCATGTGGACCTGGGGGCACTGGTGATCAACGAGCTCGCGATCAGCGGTTGGATGAAGGATGACCAGGTAAGCCTGGTGCAGCTGTTCGCGCCGGTGCCGCCCGCTGACGACGCGCAGGCAACGCCCCAGGAGGAGGACAGCGGTGGCGAGTCGGGCTGGACAGCCAGCCTCGGCACATTCCAACTGGCAGACAGCAGTGTGCGCTGGCGCTCGGACTTCACCGACCCCGCCCTGCTGGAGATAACGCCGCTGGAGGCCAGTGCCAGCGATATCAGGTGGCCGCTCGAGGGCGACAGCGAACTGTCCCTCAAGCTGACCGTGAACGGCGAGACCGCGGCGTCCGTGAAGGGCACACTGGACCTCGCCCTGGGCACAGGCAGCCTCTCTTACGAACTCGAAGGCTTGCCGCTGGCCTGGTTCAACCCCAACTTTCCCGCCGCCCTGAACGCGGAGATCACGGATGGCCAGTTACAGGTAGCCGGCGAGATCAGCCTCGCGGAGTATGCACCGGCGAGCATAGGCATGGATGGTGCGATCAGCGGCTTCGCAGGGAAAATTACTGACGCCGAGCTAGCACTGACCTCCTGGGAGACCGTGCGCTGGGAAAAACTGCAGATCGACATGGACAAGCACCAGGTGGAACTGGCCAAACTGTCGATAGACAACTACCAGGGTCGGATACACATCAACGAGGACGGTTCCATCAACGCCCAGAACCTCTGGAAACAGGAAGTGGGTGAACAGGCCGAGGAGGTAAAGGAGGACCTGTCCGAGGGGGAGCCCTGGAGTGTCACGGTACCGCTGATTCTGATAACAGACAGCGAAATCGATTTCATGGACGAGTCGCTCCCCATTCACTTTCGTACCGTGATCGGCGATATCAACGGCAATATCAAGGACATCAGCAGCGACGAGGCCGCGAAGACCAAAGTCGACATAGAAGGTTCGGTGGATGGCTATGCCCCGGTGACACTGGCCGGCACCGCCCAGCCGCTGCGCAGCCCGCCCGCAATCGATCTGGATCTGAAATTTGCGGGTGTCGATATGGCGCTGCTGTCGCCCTACTCCGGCACTTACGCCGGCTATGCGATAGAGCGCGGCGTGCTCAACCTGAACCTGAAGTACGCCATGGAGGACAACCGCCTCAAGGGCAACAACAAGATTCTCATCGACCAGATGAAACTGGGGGATAAAGTCGAAAGCGAAAAAGCCGTGGACCTTCCGCTGGAGCTGGCGCTCGCGCTGTTGACCGACAGCAAGGGTGTCATCGATATGGAAATTCCGGTCAGCGGCGATGTAGACGACCCGGAATTCAGCGTGGGCAGCGTGGTGATGGGGGCATTGGTCAATCTCATCACCAAGGCAATCACATCTCCTTTTACCCTACTCGCAAGCCTGGTGGACTCAGAGGAGGACCTGCAGCGGGTGAACTTCAGGTCCGGCTCCGCCGAGCTGCAGGCATCCAGCCGGGAACAGCTGGACAAGCTTAACAGCGCCCTGGCCCAGCGGCCCGAGTTAACCCTTGTTATTGTCGGACGCCTGCAGCTTACGGCTGACCGGGAGCGGCTGCAGAAGAACCAGCTGCAGGCCCAGTTGCTGGCGGACGGACTGCCTGAGGCGGAACTGTCCAGTAAAGGCCCGGACTGGGAGCAAGCGATCTCAGCGCGTTACCAGGCTGCAGCTCCGGGGGAAACCACCCTGACTGCCAATGAGCAATACCTGAAACTGGCGCAGGCTATCACCCTGCCGGATGCGGACCTGGTTGAACTGGCCACCGCCAGGGCGGTCGCTGTCAAGACTTACCTGGTAAACGAGGCCGGCCTGGACCCCGACCGGGCGGCGATCGCGAAGCCAAACCTGGATAAGCAAAGCAATCTCTACAGCGGCGTGGAACTGCAAATAGACATCTAGCCGGCGTAGGACAGGTCGCTGCCGCAAATACGGCAGCGGTAACGGCCAACACCCTGCAGTACGCGGTTGTGCCGCGTCGAGGACACATCGTGGACCCTGCAGCCGCAGCGGTAGGGATGAGTGCGCTGCTGCCGTTGGGGAATCCCCTCAAGATCCAGATCGAAGGTCACGCCCTGGTCGGCGCCAAAATGCTCCATCAGGGCCCGCCACTGGCGGCCGTGGGGCTTTATGCCGCGGGTGCCGTAAAGCTCGTGCACGATGAAATGGGCTACCTCGTGGGGAACAGTGTCCCGCAGGTTCTCCTCGTAATACTTGGCAAAAATCCAGGGGTTGTAGCGAATCCAGCCGCGGCGCCCTACCAGCTTGAACATACCCGCGGTGCGGCCTGCCAGGTCAAACAGAACAGGTATCTGGCGGAATCGCCGCCCGAACAGTTCACTGGCCTGCAGGACATAACGCTCGGTTGCTGCAACCACCTCGCGCTGCTGGGGCTTTCCGATCGGCTCTACCACTGTGTTTTTGCCCCCAATTGCGCCCAAATCCCCAATGCCGGCGTTGTCGCCGGGCAACGCCATGGGGACAGCATAACGAGCACGGCGGCGCGGCTCAAACATTTCCGCTTCAATGCGCTTTGCTGTACATTTAGCGACTGCGCGACAGGGCCGGCCATCACCGCAGCGGGCGATTGCCCTGACGCTATCTGTCAAACCCACCCACAAGCAACCATTTCACGATAAGAACCTGTAATTATGAGCACACAGAACATCGACACCGTCAGCCTGGGCAACTATCTGGAACAGCATATTCCCGGCTTCAAGGGGCCGGTCAGCGCGGAAAAATTCGCGGGCGGCCAGTCCAACCCGACATTCAAGCTGAGCGCCGATGGCAAGTCCTATGTGCTGCGGCGCAAGCCGCCGGGAGAACTGCTTAAATCGGCCCATGCGGTCGATCGCGAATTCCGGGTGATAAGCGCACTGCGCGATACCGATGTGCCGGTGCCGCGCACCTATATCTTTTGCGAGGACGAGACAGTTATCGGCTCCATGTTTTACATCATGGAGTACATGGAGGGCAGGATTCTGTGGGATCCGGTGATTCCGGAAGCTGCGGACAACGCCGAGCGGGCAGCCATCTACGACGCCATGAATGCCACCATGGCGGCCCTGCACTGTGTCGATGTCGACGCGGTCGGGCTGGCCGATTACGGACGTCCGGGAAACTATTTCGAGCGCCAGGTAGATCGCTGGACCAAGCAGTACCGGGCATCCGAAACCCAGCGCATAGAGGCCATGGAGACCCTGCTGGCATGGCTGCCGGCAAACATGCCGGCGGATGATGGCGCGGTGAGCCTGGTACACGGTGACTACCGCCTGGATAATATGATGTTTCATCCCACCGAGCCCCGGGTGATTGCCCTGCTGGACTGGGAGTTATCGACCCTGGGACATCCCCTGGCGGACCTGGCGAACCAGTGCATGGCCTGGATGCTGCCGCGCGAGGGTGGGGTGAAGGGACTCGCCGGGGTGGACCGCGCCGCGCTGGGGATACCCAGCGATGAAGAGTATATCGCCCGCTACTGCGAGCGCACCGGGCGGCACGGCATCGACAACTGGAACTTCTATCTGGTGTTTTCCCTGTTCCGCCTCGCCGCCATCTGCCAGGGCATCGTCAAGCGAGCCCAGATAGGTACCGCATCAAGCCAGGAGGCGGACTCCAGGGGTGATTCGGTAGTGCCACTGGCAGAGATGGGAGCGGCGCTGATCCGCTGAAAGAAAAAAACGGGGCATCAGCCCCGTTTTGTTATGCCGCCTGCTGGCCGGGCTGCTCGCCCTCCTTGGGCTTTTTGCTCGCCGCCGGCGCTTTTTTTACGGTGCCGGCTTTCCTGCCCACAATCGCCTTCTTCTTCGCTTTGACCTGCTGTGCCGGCTTCGATGCCTTTGCAGGCTTGACAGGCTTCGCTTTGCCGACCCCGCTGTCGAGTGCCGCCCGGTCCGCCCGGGTGGGTGGTGGCCTGCGTCGCGACGACCGCGGGCGATGCACCTCACTGGCATCAGGGCGCAGATCCCCGGTTTCAAAGCGGGTCAGTATTTCCTCCATGGTGCGGCTTATCTTGGTGCAAATCCTGATCGACTCAATGCTGGGATAGGTTGAATGCTCACCGCCTTCCATCAATTCGATCAGGTCCTTCTCGGACAGGTGGGAGAGAATCTTGGCGGGGTTGTACCAGCGGAAGCTGGGAACGATATTGATATCGCCGCTGTATTCCTGGTCGATCAAGGCGTGCACACTGTTCATCAGCATATTGAACCGCGGCCAGTTGTCGCCCTGGCGCTGCACCACGCCCCGGTAAAAGTTCAGCAGCTCCCGACCCATGCCGACCCCGAGGCTGCCCAGGGCCGAACCCAGCGCGCTGCGACTGCCCTCTTTCCTGAGGAACGGTATCGCTATCGGGTTGACCATGCTGACAATGTAGTGGTTGGCGCTGTAGAGCCGCGACAGGCGCTTGGCGGGCAGGTCGTCAGCGATCGAACCGTCCACCCACTTGCGCGTGGGCAGGTAGGGCTGGGCCTCGCCGTGCACGTTCCTGGCCATCAGCATCACCGGCGGGAATACCCCCGGCACCGCGCAGGAGGCCATCACCGCGGATCGCACGAATACGTTGGGCGAGGTTATCGCGTTGAGCAGGCGGGAGCGCTGGTGGGGCTCCGCCGGGAGCTACCGTGATGCTGATCTGGCGACCGGTTTTCTCATAGGCTTCCTGGAAGGTAAGGTCCGGTACCATGCGGGCGATCAGGCGCCCCAGGTCGCCCACATCGATTTGCGGGTTGGCGCCGAAAAACATGCGGGAAAAGGTGCTGGCCTCCCGCTCTGCCTCGAACAGCACATTGGCCGGGCTGTAGAAGTGCTCGAGCTCCTTGTCCGTATGGGTACCCAGTACGCCCGCCACCAGCGAGCCGGCACTCGAACCGGAGATCACCCTGGGCAGCAGCCCCTGGTCCAGCAGCATTTTCACCACTCCCAGGTGATAAAAGCCCAGCACGCCGCCGCCACTCAGCATCAGCGCGGAGCGGCCATAGCAGATGTTGGCCCGATAGAAAAAATCCAGTTTTTCCTGGGGATTGATAAGGTCGTTGTCCAGCTCCGCCAGGTAGCGCAGGGAGTCATCGACCTCGTCGATATACTGTTCGATGAGTTTCTTGGTGCCAAACTTGGCCTGGCGGTAGAGGGCGCTGCGGCCCATGCCGCCCATATTGCCGTGAATGCCCTCATTGAGGGTGAACAGCAGCCCGTGGTGGTCGTGCCGGGCGCGCAGACTGCGGATGCGATCAAGGCGCAGGCGAATCTGGGCGTAATCGTACTGGCTGGTCTGGTCCACCTCGCGCCAGCGCCGTTTTCCGGAAAGTTCGTCGTGCTCGATAGCGGCCTGGCGCCACTCGTCGTAGCTGCGACACTTGCTCATCGTGCGCTCGAGTTTCTTGAGCTTGCGTGAATTACCCACCGTTGCACCTCTTCAATTCTTTACAACCACAATACTTGCCTGCGACAAGCATAATCGAAATGATAAATGACGCCCAGCGGTTTGTCGCGGGTCAACCATCGGTATCCGGGCCCGGTCCCTCGTCGCTGCGAGCACCGCCGCGATACTCCTCGACCAGGTGGCGCTTGTAGAGCTTGCCGTTGTCCATGCGCGGCAACTTGGGGTTGAAGTCCAGTGAGCGCGGCATCTTGATATGGGAGAGCTTGTCGCGCAGCCACTCCATGATCTCGATGGCCACTTCGTCGGTGGCGTCCGCCCAGTTCATCGGTTGCACCACGGCCTTGACCTGTTCGCCGAATTCCTCGTGCGGTATGCCGAAAACCGCCACATCGGCTATCTTCGGGTGGGTAATCAGCAGGTTCTCGATTTCCTGCGGATAGATGTTTACCCCGCCGCTGATGATCATGAAGTTCTTGCGATCGGTCAGGTAGAGAAAGCCGTCCTGTCCACGTAGCCGACGTCGCCGGTGGTGGCCCAGCCCTTGTCATTGTAGGCGCCAGCGGTTTTTTCCGGCTCGTTATGGTATTTGAACCGGGTGTGTTCACCACCGAAGTAGATGGTGCCGATCTCCCCGGCCGGGAGTTCGTTGCCGTCGTCGTCCAGGATATGCAGCTCGCCGACCAGGGCGGGCCCTACCGAGCCCTTGTGGGTCAGCCAGTTGGCAGAATCGATAATGGTGACGCCGATCCCCTCACTGGCGGCGTAGTATTCGACGATAACCTCTCCCCACCAGTCGATCATTCGCTCCTTGACCTCTATCGGGCAGGGCGCCGCGGCGTGGATGGCGAACTGCATCGAACTGACATCGTAGCGGTCGCGCACCTCCTGCGGCAGCTTCAGCATGCGGATGAACATGATCGGCACCCACTGGCTGTGGGTCACCCGGTGTTCCTCGATCAGCTGCAGCGCGCGCTCCGCATCGAACTGTTCCATCACCACGATGGTGCCGCCCTGGAACGCCACCATCATGCAGTAGTGCAGCGGCGCCGCGTGGTAAAGCGGGGCCGGGGAAAGATAGACCGTCTCCTCGCTGAACCCGAAGGCCGCGCCCATGGAGCCGACCAGCGGGTGCGGCGTGTTGACATCGCTGCTCGCGGGCGGGACGAACACGCCCTTTGGCTGGCCAGTGGTGCCGGAGGAATAGAGCATGGGCACACCGTTACTCTGGTCAGCTATGGGCGTATCGGGCTGCTGGTCAATGGCCTCCTCCCAGGATTCAAAACCGGGCTTGATGCCGCCCACCATATAAAAATGGGCAACCTGCCCCGGCGCGCTGGCAATTACCTGCGCGGCGACTTCGGCCAGGGCGAGGGAGCCAATGAACAACTTTGCGCCGCAATTTTCCAGGATATAACTGGTCTCGGCGAGTTTCAGGTGGGTGCTGATCGGGGTAAAGATGATGCCCGAGCGCTGGGCGGCCCAGGCGATCTCCAGGAACTGGCGGGTGTTCTCCAGCATCATACCAATGTGATCGCCCGGCTTGAGCCCCAGCGAGCGAAACAACTGCGCGCCCTGGTTCGAGCGCTCGTCCAGCTCCTTGTAGGTGACGATTTCACCTGAATCGCCCATGATAATGGCCGGCTTGTGGGGATAAGTCTGCGCCGTGATGCTCGGATGCGGCATGCCGTGGTCCTCTATAGTTAAAGTAATTCAGCGAACACTATAGAAGTATAGCCCCTCCATTTACAACGGGTCAGCGCAGGCGCATAACGCTTTGCTGCATGGTGGTTGCCACGAGCCGTCCATCGCGGGTGTAAAAACTGCCCCGGGCGAGGCCGCGGCCGCCACCGATGCGCTCCGCCTCCACCACGTGCAACAGCCAGTCATCCACCCGGAAATCCTCGTGAAACCACAGGCCGTGGTCCAGGCTGGCGATTTGCCAACGCGGATCCTCAAAGCTGCGACCGTGCTTGATCAGGCAGACATCCACCAGCAGGGCATCCGACAGGTAGGTCAGCAGTGCGTGGTGCAGTCCCCGGGTATCAGGCACCGGGCCGCTGGTCTTCATCCACGCCTGCAACACGGGTTCCCGGGGTACCGGCCGGTTCCAGTCAATCGGCTCCACCACCCGAATATCGAGGTCCTCGCCGGTGGTTATCATGAAGCTCTCGTCCAGTCGACCGGCCTCGAGGCTAAGCTGGCGCTCATTGGGCAGGGATTCCGGTGGCGGAACGGCGGGCATATCCGACTGGTAATCGTCACCCGCCGAGGGCTGCTGAAATGACATCGACGCCACCAGGATGGGCTTGTCCTGCTGCGAGGCCACCACCCGGCGCGAACTGAAGCTGCGGCCGTCGCGGGCCCGCTCCACCTCAAACACAATCGGCTTGCTGACATCGCCGGGGCGCAAAAAATAGGCGTGCTGGGAGTGGATCAGCCTGTCTTCCGCTACCGTTGCCACTGCGGCGCTGACCGACTGGGCCAGCACCTGGCCGCCGTAAACCCTGTAAGCCTCCGGGTGCATATTGGTACCGACAAAACGGTCTTTACCATCGGGGTCGGGGCTGACAACATTGAGCAGGCGAGAAAGCATAGGTTTTTTACGGGTTCACAGAGACGCGGACATTATCCAGATTTGTGAATCTGTGCCAAACTAATTCCCTGAAAAACACCCGGGCCCGGGGCCGCGGCTCAAGTGGCAGCGCCCCCCCGGACAAGCTCACACCCGTATACCCACAGTCGACAGGATCAGTAATGAAGGAAATCGCCTCGCCCCAGGAGCTGCGTCACGCCATTCGCTCGGGCGCCCACGCGGGCAACACCTCCGGCCTGGCACCCGGTTATGTCCAGTGCAACATCGTGATTCTGCCCGCCGCAGTGGCCAATGACTTCCTGCGTTTTTGCCAGCTCAACCCCAAACCCTGCCCCCTCATCGCCATGTCAAACGGACCCGGGGATTTCACGCTACCACCTTTGGGGGATGTCGACATTCGGACTGACGTGCCAAGCTACCGGGTGTTTCGCGACGGAGAATTCATCGAGGAATGCGCGGATATCAGCTCCCTGTGGCGGGACGACCTCGTCACTTTTGCCCTGGGCTGTTCCTTCTCCTTCGAGGAAGCGCTGTTGGCTGACGGGCTCGAGGTGCGCAACGTAAGCCAGAAGGTGAATGTCCCGATGTACCGCACCTCCATCGATTGCAAACCCGCCGGGCCTTTCGCCGGCAAAATGGTGGTGAGTATGCGCCCCTTCAGGGCAGCCGACGCCATTCGTGCGATACAGATCTGCACGCGCTTTCCGGCTGTGCACGGAGCGCCGGTTCATCTGGGCGATCCCGGCCTCATCGGTATCAGCGAACTGGCCCGGCCGGATTACGGTGATGCGGTGACTGTGGCTGACGACGAATTGCCGGTATTCTGGGCCTGCGGCGTGACACCCCAGGTAGCCCTGGAAATGGCGAAGCCGGCCTTTGCGATAACCCACAGCCCGGGTTGCATGCTGGTAACTGATTTGCGCAACAGCCAGCTGGCTGTGATGTAGCGATAAGGAAATAACAATGTTATTGAACTGCGACCTCGGCGAAAGCTACGGCAGCTGGACGATGGGCATGGACGAGGACGTCATGCCACACATCGACCAGGCGAATATTGCCTGTGGCTTCCACGCCGGTGACCCGCTCACCATGCGCGCCACGCTGGCGCTGGCCGCGCGCCACGGCGTCAGCATCGGGGCTCACCCGGCTTATCCCGACCTGGTGGGATTCGGCCGTCGCAGCATGAATCTCAGCGCCGATGAACTGATCGCCGCCTTGCACTACCAGGTTGCCGCGCTGGAGGGGATGGCCCTGAGCCAGGGGCTCGAGGTAGCCTACGTCAAACCACATGGCGCACTGTACAACGATATGATGGCGAAACCCGAGGTAATGGCCGCTATCATGCAGGCCCTGACAAGCTACCATCGGCCACTGGCACTGATGCTGCAGGCAACACCCGCCGCGCAGCAGCATCGCGCCGAGGCGAACGCACGCGGGATCAGCGTACTGTTCGAAGCGTTTGCAGACCGCTGCTACGACGACGATGGCAGCCTGCTGTCCAGGCGCAAACCCGGCGCTGTGCACAGCCGGGAACTCATGCTGGCGCAGGTTAAACAGCTGCAGAGCGAGGGCTCGGTTACCACCGTCAGCGGCAAGCGACTGGCGCTGCAGGCCGATACACTGTGTGTACACGGCGACAACCCCGAGGGCGTGCAGGCCATCCGGGCCATCCGCGACCTGGTCAAGGCGGCCTAGTCCCGGATGGAACTCCAGTCAGCTGGCGAAAATGCCCTGATTCTCTACCTGGGCGATCAGGCCTGTCCCGAGGTCGCAGCCCGGGTCCAGGCCGCCTCTGCCGCCATCGAGGCGGCACTGGGGGACGACCTCATAGACCTGGTGCCCTCCTATGCATCGGTGCTGGTAGTCTACGACCCCATGAAAACCGACCACCTGAGCGTTGGCCACCGCCTGCGGACGGCTATCTCCGGGCTGTCCGGCAGCGCGGATCGCGAGGGGCGTACGGTGGTACTGCCGGTCTACTATGCCCCCGATGCGGGAGCTGACCTGGAATCGCTCGCGGAGCGTTCAGGCTTGTCAGTCGACGAGGTTATCGGCCTTCACAGCGGCACCGAATACCGTGTTTACGCGATTGGCTTCGCCCCCGGCTTTGCCTATCTGGGCCAGGTGGACGAGCGAATTGCGGCCCCGCGCCTGACCACCCCGCGCCTGAAGGTGCCGCGCGGGGCAGTGGCGATCGCGGACCGGCAGACCGCGGTTTATCCGGCAGTTTCCCCGGGCGGCTGGAACCTGATCGGGCGCTGCCCCACCCGCATGTTCGATCCCCACGCAACGCCCACCATGCCGGTTACCGTCGGCGACCGGGTGCGCTTCGAGGCGATCAGCCGCGACCGCTTCCTGGCTCTTGGCGGAGAGCTGGCGTGAGTATTGAAGTCATCCAACCTGGCGTCCTGAGCCTGTTGCAGGATCGCGGACGCTTCGGCCAACACCGGATCGGCCTGACCAATGGCGGCCCCCTCGACCCGGAGGCGTTTCACTACTGCAACCGCCTGCTGGAAAACGCAGTGGACAGTACCGCGGTGGAGATCAGCTTTGGCGGCGCCCGCTTCCGCGCCGCGGTGGATACTTTCATCTGCGTGACGGGTGCCACCATGCCGCTGGCTGTTAACGGCGTGGAAAAACCGCTGTGGACAGTACACCCGGTCCGCGCGGGGGACGAACTCGCGCTGGATTTTGCCGAGCACGGTTGCCGCAGCTACCTCGGGGTTGCCGGGGGGTTTCATATCGAACCCAGCTTCGGCAGCACTGCCACCGTGGTGCGTGAGCAGATCGGCGGCCTGCACGGTGACAAGCTGCAACCGGGCGACCTGTTGCCCTGTTCCCGGGTAACCCGGCGCAAGCACCTCTACCTGCCGGCCAACCGGCAGCCACGCTACCAGGACATGGTCACTGTCCGGGTGATTCCGGGCTACCAGCAGGCCCACTTCAGCAGGCTGCAGCAACGCAGGTTTTTCAGCCACGCTTACACCGTGTCGGATCGCTGCGACCGCATGGGCTACCGCCTGGAGGGGCCTGCCATTGCCTGTGAGGTCGACGGCATCCTGTCCGAGGGTATCTGCTTCGGCGCGATCCAGATTCCCGCGGACGGCCAGCCCATCGTGCTGCTCAACGACCGCCAGACCATCGGGGGCTATCCCAAGATCGGCTCAGCCCTCTCCCTGGACGCCGCGCGACTGTCCCAGCTGAGGCCCGGCGGCACTGTCCACTTCGCCCCTGTCAGTCCCCATGGCGCCCACAATGCCCTGCATCTCGCCCAGAGCCTGACCAATCATCAACCCCTGCTGGAGCAACAGCCTTGAATGATCTTTCCCTGAGCCAGGCAATCGAAGAGCTGATGGTGGCCCGGAATCTGCGCAATATGCAGCTGGCCAGGGCCGCGCTGCAGCCTGACTACTACCTGCGTGCCGCCCAGCAATTGCGCGATATTCAAGGCACCGTGATCATCGGCACGGGCTTTCCCGTCACCGACACCTTCGAGACCGACGGACCGGTGGGTGCCATCGCCCTGTACGACGCCCTGCAGGCACTGGGAGCGGAGCCGGTAATCGCCTGTGGTCCCCCGCTGTCCGATGCCATTGCCGCCGACTACCGGATACTGCCCCTCAATGCCCGCGACCTGGCGAGTGCGCACGAGGAAGCTGCCGCACAGTTGCGACGCCTGCAGCCCACCGCGGTGATCTCGATAGAGCGACCGGGACTTGCTGAAGACGGCCGCTACTACAACATGCGCGGCGAGGACATCACCGCGCGCTGCGCTTTCTTCGACCCCTTTCTCACGCTCGCCTCCTGTCCTACCATAGCCATCGGGGACGGCGGCAATGAGATAGGCATGGGCAATATCGCCGCGGCGATTGCCACCCTCGATATCAGGGCGGCGGTGACCTGCTGCGATGAACTGCTGGTGGCCGATGTATCCAACTGGGGCGCCTACGGCCTGATCGCCCTGCTCGCCAAATGGTCCGGGCGTGACCTGCTGGCTGATATTTCGCCTCTGGATATCCTCGACTACCTGTCGGCCCGCGGCAGCGTGGACGGGGTCACTCGCGAAAACACCCTGACAGAAGACGGCCTCGCCGCGTCGGAGGGTATCCGGGTGATACAGGAGCTGCGTATCCTGACCGGTTTCCCGGGCAACTGAACCCGATTACGACAACAAGGAAAGATGATGAGTACGGTTTATCTCAATGGTGTTTATCTCCCCATGGACCAGGCGCAGATATCGCCTATGGACCGGGGCTTCCTGTTCGGCGACGGCATTTACGAGGTCATACCCTCCTATGACGGCCAGCTGGTGGGTTTTACGCCGCATATGGAACGGATGCAGGATGGCCTGGACGCTATAGAAATCGCGATGCAGGTGGATCACCAGCAGTGGCGGGAGATATGCGATGAGCTGATCTCGCGCAATGGCAGCGGCAACCTGGGTATCTACATCCACGTGAGTCGCGGAGCCGACGTTCGCCGCAATCATGCGTATCCGGAGGGTATCAGCCCGACGGTTTACGCCTTTGCATTCGAAATCCCCCCTGCCCCGCTGCCGGACAAGTCCGCGGCTAGCCGCTACACGGTGGCCACCACGGAAGATATGCGCTGGAAACGCTGCAATATCAAGTCTACCGCGCTGCTGGGCAACGTCATGCACTACCAGCACGGCCACGCGCTGGGCCATAAGGAAACCATCCTCTACAACCAGGATGGCGAACTCACCGAGGCGGCGGCGTGCAATGTATTCGTGGTCAAGCACGGCATTGTGGCCACCCCTTTGCTGGATCACCAGAAACTGCCCGGCATCACCCGCCTGATGCTGCTGGAGATCCTGCGCCGGGACGGCAGTATTCCGGTGGAGGAACGTGTAGTCACCATGCGGGAGCTGGAGCAGGCCGATGAAGTGTGGCTGACCAGTTCCAGCAAGGAGATCGCGCCGGTCATCGAAATAGATGGCAGGCCGGTGGGCGACGGTCAGGTGGGTGATGTCTGGCTGGCGGCCCAGAGGCTGTTTTCAGCGCATAAATTCGATTTCTGATGGCACGCCCCAACCAGGCCAGGCTGAACCTGGCGGCCCTGCGCAACAATTTCGGCCTGGTCAGGCAACTCGCGCCCCGCTCCAGGGTGATCGCCGTGGTGAAGGCCAATGCCTACGGCCACGGCGCGCTGACTATCGCCCGTGAGCTGGACTCCCTTGCGGACGCCCTGGCGGTGGCCTGTATCGAAGAGGCCGAGGAGCTGCGCGACGGCGGCATCAGCTGCGCCGATACTGCTGCTCGAGGGGCTGTTCGAGGCAGCGGAGCTGGCGCTGGCCGCCGAGCGGGATTTCTGGGTAACCATCGACAACGAACGGCAACTGGAATGGGTGGAGCAAGCCAGCCTGGCGCGACCGATCCGCTGCCTGCTCAAGCTGGATACCGGCATGCATCGCCTGGGCGTGATGCCTGAACAGGCCGGCATTTTCTATCGCCGCCTCAGGGCGAGTGCCAATGCCCGGGACGATATCGTGCTGTCGACCCACTTCGCCTCGGCAGACGATATGGGCAGCGACCAGACCCGGGCCCAGCTGGCCCTGTTTGAAGAGGCCTGCCGGGACTTGCCCGGGGAGCGCAGCGCGGCCAATTCCGCCGGAGTACTGGCCTGGCCCGCAAGCCACCTGGATTGGGTCAGACCGGGCTACATGCTCTACGGCAACTCACCGATGGTCGAGGAACACGCGACCGCCGGCGCCCTGCAGCCGGTGATGACCCTGAGCTCCGCGGTGATATCACTGCGCAATGTGCGCACCGGTGAGTCTGTAGGTTACGGCGCCACGTGGGTCGCGTCGCGACCCTCCCGTATCGCCACCATCTGCGTTGGCTATGGCGACGGCTATCCACGCCTCGCGCCCAACGGCACCCCGGTACTGGTAAATGGACGGCGGGCGCCCCTGGCGGGCCGGGTCTCGATGGATATGATCACAGTTGATGTTACGGACCTGCCCGATGTGCGCATCGGCGATGAGGTCATCCTGTGGGGGGATGGCTTGCCCCTGGGCGAGGTCGCCAGGCACGCGGGCACCATCGGTTACGAGTTGAGCACCCGGATGCCCGCGAGGACCCCCCGTATAGTGACAACCCCCTGAAGCCCATGCTCCGGGAGCCGCCGCAAATCGGGCAACAGGCAGCGTCGTGAGGATCCTGTCGCTGACTACATTCAGGGAGCTGTTCCGGCTGTCCCTGCCCATGGTGGTGTCACAGGGCAGTTTCGCGGTGATGGTGTTCACCGACCGCTGGTTCATGTCCCACCTGGACGCCGCGCATATCGCTGCGGCCATGGGCGGCGGGGTCGCCTCCGCTTTCTGCCTGTCCCTGTTTATGGGCCTGATCACCTACTCCAACGCGCTGGTCGCCCAGTATTTCGGCGCGGGTGAACTGGCCAAGTGTCCCCGGGTGGTCACCCAGGGCCTGATCTTGGCAACGGGGTGCATTCCCTTTCTCGCGCTTGCCGGGTACTTCGGCGGCCGGGTATTTTCCTTTATGGGCCACGACCCGGTCCAGGTGCCGCTGGAGCGGATCTATTTCCAGGTGTTGATGACCGCCAGTTTCTTCAACCTGGTCAAGGCCTGTCTCGCCTGTTACTTCGTCGGCATCGGCCGCACCAGGATAGTCATGATCGTCGACGTGCTCGCCGTGTTGTTCAACGTGGCCCTGTCCTGGATGTTTATCTTCGGCAAGTTCGGCCTGCCCGCGATGGGCATTGCCGGCGCCGCGCTTGGCACCGTGGTAGCGACCTTATTCGGTGTCGGCCTGTTCCTGGCGTTCTACCTGTCCTCGTGGCACCGGCAACAATTCGATGTGGCCCAGTCGCTGCGGTTTGACCGCGGTATCATGCGGCGCTACCTGCGCCTGGGGGTGCCCGCAGGCGTGGAAAGTTTTCTCAACATGGCCACCTTCAACCTGTTCCTGCTGATGTTCCAGTCCTACGGCGTGGTGGCGGGCGCCGCCATGGCCATCGTATTCAACTGGGACATGCTTTCCTTCATTCCCCTGCTCGGGCTGAATATCTCGGTGATGAGCCTGATCGGCCGCTTCGTAGGCATGGGTGACATGGGGCGGGCCAACCAGGTGATATCCTCCGGCTTCATCCTGGCACTGTCTTATGCCGGCGTACTGGCGATTGTCTTCCTGGTGTTTCGCATGACCCTGGTAAACGTTTTCCGCACGCCCGGGACGGAGTTCGACGCCATCGCAGAACTCGCCGGGCATATGATGATCGGGCTTTGTACCTATATGCTGGCGGACGCGATGATTACGGTGGCCGGGGGTGCCCTGCGGGGAGCCGGCGACACCCGCTGGGTAATGCTCACCTCGATCACCCTCCACTGGCTGATGGTAGTGGCCCAGTACTACGTTGTCGTGGTACTCAGGCTGGAGCCCCTGGTCTCCTGGTGGATCCTGGTCGCCATGATTCTGAGCCTGGCCCTGGCCTACATGTGGCGCCTGCTGGGAGGCCGCTGGCGCCATCCTGACCGCCTGGCAGCGGTCATGCGGGAGTGACAGTCGTGGCCGGGAGGTAATCCCGGGTGAGCTCCTCGGAGACCTGCCACAGCCTGCGGGCCATTGCCTCGTCCTGCATCTGCGGTGTCCCGCCAGGGTCAGGATTGCAATCAACAAAATAATAACCGTTCACCCCCACCAGCCCGGGGCTGGTAGCCACATAGGTCTGGGTGGCGGCGCCCTCCTCTATGTTTTTCATGAACGCCCAGCCAAGCAGCGTACCGGCCCAGCGCATGTACCAGGGCATATGCCGATCGAGATTGGTATTGATGACCCCGGGATGGACGCTGTTACTGGTAGTGCTGGTGCCCGAAAGGCGCCGCGCCAGCTCCAGGGAACACAGGGCGTTGGCCAGTTTCGAATGGCCATAGGCAGTCCAGCCGCTGTATTCCTGGTTCTCGAAAGCCAGGTCGTCGAACTGGATCCCGTCCTCCGGCGCCCGCTGATGCGCCCTGCTACTGAGTATGACGAAGCGCCCCTGTGGCGCGGACATGACCGTCTCCATCAGCTGGTTAATCAGGATGAAGTGGCCCAGGTGATTGACCACAAACTGCTTTTCCATGCCGTAGGCCAGCTCCCGCTCAGGCAGGGCCATGATCCCGGCGTTGCACACCAGACCGTCCAGGGGAATATCCATCGCCCGGATCATACTGGCGCAGTTGACTACCGACTCAAAATCGCCGAGGTCGAGGAACGCCGGGGTAGTCTGCCCCTTGACGCTGGCACAGGCCTGTTCCGCTTTTTCCATGGTGCGGGCGATACCGATGACGTGGGCGCCGCGCATTGCCAGTACCCGCATGGTTTCCAGGCCCAGCCCGGAATTGGCGCCGGTAATGGCGTAGGTCTTGCCCGCGAGGTCCAGCCCCTCGGTGACCTGTTCCGCGGTGGAGTGGTCATCGAATGGGCTGTGGGGAGGTGTTCGGCTGATGATCTGGGCCACCACCGCCGGTGGCAGGCAGGTCAGCACGGAGAGTATGCCGGCCCGGTGCATGAAAGTACGTCGATCCAGATTGGTCATGATTGTTCTCCCGGCTTGGTCGCGCCTGTGCTTGTCGCGGCGCACCACCGGGATGATAGACCGGGCTGGAGATTTTGGCACCCCCGGCGGAGCCGGGCTCAGGCGGCCTCGCGGGCGATATCCTGGACCCGCTTCACCATGGCGCGCAGGCCGTTGCCCCGACTGGGCGACAGGTGGCGCAGGAGGTCGAGTTGCTCGAAGTAGGCATCTATGTCGAATTCAACAATGTCCCGCGGGGTCTTGTTGTTGTAGGCCGCCAGTACCAGACCCAGCAGACCCTTGACGATAAAGGCGTCGCTGTCGACCGACAGTTGCAGGCGGCCATCTTCCACGCGGGTGTCTATCCACACCTGGCTCTGGCAGCCGCGCACCAGGCGGTCCTCGGTATGCAGCGAGGCCGGCATCGGGGGCAAGTCCTTGCCGAGATCGATTATGTATTTGTAGCGGTCTTCCCAGCTGTCAAAGAACCCCAGGGTATCGAGGATATCCTCGCTGGAGATACTGTTACCGAAGGGGTTTTCGCCGCTTGCTGTATCTGGCATCAGCGGGATTCCTAGTAGAACATGCCGGTTTCCAGTTGCGCTTCCTCCGACATCATCTCCCGCTGCCAGGGCGGATCGAAGACGAGCTCAACCGCTACCTTGCGCACATTGGGCACCTGGGCCACGCGGTACTCCACGTCTCCCACCAGCACCGGCCCCATGCCACAGCCGGGAGCAGTTAGCGTCATGCGGATATCGACCCGGGCGGCAGCCTGGTCAACCTTGACACTGTAGATAAGGCCCAGGTTGACCAGGTCGACGGGGATTTCCGGGTCGTACACTGTGTGGAGCGCTTCCCAAACCTGGGCCTCGTCGATCTGCCCATCCGACGGCGCGGGAAAATCCAGGTGAAGCGGTTCGAAGCCCAGGGCGTCGGCGTCGGTGCCGTCCACCCGGATCATATTGCCGTTGTGGACCACCGTGTAGTTGCCGCCCAGGGCCTGGGTCAGGGTCACGAAGGAGTTCGCCGGGATCATTACCGGGTCACCCACCGGTACCAGCCGCCCGGGGCAGTCCCGGCGGGTGGTGAGAATGGTTCGTTCCTGGGCGCTCATGCTGTCACTCCACGCTGAAGCTTTCGCCGCAGCCGCACTCGGCTGTCACGTTGGGGTTGTTGAATTTCAGGGTGCGATTGACGCCCTCGCGAGTGTAGTCGATCTGGGTGCCGCGCAGGAACGCAAGCGCTGCCGGTTCCAGGAAAAGCGTCACGCCATTGGCCAGGTCCACTGCCACATCGCCTTCACTGCCGCGGGACTCGACCTCGTCCATTACATACTTGAAGCCGGTACAGCCGCTTTCGCGCACGCTGATGCGCACGCCGCTGTAACCCCTGTCCGCCAGGCTGGCGCGAAAATGCTCGGCGGCAGCCGGGGTGACCGTCACCAGTTCGCTCTTTACGTCAAAGGTTTCAACACTCATGACTCATTCCTCTAGGCAAACAGGCGCTTTGCCTTATGGATACCCTCGAACAGCCGAGAGACATCCTCCTGTGTATTGTAAATCGAATAGGACGCCCGCACAGTCCCGGGAATCCCCAGGCGCTCCATCAGGGGCTGGGCACAGTGGTGCCCTGTCCTGACGGCTATACCCTGCTGGTCCAGCAGCATGCCCACATCGGAAGGGTGGGTCCCATCCAGCAGGAAACTGAAAATGCCTGCCGCGTGGGCAGATGTGCCAACCCGCCTCAGGCCATCCACCCCCTCCGCCAGTTCCAGCGTGCGCGCCAGCAGCGCGCTCTCGTGCGCCATCGCCGCCTGGCGGTCGATAGTGCCGAGATAGTCGATAGCGGCGGCCAAACCGATAGCCCCCGCAATATTGGGGGTGCCGGCTTCAAACTTAAAGGGCGGCACGTTGAACGTGGTGGTGGGGAAACCCACACGCTCGATCATCTCACCCCCGCCCATATAGGGCGGCATGGCGTCCAGCAGGGCCTCACGCCCCCACAGCACGCCCACTCCGGTGGGTCCGAACAGCTTGTGCCCGGACATGACGAAGAAATCGCAGCCCAGGGCCTCCACGTCGACCGGCCAGTGGGCCACGGACTGGGCGCCATCCACCAGCACCAGGGCGTCGACAGTCTTGGCCAGGCGGATGATCTCGGCCACGGGGTTGATGGTACCCAGGGCGTTGGATACATGGTTGACCGCTACCATTTTCACCCGCGGGTCGAGCAGGTCAGCCAGCGCCTGCAGGTCTATCTCGCCGGCGTCGGTGACAGGAATGGGAACCACTTCCGCACCGGTTTCGGCAGCCACCAGTTGCCAGGGCACTATGTTGGAATGGTGTTCCAGCCAGGATACCAGCACGCGGTCGCCGGGCTGCAGGCTGCTGCGGCCCCAGCTGTGCGCCACCAGGTTGATGCCGGCCGTGGTGCCGCTGGTCCAGATCACCTGCTCTACCCGGGGGCTGGCGAGGAAGTCGGCGACTGTCTGCCGGGCCTGTTCAAAGGCGTGGGTTGCACGGTCACTGAGCGTGTGGACGCCGCGGTGAACGTTGGCATTGTCGCGCCGGTAGAAGTTACTGATCGCCTCGATCACGCACTCGGGTTTCTGGGTAGTCGCGGCATTATCGAGGTAGACCAGCGGATGCCCGTTTACCTGCTGGTGCAGAATCGGGAAATCGCGGCGCACGCGCTCAGCGTCGAAAGCGGGTACTGCGTTTGCGGCGGTGGCACTCATGCGACATCCCCCACCAGGGCGGAATCCCGGGCAAAGCGATGGCTCAGCAAGTCACGCAGGAAGTCCCGCAGGCTCTCGCACCGCACTGTGTCGATCACCTCGTTAATGAAGCCGAAACTCAGCATGACCTGGGCATCGGCCCGGGCCACCCCCCGGGTTCGCAGGTAGTGCAGGCTCATCTCGTCCAGCTGGGCCACCGTCGCGCCGTGGGCACACTGTACGTCGTCGGCATAGATTTCCAGTTCGGGCTTGGTATTGACCTCCGCCTGGGTGCTGGTCAGCAGGTTGCGGTTACTGAGCTCGGCCCTGGTTTTCTGGGCGTCCCGATGGATATGGATGCGACCATTGAACACGGCGGTTGCCGTATCTCCTATGATGCCGCGGAAGGTTTCACTGCTGGTGCAGTGGGGGACCCGGTGCTCGATACAGGTGTGGTAGTCGACGTGCTCGTCACCGCGCGGCAGGTAGACACCGTTCAGTTCACAGTGGGCGCCCTGCCCGCAGTGGTCCACCACCACGTCGATGCGCTTGAGCACGCTGCCAAGCCCCAGGTGAAAGCTGTTGAACGTGGCGTTCGCCCCCAGCCGGGCATGCACCCTGCCGATGTGCAGGGCGGCGGCCTCTTCCAGGTGCAGGCGGTAGTGACAGAGCGTGGCGCCGGCCTCCAGCAGGAGCTCGGTGACCCCGTTGGTGAAGCTCTGCTGTTCGCTTCTGGCGCCGGTAAAGTGTTCTATCAGGCTGACCTTGCTGGACTCGCCGCAAAGCATCAGCAGGCGCTGGTTGATACTGAAAGCGTCCGCCTGGTTGCCGCTCACCCAGACCACGTGCAGCGGTTGTTCGATGACCGCGCGCGGCGCGATATCCAGGAACACCCCATCCGCCAGGGCCGCGTCATTGAGTGCGGTGAACAGGGGTTCGTCCTGGCCGACGGCAGTGCCCAGGTGACTTCGTATACGCGCAGCCTGGGCTTCATCGGCATCGGCAAAACGGATCACGGACACACCCTCGGGCAGCCGGGAATCGGAGTGCTCGGCGGAGAAATGGCCGTTGATGAATACGAGGCGGAAACCGCCGTAACGCGGCAGTTCAATGCCGGCGTCCGCCAGCTCGATGGCGCCGTCACTGGCGGGCGCATAGCTGGGCTGCAGTGCCTGCAGGCCGGTGTATTTCCACTGCTCAGTCTTGCGGGTCGGCAGCGAACCGGCCTCCCACCGTCCGCGACCAGCGCGAAGGTAATCCTGCAGCCAGGGCGGCGCGCTGGCGGCGGCACTGTCCAGGGGTTGGCGCATAAAGTCCGTCATCAGGCGACCTCATCCTCCAGCCAGGCATAGCCCCGGGCCTCGAGCTCGAGAGCCAGCGACTTGTCACCCGAGCGCACTATCCGGCCGCCGGCCAGCACGTGGACGTAATCGGGCTCGATGAATTCGAGCAGTCGCTGGTAGTGGGTCACCATGACGAATGCCCGCTCGGGGCCGCGCATGGAATTGACACCGCGGGCGACCACCTGGAGCGCGTCGATATCAAGGCCGCTGTCCGTTTCATCGAGTATGCCCAGCCTGGGTTGCAGCAGCAGCATCTGCAGCAACTCGTTGCGTTTCTTTTCGCCGCCGGAAAAACCCTCGTTGACGCCGCGCTTGAGAAACGCCGGGTCGAGGTCAACCGTCTTGCAGGTCTCCCGGGCGCTCTTCATAAACGTCACCGCATCGATGGGCTTTTCCCCGCGCTGCTCCCGCTGGGCGTCCACCGCCGCCTTGAGAAACTCCATATTGCTGACCCCGGGTATCTCCACCGGGTACTGGAATGCCAGGAACAGGCCCAGCCGGGCCCGTTCCTCGGTCTCGAGCTCCAGCAGGTTCTGTCCCAGGAAGTGCACGCTGCCTGCAGTGACGGTGTACCCGGGGCGGCCGGCGAGCACATGACCCAGGGTGCTTTTCCCGGAGCCGTTGGGACCCATTATGGCGTGCACTTCGCCGGGCGCCACCGTGAGGTTGAGCCCCTTGAGAATATCCGTGCCATCCACACTGGCATGCAGGTTTTCAATCTTTAGCATTGCACTGTCTCTCCCATCCATCTGTGACGGTTTGTCGCCCGGCTGAACTGCACCAGGCCTAACCAACCGAGCCTTCCAGGCTTACTTCCAGCAGCTTGCCCGCTTCTACCGCGAACTCCATGGGGAGCTCCTTGAACACTTCCTTACAGAAGCCGTTGACTATCATCGACACCGCTTTCTCCGCATCCAGGCCCCGTTGCTGGCACAGGTACAGCTGGTCCTCGCTCACCTTGGAAGTGGTGGCCTCGTGCTCAACCACGGCGGAGGGGTTGCGGCTCTCTATATAGGGAAAAGTGTGGGCCGCGCAGCGGTCACCTATCAACAGGGAGTCGCACTGGGTGTAGTTACGCGCACCGGTTGCCTTCGGACTCATCCGCACCAGGCCGCGGTATGCGTTGGAGCTCTGGCCAGCGGATATCCCCTTGGAAATGATTGTCGAACGGGTATTTTTGCCCAGGTGAATCATTTTCGTGCCGGTGTCTGCCTGCTGGAAATTGTTGGTGAGGGCTACCGAGTAAAATTCACCCACACTGTTGTCTCCCCGCAATATGCAGCTGGGGTACTTCCAGGTTACCGCTGAACCGGTCTCCACCTGGGTCCAGGATATCTTGGCATCGCGGTGGGCCACGCCGCGCTTGGTGACGAAATTGTAGATGCCGCCTTTGCCCTGGGCATCCCCCGGGTACCAGTTCTGCACCGTGGAGTACTTGATCTGGGAACCGTCGAGTGCGACCAACTCAACCACGGCCGCATGCAGCTGGTTCTCGTCTCTCATCGGCGCGGTGCAGCCCTCGAGGTAGCTCACGTGGCTGCCCTCCTCCGCTATAATCAGGGTGCGCTCGAACTGTCCCGTCTTGGCTTCGTTGATACGGAAGTAGGTGGACAGCTCCATCGGGCAGCGCACCCCCTTGGGGATATAAACGAAACGAACCGTCACTGAACACCGCACTGTTGAGGGCGGCGTAATAGTTGTCCCGGCGCGGAACCACGCTGCCCATATACTTGCGTACCAGTTCAGGATGCGAATGCACCGCCTCTGATATGGGACAAAAGATGACGCCCGCCTCCGCCAGCTTGCCGCGGAAGGTGGTGGCCACCGACACTGAATCGAACACCGCGTCGACAGCGACACCAGCCAGCATTTCCTGTTCGTGCAGTGGAATCCCGAGCTTTTCGTACATAGCCAGCAGTTCCGGGTCCACTTCATCCAGGCTCTTGGGACCGTCCTGCATACTCTTGGGCGAGGAGTAATACGACACCTCGTTGAGATCGATGGGCGGATAGTGCACGTGGGCCCACTTGGGCTCGGTCATCTGTTGCCAGCCACGATAGGCCTCGAGTCGCCATTCGAGCAGCCATTCGGGCTCGTTTTTCTTTGCGGAGATAAAACGGATTACGTCCTCGTCGAGACCCGGAGGCAGGGTATCGGACTCGATGGCCGATACGAAACCCGCGGCGTATTCCCGGGAGATCGCCTGATCGATGTGTTCCTGTGACATGGATTCTTACCTCTGCCGGCTGCCGGTGGCGCCGGGGAAAACGAATGGTCTACAAGTTGCTGGTGGGGATATGGTCGTCCCTGCGCAGCTGGTTCTTGCTCTTGCGCTGCTGCTTCTGGGACACGCGGCGTATATCCTGGCGCTTGACCAGGTCACCCAGCGAAATCCCCTGCAGGAAGTCTCTCACCTGGTCGGACAGGTCCATCCACAGGTGATGGGTCAGGCAGGTTTCCCCCTCCTGGCAATCACCGGCACCGCGACAGCGGGTGGTGTCCGTGTCCTCGTTAACAGCGGCGATTACTTCTGCGACACTGATGGAGCTGGCGTGGCGCCCGAGATGGTAACCGCCGCCGGGGCCGCGCACGCTCTTCACCAGATCGCGCCTGCGCAGCTGGGCAAACAGTTGCTCGAGGTAGGACAGGGAAATCCCCTGTCGGTCGGAAATACCAGCCAGCCGGATGGGGCCCTGCTCATGGTTAAGGGCCAGGTCCAGCATGGCCGTTACCGCGTATCGTCCCTTGGTTGTCAGTCTCATGACCTGTCGCTCCAGCTGGTGAACACTAAAGAAGCAAGCCTGTCATAACCCAGTAAATCAGTCAAGTTTATACCTGAGTATTTTACTAGGTTATTGCCCCGCTGGTGGCGGGGCCACATCCACTAAATGCTAAAATGCCAATTATGCACTCTTGCGGTCGGCCGCACTTCAGCTAAGCTGCGCGCCAACAAAACCAGAAACTGGATCGGTTGCTGGGGGACATCCACTCGCGGAACACGCTCGGCATTGACTGGGGCATGGGTCGGGTAGTTCGCCTGCAGGAGTCCGATACCGGCTGTATATACAACTTACTTGGGATTAATTACCCTGATTCAATGAAAATACTATCAAGACCCTTGGTTTACCTCACCCTGTCACTGGCAGCCGGCTGTAGTTCAGTCGCCCAGAAACCTGCTCCCGCGGAATGCGCTCCCGTGGAAACCGCCAGTTGCCCGGTCTGCCCCGAGCTTGAGCCACAAGTGCTGCAGTGTCCTGAGCCACAGGTTATCGAGAAAATCGTCAAGGTACCGGCGCCGGCGCCGGTGCCGGCCAAGGCTGCCACCGCCGGCAAACTCGACCTCCCGATCGTCGGCGCGGTGGAATGGGCCCGAATCGAACCGGGCGATATCCGCATGCCCGCGAGGATCGATACGGGGGCCGCGACAACTTCCATCCACGCCGAGGACATCGAACTGGTCGAGAAAGACGGCAAGCGTTGGGTGCATTTTGCGCTGGTCGATCCAGCCACCAGTGAAAAAGTCCAGGTCGAGCAGCGGTTGCACAAGAAGGTCGTGATAAAGCAAAGTGACAGCGAGGACCAGCGCCGCTACGTGGTGCGTATGTGGATCACGATCGGGGAAACCCGCTCACTTGTCGACGTCACGCTGACCGACAGGGAGAACATGGAGTACCCCCTGTTGATTGGCAGGAACCTGCTGGTGGACACCGTAATCGTCGATGTCAGCCGGCGCGACACTGTCGGCACAAAAAACGACAAATAATAAGGCGACAACAACATGATGGCCTCCAGAAACCAGATCGCGATGATCGCCGGCTCCCTGTTCCTGCTGGGGGTGGGCCTGACGCTGTATAAGGCTATCAGCCTGGGCTTTCCCCTGCTGCCCGGGGAGTACCGCGAGGTCTGGACGATCGAGTCCAAGATCAGCTTCAAGCCGCGCAAGGACCAACCGGTGCAGGTTGCACTGAGCCTGCCCGATGGCCAGGCCGGCTGGGTCGTGCTGGAAGAACATTTCGCCTCCTCCGGTTTCGGCTTCACGATCGTTGATGAAAAGGATTCCCGGGAAGCCCGCTGGACACGGCAGGAGCTCGAGCGCCCTACTACCCTGTACTACAAAATGCAGGCCTACCGCCCTACCGAACCGGGCCTGCCGGACATGCCCGCAAAACTCATCGAGGAACCCCTGCTGGAAAACGACCAGGCCACCGCGATGGAGCGCCTGATCGGCCTGATGCGGGAACAATCCGCAGACACTGACAGCTTCGTGGCATTGATGGTCAACGAATTCAACAAGGAAACACAGGACCGCGACGCCCAGTTTCTACTGGGTACTTTCGAGGAGTCGCCAATCGTCGTCATGCAGGCGGTCCTGGCCCATGCCGGAATCCCCGTGCACGAGATCCGTGGTATTCGCCTGGAGGACGGCCGGCGCCGCCAGACCCTCAGTTCACTGCTGGAATTCCACAACGGCAATGAGTGGGTAATCATCGATCCACAGAACGCCGCAATTGGCCTGCCCGCAAATTTCTTCATCTGGCAGCGCGGTAATGGCGCCGTGCTGGGTGTTTCAGGCGGTCGCGACTCCAGGCTGGAATTCGCACTGGTGAGCAACAGCCTTCCCGCCAAGACCGTTATCGGGATGGAACAGCGGGCCCACGAATACGCCCTGCTGGACTTCTCGATCTACGCCCTGCCCGTCGAGCAGCAGGGCGTGTTCAAGGTGCTGATGCTGATACCGGTAGCGGCCCTTGTAGTGGTAATCATGCGCATACTGGTGGGCCTGAAAACCTCCGGCACCTTCATGCCCATCCTGATAGCACTGGCGTTCCTGCAAACCCAGCTGCTGACCGGGCTGGTCCTGTTCATCACCCTGGTGGGCGTCGGCCTGTGGATCCGCTCCTGGCTAAGTCACATGAACCTGCTGCTGGTGTCGCGTATCTCCGCCGTGATCATCGTGGTGATTTTCATGATGGCGACCACCGCCATCCTCAGCTACAAGTTTGGCCTGGACCGGGCGCTGACCGTCACATTTCTTCCCGACAATCATCCTGGCCTGGACCATCGAACGCATGTCCATTCTGTGGGAGGAAGAGGGTTTCAAGGAGGTTTTCAAGCAGGGCGGCGGCAGCCTGCTCGTCGCGGTGCTGTCCTACCTGGTCATGACCAACCGGGTAGTGGAACACCTGACCTTCAATTTCCCGGAGCTCACCCTGAGCCTGCTCGCGATCATATTGCTGCTGGGCAAGTACACGGGTTATCGCCTGTCGGAACTGTACCGTTTCCGCGACCTGGATAAGCTGCCATGATACGACTGATTTCCCCCCGACGCCTGGAGGAACTGGGCATCATGGGAATGAACCGGCGCAACATCGGTTTTATCGGCAAGTACAACCCCCGCCGCAACTATCCGCTGGTGGACGACAAACTGCTGACCAAGAAGGCAGCCCTGGAAAATGACATCCCGGCGCCCGAGTTGTACGCGGTGATCGAGGCCCAGCACCAGATCGCCCGCGCCACGCGCGATCTCGAGGAGCGTGGCGCATTTGTCATCAAGCCGGTCCAGGGCAGCGGCGGTAAAGGCATCCTGGTGATCACCGGCCGGGAGGGTGACAGTTTTCGCAAATCAAGCGGCAACCTGATAAACGCTGCGGAGGTCAGGCGCCACCTGTCCAACATCCTGGCGGGGCTATACAGTCTCGGGGGCAGGAACGACAAGGCCATGGTCGAGGCGATGATCCAGTTCGACCCCTACCTGGAGAAGTACAGTTACGAGGGCGTGCCTGACGTGCGGGTAATTGCCTTCAAGGGTGTCCCGGTCATGGCGATGGTGCGCTGCGCCACTCACGCCTCCGATGGCAAGGCCAACCTGCACCAGGGCGCAGTGGGTGTCGGCCTGGATATCGCCAGCGGCAAAAGCGTGCGGGCGGTACAGCACGGTCACCTGGTAACCGAGCACCCCGATACCGGCGCGATTTTCAGTGAGATGCAGATCCCCCACTGGGACAGCATCCTCGACCTGGCGGCCAGTTGCGTCGGGATGACCGGACTGGGCTACCTGGGGGTGGATATCGTGCTGGACAAGACCCGCGGCCCCATGCTGCTGGAGCTCAATGCCCGGCCGGGCCTGGCCATCCAGGTTGCCAACATGGCGGGCTTACGCCATCGTCTGGCCATCGCCGAGAAAATCGCGGCGCAGACCAACGATCTGGCTACCAAAATTGCCCTTGCCAAGGAGCACTTTGGCGTGCACAGCTGAGTCTGAGCGACCACACGGCGGCCCTTACCGGCACCGTGGCATGCAGTTTCACCTGCTGTTACCATGTCGGCCCGAGTTTCCCGCAGACCAAAACCATTGAAAAGATCCACCATTTTCGGCATTGCCCTCGCTGTCCTGGCTGCACTCGTGATGTCGAGCAATTACCTCGTGGCACGGGCACTGGACGCGCAACTGGCGAAACTGCTGAGCCGTGAACTGGGCATCGAGGTTACTCTCGGCCCGACCCGGGCCTGGATACCCTCCCTGACGGTACGCACCCCGAAACTGGTGATGGGCGACCCTGCCGGCCCGGCCCTGGTGGCCACGGGGGTCTCGGTCTCCCTGGACTGGTCTGACCTGCTGCACGGTGAGATCCGCCTGCGTCGCGCCGCCGGGTCCCAGCTCATGCTCAACACCTCCCTTTGGCCCGGCAATGACGATCCCTGGCCCACTGATTACCGCTTTCTCGACCCCTATTTGCCGGACTACCTGGAACTCGGAAACGCCAGCTATGTCACTAAAGATGGCGCCAGCTATGAATTTGGCAATCCGCTGTGGCGCCGCAAGCCCCCCGGCGCAACGCTTGGCTGGCAGGGCGACCTGCGTGGCCAGGCGGTGGCGATCAGTGTCGAGCTAAGCTCACTGGACGAGCTCCTGCGGCTGGCCCAAATGAAGTTACAGATCACCGCCGCCGCAGTTGGCAAACCGGAGTCCGCCGTAGAGACCTCCCTGGCTCTGCAGCCCGGGGAGCACGGTGGCTATGACATCAGCGCGGATATCAGCGCGGCGGGAATGACCGGGCGAGTCAGTGCGGGCAACGCCACCGCCTGGCAATTGCCAGAGCAATCCACCACCAGCATCGGGCAGCTCGATATCCAGAAACTGCGCGGGCTGGTTGCGGACTACGCCACAGATAAGGCCGACAAGGATGCGACCGGAATACTGGACTCGCCCCTGCCGCGATTGTCACTGCCGGTCCACAAGGGCACGGTGACGATCGCCGAAATACGTTGGCGGGACGAGGTCGGCACCGACAGCGTGGTTGACTTCACTACCGGGCCCGAGGGCGTGACCATCCCAACCCTGACCAGCAAGGGCCCGGAGGGGATTCTGCACGGCAACCTGGGCATCGCCAGTTCTGACAGCGGCTGGCAACTCGATATCAATGCAAAACTGGAGACAGCCGGGACCGGCCAGAGCCTGGCCGCGCCCTACCTGGATGCTGACTGGTTCTGGCGCGAGGGCAGCGCCGTTATTACCGGGCAGGGAGACACCTGGGGCACCCTGCTGAATTCACTGCAGGGCGATATCGACCTGAACGGTTCCCACCAAGGCGCGACTGAGACACCCGTGGCAATCAGCGCGATACTGGACCATCGACCGGGACAATTCACCCTGGACAAGATTGAGGTAGCCCTGGGCAGGGGGAAAATCACCGGATCGGCGACCCTTAGCGGCGAACAACACAGGCAGCTTTCCGCCACGGTCAGCGCGGGGCAGGTCAACCTCGATTTCCTGCTGCCCGAAAAGCGCCCCGAAACAGCGCCGGGCATAGCGGTACCCACTTACCTTGCGGTCCTGCCCGGCATTGATCTCGACTTGCAACTGGATGTCAACGATCTCAGTGTCGGCACGGCCACTATCGCCAGCGGCAAACTGAGTTTCACTCGCGGGCCGCAGACGGCAAACCTGACTGCCCTCATCGGCGGCACTGAAAAACAGGTGCTTAAGCTGGAGCTCGACGCCACCACGTTACCCAACGAGCCGTCGGAGGTGACCCTGAGGACCGAGCTTTCGGAGTTCTCGTTTGCCGAACTGTTCCGGCAGGCAGCGCCTCTACCGGATACCCGTACATCCGGCACTGTCCTGTTCAGCAGCCGCGGCAACGGGGTGGAGCAGATATTCGAGGCAATGAGAGGTAAGGCCAGGTTATCCCTGGATCACCGGCGCGACCAGAACTGGGCCCGACCTGCCATTCCCGGGCAACAATTACAGCTGTCCGGCGAAGCACGACTGGTGTTGGCGAAGAATCGTATTACCGGCTTGCAGATCTCCGATCTTGCGCTGGACGGGAGCAGTCAGAACCTGACCGGCGGGGTGTCGATAGTGGAGGGTCGCAAACCCTGGCTGCAGGCCGACCTGACCTCGGAAAAGCTCGACCTGGACAGCCTTGCGAGCCAACGGGCCGGGAAGGACGGAGTCGGATCTACAGAGGACTCTTTGAATTCGCTGAAGGATTTGGGAGACAGTCTGGTTACCCTCAAGGCCAAATCATTGCTGGCGGCCGGGATATCGCTGGGCGATGTGGACCTGGAAGTCACAACCGCGCCAAACAGCGTCCAGGTCAAGCGACTGAACTTCTCCCTTCAAGAGGGCAGCGTGGTCAGCCACGGCGGCTTGAGCTGGCTGAAGGACGAGGCCTCCCTGTCACTGGATGCGACGGTGCAGGACATCAGCCTGGACAAATTGCTGGATGATGTGCCAAAGGCCGTCAGCCTGCCGCTGTCGGGTACTGTTTCCCTGCACAGCTCCGGCAGCTCAGCCGCGAGCCTGCTGGCCAACCTCAGCGGCGATGTCGAGCTCACTGCCGACCCGGCCGGAGGCAGCACCACAGCGGGGTCACCGGCCCGGATTGCCATGACTGCACGCCAGACCGCGAACGGCATGCATGCCGATATCCGGCATTTCCAATGGGAAGGTAGCGATCTTGCCGGGAGCATTCACTACCAGCGTACAACGCCGCCGCTGCTGGAAGTGGAAATCAGCGGCGGTTCCTTGTCACTGCTGCCCTTTGAGGCCAGCGATGAAGATAAAACCAGTGACAAGAACGGGAAAAAGGATGACGGCTCGATAGTCTCCCGCACCGCCGAGGCCGGCGCGAGCCTGATCAGCGACGTGGTGATGACGCCACTGCGCCTGCTGTCCGGTCCGCGGGAGGCAAAGCCGGGGGATAAAATATTCAGCAACACTGCGCTGCCACTCCAGTGGCTGCTGCAGTACCAGGCCCGGTTCAAGGGCAAGCTGGACGAGCTTGTCAGCCGGGAAGGCAGTGCCGGCGATCTCGAATTTTCCGGCAGCCTGCTGGGAGGCAAGCTGATTGCCGAGGCCAGTGCCGGCGTCACTCAACAAGGGCAGCGCCTCGGCCAAAATCAGTATCGATGCAAATCAGCAGCCGCGCGCCGTGGCGCTCAGCGGCACCTTCAGCGGCCTGCGCGGCGACCTGATCAAGGCCGGCTTCCCCCGCAGCGGCTACTTCGACATCGACAGCCGGGGCGATAGCCAGGCGGAACTGGCGGGCAACGTGAACGGAACGGTCTACCTGGAGCTCGGCGCCGGCCCGCTCGACTTCGGCGATATGATGCTGCTCACCGCCGATGTCGCCACGGCCGTGTTCTCAACCCTGATACCGGGCGCCGACAAAAAAAAGCCCCAGCTTGAATGCGCGGTTACCCTGGGCATGTTCAAGGACGGCGTGGGCACCACCCCCTATGGCTACGCCGCCCGCACCAACCAGGCCAACCTGGTGGGACGCGTCGATCTCGACCTCAGAAAGGAATTGATCCACCTCAACTTCAGCTCCAGCAGTCGCCAGGGTGTCGGGTTTTCCATCGGGAACGTGTTCTCCAATACCGTCGAGGTCGAGGGCCCCATCAGCGACCCCAAGGTTATCCCGAATGCCACGGGCCTGCTCTGGCGCGGCTGGGCGGCGGTCATGACCGGCGGCCTGTCTATCGTGGGAGAAAGTGTTCTGAAACGCGCTCTGGCCAGCGAAAACCCCTGTGAGACTGTGCAAAAGCATATTCGCAAGGACCTGTGCGGCTCCGGTCAACCCGCGGCGGCCTCTCCCATGGTGTGCCCGTCGGCGAGCCTAGCCAGGCCGCAGGAGCGCCGTGCGTCATTCAATCTTATCCATTACCATGGGGCTTCACGCCCCGCATGCGAGACGAAACCAAGTTGGCTGAAGATACCACCCCTGAAACCCTGCCCGAGGGCACCCTGCTGGCGGCCGTCGATCTCGGCAGCAATTCCTTTCACCTGATCATTGCCAAAATCGAGCACGGCGAAATGCGTCCGGTCGAGGCATTGGCGGAAAAAGTCCAGCTGGGCGCCGGCCTGGAGGACGAGCGACTGTCCGCGGAGGCTATCGAAAGGGGCCTGGAATGCCTCGGCCGCTTCGCCCAGTTGCTGGCGAGCGTCGAACCCGAGCGGGTGCGGGTGGTGGGTACCAATGCCCTGCGGGTGGCCCGCAACCGGCACGAGTTCACGATCCCGGCCCGCCGTATCCTCGGCACCCGGGTGGATGTGGTATACGGTCGCGAGGAGGCCCGCCTGGTCTACCTCGGGGTTGCCCACACCCTGGCCGACGACGTCAAATCCCGGCTGGTCATCGATATTGGCGGAGGCAGCACCGAACTCATCATCGGCCAGCGCTTCGAGCCACAACTGCTGGAGAGCCTGCAGATGGGTTGCGTCTCCTATGCCAAAACCTGCTTTGCCGACGGGAAAATCAGCCGGGACAGGTATCGCCAGGCTTACGACCAGGCCCGGCTGTTGCTGGCCCCCATCCGGCACCAGTATCACGCCCGCAACTGGCAGGACTGTGTCGGCTCATCCGGCACCCTCAAAGCCATCGATGCGCTGCTCACCCAGCACAGCTGGTGCGACAACGGTATCGACCGGCAGGGCCTGCGCCAACTGGAAGGCAGGCTGCTGGAATTCGACACCATGGAGGATATCGACCTGGAAGGCCTCGCCGCCCAGCGACGCAATGTCATCCTGCCCGGGGTAGCCATAATCAGTGCCCTGTTCGATGTACTGGGTATTGAGCATATGCGCACATCGAACGGCGCCCTGCGCGAGGGCGTGATCTACGACCTGATGGGCAGGCTGTCCCATGAAGACGTGCGTGAACGCACCATCAATGCGCTGATGCAGCGCTACTCGGTAGATACGGACACCACGCATATCGTGGAGCGCCGGGCCAGGGTGTTTTTCACCGCCGCGCGCCAGGAATGGCAACTGGATACGCCGGACTGGGAACTGCTGCGCTGGACCGCGCACACCCACGAGATCGGCCTGGCCATCGCCCACAAGCACTTCAACCGCCACTCGGCCTATGTGCTGCGCAATGCGGACCTGCCGGGTTTTTCCCAGGAGGAGCAGGAACAGCTGGCGGTGATCGCCCTGTGCCAGCGCGGAAAACTGTCCGATGACATGTACACTGACCTCAACCCGGCCGAAATACCCCGCATCCAGCGGCTGGTGAGCATCATCCGGCTGGCGGTCTGCTTCAAACACGTTGAGAAACTGGAACGCCTGCCGGATTTCACCCTTGAGGCGGGGCCCCAGCGGCTGTCCTTCACATTTCCGGCCGAGTGGCTCGACCAGCACCCCCTGACCGCGCGGGAGCTGGCGAACGAACAGGAGGTGCTGGCGAAAATCGGGGTGGAACTGGTTATCGCCTAGCAGGGCCCGGGAAGGGCCTTTTCTGCACAAAACTCCATTCCGGCAATTCCCAAGCTGTTGATTGGCGCTATCATGGCCGTGATCAGCCCCAGCTGGGAGGGAAAACGTGACGTACGACTATACCGACAGACGCAAGCACCCGAGGGTCGATGTCGAGCGGGCCATCTACATCGAGGTAGTCCAACCCGGGAGCCGCTCCGAGGCCCACAATACCGTACTGCGCTGCGAGACCGTGGACGTTTCGGTTGCAGGCCTGCGCATCTGGGTACCGGAAAATGTCCCGGCTGGCAGCAAGCTGAACATTGCAGTGCCCATGGAATGAGTGGAAGGAGAACCTGGAACTGATTGGCAAGGTGATGTGGTCGCGGCCTGCAGAGACCCAGTCCGGCTACTGGCTGGGCCTCGAACTGGAGGACTCCAGCCGCGAGGACATGGAAAAATGGTTCAGGGCAGTACAGTTCCTGCAGCAAAAGAACCAGGGATAAACCCGAAGATACTGCAAGTTAGCACCCTTTTCGCCACTTTAAATCCGAAAACGCGTTCCTCCGGACAGGGCTGTCACAGTCGCGCCGGAAACATTTCGACTGAGTTACATCAGCTTCCCAAAATAATTATCAAATAACCCTCGCAAATCTTTATTTTTATTGGCTTTATTGTTTTCCTGTGTTAAAAAGTGTGCTGTAGGTCCGGAAAAGCCGGTAACTGGAGGGCATCTCCAGAGCCGACTCACGATAACCGGGCCACAGCAGAACCATAACAGTGAAACAGCAGTATCTGACGGATTATGATATCCCTGCGAGGTAGTGGCACATGTACGTTACCGCAGAACACCTGAGAGACAATGTCATCAGGCCCACCCTGAAGTATTTGGGAAAGTGGACGCCCGCCAGCGAAAACTTTCTCCTCAACGCCGCCATCGACGGCCCCGACCTGGGAATTTTTTCCCCGAGAAATGAAGGACTTGGGCTGTTCCACATCACCGCAGCCCAGCATCGCGACCTGTGGGACCGCTACCTGGCCTTCAATCCGGAGATGGCGAGCCGGGTGCGCGGGCTGGCCAGCCAGCGGGCGTTCCTGAGTGATCCCGACAGCGAGTTGCAGACCAACCTGAGCTACTGCACCGCCATCGCGTGGCTGCTGTACCAGCGCTCGGGGCTGGCGCTGGAGGAGCACACGCCCCAGGGGCAGCTGGCCTCAGCCTGACCCCCCGGGGTCTCGAGCACCCCGCACCGCCTCCCAGAGGGGAAGGTCCTCGGGGCGGTCGATGTCCGCCAGCGGCGACAGGGTTGCCCACTCCCAGTTCATCCGCTCCAGGCGCAGCACCGTTTCAGCCAGCACCGCGGAACTGCCCCAGGAAATACCCTCAAACAAGTCCGGGCTGACTCTCTTCGCCCCAATCAGTACATAGCCCCCATCCGTTGCGGGACCCAGTACGAGGTCGGCCTGGTCCAGCCCGGTCAGGGCCTGTTGCAGGTAGTCGGCGTCGATACCGGGGCAATCACTGCCCACCAGCACCACGCGCTTGAAGCGCTGCAGGCCCGCTGCCAGGGCGTTGTACATCCGCTCGCCCAGGTCCCCACCCTGCTGGCCGCCCAGGCTGCTCACCCCCAGCCCAAGGCAATCCTCGAACAGCGCGTGCGCCGCGCTGCCCGCCACCGCCACCTCGACCGGCCCCAGGCCCGCCCTGGCCAGGGTACCCGAGGTCCACAAAACAAGCTCGCAATGCAAATCCAGGGCCTGTTGCGGGGTCAGGCTGGGGCTCATCCGGGTTTTAACCGCCCCCGCGACTGGCTCCCTGGCAAACTGGATAAACAGGCAGGGGGCGCGTTCAGCGACCATAGTAGTACTGCCACAGGCGCGCGGGCGATACGCCGACAACATAGGCCAGGCGCAAGCCCCACATGGACAACACCGTGCGCACAACGCCGCGCTGCTCCCAGCGACGGCTGGAGCTCAGCACCGGCTCCGGATCACCAGGGGTCGCGCCAGCCGGCGCAGGCGCTTGCAGTAGGCGACATCCTCCATCAGGGGAATATTGTCGAAGCCGCCGCTGCGCTCGAACTCGCTGCGGCGCAGGAACAACATCTGGTCTCCGGTGGCCACGGCGGTCAGCCGGGAGCGCAGGTTCATAAACCACTCGATCACCCGGAATACCGGGCGCTGGCCACTCAGGCGGACCCGGCAGAAACCCCACCGGGGCTCGCCGTCCAGGTAGGCCTGCAACCGGGCCGCAGACACCCCGGGCAGCGAATCCGCGTGCAGGAAACACAGGTAGTCGGCGGCGCAGGCCATCCCGCCCAGGTTCATCTGGGCGGCGCGCCCGGGCTCACCGATCAGCAGGCGGGTACACAGGGGGAGCGCGGTGGCGACAGTGAGGTCCTTGCTGCCGCCATCCACCACCACCAGCTCGGCTTCAGGGTAACGTTGCCGGAGTTGTTGCAGCAGGCCGCCGATGCGGCCCTGCTCATTCAGCACGGGGATGATAAAACCCAGAGAGGCGGCCATTACGCCTCCAGCGCGCCACCACAGCTGCTGCCCTGCCCCGCGGCGCAACCGTAACAGTGCTCGCCGGTGCGAATGGGAACGCCCGCCAGACGGGCGCCCGTGGGCAGGTCGGTGATATGCCGGCGCCGGTCGCTACCCAACAGAGGCAGGTCCAGCATCTGGTTGAAGTCGCAGTCATAGACGTAGCCCTGCCAGTCGACACTGAGCAGGTCGCGACACATCAGCGTATCCAGGTTGGCCGCACTGAAATTATCCCGCAGCAGCTGCATGTACTCCAGGTACGTGCCCTGGGCCAGCAGCACCGCGCCGAAGCGGCTGATGGGCATGTTGGTAATGGTAAACAACTGGTCGAACTGAATATTGAAACGCTCGCCCAGTTCCCGCCGGTAATCCTCCTGCAGGACGGCCTGGGGTGGCGGCAGCACGGGGCCCACCGGGTTGTACACCAGGTTCAGGACCAGGCCTGGCTCACGGGCGTAACCCAGCTCGTTGAGGCGGCGAATAGCCCTGATGCTGTCCGCGTAGACCCCCTTGCCGCGCTGCTCCTGGACGTTGTCCTCGAGGTAACAGGGCAGCGACGCCGTGATTTCCACCGACTGGCTCGCCAGGAACTCTGCGAGATCTTCCTGCCCCGGCTCGAACAGCACGGTCAGGTTGCAGCGGTCGATGACACGGGCGCCCAGCGCCCTGGCGGCTGCCACCAGGTAGCGAAAATGGGGGTTGAGTTCCGGCGCACCGCCGGTCAGGTCCAGCACCCTGATGTTCTCTCTTGCCACCAGGGCCAGCACCTGGTCGATGGTTTCCAGCGCCATCGACTCGGTGCGGGTGGGGCCGGCGTTGACGTGGCAGTGGACGCAGCTGAGGTTACAGACATAACCCAGGTTGACCTGGAGAGTGCTGAGTTCACCGCGCGCGATGGGTGGAAAATCAGTTTCCAGCAGAAGCGGCCGGGTATCCTGCATAACTTTGGAGCCATCCTGTCAGGTGACAAACCGGAGGCGCCCTGCCGCCGGTTTTATTCCGGGGCGTCAGTATTTAGCTTTGAACTCCGCCGGGGTGAGCAGGCTGCGAGTATCGCCCATCAGGTACTGGAATACCACGTTGTAGAACAACACGGCCTGGACGTATTCGCGGGTCTCCTTATAGGGAATGGTGTCTATCCAGACATCCACCGGCACCCCCTGCCCCGGCTTGTTGCGCCAGCGGTTAACCCGGTGTGGGCCTGCATTATATGCCGTAAGGGCAAAAACCCGGTTGCCGTCAAAGCGATCGAGCAGTTGGCGATAGTAGGCGCTGCCCAGCAATACGTTGTGCTCCACGTCAAACAGGTCGGAACTCGACTGGCGCTTGCCCAGGGACGAGGCGACCTCCCTGCCGGTTGCCGGCATCAGTTGCATCAGGCCACGGGCACCCACCGGCGACTGGGCCCAGGGATAAAAAGCGCTCTCCCTGCGGGCGATAGCCATCAGCTCGGTGCTCGGCACTTTCTGGATGGAGGCATTGCGCTGGAAAGCCTCCCGGTAGGGGTCGGGAAACGCAGGTCCAGCGCGTCCCATGACTGGGCCCGGGAGGCGGCGTCGATGGCCATCCGGTACCATCCCTGCTGCGACGCCAGTTGGGCCAATTGCTCGTTGCGCCCCTTGTCCTGCTCCTGCAGCAGGTAATACCACTCTGAATGGGCCAGGCTGTATGACTCGTGGAAATTGAGCTCACCGACCCGCCTGACCACCGGCAGTTGGCGCAAGTCACCGGCAGTGACCGGGTCCAGCTCCGGGGTCTGGTGGTTAAAGGAATAGGCCTTCCCGAGCTTGTCAGAGGCGAGAAACCCGTGGAAGCTTCGCTCCCGGGAAACCTCGTCGAAAATGGCGTTGGCTGCCCTGGTATCACCCTGTTTTTCCAGTATGACGCCCTGCCAGTAGCGCCAGCTCTCGTGCCCGCGTCGCTCATCCGAGAGCAGCGGCATGGTCTGGGCCAGCGCCGACCAGTCCTGCTCCGCCAGCAGCCAGCGCAGGCGCAACTCAACCAGTTTGTCCTCTTGCAGGCGCGCAAGCGCCTCCTCGTCCAGCCAGGGCGCGAGATCCTCGTCCTCGGCAAACAGGCCATACAGCGCAATCGCATACTCCACCTGGCGGGCCTGCTGCGGGGTGAATTCCAGTTCCCGCTGGTAGTCGGCCCAGTATTGCAGGGCCGTGGCGGGACTGTAGCGCGCCAGCAGGGCAAGGCCGTAACTGGCGATATCCGCCGAATAGGGGCTGTCGGGGGGCAGGGACTGCCGGCGCATCTTGTCCGGCTGTTGGTAGACCGCCAGCAATTTGTCGGCCCAGGGCGCGAGCTCAGGACTGGCCTGTTTGGCCACATAGGTCATGAGGTTGCGCTGGCGGGCCTCAAAGGCCTTTAGCTGGCGCGCCCAGACGATGTCATCGGTCAACTGGCCCGCCGCTATCCAGGCGCTGAACAGCGGGTCACAGGCGTCGGGGCGTGATTCGCCGGCATCCCACAGGCCTGCGGCGCCCTCCCAGGCGACAGCGGTATCACCCGCCGCCAGCCGCGCACGAAAGTAATAGCACTTCAATTCAACTCCCGCGGGCTCGTCGGCTTTAACCGCCAGGAAATCCTGCCAGCGACCGTCCCGCCCGGCCTCCCTGAGATAGGCGTTGGTATAGCGATTGGGCAATGGCGAGCCGGCGGACCGGCTGATAAAGCGCAGGGCATCCGCCGGGCGGACCCCGCCGGACTGGCGCGTGAGCTGGTAGTAATCCAGGTACATGGCCAGGGGGTAGTCCTCAAGCCCCGGGCGCAATTGTTCGTATTCGGTCCAACGCCCCTTGTTGACGGCCTTCAGTGCCGCGTCGTACTGCCGACGCTCACTGGCGAGGGCATCCTCGGCAGTTTCGGTGGCCGCCAGGGCGGTAGTCAGGGAACTGGGGAGCAGGAAAACCAGCAGGAAAACTCGGACCCGAAACCTCACGGGAAATAACCTCTTATCACAGGAAACACGTCATTGCGGCGACCTCTGCGGGACGTCGCTCAAGCGGGTAGATTGATCTGTGAGAGTGAGGAAAGCAAGGGGGGAACGGGATATTGTGTGTGTGCAACGAAAAGGCGCCCGGAGCGAACGAACTCCCGGGGCAACCACAGGCAACCCCACTGCCTTGCGTTCTGTCGCCGCTGGCGCAGGCTGCCCGGGGCGAAGAGTATCCACCCCGGGTTCCCTGGTTGCCTTAATCGACGCTTATACGCCGGCGCTCCGCCGCCTTGGGCACCAGCTTCGGTGCTTCGAGCTTCAGTACGCCATCCTTGAAAGACGCCTTGATGTCCTCTTCCTTGACATCCGTACCCAGGTTGAAGCTGCGCATATACTTCCCGTAGCGCCGCTCCTGGCGAATCACTTTGCCGTCCTTCTCTTCCTTGTCTTCCCTGCTGGACTCTGCCTCGAGGGTGAGCACGCCGTCCTTGACGTGGATATGGATATCCTCTTTCGCCACGCCGGGCAATTCGGCGCTGATTTCGTAGTGGTTATTCGCTTCCTTGATGTCAACCCGCGGCGCGAAAAACGAACCGCCACGCGACTCGTACTGCTGGGGCCAGGCATCACCAAAAAAACGATCAATATCAAACAGATTGCTACGTGGTATTAAAGACATTCGACACCTCCTTTTTCAATGCGGTCTGTCTTACCCTGGCAAATAAATGGGGTCAGAGTCAGTCGCTTTCAAGAGAGCGAAAACACAAACCCAACGGGAATTGATCCAGCTCAAGCACCGCCCGAGGGTTGCGTAAACTCGACGTGGCACGGATAATCCGCAGCGTCCGCATACCGGACGGCCCGGAGCCGGGGCGTGCCATAGACGCCCCCCCGCGAAAATAACCCGCCTGTAGCTCAGTGGATAGAGCAACCGCCTCCTAAGCGGTAGGTCATAGGTTCAACTCCTATCAGGCGGACCATTTTCAACAGGGTGCATTCCGCTCACCCTCGACATTCCACGAATACTTATTATACTCGGCGCGGTCCCGCGGCCATTTACCTGAGCGGCTTGAAAACCGGCTTACTGATCCGGCTTGATGGGCACGGCGCGCACAGCGCCATTAACGCACTGGAGGTATAGCCCTCGGACACCCGGGGGACTGGGTATGCAAATCACACTCTCACCTGGAAAAGTACTGCGTTGCCTGCTCGCAATGATCTTGCTTCTGCTGCTGGCCAATTGCCTGGGTATCGCGTGGTTTATTGTCTATCCGCCAGAAGTACGCATGCCCCTGCTGGTGAACTTATTCAACTTCAACCTCGAAGCGAATATCCCCACGCTGTACTCCGCATGCCAGCTGGCGCTGGCTGCCACGCTGCTTCTGAGTGTGGGAGTGGCTCTAAAGAATACTCGCCGGCCCTGCACCGCGTGGATCGCCCTTGCAGTCCTGTTCCTGTTCCTGGCCATCGACGAGGCTAGCTCGATTCACGAGCAGCTTACCGTCATCACGCGCGAAGCGCTGGGTACGTCGGGATACCTGTTTTTCGCCTGGGTCATTCCGTACGGTATCGCGACCCTGCTATTGTTCCTGCTGTTTGCAAAATTCCTGTTCGATCTGCCAGCGCGTACCCGAAGTTTGTTCGTTCTTTCCGGGGCCGTTTACCTGGCCGGCGCCGTCGGCTTCGAAATGCTGGGTGGTCGCTATCTCACATCACCCGGTGCGACCGAGGTGGTTTACTCGGTGATTTACACGCTGGAAGAACTCTTCGAAATGACAGGCATCGCACTATTCGTCTATGCGATTTTGAATTACGCCACGGCGGAGTTTTCGCGACTGACCTATGTGATCAGCGAGAACGTATGATGCGGATCCCGCACTCGAGCCCAGGATGAGCAGGTCTTGGTGATCGCCCTCTTCCAACGACGGCGCCAGGATCTTCTGCAGATGCAGCACTCGACAGCAAACTCCACTGGATGGTTTACCCCATGAGCACTATTCCCAGCCACGAGCAACCCACCACCCCGCAAGAGTGCATCGATACCTGGCGTGACAGGGGGCGTATCCCGACGCCCACCCCCAGCGGGAGCATCATGGATATGCTGATCATTCACCTGATCGAGGCGACTGCGATCGACGGCATACCGATAGACCTGGTGGTTGAGGCCCGGGCGAGCAAGCGCGCCCCATATAAACGGTTCGCGGTGGTGTTCAGCCATGACAGGCCGACCCAGGAGTACCCCGTTCCGACACTGTGGGTCAGGAACGGACAGAGCGCCTGGCTTTAGCTTTTATCCACTCACCGGGCACCGGGCGATACCAAATAGCGTACCCCGGCGTGAGTGACGCTTCCGGGCATCGCGAACAAAGGGCGCAGATTCATACCAAGTGGTGCGGAGTTTGCAGGCCAGACGACCGTGGTGCAGGACAATGAAGCTACTGAAATGACAACCAACCTCGCCCTCCCTTGCAGGCGGGGATAGAGGTTTGAGCCTGTTTTGCATCGTTCCCATGAAACCGCAACTGGACGCAGCCGTATGACGCTGCAGATTCTAAGCGTCCGGAGGGCGACACCTTTCAGGTATCCCGGGCCGCTAGAATGAGGTCCGAATCGGCTCAAGTAAAGTACCGGAAACTGTATAGATTTGATTATGCAATAACTCCCAGTTTTTGATACATTCATTCCCCAATCCGCAGCCCTGCCTAAAAAGACAATTCAAGGACATCGTTCATGCCACAACTTGATACCAAGCTCCACTTGAACATGTTGGAGAGAGGAAAAAAACGTCGCTTATTGGAGGCAGAGAAAAAGCGTCCTTCAATAATCCAAAGAATATTAAATCAGTTTCAGCAGTTGATGACGGGCAAGAATACACAGAACTCCGATAAGAAAGATATTTATGGTCTGGAATGGGGCGACCCGGAGACTCAATCGACCCTTGCGCATGTTCGAGATCATTTCCTGAAACCCTACCTCTCCCCAGCTACAACCGTATTGGAAATTGGGCCGGGTGGCGGAAGGTGGACGCGCTATATGCTGGATGCAAAGAAGGTTTATGCCGTTGACTACCACCAGGAGCTTCTGGATGAACTGCGCTCTAACTATGACTCTCCAAAGGTAGTCCACATTTTAAACAACGGCGATGACTTCCCTGGCGTTCCCGATGGCTCGGTTGATTTTTTATTTTCTTTCGGCACATTTGTGCACCTTGATGTGGACATTATTGCTCGATACCTGCAAAACATGAAACCCGTCCTGGCTGAGCATGCCAATGTAGTTATTCAGTACTCCGACAAGACAAAAGACAAAGCCAAAGATAACCCGACATTTTCGGAAAATACTCCCCACTTAATGCGGCAACTCTTGTTATCGAGTGGCTATACCATCGTGGAAGAAGAATTAAACATATTGGATCACAGTTCCATTGTTCGTTTCGTTATCTCCAAAACCGACTGAGCTGACTCAGAGCCCCCCCATAGGCACATTCCAGCCCGTGTAGAGGAGCGCCTATACTCTGCACGGTACCCCTGTGATCGATTGGGGCTGGAAGGGCCCTGGTGATCGACCATCCATTGCACCTTGAAAGTAACGGTCGGCTTGAGCTGATATGATGGCTCGCTACCCGCTCGTTACCACGTTTGTAGTTGCCCCTAGCATGGGCAATCAGCTGCTGCGCATCGCACCCACTGCACCCTTTAGGCCCAGGCGAGGAACTGTTTGGCCAGCAGAACCAAGCTGAGGCCTGGGATGAGGCTTGAATCAGGACGGGGCCGAGGCCGCAGCCACCGCGTGCCGCAACAGCTGGCCATAACCGCGAAAGACAGGGACATCATCCAGTGCCCTGCGCTGTTTGAGATGCGCGTGGAGAGCCGCCAGCCGGTAACAGGGCACGCTCGCCATGAAATGATGTTCCAGATGATAGTTGACGCCGTTGGGCGCGAATATCAGGCGCTGCCACCAGGGCGCTTCCACGGTTCGGGTGTTCATCCTGGGATCGGGGTCGTAGAGATCCGGCACCACCGCATGCTCTGCCACCTGGCGCACACGGATAACCAGCATGAAAACACTCAGGAAGGTGCCCAGCCAGATCGCATAGGCCCAGCCGATACCTGCAGCGTAGAGCGCCAGGAAGAGCAGGAACTGCACCAGAAGCTGGCGCAGCAGGGGCAGTGAACCCTGGCGCGTCTCCCTGCTGATAACACCCGAGGCGCCACGGAATATGGCGGCCAGCAGCTTGATTCCGGTCTGGCCGCTCAGGTCGCGGATGACCTTGCGCCGGAAACTCTCGCGGGAGACCGGATAGGCCGCATAGTTCGGCAGGTCTGGATCCTCGCGGGTACCCGCCTTGCGATGATGTTCCAGGTGCCCGCTGGCGTAGGCTGTCAGGTCACTGAACACCGGGGCGGCGCAGAGCCATTGCCCCACCACCTTGTTCAACCAGGGGGTTGCAAACAGCGTGTTGTGCCCCGCCTCGTGCATCAGTACCGACAGCCCCAACTGCCTGCCGGCCAACAGAATCATCGCCAACAGAATCGTCAGGGGATTGGGGAAGGCCGCGACCAGGGCAAAAATCGCCGCAATCATCAACCAGTTGCCCAGCACCAGCCGCCAGGCCTGCAGATCGCTTTTCGCGGTAAAGCGGGCGACCTCTTCTTTGCTCAGGTATTCGTTGATTTTCATAGTGCTCTCGCCCCGCTTCCGGCAGACAGACGCAACCTGGCCCTAAGAGCCGCATGAGCCCATATTGCCTGCATCGCGCCGCAGGGGCAATGCTGCCACCAAAGTGCAGGGCGGCACAGACCGCCGGCCCTTCGGCAGGAGAATTCTATACAGTCTTTGGGTCCGGGCAGGTCTGCCGATCACCGGCAGCAGCTTCTTACGGGGAGACTTCTTTGACATAAGGGGAGTTTGCGCCCAGGTAGGGCTGAACTGCGGCGTCCATTCGCTGCAGGGTGCGGGTGACCGAGGTCACCGCTGCGACATTGGCGAGCCAGACCGGAATCAGGCCGCCCGGGTCGCCGTACACCTGGTATATCACCTCAACCCACCCATCGGGTTCCGGTCGCAGCATCCAGTAACCCCCGAAGTCAGGCACCCGCACGAACTTCTCCTCACGGGGCACGAAATCCGGAAAGTTGCTGATCGTAATCGTTATCTCGCCGGTCGCCGCATCCTGCCGGTAATCAAAGCGCACGACGGTATCCCGGTCCTGCATGGGCCACGGCGCATCGACTATCCCGTAGACGTAGGCCTGCTCGTAGCCATGCTCCTCGATAATCCGTGCGCCACCGCTGCGGTAGACCCAGTTGCGATTGAATTCCGCATCCTTGAGCAGCGCCATCACCGCGTTGAGTGAGGCTTTTACCCGTGTTACTCCCCTGATTTCCCGCAGGGACGACCCGGCATAGTCGCGTTGTTGGACCACCAGCTTATCGGTGCTTACCACCTGCTCCCAAGCCGCGGCAGCCAGGGGCAGCGCCAGCAACACAAACAGTATCGGGGGTCTTGCCGGCCCGCAGCCACGAAATGACGCTCACCGGGAACGCCCTGCGCCTGTCCGGCACCTAGCGGGCTGGGCGTAAGCTGAACTGGTCACGGTCAGCGAAGGCGGCCTGCCAGGCGGACCGCCCGGCAAGCCTGTCAAGGTATCCACTGAAACAGTCGTCAGCGCATAACCCGTATAACCTTGCCCACATGACGTTGTGACCCATCACGCAATCCACCGCGCTGAACGTCGGCCCGAGTATATAAGGTTCGCTCTCCAGACGGCTCTTCAGCTGGGGCTCGATCTCGGAGCGAAACTTTTGCATGTAGCGCTCAATCGTTCGGTCGTCGCGCTCACCGGGGGAGAAGAGGTCCCGGTGCAGTCGCAACTGCCACAGCACCATGTCCACCCATGATGCGCCAAAATGCAGCATTTGCAGGTAATCGGCGCGCTCGGGGGTAAAGCTACCCGGGGGCGGTGCCAGCGCTTTATCCGGGTAGATGTCTGCCAGCAGCGCGACCATCGCGCCGCTTTCGATCATGGTGAAGGCGCTCCCATCTGCCAGGCTGAGCTCGAGCACGGGCACCGCATGGTTGGGATTGCGTTGCAGGTTATCCGCTTGATACTGCTGGCCCTGGTACAGGGCCAGCGTCTCGACCTCAAAGTCATCACCCACAAGCTCATGCAACAGCCACTTCACCCTGGCACTGCGCGACATGGGAAAGTGGTAAAGCTTGATGCGGCTGATGTCTATGTCGCTATTCCTCTTACCTATCCTTTTACCTATCCTCTGGCCTTGACCCGCGTTTTGCGGGGCGACTTCCGGGCCGAACCGGCTGGCTCCCCGGTCGAATCCAGCAATTCCTCGAGCGTTGCCAGCAACTGCGCCCGCTCTGCCGGTGTCTCCCGGGTATTGTTGAATATGTGGCTGGGGTGTTGTTCCCGGTCCAGCCAGAACTTGCCGGAGACCTTGCCCGCCTCAGTGGCGGCTGCCAACCAGACCGCAGTGTCGGCGCCCTCTTCCGGGCTGCGCAACAGGCAGCGGGTTACCTTGTAAAACGTGCTCAGGGAGGTCTCCACCCCGGGCGTGTCTGCCCAGCCCGGATGCATAGCGTTTACCACTATACCCTCCTCGCGCCAGCGCTCGGCCCACTCCTCGGTCAGGATCATCAGACCCCGCTTGGCTCGGGCATAGGCCACCGAACCGGAGTAGTTACCGCGACTGCTTTGCAGGTCATCGGGGTGAATTTTCTGGGTATACATACCACCCGAGGACACGTTGACCACCCGGGCCGATGCCGACTTTGCCAGCAGGGGCTGCAGGCGTTCGGTCAGGACATAGGGGGACAGGAGTAACAGGGCGAAGCTCTTTTCGAAACCCTCCGCTGTCTGCTGCCGCGGGTTGAACAATGCGCCCGCGTTATTGATCAGCATGTCGATCAGCATCACCGGACGCCAGCAGGCGATCGGCCAGCGCATGTACTTCTGCGATAATGCCCAGGTCGCACAGCTCTACGGTCACCTGCGGGTTGCCCGTCTGCTCGCGGATCTCGCGAGCCGTTGCCTCGGCCTTGGCGCTGTCTCGCGCCACAAGGGTGACGCGCGCACCCAGCTCAGCAAGTGCGGCAGCCGCCGCGCGACCGACCCCGGAGGTGGCGCCGGTGACAACGGCGTGCCGGTCTGCGAGGTAGGCCGACACCGGTTTCCAGTGCTTGCGCGACTGCCTGTACCCAAATCGGTGAAGCGCCACAGGCCGGGCAGGATGAGTTTGTCTGCCAGGGCCAGGCGACGGGATTCGGCCGGTGCCTCGAAAGCATCCTCCAGGGCGGCCTTCAAACCCTCCATGGTACTCTTGCCTACCTTGTCCATAGCGGCGGGATAGACCCGGTTGGCGGCAGCCAGGGGCAGCGGGAAGTTAAAATTGGCGATGTACCGAACCGCCGTACCCTCTTCGGTAGCGGTGAAAATGATCTCCTCACGGGCAGTGAAAACGCGCGAGTCGACGGTCATCAGCATCCTGCGATCCGGCTCGAATTCGATCACGGTGTAGTGCAAGAGAGAAGCCGGCTTTCATATCGATGCGGAATTCGCTCCCCACACCGGGCTCGCCGGGCGTAAGGCGGTGACCTGCGGCCACACCCGGGTCCCATTCCTCGATACGGGAAAACTCGGACACGTAGGCAAAGACCTCGCGCAAGGGCCTGTTAACTGTCACGGTTTCGTCGAGAGTGACTATCTTGCTCATTGACCTTCTCCAATATGAAATACCCGGTTAATACGGATATCCACCGTGAATGGTTCAGCACCGACCTTGGCGATTGCTGCGGCTGGTCACCGCAACGGGAGCGATCTGAGCCCCGCTGATATGCAAAGCTCGGCCACGGGGCTCGCCCTCGCACGGGCAATTCGTCTGCCGTATACTACCCCAACCCCCCGACCAGAAGCGTGTCTCTATGCCCCTCAAACTCAAAAAACTTGCCGCACTGCCACTCCTGGCAGTGATCCTTACCTGTACCGCCTGTTCAACCGCGGAAACACAACAACAGCAACAGCAGGTGGCGGGTAACCCGGTCGACAAGGATGGCCTGCCCATTCTCACGGATGAACAAGAGGACGCCGGTATCATTTGTAAGCGAGAGCCTGTTACCGGTACCCGAATTTCCAAAAAAAGCTGCACCACCGCAGAGCAGCGCGAACAAGCCAAGCGCATCGCCCAGGAAGAACTGATGACCACACAGCGCCGCGCTGCCGGCCCCACGATCACCGAATAATGGGCCAGCTCGCAGGAAAACGGGTCGTCATAACCGACAAAAGCGCATTCATGGGGCCCGCCATCGAGGCGCGCTTCCTGCGCGAGCAAGCCCATGTCACCGCCGATTCCCGGGACCTCACCAAAGCAGGCGCCTGCGAGTCCCTGATAGAGGAAGCCGGGCACGTCGATATCCTCATCGTCAACCTGGCAGACCCGGCAGAGGCGCTGCCAGTGCAGGACATCAGCGACGCCCGCTGGCAACAGGCCTTCGACCGGCTGGTACACCCCATGCACCGCCTGGTACGTGCGGTAACCCCGCAAATGATCGAGCGCGGCGCCGGAAAAATCATCGTTATCGGCAGCGCGTCGGCCCTGCGCGCCATTCCCAACCAGGGCGCTTACTCCGCTGCCCGTGGCGCCCAGGTCTCGTACGTCCGCACGGTGGGCACCGAACTCGCCCCCCGGGGCATCCAGCTCAACCTGGTCGCCCAGAACTGGGTGGACAACCCGACTTACTTCAGCAAGGAAATGCAAGCCCATCCGCGCTGGGAGGCACTGGTCAAGTCCCAGGTGCCCGCAGGACGACTGGGCAGCGGGGACGAAGATGCCGCCTTCGTGGCTTTTCTGGCCGGTGACGAAAGCGGCTTTTTTGTCGGGCAGTCCTTTCCGTTTGCGGGCGGCTGGGTGACCTGAGCTCCAGCCCGGAAGCCCCGGCAACAGGCCGGACCGGGTCCGGCGTACCCCTAGGCCAGTAAGCGTTGTAGCCAGCGGGATATGTCCGCTACCTCCTGGGCGCAGACAGCATGCTCCATGGGATAACTCTTGTACTCCACTTCATACCCTCTTGCCGTGAGTTCACGCTCGGCCTCCCGACCCATGCGCTCCGGGACCATCGGGTCCTGGGTGCCGTGACAGATGAATACGGGAAGGTTCCGGTTGGCGCTGTTCGGGGTGATGGTCTCCCGGGTGGCGAAGTAGCTGGACATACACAGCAGGCCCGCCAGCGGCTGCATGTAGGTCAAGGCAGTCTGGTAGGCCACCGCCCCGCCCTGGGAAAATCCCGCCAGCACAATACGCTCACTCGGTATACCCCGGTCAGTCTCCCGGTCGACCAGCTGGCGGATGTTTTCCGCCGATGCAATGAGCTGCGAAGCGTCGATTTTCCGATCGATATTGATCTCGGTGATGTCATACCACGCAGGCATGACATAGCCGCCGTTAATCGTGACCGGAATGGAGGGGGCATTGGGAAAGACGAAACGTACAGCCATCTTGGCGGGCAACTGCAACTGCGACACCATGGGCACGAAGTCATTACCGTCCGCACCGAGCCCATGCAACAGGATGACCGCGGACCTGGCGGGCAGGTCCGGTTCGATATCTATACACGGTAGCAGCATGTCAGCAGTCCTTGCGGGGTATGTTTGTCGCACGCCAGTATATCGTCGCCCTGCCCCGGCGACGATTTATTTTGCCTGTGCGCGCAAACGCGAGACAATAGGCGCCCCACCAACCCCGGCCGGATACTCCCTTGATGACTGACAACTGTCCATGCGGCAGCAACAAGGTTTTCGATGCATGCTGTGGCCGTTTTCTGCTCGCAGGAAAACAGGCAGCGACACCCGAACAACTTATGCGCTCGCGCTACAGCGCCTACGCGCTGGGGGGCCATGGCCAATACCTGTTGCGTACCTGGTTTCCGGCTACAGCAGGAGGTCTGACGGAGCAGGCCCTGTCCCGGCGGGACTGCGAATGGATCGGACTCGAGGTGATCGCCAGGCAGCAACGGGGCGACAAGGGCATCGTAGAGTTCAGGGCCCGCTATCGCGACAGCGACGGGCGTGAACAGGTGATGCATGAAAAATCGGTATTCCAGCGCCTGGCCGGACGCTGGCTCTATGTCGGGGGCGAGGTGAACTCGTCACCGGCCTGACATCCCGCGACCGCGTGCGCAAGAAAATCGAACATTACGACGTGGTAGTGCTTGGCGCTGGCGCCGCGGGATTGATGTGTGCACTCACCGCAGGCCAACGGCGCCGGCGGGTGCTGGTGCTGGAAAAAGCCAACAAGGTCGGCAAGAAAATCCTCATGTCCGGCGGAGGGCGCTGCAACTTTACCAATCTGTTCGTGGAGCCCGATAACTTCATCTGTGCCAATCCGCATTTCTGCAAATCCGCACTGAGTCGCTATACCCAGTGGGATTTCATCGCGTTGGTGGAGCGCTACGGCATCGAATACGAGGAGCGCAAACACGGGCAGTTATTTTGTGTGAACTCTGCCAAGGACATTCTGCAGATGTTATTGCGGGAATGTGAGCTGGCCGGGGTGGAAATCAGAACCCGCTGTGACATTACATCGGTAGCCGGGAATGTGACCGGGCCCGCTACTGCCGAGGAAACGAACGTAGATGCTTCTCCCGCCTACCGACTCGAACTGACTCACTCGGATGCAACTCGGGCTGTAAATTGCTCTTCCCTGGTCGTCGCCACCGGCGCACTGTCGATTCCAACGCTGGGCGGTAGCGGCCAGGGTTATGACATTGCCAGCCAGTTTGGCCTCAAGCTCACGCCACGCCAGGCGGGGCTAGTACCTTTCATGTTCAGCGATGCCACCAGGGCACTTTGTGAAGGCCTCGCCGGAGTGTCGCTGGAAGTCACAGCGAGCTGCGGGCGACACAGCTTCACCGAAAACATTCTGTTCACCCACCGCGGCGTCAGCGGCCCCGTCATCCTGCAGATTTCCAACTACTGGCAACCAGGAGATCCTGTACTGATCGATCTGCTGCCCGGCCTGGACGCCGCCGCCTGGCTGATCGACTGCAAGGCGCAGCAGGGCAAGGCCAGGCTGAGCTCCGTGTTGCACAAGAAGCTGCCCAAGGCACTGGTCGCTGAGTTGCAGCCGTTGTGGTGGCCCGCCTTGGCGGACGCCGCCCTGGGTGCTTTCAGCGACCGGCAATTGGCGGAGATCGGCAGACGGATAAACAACTGGCAGCTCAAACCCTCGGCAACCGAGGGCTACCGCACCGCGGAAGTTACCCTCGGCGGCATCGACACGGACGAGATCAGCTCCAAAACGATGCAGGTACGAAGCCATCCCGGGCTGTTCTTCGTGGGGGAAGTGCTGGATGTCACCGGCCACCTTGGAGGCTTCAATTTTCAGTGGGCCTGGTCATCGGGCTACAGCGCGGGCCTGCACGCATAGGCTGCCACGCACTGCCCGCCAGAGCGGTTACCCACTCGCCGCGGAGGACATCACATGGCATGCTAAAACCCGATAGGACAAAAATAGAGGCCTTTAAGTCACCTGAGCCTCCTGGCAGGTGGCTAAAAACGTACCATGCCGTCGAAAGCGAACTTTGGGTAATGATCTTCAAGAAGGAATCTGGAGTTCCTGGCGTGGCCTGGAACGAAGTCGTGATTGAGACGGTAACCAAATCCAATCGCCACACAATCGCCTATGGTTTAACGACTGCGAAAAAATCGGAAACCAGGCATGGGAGATTTGCAAAATTCGTGGACATGCTGGTCCGCGAAGAGAAGCCTGACTCTGGCTTTTTCATAGCATCGCAGGTGCTGCCTGATAGTCCGCGTTACAGCGAGCTTAATGTATCGAGCTTGGCGAAACTACCCCACCAGCTCTCTATACATATCGCTAACAATAGATCTGCCCCTATAATTGCTGCTCGCACTCAGCGGCCCCTTGAAAAATCCCATTGACCATTAAGGCCTAACAGTCACTAGCCATAGCCCTACCCTGTAATATCACTGGCGAAAAACCTGATGGCAAATCTGGTTGTGGTGATCCAGCAAAGATATACTGTTCGTTGACCCTCATTGCTCTGGTAAAAGATGAGAATCGAAGCATGGGTACTCCAGTTAGCCGATACCAATTAGAGGAATAGACATGGGTAAAACAATCACAGATCAGTGTTTGGAGAACAACCAGAGTTATTCAGACGGAAAGTCCGTACATGACTCATCGCACCCCGGAAAGCAACCGATTCAGCCGGCGCAACGCCTGGCTGTTGTAGCATGCATGGATGCGCGCATTGATGTCGAAGACCTGCTGGGCCTGCAAACAGGCGATGCGCACATCATCCGAAATGCAGGAGGAGTGGTTACCGAAGATACGCTTCGTTGCCTGATAATCTCCCATCACCTGTTAAACACCAATGAGATCGTACTGATACATCATACTCGCTGTGGCATGCTGGCCTTTACGGACGATCTTTTGAAAGCTGGCCTGGAGGGAGATGAGGCGGCGGAAAAAATACTCGGCCAGGCGACTGGCCGCGACTTTATGAGCTGCAAGTCTTCGTCAGCGACGCCATCGGCGTTTCATGCATTTCGCGGTCAGATTGAACCGCTGGATTCACCCCCCGACGAAAACAATACGGCACGCCTGGAATGGGATGTGAGACGCGGCATGTCCGCCATACTGAATCATCCATGGCTACCTACCAGCGGCCCTGACGCGATAACCGTAAGAGGGTTTGTTTACGATGTCGATACCGGCAAGCTGGATGAAGTAAGTTACCCCGGCGACATGGGATCCATTGGCTGAAACCGACACGTGAAACCTGAAGGTCACTGTTTGAGTCCGCCGAAGTACCCGGAACTTAACTGCGTGGAAACGAGACTTCTAATGATCTTGATGAGATGTCGCTGTTCAGATACCGACTACTCATTCTGAGTTGCGCTTCCGACGCATTTTCGCCTGATGGCAAACAGCGGTAGATCCTGTTGCAGATCTGACAACCGGGAGAGAGCCAATGACCGAGTATGAACTGGTGGATGCCATCGCGTCTTACCAACTCTGCGGGAGTGGCCTTTTTTACGATTTGGCTATCGATCCTGAGTGCTTACGCGTTCACTGCGTATGCAGTAGGAAGAGTCCTCACTGCCTTTCAGCTCGTCTGGCTTAACACCCTGTACTCATTTTCATCATCAACACTGATTTTTGCACTACACGGCTCTTTCAGGTCATCGGTTTTCTATGCCGAACAAGTACGAGAGCTAAACCCCGCTTCACCGCCTACAATCAATTATGATTTGATAGTTGCCATCACGGTTGTCGCAGTTTTCGGGACATTTGCCACGCTCAAATTTATGTCGGACATCAGGCACCAAAAAACAGAATCGCCGCTATGAGGTGCGATTGCTGCCTGTCGCACCGGCGGTGCCCTAGACGTTCAGCATCAGGTGCTCACGCTCCCATGGGCTGATCTCACGGTGGAACAGGCGCACTTCCTCGCGCTTCACTTCGGCGTAGACACTGCAGAAGTCCACTCCCAGTACCCGGTGCACCGCTTGCGCCTCCTCAAACAGGGTCAGGGCCTCATCGAGCGTAGTGGGAATAGCGTACTCCTCCCCTTCCACCTCCCCCGCGGCCGCTGCGCCCGGCAGGCTCTTTTCCATCAGGCCAAGGTAGCCGCAGGCAAGGCTTACTGCGATGGCCAGGTAGGGATTGCAGTCAACGCCTACTACCCGGTTTTCCAGCCTGCGATCCGCGGCGCCGGAGTTGGGCACTCGCAGGCCGGTGGCCCGGTTGTCGTAACCCCAGGCAAAATTGGTTGGGGCGCTGGAGTTGGTGCTTATCTGAAAACGCCGGAAACTGTTCACGTAGGGAGCCATCAGCGGCAGGGACAGTGGGAGGTATTTCTGGCTACCGGCAATGAAATGCATGAAGGCGTCGCTGGGCTCGCCCCGTGCATCACTGAAGATGTTGTCCCCGGTGCGCAGGTCCAGCACGCTCTGGTGAATATGCATGGCCGATCCGGGCTGGTCACGCATCGGTTTCGCCATAAAGGTGGCGAACATGCCGTGGTTCAGCGCCGCCTCGCGGATAATGCGCTTGAAGTAAAACACCTGGTCAGCCAGCAGTACCGGGTCACCGTGGGTCAGGTTGATCTCCACCTGGCCCGCCCCGTCCTCCTGGATCACCGTGTCGATGGTGAGCCCCGCGTCCTGGGCATAGCGGTAGATGGTATCGATCACCGGCCCGTATTCATCCACTGCCGACATCGAATAGGACTGGTTGGCCGTGCCGCGGCGCCCGGTGCGCCCCACCGGCGGCTGGATCGGTTCATTGGGATCCAGGTTGGGGGTTGTCAGGTAGAATTCGATTTCCGGGGCCACCACAGGGCGCCAGCCCTGCTGGGCATACAACTCGATCACATGCTTCAACACATTGCGCGGCGCAATGCTAACCGGACTGCCGTCGCGATTGTACAGGTCGTGAATCACCTGCAGTGTCGGTTCCTTGGCCCAGGGCACGGCTTTCGCCGTTGCCATGTCGGCCTTGAGCACCACGTCTCCCTCAGCCCATTGGTTGACAATATCCATCTCGACATCCCTGCCGGTAATCGTCTGGTAGAAGATGGATATGGGGAGATAGGTTTCGTGGCCCGGGTCGAACTTGCCCAGGGGCATGGCCTTGCCGCGAGACATCCCCGCCAGGTCCGGCACAATACACTCCACCTCGTCCACATCGCGATCGGCGCGGTAGGTCTTGAATGCTGGTGGCAACTCTTCCAGCCACTGTGGCTCACGGTCTTGCACGATATTTCTCCAATGCGGGGCTTGGTTCGGCGGGAACTGTGGTCATATAGTAGCCCGATTGGCGCGGTTTCCGGTACGCAAACCGTAGCAGAAAGTAAGGCATATACCCTGCCGGCCCGGCAAGACACCGCCAGGCCTGCCGTGTCACCCTTGCGTTGCAAGCTGAATTTCAGGCCGGATAACTGGTATGATCTGCGCCGAAGCTGCCCACCCACAACCTGCCCTGTTCCCCCATGCTGCGACTCAACGAAATCAAATTACCACTGGACCACAGTGATGATGACCTGGCAGCCGCCATTGCCGCCAGGCTGGGCCTTGAGCAACGCGAGGTCGCCGCGTACGAGGTTTTCAGGCGCAGCTTCGACGCCCGCAGGAAATCCGCCATCCAGTTGAGCTACCAGGTGGATGTGACACTGGCTCCCGAGCGGGAGCAGGCGCTGCTGGCGGCACAACCGGCACTGGCCGGAATCGGTCCCAGCCCGGATACCAGTTACCATTTCGTCGCCCGGGCCGACGCCGACTTCCCCCGGGCCCAGCAGCAGCGGCCACTGGTCATCGGGTTCGGTCCCTGTGGCATCCTGGCCGCCCTGCTACTGGCGCAGATGGGCCTGCGGCCCATCGTGCTGGAACGGGGCCGGGACGTGCGCCAGCGCACCAAAGACACCTGGGGCTTGTGGCGGCAGCGCCAGCTCAAACCCGAGTCCAATGTGCAGTTTGGCGAAGGCGGTGCCGGCACTTTCTCGGACGGAAAGTTGTACAGCCAGGTCAAGGACCGGCGCCACCTGGGTCGCAAGGTCCTCACCGAGTTTGTCAAAGCCGGCGCCCCCGCCGAGATTCTCTCCGAAGCCAAACCGCATATCGGCACCTTCAAGTTGGTAAAGATGGTGGAGAACATGCGCGCACAAATCATCCAGCTCGGAGGTGAAATTCGGTTCGAGCAGAAGGTTACAGGCCTTGAGCTCCGGGACGAGGCCGGCGTCAGCCAGGTGACCGGGGTAGGCCTTGCCAGTGGTGAGACTATACCCGGCCGCCATGTCGTGCTGGCCGTGGGGCACAGCGCCCGGGACACGTTCCAGATGCTGTTCGACGAGGGCGTTTATATTGAACCCAAGCCATTTTCGATCGGCTTCCGGATAGAGCACCCCCAGTCGGTTATCGACAGGGCCCGTTTTGGCGAACAGGCCGGGCACCCGGTACTCGGGGCCGCCGACTACAAGCTGGTACACCACTGCGAGAACGGGCGCAGCGTTTACAGTTTCTGCATGTGTCCCGGCGGTACGGTTGTTGCGGCCACCTCCGAGGAAGGTCGGGTGGTGACCAATGGCATGTCCCAGTATTCGCGCAACGAGCGCAATGCCAATGCCGCAATCGTGGTGGGCATCACCCCGGAGCAGGACTACCCGGAACACCCGCTGGCGGGTATCGAATTGCAGCGGCAGCTGGAGACCCTGGCTTTCGAACTGGGGGGGCGCAATTACAATGCCCCGGCCCAGCTTGTGGGTGACTTCCTCGCCGGCAGGCCCTCTATCGGACTGGCGGGCGTGATCCCCTCCTACCAACCGGGTGTCAGCCCCGGCGACCTGGCGCTTGCCCTGCCGAAATTTGCAGTCGAGGCGATCAAAGAGGCTATTCCGGCTTTCGACAGGCAGATCAAGGGCTTTGCCATGAGCGATGCGGTGCTCACGGGGATTGAAACACGCACTTCATCGCCGATCTGCATCCGCCGGGGAGGCGATTACCAGAGCATCAATACCCGGGGCCTCTACCCCGCCGGTGAAGGCGCCGGTTATGCCGGGGGAATCCTGTCGGCGGGCATCGACGGCATCAAGGTGGCCGAAGCGCTGGCGCAGGACATCCTGGGCTAGCCCATGGGTTCGAACCGCAAACGGCTGGATCGATACCTGCGGCAAGACGGCGGTGTCAACTCCGCGGATATCCGGCCTCTGATTGCCCAGGGACGGGTGCTGGTCGATGGCGCCCCCGCCACCGGCATAAGCCAGGTCATCGACAATTTTTCCCGGATACAACTGGATCAGCGGATATTACAGGCGCGCAGCGCGGTGTATATCATGCTGCACAAACCAGCGGGGGTTGTCAGCGCCACCGAGGACCCCAGGCACCGGACTGTTATCGACCTGCTGCAAAGAAAGGACCGGGACCAGCTGCACATCGCAGGACGGCTGGATTACAGCTCCACCGGCCTGTTGCTGCTGACCAATGACGGCACCTGGTCACGGCGTCTGAGCTCGCCGGAAAACAATATTCGCAAACTCTACCGGGTGACTCTGGAAAACCCGGTCACCGAGGACTATGTGCCGGCATTTGCCGAGGGCATGTATTTCCCCTACGAGGGCATCACCACCCGCCCGGCCCAATTGCGGATTATCGACGACTGCACTGTGGAGGTTGTATTGACAGAGGGCAGGTACCACCAGATCAAGCGCATGTTCGGACGCTTCAGAAATCGCGTGGTCAAGCTGCACCGTGTCGCGGTCGGTCAGCTGGTGCTGGATCCGGCGCTCGCGCCGGGGCACTACCGGGAACTGACCGGCCCGGAGTGCCGGGACATCAACCGTTCATGCCAGGACCTGAGCTGGTTTCAGAATTCAGCAGCTCCCGCTGGCGGTCACATCACACACTTCGGTAGCGCCGGCGGTGAGGGTCACCGGGTATACCTGCCCCTCCGGCTGGGGGATCACCAGGTCGTCAAAATTGACCGAGTCGTCCTCAGCGGTATTGCAGGCAAAAGCCAGGGTGTAGTCACCCGCCGGCAGGAAGCCGAACACATATTCCCAGTTGGCTGTGAGTGCATTCTGGACCAGTGAGGCCACCGCAAACGGCGCCACCACATCAGAGGGGACGGTGCTGCTGCTGCCGCTGGTATAGACATCCCCCAGGCGACTGGCCGAGGCCGGGCGCCCTTCATAGATATAGAGCCTGTTCCCCTCGGTCGGGTCGGTTTTTTCGGCGCAGGGCGATACGGCGTCGAACAGGCTGCTGTCCACTCGCCCGGAGAGACTCGCTGCGGTGGCATTGTTTTCCACGCGAATACCCTCAGCGCTCATCAGGTAGCGTTCGCCCGGCAGGTCCTCCTGCAGGGACTGGGCCAGGCTGAACTCAACCGTGTAAGCCTGCTCGCCGCGGGCAAGGGTCGGTCCCGCCAGGGTGAGAACACCACCAGACACCGTCAGCTCCCTGAGCGTATCGTCGGCCTGCTGCACATAGGAGCGGTTGACATCGCCGCCGAGAACCCCGATCTGCAGCTGGCTGTAGGTGCCGGACTCTAGCTCGAGGTCGGTAATAACCACCAGCTGATTGCGGCCCCGGTACTGCAACAGGTTTACCTGGAAGGTGTCGACTGCGGTGAGGCCCAGGGCGGGAATGGTGAAAGTGTCGACCGTCACGTCCTCTACGCCAGTGCGCCGAAACGTGATGCTGTCGACTTCAATCACTACCTGCTTGAGATCTTCGGGCAACGCATCGGAAAACCCGAGGCTCAGAGTGGTTGTGCCCCGACTGTCTTCGTTGTTGCAGTCGAAACCACAGCTGCAGCCCCCCAGAAAAACACTGCCTGCCAGAAGCAACACCGAGCCTGCCCGAAGCGGAAAAATTCTTCGCATGTCCAACCTGTTTTTTTGTCTGTTCGCACGGGATCCGCGAGCGCGAAACGCCCTCGAGCGGGAATAGTAGCACGGTTTTTGCGACCAACGACTGATGGCAAAGGCGGCGGAAACCGGGGTCATAGCGGGCGCGCGCAAGCGCGCCAATCCGCTCAGGCGCCGTGCAGGCCCAGTTGTTTCAGCGCCAGGCGGATCTCCTCGAGAATCGCCGGGTCATCGATAGTGGCTGGCATTTTCCAGGATTCACCGTCGGCGATACTGCGCATGGTACCGCGCAATATTTTTCCGGACCGGGTCTTGGGAAGGCGCTCAACCACCGCGCACAACTTGAAGGCTGCCACTGGGCCGATCCGGTCACGCACAAGCTGGATTGCCTCCGCCACAATCTCTGCATTGGGCCGGCTGATCCCCGAGTTCAGCACAAGCAGGCCGAGGGGCAACTGGCCTTTCATGGCGTCGGCAATACCGATAACAGCACACTCGGCGACGTCGGGGTGATCTGCCAGTACTTCCTCCATGGCGCCGGTAGAAAGCCGGTGGCCCGCAACATTGATAACATCGTCAGTGCGGGCCATGACGAATACGTAGCCATTGTCATCGATGTAACCCGCGTCCCCGGTCTCGTAGTAGCCGGGAAACCTGCTGAAATAGGCTTTTACAAAACGATCCTCAGCATGCCACAGAGTTATGAAGGTGCCCGGGGGGAGCGGCAGTTTGATGACCAGTGCGCCAATCACCCCGGGCTCTACCTGGTTGCCATCTGCGTCCAGCACCTGTACGTCGTATCCCGGCACAGGCCGCGCCGGAGACCCCGGTACGACAGGCAGCTGTTCTATCCCAAGGCAATTGGCGCAGATCGACCAGCCGGTCTCGGTCTGCCACCAGTGGTCGATGACCGGCACCTGTAACTGCTGCTGCGCCCACTCCAGTGTGTTGGGGTCACAGCGCTCACCCGCAAGGAACAGGGCGCGCAACCCGGAGTGATCATAGCGGGCCAGGTACTTGCCTTCCGGGTCTTCTTTCCTGATCGCGCGAAAGGCCGTGGGGGCGGTGAACAGAACCTTTACGTCGTATTCCTCGATTACGCGCCAGAATGCGCCGGGATCCGGTGTGCCCACCGGCTTGCCCTCATAAATCAGAGTCGTATTGCCATTAAACAGTGGGCCGTAAACAATATAGGAATGCCCGACCACCCAGCCGACATCTGAGGCCGCCCAGTACACCTCGCCGGGGTGCACGTTATAGATGTTCTTCATACTCCACTTGAGACTGACGATACTGCCGCCGGTATCGCGCACCACCCCCTTGGGCTGGCCGGTGGTGCCGGAGGTGTACAGGATATACAGGGGATCATTGGCGTTGACAGGCACACAGGGTACGGGAGCGGCGCCGGCCATGGCCTGGGCCCAGTCGAGGTCCCTGCCTTCGACCAGGGACGCCTCCTGCACCGGGCGCTGCAGGATCACGCACCCCGAGGGCTTATGGTTTGCCAGCCGGATCGCCTCGTCCAGCAGGGGCTTGTACGCCACCACCCGATTGGGCTCCACACCACAGGATGCCGACACTATCAGCTTGGGGGCAGCGTCATCAATTCGCACTGCCAGCTCGTTGCTGGCAAAGCCGCCGAATACCACCGAGTGAATGGCGCCGATCCGCGCGCAGGCGAGCATCGAGATAAGCGCCTCGGGTACCATCGGCATGTAGACGATGACCCTGTCGCCCTTCTCCACACCCTGGCTGGCCAACACCCCGGCAAAGCGGGATACCTCGTCAAGCAGCTGCGCATAGGTGTAACTGCGCTTCGTTGCGGTCACCGGGCTGTCGTAGATAAGCGCTAGCTGGTCGCCCCTGCCCTGCTCCACGTGAATGTCCACCGCGTTGTAGCAGGCGTTGGTCACACCATCGGGAAACCAGCGGTTAAATGGGGGGTTGCTGTCGTCCAGCAGCGTGGATGGCGCCTGGTACCAGTAAATATCGTCGGCGGCACTGCGCCATAATTGGCTGTCGCTCATAGGGTGGCTCCTCGCGAAATCTGACTGCAGAAACTAGTACGCTAGCCCGGCCATGGCAATTCGACCAAAGTGCAAGGCCGACCGCCCCGGGAAGGGGCGGTCGGGTGGGCCGTTAACTCTTGAGCTTGACCAGTAAATTGAACACGCGGGTGGCAAAACCCTTGTAGGGAGGACGCAAAAACTGCAGGGAGGAGAAGCCGGCCTGGTAAAATACCGGCCGCAGCTTGGAGAACGTGACGAAGCCCTCATAGCCGTGATAATGGCCCATGCCGCTGGGCCCAACACCGCCGAAGGGAATGTCGTGCTGCGCCACATGAAGCAGCGCATCGTTCACCGTGACCCCGCCCGACATGATGCGCTCGATGTACATGTCCGCGAGTTTACCGTCATTGGTGAAGGGGTAAAACGCAAGGGGGCGGTCCCTGGCGTTCACGTAATCCACCACTTCCTGCGGGTCCTTGTAGGTGAGCACCATCAGCAGCGGGCCAAAAGTCTCCCGGTTGCGGATGGTCATGTCCTCGGTGGTGTCCAGCACCAGGTGCAGCGGGAATTTGCGCTTTTCAATATTCACCTGCTGGTTGCCGTTCAGGTTGATCACCGTGGCGCCCTTTTCTTTCGCGTCTGCCAGGGTGTCGGTCAGGCGCTTGACCGAGCGGTCATCGATAATCGCTGTGTAATCCGGGTGATTGATGTCGGGGCAGTGTTTCGCCACGTAGGCCTGTGCCTTGGCAATAAAATCCTCACGCTGGGTTTCGTGCACAAAAACGTAGTCGACGTTGGTACAGATCTGGCCCGCGTTGAACTGCTTGACGAACATGATCCGGCCCACGGCTTTTTCCATTGAGTAGGCGGGGTCGATGACCGCCGGTGCCTTGCCCCCCAGTTCCAGCACCACGGGGGTCAGGTTCTGGGCGGCGGACGCCATCACCGAGCGACCGGTCTGGCCGGAGCCGGTGAAAACCAGCAGGTCAAAGGGTATTTTGGAAAACTCGATGCCCACGCCCCCGGTTTCCTCATAGAACTTGAGTTTTTCCTCCGGCAGGTAGTTCGGCGAGATCTTCATCAGCAGGCGGGTCAGGTTGATGGAATTTTCCGACATCTTGATCATGGCCCGGTTGCCCGCGGCAAACGCGGCCGCCAGCGGCATGAAGCTGAGGTTGATGGGGAAATTCCAGGGCACGATGATGCCCACTACCCCCAGTGGCTGGGGGATAACCCGGTTCTTGGCGCCCATGAACATGCTCTGGTCCACATGGCGCTTCTGTACCTTGGTCCATTTCTTGAGATTCTTGATGGCGTCGTTGATGCCGTCGGTAACCGAGATGATCTCGGCGAACTGGGTCTCGTGACGGGAGCGGTTGCTGTAGTCCTGGCTGATGGCGGTGATAATCGCTTCCCGGTTCTCATTGATCATCCGCTTCAGGTTCTCCAGGTCCTGCCTGCGCTGGGCCAGGTCGGGATTCGGGGCGGCGAGGTACAGGGCCCGCTGTTTCTCGAAGTGGCTGTACAACATGCGGCCGGTATCTGTCTGCAGGTTCGCCTCTATCGCTGTCATGTGCTTGTCCTCGCTTGAAAACTCAGTTGGTAAGTAGACCGGTGATTATCGATCATTTTTCCTGAAAATCAGCACCCGGGCTTCGGAAATCGCGTCAATTATCGGTCATTTACGGCCAAAAACGCCGTCGCCGCCGCAGTCCTCGCATCCGGCGGGCCCGCGGGCCAAACGACTCGCTTACAACATTATAGCCCCCGGGGCTGTGGCACGCGATCCACCAGCAAACCGGCGGCGCGCAAGCGGGGCAATTCAATCGCGGGGCAGCGGTCGAGTACAACCGTCAGCCCGGCCTTCTCGGCGGCCTCGGCCGCAGCGATATCCACCACACCCAGCTGGGTCCAGAGAACACGCTGCGCCAATCGCAGTGGCCTCCGCCACTATCCCCTGCAGGTAGTGCGACTGGCGAAAAACATCCACCATGTCGATGGGCACGGGAATCGAGGCCAGGTCGGGATAGACCGTGCGCCCGAGTAATTTCTGTCCCGCGAGGCCGGGGTTCACCGGATACACCTCATAACCATTGGCCAACAGGAACGCCATCACTTCATGACTGGGCCTGGTGGGCTTGTGGCTGGCCCCCACCAAGGCGATGGTCCGGGTCGAACCGAGCACCCCTGCAATATCGCTATCTGCGGTCAGCGGCATCGGCTCAGGCGTCACCCCAGACCGGGCTGCGCTTTTCCAGGAATGCCCGGGTACCCTCCGCCGCATCAACGGACAGCAGTCCCTTCACCATGGCCTCGGTGGCGAAAGCAAAGGCCTGCTCCAGCGGCATATCAACCTGCCGGTAAAAAGTCTCCTTGCCGGCCCGGATCGCCTGGGCAGAACGGGAGGCGATGCGCCCGGCCAGTTGCTCGACCGCGGCGTGCAGGTCAGCCGCCGGCACCGCTTCATTCACCAGCCCGAATCGCACCGCGTCAGCCGCCGGGATCATCTCCCCGGTCAGTGCCATTGCCATGGCATGCTTGCGATGGATATTGCGTCCTATCCCCACCAGGGGCGTGGTGCAGAAGGTGCCAATATTGACCCCCGGTGTACAGAAACTTGCCTGGTCACTGGCCAGGGCCATATCACAGGCGGAGACCAGCTGGCAGCCGGCGGCGGTCGCTGTACCCTGCACGCAGGCGATGATCGCCTTGGGCGAGTGGACGATCGCCAGCATCATGGCGGCGCAGTCATCCAGCACCTGGCGGACCCGCACGGCGCGCTGCTCGTCGGTTTCACCCGGGCGCGGGCTCATCTCGCGCAGATCATGCCCCGCGGAAAAAACCGGTCCGCTGCCTGCCAGCACCACCACCCTCACCTGTGGATTGGCGCCCGCAGCGGCGATAGCACTGGACAGTGCCGCGATCATGCCGCTGGACAGCGGGTTGCGCTGCCCGGGCCGGTTCAGGGTCAACCACTGCACATGCCCCTGCAGTTGTTCCAGCACATAGGGTGCCGCCACTGCGCCCGCGGAGTCCTTGTCGGTATTCAGCCTGTTCACGTTATTCATCCCGGTTACCTCCCTGCGGCTGCCAGTTCGGCGCGCTCTGGCCGGTACCAGATCGGCGAGGTGAATGCGCGCTCCTGGATACTGGCGGGCAGCCCGGCGGGCACCGGCACGCCCAGTTTGGCCGCGTCGTAGGTGCTCCAGCGAGGGGTGGGAATCTCGAGCACCCGGACATAGTAAAACGCATGCAGCTTGGGATCGAACTCCGGGTCACTCCAGAATACGGCCAGCTCGGCAGCGCCGATGCTATTGTCGTAAGTGGCTTTGCCCACATCCACCGTATCGCCCAGCGGGGGCAACTTCCCTTCGTCGTTGAGCCGGCGGTCACCGGCCCATGTTACGTTGTAGATCTTCTCCTGCTGGGTACCGTCCGCATCCAGCCAGCCCTTGACGATCTGGATGCGATCGAGGTTGCCGCTGTCAGCCGCCTTGGTGGCCCATACCAGGAACGAGGGCGCACTTTGTTTGCCCGGGCCCTGCAGGGTGCCGCCCATGGGCACACCCTTGGCATAGCCGCGAGCAACGAAATCAGCACTGGCGACGTCTTTCGCGCCGAAGGACCAGCCACCGAAAAAACGTACCTTGATCTGGGGGCCGGTCGTGCCGAAGGTCTCGCGCCGCAACATGGCGTCATAAATAGCTTCCCGGGTATTTTCCGCCGCCCAGACGCCCGCCAGGCCACCGGAACTGAATTCCCTCACCTGCTGGACCTGGGACGCGGGCTGGCCCTTTACCCCTTCCAGGCGGTGCCGGGGGTCATTCTCAAAAGCGAACTTGCCGGTGTAGTTGTACTCCTCGTTGCTAGCCGCGGCGTTGTGGGTGTCGGTGTCACCGATGAAACCGTAGTGGAAGGGGTTGCCCATCCCCCGGGCATCAAAGGCCAGGCCGTCGAGCAGCGCCTGGCGGGCGAAGCTGCCCTTGCGATGGGTGGGCCGCAGGCCGTCCGCCGACAGGGTGTAGTCCCACTGCTCAAAGCCCGCGAATTCGTCATTGGGGGACAGAACCGGGTTGGTCTCCGAGGTTCCCTTGATCTGGGTGATCTCGTACAGCGGTTCGTTTTCCTCCCGGGTGCGGATATAGGCTTCACTCAGGGGCTTGCCATCCTGGGTCTGCAGGGAGAACATCAGGCCATCGCTGGCATTGCCGTTGTGCGGAATGGCAAGCAGGGTCGCGCCCTTGCCGCGCTGCTCACCCATCCAGGCCCAGAGGTGTTCGGGGTCGGTTGAGTCAAGCGATGACAGGGCCATTTCCGGCAGATTTTTCGAGTCTCTGAACAGCACGATCCGGTGCAGATTGCGCATCTCGGGGTTCGCCGACCACTCGAAGGCGGGAAATGTGGTGAACTCGCCCGGCTTGTAATAGGCATCCGCGGTAGCCGCGATCTCTTTCCATACCGTACTGTTCACCTGCGGATCGTTAAGCGCCGGGTCTGATTTACCCATGCTGAATTCGCGCAGCACTTTGGCAAAGGTCTGCATGCGGATGTTCTGGTCCTGCGCCGTAATACCGGCGGCAAGGGGCAGCTTGCTCAATGGGTTGGAGGGGTCCTCCATCAGCTTGAAGACGCCCATCCACTCGGCGTGGTCGGACACGGCATAGAAGTCCAGTGGCTCCTTTATCTGCAGGTCGGGACCACCGCCGCCGCCGGGGATTGCCTTGCCCTGTGCCCACTGGTAGGCGTGGGCCGGCGAGGTCAGGGTGCCGTTGGTATAGGCGTCGAAGGAGTAACTGGTGTGCACGTGCACCGCGCCAAAATAGGCATTGGAGGCGGTTGGCGGTCGGTTCGGCCGCCAGCGCTGTCGAGAGCGGCAGCGCCATGGACAGTGCGCTTGCCAGGTAACGACGGGGTGCGCGATTCATCGGGTATTCTCCTGATTTTTATGTGCGGCGGGCGGGCCCGGCATGCGTCGGCATGGTCACGTTATTCTCCACCGTCCCTGGAGTGTAGCGATCTGCCGCCGCGACGCAAGCAGGGATACGGGCCGAAAGCTGCGGCGAGTCCATTCCTGACGAGGATACCCTGCGTCTAGGCCGGCTTGGCCAAAGGGACCTGCATGACCTACACTGGCTCGGAGCCATCGCAAATAAATGAGTGATCAGCATGTCGGACGAACGCCCCATCTACACCGAAGACCAGGTCAATGTGGACCCCTACTCCGTGCCACTGGCGGACATCAACGTGGCCAACCCCTTCCTGTTTTCCCACGATGTACACGAAGCCTGGTTCAAGCGCCTGCGGGATGAGGCGCCGGTGCACTACTGCGCCGAAAGTTTTTTTGGCCCCTACTGGTCGGTCACCCGCTACGACGACATTATGACCGTCGACACTTCCCACGATGTCTTCTCCTCGGAACCCACCATCATCATCAGCGACCCCCTGGAAGATTTCCCCCTGCCCATGTTCATCGCCATGGACAGGCCCAAGCACGACGAGCAGCGCAAGGTGGTTGCGCCAGTCACCGGCCCCGAGAACCTGCGGAATTTCGAACCCATCATCCGCGAGCGCACCAGTGATGTGCTGGACCATTTACCCATGGGCGAGACCTTCAACTGGGTGGACAAGGTCTCCATCGAGCTCACCACCCGGATGCTGGCGACCCTGTTTGACTTTCCCTTCGAGGAGCGCGCGAAACTGACCTACTGGTCCGACATCGCCACTGCGGTCCCCGGCATGGGGCTGATTGACTCGGACGACGAGCGCAAGGCCATACTGCTCGAATGCCTGGAGTATTTCACGGGCCTGTGGAACGAACGGGTAAAGGCCCCGCCCAGCAACGACCTGATATCCATGCTGGCCCACGGCGAGGCAACCAAAGACATGGGACCGGTAGAGTACCTGGGCAACCTGATTCTGCTGATCGTCGGTGGCAACGACACGACCCGCAACACGATGAGCGCGAGTGTCCTCAACCTCGCCAACAACCCCGAGCAGTTCAGGCGGCTGGTCGCGGACCAGTCACTGATTCCCAGCATGGTGGCCGAGACGATACGCTGGCAGACCCCCCTGGCGCATATGCGCCGCACCGCCAAATTCGACACGGAGCTGGCGGGCCAGCAGATAAAGGCGGGGGACAAGGTGGTCATGTGGTACGTGTCCGGCAATCGCGACGAGCGTGTTTTCGACAACCCCCACGATTTCATCATCGACCGGGCCAACGTGCGCAAACACCTGGCCTTTGGTTTTGGCATACACCGCTGCATGGGCAACCGGCTGGCGGAATTACAGCTCAAGGTGCTGTGGGAGGAGATCCTGAAGCGCTTCGAGCGCATCGAGGTTGTGGGGGATGCTGAACGGTCGGTGTCGACCTTCGTGCACGGCTATACCGCGCTACCGGTGATCGTGCACCCGCGCAAGAGCTGAGCCGCGGCACCTATGCCGCCACCAGCACGCGCTGGATCTCCCGCGCGATAAGCCACAGGCGGTCCTGCCCCCAGGCCCAGACCACGGTCTTGCCCCGGGCGTCCAGCAGGCGGAAGGTCGGCACGCCCCAGGAACCGAACCCGTACATGGCCTGGCGGTTTTCCTCGAAGCGTGGCTGCCAGTCCCGGTTGTCGATCACCGCCTGGGCGTCCTCCCAGGACAGTCCCGCCGCTTCCACGACCTGGCGCAAGCCGCCGTCCCTGCTGGTGTTGACGCCACGGTAGAAGGCGGCCCGCAGAAACTCACTGACAAGCGCCACTGCCCTGCCCTGTTTTTCGGCCCACTCGTACAGGGAATAACAACGCCGCACCGGCTCCCCGATAGGGTCGTAGATATCGCCAAAATCGAGCCCCAGCGCCCTGGCCTCCCGCGTGGCATCAGCAAAAATATACAGTCCTTTTTCCCGGGTGGCCGGGACTCCGCGCATCACCATTGGCAGCACCGGGCGCAGCGCCACGCGAACACCGGTGCGCTCGGCCAGCTGGACCGCCTTGTCGAAGATGACCGCGGTGTAGGGGCTGCGCAACGATGCGTATATCTCGAGGGTAAGGCTGCCGTTGGCCTGGTAGCTGCCCGCATCGATAGGGGGGACGCGGAAACAGCGGTGCCGCTCCGTCGCCAAGGCCCAGGTCGCCCCAGCGTCGCTCCAGGTGGTAGAGGCGATCGACGCCCCAGTACCAGACGCCACCGTAGTAAAACATGCCGCCCGAGTAGTGCTTCAGCTCTGCCCGCCTTGCCGTTCCCGCGGCCAGTGCCTGGGCGGCCTGTTGTTCTGAGGTACTGCCGTATTGCCCGGCCAGGCTCTCCAGGGCGGAAGCATCCCCGGCCAGCAGTGCACTGCCCACCGCAACCGCGGCGGCGGAAAAATCAGCCGCGCTTACCGCCGCCAGGATACAGTTGGCCTTAAGGCACAGGGACTGTTCCGGGGCCGGTGTGTCCGCCGGGTATTCCAGCCCGTAGTGGGGCGCCACCAGGGCCGCGTCGTAGCGGCCGAGGGCGGGCAATAACTCGGGTTCAGGGAGGTTGTCGCCACTGGGACCCGCCACCAGGTGGGGGACCAGTTGCACGCCGTAACGCGCCAGTAGCGGCTGCAGGGCCTGGGCCGCCAGGTGGCTGTAGGCGTCGTCCACCTGGTGAAAATACTCGAGGGTATGCGGCAAGCCGGCTTTCACCCGCTCCCGCTCTGCCCTGGCCTGCAACTTCTCCAATCCGCCGGGCCTGACCAGCCAGGAGATCAGCCTGGAGGTGAGCCAACGGCGCAGGCGGCTGGGATCCATGGTGGCGGCGCCACCCTGCTCCTTGAACTGTTCTGTCATAGTGCTGCCTATCCGGGATATTTAGCCAAGGGGCCGGCGGTCGCTCCACAGCCACAACCCGTCGGGTGCTGAGCCGGCTCCCCGGCTTGGCTTTGATTGCTCGCTTGTGCTTGAATGACAGCCGACCCCCAGAATAGACGGTTAAGCGACATGAAGAAAGCCGGCATTGCCATCATCGGCCTCGCGCTTGTTGCCGCCGTGCTTTACAGCGTGCGGGGGCCACTGAGCACCGCGTTGATGGGGCGCGCCCTCGAGCGCGCCATGTCCGCCAACCTGCTCGACTCGCTCCCCGACGGGCTCAACGTAATCCTGTGCGGCGCGGGGGGCCCACTGCCCGACCCCATAAGGTCAGGCGGCTGCGTCGCGGTGGTCGCCGGCGACAATATGGTGATCGTCGACGCCGGTACCGGCGGGGCGCGCAACCTCAATCCCATGGGCTTGCCGATAGGCCAGGTCGACGCGGTTTTCCTCACCCATTTTCATTCCGATCACATCGACGGGCTCGGGGAACTGGCTACCCTGCGCTGGGTCAGCGCGGGTCACAAGGAACCACTCCCTGTCCACGGCCCGGAGGGCCTCGAGGAGGTGGTGTCAGGCTTCAACCAGTCCTATGCCATGGACGCGAATTACCGTCATGCGCACCATGGTGACACGGTGGCGCCACTGTCCGGGCACGGCATGCAGGCCGTGATGCATCCGCAACCCCCTGAGGGCGAGGCCGTGGTGGTCTATGAGAACGGGGGCCTGGTGGTAAAAATGATACGGGTAGAACACAAACCGGTGGAACCGGCTGTGGCCTACCTGTTCACCTACAAGGACCGCAGCGCACTGGTCAGTGGCGACACCGTCAAATCCGCCAACCTGCAGAAATTCGCCAAGGGAGTCGACCTGCTGGTGCACGAGGGCCTGTCGCCCTCCCTGGTGCTGCAGATGAACAAGGCCGCTGTACGTGCCGGCAACGAGGTGGTCGCCAGGATCACTGCCGATATCCCGGATTATCACACCACCCCGGTGGAGGCGGCGGAAATCGCCAGGGACGCCAATGTCGGCCATCTGCTGTTCTACCACGTGGTACCACCCACACCCCTGCCGGGCCTGCAAGCGGCCTGGTTGAGCGGGGTGGATGAAGTATTCGAGCGCTACACCCTCGGGCAGGATGGCACCGGTTTTTCCCTGCCCGCCGGCTCGACAGACATCATTGAGCTGGACTAGTGGAGCTGGCGTGATAACGGAGATAGGAATTCCGGTCAAAGGCCAGGGCCTGCATGCAGTTACCCATGCGGTGCGGCCGGTGGTGGCTGGTTGTGGCCAACCGGAGGGGCTGTGTACGCTGTTTATCCGCCACACTTCCGCCAGCCTGCTGATCCAGGAAAACTACGACGACAGTGCGCGTGTCGACCTGGAAAACTGGCTCAACCGCCTGGTACCGGAAAACGACCCCCTGTACACCCACACCCTCGAAGGTGCCGACGATATGCCCGCCCACATCAAGTCAGCTCTAACCGCTACCGGGCTCAGCATCCCGTTCCAGCAGGGCGAGCTCATGCTGGGAACCTGGCAGGGCATTTACCTCTGGGAGCACCGCCACCAGCCCTGCACCCGGAAAATCGTGGTGCACATCCAGTGAGCCGCGCGACCCCGATGCCATCCCACAGCCTGCCGCCGGTACCCCGGAGTGAGTTGCTGGCGCGCCTGCAGGCCGTGCTGCCCGACCACTGCCTTATCAGCGAAACCGAATCCCAGCGACCCTTTGAGTGCGACGCCCTTACCATCTACCGCGAATTACCCCTGCTGGTGGCGTTGCCGGAAACCGTGGAGCAGGTCCAGCAGGTGGTGCGCATCTGTCACGAACTGGCCGTGCCGGTGGTGGCCAGGGGCGCCGGCACCGGCCTGTGTGCGGGGTCGATGCCACACCCGGAGGGACTGCTGCTGGTCCTGTCGAAGCTCGACCAGGTACTGGAAATCGATCCCTTGGCACGCACGGCACGGGTCCAGCCAGGCGTATCCAACCTGGCCATCTCAGCCGCGGTAGCTCATCACGGTCTCTACTATGGCCCCGACCCCTCCTCCCAGATCGCCTGCAGTATCGGCGGCAATGTAGCGGAAAATTCCGGCGGCGTGCACTGCCTGAAATACGGCCTGACCGTGCATAACATTCTCGCCCTGGAGGTACTCACCGTTGCGGGCGAACGCGTCACCATCGGCAGCACCGGCCTGGATACCCCTGGCTACGACCTGCTGGCGCTGATGACGGGTTCCGAGGGCCTGCTGGGTATCGTGGTGGAGGTCACAGTGCGCCTGCTGCCCTCCCCCGAACTGGCCCAGGTGATCATGGCCGGCTTCCCCTCGGTAACGGCCGCGGGAGATGCTGTGGGCGCTGTGATCGCCGCCGGCATCATCCCGGCGGGCCTTGAGATGATGGACCGGCTGGCAATCCAGGCCGCCGAGGATTTCGCCGGGGCGGGCTACCCCCGGGATGCCGAGGCGCTGTTGCTGTGCGAGGTAGACGGCACCCGGGAAGAGGTCGCCAGTTGCAGCCGGAGTGTGGAGGCCCTGTTCCGGAAGATGGGGGCGAGTTCCGTGATCGTGTCCCGCGACGAGGCCCACCGGGCGCTGCTGTGGAAGGGGCGCAAGTCAGCATTTCCAGCAGTGGGCAGGCTGGCGCCGGACTACTACTGCATGGACGGCACCATTCCCCGCAGCCAGGTATCGCGGGTGCTCAACGAGATTTCGAGGCTGTCTGAGCATTACGGCCTGGCGGTAGCCAATGTATTTCACGCCGGCGACGGCAACCTGCACCCGCTGATTCTGTTCGACGCGAGCAAAGCGCAGGAGGTGCGCCGGGCCGAGCAGCTCGGTGCGGCGATCCTCGAGCTGTCCGTACAGGTGGGCGGTTGTATCACCGGGGAACACGGCGTGGGGCTGGAGAAATTGCGCCAGATGAGTCATCAGTTCAGCCCGGCGGAACTGGCCCTGCTGGAAGATATCAAGGCCGCCTTCGATCCCGGGCTGAACCTCAACCCGGGCAAGGGCATCCCGATTCTCAAACGCTGCCAGGAATACCGCGCACTCCCGTCCAGGCACGCACATGACTGACCGTAGCGCGGAACTGGCCGCCGCCATTGCGGAGGCGGCGGCGCTGCAGCAGGCCCTGTATATCAGCGCCGGCGGCAGCAAGCGCGACCTGCTGGGACGCGCCTGCGAGGTGCCGATACTGGATGTCTCCGGACACAGGGGCATAACCGAGTACCAGCCCTCCGAACTGGTGTTGACGGCCCGGGCCGGCACGCCGCTGGCCGAGATTCTGGCGGCGCTCGAACAGGAGCGCCAGACGCTGGCATTTGAGCCGCCGCTGCTGGATGGGCGTGCCACCCTGGGAGGCACGGTTGCCTGCAATATGTCGGGCCCGGCCCGGCCCTGGGCGGGGTCCGCCCGGGATCTCGTGCTGGGAGTACAACTGATCGACGGCCGCGGGCAATTGCTCAACTTCGGCGGCCAGGTTATGAAAAATGTGGCTGGTTATGATATCTCCCGCCTCCAGGCCGGTGCCCAGGGCACGCTGGGAGTCCTCAGTGAAATCAGCCTCAAGGTGATGCCACAGCCGGAGCACAGCCTCACTCTGGCTTACCAATTGGACGCCGATGCGGCAATCGACTGCATGACCCGCCGTGCGGGCAAGCCGTCTCCCCTGTCCGGCGCCTGCTGGCTCGATGGCAGGCTGCTCCTGCGCCTGTCCGGCACAGGGGCCGCGGTTGAGCATACGGCTACCGTCTGGGGCGGCGATCGATTCGCTGAGGGTACGGACTTCTGGCGCGACCTGCGGGAATTGCGCCTGCCCTTCTTCGCCGGGCGGGAACCACTTTGGCGCCTGTCGCTAAAGCCCACGGCCCCGGGCGGTGACAAGGCGCGGCCCACCCTGATCGATTGGGGTGGCGCCCAACGCTGGTTGCGCGGTGATTTGGGACTGGAAAACCTGCAACGCGAGGCAGCCGCAGCCGGCGGCAACGCCAGTCTCTTCAGCGGCGGCAACCGCAAGGGCGAAGTCCGCCCGACACCGGATGCCGTCTCCGCCCGCCTTCAGCAGCAGCTCAAACAGGCATTCGACCCCCTGGGTATCCTCAACCCCGGCCGCCTTTACGGCTGGCTATAGGGAGACCATCCATGCACGTAAATCTGCATCCCGAATACACCGGCAGCGAGCAGGCACAGGAAGCAGCCTCGCTTATCAGCGCCTGTGTACACTGCGGATTTTGCCTTGAGACCTGCCCGACCTATCTTGTCGATCGGGACGAGAGGGACAGCCCCCGCGGGCGAATCTACCTGATCAAGAACTTACTGGAGAGCGGCACGGCCAGCAACCAGACCCATACCCACCTGGACCGCTGCCTGGGCTGTCGCAGCTGCGAGACCACCTGCCCCTCCGGCATGCAATACGGGCAATTGCTGGATATTGGCCGGGACCTTATGGAACAGCGCGTAACGAGGCCCGCCCCCGTACGCCTGTACCGGTATCTGCTGCGGTGGACTCTCACCCGGCCTCGCATCTTCGCCCTGGGCCTGGGCCTCGGGCAACGCCTTAGACCACTGTTGCCGGCCCGGCTGCGCTCCCAGGTTCCGCCGCGCCAGGATCCCGGGCGCCTGCCAGGCCGCCGGCACCCCCGCACCATGTTGCTGCTGGAGGGCTGTGTGCAGTCGGCGGCTACACCCCGCACCAACGCCGCGGCGCGGCGCGTGTTCGACCGGCTGGGTGTTACCCTGCAAAACGCGCCCCGGGCCGGTTGCTGCGGGGCGGTCAACTACCACCTCGGGGCGCACCGGGATGGCCTGGACGACATGCGCCGGAATATCGACGCATGGTGGCCGCAACTGGAGGCCGGGGCCGAGGCCATCCTGTCCAGCGCAACGGGTTGCGGCAGCATACTGACCGAATACGGCCGCCTGCTGGCCCATGACCCGGCCTACGCTGACAAGGCGCGGCGTGTCTCCGCACTGGCGCTCGATATCGGGGAGGTGCTGCTCGAAGAGGACCTGGAGAAGCTGGCAATCAACAGCCCTGGAGGCAAAGTCGCGGTACAGACCCCCTGCAGCCTGCAACACGGTATGAAGCGGCCGGACCTTATTACCACCATACTTGGCAAAGCGGGGTTTGAACTGGCCGCAACGTCGAGCAGTCACTTGTGCTGCGGCTCCGCGGGAACTTACTCAATCTTGCAGGGTACGATGTCGCGCCGCCTGCGCGACGACAAGCTGCGGGCGCTGACAACTGACTCTCCGGACCTTATAGCCACCGGCAACATCGGCTGCCAGCTGCACTTGCAGGCTGCCAGCGCGGTGCCGGTGAGGCACTGGATTGAACTGCTGGATCCCGGTTAATTAAGAGGTTCGACCGCCAGGTCGCTATCGCCCGACAGCCACCCTCCGGGGGATACCTTGAGCTTAGCATTCCAGCATTGCAATTTCTTATAATTATTAGCCGCGCCCGGCTCTGGGGAGGAACTCCCGGCAAACGTAGTTGGCACAGCGATACAGGATACCGTGGGAGTAGGCGGCCCAGACGATCTCCCGGTTGTCCCGCCGCGACACGGCAATCGCGTTCACTCCCCCTACCAGTGAACTACCGGGAGTGCCATCGAACGCCCTGCAGTCGTCGTCCCCGTAACAGTGCACTACCGCCCCCGAGGAATAACCGATAATCACACCTTTTCCATCGCTGGAGGAAGGCTCCATGACAGTGATCTCCCCCCGGTCACCGGCAAGAGCGCGCTTGATCAGCGCATCCCTGTCAGCCTTTTGCCCAGATGGTGCAGCGTCTCCCGGGCCTTGCCCATAGGCAAGGGGTGCCAGGACCAGCACAAGCAAGCATCGAATCAGTCGCGACATGGTCATACTCCGGCGTGATTTCCCATGCCCGATATCCTAACACCCTTATCGCCCGGGGGGACCGTCTGCTATATTGGGGGACGCTTAAGCGACCACAATACCAGGAGGTCGCAAGGAGGACTCAGCTTAATGACTGAAACACCTATCGAGAATGTGCTGGATGCGGCCTACGAATGGGAGCGCAACCATCCTGACCGGGTGTATATGACCCAGCCCACGGGCAACGGCGAGGTGATCGACTATACCTGGTCGGCGACCATGCAGCAGGCGCGTAAAATGGCGACGCACCTGCGCTCGTTAAACCTGCCCGCCAACAGCCATATCGCGTTGATTTCAAAAAACTGTGCCCATTTTATTATCTGCGACCTCGCCATCTGGATGGCGGGCCACGCGACGGTAGCGCTCTACCCCACTCTCAACGCAGATACGGTGGCCTATATCCTCGAGCACTCGGATTCCCGCCTGGTTTTCATCGGGAAACTCGACGACTGGGAGGACATGGCGCCGGGCGTTCCCGCCGATCTGCCGGGTATCGCCCTGCCACTGGCGCCACAAACCAGCTATGAGCGCTGGGACGACATCATCGCCCGCTGCGAACCGATCAGCGACAGCCCCTCGCCGCCGCCGGGGCAACTCGCCCTGATCTGCTACACCTCCGGCAGCACGGGCCGACCCAAGGGCGTGATGCACAGTTTCGGCTCAATTTCCGTCCCGGGACAGCACTTCGGCAGGCAACTGGAAATCAATTCCTCGGACCGTGTGCTGTCTTACCTGCCACTGGCACATGTGATGGAACGGGCTGTGGTGGAGTGCAGTTCGTTTTACTCGGGTATGCACATCTATTTCGCCGACCGGCTCGATACCTTTGTCGAGGACCTGCGCCGTGCAAGGCCCACTGTATTTCTCTCGGTACCCAGGCTGTGGCTCAAGTTCCAGACCGGTGTGTTCCAGAAGTTTCCGGAGAAAAAACTGGAGCGCCTGCTGAAAATACCCGTCATAGGCGGCATTGTCCGCAGGAAAGTTCTGCAGGGGCTGGGCCTGGAAAACGTGCGCATCGCCGGTAGTGGTTCCGCCCCCATTCCATCGGCACTGATCGACTGGTACGACAAACTGGGCCTGCATATCATCGAAGGCTACGGTATGAGTGAGGATTTTTCCTATTCGCACATGTCCACCCCGACCAGACGCAAGCCTGGCTACGTTGGCACGGCCTGGAGCGACGTCAAGACCCGCATCAGCCCCGAAGGGGAAATACAGATCGTCTCACCGGGAAATATGCTGGGGTATTACAAGGAACCCGAAATGACTGCGGCCTGCTACACGGATGACGGTTATTTCAAAACCGGCGACCGGGGCAAATATTCCTCCGACGGCCTGTTACGTATCACCGGCCGGGTTAAGGAGCTGTTCAAGACCAGCAAGGGCAAGTACGTCGCCCCCGTGCCTATTGAAAACCTGCTCAACTCGGACAGCCATATCGAACTTTCGTGCGTATCGGGACCGGGCAGGCCCGCCTGCTTTGCCCTGATCCAGTTGGCCGAGGAGATGCGCGGGAGAATCGAAGACCCCGGGTTCAGGGACTCGCTGACACCGAAACTGGAAGCCCTGCTGGAAGAGATCAATGACAGGGTAGAGGGATACGAGGAGCTGCAATTCCTGGCGATCGTCAGGGAGGACTGGCAGATTGCCAACGATTTCCTGACACCCACCCTGAAAATCAAACGGGATGTAATCGAGCAGGCCTATGCCCACCAGCTGGACCAGTGGTACGAATCACGGCAAAAAATTATCTGGCAATAACCCCGGCAGACAGAGGCCTGCGGGGTTTTGAGGTGCCCCTACCGGCGCGACCCTCGCGGGGCGCCGGTCGGTGGCGTGGGGCGCTCTTGGTATTAGCCCTCGAAGGCCTTGCGCGGTGCTGAAACGCCCTCGGACTTGGTGCCCTTGAGGTAAGCCAGCATGGTATCCGCATCGGACACTTCAAAGGGGTCGGTGGGGCAGTTATCACCAAAATCGCCTTCCACAAAAATCTTCTCGATCTTGCAGTCGTCGACCAGCATGGAATAACGCCAGGAGCGCATGCCGAAGCCGACGTTCGACTTGTCCACCAGCATACCCATCTTGCGGGTAAATTCGCCATTTCCGTCGGGCAGCAGGAACACGTTCTTGTTACCCACGCTCTTGCCCCACTGGAACATCACGAAAGCGTCGTTGACGGACACACAGATGATCGCGTCGACACCCAGTGACTTGAACTCCCCGTACAGTTCTTCATAGCGCGGAAGGTGGTTGGAAGAACAGGTCGGCGTGAAAGCACCCGGCAGTGAAAACACCACCACTTTCTTGCCCGCAAACAGATCCGAGGTGGTTTTGTCTTCCCAGCGGAAGGGGTTGCTGCCGGCGACCGACTCATCGCGCACGCGGGTCTTGAAGGTTACTTCAGGTACTCTTTCTACTACAGCCATGTTTGACTCCTTTGATTCACGGTTATTGAATACAGAGCAGGGACGATTCCCGTTGCGGGGCGGCACCCTGCTTGCTCTCGAACTCGACGTCTATAGTAGGGAAGTTCTTATAATATATAAAATGGAATTTATATATTGTATTATCCTATTTTACCTATCACTTAAGAGGCGATCGTCCCCATGCAGAAACTCCCCAGCGTGCGCCAGCTGCAATACTTCGTCACCCTGGACGAAATGGGCCATTTCGGCCGGGCCGCGGAGGCCTGTTTCGTATCCCAGTCGGCCTTCAGCACCGCTATACAGGAACTGGAGACCACCCTGGGTGCGCAACTGGTGGATCGCACCAACCGGCGGGTTACCATCAACAGGGTCGGCAGGGAGGTGGCGGTACAGGCCAGGATATGTCTGCAGGAATTGCAGGATATCGCCCGCCTCGCCCGGGAGCGCGAAGGCCCCCTGTCCGGCAAACTCATACTCGGTGTCATTCCGACGATCGGGCCGTTCCTGCTGCCGACCCTATTGAAGAAACTGCGGCGCAGCTTTCCGAAACTACAGCTGTACCTGCGTGAGCAGCGCAGCGACGAATTGTACGCAAGCCTGCAGGAAGGCAATATCGACCTGCTGCTGATGGCATTGCCTTTCCCGCTGAAAAATGTCGAGACCGAGATACTGTTTCGCGACGGCTTCCTGCTGGCCTGCCGCAAGGACACAGAGCTGGTGGACCCGGCCAAGTTCAGTGTCGACCAGCTGAATCCCGAGAGCGTACTGCTGCTCGAAGACGGCCACTGCCTGCGCGATCACGCCGTCTCGGCCTGTCACATCAGCGAGCTGGACAAGGTCAACCGTTTCGCCGCGTCAAGCCTGCACACCCTGTTGGAAATGGTGGAAAGCGACCTGGGGGTTACGTTCATACCGGAGATGGCACGGGGTTCCGCCCTGCTGCGCGGGACTCGCATCGCCACCCACCCGGTGAAGAGCGCCGGGTACAGGGACATCGCCCTGATCTGGCGCAAGGGCAGCAATCACGGCGATGACTTTCGCACCCTGGGAGCCTTCATCCGTGAAAATCGCTGAGATCCGGGACCGGTTTTCTGGCGGACTCTCCACGGTTATATGAACCGGGATATTCAGAACCAAACAGTAGTGGCCAAGCCCCTCGACCTTTGCTTTCATGGAGGTGTGCCCAAGGGCACCCTTCGTTGTATTGCTTCGCTGTTATAAGCCTATACACGTCACACCAAAACAACACCAGCGGCCCCCATGCAGCGACTGCAGGGGGACTGCCCGGTCCGCCGGGCCCGCGGCGTCCGAGACGGAGAAAGACTATATGAGAAGACAGAAGCGCGACATGAACTCCAGGGCATACGATCGGGGCTACCAGGCCGGCGTCAGCGGCCGCAGCCAGGACATATGCCCACATACCGAAGAGGAACACCGCCAGAACTGGTTGACCGGCTGGCGTGAAGGCCGCTGCGACCAGTGGGATGGATTGACCGGCGTCTCCGGGGTTCATAAAATCCGCGCAGTCTGAAGGCAGCCCTGCACCCGTAACACCCCCGCATTTAAACCGCATCGCTCACCGGGCCTTTACCCGGCGAGCGCTACGTTACTTTATCACCATGCTGCTCTGGGCAAGGTCGAGCAATTCCCGGTTGGCCACGGCAAACATGGCGAAGTCCGGTGCAGCGTTGGCATGTAGCTCGGCCAACATCTGGCGCCAACGCTCCATCAGGCGTATTTCCTTTTTCTCCCACTGGTTGATACAGCGCAGCAGGTTAAGGTCCTCGCCCATGTGACGCAGCGCGCCGATCGCCAGCGTTCTTTGCTGCCACTCGAGATCCTCCAGATAGGTATCCCTGGCCAGGGCCTGCCACTCATTATCAATTTTGCTGGACAGAATCAGGTCGCTGAACCAGTCCAGCTCAAGCCGCTCGCCGATATAGAAATACAGCCGGGCCACGTCCATCAGTGGCGCGTCCGTGTCGCCGGTCGCCTGGATGATGCCCAGCGCCGTATAGGCGTGGTCGGCAGAGGCGACAGATTGCGCCAGCTCCGCGTCGACGCCCTCCTCGATGAAATGGTCATACAGCGTCTGGAACTGATCGGCCGCCCGCCCCCGCAGCATGGAGGGATAAGCTTCCGCCAGCTGCTCCAGCCCCTCGGCGAAACCGGCAATACAACCGGTGGGAGCCAGCTCGTGCCGCCGGTTGCGCAGCAGCCAACGGGTTGCCCGCTTCACCAGGCGGATCAGGCTGAGCATCATTTCCATCTGGACAGCCGACGAGACCTGGTGGTCAAGCGACTCGATCTGTTGCCAGAGGTCCCGTATACCGTATATTTCCATTGCGGAAATGTAGGCTCTAGCCACATCGGCCACCACCGCCCCGGTCGCGCTCTGCTGGCGTTGGATGTAACTCATACCCATGCGGTTGACTATGTCATTGGCCAGCTGGGTCGCCATGATCTCCCGGTGCAGCCGGTGGGCGCGGACCTCCTCGCCATAACTGTCTACCAATTGCTGCGGAAAGGCCGATTCAACCGCGACGGCCAGGTAGGCATCGCTACCCAGGTCAGATTCTATCAACTGCTCCTTCAACACCGCCTTGCTGTAGGAGACCAGCACTGAGAGCTCAGGGCGGGTGAGGGCCTGGCCGCGCACCCGTCGCTCCAGCAGCTCCTCGTCAGAGGGCAGGAACTCGAGCTCGCGGTTGAGACGCCCCGCCTCCTCGAAAGACCGGATGAAGCGCTGGTACTCACCGCCGCGCTCTACCGCCTGGAACTCGGCCATACTGATGGCCTGCACCTGGTGATAGTTATTGCGCAGCACCAGCTCCGCCACGCTTTCCGTCATTTCAACCAGCAGCGCGTTGCGATGTTTCTCGGTGAGGTCGCCCCGGGCGACAACGGTATTGAGCAATATCTTTATATTGACCTCGTGGTCGGAGCAGTCGACTCCTCCCGCGTTGTCGACAAAGTCGGTATTGGAACGGCCGCCGGCCAGGCCGAATTCCACCCTGGCCAGCTGGGTGATGCCGAGATTGCCGCCCTCCCCGACTACCCGGCAGCGCAGATCCCGGGCATCCACCCGCAGGCCGTCGTTGGATTTGTCGCCGACGTCCGTATGAGATTCGCTGCTGGCCTTTACGTAGGTGCCTATGCCCCCATTCCACAACAGGTCCACCGGCGCCCGCAGCAGGTGGGAAATCAGCTCGTTGGGCGGCAGGTGGTCCACATCGATGTCGAAATGCGATTTCATCTCGGGCGAGATCGCGATTGACTTGGCAGCCCTGGGAAAGACGCCGCCGCCGGCTGAAATCAGGTCACGGTTGTAATCCGCCCAACCGGAGCCCGGCAGGTTGAAGAGGCGCTGACGCTCGACAAAGCTGCCGGCCGCATCGGGTTCCGGGTCGATAAAGATATGCATGTGATTGAATGCCGCGACCAGCCGGATATGCTCGGACAACAGCATGCCGTTGCCAAACACATCGCCCGCCATGTCACCGATGCCGACCACGGTAAAGTCGGTGCTCTGCACATCCATACCCATTTCCCGGAAGTGGCGTTGTACCGACACCCAGGCCCCGCGGGCGGTAATGCCCATTTTCTTGTGGTCGTAGCCCGCGCTGCCGCCGGAGGCGAAGGCATCTCCAAGCCAGAAATCGTATTCCGCGGAAATCGCGTTGGCGATGTCCGAGAAGCTGGCCGTACCCTTATCCGCGGCAACGACGAGATAGGGGTCCTCGTCATCCTTGGCCACGACATGGGGCGGTCTCTGGACACCCTCCTCGGTTCGATTGTCGGTAATATCCAGCAGTGCCCGCACGTACATCTGGTAGCAGGCAATGCCCTCCTTCTGGATTTCATCCCGCGTCATGTCGGGCCGCAGCTGGCGCGCCACAAAGCCGCCCTTGGCCCCGACCGGGACAATCACAGCGTTCTTTACCTGCTGTGCCTTGACCAGCCCGAGCACCTCGGTGCGGTAATCCTCAAGGCGGTCAGACCAGCGCAGCCCGCCCCGGGCCACTTTGCCTCCACGCAGGTGTACGCCCTCGACACGGGGGGAGTACACGTAAATTTCGTACAGCGGTACCGGCTGGGGTATGCCGGGAATATCCCCGGGCCTGAGTTTCAGTGAGATGTAGGCCTTGAGCGAACCGTCCGGCCCTTCCTGGAAAAAGTTGGTGCGCAGGGTCGCTTTGATCAGCAGCACGAACTGGCGAATAATCCGGTCCTCGCCGAGATTCTCTACCTGTTCGAGCGAATCGAGGATGCGCTGCTCCACCGCCTGCTCACGCTGTGCCCGCCAGTCGTCGTCGCCTTCGAAAACAGGCGAGAAGCGGGTTAGAAAGAGCTCGACGATACACCCGGTAATCTGTAGATGGTGGGCCAGCGTTTCCGCGATATATTCGACACTGAAAGGGAATCTCACCTGTCGCAGGTAGCGCGCATAGGCCCGCAGCAGGGCGATCTCCCGCCAGCTCAGTCGAGTACCTATCAACAGGCGATTGAATGAATCATTCTCCGCCTTGCCGAACCAGATCAGGGAGAAGGCGTCTTCAAATTCAGCCTTGACCTCATCCAGCACTATGTTGTGGGACAGGGCGTAGATCAGGGTAAATTCCTGTATCCAGTAAACCCTTCCGTCGCTGGCGCGCACGCCGTAGGGCCGCTCCGTCATGACCCTCAGGCCAAGGTTTTCAAGGATAGGCAACACATCTGACAGGGGCAGGCTCTGACCGCAGTGATAAAGGCGCAGGCGCAGCATTTCCCCGCCCTCTTCCACCAGGCGGTAGAGGCTCATGGTCAATTCCTCGCCATTTCGCAGGCGCAGGAGCTGCTTGATATCAAGTACGCCCACCCTCGGATCGAAGTCGTCGCGATAACCCGGCGGGAACCCCGCTGCCAGCTCGCGAACATAAACCTCGCCGTTCTCCTCGCCAAACTCCTCGATCAGGCGAATACGCAGGCGGTCTTCCCAGGCCAGGGTAGCCTGGACAATCTGGTCCTCGATTTCGCTCGCGTCGTAATCCAGTGCCTTGTTGGGGTCGACCCGCATGACAAAGTGGCATCGCACCAGGATGGATTCGGAAAAGTGGGTGGTAAACTCCACTTCCTCCGCATTGAAGGCCTCACACAGTATGTGTTCTATTTTTTCGCGCTGTTCCGTGGTGTAGCGATCGCGCGGTATATAGACCATGCAGTTGACGAACTTGTTGTGGGGGTCCCTGCGCACGAACAGCCGGGTCTGGCGGCGCTCCTGGATACGGTTGACCGAGGTCACCGTGTCATACAGCTCCTGGATACTTGACTGGAACAGCTCGTCCCGCGGGAACAATTCCAGCACCCGCACCAGTTCCCTGCTCTCGTGATCCGAGGAATCGAGACTGGACATTTCCATCACGCGCTCCACCTTGCGCCGCAGGATCGGGATCAGCTTGGGATTCATGGTGTAGACGGAGGATGTGTAAAGGCCGATAAAGCGATGCTGGCCCACCAGGGTGCCGGCGGCGTCAAATACCTTGGCCTCGACATAGTCCGGGTAGGTCAGTCGGTGCACCCGCGAGCGCTGGCGCGACTTCGAAAAACTCAGCTGCCGCCGGCGCAGGTCCTCAGCGGAGCTGTGCTCCAGATCGGCCATAAGGTCCTCTGCACCGCGGGTGTTGCGATGACGCAGGGTACCCAGGCTGGCCTCCTCGACCACAAGAACCCGCTGGCCGGGGGTGCCGGCGTCCTGCACTCCGAGGTATTCATAACCCAGCATCGTCATATGCGCATCGCGCAACCACTCGATGAAAGCCGCGGCCTCCTCGCGCAGCTCAAGATCGACACACTCACTGGCGCGAAGCTGGTTGACCACCTCCTGCAGCTGGTTGCCCATGGCGGGAAAGTCATCCACCACCAGCGCAACTTCCTGCAGTATTTCCAGCAGAGTCTGCCGCAGCTCCTCCAGCTCGGCCGGGTTGGAATGACGGCCGATCTCAAAATACAGTACCGCCTCCTCCGGGATATCGCTGCCGGCGCCCTCCTGGTCACTCAGCAAGGCCTCCAGTTCCCGCGCCTGATTGCGCCTGATCACCAGGTTCGAGCTGGCTATGCTGTGTATCGTCAGGTTGCGCCGATTCAGTTCGCCCCGCACCGATGCCGTACAGAATGGGATACCGCGACACAGGATCGCCACCACCGTGTATTTGCTCTCCCAGCCGTGGCTCTGTATTTCGGGATTGAAAATACGGATCTTTGGCGCTGTATCGGGCCAGGAATGCATGAAGCGCAACAGGCCATAGAGGCAACCGTAGAGGTTTTCCACCGAGCGGTCACGCAGGTCCTCCGCGGGGAACCGGCCGTAAAAGGCGGCAGCCAGATTGTGCAGTGAGGCCCGGTCAGCTTCGTCGGCCTTGGCATCTATGCGCTGGCCCAACTCCGTCAGCAGGCTTTTCTTGAGGGTATCCCAGATCATAATTCTAATTATCGCTGCGTCGACCGGCTCCAAAACCACAGGTTTGACCCTCAGGCGGGCAAGGCCGGCTGCCTGTCAGAACCAGGGGTTGGAAATGGTTGAACGAGTCCTGTTATTTAGTTGCCCCTAGTCTAGCCCAATCCACCGGCCTTGTTACCCACTAGCTGGAACTTTTACAGTCGGTGCCAGTCAGAGCTAGCGCCCGGACCCACAGGGGCTCAAACACACTGCATTGAGCGCATGGCTGGGCTACTATACGGACCCTCCGCGCCGCGCCATCCAGGATTGGCGCAGGACGCGGCGTAATCGTGAACAAACTCGGGAGTAAATGTGGCAAGCGCAGACGTGAGAGCACTGGAGGACTGGCTCAGCAGCCAGATTATCGGTCAATCCCACCTCGTACAACGACTGATCATCGCCCTGCTGGCCAATGGTCACCTGTTGGTAGAGGGTGCCCCGGGCCTGGCCAAGACCCGGGCCATCAAGACCCTGGCGGACGGCGTCGAGGGCTCCTTTCACCGCATCCAGTTCACCCCCGACCTGCTCCCCGGGGATGTCACCGGAACCGAGATTTACCGCCCGCAGGAGGCCAACTTCCACTTCCAGAAAGGGCCTATTTTCCACAATATGGTGCTGGCGGACGAGGTGAACCGCGCACCGGCCAAAGTGCAGTCAGCGCTGCTCGAAGCGATGGCGGAACGCCAGGTCAGCGTGGGCAGCCAGACCTACCAGCTGCCTGAACTGTTTCTGGTGATGGCCACCCAGAACCCTATCGAGCAGGAGGGAACCTACCCGCTGCCGGAGGCCCAGCTCGATCGCTTCCTGATGCATGTCAACGTGGATTACCCCGATGCCAGCGCGGAGATGGAGATCCTGCGCCTGACCCGCGCCGAGGCGAGCGCGAGCTCCGCCGCCAAGCCCCGGCCCCTGTCCCAGCAGACAGTGTTCGCCGCCCGCCAGGAAGTGCTGGCGATGCACATGTCCAGCCCGGTGGAGCAGTACATAGTGCAACTGGTAATCGCCAGCCGCAAACCCGGCGCTTACTCCCGGGAGCTTGCGGGCTGGATTGAATATGGCGGCAGCCCGCGCGCCACCATCGCCCTGGATCGCTGTGCCCGCGCGCACGCCTGGCTGCGAGGCCAGGACTACGTCAGCCCCGACGATGTCCAGGCCGTCGCCGGCGACGTGTTCCGCCATCGCCTGCTGCTCAGCTTCGAAGCGGAGGCAAACGGCGTGACACCGGACCAGGTCATCAACGAATTACTGGCGCTCGTCCCAGTAGGCTGAGTATGCGCCTTGCCGATGTGACCGCCCCGGCTCATGGCGCCTACGTGGCGCTGGAGGACCTTATCGCACTGCGCTTCCCCGCGCGGCAATTGCGCCTGGGCCGTCGCAACCGGGCGCTGAGCGTCCTGGCCGGACCCAACAAGTCCAACTTCCGCGGTCGCGGTATCGATTTCGAGGAAGTCCGCAATTACCAGGCCGGCGACGATATCCGCAGCATCGACTGGCGGGTGACCGCCCGCACCGGTACTGCGCATACCAAGTTGTTCCGCGAGGAGCGCGAACGCCCGGTGCTGGTGGCTGTAGACCAGCGCAGCAGCATGTTCTTTGGGTCCAGTCACTGCTTCAAGTCGGTGCTCGCCGCGCAGCTGGCCAGCTTGCTGGCCTGGAGCGCACTGGATGCCGGCGACCGGGTGGGCGGGCTGGTCTTCAACGGCGCCAGCCATCGGGAAATCCGCCCGCGACGCAGTCGCAAAACCGTGCTGGCCCTGCTGTCGCAGATAGCGCAGTACAACCGCACACTGCCCCTGGCCGCACCCGCGGACACCGGTTTTGCCGAAATACTGGCCAATCTCAGGCGCATCGTTCGCCCTGGCAGCAGTTTATTCATCGTCAGCGACTTCCGTGGGGCCGAGGAAGAAAGAGCCCGTGAACAGCTGTTCCAGATGGCCCAGCATATCGAGATCACCGCCATCGCCTGCGGCGACCCGCTGGAGGCCGACCTGCCGAAAGCCGGGCGCTACGCAGTGACCGACGGCAGGGCACGCAGCGAACTCGATACGGCTGACCGGGGGCTGCGCAGCAGTTACCGTGAACGGGCCCGGCAACGCAGCGAGCGGTTGTCGCGGGACCTGCTGCGCCTTGGCATACCCATGATGAAGGCGCAGACAGACCAGGCCCCCTTCAGTGTGTTGCAACAATTCTACGGAGACCCCCGCCGGTGAACCCGCAGGACCCGCTGGCCGCCCTGCATCCCCTGCGGGAGCCCCTTGCCGTGGGCTGGTGGCCGCCGGCCCCGGGCTGGTGGCTGCTGGCGGGGCTGGTGCTCGTCGCGCTGCTGGCGCTGGCCTGGTTCGCCCTGCGGCGCTACCGCGCCAATGCCTATCGCCGGCAGGCGCTGGCCCGACTCAGGGAACTGGCCACCGGATACCAGCAGCAGGCAGACCCGCAACGGTTTATCGCCGAGACCAACGCACTGTTGAAGAGCATTGCCCTGGTGGCCTATCCCCGGCGGGAAGTCGCCGCCAGCAGCGGCGCCCGGTGGCTGGCATTTCTCAACAGCAGCCTCGGGCAGGAGGAGCAGTTTCCCGAGGGCTTTGTTTCCGGCGCCTATCACCGGCAATGCCCCGATATCGACACGGACCAGGTACTGCGCGCCGCGGCGAGCTGGATCAGGCGCCACGAGGCGGCGCGATGATTGAATGGATCTGGCCCTGGATGCTGGCACTGGCGCCCCTGCCCTGGCTGGTGCAGCGCCTGGTGCCGGCGGCGAAAAGCCAGGAACCGGCGCTGCGGGCACCGTTCTTCGAGGAGTGGCAGCAGCTCAGTAGCAACGGGGAGACCCGCGGCAGCGGCGGCGGTCGCAGGCTCCCTGCAGCGGCCCTGTGGTTGATCTGGCTCCTGCTGCTGCTGGCGGCCGCCCGGCCCACCTGGATCGGCGAGGCTATCGAGCTGCCCAACAGCGGTCGCGACCTGATGCTGGCGGTCGATATTTCAGGTTCCATGCAAATTGAGGACATGCAGCAGGGCCAGACCCTGGTGCAACGGATCACCGCGGTGAAAAAGGTGGGGGCCGATTTTATCGCCCGTCGCAGCGGGGACCGGCTCGGCCTGATCCTGTTTGGCAGCAACGCCTATGTCCAGTCGCCCCTGAGCTTTGACACCAGTACGGTCGAACGCTTTCTGCTCGAGGCCCAGATCGGCTTCGCCGGCCAGGATACCGCCATCGGCGACGCCATCGGCCTTGCAGTAAAGCGGCTCAGGGAACGTCCGGCAGAGAGCCGCGTGCTGGTTCTGCTTACCGACGGCCAGGACACCGCCAGCTCGGTTAGCCCCCAGGACGCGGCGCAATTGGCCAGGGAACTCGGTATTCGGATCTACACCATCGGCATCGGGGCGGACCGGATGACCCTGCCCGGCCTGTTCGGCTCCAGTTTCGGCAGTCGCCAGGTCAACCCCTCCGCAGAGCTGGACGAGGCAGGTCTGCAAGAAATTGCAAACCTGACCGGCGGCCAGTATTTCCGCGCCCGTGATCCCCAGGAGCTGGCCACCATCTACCAGTTGCTGGATCAACTGGAGCCGGTTGAGCAGGCGCTGGTGTCCTATCGGCCCCGCCAGGCACTGGGCTATATTCCGCTGCTGCTGGCCCTGCTGGTGAGTTTTGCCCTGGCCCTGCGCCAGCTGCTGCGCACTGCCCGCTGGGACAGAGGCCCCGGCATGGGGGAGGCACAGTGATGGAGTTTCACCTGATGCGTCCCCAGTGGCTGTGGGCCCTGGTGCCCGCCCTGCTACTGGCGGCATTGCTGTGGCGCCAGCGGGACCGGCTCGGCAGCTGGAACCAGGTGATTTCAGCCGAGCTGCTACCCTTCCTGGTGAGCCCCGAGGGGCAGGCCCGGGGGCCAAACCTGATGCCCTTTATCCTGCTGGCCTGGATTCTTGCCGCGCTGGCGGCCAGCGGCCCCAGCTGGCAGAAAATTCCACAGCCGGTGCACCAGAAGCAGGACGCGCTGGTGCTCGTGCTGGACCTGAGTTACTCCATGAAGTCGGGAGACCTGGCGCCCTCGCGCCTGGATCGTGCCCGGCAAAAGTTGCTGGACCTGCTGGACCTGCGCAAGGAGGGCCAGACCGGCCTGATCGCCTACGCAGGTGACGCCCATATCGTCACCCCCCTGACCGACGACACCCCCACCATCGCCAACCTGCTGCCGGCGTTGAGCCCGGACATGATGCCGGTGCCCGGCAGCGATGCCGCGGCGGCCGTGCAGGCGGCGGTAGAACTGCTGCATTCGGCGGGCATTCGCGCCGGCAAAGTGCTGTTGATTACCGACGGCATCAGCGCAAAAGACAGCGCAAAGATAGAGCAGGTAATGGCCAGCAGCGGCGCCAGTCTCGCCATCATGGGCGTGGGCACCGCAACCGGGGCGCCGATACCGCTGCCCCGGGGCGGCTTCCTCAAGGACCGGGAAGGGACCATCGTGATGCCCGCACTGGAGGAGGCGCCGCTGCGGGCGCTGGCATCCGCCGGCGGCGGCGTTTACATGCCCATGCAAATTGATGACTCGGACCTCGCCGCCCTGCTGGCGGAGTCCCCCATGGCCGGGCGCCAACCCACCCTGGCACTGGACCGCACCGCGGACACCTGGGAGGACCAGGGCTACCTGCTGGTGCTTTTGCTGTTGCCACTGGCACTGGCACTGTTCCGGCGCGGCTGGATCGTCTGCCTGCTGCCACTGCTGCTGGTCGCCCAACCCCAGCCGGCCAGGGCCGGTGCCTGGGACGACCTGTGGCTTACCCCTGACCAGCAGGGGCAGCGGGCCCTGCAGCGGGGTGACGGGGAGGCCGCCGCTGAATTGTTCGAGAACCCGGCCTGGGCGGGCACTGCGGCCTACCAGTTGGAGGATTACACGGCCGCGGACGAGTATTTTGCCCAGGGCGATGACGCCGACAGCTGGTACAACCGCGGCAACGCCCTGGCCCGTGAGGGCAAACTGGACGAGGCGATACAGGCCTACCGGGAGTCCCTCGAGCGTTCACCCGATCGGGAAGACGCCCTTGAAAACCTGGCCCTGCTGGAACAGCTGAAGCAGCAACAGGAAGAGCAGGAGCAGCAGACAGGACCAGGACCAGGACCAACAGCAAAACCAGGACCAGCAGCAAAACCAGGACCAACAGCAAAACCAGGACCAGCAGCAGAACCAGGACCAGCAGCAGAATCGGGACCAACAGCAGAACCGGGACCAGCAGCAGAACCAGGACCAGGACCAACAGCAGAATCGGGACCAGCAGCAGAACCAGGACCAGCAGCAGAATCGGGACCAACAGCAGAACCAGGACCAGCAGCAGGACCAGCAGCAGAGTCAGGATCAGCAGCAGAATCCGGAAGAGCAGCAGGCCGAGGAAGAGCAGCAGGACCGAGGAAGAACAGCAGGAGCAACAACAGGCCGCGGCTGAAGCCGACCCCGAATCACGGGAGCGGGAGCAGGCCATGGAGCAGTGGCTGCGCAGGGTGCCCGATGACCCCTCCGGGTTGCTGCGGGAGAAATTTCGCTACGAGAGCTATCAGCGCCAACAACAGGGAGCAGAAAGAGACAATGAGACCTATTGGTAGGCTGGCATGCGTGCTCTGCCTGTTTATTCTCGCACTGGCCGCAGCAGGCAGCTGGGGCGCGGTAAGCGCGAGCGTCGACCGCAATCGGCTGGCGCTGGGCGATACCCTGCGGCTGACCATCACCGCCACCGATGATGAGGAGCTGGGTGACATCGACCTGCAGCCCCTGACCGACAATTTCGAGATCCTGCAACGATCCAACAGCAGCAAGACCAGCTACATCAATGGCAAATTCTCCAGTTCAAAGGAGTTGCTGCTGGATATTACCCCGCGCCGGCAAGGAGCCCTTGAGATACCGCCGCTAAGGGTGGGAGGGGAGCTGACCAGCGGCCTGCCGGTCACCGTGGGGCCACCTCCCACCGGCGCGGCCGGGGACCAGAACCTGGTATTTGAAGCGGAGCTGGATCGCAGCTCGGTGTATGTGCAGGGCCAGGTTATCCTGACGCTGCGGCTGCAGCAGGCCATCAACCTGGAAGACCGCAACATCACTCAGCTGGAACTCGATGACGCCTTTGTCAGGCCGCTCGAACAAAACTCGTTTCAACGCACCATCGACGGCCGGCCCTGGCTGGTACACGAGATTCGCTACGCGATTTTCCCGGAGCACAGTGGGACCCTGGAAATACCCACGCAGAGATTCAGCGCAAGGGAGAGCACGCCGCGACGCAGCCTGTTCGACCTCGGCGGCGGCGGGCGCCAGGTACGCCGCAGCACCGAAACGCTGTCCATCGAAGTACTGCCGCGCCCCGCCAGCTTTCCAGCCAGTGAATGGCTGCCCGCCGGCGAGCTGACGCTGGAGGAGTCCTGGTCAACGCCTCCGGAGCAGCTAAAGGTGGGGGAGTCCGCCACTCGCACTATCACCATCCGCGGCGAGGGCTTGCAGGGTGCCCAGCTGCCGCCTGTGCTGTTCCCCGCAACCCAGGGCCTGAAATACTACCCGGACCAGCCGGTGATCAGCGACAGCGAATCCGCAACTGGCCTGGTAGGCACGCGGGTAGACAGCGCCGCTGTGGTGCCTACCCGCGCGGGCTCCTGGCAGATACCGGAATTGCGCATACCCTGGTGGGACACCCACAGCAATGAACTGCGCTACGCCGTGTTGCCGGGACGGGAAATCGAGGTGGCGGCGGCAGAAGCCGCGCCCGCGAACGCCGCAGCGGCGACCGCGCCTGCACCCTCGCCGACCGCGACACTCGATTCCGGCAGCGAGGCGGTCATCCCGATCATCGCCCGGGACGACAACCGCCTCTGGCAAGTCCTCAGCGCCGTCACCGGCACAGGCTGGCTGCTGACACTGTTGTACCTGGCGTGGGCACGGCGCAAGCGAACCGCAGCGCCCTCGAAATTGTCGAAGGATGCTGGCACGCCAGGGGAACAGGAAACGTTCAAGGAGTTGCTCGCCGCCTGCAACAGCAGCGACCCGCGCCGCGCCCGCCAGGCGGTAGTGCGCTGGAGCGCAGCCTTGCATTCGGGCACGGCTATGACCTCAGTCGCGCAGGCTGCTGCAGCCTGCGATGACCCCGCCATGAGCGCCGCGCTGGAGTCACTCAATACCGCGCTCTACGGCAGCCGGACATCCACCTGGGATGGCAGCGCACTGGCGGAGGCGGCCCGCCAGCTGCGAACAAGGCAGAGGGGTAAAACCCAGCGCGGCGAGCCGGCCCTGCAACTGTACCCGCAAACCACCTGAGGAAGAATCTCGCGAGCGCGCCATGGAACCTCACGGTGAACGCACAGTGACAACGATAACGACAAGGAGAACACATTTGAGAAATTTCCTTCCCCGCAGCCTGTTGCTCCTGTCCCTGTCCGGCCTGTGCGCCGGCGCAGCGGCTCAGGAAGCGCCCTCCTTCTTCAACGGATTCGACGTCGAAGGGGGCCTGATCGCGCCCAATGAAATCGACCACGGAGGTCCCGGCAGGGACGGTACTCCGTCACTCGATGAGCCACGCTTCCTGAGCGGTTCCCAGCGCGACGGCCAGATCCTACCTGACGACCGGGTAATGGGGGTAAGCTATAATGGCGTGGCCAAGGCCTATCCGATCGCGGTGCTGGATCACCACGAGATCGTCAACGACACCTTCGCCGACACCCCACTGACTGTCACATTCTGCCCGCTGTGCGGCACCGGAATGGTCTTCCTCGCAGAGGCCGGGGGCCAGGTACTGGATTTCGGGGTGTCCGGCTTGCTCTATAACAGCGATCTGCTGCTGTACGACCGCAACACTCAATCGCTGTGGTCACAGATCATGAAAAAAGCCGTTACCGGCCCGCTCAAGGGCACCACCCTGAGCCAGGTACCGGCGCAGTACACCACCTGGGCAAGCTGGAGCAAACAGCATCCGGAGTCACTGCTGTTGTCGCGCGACACTGGCCACCAGCGCGACTACGACCAGGACCCCTACGCCGAGTACAAGCGCCTGCCCATGGTGTTATTCGCCACCCTGCACAGCGACTGGCGGCTGCCCGCGAAAACCTGGGTGGTGGGCATTAACGCGGGAGATGAGGCACTGGCCCTGCCGTTTGAGGAACTGGACACGCTGAAAAGCGCCCTGCGAGTCTCGGTCGGGGGGGAGGCGTTTGATATCCACTGGGACAAGACAGCCCAATCCGCCCGGGTATTCGATGTCAACGGCAAGGAGTACCCCGCCACCGCAGGCTACTGGTTCGCCTGGGTTGCGTTTCACCCCTCCACCGCCCTGTACCTGACAGCAGCGGGCGGCTGACAGCCTGCCCCGGGGGGGTTAACCCGGGGCACCGCCCTCGAGGGATTTCGTCACCAGTTCAAACACGTCCGGGGACAGGTCACCGTGCGTCCCCAGCCGTTCCAGCTGCGCGTACATCAATTGCTCTCGACCCCGGTAGTTGCGCCATTTGGTCAGGGGTCCCAGCAGGCGTGAGGCCAGCTGGGGATTGGCCCCATCGAGCTGCAGCACCATCTCGGCGAGGAAGCGGTAACCCTCCCCGTCTATGCGATGGAAATGCACAGGGTTGCGGCCGGTGAAGCCGCCCACCAGGGCTCGCACCTTGTTGGGGTTGCGTATATCGAAGTCCGGATGGGCCAACAGGCTCCGTACCCGGGCAAGAGTATCCCCCAGCGGCATTGCCGCCTGCAGGGCAAACCACTGGTTCATTACCAGCGCGTCGTGGCGCCAATCCCGGTGGAAACGCTCCAGGGCCTCCTCGCGATCCGCCTCGTCACCATAGAATACGATGGCCTGCAGGGCAGCCAGCCGGTCGGTCATATTGCGCGCCTGGCTGAACTGGCGCTGGGGGAGCCCTGGCTGCAGGCCGCGGGCGCTGGCCAGGAACTCCAGGCAGGTGTTGCGAAGGCTGCGCGCGGCGACCTGGGCGGCACTGGGGGCGTAGTCATCCACGGTCGCCAGGCGCTGGTAGCAGTCGTAAAACTCGGTAGTGCAGGCCCGCGCAAGTTCGGCCTGCACTGCCCAGCGCGCATTGTGGATGGTATCGACATCGGCGCCGCCGGTATGGCTCGCCAACTCGGCCATGTAGTCTTCGGAAGGCAGGGCGAGCATTGCCGCCACCAGTGCCGGGTCCAGTGATGTGTCGCCCAACAGGCTGCGACAGGCCTCTACCAGTAGCGGGTCTACCGCCACGGTGGCACTTCGCCCGATCTGCTCCTGGACCTCCTGGATCACCCGGGTGGCCAATGCCTGGGCACTGTCCCAGCGCACAAAGCCATCGCTGTCCCGGCTCATCAGCGCCCGCAAATCGCCCTTGCTATAACGATAGTCGAGCCGCACCGGAGCTGAGAAACCTCGCAACAGGGAGGGTATCGGACGCTCCCGCACCCCCTCGAAAACATAGCTCTGGTGGGGCTTGTCCACCAGCAGTACAACGTGAGTATTGTCCTCACTCTCGGGGCCGGGCTCCCCTGACTCCAGCTGCAGGGGCAGGTTGCCGGCCTCGCCCAACAACCCCATCGCCAGTGGTATCACGAAGGGTTGCTTTACCGGCTGGCCCGGGGTCGCTGGGCAGGCCTGGCTCACATGCAGGGTGTAGCGCGCGCTGTTTTCATCGTACTCATCCCGAACGGAGAGCTGTGGCGTGCCCGCCTGGGAGTACCAGTTGCGATACTGGGCCAGGTCCACTGCGCTGGCGTCCTCCATCGCACGAACAAAATCCTCACAGGTCACGGCCTGGCCATCGTGTCGCTGGAAGTAAAGGTCAGAGCCCCGGCGGAATGCCTCCGGACCCAGCAGGGTGTGAATCATCCGGACGACTTCGGCGCCTTTTTCATACACCGTGAGAGTATAGAAATTGTTGATCTCTATCACCGCCTCCGGCCGCACCGGGTGGGCCATTGGGCCCGCGTCCTCGGCAAACTGGGCGGTGCGCAACACCATCACGTCTTCCACCCGCTTTACGGTGGCAGAGCCCATATCAGCCGAGAAGCTGGCGTCGCGAAACACGGTGAAACCTTCTTTCAGGCTGAGCTGGAACCAGTCCCGGCAGGTCACCCTGTTGCCGCTCCAGTTGTGGAAATACTCGTGAGCCACTATCGATTCCACCGTCTGGAAACCCCGGTCAGTCGTGGTCTCCGGGCTGCAAAGAACACAGGAGCTGTTGAATATATTGAGGCTCTTGTTTTCCATCGCCCCCATATTGAAATCATCCACCGCCACGATATTGAATATGTCCAGATCGTATTCGAGACCGTACACCTCTTCGTCCCAGCGCATGGCACGCTTGAGTGAACTCATGGCGTGGTCGCACTTGCCCAGGTCCTTTTCCTCGACGTAGATTCGCAGGCAAACTTCCCGCCCGCTGGCAGTGCGAAAGCTGTCCTGCACAAAGCGCAGGTCGCCCGCCACCATGGCAAAAAGATAGGCCGGTTTGGGGAAAGGGTCATGCCAGCTCGCGCGGTGCCTGCCGCCGCCCACATCCTCGGTCGCAGTGAGGTTGCCATTACTGAGCAACACGGGGAAACCCGCCTTGTCGGCTTCGATGCTGACGGTAAACACCGACATCACATCGGGCCGGTCGGGATAGTAGGTGATGCGGCGAAACCCGTGGGCCTCGCACTGGGTGCAGTACATGGAATGGGAGCGGTACAGACCCTCCAGTGCGGTGTTGTCCTGGGGCCGCAGCCGGGTCTCGCATTCCAGCACAAAGCCGGCAGGCACCCCTGGCACTTCCAGCCCCTCCTCCGTCACTGTGTAACCATCCGGCCCAAGGGTCTCCCCGTCCAGCCTGACAGCCAGCAGTTCGAGATCCTCGCCCTGCAGCCGCAGCGGCGCTGACGCGGCAGCCGGCTCATTGCGTTTAAGCTGCAGGCGGGAGCGCACGAGGGTGTATTCCTCGCGCAGGTCGAAGTGCAACTCCGTCCGCTCCACCAGGTAATCCGGTGGCTGGTAATCCTTGAGGTAGATGGCTGCCGGCTGGGCGTCTCGCATGGCCTGTCTCGATTGTTGGCTGCTGCGCTACCCGGGGCTCGTCCCGGATATATCAGTGCCTGGTGAGTGAGAGTTGATAGCCGCCATACTTGCGCATATTGATTACGCCGCTATCAAATATGAGGTACTGCCCCTTGATCCCCAGCAAGGTGCCACCAACATCGGGCACTTTGTCGAGGTTAAAGGAACTCACCCGGGTCGGGTATTCCAGCACCGGGTAGCTGATCGTGGTCTCGGGATGCTCCTCGAGCACGGTGATGGCCTGCAGCCCGAACTGTTGCTGCAGCTCGCTTATTTCCCCGGCACATTCCGCCAGCAGGCGGGTTCTGGCCTGCTCCAGGTCACGGGGCTGCGCATCGCCCTTGAGCATGGCCTGCCAGTTGGTCTTGTCGGCGATGTGGTTTTTGAACACTGTCTCCACCAGCCCTGAATGCAGGCGGGTATCCACCCGGAAAATGGGCTGTGCCTGGGTCGCTCCCTGGTCCATCCAGCGGGTGGGAACCTGGCTTCCCCGGGTGATGCCTACTTTCAGGCCAGAGGTGTTGGCCAGGTAGACGATGTGGTCGATCATACAATGGGTTTCGCCCCACTCGGGTTCCCGACAGGTGCCGGCGGCGTAGTGGCATTTTTCGGGACTCATGATGCAGCTGTCACACTGGGCAAGGCGCCGGAAGCAGGGGTAGCAGTAGCCCTGGTTGAAGCTCTTTGCAGTTTTGCGGCCACAGTGGATACAGTTGATCACGCCGCCGTAATGCAGTTGCAGGGACTGCCCCAGGTACTGGTTGAGCGGAATCTCCTTGTCACCCAGCAGCATGGTGTACTGCACCGGGTCACCCAGCTCGGTCTTCATCTTGCGCACGGCTCCGCTTGCCAGCACTTCAGTCAAGGGACTCTCCTTTCCATTTGAGCGGGGTCTCGGCCGGGTCATCGCACATCTGGCCCGCCTTGTGGCCCCTGTCGATAAAACCGATACGCTCGTGCTCCGGCAGGTGCAATTGTCCCCAGGCGATCAGTGCCTGCATTGACTCGCTGCGCTGCTGCGGGGACAGGGTTTTTCCGTCCGGCCACTTGCCGATCTCCACCGCGCGCCTCAGGCTGCGGTAGATTTCCGGCGTCATGGAATCGATAAGTTTCCGGTAGTCCATCGTCGTCATATCAGCCCTGGATTCTCTGCACCTGCTCAACAAAATGCCAGGGGGCAAGCATTCTTTTCAGCTCCGAGGCCGGCACCGGCCTGCTGAACAGGTAACCCTGCACGACCTCTGCGCCGTTGTTGATCAGGAACCGGTACTGCTCCTCAGTCTCTACCCCCTCCGCCACGATACCGAGCCCCAGGCTCCTGGCCATCGAGATAATGGCGACAACCAGTTTCCCGCGGCTGTCGTTGTTGTCACAGTCCAGCACAAAACTGCGGTCTATCTTTAGCTCGTCCAGTTCGTAACGGCTCAGGTAGCTCAGTGTCGCAAAGCCGGTTCCGAAGTCATCCACTGACAGGTAAACACCGAGCGCCTTGAGGTCACGCAGGTTCTGGTAGGTGCTCCTGTCCTCGTCCATCAGGATGCCCTCGCTCAAGCCCAGTTCCAGCCGGGAGGCCGGCAGCCCATATTGCTTCAGCACCTCCCTGATCCTGTCGACGAAGGTGACGGTAAACTGGAAAGTCGACACGTTGATGGCGACCTTGGGCAATTCAAGGCCCTGCTCATCGAACTCCTTCATCTGGCGACAGGATTCCGCCAGTACCCAGTCACCCAGCTGGTCGATAACCCCGATCTCCTCCGCAAGAGGAATAAACTGGAATGGCGGTACCGTGCCGTGCTCGGGATGCTCCCAGCGCAGCAACGCCTCGGCACCCACCACCGCGCCGGTAAGGGTATTGATCTGGGGCTGGTAATGCAGTGACAACTGTTTGCGTTCCACCGCCTTGCGCAGGTCCGCCTCCAGCTTGAGGCGCCCTACCCCGGTGGCGTCCATGTGCTCACTGAAAAACAGGTACCTGTCCCTGACCGAGTCCTTGGCGTGGTGCATGGCAATTCCCGCCGCCTTCAGCAGTGCCTCCACATTCGCGCCGTCGCGCGGCGCGATGGCCACCCCGATGCTCGGGCTCACCACCAGCTCGTGTCCCTCGATTACGATCGGCTTCAACAGCACTTCCAGCAGCCGCTCCGCTACAATACCGGTGGACTTTTCACTGTCGACCTGGTTGAGGATCACCGTGAATTCGTCTCCGCCCAGGCGGGCCACATCGATTCTTTGCTCGCGATCCACAAAGTGGGAGACTGCGTCGCTGCCGCGCACACTGTCCGTGAGGCGCTTGCCCACCTCCAGCAAAACCTGGTCGCCGGCGCCGTAGCCCAGGGAGTCGTTGATACGCTTGAAGTTATCCAGGTTCAGGAACAACAGGGCCAGGGTATGCCCATTGCGCTGGTTGAGACCGAGCAACAGGCCGAGTTGCTCGGTAAACAGGCGGCGATTCGGCAGGGCCGTCAGGCTGTCGTAATAGGCAAGGTGCTGCATCCGGGTTTTGGTTTCGTTGATTTCCTCGGCGGCCTTGTTCAATTTCTCGTCGCGCTCGGACAACTGGCTGGCGCGCTCATCGACCTTAATGTTGAGCAAACGCTGGTCGACGTCTGATTCCTGTTTGGCTCTCTGGAAGCCCCCAATCACGCCGTTGATTACCGCGGCAATATCCTTGAGTTCGCCGCTGGCATTGATCACCACGGGCTTGTCCACCTTGCCCGAGCTGACATCGTCCGCCAGCCGGGCCAGGCGCGACAGGTCGCGGGTAATGCGGCGGCTCGCCACAGCCACGACCAGGCCGGTCAGGGCTACCAGCCCCAGGCCGACAAAAAATACCTTGCGCACCCCGGGCAAGATCATCTCGAGCAGTTGCGCCCTGGAAATCTCCAGCTGCATGTAGCCGATCACGCGCCGGCTGTTATTACCATCGGGCGCCGAAGTCGCGAGGAAAAAGTCGGAGGGGGTCAAGCCCTGCCGGGCCGGGTTGACCATGGTAAACACCGGCACCGTCAGGTACATGGGCAGATCCCTGTGCTGCCAGGCTTCCCAAAGACCAGTGCCCGCGGGCTCCATGTTCGGGCCGAGAGCAATAAGGCCAGTATCGGCATCCGCCAGGTCGCGCCGCAGCAATTTAAACGGGGGCGACAACGAACTCGCGCCCTGGCCTGCCTCCCGCCGCGCCAGCAGTTCCCCCAGGCCGTCCCGGGCTATGGCCACGGACACGGAGGGCTTTTCCAGGAAATCCGCCAGCAGGGGCTGCAGCGCCTCGTCTTGCCGACGGTAGATCTCGACCTGCAATTCGGGGCGGCTCTGGACCCGGGCCACAAGGGAATCGATCGTGCCATCGAAAGCAACCTGGTACTCCCGCCCGGCGGTCAAGCCGGTGAGCGCGACGGCCAGAAACAGCGCAACGGAAGTAAAGAGCAGGTTTATCTTGCTCGCTATGGTCATCAGTCTTGTCTCCCCGACATCATTCCAAACAGCGCACCCAGAACAGCGCCACAAATCAACCCGCCCAGGTGCGCCGCGTTGGCGATGGCCCCGAAACCAAGCCCTTCCACCAGCCCCACCATGCACGCCACCAGCCAGCCCACCATGAACAGCATGAGCGCGGGCGACGGCTGGATTCGCCAGGCCGGCTGAAACAGGGGAGCCACCCAGGAAAACCCGAGCAAGCCATAGACCACGCCCGACATACCGCCGAACAGCCCCGGGCCGCCAAACGCAAATTGACTCCCATTGGACACTATGGCTATCACCAGGAACAACAGGAACATGTTGATATGTCCCATCACGCGTTCGACTTTGCCACCCAGTTCCCATAACCAGAGACTGTTGAAGACAATATGCAGCCAGCCGAAGTGAAGAAAGGCCGGTGTGACCAGGCGCCAGTACTGGCCTCGCATGCCGTCAAATACCGGCATGCCGTCAATCACCTGGAAGGGAGTAAATGTCAGGAAAGCCAGCCAGCGGGTCGCGGACAGGTAAAAAAGCAGGAAGCCGCCGAGGCTCAACAGGATCAGGGCCGTGGTCACCGGTACCGAACGCCAGTTCACGGTGGTGAGCAGGGGCGCCCGGCCGCCCTGCCGGGTCAGCTCGATGCGCAGCTCGCCGGCCCGCCAGGCCCGGTACAGCGTGGTGACCTCCTCCGCCTGCGCGGCTCCCTGCACCACGAGCACCTGCCGGCCGTTTTCCTCAAAGATGCGATGCACCACCCCGCGCTGCTGCAGGATGGCACTGAGTGGCAACAGGTCTTCTTCAACGCCGACGCTGAGGGCGGGGTAAAATTCCGTCATCAACTTACCAGTGCGTCACCCCAGCGCAGTTTGTCCCTGCAGCTGGCATAGAAACTGTGGCCCACTGGATGCAACAGGGTCAGGCGATGGCTCTTCTTGGTGACATGAACCGAATCACCCGGCCGCGCCGTCATATTGACCTGGCCGTCACAGGTTACCGGGGGGTGGATCCGGTTGCGCGCGAGGATGTCGACCCGAATCTGCGAGTTGCCGTCAACGACAATAGGGCGACTGCTCAGGGCGTGGGGAAACATCGGCACCAGCACCATCGCATCGAGGGTGGGGTGCATGATCGGGCCGCCACCCGAGAGGGAGTAGGCGGTGGAGCCCGTGGGTGTCGACACGATCAGCCCGTCCGCGCGCTGGCGGTAGACAAAGCTATCGTTGATATACAGTTCGAACTCGATCATCTGGGCCGAGGTACCCGAGTTCACCACCACGTCGTTGAGCGCGTCGGCGCGGCCGACCACCTTGCCGGCCCGGTGCACCTGGGCATCCAGCAAAAAGCGGTTCTCGCGTTCATAGTGGCCGTCGAGTACCGCCGGCACCTGGCGGGAAATTTCATCTGGCATGATATCGGTCAGGAAACCCAGGCGACCCCGGTTTACCCCCACTACCGGCGTATCGTACTTGGCCAGGGTGCGGGCCGCGCTCAGCAGGCTGCCATCGCCACCCACCACAATCACCAGGTCCACGGACTGGCCGATCTCATCGCAGCTGGCAAGACGGTGACTGCTGTCCTCCACCAGTTCTCCGAGGCGATCCTCGAGCACCACTTCCAGCCCGCGCTCCTCCAGCAGTGCCAACAATTCATGCACCACCTCGCGCAGGCCGGACTGCTTGCTGCGCCCCACCAAACCGATTCTTGTAAACGCTGACTGCATCTAACGTCCCACCCCTGAAGGACTGCTATTATAACCACGAAAGTAAAGGAAAAGCGCAGCGATGTCGGCATTTCACTACGAGACACAGGCGGTGCGCGACCTGGCCTGGGCCTGCTTCTCGCCGCCGCTGTTGCGGGCGGAGCAATTGCCTGGCAACCGCGCGAATGTGACGGACTGCCTTCCCCGGCTCACCGCTGCGCGCCTGGACTGGCTGGCGCGGCTGGACAGCCGCCCGGAGCCGCTGCTGGCGCACCTGGCCCGCAACCGCAGTAATCGCCTCGGTATCTACTTCGAAACACTCTGGCATTTTTTCCTCGACCAGGATGCGGCATTCGAACTGGTGGCGCACAACCTGGCGGTGCGGGATCGCGGCGCCACGCTGGGAGAGTTCGACGTCATCTACTGGTGTCGGGAGCGACAGAGACACTGCCACCTGGAGCTTGCGGTCAAATATTTCCTGGGCTCGCGTATCCTGACCACTGACGAAGCCGAAAGCCGCTGGTGCGAATGGCTGGGGCCCAATACCAGAGACCGGCTCGATCTCAAACTGCGGCAGCTGCTGGGGCGCCAGACCGGGCTGGGCCAGCATCCGCTCGCCCGCAGGCAACTGCGTGAACTGGGCATAGGCGATATGTCGAGGGAAATTGCTTTCAAAGGTTACCTGTTCCAGCCCCACAGCGAACCCCTGCCGCCGCCACCGGGCTTCAATGCGCAGCTGGCATTCTCACGCTGGACGCCTATTGGGGCGCTGTCACAGTTTCTGGCCGGGCTCCGGGCGGAGCAGTTCCAGCTCCTGCCCAGGATGCGCTGGCTGTCGCCCATGCGAGCCTGTCCCGGCGAACAATTTGTGGGTCGTTCTCTGCTGGTGGAAAGACTACAATCGCTGCCGTCCGCACAACTGGTCGCGGCGGTGGACCCCGATGGCGGGGAAACATGCCGTTTTTTCGTGACCCCGGACCACTGGCCCGCCAACGAGGGCAGACCAAACCATTAAGGGAGAAGTTATGACCACCGCCAGATCGGTACTGATCACCGGCGCTACCCGCGGCCTGGGCGAGCAGCTCGCCCGCCAGTTTGCCGAGCGCGGCTACCGGCTCGCGCTTACCGGGCGCAAGCAGGAAGAACTGGACCGTCTGGCTGCCGAGCTGGCTGGAAAAGCCGCCGATGTCGTGCTGGAGACGCTGGACGTCTCCGATTATGAGAGTATCGCCCCGGTGATCCAGCGCTGTGCCGAACGCCTGAACGGGCTGGATATCATCGTTATCAATGCCGGTGTGGCTTTCAGTACCCCGGTCGGCAAGGGTCATTTCGAGCAGATTCGCCAGACCATCGACGTCAACCTGACCGGGGCCATCGCCACGGCGGAGGCAGCGGTCGAACTGTTTCGCAGCCAGGGCCGGGGCCAGGTGGTGGGTATCAGCTCGGTGGCAGGGGTGCGCGGCGTTCGCGGCCAGGGCGTGTACTGCGCCAGCAAGGCCGGCTTCAGCCGCTACCTGGAATCGCTGCGGGTAGAGACCCGGCGCGACGGGATCGTGGTGACGGACCTCGCACCGGGCTACATCGATACCGATCTCAACCGCGCTATCCCCAACCGTCCGTTCCTGGTGACCGCCGAGCACGGCACCCGGATCATGGCCGACCTGATCGAGCGCGAGGTCAGCTTCCGCTACGTGCCGCCCTGGCCCTGGAGCCTGGTTGCCCAGGTGATGAAATGGCTGCCGGACCGGGTGATCGCGAAAATGTAATACCGCCCCGGGGTCAGTGGGCCAGCCAGGCGTAGCCGCGCCGGCCCTGCAGCCCGCCCGTGTGCACCGCCAGCAGGGGCACATCCGCAGCGTATTCGCCGCCCAGCAGGCGCTGGTGCACGGCGTAGAGCATCTTACCCGTGTACACCGGGTCCAGTGCCACCTCGTGCACAGCCTCGAACGCCAGCATGAACTCGCGCAGGCCGCTGCTCACCCGGGCGAAGCCGCCACAGTGGTGGTCATGCAGTATCCGCCAACGCGCGCGGTCGCCCGCCGCCATGCGATCGAGCAATTCCCCGGTGCGCTGCGCGAGGTCTGTTGCGCCTTTCAGCGCGGCCACACCGGTAACCTCGTAGGCACCCCCCAGGCCCGCCACCAGCCCGGCCAGGGTGGTGCCGGTACCCACTGGCACCAGGATATGGCCTATTGCGGGTGCCAGCGCCCTGATGGATCCGGCGATAGCCGCGCAACCCAGGGCAGCTTCGATATTGGCGCCGCCCTCGGGTATGACCAGGCAGGGCGCGTGGCGCTGTTGCAACTGTTCCAGGTAGTCCGTATCGTGCCGGCGCCGGTATTCCTGGCGGGATACCCGCTCGATCTGCATACCCCAGCGACGGGCATCCGCCAGCGTGGCGGATTCCGCGCCGCCGTCATCACCCCGCACGATGCCGACGGTGGCAAAGCCCTGCTCGGCGCCGACTGCCGCCAGCGCATGCAGGTGATTGGACCAGGCCCCGCCGAAAGAGACGAGTCGATTGATGCCCTGGCGCCGGGCCTCGTCCAGGTTGGGGCGGAGCTTGAACTGTTTATTACCCGGGGCGAGCCCACCGCCACGATCCAGGCGCAACAGGGCGACATTACCCATGGGCACGCCGGCGACAGGCGCATCGCCGAGTTGGGTCAACATCGCGGGGGCGGGGGTGGTGAACGGATTCAGGGGCGGGACAGACCGACGTTGTTTTTTTGCAGCACCTGCTCGGCGCGATAGCTGGAGCGCACGAACACGCCCGATACCACTTCCATGAAGCCCCGCTCCAGGCCCCACTCGCGATATTGCTCGAACTCATCGGGCGTCACCCAGCGGTCGATGGGGTAGTGGTGAGCGGTGGGCTGCAGGTACTGGCCGAAAGTGAGGATGTCGACGGACGCGGCGAGCAGGTCATCCATCGCCTCGATGATTTCCGCCTCGGTTTCTCCCAGCCCGAGCATCAGGCTGGTCTTGGTCAGTACGTCGGGGCGGTAGCGCTTGGCGTGGGCCAGCACCGCCAGGGTCTGCTCGTAGCTGGCCCTGGGGTCCCGCACCGGATGGGTCAGGCGACGAACGGTTTCGACGTTCTGGGCAAAAACCTCTATGCCGGAATCCAGCACCGTCTCCACATCGGCCAGCACACCGAGAAAATCCGGCGTCAGTGCCTCCACTGCGGTTTCGGGGTTCAGCGCCTTCACCTGCCGCACACAGTCGGCGTAATGCCCCGCCCCGCCGTCCGCGAGGTCATCGCGGTTTACCGAGGTGAGCACCACATAGCGCAGGTTCATCAACTGCACGGAGCGGGCGGTGTTGGCGGGTTCTTCCGGGTCGAGCCAGCCCCTGGGGTTACCGGTATTGACCGCGCAGAAGCGACAGGCACGGGTACACACATCTCCCATCAACATGATGGTCGCCGTACCCGAACTCCAGCACTCGCTCATGTTCGGGCACTTGGCCTCCTCGCAGACGGTGGCCAGGCGATGTTCGCGCACGATACCCTGTACCCGGTCGAACCTGGCGCCGCCCTGCACCCGCACCCGCAGCCAGTCGGGCTTGCGCAGGCGCGGACTGCCCGCCCGGCCGGCCTTGACGCCGTCCTTGATAGCGGTGATGCCCTTGTCGTTGACGAATTTCTCACCACTGGCGACATGGATCACCGGAATGAGCTCGCTGTCTGGCATGGCCCTGGACCCCGGCACTGGTATACGCGAAACGCCAATTGTACCCTAATGCCAGCGGACGAGCCCACGGGGTCAATAGCTGGACACTTGAGCCAGAACAAGGTTGGGTAAAACACCCTCGGTTAGTATCATCGGTCATAACAACGGGAAAGCGGCGCATGGCAGGTAATGACAACCAAGCTTGACAGGGGACCAGCCCGGGCGGACATTCTGCAGAGCCTCACCGGCCTGCTGCTGGTGCTGTTCGTGTGGGGCCATATGTTCTTTGAATCCAGCATCCTGCTGGGCAAGGACGCCATGTACTGGGTGACGAAAATGTTCGAGGGCGAACCGCTTTTCGGCAAGCCCTATCCCCTGCTGGTGTCCGGGGTCGCCGTCATTATCTTTGCTCTCATTGCGGTACACGCCGTGCTGGCGCTGCGCAAATTTCCCGGCAGCTACCACCAGTATCGCGAGTTCAATGCCCATATGGGCGCCATGCGACACCCCGACACTACCCTGTGGTACGTGCAGGTCGTCACCGGGTTCGCCCTGTTCTTCCTGGCCTCGGCGCACCTGCTGGTGGTGTTCCTGCAACCCGATAATATCGGTCCCTATGCGTCCTCCGACAGGATCTGGAGCGGGCGTTTCTGGATTCTGTACGCGCTGCTGCTGGTCTGTGTGCACCTGCATGCGGGCATAGGGATCTACCGCCTCGCGCTGAAGTGGGGGCCTATTCCCGCTGCCGGTTCAAAACGGACCCGGCGCCGGCTCAAGTTCGCCATGTGGGGGATCATCGCTTTCTTCCTCTGCCTGGGCACCGCCAGCCTGGTCACCTATATGGCAATTGGCCGGGAACACGCCCCCCACGCCGGGGAGCGCTACCTCCCGGCCCACAAACAGGCGCAACCGGGATAACTCATGCAGATAATTTACACGGATGTGCTGGTGATCGGCGGTGGCCTGGCGGGACAGCGCGCGGCGATCGGCGCCAAGCGCCGCGGCCACGAGGTCATCGTCCTCAGCCTGGTACCCGCCAAACGCTCCCATTCCGCCGCCGCCCAGGGCGGCATGCAGGCCAGCCTGGGCAATTGCCTGGGCGGGGCCGGTGACAACGAGGACATTCATTTTGCCGACACGGTGCGCGGCAGCGACTGGGGCGCGGACCAGGAAGTGGTGCGCATGTTCACCCACACGGCGCCCAAGGCGATACGGGAGCTGGCCGCCTGGGGCGTGCCCTGGAACCGTGTCGCCCGCGGGGAGCGCGAGATTACCGTCGACGGCCAGAAGAAAACCATCTCGGAACCCGATGCCGCCCACGGCCTGATCACCAGCCGCAACTTCGGCGGCACCCAGAAATGGCGCGCCTGCTACGTCTCGGATGGCACCGGCCACGCGATGCTCTACACCATGAGCAACCAGGCCATCGCGGCCAACATCCCGGTACACGAGCGGATGGAGGCGCTGGCGCTGATTCACGCCGACGGGCGTTGCCATGGCGCCATCGTGCGCAACCTGATGACCGGTGAGCTGCTGGCCTATGTCGCCAGGGCCACCTGCATCGCCACCGGCGGCTTCGGCCGCATCTACCGGGTGTCAACCAACGCTGTCATCAACGAGGGCATGGGGGCCGCCATCGCCCTGGAAACCGGCGTTGCCACCCTGGGCAATATGGAGGCCATCCAGTTTCACCCCACCGGCATATTCCCGGCGGGGATCCTGGTCACCGAGGGCTGTCGCGGTGACGGCGGCCTGTTGCTGGACCGCAACGAGCACCGTTTCATGCCCGACTACGAACCGGAGAAAAAAGAGCTCGCCTCCAGGGACGTGGTATCGCGCCGGATGGAAGAGCACATCGCCGGGGGGCACGGGGTAAAGAGCCGCTTCGGCGAACACCTGTGGCTCGATATTCGCCTGCTGGGCGCGGATCACATCAACAACAACCTGCGCGAAGTAAAGGAGATATGCCAGTACTTCCTCGGCGTGGACCCGGTGCATGAACTGATACCGGTTCGCCCCGCCCAACACTATTCGATGGGGGGCGTGCGCACCAACCACCGCGGCGAGAGCCCGCAGCTGCAAGGCCTGTTCGCCGCGGGTGAGGCGGCCTGCTGGGATATGCACGGTTTCAACCGGCTGGGGGGTAACTCGGTGGCGGAAACGGTGGTCGCCGGGATGATCGTTGGCGACACGATGGCGGACTTTTGCGACTCCAGCGCGGGCGAGCTCACGCTATCGAGTTCACTGGTGGAGGAATTCGGCCGCGCCGAGCGAAACCGGCTCGCCGGCATTGCCAACGGCGGGGGCCGGGAAAGCGCCTTCGAACTGGCCAGGCTGATGCAGGAAACCATGACCGCGAAGGTGGGTATCTTCCGGGACAGGGACCGCCTCGAACAGGCGGTGGCCACCCTGCAGGAGCTGCAACTGCGCAGCCGCAATATCGGGCTGCGCAGCAATGCCCCCGGGGCAAACCCGGAACTCGTTACCGCCTACCGCGTTCAGCGCATGCTCAAGCTCGCCCAGTGTGTGGCCTATGGCGCCCTGCAGCGCAGCGAGAGCCGCGGCGCCCACTACCGCGCCGACTATCCCCGGCGGGACGACCTCAACTGGATGCGCCGCACCCTTGCCAGCTGGCCCTCACCGGATGCCCGGCTGCCGGCACTGGATTATGAACCGCTGGATATCATGAAAATGGAGCTGCCGCCGGGCTGGCGCGGCTACGGCGCCAGGGACTATGTCGATCACCCGGACACGGAAGTGCGCCAGCAACAGGTGGACGCGATCGTCGGCGAGCTGGGCTCCGCTGACCGACACGAACGCCAGCAGGCGCTGATGCCCTTCCGGCACCTGCTGCCAATGCACCTGCGCAATAACAACGAGCGCCTGGGGGAAGATACATGAACCAGATTCCGCTGCGCGAGGCGGCCCGCACCCTGCATATACAGGTTCTGCGGCACAACCCCCGGGACCCGGACAGCCAGCCGCACCTGCAGACCTTCGAGGTCGAGGAAGCGGATGCCATGACCCTGTTTATCGCCCTCAACGAGATCCGGGAGCGGCAGGACCCCTCGCTGCAATTCGATTTTGTCTGTCGCGCCGGCATCTGCGGCAGTTGCGGCATGATCATCAACGGCCGTCCCGGCCTCGCCTGCCGCACCCTGACCAAAGACCTGCCCGAGCAGATCGTGCTGGCACCACTGCCCGCCTTCGAACTGATCGGCGATCTCTCGGTCAACACCGGCAAGTGGATGCGCGGCATGTCCGAACGGCTCGAGACCTGGGTGCACGGCCAGAACCTGGAAAGCCTCAATATCGACGCCATCGAGGCCACCATGGAACCGGAACTGGCCGAGCAGATTTACGAGCTGGAGCGCTGCATCGAGTGCGGCTGTTGCGTCGCCGCCTGCGGCACTGCCAGGATGCGCGAGGACTTTGTCGGCGCGGTGGGCCTCAACCAGGTAACCCGGTTTCGCCTCGACCCGCGGGACGAACGCAGCGACGCCGCCTTTTACGAGTTGGTGGGAGACGAGAGCGGCGTATTCGGCTGCATGACCCTGCTGGGCTGCGAGGACATGTGCCCCAAGGACCTGCCACTGGCTACCCAGATCGCCTTCCTGCGCCGACGCATGGCGGCCACGACCTGACGCCGGCAGGGCTGGTCCGCCAACAAAATAACCAGCACAAGGACACAGCGAATGTACGATATAGCCTCCACCGTCTCCCGGGTCGCCAACAGCACCTACAGCCATACGCGCCGGATCATGCCGGAGCAACCCTGGTGGGAAACCCTGGAAAGCAGCTTCCACAAATTTCCCGATGACTTCGAACTGGACCTGCGCACCGAGCTCACCGTGGACAGTACCGCGCTGGCGGATTACCTGCTGCGTACCGCCGGCGCGGGCCTGCTGGGTTCGCTGGCACTGCCGAGCAGCATCACCCCGCGCCAACTGAAGCGCGATATGGCGACGATCGGTTTTTACCGCAACAAGGCAAATGCCGCGGACCCGACCAAATTTTTCCGCAAGCCGGATTCATCCGGGGTGAAGGTGGAGTCCAGCTCGGCCGGCTTTTTCCGTTTCAAGCCCACTGACGGCAGTTGCGAACTGCTCAGCTTCGACAGCCCCTTCAAAACGGTCAATCCGAAGCTCCGCGAAAGCTACCCGAAACAGCGGCGCAATATGAGGGCGGTGGCCCAGTACTGGCGCCATGACAGCGGCCCCAGGCCAACCATATGCGTCATCCATGGTTTCATGGCGGACCCCTACTGGCTCAACCGCCTGTTTTTCGCCCTGCCCTGGTTTTACGCCCAGGGCTACGACATCCTGCTGTACACCCTGCCCCACCACGGCCGGCGCCAGTCGCGCCTGTCCCCGTTCAGCGGGCACGGATTTTTCGCCGGTGGCCTGTCCCACCTCAACGAATCCATGGCCCACGCGGTGCACGATTTCCGTATTTTCATGGATTACCTGGAATCCAGGGGAGTGGGCAAAATCGGGGTGACGGGTATCAGCCTCGGCGGCTACACCTCCGCCCTGCTGGCGGCGGTGGAGGACAGGCTGCATTTCTCCATCCCCAATGTACCGGTGGCGAGCCTGCCGGACCTGGTGCTGGAATGGTACCCGATGAACCTGGCCATAAAGGCCCTGCTAAAACTCAGCAATACCAGCGTGCGGGACGCCAGGCACATGCTGGCGGTGCACTCGCCCCTGACCTACCAGCCCCTGATTCCCAAGGAACGGCTGATGGTGATTGCCGGCGCCGGGGACCGGCTGGCGCCACCCAAGCATGCCCGCCTGTTGTGGGACCACTGGGACCGACCGCGCATTCACTGGTTCCCGGGTAACCACCTGCTGCACCTGGACAAGGGCAAATACCTGAAAGAGATAGCGCGGTTTCTGAAGGAGATAGAGTTTGACAAGGCCTGAGCACGCGCATGGGTGAGTTCCCGAACCGGTTGCGGCGGCAAAATCAAGCTTTATCCCCGTTTGCAATAGGGCTAGTATCGAATGCCCTCGTGCGCGGACATCCCGCCACAGACTGCGGAATACCTTAGATTCGCACCCCCGACCCCAGGACCTGACGCAATGCAAAGCTGGCAAACCGATCTACTGAACCTGCAGCTCACTCTGACCGTCAAGCCGATGTTCAAGTACATCAGTTCCCTCGATCGCCTGCGGCAGATGGTCAGTTTCAGCGACAACACTATCGGCCGCCTGGCGATACCCCGGGGTACCCGGCGTCGAACCCGTCAAGATACCCGGCGCGGATTTCGAGGCGGAGTGGGTCAGGTCCGCGGATACCGATCCCGGAGCGGGTTATCCTTTACCTGCCGGGCGGCGCCTATGTCATCCGCATGCCCAATGCCCATACCGGCATGGTCAGCCGGTTGTGCAGGAACGCCAACGCCAAGGCACTCATGGCCTATTACCGGCTGGCCCCGGAGCACCCCTTCCCCGCCTGCCTGGAAGACGCGGTGCTGGCCTACCGCTGGCTGCTGCGCCAGGGCATTGAACCCGACAGGATCATCATCGCCGGGGACTCGGCGGGCGGTGGCCTCACCCTGTCGACCTTACTCGCACTGAAGGAGCGCAAGCTGCCTATGCCCGCCTGCGCTTATATGTTGTCGCCACTGCTGGATGTGAGCGACAAGGCGCCCTCGCGCTGGAAGAACTCGGCCAGCGACACCGCGCTGCCTGCACCCAAGGACCGCGCGCTCAACCCGCGCCCGCTCTACCTGGGGGACAACGCGCCGGAAGATCCGCTGGTGTCACCCATCAACGGCAATTTCGATGGACTGCCGCCCATGTACGTCCAGGTCAGCGACAGTGAAATGCTGCTGGATGACAGCCTGCGCCTGGCCCGGCGCGCGCATATCTACGATGTGGAAGTGAGCGTGGATATATGGCGCAAGGTCCCGCATGTATGGCAGGCCATGGGGTTCCTCCCGGAAAGTCGCGAGGCTCTGGAAAAAGCAGGAACCTATATCCGCGATCACGTCATCTAGCGATGCCACAAACCCGAACAGGAATAAACTGACATGCAGCAAGTGGACAGCGAAGACGCCAACTTCCTTTTTATGGAAAAGGTGGAGAGCCCCACCCACATCAGCCTGATCTACCTGTACGACCAGTCTGGCCTCGGCAAACAGCAGGTGCGCTTCACCCATATCAGGGAGCATGTCCAGAACCGGCTCAACTCCGCGCCGGTGTTTACCCAGAAGATCCGGCGCACGCCGGGGGATATCGACTACCCCTACTGGATCAACGACGAGAAGTTCGACCTGGACTTCCACGTTCGTCACCTGGCCTTGCCACAACCCGGGGACTGGCGCCAGTTCTGCATACTGACATCCCGCCTTCACTCCCGCCCACTGGACATGAGCAGGCCCCTGTGGGAGCTCTATGTCATCGAGGGCCTGCACAAGGTGGAGGGCCTGCCCAAAAACAGCTTCGCGGTCTACTTCAAAGTGCATCACTGCGCGATGGACGAGTTCACGGCGCAGGAGCTGGTGCAGTCCGCGCATGTCCAGACACCCAATCCGCGCCAGCACGAGTCCTCCGGCCAGCATATCGCCCACCTCCCCAGGCGGGCGCCACAACCGATGGAGATGATCGTTCGCGGGCTGCTCAACAACTCGGTCCGGTCGCTGCGCCTGGCCCTGCAATCCGCCAGTAATTTCCGCACCCTGTCGAAGATACTCACGCGCCTGTCGATTCGGGCGGCGCAAAACATGGCCGAGGGGGATGCAGCGGGGGAGTCGCTCACCCGCTTCGCCCAACCCCTGACATCGGCGCGGGTCTTCGAGGGCGCCTTCTACCCGCGCGCAGTGTTCGATAACTACCTGCGCAGGGTCCCCGGCGCGACGCTGACCCACGCGGTGCTGGCTATCTGCGGAGAGGCGATGCGGCTCTACCTGGAACGACATGGGGAGTTGAACGACGCTTCGCTGCAGGCCCTGCTGGAAGTGAACGTGCGCAACGCGGGCGCCCACGCTTTGGTCGGCAACCGCCTCGCCATCAACCAGATCGAACTGCATATACCGGTGACCTTTCCGGTGGGACGATTACAGGCGATCTACACCGCCAACCGGGAACTGCAATCCATCGAAAATGCGGAGCTGACAAGTTTTCGCCTGCGTTCCCTGTATGAGAATGTGCCGGCGCCGCTGCTGGCCTGGCTGGGAAAACTGTCCAACCAGAAGAACAGCCCCAACAGGGCCGTGATGTCCAGTGGCAGCCTCGGGCTGGCTGAGTTGCCGGGATCCGACAAACCACTGTACCTGCTGGGTGCCCGCCTGCACGGCTTCAGCAGTATCTCACCTCTTTACAGCGGTTGCGGCCTGATGTTCGCCGCCAGCACCTATGCCGATACGGTAGGCCTGACCTTCACCTCGGACCGGAACATGATGCCCGACCCCGAGACAATGCGTGAGTGCCTGGACGAGGCGGTGGCCGCCGTTGCCAAGCTGAAACGCACCGGGCCGGCGCCCAAGCGGCCGGCGGGCAAAAAACGAAAAGCCGCCAAGTCGCGCCCCCGGGGCGGTAAAACCCTGGCGGCCTAGGGGGCACTCGGTTACTGGGCCAGCAGGCGACTGATGGTGCGGGATACCGCTATCTTGCCCTGGTCGAAAAACGCCTCATGGTTTTCCTCGATTTTATCCAGGTCGTAGAGATAGTTGACCATAATACCCGCTGACTGCTCCCGGCCCTTGACCGACAGGTCAGCACCCCCGTGCATGCGGTGCAGCCGGGCGCCGTTGCCCAGGTGAAACCGCGCCACCGGGTCCCTGGGCAGGTCGCCGGATTTTTCCACCAGCAGGTAGTGCGCGCACAGCTTGAGCAGGGCGTCGTAAACCACGCCCTCCACCACCTTGCCCATCGGCTGTTTTACCCGGGGGATAAGCGCCTCGTCGATCAGGCCCTCGAGGTTTGCATCCAGCAGCCAACGGCGAAAACCCGGCACGGGGGAGAGGGTGACGAAGGTCTTGAGCCCCGGCATCTCCTTCTTGAGCTCCCCCACCACGTTTTTGATCAGGAAGTTACCAAAGGAAATACCCGCCAGCCCGGGGTGGCAGTTGCTGATGGAGTAAAACACTACCGTGTTGATCCGCTTCGCCGGTGGTGACGTGCGCTGCTGCTTCAGCAGCGGAGCCATATCGTCGGGAAGCGTGTCGGTCAGGGCAATTTCCACGAACACCAGGGGGTCATTGGCCAGGGCGGGGTGAAAGAACGCGAAGCAGCGCCGGTCCTCGCGCAGGCGGCTTCGCAGGTCGTCCCAGCCATTGATTTCGTGCACCGCCTCGTAATCGATGATCTTCTCCAGCACCATCGCCGGCGACGACCAGTCGATCTTGCGCAATTCCAGAAAGCCCTTGTTGAACCAGGAGATAAACAGGTGGCGCAGGTCCGAGTCGATGCCCCGCAACTCGGGATTCGCCCGCAGCATCGACAGCAGGTGGCCGCGCATGGCGACCAGGGTGCGAGTGCCGTCCGGGACCATATTGATCCGCCGGAACAGTTTCTGTCGCGGCGCTTCCACCACCCGGTTGAGGGCCCACAGGTTTTCCAGGTCAGGCTGTTCGCGATAGCGCTGCGCCGCACTGACGATGGTATCCGGGTCCACGTCGAACTCATTCGCGAGGCTGGTAAAGAAGTCCAGCCGGGCAGCCGCCGGCAGCTGCTGGTAGCCGGCAATAATCTCCCCCGCCAGGGCCAGGCCCGAGGCCTCTCCCCGATGGTCCAGTAAATCCCGGCACAGGGCCATCAGCGCGCCGGCGCTGTTGGCAGCCCGGGGCACACCGCGACGTTGCCTGGCGAGGATATCGCGACCGGCCTCCATGACGGAGCCGAGGGTTCTGCCGAGGGTTGTCATGGCGCCGCTGACGGGTTTTGCCACATCGGCGGTATTGCTGGATTGGTCGGGCATATCGGTTTCCGGTGACGATTGTAGGGATGGGAACAGTCGTTATATTCGGGCCGGGCGTGGCGGGTACGCTAACGCCCCCGGTTTCTGGCATAGGCCTGCCGGGCAGCAATGCACTCAGCATCCAGCAGACCACCCACCAGGCTGTCGGCATCAGACCAGGCGCGCATTGCGCCGACCATCTGGGCGGTGACGGCATTGACATGGCTCTTGGTGGCGGCCACCGGCATGGCTGGCTTGGCCGCGATCTGCGATGCCAGCGCCTGCACCGTGGCCTCCAGGTCAGACTCTGCTACCACGCGGTTCAGAAAGCCCGCAGCGTGTGCCTCCCCGGGCGTAAATTCACGGCAGGTAATCACCAGTTCCTTGGTAAGCGCGGGCCCGATTTCCCGCACCAGCCGGGGGATGCCGCCCCAGGCCAGGGGAATACCGAGATCGATCTCGGGAATTGAAAAACGGGCAGTATCTGTGGCGACGCGCAGGTCGCAGGCAGCCGCCAGCACCAGCCCGCCACCCACACACCAGCCCTGGATAGCGGCGACAGTCACCGCGCGCATGGCCTCCAGCGCCTCCGCCATCAAACGCCCCGCGTCCGCCGCCTGCCGCACCCGGGCATCTGCGGCGACCGGGAAGCCATCCAGGTCGGCGCCGGCGGAAAAAGCCCTGCCGTGGCCGCCGACGACGACCACACGAACGGCCTCCTGCTCATCAAACCAGCGCGCCGCGGCCGCCAACTCTGTGAGGGTTTCCAGCGACAGTGCGTTCAAGCGCTGGGGACGATTGAGCCACAGACGCCCGATGGGGCCGTCAACCGAGACTTCAAGTGTTGCAAACATGGGTTCACTCTCTACCGCGTATGGGGCCTGCCAGTGTACCGAATTCCGTCACCCGGTGGCCACGCCCTCGGACCAAAGACGTAAGCTGTGTAGCGGAAATTGGACACGCATCACCATCTGGCCCAAATCGCCATGCGCTGACGCTATTTTATACAAAAGGGTGCCCTCAACGGCCGGCAGCCGTATACATCCGGGATGACTGTGCGAGAATAGCCCAGGGGTCAGCCAATAAACCGGGTTTTTGCAGGCTACCTCAACGGAGTGAACGTTTTATGAAAAGGTGGCAGACCGGGTTGCTCCTGGTCGCGGTGCTGGTCACCGTGTTTTGCGGCTACGTATTTTTGCAACTGCGGGCGATAGAGGTGGAGCGCCTGAGCGATGACCTGTGGGTCCTGCGCGGGCTCGGGGGCAATACTGCGGTACTGCGCACCGACGCTGGCGCAGTGGTAGTAGACACCATGCTGCTGCCCCTGCAAGGGCGGAAAATTCGCCTGCTGGCCCGGGAGCTGACCGGTGCCGATACGGTCCTGCTGATCAATACCCACTACCATATCGATCACACCCACGGTAACCCCGCCTTCAAGCCGGGTACCCGCGTGCTGTCCACCGCCCGTACCCTGTCTCACCTGCAGGCGCTGGATGCGGGCTTCTGGGAAGGCGAGGCCGCCCGGCTGCTGCCCACCGAGACATTCAGCGATCGCAGGACCCTTAACATCGGCGGTAAGACCATAGAGCTGGTTCACCCCGGCGACCGGCCACACCGACGGCGACCTGGTGGTCCTGTTCACGGACGAGGGCGTACTGCACACCGGGGACCTGATGTTCCATCGCTACTACCCGAATATCGACCTCGAGGCGGGAGGCAGTGTGCAGCAGTGGGTGCAGAGCCTGGAAACCATGCTGCGCCTGGACTTCACCCGGGTAATCCCGGGCCACGGGGAGACCACGGACCGGGCGGGCATGCGCCAGTTTCTCGCCTTCATCGCGCAACTGGCGGAGATTGGCAACAGCGCTGCGGAGAAAGACATGAGCCTGGAACAGACCCTGGCGACAGATCTACTGACCGCGGACGAGGGCTACCGGCGGATGCGCCTGATTATCCCGCTGCCGATGGATCGGGAGTTCGTCATCACCCGGGCCTGGGAGGAATCCACCGGAAACTTCACGCGGCTGAACTAGCCGGCGCTTTCTGCTCCCGATCATTCGGCGATCGACCTGCTAATTTATGACGCGAACCGCTTCGGTGCGGGCAGGGCCTGCTCCAGGGCGAGCAATATCCTGTCGACCTCCGCAACGGAGTTGTAATGAACAAGGGAAATCCTCACCACGCCATCCGCCGGATCAATCCCCAGGCCGGTCACCATCCCGGTTGTGGGGCTTGCCCAGCAGCCTGGCCTGTGGCGCATGGGCCAGGTAATCGATCAGCGGGGCAGCCAGTTGGGCCTCGTAGCCAGCTGTCAATGCATGGACAGACTGAAGCATGGCTGTCGATCACGGGTTGGGCGACATAGCTGCCCCCGGCGTTGCCACAAAAAACAAAATCCGGTTCATCCTCCAGCTCGGGAAAGTGCCCCCTGACAAAATCGCTATCCAATTCCAAAGCCATCATTGTCATCCTTAAAATTACGATCCAAACACCGCTAAAGCCTGGCGATGCGGCTGGCGGCAGCCCCGAGGCCTTAAAGGCGGCCTCATTGTGAGGCTGGAAGGCGTCACTTTACAGGGGGAGGTCCAGGAAAACGATGACGCTCCTGCGGGACAGGCGCGTACGATCCCGCATGAGAATTGCAGATCTTGGGAAATTTGGTAGCTCGAAAGTGGGGCCGACTAAAAGTAGCTGATACCACTTCTTGTCAGACAAGGGCTTGGCGCAATTGATGGCGGACCGGACGGGGCTCGAACCCGCGACCTCCGGCGTGACAGGCCGGCATTCTAACCAACTGAACTACCGGTCCACGGTAGTGGGATACTGCAACTTCAATCTCGGTGAAGTGGTGGGTGATGACGGGATCGAACCGCCGACCCTCTGCTTGTAAGGCAGATGCTCTCCCAGCTGAGCTAATCACCCCCTGACCGAGAACGCGCATTATAGAGATTCCTGCTTTGCTGTCAAACCCGCGCGCCGAAAAACAGTAAAATTTTGCCGGCTTGTTAAAGTCCTTGATTTTAGTAGTAAAATCTCCCCCCCGGCAGAACGGCGCGGCAACAATTCGGGCAGCCAATTTTCAGCGCGCGCGCGCCCCCGACTGCAACAGGTAAAGCGACATGCAAATCTACAAGGAATTTCACTTCGAGGCGGCCCATCGCCTTCCCAATGTGCCGGCGGGTCACAAGTGCGCGCGGCTGCACGGCCACTCCTTCCAGGCGCGACTGACGCTCTCCGGGGAGGCGCCGGAACCCGCCGGTTGGGTGATGGACTTTGCCGACCTGAAGGCCGCGTTCAAACCGGTGCTGGAGCAGCTCGACCACTACTACCTGAACGACATACCCGGCCTGGAAAATCCCACCAGCGAGAATATCGCACGCTGGATCTGGAACAGGCTGAAGCCAACCCTGCCCCTGTTGAGCCAGGTAGAGATCCGGGAGACCTGCACCAGCGGGTGTATTTACCGCGGAGAATGAACCACGCAGCAGCGCCGTTACTTCGTGGTAACACACGGAATATAACTTGACGATTACGGAGAACCTACGGAATAAGCCCTTATCGCAGCCGAGCACCTGAACCCGTTATTGCTGGCCGCGGTCTTGTTCCCATTTCGGCGCCCGGAGTTACCCTAAGTAGCAGGTTGCCAAATGTTATGCACACTGAAATGCTGTCATGAAACTATCACATGCTTAGCTCCAACTTTGGACGAACCACTTTACATGACGATCTTATCTTATTGATTTATATATCTTATTTCTGCTTTGTTTAAATTTTAACCAATCTGTAACAAGTGCTGCAGCCACTGCACTTGGAGGCCGGGCAAACAATTTACTCACTGACTTATCCACAGATTCTGTGGAAAAAAGATTCGCCCAAGTGTTACAGAATCTCTCGCATGAACAAGCGGCGATGCGCGCCTCGCGCCCGGCTGCAGCGACCGCAGCAGGGCCTTTCGGGGCCGGTCCGGGATATTGAACCGCGCCCCCGGCGACGGGCTTGACCCGGGTCGCCGGGATGACCAACCATGCCCTGCCTGTGCCTCTCGACCAGCGCGGCAGGCACCGGATCACCACAGCCGCAATTCCTGCCAGGCGAGGCCATGACCGATAACAACAACATCTTTGATTACATTATTGTAGGGGCCGGTTCCGCGGGCTGCGCCCTCGCCTACCGGCTGAGCGAGGACCCCGCCAGGCGGGTCCTGCTGCTGGAAGCCGGCGGCCGCGACAGACACCCGGTCATCCAGATGCCACTGGGCTTCGCCTACCTGATGAAACACAAGACCCTCAACTGGAACTATTGGACCGAGCCCGAGCCCCAGCTCAATATGCGGCAACTGTCATGGCCGCGGGGCAAGGTGCTGGGAGGCAGCAGCTCGATCAATGGCATGGTCTACATCCGCGGCCAGCGCGAGGATTTTGACCACTGGAGTGCACTTGGCAATACCGGCTGGGGCTATGACGATGTACTGCCGTATTTCAAGCGCGGCGAGCGCAAGGCCGAGGGAGCGAATGACTTTCACGGTGACAGCGGCCCGCTCTGGGTGGAAGAGGTGCCGGCCAGCGAAAAACTGGAACTGGCGGAGCTGTTTATCCAGGCGGCGGTACAGACCGGACTGCCCCGCAACCCGGATTTCAACGGCCCCAGCCAGGAAGGCGCCGGTTTTTACCAGTTGAATATTCGCCGTGGGCGGCGCCAGAGCAGCGCCCGCACCTTCCTGGCCGAGTGCGAGGCCCGTCCCAACCTGGTGCTGACAACACAGGCGCTATGCCAACGGGTTCTGCTCAGGGGTGGTCGCGCCTGCGGGATCGAGTACCGGCACGGGAATAACGTTGCGACCGCAATGGTCCGGGGCGAAGTCATCCTGTGCGGCGGGGTTATCAACTCGCCGCAGTTGCTGGAATTGTCCGGCATCGGCGACGGCGACCGCCTGGTCGCCGCGGGCATCGAGCCGCAGGTGCAGCTGCCCGGGGTTGGAGAGAACCTGCAGGATCACCTCACCATCAATATCCAGCAGGGGCTGCACGGCCTGGTGACCTTTTACGAGGAAACCCGGCCGCTACAGCTGATCAAAAACCTGTTCAAGTACCAGTTCCAGGGCCGCGGCCTGCTGGCTCACCCCGCCTCCCAGGCGGGGGTGTTTTTTCGCAGCAGTCCCGATCGCTCCCGGCCGGACGCCCAGATTCACTTCGCGCCGGCGGCCAGTGAAGACGACGGCAAGGGCAATCTCAAAACCGGCCCCGGCACCACGGCTACCGTCTGCCACCTGCGGCCCCGCAGCCGGGGCAGCGTGCATATCCACTGCGCCGACCCCACACAATACCCCCGCATCCGGGCCAACTACCTGGATGACGAACACGACCGCAAGGCGCTGGTGGCAGCCGTACGCAGGGTGCGCGATATTTTTGCGGCGCCGGTGCTCGACCCCTACCGCGGGGCAGAGTTGCTGCCGGGTCCAGCCGTGGCCAGCGACGATGCGATACTGGCCTATATCCGCGCCAACGCGGAATCGGTATACCACCCGGTAGGCAGCTGCAAAATGGGTTCGGATGAGATGGCCGTGGTGGATGACCGCCTGCGGGTAAGGGGCGTCGAGGCCCTGCGGGTGGCGGACGCCGCTGTCATGCCGCGGGTCACCTCGGGCAACACCAATGCGACGGCGATTATGATCGCGGAAAAGTGTGCCGATATGCTGCTGCAGGACGCCAGCGGACGCTAGTGTATTGTCCTGGCCTGGTCGCTTGTCACCACTGCCTGCAGGGTCTTGCCCAGCATAATGACATGGCCCTGGCGTCGCTCCACACCGTCAAAGCTGTAATCGAAACGGTACTGGCGCCAGATCCGCCAGCGACCCTGCCGGTCGCGGCTGAGCGATATCCTGCGGATGTGAACGGCCTGGTCCAGTAGCTGGTAATCGTCCTGCTGCCCTGCCCTGGCGACGGCCTGCACTGCCAGTTCGCGCACCCGGATCGCGCTCAGGAAGTACAGGCACAATCCACCAAACAGCAGCGCCAGCAGGATATCGCCCAGGGTAAAGTACATTCGCTTGTCACATATCAGTTATTAAAGTGGCCGCCAGCATACTGGCCTTTGGCAGGTGGCGCCAGCCGACCGCCCCAATCGCCGGCGAGCCTGTCACGCGGCAACCACCGACCTGCTCAGGCGCTCTCCGGGGCCTGCAGGAAGCGCCGCACCAGGCTGTTGAACAACTGCGGACGCTCGGCGTGCAGCCAGTGCCCGCAGCCCGGCATGACCTTGATACCCGCATGGGGAAACAGCCTGAGTATGTGGCTGCGATGCGCTTCCCGGATATAGTCCGAATCACCCCCCTTGATAAACAACACCGGTCCGGCATAGGAGCCCGTGGCAGTGGGCTGTGCCCGCACCGCGCCATAGCCTCGCCTGAGGCCCTCGAGATTGAAGCGCCAGCGATAGATACCGTCCGGGTCACGTCGCAGGCTGGTCAGCAGGAACTGGATAACCTGCTCCTGGGCCAGGTGCGCGGCCATCAGCCCGGCCGCCTCCTGGCGCGATGTGCACTGGCCTTCGGCAACCGCTTCCAGGGCGGCAAATACTGTGTCGTGGTGCGGGGGGTAATCCACCGGGGCTATATCCGCCACCACCAGGGCGGAGACAAGCCCCGGTTGCGCCAGCGCCAGTTGCATCGCCACCTTGCCCCCCAGGGAATGCCCGACAAACTGCGCGCCGGGCACGCCCTGCAGGTGGAGCCAGCGGCCAATGCAGTCCGCCATACCTGCCAGGGTCGCCTCCTCCAGCCAACCGGAGCGGCCGTGGTTGGGAAGATCCACACTGTAGACGCTGTGGCTGTCCTGCAGGGCGCGCGCCAGGCTACCCAGGTTGTTGCCCGAACCGAACAAGCCGTGCAGGAGGACCACCGGCGGGCCGTGGCCGCTGCGGCTGAAGTGGAGTTTCACTGCCAAAAGTGTGCCGCCATCAAGATTTTGCTAACATGCCCGACACTATAACGGATCGGAAAACAACATGCGTCTTATCGGCACTCTCTCCAGGTACCTCGCGGTGGCCGGGCTGGCAGGCCTGCTGCTCGCCTGCAGCTCCACCCCGACTTACAACCCCACGGTCTTTCCCTATGAAATAGACCAGGCGCGGGTGGACCAGGACGACATCAAGACCGTCGTCATAGCCCATGTCAACCTGGGCCTGCCATCGCGCAACTACCTCGAAAAGGAGGCGCCGCGCATCGACGCCGCGGTCAGCGCCTACCTGAAGAAAAACGGCTTCAAGGTTTTGCCACAGCGCGACTTCGAGCAGCGCTGGAACACGGCAGTGCGCTCCTATGGTAACCCGGTGGACCCGACCAGCGGCAAGGTCAATATGAAGACGTTTTCCCAGATCATGACCACTATTCGCGACGACATGCGCAGTACCGGTCTCGATGCTTTTGTCTTTACCGACCTGGTTGAATTGCAGACCGCCTTCAGCGGCGGCCTGCAGCACGTGGCACGCTGGGATGGGGTCACCCGCAAACCCAGTATGCAGGGTCCGGGGGACGGCGTCAGCGCCGATTTCGACTGGGCGATGCTGCTCGATGTCGCCTCGCTCCAGGTCAGCATTTATGACATGGAACTGCAACGGGTATTTGCCAGCCGCGGCGGGATCGATGCCACCCAGGCGATCGACAGCCGCTCTTCCAAGGGCCGCTACATCCGGCGCCGGGAGATCCTGGAGAACGACACGTTCATCCAGGAGGGGATAGAGCTCGCCTTCTACCCTTTCATCAAAACCGAGAACTGGCCGGGCCAGCCCTGACGCTGGGGCCCTTAACAGCTCCCCTCGCCCCGGGTTCCACCCGGGCTGAATCCTCCCGGGGCCCTTGTCACTATCGATTTTCGGGTGCTAGACTAATGACTATTAGCTTGTAGCGCCAGCGGCGCCGGAGATACCCATGGATTTTGCCCTGCCCGAATACACCCGCTTCAAGGACAACACACAGCTCGACCATATTCCGGGGCGTTACGGCCTGCCCCTGCTCGGCGAAACGTTCCGCTTCGTGCTCAAGCCCTTTGAAGTGCTGGACGAGCACTACCGCAAGTACGGCCCCGTATCCAAGGCCTCCCTCACCTTCCAGAAGTTCGTGGTGGCGCTGGGGCCGGAATTCCTGCAGCAGTTGATGCTGGACTCCAAGCAGAGTTTTTCAGCGCGCATGGGCTACAACACGCCGCTCGGGGATTTTTTCGCCGGGGGCCTGCTGATGCGGGACTTCGACGAGCACAAGTTCCACCGGCGCATCATGCAGACCGCTTTCAAGATCGACGCCATGCGCAGCTACGTCGACCTGATGCACCCGATCATCGACCGGGAGTTGTCCCGCTGGGGCCAGCAACAGGACTTCCATTTCTATCCCAACATCAAGACCCTGCTGCTGGATATCGGCGCCAAGGTTTTCCTGGGAATGGACATGGAGGGCCCCGAGACCCGCGCCCTGAACCAGTCCTTCCTCGACATGAACGAGGGCATGCTCGCCCTGATTCGCAAGGACTGGCCCGGGCTGACCTACCGCAAGGGCATGGACGGGCGCCGGGCGCTGGAGAAATTCTTCTTTGACGTGGTGCCCCAGCGCCGTGGCAAACAGGGCAATGACATGGCGACCTTCTTCGCCAATGAAAAAACCGAGGAAGGCGACTACTACTCAGACAAGGTAGTCGGTGAGCACCTGATCTTCCTGCTGCTGGCGGCGCACGACACCACCACCAGCGCCCTGACCATGGCGGTTCACTACCTCGCCCACGACCAGCAGTGGCAGGACCGGCTGCGGGAGGAACTGCAGGCACTGGGTAAACCGCACCTGGAATACGAGGACCTGTCGCAAGTGACGGACCTGGATCACTGCTTCAAGGAAGTCCTGCGGATGAACCCGCCGGTGCCGATGATGATGCGCCGCACGGTCAAGGAAGTGGAACTGGGGGGCTACCTGTTACAGCCCCACACGATGGTGCAAATCTCCCCTCTATACACCCACAGGATGGAAGAGTGGTGGACCAAACCCCACCAGTTCGACCCGGACCGGTTCACCCGTGAGGAGCACAAACAGCACAGCTTCCTGTGGGCCCCTTTCGGTGGCGGCGCCCACAAGTGTATCGGCCTGCACTTCGCCGACATGCTGTTCAAGGCGGCCCTGTCCGGGCTGCTGCTGAACTACCGCATCCGCTTCGTGAAACCCGGGCAATACGACGGACGTATGCAGTATTTCCCCTTCGCCAAGCCGATGGACAACCTGCCGCTGGTGCTGGAGCCACTCTAGCACCCCCACAGCCTTGGCCGCGGGGGCGCGGTAACAGGGCCCTAGACCAGCGCCTCGAGCATCGCGCTGTCGTAGGCCTTGATATCCCCCAGGCGTCGCTCCTGCACCAGCCTGGCCCAGGAGGGGTTGGCGATCAACACACGCCCCAGCGCTACCAGGTCGAATTCATTGGCCGCCATGCGCCGCACCAGTTCGTCGAGGCTGGCGGGCTCCGCCGCCCGAAAAGCGGTCTCTCCGGGGGCGGGAATAAAATCCGCATTGAGACCGACGCTGCCGACGGTAATGGCGGGTTTGCCGGTGATCTTGCGGGTCCAGCCCGCGAGGTTCAGGTCACTGCCTTCGAACTCCGGCTCCCAGAAGCGGCGGGTCGAACAGTGGAAGATGTCGACGCCGGCGTCCGACAGCGGCAGCAGGAACCGCTCCAGTTCCCCGGGCGAGGTCACCAGCCGGGCGGCGTAATCCTGCTGCTTCCACTGGGACCAGCGCAGGATGACCGGGAACTCCGGGCCAACTGCTGCGCGCACCGCGGCAATGATCTCCAGCGCGAAGCGGTTGCGCCGCTCCAGCGAGCCGCCGTAGCCGTCATCGCGCTGGTTGGTGCCCTCCCAGAAAAACTGGTCCACGAGGTAGCCGTGGGCGCCGTGGATTTCCACCGCATCAAAGCCCAGTGCCCTGGCATCCGCCGCGCCCTGGCCGAAGGCTGCCACTACATCATCGATGTCCTGCTGGCTCATGATATGACGGTTCACCTTGCCGGGGACGTTCATCCCGGAGGGCGTGTAGCCGTCCACGTCACCCTCCGGCGGCGTGCCGGCGCGGCGCATGCCGCCGCAATGCCACAACTGGGGTGCGATCTTGCCGCCCTCGGCATGCACAGCATCCGCCACTTTTTTCCAGGCGTCGAGGCGCTCGGCGCCGTGGAAGTAAGGCACGTCGGGGTAGCCGCTGGCGGCAATGTGATTGATGCAGGTACCCTCGGTGATGATCAGGCCAACCCCGCCGGCGGCCCGGCGCCGGTAGTAGTCGACGACATCGGGCCCGGGAATATTCCCCGGTGACTTGTTGCGGGTCATAGGCGCCATCACCAGCCGGTTTGCAAGCTGTAACTTGCCGAGGCTGAAGGGCTGGAACAGGATGTCATTGTCGCTCATTGAATTTTCCTTCTCGTATGCATTGTCAGATATCAGGCCAGGACTTCGAGGCCCCGCTCGATACACCACATGGCGGACAGGGCGCCCAGGATGTAGACCGGCACCGGCATCAGGCGGTCCTGCCAGGGGGCCAGGGGTTTGCGAACCAGGTACCAGATGGCGAGCACCACCAGGATGAAAGCGATCTGCCCCACCTCGATGCCCACGTTGAAGAACAGCAGGGCCAGGGGCACGTTGTCCTGGGGCAAGCCGGTCTCGGCAAGGGCGCCGGCAAAGCCCATACCGTGCAGCAGGCCAAAACCGCCCGCCAGCCACCAGGGGTTGCGCCACAGCATGTCGTGCCTGTTGATCCGGGTCAGCTCCACCGCCAGCACAAAGATACTCAGGGCTATGGCAAACTCCACCAGCGCCACCGGGTAGTCGAAGAAGCCCAGGGTGACCAGTGACAGGGTGATGCTGTGGCCGATGGTAAAGGCCGTAATAGTCCACAGCAGCCTCGCGCCGCCGCCCACCAGCAGCAGCAGGCCGAACACGAACAGCAGGTGATCCATGCCGCCCCAGATATGCTCCATTCCCAACAGCGAGTAATCGCCCGCGACTTCACCCGAACTGGACTCGGCGGGTATCACGAACTCGGTCTGCTCGGCGTTGAGCACCTGCTGGTAATTGCGGCCATCGAGCAGGCTGACCATCACCAGTGCGGAGGCCTGGTTGGGGCCCAGGCCGTCGACGCCAAGGGTCTCGCCCACCAGCCCGTCATCCCCGAGCTGGTCGCAGCGCATCTGCCAGCTGTCAACCCGGCCGGTGCCCTCCATCTGTGGCGGGCTGCTATTGGTGATCTCGCAGGTGTCCGGCCACAGGGGTCGCAGCGGCGTGCTGCTGGTACCCTGGGCGGGGGTTTTCCACACCACGGCGTACTGCTGGTCGGCTATTTCAGCGACCTTGAGCAGGGACGGTGCAAAGCGGTGGGCCTGGGCCGCCGACGCCAGGATCAGGCCCAGGGCCAGCAGGGCCAGCTGTTGCAGCTTGTTCATTTTCTCACCTCATACTGCTCGCGCATGCTCTCGATACTTTCCTGCAGCGCCGCGGCGCTGGCGCGGGACTCCAGGTCCCGCTGCAACTGCTCGCGCACCTCTTCCAGGGTTGCGTCGCGCCCGGGCTCCAGCTCACTGACCCAGACATAGTGCAGGCCATAAGTGGAGCGTATCGGGCCCACCCAGCTGCCGGGCTGCGGATCGGCCGCCTGCAGATTGCTGACAAACTCGGAGCCGAACTGGCGGGCGAGCTGGTCTGGCGACTGGCGGGTGAAGCGATAGCCCGGCAGGAACGGGGAGCTCAGTTCCAGGGCCGCCGCGGGATCGAGTTGTTCCTGGCTAATGCGGGCGATCGCCGCCTCCGCCTCTTGCTCTCGCGCGGCATTGAAGTAGACGTGCTCGATCGAATAGCGCGGTGGGCGGCGCAGCTCTTGCGTGCGGCTCTCGAATTCCGCCAGCAGGTCGGCCTCGGTGGGCGGTTGCGGCGGGTAATAGCCCAGCAACAACTGCTCCATGACCTGGATCATGCGGCGCTTGACCACCTCGTCCCCCAGGTGCAGCCGCATCTCCAGCGCCTGTTCATAGCGCTCCTGCTCCGTCATGCCCTCCCCCAGTTGCAGGAAGCTCATATTGAGCAGCAGGCGCTGGTATACGACGGTGTCATACAGGTGCAGGTTCAGCTCGAGGGCGCGCTGGAACAGCATGTCCCGGTCCAGCTCCGCCGTCACCATGCGATCGAGTTGCGCGGGATCGGGAAGGCGCCCGGTGCTGGCGAACCACTGCTGTTGCAGGGCCTCCACTCTCGCCTCACTGAGCGGCCCGATAAGCGGTTTTGGCTCTGGAAACAGCACGCCCTGCAGGTAATACAGCAGGTATCCCAACACAATAAAATGTACCCACGGCCTGTTCAGCCGGGCCAGAATCTTCATCATGTTATTTCTCGATGTGGCGGGTCGTATTTCTAGTCTTCGTAGCTCGCCTGCTGTTTTTCAAGTTGCGCCTGCAGGCCCGCCTGCAGGTCTGCAGCGCTCAACATACCCGCATTCCAGGTGGCGACGTAATTCAGGCTTTCCGACACCGTATGGTCACGGGAGTAGAGCAACATTTCCTTACTGCCGCGAACCGCCAGCGGTGATTTGCGCGCAATGGCCTGGGCAATCGCCATGACCTCGCGCATCAGGACCTCCCGGTCTTCGTAGACCCGGTTGACGAAGCCCAGCTCCCGGGCCTCCTCCGCATCCATATCGCGCCCGGTGTAGGCCAGCTCCCGGGCCACACCGTCGGGAATCAGTTTGGGCAGGCGCTGCAGGGTGCCGACATCCGCTGTCATGCCGATATCAATTTCGCGGATGGAAAAAAACGCGTCCTCGGTGGCGTAGCGCATATCGGCGCAGCACACCAGGTCCACGCCACCGCCGATGCAGGTCTTGTGAATTGCCGCCAGCACCGGCTTGCGGCATTTCTCGATGGCGCTCAGGTTGTCCTGCATCCGCAGGATGGTGCGGCGCAGATGTTCAGCGCGGCGCGCGGGCTCACTTGAGCTGCCGTGCAGACCGCCGAACATCGCAAGGTCAAGGCCGGCGCAAAAATGGTTACCCTGCCCCGCCAGGATTACTGCCCGCACCGAGGGCTCGGCGTCAAGCCACTCGAAACAGGTCTGCAATTCAGCCCACATGTCGGCATTCATACAGTTCGCCTTGTCAGGGCGGTTCAGGCTTACGGTTGCTACCTGGTTGTCGAACTGCAGTTCGAGAGTGGTGAAACTCGGGCTGTCCATGGGACCTCTCTCCGGATTGGTTGGCTGCCGGGATATTACCAGTTGGAAACGAAATCGGCAGGGGCGAGGGACGGCAGGTTCTTGCCGCCGCCATCGCGTGTGCCGAGATAAACAAAACCGACGATCTCCTCGCTGGCCGCCAGGCCAAGCGCGTTCATCACGGCGCGATCAAAGGCCGCGTCGCCGGTGCGCCAGATCCCGGCGTAACCACAGGCCTCGGCGGCAAGCAGTATCGCCTGGGCAGCACAGCCCGCCGACAGGCGCTGTTCCAGCGCCGGCACCTTGGGGTGTTCCGTCAGCCGCGCCACAACCACCACCAGCAGCGGCGCGCGCAAGGGCGCTGCCCGGGCCTTTTGCAGGGCGGGTTCATCCACCTGCGGGTTGCGCTGGCGCAGGCAGTGATCCAGCACCAGGCCAAAGTCATGCCGACGCTCGCCGGCAATGGTGATAAATCGCCAGGGACGCAACCAGGCATGATCGGGCACGCGCAGGGCAGCACGGAATATTTCATCCATTTCCGCGTCACTTGGAGCGGGCTCCACCAGCCTCGGGCTGGAGTTTCGGTGCTGGAGAAATTGCAGGATCTCGTTCATCAATACACCACAGCGGATTTCGGCCTGCCCGGAGCCGGGCCCGGGCGCCGCCCACTATCCCACAAGGCAGGTGCACGGGCAAAGGCTGCGGCTGTCGTCCGGTAATGAGCCATCAGTGCCCCGGCACCGCGGGGCCCAGCAGGATATTCATAAACCCCGCGTCCCCGGCCACGGCGTCCACATCGTCACACCAGCGGGCCAGCTCATCGCAGCTGCAGGCAACCAACCGATGTTCGATGTGATCGATGATCCAGCTGGGCAGCTCCAGGGTGGCGAGCAGTTCGAGCAGGGCCCTGCCGCTGCTGCCGGCCTGGCGCAGGGACAGGGGCGTGAGTTCAAGAATGATGCGCGGCGGGCGGGGCAATTCGCGCAACAGCGGCAGCAGGCCCGCCATGACAGCGTACTCTGCCCCCTGTACATCCACTTTCAGAAGGTCCAGGCGATCCAGCCGCTCCCGCAGGAAATCACTGCCATTGTAGAGCGCGACGGTGAGGCTGCGGCGCGCGCTATCGGCTGCGAAAATCTGGTGATCGCCGGCGTTGTCTTCACTCAGGAACAACTGTCCCGCACAGTTTTTTTCGGCCAGTCCCGCCCGGAAGGCGCTCACCACCTCGCGGCAGTCGTTGAGCTCGAGGTTTTCACTCAATAGTCGGTAATTGTCGGGGTCCGGCTCGAAGGCCAGCACCCTGCCGGCCCGGCCCACACGGCCCGCGGCGATAACCGGGAAATAACCAATGTTGGCTCCCACATCCACGAACACGTCTCCGGGCTGCAGGGCGCCGAGCACCAGGCTTGTTTCATAGGGCTCCCAGATCCCCTCCTCCCGAATCCGGCGGGAGACGAAGCGGTCCGCCTCGCCGTGCACGATGAGTTGCAGTGGTAACTGTACCCCGGGAATGCGCAAAGGCACCGGCGCGGAACTGGCCGGCCCGGTCACTGAAGCATAGCCCGCTGAAAAATTTCGCCCGCAGTCCGGGGCTTTTTCATCGCATGGGACACTAGGGCGTCAGGTCTTCCTGCTCCACCCCTTCCTTCACCGGGATCATCAGGTCCTCCTTGCTGACATTCAGCAACAGCAGGACGTTGGACGCCACGTAGATTGAAGAGTAGGTACCTACGCCGATGCCGACGATGAGGGCGACGGCAAAGCCGTTGATCATCTCGCCACCGAATATCGCCAGGCAAACCAGTACCAGCAAGGTGGTCAAGGAGGTAAACAGGGTCCTGTCCAGGGTCTCGGTGAGGGAGATGTTGACCAGTTCCAGACGGCTCCGTGCGCCGGATCTTGCGGAAGTTTTCGCGGATACGGTCGAACACCACGATGGTGTCATTCAGCGAATAACCGATCACCGCCAGCAGGGCCGCGAGCACCGTCAGGTCAAATTCCATGCGGGTAAACGAAAAGAAGCCCAGGGTGATAATCACGTCGTGGATCAGGGCGACAACGGCGCCCACCGCAAACTTGAGCTGGAAGCGGAAGGCGATGTACAGCATCACCAGCCCCAGCGCGAGCAACATGGCCAGGCCGCCCTGTTCGCGCAACTCGTCACCCACCTGGGGCCCGACGAACTCTATCCGGCGCAGTTCCACGGTGCCGCTGAAGGTGGCCTGCAGCTTTTTCAGCAGCGCGGCACCCTCCTGGTCGGAGTAACCGTGGGGCAGGCGAATCAGCACATCCCGGTCGGTGCCGAAACTCACCACGGTGGCACCCTTGTATCCCTCGGTGGACAGGGTATTGCGGATACCGGTCAGGTCGGCTGTCTCGCTGTAGTAGACCTCGACCAGGGTGCCGCCGGTAAAATCCAGGCCCCAGTTCAACTGCTGCACCGCCAGCGAACCGATGGAAGCGAGTACCAGCGTGATCGAGCACAGGGCCGCGACCTTGCGCAGGCCCATAAAATTGATCACTTTCATACCTTGATCCCTCCGATCGACAGTTTCTTGACGCGGCGGCCGCCATAGATAAGGTTGATCATCGCGCGGGTGCCCATGATCGCAGTGAACATGGAGGTTATGATGCCTATGGACAGGGTAACGGCAAAGCCCTTGATCGGCCCGGTGCCCACGGCGTAGAGAATCACCGCCACGATGAGGGTGGTCAGGTTGGCGTCCAGAATGGTGGCTACCGCCCGTTCATAACCGGCGTGGATCGCCATTTGCGGCGCCATCCCGTTGTTCACCTCCTCACGTATCCGGCCGAATATCAGCACGTTGGCATCCACCGCCATGCCCACCGTCAGCACGATACCGGCGATGCCCGGCAGGGTCAGGGTGGCGCCCAACAGGGACATGCATGCCACCAGCAGCACGAGGTTGGCGCTGAGGGCGACAACGGCCACCACACCGAACACCCGATAAATCACTATCATGAACAGAACGACCAGGCCAAGACCATACTGTACCGACTTGACCCCCATGCGGATGTTCTCCGCTCCGAGGGATGGCCCGACGGTGCGCTCTTCCACGAAGGAGATCGGGGCGGCCAGCGCGCCGGCGCGCAGCATCAGGGCCAGCTCGGAGGACTCCAGCGGGCTGTCCAGCCCGGTGATCTGGAACTGGGCGCCCAGGGCAGACTGGATAACCGGCGCGGTCAGCAGCCTTTTCTCGTCGTAGGGCACCTTGATCGCCACCTCGCTGCCGTCCGGCTGCACCTCATAGCGGGTGCGGAATTTGCGCTCGATAAACAGCACGCCCATGCGGCGCTTGATGTTGTTGCGGGTCGCCCGCGACATCAGGCTGCCACCCTCGCTGTCCAGGCTTATCTGGACGTTGGGCTGGCCGTTCTGGTCGAAGCTTGCCTGGGCGTTGGAAACCCGCTCTCCGGTGATAATCACGTCGCGCTCCAGCCACTCGCTGGCGCCGGCGCGATCGGGACTGCGGTAGTCGAACCGCTGCTTCTCGGAGGCCGCTGCGTCCATATTGGCAACCAGGCGAAACTCCAGGTTGGCCACCTTGCCCAGGATACGCTTGGCTTCCGCCGTGTCCTGTATGCCAGGCAGCTCTACCACGATGCGATTCTGGCCCTGGCGCTGCACCAGGGGCTCGGACACGCCCAGCTCGTTCACCCGGTTGCGCAGGGTCGTCAGGTTCTGGGCCACGGAGTACTCGGCGATTTCCTTGCGAACCTGGTCCGGCAGGGTCGCCACCACGCTCCAGCTGTCGGCCTCGTCGACCCGGTCGAGGGACAGCTGGGGCTCCGCATCGGCAATCGCATCGCGGGCCTCCTCACGCTGGGCCTCGGTCTTGAAACTGGCCCGGATCCCGCCCTGGTCGTCGAGCGAGACGAAGCCGCGAATCCGCTCCTCCCGCAGGGTGCGCTTGATCGCAGTTGGTGTAATACTCCATGCGCCGCTCGACTGCCGCGTCCACGTCGACTTCCAGCATGAAATGCACGCCACCGCTGAGGTCCAGACCCAGTTTCATCGGCGCGGCGCCGTAATCGCTGAGCCAGGCCGGGGTGGTGGGCGCGAGGTTCAGGGCGACGATAAAACCGTCCCCCAGCGCCCGGGACACCCGGGCCTGGGCGGGCAATTGCTGCGTCCTTGTCCCGCAGGCGTATCAGGGCGTTGCGGCCCGACGCGTCTATCGCCGAATCAAAGTGCTCGATTCCGGCTTCGTCCAGCGCCTCCAGGGCGCGACCGAGGATATCCTCGTCGATGAGCTGGGCGCTGCTCTCCCCGGTGATCTGCAGGGCGGGGTCCGGCGCGTACAGGTTGGGCGCTGCATAGAACAGGCCCAGCAGCAAAAAGAACAGGACGAGCAGGTATTTCCACAAAGGGTACTTATTCAGCATGTCGGTGCTCTGGCAGGGGGATACAGCGGCATCCCCGTTAAAAAGTGCGTCATTATAAAGAAACGGCCCCGCGCTACAAGGCTGGTCGTCAGCCCCGCGGCGCGAGCCCGGCCTAGCCCAGCCAGTGCCGGGCGTTGCGGAACAGGCGCATCCAGCCACCGTCCTCTCCCCACTGGGGCGGCGCCCAGGAGTACTGCACGGTGCGGAACACCCGCTCGGGGTGGGGCATCATGATCGTCGCCCGCCCGTCCAGGCTGGTCAGCCCGGTAATGCCAGCGGGAGAGCCATTGGGGTTGGCCGGGTAGTGCGTGGCCGGGGCCAGGTCGTTGTCGACAAAGCGCAGGGCCACGGTCCCGCTGGCCTCGCAGGCGGCCTCGGCGGCCGCATCGGCAAAGTGCGCCCTGCCCTCGCCGTGGGCGACCGCAATGGGCAGGTGTGAGCCGGCCATTCCCGCCAGCAGGATCGACGGGGTGTGCTCCACCCTGGCCAGTGCCAGCCGCGCCTCGAACTGCTCCGAGCGATTGCGCACGAAGCGGGGCCAGTGACCGGCACCGGGTATCAGGTCCTTGAGGGTCGACACCATCTGGCAGCCATTACACACGCCAAGGGTAAAACTGTCGTCGCGCTGGAAGAAGGTGGTGAAGGCGTCCCGCAGGCGCTCGTTGAACAGGATACTCTTGGCCCAGCCCTCCCCTGCCCCGAGCACGTCGCCGTAGGAGAAGCCGCCGCAGGCCACCAGGCCCTTGAACTCCGCCAGGTCCCGGCGGCCGGCGTGGAGATCGCTCATATGCACATCGAAGGTGGCAAAACCCGCTCGGTGGAAAGCCGCGGCCATTTCCACGTGACCGTTGACCCCCTGCTCGCGCAGTATGGCGACAGGCGGGCGGACACCCGTGGCGATATAGGGTGCGCTGATATCTTCCGCCGGGTCGAAGCTCAGGTGAGCCGACAGCCCGGGATCGAAACCGGCAATCGCGTCGTACTCCTCCCGGGCACAGTCGGGGTGGTCCCGCAGTGCCTGTATCTCATAACTGGTGCGCGCCCACAGCTGCTGCAGGCGCTGGCGGGAATCCGCGAGCAGGGTCTCCCCACCATCGGCAATATGCACGGTATCGCCATCAGCAGCCTCGCCCAGCCGATGCAGGCAATCCCCCAGGCCGAGTTCCCGCGCCCTCGCCTCCAGCGCCGGCAGGTCGGTGCGGGCTGACCTGCAGCACCGCCCCGGCCTCTTCACTGAACAGCCGGGCAAGCCCGGTGCCAGGCAAACCGGAGAGGTCTATATTGAGGCCGCAATGGCCGGCAAATGCCATTTCCAGCAGCGTGACGATAAGCCCGCCGTCCGAGCGGTCGTGATAGGCAAGCAGGCGACCGGCCTGGAGAAAATCCTGCACCAACTGGAAAAAGCCCTTCAGGTCGGCAGGGTCGCCGATATCCGGGACGGTGTCGCCCAACTGGCCGAATACCTGGGCCAGGCTGGAGCCCCCCAGCCGGTTCGCGCCGCGCCCCAGGTCCAGCAGCACCAGCGCCGCGTCGGCCGCCGGCTGCAGCTGCGGTGTTATCGACAAACGGGCGTCCATCACCGGCGCGAAAGCCGAAACGATCAGTGACATGGGAGCGGTCACAGCCTTGTCCACCTCGCCCTCGCGCCAGGTGGTGCGCATGGACATGGAGTCCTTCCCCACCGGGATAGTGATGCCCAGCGCCGGACAGAACTCCATGCCCACGGCGCGCACGGTGTCGTACAGCGCCTCGTCCTCGGCGCCGTAACCCGCGGCGCACATCCAGTTGGCGGACAGTTTGATATCGCTCATATCGGCGATGGCCGCGGCGGCAATATTGGTGATGGCCTCCGCCACCGCCATCCTGCCCGAGGCGGCGCCATCCACCAGGGCCAGCGGCGTGCGCTCCCCCATGGCCATGGCCTCGCCGGCAAAGGCGTCGTAGGACACGGTGGTCACCGCGCAGTCCGCCACCGGCACCTGCCAGGGGCCGACCATCTGGTCCCGCGCAACCATGCCCGTGACCGTGCGATCACCGATGGTGATCAGGAAATTCTTGCTCGCCACCGCGGGCAGTTGCAGCACCCGCTCCAGGGCCTCCTGCAGCGGCGCCTGCAGGGCAAGCGGTGCGTGGGCCGGCACGCTGGCGCCGTATATCGCGCTGCATCCGCGGGGGCTTGCCAAACAGGACGGACATGGGCAGGTCCACCGGGTCGTTGCCGAACACACTGTCGCTGAGCTGCAGGTGCAGCTCGCTGGTAGCCTCCCCCACCACTGCGAAGGGGCAGCGCTCGCGCTGGCAGATAGCCTCGAACCGCGCCAGGTCAGCAGGTTCCACCGCCAGCACGTAACGCTCCTGGGACTCGTTGCACCAGATCTCCAGGGGGGACATGCCCGGCTCGTCATTGGGCACCTTGCGCAGTTCGAAGCGGCCGCCGCGACCGCCGTCCTTGACCAGCTCGGGCAGGGCGTTGGACAGCCCCCCGGCGCCGACGTCGTGGATGAAGGCGATGGGGTTGTCCTCACCGAGCTGCCAGCAGCGGTCTATCACTTCCTGGCAGCGGCGCTCGATCTCCGGGTTCTGGCGCTGCACCGAGGCGAAATCCAGATCCTCGTGACTCTGGCCGCTGGCCATGGAGGACGCCGCCCCGCCGCCCAGGCCGATCAGCATGGCCGGGCCGCCCAGTACTATCAGTTTCGCGCCGGGCTGGTAGTCGCCTTTCTGGACGTGTTCCTCGCGGATATTGCCGTAGCCCCCGGCAATCATGATGGGCTTGTGATAGCCACGCACCTCATCCCCCGCAACGCCCGGGGCGGTCATTTCGAAACTGCGGAAATAGCCGCAGATATTGGGCCGGCCAAATTCGTTGTTGAAGGCGGCTCCCCCGATCGGGCCCTCCAGCATGATTTCCAGGGCGGACACGATTCGCCCCGGTTTGCCGTAGTCATGTTCCCAGGGCTGGATATAGCCGGGAATCTGCAGGTTGGACACCGAGAACCCGGTGAGGCCAACCTTGGGCTTGGAGCCGCGGCCCACCGCGCCCTCGTCGCGGATCTCCCCTCCCGCCCCGGTGCCGGCACCGGGGAAGGGCGCGATCGCCGTCGGGTGGTTATGGGTTTCCACTTTCATCAGCAGGTGGATATTTTCCTGGGAGAAGCCGTACTCGCAGCTGACCGGGTCGGGATAGAAGCGACCCGCGTGGTGCCCGGCCACCACCGCGGCGTTATCCGAGTAGGCCGAAAGCACATTCTGGCCACCGCATTCGTTGGTATTGCGGATCATGCCGAACAGGGAGTGCTGCTGTTGTTCGCCGTCGATGCTCCAGCTGGCGTTGAAGATCTTGTGGCGACAGTGTTCGGAGTTGGCCTGGGCAAACATCATCAGTTCCACGTCGGTGGGGTTGCGCCCCAGCGTGGTGAAGCTCTCGACCAGGTAATCCATCTCATCATCCGCCAGGGCCAGTCCGAGGCTGCGGTCCGCCGCTGCCAGGGCCTCCCGTCCCCCGCCCAGCACGTCCACTTCCCCAAGGGGCGCCGGATCTGCGTGGCGAAACAGCTCGCCCGGCTGTTCCAGGCTGTCGAACACTGCCTCCGTCATGCGGTCGTGAACCAGCGCATCCACCGCCGCGCGCTGCGCATCCGCCAGGGCCCGCGGCAGATGGAAGTACCACGCCACCCCCCGCTCCAGCCGCAGCACCTGGGCCAGCCCGCAGTTGTGGGCGATATCCGTGGCCTTGCTGGACCAGGGCGAAATCGTACCCGGGCGCGGCACCACAAGGCGCAAGGTCGCGCCATCGAGGTGGGCGATATCACCTGGGGCGAACCCGGGACCGTATTCGAGGAGACTTTCCAGCACGCCGCGCTGCGCAGCAGACAGCTCGGCCTGCAGGTCGGCGAAATGGACATACTCGGTATGCAGGAGCTGGATGTCGGGGTGTATCAGGGCAAGTTTCTGCGCCAGCTTGTCCAGGCGAAAATCGGACAGAACAGGGGCGCCGCGCAAGGTCAACATGCTGAGGGAAGCTCCAGAGGGAGGGAAAAAATGGAGGCAGCATTGTACTGTATTTGGCCCCGGGGAGTTAAGGCTCCTGGGATTAATTCGAGAATGGCCCGGCGCTGCCGGAAAACCGGCCATTAGCAAAATTAGGCCTGTCAGGTTTTGCGCGGCGGAGGCTAGAATGAAGCTATGCATCCGCGCGTCATCACAGCCGCTCTCACCTTCTCGCTGGCCCTGCTGTATTTGCTCAGCGCCTGTGACGGTGGTGGCGATGCCCTGCATCGGATCCAGTCCCGGGGAGAGCTGACGGTGGCAACCCGCAACAGCCCCACTACCTACTACATCGACCGGGACGGCGCGAACGGCTTCGAGTACGCCCTGGCCGGGCTGCTGGCTGCTGACCTGGGGGTCGAACTGGAGATCGAGTCGGCATTTACCCTGGAGGGCCTGTTCGAGCTGCTGAACCGGGGCGAGGCGGACCTGGCCGCGGCCGGCCTGACACTGACTGCACAGCGCGCGGGACTGTTCCCGCATTCATCCGCTTATTACAAGCTCAAACCCCAGGTCGTCTACGTGGCGGGTACCAGGCGCCCACTCAATGTGGAGGATTTGCCGGGGAGGAAAATCGTGGTACTGGCCAACTCCAGTCACGTGGATGAACTGGCCCGGCTGCGGGACGAGACAGCACCCGAGTTGCAGTGGCAGGAAATCGCCGGGGCGGACACGATGGAACTGCTGGAAATGCTGGATACGGGGCAGGCGGAACTGGCGGTGATCGATTCCAATGAGTTCACTGTACAGCGCAGCCTTTACCCGCGCCTGAAGGTGGCTTTCGACCTGATCACGGAACAGGAGCAGGACATGGTCTGGTACCTGGCGCCGGGGGCCGACAACATACGGCTACAGGCCTATATCAACCAGTTTTTCCTGCGCCTGCAAGAGGACGGCACCCTCGAGCAACTGCGGGAACAGTACTTCGGCCACAGTGCCGGCATCTCCCGTATCAGTTCCCACACGTTCAATGTCAATATGCGCAGCAAGCTCCCGCAATACAAAGACCTGATCCAGCAAGTGGCGCGGGAATACCAGATGGAATGGCAGCTGCTGGCCGCCATCGCCTACCAGGAATCCCACTGGGACCCCGAGGCCACTTCTCCCACCGGGGTGCGTGGCCTGATGATGCTGACCCTGCCGACCGCTGAAGAGACCGGTGTTTCCGACCGGCTCGATCCCTTGCAGAGCCTGCGCGGAGGCGCGCGTTACCTGAAAGACCTGAAGCGTCGCCTACCCGGGAGCATCAAGGAGCCCGATCGCGGCTGGTTCGCCCTGGCGGCTTACAATATCGGCCTGGGTCACCTGGAGGATGCGCGGGTGATTACCCAGCGCCAGGGGGGTGACCCGAACCGCTGGCAGGACGTGATGGAGCGGCTGCCGCTATTGCAAAAGAGCTCCCACTACCGCAAAACCCGCTATGGCTACGCCAGGGGGGTGGAAGCGGCCAACTACGTGCAGAACATCCGCCACTACCACAATATCCTCAACTGGCAGGATATCTCCGACAACAAGCCACTGCCTCCCCTGAAGGTGGAGGATTACCTGCCCCAGGTGCTGCGCGACAGCAAACTCTCCGCCCTGTAGGTTTTCCGCCGTCACCTGCGGGCCCTGAAAAATGCCTGCAACCTGTCGCTACTGGCCTGGGCCAGCAAGCCGCCGCGCCAACTGACCTGGTGATTGAACCAGGGTTCGTCCAGCAACTGGCAGCGACTACAGGCAACACCGGCCTTCGGTTCAGTGGCAGCGAACACGAGCTGGGCAATGCGGGCGTGTACCATGGCACCCGCACACATGGCGCAGGGCTCCAGGGTGACAAACAGGGTGGCCCCCGGCAGGCGATAGTTCCCCATGAGCCGGGCCGCGGCGCGCAGTGCCACGATCTCAGCGTGAGCCGTGGGGTCGGCGGCGGATATCACCTGGTTCCAGCCCTCCCCCAGCAGTTCGCCGTCGCGCACCACCACAGCACCCACGGGCACTTCATCCAGGGCGGCGGCGCGATCTGCAAGTTCCAGCGCCCGCAGCATCCAGCGCTCATCGTCATCGGTGGTCAATGACTCAACTCCCCATGACCAGTGTTTTCCAAAAGGGACTTCAAGGACTGATTAAACTACTGGCTATTCCAGGGGCTTTCAACAGCTCTTTTAGTCGCTCGCGATACTCGCTGCTGCGAACAGACATTACTGCAGCACCAGGTTTTTAAGGCCGTGGTGTATTTCCCTGTTTACATTCAGCATGGTGGACAACTCCGCGCCGCCGACCACGTCGCCTGAAGCCATGGCATGCACGGCACTGTTTGCCGCCTGGTAGTGATTCTCGATGTCGCGCAACACCTGCTCAACCGCATCCTGGTCCACGGCGGTAGAGCTGGGGTCGCCCGTCAGCTGCAGGTAATGGCGATAGAAGGTCTTGATAAAATTGCGATGCTCTTTGTATAAAGCTAGCACCTCGGGTTGATTGCTGTGCCGCATATAGACGAGGTCCTCCCGGATATCTTTCAGGGTTTTGCTGCTGTAGACAAGTGCGCGGGACTCTTGCGTCTGTCGCGAGAGCTGTGTTATCTGTTCGGTATTGAGTTCCTGGGCCTGCAGGTCGAAAGAGAAAGCCAGGAGGTCGGATTCCTGCTGTTTGATCTGGAGATAGCGCTGCTCGCTGTTGGTGCGACGCTCGAACGAATACCGTTAAACGGGACTGCATGCGCACCAGTCAACTGCAGCTGTTCGGGTTGAAGATGGAACCCGTGCATGCCCAGCACCACCGAGCTGAGGCGCATCTCGGACAAGACATGGTCGATAGCCAGCAGTGCGGCATCCGGCACAGTGGTGGGCTGGCCAACCAGTGGCCGGTCAACTTCGCGCCACGGACAGGAAGCGTCGGCCAATCCAGTTGGAGAAGGGTCTTCAAGAATGGCAGAAACAGCAGCAGGCCAAGTAGGTTGAACAGGCTGTGGAAAGGCTACCAGGCTGTACAGTGGATCCTGCAGGGAGAAAACGCTCAACAGGCGCGGAAGCAGCGGTAACAAAATGAAAAAAGCCGCCAGATCAACCAGCACGTTGAACAGGAAGTGGGCCAGGGCAAGCTGCCGTTTGATGTAATGCCCACCGATACTCCCCAACACTGTGGTGCTGGTGGTACCCAGGTCCGCACCGATCACCAGCGCCGCTGCCGCACTGAGGTCCAGCATGCCGGCATGCAACGCCGCCAGGGTAATCATCATGGTCGCCGAACTCGATTGTATCGATGCGGCTATTGCTGCGCCCACCAGGAAATAGACACCCAAGCCGTAGCCCTGCAGCGCCTCGAGGTTCAATTGCCCCGGCAGGTCCGCCACCGCCTCTTTCATGATGTTCAGGCCAAAGATGATCAGGCCCAGACCAAACAGGACCGTGCCGAGGCTCAGCAACCATTTCAGTCGAACCGACACCAGCTGCATCAGCGCACCGGTGGCCATCATCGGCAGGGCAAACAGGTTGAGCGACAACTTGAAACCGAGCGTCGCCGCCATCCACCCCGTGACAGTCGTACCCAGGTTGGCACCGAATAGCACGCCGATAGCATTGTATAGCGGCAACGCGCCGGCACTGGCAAAAGCCAGCACCAGCAGGCTGACCATCGAGCTGCTTTGCAGGATTGATGTAACCGTGACACCGATGAGTGCACTGCCCGCAGGGGACGCGGTGGATGATGAAAGCCAGCGTTTGAACGTGTTGTAGCCCAGCGAGCGAACACCGGTTTCAAGCTGATGCATGCCGAACAGGAACAACACCAGCCCGATGGCGAGCATCGCTGGCGTTGTCAGGCTGAGCCAGGTCACAGGCATCAGTAGGTTCTCGCGCTGAATCCTGTCGAGCCTAACGACCCTTGAATCTGGCTAACCTGCGCTCCACAAATGACTGCACTCCCTCCGCGGCGTCTTCACTGCTGAGCAACTGCGCCTGCACCGGCCCCAGGGCCGCGACACAGGCGCCCACCCCTTCGGTCAGGTAGCGCCGCGCCGAGGCCTTGGTCGCCTGCACCGCCAGGGGTGCCTGGGTGGCAATTCGCTCGGCGAGCTCAATGGCCCTGTCCAGTTGCGTCCCGGCGGGAACCACCTCCTGGACCAGGCCGATGCGGTGGGCTTCGATGGCATCGAACTCGTCGCTGGTCAGCAGGTGATACATGGCATTGCCCCAGCCAGCCCGCTCGGGAAACCGGAAGGTAGCGCCTCCGGTGGCGTGGATGCCCCTGGCCGGCTCCAGCTGGGAGAAGCGGCAATCGTCTGCGGCCACCACGATATCCCCGGCCAGTGCCAGCTCGATACCGAAGGTAAAGGTAATGCCCTGGACCGCCGTGACGATGGGCTTGCGGCAACACCTGCCGAGGGCCATCGGGTCAACTCCCGCAGACTGCTCCGGATCCTTGCCTCCGCGGGCGATGGCCTCGGTCCATTTCGGCAGGTCCAGTCCGGCGGAGAAATGCTTGCCGTGGCCGAATACCACACCCACCCAAAGGTCTGCATCTTCATCGAGCCGGGTGTAGGCGTCTGCAAGCTGTGTCGCCATATGGGGCGTATAACTGTTGTACTTGTCCGGCCGATTTATCCCGATCAGCAGCAGGTGCTCACGTTGCTCGACCGTGATCGAACCCTCGGTATGACTCATCCAATGCCACTCCTTTTCTAGCTAAAATTATCAGTGTCTGCCTCTCGATTATTGTAGCGCAGGAACCGACAAGGCCCCTATCGAAGGTAAAGTGCAAGAATCAGTGAACAGGGATAATTGTGGTCCGAGCCCCATGTTCATGTCGATTTTTGTGTGGACCTTCACAAGTTGGGCGTCTGCACAGGCAGAATCGTTGTATCCATGCGCCTGAATCGATAAGTTCTGTGGTAACAGAAATCCATAGATACCGGAAATAGAGTATCGGGGGACAGAATCATGGGTATTACAGCAGTGATAATTCTAACCGCCCTGATCCTGGCGGCTGGCGCGATGTTTTTTAAACCGCTACCCGGCGCTGCTGGCGTCGGCCGAGGAGGCGCCGGCCAGGGAGCCAGGAATCCCAGGGTGGCAGTAGCGGGTAAAAAATCCACACGGGTTCCCAGAAGCCCGTATAGAGCAACGTCAATAGCCTGTCCTGGTAATGCTTGTGAGGCGGTGAAGGCTATCAGCGGAAAACGCTTTCTCGATGTCGACCGAGCGGCGCCTATGCTACCTCTTGAGGGTTGCGACGTGTTGCGCTGCAAATGCAACTATCTGCACCATGAAGACCGTCGGGAGTCCGATGAGGACAGGCGGCACCCGGGCATCGCGATGATTTCAGAGATGTATCAACGGGGAGAAAAACCCGACCTGCGGGAGAAAAAGCGGGGACGTCGTAAAACCGACTGGGCCTGACAGGCCGCCACCCTGGATGCGGCTCGAACCCTTAAGCTCGAACAGAAAATCGGCACACTCGAAGCAGGTGCAACGGACGCTACTATGACCATGGAGCGTCGAAGATAAAGCAGGCGAAGCGCGAAGGATCGGAGGATTCCAGGAAGTTAAGATAGACCAGTACAAGAAAGAGGCGGCCGCCTCTCATCCAGCGCGTCCGGCTCCACTACCCACGGCGCCAACTGCCATTCGACCTGTTTTCCTCAAAAGACTGTGAATACCGCAAGGGCCAGGCTGACCAGCCCCAGTGGGACCAGGAACAGCAATGACAGGAACAGGAGCACCAGCAGCAACGGATTCACCAGAAAACCAACGCGGGCATAAGAGCCCAGCAGGTCGCGGGCCTCGTCGGCCAGTGAGCGCAATTCCCACAATTTTCCCATGGATACGTGACTGACCAATTTTCGTGTCTCGCCGGAGCGTATACCCTGGATATGGCTGCGCACCTCCGACTTTGCATTGCCTGCGATCTCCGCGACGGTTTCCGGCAGCTTTTTCAAACCCTCCAGCCCCCACCAGTACCACAGCAGCAGCACCACGGGCAGGCAGATGGCGAGACCCACGAGAATGCTGGTCTGGGTGGAAAAGTCACTGACCCGGGTCATCCATACGAATATCCAGACCAGCATCAGGAGTCCCAGCACAGCGGCAAGCCTTACACTGTCTGCGATGGCATCGACGATGGGCAACAGGCGATCGAACAGGCGCAGCAGTGCACCCTTGCGGACCTGGATCTCCTCCGGTGTCGGTTCTGCTTGCGCCATCTGTAGCCCCCCGTTGGATATTTTATTCGGCGTGTGACACGAGCAGTATAGCCCGTAAGCACACTACCGCCGCCATCCAGGCGCCAAAATGATTAGCGACTGGCCGGGGTCATAGCCCCTACATTTGCCCTCCCGCCGCCGCCCGGGCCGCGGCGGGCTCGTCATTGGTGCGTTTTATCACGTAAGCCCGTATTGCCTCGGCTTCTTCCACGCCAAATATTTTGCTGAAGTTGGGCATACCCTTGTGCGCCGCGGTGCCGCCGATAACGATACCGTACCACTGACCCAGCTCGTATTTTTCCAGGTCCAGGTGCCGCAGATCCGGCGTTGCTCCGCCGCCCAGAGCCTGCTCGCCGTGACAGACAGCACACCGTTTGGAAAATATCATCTCGCCGGTCTTTACCACTTCCATTGCGACCGCAGGCATTTCCGGTCTGGCCCTGGGAACCGGCATCAGGGGTGGCAGAGGTGGCAGGGAATCCCGGCCCCCAAGCTTGAACACCAGGATCCGGTTGAGCGCACCGCGGCGCCAGGAGTTGGCGCCCGACAGGTTGGCCATCTGCCCCAGGGCGAGCGGCCCGGCACCGCCCCAACCGGCCAGTACGGCGACGTACTGCTCGCCATCCACGGTATAGGTTACCGGACCCGCGATGATCCCGGTCTGGGCCGAGACGGATGTCCACAGCTGCTTGCCTGTATCCGCCGCGTATGCGCTGAATTCGGCCGCACCGGTGCCCTGGAACACGAGATTGCCCGCCGTCACGAGGGTGCCCCCGTTCCAAACGTCAACCCGTTCCGCCCGCCACACCTCTTTTTGCAGAACCGGGTCCCAGGCTATGAGCCGGGCCCTGACCAGCATACGCATGAGGGCATGAACCTGCATGAGATCCTCTACGGTGATGGCCTGGGCTGGATCTTCCAGCTTCGCCAGGATCGCGTACGTCGCCTGCAAGTGCTCTGGTGTCAGGCCCTTCTCGCGTTCCAATACGGTTTTCAGAAACTTGTCCAGGTTGGCCTTGTTTTGCAGGGACGGCGGAGCGTCAATCAACACAGCGCCCAGGTTGTAGTAGCCGGGCTCAAATTCGAAAAAGCGATCCGGGAAATACGTCATCGGCACTTCCATCGCCGGGATATAAGCAAGACCAGTGTCGGGGCTGTAGGACATCGGTGGCCAGTCGTGCCCACCGAAGGCAAAGGGTGTCTGGAATGAGGGCAGCCCCTCCTCGTAATAGCGGGTCCCGGGGCGCTCTACCGGACGGCCGGTGGTCATGTCTACATGGCTCGCCCAGGTCACCCCGACATAGGGCTCGGCACTGAGCAGCTCACCGGTTCCCCTGTCCAGTACGTAGAAGAATCCATTTTTTGGCGCCTGCATGATGACCTTGCGCTGCTTGCCCCCGATCTTCAGCTCCGCGAGGATCATGGTTTGTGTGGCCGTGTAGTCCCAGGTATCGCCCGGCGTCGTCTGGTAGTGCCAGACGTACTCTCCCGTATCGGCGTTGACAGCGACAATGGACGACAGGAACAGGTTGTCGCCAGTTCCCGCGGAGCGAATTTCCTGGTTCCAGGGGCCACCATTACCCACGCCGATATATAACAGGTTGAGTTCCGGGTCATAGACCAGGGAATCCCAGGCGGTGCCACCCCCACCCATGGTCCACCACTTACCGCTCCAGGTCTTGGCCGCCTTCTCCAGGGCGGCCGATTCAAAGGGCTTCGAAGGGTCGCCGGGGATGGTGTAGAAGCGCCACACCTGCTTGCCGGTCTCGGCGTCATAGGCCGTGACGTAGCCACGCACCCCGAGCTCCGCACCACCATTGCCGATAAATACTTTGCCGTTGGCCACCCGCGGGGCCCCGGTGATCGAGTAGGGCCATGCCCGGTCGACGGTCAGCACTTCCCAGACTTTCTCGCCGGTGGCCATGTTCAATGCAATCAGGCGCCCGTCGAGGGTACCGACATAGACCTTGTCGCCCCAGGCTGCGACGCCACGATTGACCACATCGCAGCAAAGGTGAGGGGCCCAGGCCGGGTCCACCTCGGGGTCGAACTGCCACAACGGCTTGCCGGTTTTGGCATCCAGGGCATGGACCACGCTCCAGTTACCAGTCACATACATAACCCCGTCAATGACCAGGGGGGTGGCCTCAAGTCCGCGTTTTGTTCCGAAATCGTAGTGCCAGGCGAGCCCCAGCTCGCCGACGTTCTGGTCATTGATCTGCTTCAGCGGGCTGAACCGCTGCTCGCTGTAGGTGCGGCCATGGGTCAGCCAATTGCCCGGCTCCTTGTCCGCATCAATTATTCTCTGCGCGGTAACAGGGGCACTTACCGGCGACTTGCCGGACCCGGCCGGATCAACGGCCCTTGCTGCCGCCTCATCCTGGCCAAAGCCGGTTGCTGCCGTCATAAGCAGGCCCAGGAACAGGGTTATCACTACTGTAAATTTCACTGCGGCTGCCCTCCTGCTGTCGCGGATTCACCCGCTACCTGCAGCGGCTGGGCCGCAAAGTATGCGGCGATATCCTCAATATCCTGCTCGCTCAGAGCGGCGGCCATCGATGCCATTACCGGATTGCTGCGCGCGCCGCTCTTATAGGCAGCCAGCGCGCCGCCCAGGTACCTCGCGTGTTGGCCCGCCAGCTTAGGATTGGCGGGGATGACGCTATGCCCGCCCGGACCGTGACAGGCAACGCACATCGCCGCCCGGGCCTCTCCGCGAGCCGCATTACCAGGCGCCTTGGCCTGGCTGCGGATCGGTGATTGCGCAGCGTAGTAGGCAGCTATGTCCTGCATGTCTCCGTCACTCAGTCGCCCGGCCAGGGTTTTCATAATGCCGTAGTCGCGCTCGCCACCGACATATGCCCGCAGCGCATTCACCAGGTAATCAGCGTGCTGCGCCGCAAGGATGGGATTGTCTGGTACCTGGCTGTGACCCTCCGGACCGTGACAACCGGCACATACCGCTACCTTGTCCCGGGTTTCGTCGGCCACTGCCATCGGCGCCGCCAGCCAAAGTGCTAATGCGGCACTGGTCACTAACAGCTTACTGTTCATCATTCTGGTTTCCGATTCTTTTCAGGGTTAGCTTGTTATCCTCAGTATCGAAAATAGGCACCGGGCGAACCTGTACTGCCGTGGGTGGACCGCCGTCAGGGCGATCAAATTATCGAGGGCCATCCTCGCAATTCCGAGATACTCATTCCAGATACTGGTCCGTCAAGTTTAGCCATATTTTTGCTTACTGCCGCCCCAAATTGACCCACCGACGAAATGCACCCCGCTGGTAGAACTGCGTACCAGCCTAATTTGACCGCCCGAGGCGTCAAGATCGAAGCCCTTCGGGCGATCTTTCCCTCGGCTGGGAAATGCGCGCGGAAAAAAGGCTCTGACCCCGTTCATGGAAATGGCGGACTCATGGATGATCAGGGCCCTTGCTTTGGCCCAACTATCGACTAGGCTGTACTGAGCGCAGGGCTATCGAATCCTGTGGAAAGACAAGTGCTCTGAATACCAGGCCAATAGTAAGGTAACAATTATGCTCGCTCAATTACGAACGCTTCTAGCAGTATCTTTCGCCATGTCTTTCGCGGCCGTATGCCTTGCTGATGCGGGCCTGGACGCACGAGTAGCTCACGCCAAATCAGCCGCGCCCGCGTCGATAAGCGACAAGGCAACCGTCGTTGTCGACGGCAAGGTGATGGTCGAGGGCAGCAATGGCTGGACATGTATGCCCGACACGATGCCCGGTGATGGCGCTGCCATGTGTAACGATGCAATCTGGATGGAAATGATGCAAGCCATCGGCGGCCAGAAGGATATCGTGGTCAACGGGGTCGGTATCTCCTACATGTTGCAGGGCGATATCGGCGCTGGTGTCAGCAACGCGACCCCCTATCACCCCGATCCGAAAAGCGCGGCCGACTATACCGAAACCGGGCCGCACCTGATGATTGCCGTGCCGAAGGCCTTGCTGAAGGGCATGACGAGCGACCCCAAATCGGGTCTTCCCTATGTGATGTGGGGAGACACACCCTATGCGCACATCATGGTTCCGGTGGGTACGCAGTAACGGATAAGCGAATGAACCCCATCCATATGTAATGGGTCATAGTCGACTTACTGCTCGCAGACGCCAGCCGGTTCCGGAAAGGGCACGCCGCAAAAGGGCTCTGACCCAATGTCTGCAGCTTAATCACTCCTTCACGGGCGTGATCTCTATATTGCAGCTTATACTCAGCTTCATTCCGGCCGCGGCAGCCTCGTCTATCAATGTGGCAATATCCGCCTTGGTTTGTCGCAGCTCATCGACACGCTTGACCACAGCGGCATCGCTTTCACCAAATCGCTCCCGCCGGCTCCGGTTATTCAGCTGGTGGAACCCGATCTTATTGTCGAGCAGAGTCATGAGCAACTCCCTGGCGTCATCGGTGGTAAATGCGCCGCGGATTAAGCCGTAAACGTCTTTTCCTCGCTCATCTGTCATAGTCTTCTCCTTTGAAGTTAAGTGCCCATCTAATTCATGGGTTGCACCAGGGGCAATCGCCGGGGTCGGCAGTTTCGAGATCGCTGGGCTCCCGGGTCTCGCACTGACAAGCCTGGCAGCGCCGGATGAATGCGGCGGGTAGTGCAGTCGGCGCACCACAGGCTGCACAAGGCAAACCCTGCTCGGTAGCATCCAACCAGAAATTTTCGACGCTGCAGCGCGGACAGCGAGACTGCAGCCTCATGGCAAGCTGCTCCGCCGCACGCCGGATGTAGACCTGTCGTTCCGGGCAGTGCATCGCGCGCAGGTCCGGCTCCAGCACAATTTTCTTCACCAGCGCGGCACCCGGCTGGTACAAGCCGGCCCGGGTACATTGCTCGATGATGACATCGGCGCCACACAGCCCCTTGATCACACCCCCGGGATGGCGGATCAACCAGGCCTGTGCGGGGTCGAAGCGGGCCAGTTCCTGCGCCAGCCCCGCCATCGATTCCAGGGCGATGGTGCTTACCCCGACCGGGCCGGCGGCGTGCGCTACAATTTCCCGGGCAGCGGTGCTGTCCCACAACACCAGCAGTTCCGTATCCCAGTTCACAAGGCCCGGCATGGGCCCCCCGCCAAAACTCCCCTCGCTGCCCAGGCCGAGATCCTGACCGCTGAGTTCGCAGGCGAGCTGCGCCTTGCGCCTGGCGCATTCGAGCGGCGTCAGCGTGCGTTCCACCTCACCGGAAAAGGTGCCCAGGCTGTCTGTGTCGAAGGCGTCCGTGGCCACCACAGTCAGGCCGATACTGGCCAAAGCGGGTGCAATCATCCCGGCCTTGTCGTGCCGGGTGAGCAGTCCCGCCACCCGGCCCTGCCACGCAGTCATAACGGGGGTGGCGGTATTGTGGGCCGGCGGGGTCACGGGATCGGGGATTTTATCCTTCTCGCTTACGCTATCCGGGCTGGCCAAGCCTGCCACCTCCCATCGCGGTAAGCCTCCATCCGGTCGCCATCGAGACGCATCAGGAACAGCCAGTGGTTATCGAGGAGGTTCCTGACCGTCTCATGACGCGCAATGACCGTATCAATCGCATCCCTGGGCGCTTCGATGACAACCGTCAGGCGCAGCGGCGTGTGGAGCCAGCGTTCACCGTCGTGTAGTGATTGCCAGGGCAGCCCGATGCGCAGGTCACCGCCGTTTCCCTCAAACACACCAATGCGGCCGTCGACAACATTGTGCAGCGTCTTGTTACCGCTGCCGAAGCGCTCGCTGTCCACAGTAGAGGCGAAATACTGCATATTGATCCAATTGGTCACAATCATCGGCGCTGTCATGATCAGTTCCAGCAGGCTGCCGCCGGGATCCTTGCTGTGATCATAGTCGTGCAGGAAACTGCGGCCCTGCAGGTCGACACCCCGGGTTCTGCTGCGCGGCGCGACAATAAACGAGGCGTTGTTGGCCAGGCCCCATTCCGGCCGGGTTTGCGCCCAGTCATCGGCCCGCTCGCGCATAGCCCGCAGCAAGCTCCGCGGCGAATGTTCCAGAGCATCCAGGCCCAGGGCATGTGCCCGCTCACGACGCGCCTCGGCCCCTGCGGCCGCCAGCTGCGCTTGCATGTCCTGCGCATCCTGCGCGTGGCTGGCGGGCAGCTCGTCGAGATCGAACAGCAGCACCTCATCGGTAGTCGTGTTGTGCAGGCCCGCTACAAACCGGGTACTGTCCGGGATGTCAATGCCGCGCTCCCGCAGCAGGAGGCGCACCGCAGAGCAATTCAGCAGTCCCGCCAGCGCCCGCGCGTTAACCTCTCCCGTCTGGCCGCAGCAGGCACCGCAATCCAGCCCGGCACGGTGGGGGTTATTGCGGTTCTGGCTGCCGTGCCCGATCAGCAGGACCAGGCGGGCAAACTGCTCGCCAAGACCCATGCCACCGAGAACCTGCGCGGCAATGTCAGCCTGCCCGGCAACACCGCCGGCCGTTGCGGCATCCAGGGTGGGCCGAAGGGCCCGAGCCTGTTTCGCGTCCAGGCCCAGGCTGTCAGTCGAGGCGAAGGGCGAGCCCCCCGGCAGGCTGCGCTTTACCAGTTTGCCCAGGTAGCCAAGACCCATAGCCTCGACCAGCGTGAATGCAGAAAGTGGCACCGACTCAAAGGTGCGCCAGCCCAGCATGCCACGCAGGCGGCGGGCCCGGCCCTGAGTGATCACGGCGTCCCTGGCGGCGTCCCCGCTGCTATCGGTGATAGCCAGGGCCGGGGCCAGCAACCCGGGTAACTGCGGGCGCCTGGCGTGCGTGCCCAGCGGGGCGTAACTGATTGGCAGGCCGAAAAACCCGGCAAACCCGAGTGTCTGGATATCGGGCGACTGGGCTTCGAGGTGGCGTCGAAACACCTCGGAACGCACGTCGATACAGAATGCGGCCTGCAGCGCCGGCTGAGCGTCCAACGCGACCGGGGGGGTCGACAGCAGGCGATCGCGGAGGCAGCGCTGGTAGGCGACCTCCCGCGCCCGCTGCCACAGCAGTTGCGACTGCAGGGAAGGACTGCACACGGGTTGGGGAGACTCCTGCCACTCGGCCCGAGACGCTGACCAGAGCGAGTGCTCGTCTCGCGCACCGTCATCAAGCAGGCTCTCCCAACTCAACCGGATGGCAAGCAGGTCCACCAGGTTGTGATCTTCTGCCCCACCAAGCCGCGCCTGCCAGCGCAGGTAGGCGCACCAGGCAGCCCAACCACCCACTCTCATCAGCACGGCTTGCAGGTAACTGGCCGCCTGCTGCCCGGACACGCCAAGCTGTGCCAGCGAATCCGCTATCTGCTGCTCGGGGGTCTCGGCCAGGGCAGCGGCGCGGCGCGGAATGCCGGGCGCCTGCATCAGCAAGGAGACACTGTGATCCTCACTCAGGGCGTTGCGCCAACACGCATAAAGGCGACCGGACTGGTCCGGATGCCAGCCCGCCTGGTCGCGATCGAAGTAGGCGGCGCAGAACTGTGACACCTGGTGGGTGATACTGTCGCACCAGGAAAGTTCCCGCCGCAAATCCCGCTGTCGGTCCAGCAGGTCGCTGAGCAGCGGCAGCGGCGCCAGGGGCGAAGACTCATCATCCAGCGCCGCTATGAGCTGCTCAACCGTCAGGCCGGCATCGCTTTCTGCCAGCGCCTGCTGCAGGTCATCCATCGTGATCTCGCCGCGCCGCCAGGCTCCCCGGTAGTCCTCCAACGGCAGGGCCATGGGGGAAGCTGCGAGACTCGCCAGCTTGGCGGCCGTCGCCTCAAAGGTCTGGTGAATACTTCCCCAGTACGGATTGACGGCGATCATTTTATCCAGCGGCCAGCTTGGCGCGATGCTATCCACTGCCGAGGCAATCGCAGTATGGATAACGTTGTGGTCGACCAGCATTGATGTCATGGGTGCGTTCACCTTGATTCTGATTGCAGGGAAGAGTTGCGGTCGGCCGCGCTGTGCGCCAGCCGCGGGTTGAGCTTTACCGGCCAGATACTGAACGTAAGCCGCGTGAAGGTTTCATCGAGATAGAAACCGCAGAAGGCCCAGGGATAGAGCGCCCGTGCGAAGCGACCATTGGGATAACAGCGCAGCCAGACCTGGCTGCCGTAGAGAAAGCAGAAACAGAGCACCACCCAGGCCACCAGAGGCAACGGGGCCTCGGCTGCTGTCGGGGCCAGCCCTGCAAACAGGAGATGCCAGAGCAGGTAAAGCTGGGTGAGCGCGAGCAACTGCAATACGCCGCGCAGCAGATGTCCGGGTGCATTCCCCTGCTCCAGCCACAACAGGGAAGCCAGGCCCAGGGCAACAATCAGCAGTGCCACAGGCGGCACCGCCAGCCCGGGCAGGAACAGCTGCCAGGCGGCGGCGGAACCGACCACCAGTACCGCACTCACCCCGACAGCCCCAAGATACCAAAGCGGCGCCGGCCCAGCCCCACCGGACACGAGTAAGTCACTGTCGCGCGCAGCGCGCACTGTATCACCGGCGCTCAGGAAGGCGTGGGCCTTGTACAGTGAATGGGCTACCAGGTGCAGGAACGCGAGCTCGTAAAGGCCGAGGCCGATCTCCATCAGCATGAAGCCCATCTGCGCGCAGGTAGACCAGGCCAGGCGCACCTTGATACTGACGCGGGTGAGCATGACCAGTCCAGCGAGCACGGCAGTGAGACTACCCACAGTCACGAGTAAAATCTGTGCGGCCGGCGCCAGCGCCACAAGTTCCGCCAGGCGGATCAGCACAAAACCACCAATATTCACCACACCGGCATGCAACAGCGCGGACACCGGCGTGGGCGCCTCCATCACCTGGATAAGCCAGCCGTGCAGGGGCAGTTGCGCGGTTTTCAGGATGGCGGCCAGGGCAAACAGCACAGCTGCCGCCTGCAATGCCGTCGGCAGCGTATCCAGGGCAGCGAGATAGGCGCCCAGGCCGTCAAGGGAGAGCGTACCCGTCGAGCGGTATACGAGCAGCAGGGCCACCACCAGGCAGACTTCGGCCAGACGGCTGACCAGGAACTTTTTGTGCGCTACGACCTGCGCGGCCTTGCGCTCGCGGTAGAAGGTGAGGAGGTGATGCAAGCCCACACTGGTGCCCGTCCAGGCCAGCACAATCACCAACAGGTGCCTGCTGAGAACCAGCACACCCACCGCCGCAAGGGTAAACAACATGGCGCGCACGAAGCGCGTCTGGTCGCGCTCGCCACTGAGGTAGCGCGCGGAATAGTTGATGATGACCCAGCCGAGCACCGCTACCAGTAAGGCCATCGTAAGCCCCAGGGCATCTACCGTGAGCTGTTCGAACTGTGCCCAGGCCAGCGCAGCCAACGCGGTGCAGAGCGTCGCCAGCAACGCCGCGGTGGAAGTGAGCTGCGCGATCTTCCAGTGCCGGCCCGGGCGGCGCAATACCAGCAGGCAGCCTGTAGCGTAGACCAAAGGTAACAACCATCCACTTATCAATTCAGTCACATGCACCCCGCTTACGTTTCCCGCTAAGAAATCTGGCAAGAGCGATCCTGAAGCGATTCAATACTTTTGTATAATATATTATTCATTTATTATCGTTCTTTTTATGAGAACGCTTATATGAGGCAGCTTAACTTCCATCATCTTTACTATTTCTGGGTGGTCGCCAAGGAGGGCCATCTGACCCGCGCCGCACAGCAACTGCATGTATCCCAGTCCGCCCTGTCATCACAGATCCGTCAACTGCAGGATCAACTGGGGCACGAACTATTCACCCGCGATGGTCGATCCCTGCGCCTGACCGAGATAGGCCACCTGGTGCTGGAGTATGCCGAGAGCATTTTCAACCTCGGGAGTGAGCTGCTGGCCCTGACCGAAAGCGGTGAGCTGCAACGCCTGCAGCGCCTGCGTATCGGTTCGGTGGCTACCCTGTCGCGCAACTTCCAGGAGAACTTCCTGCGACCGGTGATCGGTGAGGCAGAGGTAAGGCTGGTGATTCGCTCGGCCAGCCTCGAGGAACTCCTGGAACAGCTGCGGGTGCACAAACTGGACCTGGTGCTCTCCAACCGCGCGGTGGCCGCGGACAGCTCGACTCCCTGGCGCTGCCAGCAAATCGCCGAGCAGAGCGTCTGTATCGTCGGGCCTCCCGGCAAACCGGCGAAGCAATTCCGCTTTCCCGAGGATCTTGAGCGACTGCCCCTGCTGCTGCCGGGACCCAGCAGCGACATCCGCAGCCAGTTTGACTTGCTCTGCGAGGAACACGGCATCGAGGTCGACCCATACGCCGAGGTGGACGACATGGCCATGCTGCGCCTGCTTGCGCGCGACTCGGGGGGGGCTGCAATCGTGCCGGAGGTCGTGGTGCAGGATGAGTTGCAAAGCGGAGTATTGCAGAAGTACTGTGTGCTGCCGAACGTGGCCGAACGTTTTTACGCCATCACCGCCAAGCGTCACTTTGAACTCGTGGCGCTTAAAACCCTGCTGGAAAAGTCACAGGAAAGCCTGCAGTCTTACCGCCGGGAAACTCCCCGCTAACCGGACCTGCTAGCCAATACCGGAAAGTGCTGATGGCCGCCATACTTCAGCCCTCGCGCTGATCGATTTGCCGATGATATTGAATGGCCAATTCAACTGTGCTATCTATAGCGCCCAATGAATTCGCCACTATCCAACTTCGGTCGCTACTCTCGCCTCGCGCTGCTGCTCTTGATGCTCGCGGCGCAGGGTATCGCCGCTGCACATGATATTGGCGACAGCCACTCCCTCGAGTCCGACCTCTGTTCTACCTGTATTATTGGCCACGGCCTGGGTGCCGGTGTCAGCGTCAGCTACGAAACACCCGCCTTGCGGGTCTACCAGCCGCTGGTTCCGGTCCACTCCATCGCCGCCCCGCAGTCCGCCAGGACAGACTGTCACCTTGCCAGAGCCCCACCCCTCTCCTCCCGGAACACCTAAAACCCGAACTGATCCATTTTTTTGGTTTTGTCGCCACATCGGTGGCGTGTAATCCATGAGAGAGATTAACCATGTACGTTCCAATCCGCCACGGCGTCGCGGTCGCGCTGTCTGTTTGCCTGTTGCCATCCGAAAGCCTGGCCCAGCCGGCTTCTACCGCACCGGTTTCACCCGACCATAGCCACGACGCTCTCGAAGAAATCGTTGTCACCGCAAACCCGCTGGGGCGTGCTTCGGATGACCTGTCCCAGTCCGCTACCGTGCTGCAGGGCGAAGTCCTGCGCCAGCAGCTGGCCAACTCGCTGGGTGAGACCCTGGCCCGCACCCCCGGCGTTGCGAACGCCAGTTTCGGCGAAAACGTCGGCCGCCCCGTGATCCGGGGATTGCAGGGCACCCGGGTGGGCATCCTGAGCAATAGCATGGCGGTGAGCGACGCATCATCGGTCAGCCAGGACCACGCTGTGTCTGTTGAGCCCTTCCTCGCCGACCAGATAGAAGTGCTGCGCGGGCCCTCTACCCTGCTCTACGGCTCCGGCGCCATCGGCGGGGTAGTCAATATGGTGTCACCCACTATCCCGCAGTCTGTTCCTGAAAATGGCTACAGCGGGCGCGCCACCGCGCAGGGCAATTCGGCTGCGGACGAGGAGTTCGCCGCAGGGCGGCTGGACCTGGGTAGCGGCGAGTTCGCCCTGCATATCGATGGCTTCCACCGACGCACCGACGATTACGATATCCCGGGCAATGCGAATCTGTATCCGGAAGACGAAGATGAAGAAGCCGACCACGAGGACGGACACGAGGAGGACCATGAGCAGGACAGCGGAACCCTCTCCAACAGCTTCCTGAAAAACCACGGCTGGACCCTGGGCGGCAGCTGGATCGGGGAACAATGGCTGGTGGGCGCAGCGTATACCGACTACAAGTCCGACTACGGTATTCCCGGCGATGCCCATATGCACGCAGAGGAACATGGGGACGAACACGATGGGGATTTCGACGAAGAGCATCAAGAAGGGCACGCTGAGGAAGAGGCCCCGGTCTCGATCGAACTGAAGTCACAGCGCACCGAGGTCGAGATAGCGGGCCGCGACCCCTTACCCGGCATAGAGCAGGTAAAGGTGCGCTATGTCGATATCCAGTATGAGCACACCGAATATGAGGGCAACGAAGTCGGCACCGTGTTCAATAGCGACACCCACAATTCGCGGCTGGAGCTGAAGCACAGCCCATGGGGAATCTGGCAGGGTGTCTTTGGCTTGCAGTACACCGACCTTGATTTTTCGGCGGTGGGCGCCGAAGCCTTTGTACCGACCTCACACACCGAGACGACCGGCGCGTTCTGGATCGAGCGGGCCGACCTGGGCGAGTGGCAGCTCGACATGGGGGTGCGCTACGAGGACGTGCAAACCAAAGTGCCAAATACCTTGATAGCAGAGGAAGGCGCAACAGGCCCCGGCGCGGACGCCGACTTCGCGCCGTTCAGCGCATCCGCGGGCGTAATATGGGAGCTGAACGAGATGATCAACCTCACCTTCAGCGCAGCCCACGCGGAGCGTGCACCCGGTGTGGATGAGTTATTTGCCAATGGGCCGCATGTCGCAACACAGGTCTTCGAGGTGGGCGATCCCTCGCTGAACAAGGAGACCAACCTGCACCTGGAAGGCGGGGTGAGTGTCGCTGTTGGCGGCTTCACCGGCAGTGCGACCATCTATAAAGATAACTTCAATGACTATATCTACCAGTTGAACACAGGACGGGAGGAAGACGGGCTGCCGGTGCTGGTATGGCAACAGCAGAATGCGGACTTCATCGGGGCGGAAGCCGAACTGCGTTACGACTTTGAGCCCAACAGGTTCGGGCACTGGCAGTTGTTCGGCTTCGGGGACATCGTGGACGGGGAGCTGGCAGACAACTCGGACGTGCCGCTGGCACCGCCCAAGCGCATCGGCATGGGGCTGGATTGGGATCACGCGGGACTGGCCGCTTACGTACTTTGGGTACACGCCTATAAACAGGATAATCTCGCGTCGAGGGAAACGCCGACGCCCGGCTATGACCTGCTCAATGCGGAGCTGTCCTATACCGTAACCACCGGCGACCAGCAGGAATTCCAGGTCTATCTGCAGGGCCAGAACCTGCTGGATGAGGACATCCGTAACAGCACGTCGTACCTGAAGGACTTTGCACCCCAGATAGGCCGCAACGCAATCCTGGGGGTGCGCGCCTTCTTTTAAGCCGGGGATTTTGTAATTACCCGCCTCCCCGGGAAGGGTCGTGCAGACCCGTGCGACCGGGGAGTCAGTCGCCCAGTTTAACCGCCGAGACGAAGCCCGGAGGCTTGATAGCGAGCACGGAGCAATCCAGGTGATTCAGGATCGTCTCGGCGGTATTGCCGATAATGAAACCCGGAACACCGGTTCGCGCCACCGTCCCCATAACGACAAGGTCCGCGCCGATGTTTTTGGCCAGTGCCGGAATCTCCTGCCGCGCCCAGCCTTTTACCAGGTGTGTCTTTGGTTCCAGGTAATCCAGTGAAGCCTGTCCCTGGTTGATGGCAACTTCCGCCAGCAGCGCCTCCAAACTGGCGTTGTGGTGCGCCCTTATCTGGGCGACATGAATGTCGACTTCCTCTTCCGTCTTCTGCACGAACCCGCTGTGCCGCAAGGCGCTCTCGGATATCGCTTGCCACGCGTGCGCAATATGCAGTTCGGCAAGATCCGCGACCGCGATCGCGCTGGCCCGTTCGAGAATCTCATGGTTGAGCGCGCGGCAGGTTTCGATCTCCTGCAGCGCATAGCCATCGCCGACATCGACCGCCGCCAGAATACAGCGATAGGCTTTGGGGGCCCCCGGCTTGATCAGCCAAACGGGGCAAGGACACTTGCGCAGCAGGTGCATATCGTCACTGCCAAAGAAGCGGTGTGCCCAGTGCTGACTTTCAGGCATCTTGATAACCAGGTCATACCCGCCGCGCAGCACCTCCCGGATGATCTCGAGAAACGGCGTGCCCACCAGTATTTTCGTTTCAATCCTGACCCGCTTGCGAAACGGATCCACGATCGCTTCCAGCTCCCGGCTATGGCTACTCACCATTACTTCCTGAACACTGGCGGAGACCGGACCACTCTCACCCAATCCGATCGCTCGTTGTGACAAGACGAGGCGATATCAACCAGGTCAGGCTGGCCTGGTTAGTCTCAGCCAGCGTAATCGGCACGTTCCAGGACGGGCTTGCAATCCTTTCCGACTCCACCGCGCAAAGTATCTTCAGAAACCGCTTCATCACGTTCTCCCAATCCATTACCTCATCAGGATATCGTGAAAATACTGGCTACACCTTGCCCCAGCGCAATCATTTCTTTGAAAACCGCTGCTCGAGTCTCGAGCCAGTGAACCTGTGCCCAGCGGCAAAAGCAGAGCATTTCAAACTCTGATTCCGATAGATGCGAAGCAACAGGTCTGCAGGGAACCTGGTGCCTGGAGAAAGGAAGGCTAAGCCGGGTGCGAAGTCACCCGCGCGTATCGGTCACGGACCTCGGTGCCTGCTGCATTGCGGCTTTCACACTTGAGCTGCTAACTGCGGGCCCCGGGTGCTGCGCGGCCCCGGCAGGTCACTCCCACTCAATGGTCGCAGGCGGCTTGCTGCTGACGTCATAGGTGACCCGCGACACGCCGGAAATCTCATTGATGATCCGGTTCGACACCCGCTCGAGCAGTTCATAGGGCAGGTGCGCCCAGCGCGCGGTCATGAAATCGACGGTTTCCACCGCCCGCAGGGCGATCACGTATTCGTAGCGACGGGCATCCCCCACCACGCCGACAGATTTGACCGGCAGGAATACGGCGAAGGCCTGGCTGGTCTTTTCGTACCAGCCCTCCCTGCGCAGTTCCTCGATGAAAATGGCGTCCGCCAGGCGCAGCAGGTCGGCGTATTCTTTCTTCACCTCGCCGAGGATACGCACCCCGAGCCCGGGCCCCGGGAAGGGGTGGCGATATACCATGTCGTAGGGCAGGCCCAGTTCCAGGCCGATCTTGCGCACCTCGTCCTTGAACAGCTCGCGCAGGGGCTCCACCAGTTCGAGGCTCATATCGTCGGGCAGGCCGCCCACGTTGTGGTGTGACTTGATCACGTGGGCTTTGCCGGTTTTGGCGCCGGCGGACTCGATGACGTCGGGGTAGATCGTGCCCTGGGCCAGCCACTTGACGTCCTCCAGCCGGGCGGCCTCATCATCGAACACCTCGATGAAGGTGTTGCCGATGATCTTGCGTTTCTGCTCGGGGTCGGCGACGCCGTGCAACTTGCCCAGGAACAGGTCCTCGCAGTCGCTGCGAATGACCTTCACCCCCATATTGCGGGCGAACATCTCCATCACCTGCTCACCCTCATGCAGGCGCAACAGGCCGTTGTCGACGAACACGCAGGTGAGCTGGTCGCCGATGGCGCGGTGCAGCAGGGCGGCCACCACCGAGGAGTCCACCCCCCCGGAAAGACCGAGCAGTACCTTGTCGCCGCCCACCGTGGCGCGCACCCGGTCGATGGCGTCCTCGACGATATTGGCCGCGGTCCACAACACCTGGCAGCCGCACAACTCCAGGGCAAAGTGCTCGAAAATACGCCTGCCCTGCAGGGTATGGGTGACCTCCGGGTGAAACTGGATACCGTAGAAGGGTTCCGTGCGATGGGCCATACCGGCTATCGGGCAGCTCTCGGTGCTGGCGATGAGCTCGAAGTCCCCGGGCAGTTCCACCACCTTGTCGCCGTGACTCATCCACACGTCCAGCAGGGCGTTGCCCTCGTGGTCAAAGTGGTCGCGGATGTCGTGCAGCAGGCCGTTTTCAGCCACCAGCTTGATCTGGGCGTAGCCGAATTCGCTGACATGGGAGCCGGCCACCTTGCCGCCGAACTGCTCGGCCATGGTTTGCATGCCGTAGCAGATACCCAGCACCGGGATTCCCAGCTCGAACACGCAGGCCGGGGCCCGGGGCGAGGCGTCCGCGGCAACCGATTCCGGCCCGCCCGAGAGAATGATGCCCCTGGGGTCGAAGTCGCGAATCTCCTGCTCGGACATGTCGTAGGCGCGAATCTCGCTGTAAACACCCACCTCCCGCACACGGCGGGCGATCAGCTGGGTGTACTGGGAGCCGAAATCGAGAATAAGGATTTTCTGGGCGTGAATATCTGCGCTCATAGCTGTTCCTGGGTTTTGCTACTGTGCAACCCGCCCGGGTTGGGGCGGGCCGGAGGCGACCTGAACCGGCAAGCGCTAGCGCACCGGGTAGTTCGGCGCCTCTTTGGTGATGGATACATCGTGTACATGGCTCTCGGACATGCCCGCCGAGGTGACCCGCACGAACTCAGGCAGGGTCCGCATGGACTCGATATCGGCGCTGCCGGTATAACCCATGGCGGAGCGGACACCGCCCATCAACTGGTGGACGATGGCCGAGACGGGCCCCTTGTAGGGCACCCTGCCCTCGATGCCCTCGGGCACCAGCTTCTCGGCGCCCTTGCTGGCGTCCTGGAAATAACGGTCGGATGAACCCTGGGTGCGGGACATCGCGCCCAGCGAACCCATACCGCGGTAGGCCTTGTAGGTGCGCCCCTGGTAGAGCTCCACCTCGCCGGGTGCCTCCTCGGTACCGGCGAACATGCTGCCCATCATTACCGAATGGGCGCCGGCTACCAGGGCCTTGGCGATATCCCCGGAAAAGCGGATGCCGCCGTCGGCGATCAGGGGGATGCCGGTGCTCTTGAGCGCGGCCATCACATTGGCGATGGCGGTAATCTGCGGCACCCCGGTGCCGGTGACGATACGGGTGGTACAGATCGAGCCCGGGCCGATGCCGACCTTGACACCGTCCACCCCGGCCTCTGCCAGGGCAATGGCCGCGGCGCCAGTGGCGATATTGCCGCCGATCACCTGTACGGACGGGTAGTCGGCCTTGATCATTCGCACCCGCTCTATCACGTTGCGCGAGTGGCCGTGGGCGGTATCCACCACCAGCACGTCCACACCGGCCCGCACCAGTGCCTCCACCCTGTCATCGGTGTCCGGGCTGGTGCCCACCGAGGCGCCGACCCGCAGCTGGCCGTAGGAGTCCTTGCAGGCCAGGGGAAAGCTCTCGGCCTTGTCGAAGTCCTTAACGGTGATCATCCCGCACAGGTCGAAGTTGTCGTTCACCACCAGGATCTTCTCGATCCGGTGCTGGTGCAGCAGACGCTGTACTTCCACGGAACTGGCGCCCTCCTTCACCGTAACCAGCTTGTCCCGGGGGGTCATGATGGCCGAGACCAGCTTTTCCGGGTTGGTTTCAAAGCGCAGGTCGCGGCGGGTGACGATACCTACCAGGTCCGGGCCGTTGAGCACCGGCACGCCGGAGATGCCATGGGCACTGGTCAGCTCGATCAACTCGGCCACGGTGGCGGACTGCTGGATGGTGATAGGGTCCTTGACCATGCCGCTTTCGAACTTCTTGACCCGGCGCACCTGCTCGGCCTGCTCGGCAATCGTCATACTCTTGTGGATAATGCCGATGCCGCCCTCCTGGGCCATGGCGATCGCCAGGCGGTATTCGGTCACGGTATCCATGGCGGCTGATACCAGCGGGATATTCAGCTCGATGCCCCGGGTGAGCCGGGTCTGCAGCGAGACCTGAGTCGCCACCACCTCGGAGTAGCCCGGCAGCAGCAGGACATCGTCAAATGTGAGGGCTTCTTCGGCGATACGCAGCATTGGGTTGATCTCCGGCTGGCGGCATTGAGGTAAACGTGCAATTATAAATCCCCGGCTTAGTCCAGGTAAACAAAAGTTCCCGCGGAATACCCCTTGTCCAACCCCTTCAACACACAAAGCCCGCCCCCCAGCCTCACCGTCAGCCAGCTCAATCGCCAGGCGCGGATGCTGCTGGAAAGCCATTTTGACTTCGTCTGGGTCGAGGGGGAAGTGAGCAACTTCACGGTGCCCTCCTCCGGCCACTGGTACTTCTCGCTGAAGGACGGGGCGGCGCAGGTGCGCTGCGCCATGTTCCGCAACCGCAACCAGCGCCTGCGTTTCACCCCGGCCAATGGCGACCACATCCGCCTGCGCTGCCGGGTATCCCTGTACGAGGGGCGCGGCGAGTTCCAGCTGATCGTGGAACACCTTGAACAGGCCGGCGCGGGAGCGCTGCAGGCAGCGTTCGAGAAACTCAAGGCCCGCTTGCTGGCCGAGGGCCTGTTCGACGCGGCCCGCAAAAAACCCCTGCCGGCGAGCGTCTCCCACCTCGGGGTAGTCACCTCCCCCACCGGCGCTGCCATCCACGACATCCTCACAGTGCTGCGCCGGCGCTGCCCGGGCATCGAGGTATCCCTGTTCCCGGTCGCCGTGCAGGGCGAGGGAGCCGCCCGGGAGATCGCCGCGGCCATCGCCCGGGCCAACCGCTGGCAACGGGAGGGTAAAATTCAGCTGGATGCACTGATCGTCGGTCGCGGCGGCGGCTCCCTCGAGGACCTGTGGGCCTTCAACGAGGAAATCGTCGCCCGGGCGATCGCCGACAGTGAGCTGCCGATTGTCGCGGCGGTAGGCCACGAGGTGGATTTCAGTATCGCCGACATGGTCGCCGACGCGCGCGCCGCCACCCCCTCCGCCGCCGCCGAACTGCTGAGCCCCGACCAGCGCGAGTGGCAGCAAAAACTGCAGGCTATCGAAACCAGCCTGGTACGCCTGATAAGGCGCAAGCTCGGCGACGCCGCCCTTGAACTCAGCCACCTGCAGCGGCGCCTGAAACACCCTGGCGCCCAGTTGCGGGAGCAGTCCCAGCGCCTCGACGAACTGGAACAGCGCCTGGTACTGGCCCAGACCAACCTGCTGCGCCGCCGCCGCAGCGAACTGGCCCTGCTGGAGAGCCGCCTGCAGGCCAACTCCCCCCTGCCCCGCCTGCGCCAGCTGCAACTGGACCTCCAGCGCCTGCGCCAGCGCCTGAACGCCGCTACCCAACTGAAACTGCAGCACGCGAGCGAACAACTCGCCCACCTGGCCCAGTTGCTGGACTCGCTAAGCCCCCTGGGCACACTGCAGCGCGGCTACGCCATCATCACCGACGCCGAGGGCAAGGTCGTCACGGATGCAAGCAAGGTAGCTGTCGGGGATGAACTGCAAGGCCGGCTGGCCAGCGGTCAGTTGGGGCTGACGGTCAATAAGGTCGACTGAACGCTCATCTCGGCAGCGGCGCCGTCAGGCTGCTCGTGCCAGAAGTTTACTGCCTGAAGAAACGCAGCCCCCGGTGTGGAGGCCCCCTGCTCGGTTGGAACCCCACGCCCTCACAGGGGGCCTCCACACCGGTGACTGCTTGCATCGCGCTGTTCAATACAGTTTGCCAACCGCTGGCAGTCAGGTTGCCTTCACACTGCGAGCGGATACCGCTGGGCGGAACCCCCGGGAGGGCGTGGGGTATCAACCGAGCGGGGGTTCCGCCCAGTGGTAGCCGCGGGATGGGACCAGAACCGCTGAGACTATTCCTTAAATTCAAGCACCGGAGTCAGCGGCTGTCACCGGGCTGGGCCCCTGTGAGGGCGTGGGGTTCCAACCGAGCAGGGGTTCAGCCCGGTGGCAGCCGCGGGATGGGACCAGACAGGCCCGAAGAAATCAGTACTTCGCAGGCAACCGCGTGTTGATGATGATGTGGCGCCCTCGAAGCGGATGTACTCACCGATAGTGAGGTCCTTGAGGATGCGTGCCACCATCTCGCGGGAGGCACCGACACGGTCGGCGATATCCTGCTGGGTCAGCTTCTCGGGGATGTACAGGGTGCCGTCGCCGCGCTCCTCGGACAAATCCATCAGCACGTTGGCCACCCGGCCGTAGACATCCTGCAGGGCCAGGCTCTTCACGTCAGCGGTCAGCTTGCGCACCCGCTGGGACAGGTTGCGGATGAGCTTGCGCCCGATACCGGGATGCTCGTCCAGCACGCGATTGAAATCTTCCTTGTAGATGATACAGAAGGCCGACTTCTCCACGGTGCGCACGGATGCGGAGCGGGCCGAATCATCGAGCAGGGCCAGTTCGCCAAAGTAATCTCCGGGACCCTGGGTATTCATGATGAACTCTTTGCCGTTCTTGTCGCTGCAGTAAACCTTGACCTTACCGCTCTCGATCACGAACAGGGAATCCGCGGGATCGTTCTCGTGGATTACAACCGTGTTCTTGGGAAAAGAACGACTCGTGCTGCTGCTTTCCAGAGCGGCGAGTTCTTCCGGCGAAAGTCCTTGAAATATTTCTACTTTTTGTAACATCTAGACACCCGTCAGGTTCCGTGAACGAAGACAGGATGGTTTCTGCCCCCACCTGCGAATAGTAACCCAAAGTTTTGCCAAAACGCACCCATGAGATCAAATTTGCGACCCGTTACCGCCTTAAACCTCGAAACAGCCGGTTCGAGACAGTTTCCCCGCAGCCGCCAGCCTCGTTATACTCCCGGCTGGCAGTAACTTTCAAGGATCCTCCCGTGAACACCGGCGCCGCCAATCCCACACCTGCCCTCTGGAGCGAGATGCTGCTGCGCTCGATGGCTGAACTGCGAGAGCTGCTCGCGGGACAGGGGGAGCAACTGGGCCAGGAATCTGCCGAGGACTTCAACCACCTGTTCGAGGGGGGCAGGCGCCTCAACGAGATGCTGGCCGGGCCGGAGTCTGCCGCGAGCCGGCACGACATCATGAACATCCTCTCCGCTATTCGCGGTTATGCGGAACTGCTGAGCGAGGACATGGGTGCCGAGTTCGGCGAGCTCAAAGCGGCCCTGGCGCGCCTGCTCAAGGCGGTGCAGGCGGCAAACAACGACGACAGTACCCCAACAGCCAGCGGGGCGAAACGCTCCATCACCTCCGAGCCGGGGTTCATACTGGCGGTGGATGACCTGCAGGAAAACCGCGAGCTGGTTGCCCGCTACCTGTCCCGCAGTGGCCATATAGTGGTGACCGCGGCCAGCGGCCCGGAAGCCCTGGCTACCCTCGGGCAAACCGATGTGGATGTGGTGCTGCTGGACCTGATGATGCCCGATATGGACGGCCGCGAGGTCCTGCGCCGGATCAAGGAACACCCGGAGTGGCGGGCAACGCCGGTTATCGTCATCTCCGGCAGCCAGGACATGGACGGCATTATCGAGTGTATTGAGGCGGGCGCTGACGATTACCTGTTCAAGCCCTTCAACCCGGTTTTACTGCAGGCGCGGATCAAGGCGGGGATAGAGCGCAAGCGCTGGCACGACCGGGAAGAGCAGTACCGGCAGCAACTGGAGCGCAACGAAAAGTTCATCAGGGCCACATTCGGTCGTTACCTGTCAGATGAAATCGTCACCGATATCCTGGAGCGGCCCGAGGGCCTGGAACTGGGCGGGGACCTGCGCCGCGTTACCATCCTGATGTCCGATATCCGCGGCTTCACCACCCTCAGCGAACAGCTCGCCCCGGCCCAGGTGGTAACCCTGATAAACCGCTACCTCGGGGCCATGACGGACATCATCATGGAGCACCAGGGCACCATCGATGAATTTATCGGCGACGCCATCCTCGCGGTATTCGGGGCCCCCCAGCGCAGGGATGACGATGCGGACCGGGCCGTGCACTGCGCTCTCGCCATGCAGGCTGCGATGGCCGGGATAAATGCCCTCAACCGGGCCGAGGGGCTGCCCGAAATCGATACCGGCATCGCCCTCAACACCGGGGATGTGATCGCGGGCAATATCGGTTCGGAGCGACGCAGCAAATACGGCTTTGTGGGGCACCCCATGAACGTGACCTCGCGTATCGAAGACATTACCGCCGGGGGCGAGATTCTCGCCGCGGACAGCACCCTGCGCAGCCTGAAAGTCGGGATTCGCGCCGGCAACAGCAAGGAGATCAACGTCAAGGGCATCGAGCAGTCGATTGTGGTCCACCAGATCCTCGGGGCGGCGGAGTGATGACCGGGACCGTCCTGCTGGTGGAAGACAATGAGCTCAACCGGGAGATGCTGCACCGGCGCCTGAAGCGGGCGGGCCTGAAGGTGATCACCGCCTGTGACGGGCAACAGGCCCTGGACCTGATGATCAGCGAGTTACCCTCGGTGGTGCTGATGGATATGAGCCTGCCGGTACTCGACGGCTGGACCGCCTGCCGCCAGGCACGGCAGGACGACCGCATCATGCACATCCCGATCATCGCCCTTACCGCACATGCCATGGAAGAGGACCGCCGCAAGGCCCTGAAAGCCGGCTGCGATGACTATGCGACCAAGCCCGTGGACTTCCCCGCGCTACTTGCAAAAATCGAGGCCCTCGCCTCTTCATGAGCCTGCGCCGTCGACTCACCCTGTCGCTTGTTACTATCCTCATCCTGTTCGCGGTCAACGTGGGCACCCATTTCTGGGGCAGCTACGCCCGTAACGAAAGTATGATCGCCTACCGCAACTCGGTGACCGCCGCCCAGTTGTCCACCCAGATCGAGCAGTTGCTCAACGACCAGCGCCAGCAGATTCTGGTGCTGTCCACCCTGCGCGACACCACCGAGGACCAGCTCGAGGCCAATGAACTGGAGCAGGCCCAGGGCGAGCTGGAAGAGATCAGCAGCAAGATTTCCCAACTGGGGGAACTGAGCCACGATGTCACCCAGATGGACTACCAGAAATTACAAAAAAGCAGTATCGAACTGCTGGCGGGCTGGCTGGCGTTTTATCGCAATTACAACGACCAGGCCTTCAAGGCCGACATGGACGACCCCCTGCCCTACCTCGAGACGAGCCAGCGCCTGAAGGAGCTGGAGCAGCGCCAGGCATTTATCGCGGTGCAGCGGGCCAACATCATCGACCGCACCATTGCCCTCACCGACCGCATTACCGTCATCGGCTTTTTTGCCTCTATTTTCCTCACCGCGACCCTGGGCTTTTTCCTGGTGAGATATACCAACAAATCACTCAAGCGGCTCAAGACCGGCACCCAGCGAATCGGCAGCGGCGACCTCGATTACCGCATCAAGAACATCGAGGACAGCGGTGAACTGGGCGACCTGGCGACCGCATTCAATGACATGTCCGATAAGCTGCGCAATGCCATGGACGATGTCAGCAATGCCCGGGACGCCGCCGACGAAGCCAATGCCGCAAAGAGCATGTTCCTGGCCAACGTCAGTCACGAATTGCGCACCCCCCTGAACGGGATCATCGGCTACAGCGAGATGCTGTATGACGAACTGGCCGATGAACAGGCGATAGACCGCAACCAGTTCCAGCGCGACCTGGAGAAAATCATTCAGTCGGGGCGCCAGCTGCTGTCACTGATCAATGACATCCTCGACCTGTCCAAGATCGAGACCGGCAAGATGTCCCTGCATGTGGAGGAGTTCAATCCGGGAGACATACTCTCGCAGGTCTGTGACGCCCTGGCCCCGCTGCTGCGCGATAATGACAACGAACTGGTGGCGTCGGATTTCGGCGGCCTGCCGACCCTGCACAGCGATGCCGCCAAGTTCCGGCAGATTTTCACCAACCTGCTGAGCAACGCCAGCAAGTTCACTCACAACGGGGTCATTACAGTCAGCGCGCGGCCCGCACCGGAGCGGGAGGGCTGGGTGGAAATTTCGGTGAAGGATACCGGTATCGGTATGACCAAGGCGCAGCAGGGCAGGATCTTCGACGCCTTTATCCAGGCCGAGGCCTCCACCAGCGCCAATTACGGCGGCACCGGGCTGGGACTTGCGATATGCCGGGATTACTGTGAGCTGATGGGAGGGCACATAGCGGTGAAGAGCGCGCCCGGGAAAGGTTCGACCTTTACGGTGCAGCTCCCTTCTGGCTCAGGGTCAGGTCCCGCAGCCGTTTGAGGGCCTCCTCGCGTTTCTTGAGGTCCTCCTTCAGGGTTTTGTTGTCCACTTTCAGCTCGTCAATCTTGTCCTGCAGTTCCAGCAGGTTCAACAGTGACTGCCGCATCAGGCGGGTGTAGTCGTGCACCTTGAGTTTCTTGGCATTTTGCTCGCGTAGTACCCGGAAGGAATTGCGCGCTACCACCGGGTCGTAAAATGAACTGCGCGGGAGCATCTGCACGTAGGCTATCGCGATGCCCGCCTCCAGGTCCGCCCGGGGAGAGGATTCGAGCCGCTGATAGCGCTCGAAATGTTCCATGGCGTCCCGGTACTCACCGTCCAGCAGCGAGCGGTAGCCTTTTTCCAGGAAGGTATAGTCGGCGGAGGCAGGGGGCGCGCAATTGCACTGTTCCTGCTGGGGCAGATTGAGTTCCAGCTCCGGCACGTCGGCCTTGCTCACGGCGGGCTCAAGCGGCCCGGCTGCCTGTTCTGTGGCCGCCGCCGCAGACGCGGCAGCAGTCTGGGTTGGCGAGGCCGGCGCTGTCGCACAGGCCTGCAGCATCAAAGCCAGGGCAATAGGCGCAAAAGCTGTGCTGCGGGCTGTGGGCAAAAGGCGTCTCTCGGTCACTCGTTATACGGCCAGTTTAGCCCAGATACCCCTGTGCGAGAAGGGCATCGGGGGCATCCGCCTGGCTACTCGGGTCGCATGTGCGGAAACAGCAGCACATCGCGAATGGAGGGAGAGTCGGTCAGCAGCATGACCAGCCGATCGATCCCGATGCCCTCCCCCGCCGTGGGCGGCATGCCGTACTCCAGGGCGCGAATATAATCGTGGTCGTAGTGCATGGCCTCCTCATCACCGGCGTCCTTCTCCGCGACCTGGTCCAGGAAACGCTGGGCCTGGTCCTCGGCGTCGTTCAGCTCCGAGAAACCATTGGCCAGCTCCCGCCCGCCCACAAAAAACTCGAAACGGTCGGTGACAAAGGGGTCGCCATCACTGCGGCGCGCCAGCGGCGACACCTCGGTGGGATAAGCGGTAATGAAGGTCGGCTGGTCGAGCCGGTGCTCTACCGTCTTTTCAAAAATCTCTATCTGCACCTTGCCCAGGCCCCAGCTGTCCTTGAGCGGTATCCCGAGACCGGTGGCGATCTCCCGCGCTCCCGCCGCGTCGGCCAGTTGCCCCGCGTCGATCTGCTCGTTGTAGGCCAGGATCGAGTCGAACACCGATATCCGCCTGAACGGCTGGGAGAAATCGTAGCTGCCGCCCTGGTACTCGACGGTGGTCGAACCCAGCACCTGCAGCGTCAGCTTGCGCAGCATATCCTCAGTGAGGTCCATCGCGTCGCGATAATCGGCATAGGCCCAGTAGTACTCCAGCATGGTGAACTCGGGGTTGTGACGGGTGGACAGGCCCTCGTTGCGAAAGCTGCGGTTGATCTCGAACACCCGCTCGAACCCCCCGACCACCAGGCGCTTGAGATATAACTCCGGCGCAATGCGCAGGTACATATCCTGGTCCAGCGCGTTGTGGTGAGTGACAAAGGGCTTGGCCGCGGCGCCCCCGGGAATCACCTGCATCATCGGGGTTTCCACTTCCATGAACCCGGCCTCATCCATGTAATCGCGAATAAAACTGATTACTTTGGAGCGGGTTCGAAACACCTCCCGCGACTCGGGGTTGACGATCAGGTCCACGTAGCGCTGGCGGTAGCGCAGCTCCTGGTCCGCCAGGCCGTGGTACTTGTCCGGCAGGGGTCGCAGGGCCTTGGTCAGCAGCCTCGCCTCGCGCATGTTGATGTAGAGGTCACCCTTGCCGGATTTATGGATAGGCCCACTGGCGGCGACGATATCCCCCAGGTCCCAACCCTTGATCTCTTCCAGCGCTTCCTCATCCAGGCCCTTGCGGTCGACGTAGAGCTGGATCTGGTCGCTGTCATCCTGGATAAGCAGGAAAGCGCCGCGATTACGAATCAGCCTGCCGGCGACAGCGTACTCCCTGTTGGCCTGCTCCAGCTCTTCCTTGCCGGACTCGCCGTACTCCCGCTGCAGGTGGCCCGCCGTGGCGGTGCGACGAAAGTCGTTGGGAAACGCGTTGCGCTTGCCGCGCAGCTGGGTGAGCTTGCCGCGCCGCTCCGCTATCAGCTTGTTTTCTTCCTGGGGATTGCCCGCCGCCTGTTCCTGCTCGCTCATGATGTTCTCGCTTACAGCCCGCTCTTCAGCGAAGCCTCGATAAACTGGTCGATGCCGCCGTCCAGCACGGCCTGGGTGTTGCTGGTCTCCACGCCGGTGCGCAGGTCCTTGATACGCGACTGGTCCAGCACGTAGGAACGAATCTGGCTGCCCCAGCCGATATCCGCCTTGCTGTCTTCCATCGCCTGTTTTTCCGTGTTGCGTTTCTGGATTTCCATCTCATACAGCTTGGCCCGCAACAGTTTCATCGCGTTGTCGCGGTTCTGGTGCTGGGAGCGCTCGGTCTGGCACTGCACCACGACGCCGCTGGGCTTGTGGGTGATACGCACCGCCGAATCGGTCTTGTTGATATGCTGGCCGCCGGCGCCGCTGGCGCGGTAGGTATCGGTGCGCAGGTCCGCCGGATTGATGTCGATCTCGATATTGTCATCGATCTCCGGCGACACGAATACCGAGGCAAATGAGGTGTGCCGGCGATTGCCGGAATCGAACGGTGACTTGCGCACCAGGCGGTGCACGCCGGTCTCTGTGCGCAGCCAGCCAAAAGCATACTCGCCCTCGAACTGGATAGTCGCGCTCTTGATCCCGGCCACTTCCCCGGCCGACACCTCGATCAGCTCGGTCTTGTAACCGTGGGCCTCACCCCAGCGCAGGTACATGCGCAGCATGATCTCGGCCCAGTCCTGGGCCTCGGTGCCACCGGAACCGGACTGGATATCCAGGTAGGCGTTGTTGATGTCCATCTCACCGCTGAACATGCGGCGGAACTCGAGCTTTTCCAGCAGCGCCAGCAGCGCGTCAATTTCCTTCTCGACCACGGCGACGGTCTCTTTGTCGTCCTCGGCCGCCGCCAGCTCCAGCAAATCGCCGGCATCCGCCGCGCCGGTGGTGAGCTGCTCGATGGTGTGCACCACGCCCTCCAGCGCAGACCGCTCACGCCCCAACTCCTGGGCCCGCGGGGGGTCGTCCCAGACGCTGGGCTCCGCCAGCTCCAGCTCTACCTCTGCGAGGCGCTCCTTGCTGAGATCGAAGTCAAAGATACCCCCTAAGCACGTCCGTACGCGCGTCGATGTCCTTCAGTGTCTGTACCAGCGGGTTGATCTCTAGCATGGGAATAACCGGATGCGTTCAAAGGGGGCGCATCTTACCAATATTGCCGGCAGATTTGAATTGGCTTTCGAGTCCGGCTTTCGTTGAATTTGGGACTGAATAGACATTGCTCACTAACACTCGCCCCGGACAGGACTTGCCATGCGGCTGGACCCGCCGTGAATACATCCATGTAGGCTCGTGTCGGCCATCCATGGCCTCCAACGGTCCAGCCACATGGCACGTCCTATCCGCGGCTGGCAACGGGCATCAAAATATAGGACGACAGAAAGTCCTTTGGACGGACTTCAGAGACCGATACTTTTCATGCACCACATGGCAGCTCTCCGCCGCCCAAGCGTCTAAGTTGCAGAAAAGTGAGTCATGCGCTAAAGCTTCTCGATTCATGGAATCAAGCCTGATGCAAAGAGCTCTATCGTCAACAAACTATATGGCCAGCTCGATGGAAGCTCGGGAGAGGCAGAAGTGGGGTTCATGGACCGTTGGAGGCCATGGATGGCCGACACGAGTCCGCGTTCGGGACACGAGCCTACATGGACGTATTTACGGCGGGTCCATGAATCCCACTTCTGCTCCCCGGGCGTGAGGCCGAGAACAGAATCTCAGCGCAATACAACCAGGCATAAGCAGAAACGTTCTAGAACTGGTTGAGCACCGCCCCGATCAGCATGATCTGCGGAACAGTCACCAGCGGCAGGAACAGGGCGATTTTCCAGGAGCGGGTGGTATCGCGGATCGACATGACCTCGGTGTAGTCGGTGGCCACGCCTGCCATCAGGAAGGTGAAACTGTTACCCGGCGCCGCTGCGCGGTTCATCAGGTCGGCGGCGATCGGGGTGGAACCCTCGGAGCAGACCTCGATGACCGTGGTGGCCAGCAGGGTGAGCCACAGTCCGCCCATGGTGGCGCCAAACCAGGTGGCGAAGGCCTCTTCCGGCATGAAGGCCCGGATCAAGCCGGCGAGAATCAGGCCGAACATGGACCAGCGGATCACCACCCGCGCTCCATCAAAACCCTCCCGCAGGATCTTGCCGCTGCCACTGAGGGAAAAGCGGATACTCTGGCGGAACTCCCGCCACAGTACTGGAAGCGGCTGCGCCTCGCCCAGCTGCGCCTGCCAGGGGTTGTGCGGCAGCTGGCCGCGCGCTGACCAGGGCGTCGAAGATCAGGCCGGTGATGATGCCGATAATCAGCGACAGCAGGATGAATACCAGTGTCCAGCTGACCCCGATCAGCCCGAACAGGATCAGGGTGAGTGAAAAGGAGTTCCAGGGACTGGCCAGCAGGAAGGCCATCACCTGCCCGACGCTGGCGCCCCGCTCGTACAACTTCATCCCCACCGCCAGGATGCCGTGGCTGCACAGGTCCAGGAATACCCCGGCCAGGGTGGCGCGCAACATGCCGGACAGCCCGCCGTCGCGCCCCAGCATGCCCATGACAAGGTCCCGCGGCACCCGGCCCAGGATGCCGACGAAGACGACGCCGATGGCGATACCCCACCACATCTGGTTGAACAACTCGAAAATGCCGCCGGTAAAGACACCGAGCGCCGACTCGTGGTCGTGGCGCATAACCGCGCCCACCGGGTAAGCGATCGCGACGATCAGCAGGCATACCCAGAAGAAGTAGTCCCGGTTGGCGGGAGTTTCACAACAGCTGTCTTCCGCAGTCGTCGCGCTGTCGTGGCAGGCAGGGGCGGCGGGAGCTGCGCCATGGCAACTTTCGCCCGTCGCAGCGGGGCTGCCATGGCAGGCGGGAGCGGCACTGCTGTGGGCGCAACAATCGTCAGCCGGCTTCGCCGCTGCGCTGGCCTTGTCGTGTTCACACTGGCTCATGCCCCACTCTCCTGCCCGCCGGCGAGGTCCTCGAGAATGGCGCAATCCGGCCCCTCGTCACCCCTGCAGCGACTGGCCATCGCCAGCAGTTCCGCCTGCATGGCCACCAGCTGCTCGATCCGCTTTTGCAGCTTCTGGCTTTTTTCCATCACCAGGTCCCGGGCATGCCGGCTCTGACGCGACCGGTCCCGCTGCAACTCCAGCAGCTGCCGGCTCTCCTCCAGGTCAAACCCCACATCCCTGGCGTGCGCCAGGAAGCGCAGTTCCTCCACCGCCTTCGCGTCGTACTGCCGGTAACCGTTCTCCCCCCTCGCGGCGGGAGCGATCAGCTCGATCTCTTCGTAATAGCGGATTGTCTTGGCACTGAGCCCACTCTGTTGGGCTGCCTGCGAGATGTTCATAGGCACCTCCGATTGACTGTTCAGGGCAATGTAAACCTTCCAGTGACTGTAAGGTCAACGGGCTTTGTTGCTCTCGGCTCTGGTACAGCGCACAGATGAGCTTGGGTGAAATGTTCTGTTCCATTGTCGGCAGGAGTCCGGGTATGTCCTGGCTCCATGGCCGCGCCCCTCCGGGGTGCCCTCAGTCGGTCAGGAGCCTTAAAGCGCTTCGCTGTCTCCTTCCACTCCCTCGGCGCTGGCCTTTAACATTCCGCCAGGACATACCCGGACCCCTGCCTGATATCGGACGTACGAAAGAGACTTGCAAGGCAGTCACGGTGCTGTTGCATCCTCTTGACTGGAACTCAATGCGGCGGAGGGCGGGGGTTGCCTCGCGGAACGTAAAAGGCGCACGCCGAGGGAGTGGAGGGAGACCAGCGAAGCGCTTTAAGGCTCCCGACCGACTGAGGGCAGCCCGGAGGGCCGCAGCCGTGGAGCGAGGCAACCCCCGTCCTCCACCGCGAATGGAACAGAAACCACTGGTTAACACAGAAGATCACAACTGCTTAACGCGGCACTATGTGCTCAACCATCAGCTGCACCGACCGCTGCCCCCGGTATTCATTGACGTCGAGCCGATAGGCGATTTCGACCTGCTCAATCGACTGGTCCGGCCAGATCTCCGAGGTCGACGTTGAAGGCAATGGCATCCAGCAGCACCGAACCATCGGCGGGGAACAGCACGAGTTTCAGGTGTTTTTCACCGACGATGCGCTGGCTGACAACCTGGAAAACGCCGTCGAAAACCGGCTCCGGGAAATGCTGGCCCCAGGGGCCGGCGAAGCGCAGGGCGGTGGCGAGCTCCAGGTCGAAATCGGTCTCGGCCAGTTCGCCGTCGGATTCGATGACAGCCTGCAGCTCCACATCCTCGGCGTGGCGCTGGACCTCTGCGACAAACGCGCCTGCAAACGCCTCGTAGTCATCCCGGGCGAGGCTCAGGCCCGCGGCCATGGCGTGACCGCCGAACTTGCTGATCAGGCCGGGGTGGCGCACAGCCACCGCGTCCAGGATGTCGCGGATATGGATGCCGGGAATGGAGCGGGCGGAGCCCTTGATCTGGCCGGCGTCGCCGTCGGCAAAGGCGATGGTGGGGCGGTGCAGGCGGTCCTTGATACGTGAGGCCAGGATGCCGATCACGCCCTGGTGCCAGCCGGGCTGGTACAGGGTCATGGCCACCGGGGGGTCGCCCTCCTCCGCCAGTTCCAGCCGGGCCAGTTCCCGCAGGGCTTCGGCCTGCATGTCGCCTTCGATCAGGCGCCGGTCCTGGTTGAGCTGGTGCAATTGCATGGCCAGGGCCGACGCCCGGCTGGCGTCGCTGCTGAGCAGGCACTCGATCCCGATGGACATGTCGTCCAGTCGCCCCGCGGCGTTGATGCGCGGGCCGACGGCGAAGCCCAGGTCTGCAGCAACGACGGTGCGGGGGTTGCGGGAGGCGACTTCCAGCAGGGCGGCAATGCCGGCACGGGCCTGGCCAGCCTGGATGCGCTGCAGGCCGGCGGCGACCAGGATCCGGTTGTTGCGATCCAGGGGCACCACATCGGCGACGGTGCCCAGCGCTACAAGATCCGTGTAATGACCGAGATTGGGCTCAGTGCGCTGCTCGAACCAGCCCCGGCGGCGCAATTCTGCCCGCAGGGCCAGCATCACGTAGAAGATCACGCCGACCCCCGCCAGGTTCTTGCTGGGAAATTCGCAGCCCGGCTGGTTCGGGTTGACGATGACATCCGCCGCGGGCAGCTCTCGCCCCGCCAGGTGGTGATCGGTGATCAACGTGGCAATTCCCCTGGCCCTGGCGGCGGCCACCCCTTCCAGGCTGGAGATGCCATTGTCCACGGTGATGATCAGGTCGGGGGCCCGACCGGCCGCCAGCTCGACAATTTCCGGGGTGAGGCCGTAGCCGTAGTCGAACCGGTTGGGCACCAGGTAGTCCACCTGGGCGGCGCCCATGCTGCGCAGCACGGATACCGCCAGCGCCGTGCTGGTGGCGCCATCGGCATCGAAGTCACCGATGATCAGCAGGCGGCTGTCCGCGGCCATGGCATCGGCCAGCAGGATAGCTGCGCGCTCGGCATTGAGCAGGCGCGACGGCGGCAGCAGGCGGGCCAGGCCCAGGTCGAGTTCATCCGCGGCGCAAATGCCGCGGGCCGTATACACCCGCGCGAGCAGGGGATGCAGTTGCTGCGCCGCCAGCGTCCCCTCGGGGTTCGCTGTTCGCCGGCGAATAAGCTTCTGCACAGGCCGCTCAGGCGCTGATGCTGTTTGCCATATAGGCCTGCACATCGGACAGGGCATTGGGCAGCACTTCGAAGCGCTCGGGGCGCTCGAACAGGTCCTTCAGGTGCAGCGGCAGGTGCACCGCCTGGTCCAGTCCGGCGCTCGCGATGGCCTGGGGGAACTTGGCGGGGTGGGCGGTGGCCAGGGTAACTATGGGCACCTCCGGCGGCAGCTCCGCCGCCAGCGCCGCGGCGACACCGATCGCGCTGTGCGGGTCCAGCAGGTACTCGTTGGCGCGCCAGGTGCTGGCGATCTGCTCACAGGTCTGCTCGTCGGACACGCGGTGGCTGCTGAACAGTTCCCGGGCCCGGGCCATGGCGGTGTCGCTGAAGCTGATATCCCCGCTGTCGAAGCGGCGCATGAGGTCTGCCAGGGCAGCGCCGTCGCGATCGTACAGGTCGAACAGCAGGCGCTCGAAAGTTGCTGGACACGGTAATGTCCATGCTCGGTGACAGGGTGTGGGCCAGGGGCTGGCGGCCGTAGGTGCTGGTGGTCATCACCCGGTGCAGTACGTCGTTGCGATTGGTGGCTATGATCAGCCGTTCTATCGGCAGGCCCATCTGGCGGGCGAGGTAGCCGGCAAAGATATCGCCGAAATTACCGGTGGGTACGGAGAATGCCACCGGGCGCGCCGGAGCTCCCAGGGCCACCGCCGCGTAAAAGTAATAGACGATCTGGGCCATGATACGCGCCCAGTTGATGGAGTTGACCGCGACCAGGCTGCGGTCTGCCGGCAGGAAACTGCGATCGCCGAAACTGGCCTTGACCATGGCCTGGCAGTCGTCAAAATTGCCCTGTACCGCCAGGTTGTGGATGTTGTCACCCACGACCGTCGTCATCTGCTTGCGCTGCACGTCCGACACCCGGTTGTGCGGGTGCAGGATATAGATGTCGATATTCTTGCAGCGCTTGCAGCCCTCGATAGCGGCGGAGCCGGTGTCTCCCGAGGTCGCTCCCATGATGACGACTTTCTGGTGCTTGCGCTCCAGCACGTAATCCAGCAGGCGGCCCAGCAGTTGCAGGGCGAAATCCTTGAAGGCCAGGGTGGGGCCGTGGAACAGCTCCAGCACCCACTGGTTGGCGGCCAGTTGCACCATGGGCGCAACCGCGTCGTGGCGGAACTCCGCGTAGGTTTCGTCGATGATCGCCTTGAGGTCAGCCGTCGGAATACAGTCATCCACAAAGGGGCTGACAATTTTCAGCGCCAGCTGGGGGTAATCCAGCGCGGCCATGGCGGCGATCTCAGCGCGGCTGAAGGTGGGCAGTTCCGCCGGCACATAGAGGCCGCCATCCGAGGCGAGGCCCGTCAGCAGGACCTGTTCAAAATTGAGTGCCGGCGCCTGCCCGCGGGTGCTGATATATTTCACGTTTGCTCGTTCCCTTGCCTGTTAGCCGTCCAGTTCTTCCACCCGGATACGGGTGACCTTGCCGGCGATGGTATCCAGTGCCTCGATGGCGGCGACTGCCTTATCCATGCTGCCCTGCACAGCCTTGTTGGTGATGACGATCAGCTGCACCCGGGTCTGCCCTTCCGCCGGGGCTTTCTGGGTGAGGGCCTCGATGCTGATGCCCTGGTCGCTGAAGATACTCGCCACCTTCGACAATACACCGGGCTTGTCCTCGACTTCCATCCGCAGGTACCAGGGCGTTACCACCCGCTCCATGGGCACTATCGGCAGGTCGCGCAACTCCCCGCGGGCAAAGCCGAGGGGCGGCACCCGGCAGGTATGGCCGACGCCCAGGTCCCGGGCCAGGTCGACCAGGTCAGCCACTACCGCGGAGGCCGTGGCCGCAGCGCCGGCGCCGGCGCCGTAATACAGGGTCGGGCCCACCGCGTTGCCCTCCACCAGAATGGCATTCTTGACTCCGTCCACATCCGCCAACAGCAGGTCGTCGGGAATCAGGGTGGGATGCACCCGCAACTCCACGCCATCGCCGTTTTGCTTGGCAATACCCAGGTGCTTGATGATGTACCCCAGCTCCCGGGCGTGCACCACGTCCTGGGTGGTCAGCTGGCTGATGCCCTCGGTATATACGGACTCGAACTGCAGCGGAATGCCGAAGGCGATGGAGGCCAGGATCACCAGCTTGTGGGCCGCGTCGATGCCCTCCACATCAAAGGTGGGATCGGCCTCGGCATAGCCCAGCTCCTGGGCCTGGGCCAGCACCTCGGCGAACTCCCGGCCCTTGTCGCGCATCTCGGTGAGAATAAAGTTACCGGTGCCGTTGATAATACCGGCCAGCCACTCGATGCGGTTGCCCGCCAGCCCCTCCCGCAGGGCCTTGATGATGGGGATGCCGCCGGCCACGGCCGCTTCGAACCGCACCTCCACCCCGTACTCATCGGCCAGCGCGAAAATCTCGTTGCCGAACTCGGCGATCAGGGCCTTGTTGGCGGTCACCACATGCTTGCCGTTGCGAATTGCGGTCTCCACCAGTTCCTTCGCCACCGTGGTGCCACCGATGAGTTCCACCAGGATCGCCACGTCCGGGTCCTGGGCCACCGCCAGCACATCGCGGCTCACCCGGGTGTCCCCCAGCTCACAGCCGTGCCTGTCGTGGCGGACGCCCACATGAATCACCTGCAGGGGCGCCTGGGCCCGGGCGGCGATAACGCCGGCATTTTCACTCAGCACCCTGAAAGTACCGCTGCCGACGGTGCCGAGGCCACAGATGCCGATTGTTACTGGTTTAGAGCTCATAATTTGGGTCTTGTAGCGTACATGGATTGAAGTCCCGCCTGCCTAGGCAAAACCGTCGTTTTTGATCATGCGCTTGATACTGCGCAGGGCCTGGCGGGTGCGGTGCTCGTTCTCGATCAGGCCGAAACGCACATAGTTTTCGCCAAACTCGCCAAAGCCTACGCCGGGCGATACCGCCACCTGGGCCTCGGTGAGCAGTTTCTTGCTGAATTCAAGGGAGCCCATGGCGCGATAACACTCGGGAATCTTGGCCCACACGAACATGGTTGCCTTCGGCGGTTTTACCGGCCAGCCGGCGGCGTTGAGGCCGCTGCACAGCACGTCCCGGCGCGCCTGGTACATGTCGCGGATCTGGGCCACACAGGCCTGGTCACCCTCCAGCGCGGCTATGGCCGCCACCTGGACCGGGGTGAACATACCGTAATCGAGATAGGACTTGATCCGCGCCAGTGCGCCTATAAGGGCCTTGTTGCCGCAGCAGAAGCCCACCCGCCAGCCCGGCATGTTGTAGCTCTTGGACATGCTGAAAAACTCCACCGCGATGTCCTTCGCACCCTCCACCTGCAAAATGGAGGGTGCCACATAGCCGTCATAGACCAGGTCCGCGTAGGCCAGGTCCTGCACCACCCAGATGGAGTGTTCCCGGGCAATGGCGATCACCCGCTCGTAAAATTCCAGCTCAACGCAGTGGGCAGTGGGGTTCGAGGGAAAATTCAGCACCAGCATCTTCGGCTTCGGCCAGCTGGTGTGGATGGCTTTTTCCAGCTCCACGAAAAACTCGTTCTCATCCTCACCCATCGGCACATGGCGTATATCCGCCCCGGAGATGACAAAACCGTAGGGGTGTATCGGATAGGACGGGTTGGGCACCAGTATCGCGTCACCGGGACCGGTAGTGGCCAGCGCGAGGTGGGCCAGGCCCTCCTTGGAGCCCAGTGTCACTATCGCCTCGGTGGCCGGGTCCAGCTCGACATCGTAGCGGCGCTTGTACCAGTCACAGATCGCCCGACGCAGGCGCGGGATACCCTTGGACTGGGAGTAGCGATGGGTGTCGCCACGGCGCGCGGTTTCCACCAGTTTATCCACTATGTGGCCCGGCGTGGGCTGGTCGGGATTGCCCATGCCAAAATCGATGATGTCCTGCCCAGCCGCGCGCGCCTGCTGCTTCAACTCGCCAATGATGTTGAATACATAGGGTGGAAGACGCTCGATGCGCCGAAACTTTTCATCCACGACTGAAGACTCTGCCCAACGCCCTTGCGGGCCGTGATGATGCCAAAAAAAGTGTGAAACAGTACTGAGTCAGCCCCACGCTGTCAACGTGACCAGGGGCCCTGCGCATTGCCATCCACCCGGGCCGAATAAATGCCCGATAAAGCGGGGCTGGCCCTGCGGGCTCAGTTCAAGCCCAGCGTGACCATCAGGTCATCCGCCGACTGGTAGCCGGGGATCAGGGTGCCGTCCTCGGTCACCATGGCCGGCGTGCCGCGCACACCCAGTTGCTGGCCCAGTTCGTACTGCGCCGCCACCGGATTATCGGCGCAGACATTTTCCGGTACCGCCTCCTTGCTCTTCAGCTTGGTCAGGGTGCCCTGCCGGTCGGTAGCGCACCAGGCGGTGGCCAGCTGGCGGTAGCCGGGGGAGTCTACCCCGGAACGCGGGTAGGCGAGATACCTGACCTCCACCCCGCGTTTGTTGAGTTCGGGCACTTCCAGGTGGAGTTTCTGGCAATAGAAACAGCTCACGTCCGTAAACACCGTTATGTGCGCTTTCGGCTCACCCTGCGGGGAGAAGATAATCATATCCTTCTCATCGATATTGGCGATTTTCTCCAGGCGCTCGCCGTCGCGACGCTTCTCGGTCAGGTTGGTGTAACCCTTGTCGTCCACGGAGAACAGGTCCCCGAGAATCACGTGTTCACCGGTGGCCGTCGAGTAAACCACCGGGCCAGTAGTAAACTGCACCTCGTAGAGGCCCGGAATCACACTGGTTTCGACGCTGGCCACTTCAAGCCCCATAGCGGGCATGGCCAGCACAGCGCGCAGCTTGTCGGCCACCGCCTTGTCTGCGGGCTTGCCTGCAACGGCCACGGAAGCAACTGCCAGCAGGCCAAGAGCCATGGTTGCGCGAAGAATCGGTTTGATCATGTTGTATCCTCTGTTTTGGCGGAGCACTCCACCCGGTTAGCCGATGCCCGCAACAATCCGGACCTGGGTTGCCGTGCATTGGAGCCGCTTCCGGCCTGTAAGTTCCTCATCCCCGTGGATGGTGCATGGCATGCAGTTCCTGCATCCTCTGTTTGGCCACGTGGGTGTAAATCTGTGTCGTACTCAGGTCACTGTGCCCCAGCAACAGCTGCACCACCCTGAGGTCCGCGCCGTGATTCAGCAAATGGGTAGCAAACGCGTGCCGCAGGGTATGGGGCGACAGCTCTTTCTTGATATCCGCGCGAAGGGCATAGATTTTAATACGATACCAGAAGGTCTGGCGAGTCATTTGGCTCCCCCGGCGACTGGGAAACACCACATCGCAGGGAAGACCCCGCAATAACTCCGCCCGCGGCCCCGCCATATACCGGCGCAACCACAGCAGCGCCTCCTCCCCCATCGGCACCAGCCGCTCCTTGCTGCCCTTGCCAAAAACCCTTACCACCCCCTGGTTCACGCTCACCTGCCCCAGTTGCAAACTGGTGAGTTCCGTCACCCGCAAGCCGCAGGCATAGAGCAGCTCGAGCATGGTGCGATCGCGAAACTCCAGCGCCACATCCAGGTCCGGCGCCTGCAGCAATCGGTCGACTTCCGCCTCGGACAGTGACTTGGGCAGTGGCCGCCCCAGTTTCGGGCTGTCCACGTCCAGGGTCGGGTCCACGGTGATCCGTCCCTCGCGCAGCAGGTAGTGATAAAAACCCCGCACGCAGGACATGAACCGAGCGGTAGAACGCGGCGATTGTCCCTGCTGCAACCGCGCTCCAAGGTAGGCCTGCAGTGACGATCGGTCCGCCCCGGTGATGCTGCTGTCACGGTTTTTCGCCAACCACTCGTGGAATTGCCGCAGGTCCCTTCGATAGGAGCTCAGGCTGTTGTCACTGAGCCCCTTCTCCATCCACATGGCGTCGATGTAGCGTTCGATTTCGGGGTGGATTAGTAGTTCTGCTCTCATCGGGTAACACTATCATGAAACTTTGCTGTCTGGTGTTGGCTTGCTGTTGGTGCCTGTTTTAAAGTCGGCAGGAGTCCGGGTTTGTCCTGGCTCCATGGCCGCGGCCCTCCGGGCTGCCCTCAGTCGGTCAGGAGCCTTAAAGCGCTTCGCTGTCTCCTTCCACTCCCTCGGCGCTGGCCTTTAACATTCCGCCAGGACAAACCCGGACCCCTGCCTTGAATCGGGCATATCAACAATAGTTAAAAGCAGTGGCGGTCCTCTTACATCCTGTATGGCTAGAACTCAAAGCGGTGGAGAGCGGGGGTTGCCTCGCGGAACGTAAAAGGCGCACGCCGAGGGAGTGGAGCGAGACAGCGAAGCGCTTTAAGGCTCGCGACCGACTGAGGGAAGCCCGGAGGGCCGCAGCCGTGGAGCGAGGCAACCCCCGTTCTCCGCCGCGATTGGAACAGCACCTACCCCAAAAAAATCACGGACAAAAAAAGCGGCCCCAAGGGCCGCTTTCAATAACCGCTTACAGAAAAGCTATAAGTTACAGCTTTTCCTTGATGCGAGCCGCACGACCGCTCAGCTCGCGCAGGTAGTAGAGCTTGGCCTGGCGCACGTCGCCGCGACGCTTGACTGACACGCTCTCGACCATCGGGCTGTAAGTCTGGAAAGTACGCTCAACGCCCACACCGTGGGACATCTTGCGCACGGTGAACGCGGAGTTCAGGGCCCGGTTGCGCTTGCGGATACAAACGCCCTCGAAAGCCTGCAGACGCTCGCGGTCGCCTTCCTTTACCTTTACCTGAACGACCACGGTGTCACCGGGATTGAAATCAGACAATTGTTTTTGCATCTGCTCAGCTTCAATCTGAGAAATAATATTGTTGGTGCTCATGGTGCGCTCCTGTTGATTTTCGTTCGTAGCTTCACAGCTATCCGTCTGTTGATACATTGCGTTCGCGGAGAAATTCCGCCAACAACTGCTCTTCCTCGGGCGTCATCGCCCTGCCCTGCAGCAGGTCCGGGCGTCGCTCCAGCGTCCTGCCCAGTGCCTGTTTCAGGCGCCAGCGGCGAATCTCTTCGTGATTCCCGCTGAGTAATACGTCCGGCACCGTTCTGTCCTGGTACACCTCTGGCCGGGTGTAGTGCGGGCAGTCCAGCAACCCGTCGGCGAAGGAGTCCTCCTGTGCCGACAATTCATGCCCCAGTACACCGGGCAACTGGCGGGTCACCGCATCGATCACCACCATGGCGGCCAGTTCTCCGCCGCTCAGTACGTAGTCGCCGATGGACAATTCCTCGTCCACCTCCGCTTCCAGCAGGCGCTCATCGACGCCTTCGTAGCGGCCGGCGATCAATACCAGCCCGGGCTCGTTCGCCAGCTCCACCGCCTTGCGGTGATCGAAGCGCTTGCCCTGGGGTGACAGGTAGATCACTTTCGCGCTACCTCCCACCTCGTCCCTGGCAGCGGCAATGGCCTGCTGCAGGGGGTCTATCATCATCAACATACCCGGGCCGCCGCCGTAGGGCCTGTCATCCACCGTGCGGTGCCGGTCGGTGGTGTAGTCACGCGGGTTGCAGTGGCTCAATCGCACCAGGCCCTGCCTGATCGCCCTGCCTGTGACCCCGTGATCGCTCACCGCGTCGAACATTTCCGGAAACAGGCTCACCAGTGCGATCTGCATCGTGTCCTGTTGCTCCCCTGTTCTTTCCCGGACCCCTGCCCTCAATCCTCGAGGAACCAGTCCACCTCTATCACTGCCCGGTCGAGGTCAACGCTCGTGACCACGTCTCCCGGCAGGTAGGGAATCAATCTCTCCCTGTCGTCGATACTGTCCGTCGAGGGTTTTACCACCAGGACATCGTTGGCCCCGGTCTCGATCAGGTAATCCACAGTACCCAGCAACACTCTTTCTTCAGTACCGCCCTCTTCACTACCGCCGGCGCCACCTGCATCCCGGCACCAGACCTGCAGACCCTGCAGCTGGCTCCAGTAGTAGTCGCCCGCCTCCAGTGCCGGCAGGCTGTCGGCCTGCACCGCCACTTCCAGCCCGCTGTAGGCTTCCGCCAGGGTGCGGTCATCCAGCCCCGCGATATGCGCCACCAGGCCCTTGCCCTGCACCCGGCCATCGTCAAACTCGATGGGTTCCGGGGCACCGCGACGCAGTAATACCCATTTGCCGAATCCCAGGAAATTCTCCCTGGGTTCGGTATAGGAATGGATTTTCACCCACCCCTTTACGCCATAGCAGCCGGTAATCTTACCGACTACCAGCATGTCGTCCTGCGAGGGCCCAGCCATCAAACCCCCGACCGCCCGATTCAGGCGGCAGCGGCGTCCTTGACCAGCTTGGCCACGCGCTCGGACAGTTGGGCGCCCTGGCCCTGCCAGAAGGCCACGCGCTCGCTGTCGACACGCAGGCGCTCTTCCTGGCCGCGGGCTACCGGGTTAAAGAAACCCACGCGCTCGATGAAGCGACCGTTGCGCGCATTGCGGCTGTCGGAGACGGTAAGGTGGTAAAACGGGCGCTTCTTGGAGCCGCCACGGGCAAGACGAATTGTTACCATTTTGCGTAATTTCCTGAAATTTAGAGGGGATCTGCTGCTAAATTACAACATTGCCCACGACAAAACCCGGCACCTGGGCCGGAAAGGTGGCGTATCATACGGAAATTGGCCGGGGTTTTAAACCCCTGCCTCGACAAATTTTTTAGTGAATTCCGTACCTTATGGGCACGAATCAGCGAAAGGGCATGCCGCCGGGACCGGCGCCGCCCATGCCACCCGGGCCGCCCATGCCGCCGAGGCCCCGCATCATCTTCTCCATACCGCCGCCTTTCATCTTTTTCATCATCTTCTGCATCTGCTTGTGCTGCTTCAGCAGGCGGTTGAGATCCTGCACCTGGGTGCCGGAACCCTGGGTGATGCGGCGCTTGCGTGAGCCCTGGATAAGCTCGGGATTGCGGCGCTCTTTCGGGGTCATGGAATTGATCAGGGCCTCCATGCGGGAGAACATTTTCGTATCGATTTTCTGCTGGGCCAGCTGGGCGATGTTGCCCATGCCGGGCAGCTTGTCCAGCATGCTGGTAATACCGCCCATGTTGTTCATCTGCTGCAACTGGTCGCGGAAATCTTCCAGGTCGAACTTGCCGCCCTTCTTGACCTTGCGCGCCAGTTTGGCGGCTTTTTCCTTGTCGACCTTCTGCTCCGCCTCCTCGATAAGCGACAGCACATCGCCCATGCCCAGGATACGCGAGGCCATCCGGTCGGGATGGAACGGGTCCAGGGCGGCGGTCTTCTCCCCCACCCCCAGGAACTTGATCGGCTTGCCGGTTATCGCGCGCACGGACAGGGCGGCGCCGCCGCGGGTGTCTGCGTCCACCTTGGTGAGGATCACCCCGGTCAGGGGCAGCGCTTCACCGAATGCCTTCGCCGTGGTCGCCGCGTCCTGGCCCGTCATGGCATCCACCACGAACAGGGTTTCCACCGGCTGGGCGATTTTGTGCAGCTCGGCGATCTCCTTCATCATGTCCTGGTCGATGGCCAGCCGGCCGGCGGTGTCCACGATAAGGACGTCGCTGAACTGGATTCTGGCGTGCTCGATCGCCCGGCGCACGATATCCGCCGGCTTCTGCCCGGCATCACTGGCAAAGAAATCCGCCCCGACTTCCGCCGCCAGGGTTTCCAACTGCTTGATGGCCGCCGGCCGGTAGACGTCGGCGCTCACCACCGTCACCTTTTTCTTGTCCCGTTCCTTCAGCAATTTGGCCAGCTTGGCCACCGAGGTGGTTTTACCGGCACCCTGCAGGCCGGCCATCAGAATCACGGCGGGGGGCTTGGTGGCGAGATCGAGGCCCTCGTTCGCCGCGCCCATCACCTCCTCGAGCTCGTTCTGGACGATCTTCAGGAAGGCCTGGCCCGGACTGAGGCTCTTCATGACCTCCTGGCCGACCGCGCGCTGCTTGATCGCCTCCACGAAGTCCTTGACCACGGGCAGCGCCACGTCTGCCTCCAACAGGGCCATGCGCACCTCGCGCAGGGTGTCCTGGATGTTTTCTTCGCTTAGCCTGGCCTTGCCGGAAATACCGCGCAGGCTCTGGGAAAGACGGTCACTGAGGCTCTCGAACATGCTAAATCTCTCGGGAAAAATCGTCGCTATTGATTACACGGGGACAAATGGGTACAAAGGGTCGCAGTATACGTCAGCCAGGGCCAACTCCCAAGCCAATGCCAGCCACGATTCTCGCCCCCCTCGCCGCCCTGTTGTACCTGGCAGCCACGGCACTGCAGCTGCTGCACATTTTCCAGCAACGACAACAGATCAACCGCCTGTTCATCGGACTGTCGGTGGCGGCCCTGTTGTGCCACCTCGGCGTGGTCTGGGACGCGATCTTCCACCCGGGAGAGGTGGAGATGGGGTTTTACAAGGTCTCCGCGTTGATCTTCCTGGTAATCAACCTGATCTGCCTCCTTTCCCTGCTGCGCCGCCCCCTGCAGAACCTGCTGGTAATCCTGTTCCCACTGTCCGCGCTGGCGGTGATCGTATCCACCTTCGCCCCTGAGAGTGCGCCGATCCGCACCGACCTGCCCTCGGGCATCCTGCTGCATATAGGCAGCTCCATTCTCGCCTACGCCGTGCTGACGCTCGCCGCGGCACAGGCGGCGCTGCTCGCGGCCCAGGACCACCAGCTGAAACACCGCCACACGCGGGGCCTGGTACAGATACTGCCGCCGCTGCAGCTGATGGAGACCATGCTGTTCGAGCTGCTGTGGGTCGGAGAGATATTGCTGAGCGTCGCCATTCTCTCGGGATTTGTTTTCCTGGACGACATTTTCGCCCAGCACCTGGTCCACAAGACCGTTCTCACCCTGGGCGCGTGGCTGCTGCTCGCCGTACTGCTGTGGGGGCACTATCAACTGGGCTGGCGCAGCAAGACCGCCGTGCGCCTGACCCTCACCGGCTTCGCCCTGCTGGTACTTGCCTATTTCGGGACCAAACTGGTGCTGGAACTGGTGCTGCAACGGGGCTGAATTGACCGGCGCTAATCCTTGCCCTGACCACGGTTTTTCTTCAAGATAGGCGGCCTACGAATACCAAAGGCTCACACCAGACTTGAACGACGCCCCGATCGGCCTACTTTTCTCAGTTCTCGCTGCGCTCATAATCTTTTCGGCCTTCTTCTCCAGCTCGGAAACCGGCATGATGTCGCTCAACCGCTATCGGTTGAAACACCTGCAGAAAAACAAGCACAAAGGCGCCATCCGGGCCGGCAAACTGCTGGAACGGCCGGACCGCCTGATTGGCTTGATCCTGATCGGCAATAACCTGGTGAATATTCTCGCCTCGGCGATCGCCACGGTTATCGCGATCCGCCTGTGGGGCGATGCCGGCATTCTGATTGCCACCGTGTCGCTCACCCTGGTGGTGCTGATTTTCGCCGAAGTCACACCCAAGACCATCGCCGCGCTGCACCCCGAGGGTGTCGCTTTCCCCGCGACGCTGCTGCTGACGCCCCTGCTCAAAGTGATGTACCCGCTGGTGTGGCTGGTCAGCAAAGTCACCAACGGCCTGCTGAACCTGCTCGGCGTGGACCCGGAGAACGCGGGCAGCGACCACCTGTCGAAGGAAGAACTGCGCACACTGGTGGCCGAGGGCGGAGCAATGATTCCCGCCAAGCGCCGCAGCATGATGCTCAACCTGCTGGCACTGGAAGAAGTCTCGGTAAACGACATCATCGTGCCCCGCAGCGAGGTCTACGGCATCGACCTGGATGATACCGACGACGACATACTGCGCTGCATACAAACCAGCTCGCATACAAGGCTGCCGGTATGGCGCGACGACATCAACAACATTGCCGGCGTGCTGCACCTGCGCAATATCAGCAAGGTGATCGACCGCCAGGGCCTGGACCGCGCCGCGCTGGAGCGGGAGATGGAGTCGCCCTACTTCATTCCCGAGAGCACCCCCCTCAGCACGCAGTTGCTGAACTTCCAGAAGAGCAAGCACCGCCTGGCGGTGGTGGTGGACGAATACGGCGAGGTAATGGGGCTGGTTGCGATGGAGGATATCCTGGAGGAGATCGTCGGCGATTTCACCTCTAACCTCAGCGACACCACGGACAATATCTACCCCCAGCGGGACGGCAGCCACATCATAGCCGGCACCGCCAACATCCGTGAGATCAACAAGACACTGCACTGGGACCTGCCCACCGACGGGCCGAAAACCCTCAGCGGGCTCATCCTGGAAAACCTGGAGTCCTTCCCCGACGCCAACGCGGGCCTGGCCATCGGTCGCTACCGTATGGAGATCCTGGAGCTGGAAGGCAACGTGGTGCGCTCGGTGCGGGTGAGGTTGATGGCCGAGACGACTGACGGCTGACGGGCTGTGTTCACCGCAGCTTGACGGTAAAAGGAAGCATCCCGACGCTCGCCTGACCGCTGCAGAATGTCACGCTTCTGCTGGGGGCTCGCCATCAACCAGTCGGTGATCTCATCGGCGCTGCGAAAGCAGCCCTGGCAGATATTCTGCTCGTCGAGCAGGCACACCGAGATGCAGGGGGATTGTGGTTCGTCTTCGATCATTCCTGCTCCTGCAGCTCCGCGCTGAAACGGCGGGCATTGCCGATGTAATGATCGGCGTTATGCATCAGCGCAAGGCGTTGCTCGTCTGACAGGTGCGTCTTGATTTTTGCGGGTGAGCCCAGCACCAGGGAACCGTCCGGTATTTCCATGCCCTCGGTCACCAGCGCGTTGGCGCCGATCAGGCAGCCCTTGCCCACCTTCGCGCCATTCAAAACCACAGCGCTGATACCCACCAGGGAGCCATCGCCGATGGTACAGCCGTGAAGCATGGCGTTGTGGCCCACTGTGACATTCTTGCCCACCACCATGGGAAATCCCGGGTCCGCGTGCAGCACGGTACCGTCCTGGATATTGCTGCCGGCCCCGACCTCGATCCGCTCCGCATCGCCGCGCAGCACGCAGCTGAACCAGACGCTGCTGTTCTCGTGGAGGGTGACGTTGCCGATCACGGCCGCATTGGGTGCGATGAAGTGTCCCTCACCCACCAGTTTGACCTTGGTATCGCCCAGGCTGTATTTCATGGTTGTTCTGTCCAGTTGCGTTGATTGCGACAAGGCCCGCATCCTAAGGCAGATGACCCGTTTGTGCCAGCGGGCAGACTTGACATTGCGCTGATTCGCGGAAATTGTGGCGCGGTATGTCGGCAATCAGCGACATGCTATCTCATTGATTTTAAGACATTTCATTTCTCAGCCCGAATATTTGTCGCCAATCGGCGACAGATATCCACCAGACTTCCGGTAATTTCTCTCAAAACCGCCAGTACAGACCAGTCACGAATACTTCGATGGACGATATCTCATTGTTTTAATTAGACTAATATTATCAACTGGTCCGGTTACTGCTTACACGGGCCCGACAAACTCGCGAACGCGGCGACCCGAACATAAGAACGAACACGGTGGCCAGAGACTGAAGAAATATGGGACGGGAAATTATCTGCACTTTTCTCCAGTTATTCGTTTTACTTATGTTAAAAAATATCTACATTCCTGATCGAGAGGCAGATCCAGATCGCACCCTTGCGCCAGAAGCGCACGCGGCGACCGGGTCGGGAAAATTGATAAGCACATTACGGGGCAAAATGAAATGAACACCACCAAACTGCAATGGCGCACGGCCGCCTTGTCCATAGTACTTGCAGGCGCATCCGCGGTCAGTTTCAACGCCGCGGCGACACCCAAACCGCCCGGGCTGCTCACCAAGGTACCCGGCAAGGTGAAGGTCGAACTGCCCCAGCAGGCCATCGCCGGCAGGAGTAAGGCAGTCAAGGTGAACAAGGGCCGCCTGCGCAGTGGCCGCTTCTTTGTCGAATTACCCGACGGGGTGTCCTTCGAGGCCATCAGGGACATGGAGTACGACTTCGGCGGCGGCAAGTCCGCCTGGGTAGGCCATGCCAATGGCAACTCGAAAGACAGGGTAGTCATCGGCCAGAGCGGCAACGCGCTGTCGGCTACCTTTGCCATCGGCGACCGCCTGTTCAAGCTCGAGCCCCGGGCCAACGGCAGTCACGTGGTGAGCGAGGTGGAAACCACCGATCCGGCGCCCGAACTCGATCCCATACCGGTGGCAGATGTTGCGGGATCCGGAAGTACTTCAGCTGAAACCGAGGTCGCAGCTGACGGTGGCGCCGATTATCGACGTGCTGGTTGCCTATACACCGAAGAGTCGCATCCAAATACGGCACCGCGGGTGCGGAAGCCCTGGTTGTCCAGGCCGTGGCAGAGGCAAACCAGGCCTACGCCAACAGCGGGATCAATGCGCGGCTCAACCTGGTGCAGGCAGTGCTGACCAATTATGTCGAGTCCGGCAATATGAGCACCGACCTGAGCCGATTGCGCGCAACCAATGACGGTTACATGGACGAGTTGCACTCACTGCGCGACAGCTACGGTGCCGACCTGGTCAGCCTGATCGAGAACGAACCGGCTTACTGCGGTTACGCCTACCGGATGACCAGCCTGTCCACGAGCTTCGCCTCCAGCGCCTTCAGCGTGGTCCATCACAGCTGCGCGACCGGGTACTACTCCTTCGCCCACGAAATCGGCCACAACCAGGGCGCGCACCACGACCCGGCACAATGCCAGCGGCGCCATCTACCCCTACGCCTACGGCTACCAGGAGCCCTTCAACAGCTTCCGTACCGTTATGGCCTATAACTGCAGCGGCGGTTGCAAGCGGGTTGCCCAGTTTTCCAACCCTGACGTGCTCTACAACGGCCAGCCTACCGGCACATCGTCTGGCAACGACAACACCCGCACCATGAACACGACGGCGGCCACCGTGGCCAGCTTCCGCGCTGGGTCGACACCAACGCAGCCGACAATTCCCGCCAAACCAGGAAGCCTGAATGCAGCGGCTGCCAGCGCTTCGACTATCGAACTTAGCTGGAGCGATAATTCCAGCGATGAATCGGGTTTCAGGGTGGAGCGATCGGATGACGGGGTGAATTTTGCCGAGATTGCTTCGCTGCCGGCCAACAGCTCCAGCTATAGCGACAACAACTTGGCACCGGATACGCTCTACAGCTATCGGGCCCGGGCCTGGAACAGTGCGGGAATCTCCGGGTACAGCAATGTGGCTAGCTCTGCTACCGAGGTCGCACCGCCGTATACCGAGATCTGGCAGTCAGTGAGAATACCAGCGGATACCGAACTGGCACTTTCAAGGATACCTGGGGTTAAAGATGGTACATTAGAGTCCATCACGGAGCGATCTGATGGCTACTTGAAAAAAATGGACTTTCGACGTCGCACCCGGCGACAAGTTGATGGTCGCCGTCACCGCGTCAACCGACACAGACGCAGATTCGTTTACTTTTGCCTACTCCACAGATGGCAGCAAATAGGTAAATATGTTCACCGTGAACAACAGCACCTCCGGTGAACTGCAGTTTGCTCTGCCTGCCGGTATCAGTGGCAACATATCGTCAGGGTAAACGACGCAGTGCGCATAAAGACGAAACGACTTCCACTCTTTGCATGTCGATTACCTGGTGATTCGATCCGAAAACGGGACGACATCACCGATCCCTCTAACACCGACTCCGCCAAGGGCGCCAAGTGCACCCAAGAGCCGTCAGCAACCTCAGCCGGCCAGGACCGCATCAGCATCGGCTGGACGGACACCTCGAATGACGAGGAGGGCTTTACCATCGAGCGCCAGGAAGATGGCTCCAGCCAGTGGCAGCAGGCGGGCACGGCGGAGACCAACTCCAGCTCCTTCCTGGATACCGGCCTGAGCGCGGGAACGCTTTATCGCTACCGTGTCAACGCCTTCAATAGCGCAGGGGCATCGGCATACACCTCAACTGTCTCTGCCGAAACTGAGGCAGCCGCCGGGAGTGGAACTGGAAGTACCACACAAATCGACATTAGTGTCAGTGGCTACAAAGTCAAGGGTGTCCATCACGGGCAGTTTCCTGGTCAGGCGCCAGCGGCACAAAGGTCGATATTTATCGCGATGGGACGAAAATCGCCTCAGCCTACAACAACGGTGGTTACACCGACAATATCGGCGTGAAAGGGTCCGTCGCTTACGGTTACAAGCTGTGCGAGACCGGCACCTCGACCTGCTCAAGCACTTCGACCTCGTATTCTAAGGCCAAAAATGCAGACGGTAACACCCTGCTCAGGGTGTTACCGTCCAATTTCGTTGCAGATCCAGGCCGGCATCAAACGCCAGGTTCACCAGCTGCGCCAGCACCGCCGCAGTCACCCCCCAGATATTGTCATCGCCCAGCTGGTAATGGGGCACCATCCGCGTGCGCACGCCATCTGACATCTCTTCGAGCCGGAACAGGTCCCTGTCGGCAAAAATCTCCAGCCGCGCCATGAATACACTGTCGAATTCACGGGGGTCCACGACCATCTCGAGCGCCGCCGGCACTCTCGCCACACAGGGGTGTACCTCGAAACCGGTGCGGGTTATCAGCGGCGACAACTCACCCAGGGGCTCCGCCAGCTCGCTACGGAGGCCTACTTCTTCATGCGCTTCCCGCAGGGCCGTTACCCAGGGCGTGACGTCCTCGGGTTCGCGCTTGCCCCCGGGGAAAGCGACCTCCCCCGGGTGTAGCGGCAGGTGCATGGCTCTGCGGCCGAGGATCACCCTGGGCGCGGCTTCGGTGGTAAGGGCGACCAGCACCGCGGCCTCGCGGGTCTTCCGAGGGGGCCCTTCCAGGCCAGGCCCCGCAGGGGCAATTCCCGGTCGAGGCGCTCGAAAAGGTCGTGCAGGATCGCCATCAGCCGGGCAGGTCCGTTACGATTTGCAGGACATGCCAGGCCGGCTCCTCGTAGGGGTGGGCGGCCTTCATGGCCTCGACTGCCGCCGCGATACTGTCCTCCGCGCAGACCAGTTCGACCCGGGATTCGCCACCGTTTCGAGCTCCCCCTGCTCACCTATGGCCGGGTCGCTGCCGGCCAGGGGCCTGAACTGCCCCTGCCCCTCGACCTGCCAGCAGCACTGCTCGTAATTGCCGATGCGGCCGGCGCCGGCGGCGAAGACCGCGGATTTGACGTCTTCCAGGGTGGATTCGGGGACATAGAAGCAGAGGGTGTACATGGCTAGACGCCTTGCGCCTGTTTCTCGTAAAACGCTTGGGCGAAATCGTCGAGCCGGTGCTCGGTTATCGCCTCGCGAATAGCGGCCATGTGCGCCTGGTAGTAGTGCAGGTTGTGGACGGCGTTGAGCTGCGAGCCGAGAATCTCGTTGCACTTGTCCAGGTGGTGCAGGTAGGCCCGGCTGAAATTCTGGCAGGTGTAGCAGTCGCAGTTTTCATCGAGGGGCGAGATGTCGGTCTTGTGACGCTTGTTGCGCAGCTTCAGCACGCCGCGGGAGGTAAAAATATAACCATTGCGGGCATTACGGGTGGGCATCACGCAATCGAACATATCGATTCCCCGGCGCAACCCTCCAGCAGGTCCTGCCGGCGTCCTACGCCCATCAGATAGCGGGGTTTGTCCGCGGGCAAATGCGAGTGCAGTGCATCCAGTACCAGCAGCATTTCATCCTTGGGTTCCCCGACCGACAGGCCACCGTATGGCATAGCCGTCGAAACCTATGGCCTCCAGCCCTGCCAGCGATTCAGTGCGCAGCCGCCGGGTACATGCCGCCCTGGACGATACCGAACAGGGCCGCGTCATTTCCGCCATGGGCGGCCTTGCTGCGCGCCGCCCAACGCAGCGACAGTTCCATGGAAGCCCGGGCTTCCTCCGCTCGTCGCCGGGTAGGGTGTGCACTCATCGAAGATCATCACGATATCCGCGCCAAGGCTGCGCTGGATCGCCATGGAGGTTTCCGGGTCGAGAAATACCTTAGCGCCATCCACCGGGACTGGAATCTGACGCCCTCCTCGGAAATCTTGCGCATATCTCCGAGGCTGAATACCTGGAAGCCGCCGGAGTCCGTGAGAATCGGCCCGTCCCAGCCCATAAAATCGTGCAGGTCGCCGTGCTTTTCAATAATCTCCGTGCCCGGGCGCAACCACAGGTGAAAGGCGTCGCCCGAGGATCATCTGCGCCAATGGCGCGGATGTCCCGGGGCAGCATGCCCTTTACCGTGCCGTAGGTCCCGACCGGGCAGAGGCCGGGGTTTCCACCGTCCCCCGGGGAAACTGCAGTTGACCGCGACGGGCTTCGCCGTCACTACCCAGTCGTTCGAATTGCATACGGCAGGGCGCGCTCATAGTGATTCCTGCCGGGTCTTGTTGGCCGCAATAAACATGGCATCACCATAGCTGAAAAAACGGTAACGCCTGGCGATGGCCTCGGCGTAGGCAGCGATCATATTCTCCCTGCGGCAAAGGCACTAACCAGCATCAACAAGGTGGACTCGGGCAGATGAAAATTGGTCAACATCGCGTCCACATTGCGGAAGCGATAGCCCGGGTAGATGAAAATATCGGTGTCACCGCTGAAGGGGCTGATGTTTCCCTGCTCATCGCTGGCGCTTCAACAAGCGCACGGACAGTTCTGCATCGCCACCACGCGACCGCCCCGGGCGCGGGTCGCGCACCGCTGCGCACACGGTCTCATCAACCTCCACGTACTCGGCATGCATCACGTGATCCTCGATGCGATCGGCCCTTACCGGCTGGAAGGTGCCCGCCCCCACGTGCAGGGTAACGGCTACCCGGCGAACGCCCCGGGCGTCCATCAGCTGGAGTATCTCCCGCCGAAGTGCAGCCCCGCTGTTGGGGCTGCCACCGCGCCTTCGCGCTCGGCATAGACAGTCTGGTAGCGTTCCTGGTCAGCAGCCTCGTCGGCCCGGTCGATA
>CAWBXR010000013.1:0-68524 GCA_963792815.1 uncultured Gammaproteobacteria bacterium
CCGGCATTGATAACCACGTACTGTTTACCGCGGTAAACGTAGGTCATGGGCGTGGCGGCGGCGTCCACCGGCAGGGTGTACTGCCAGAGGGTCTCGCCGTTGCTCACGTCGAAGGCGCGGATCTGCCGGTCCATGGTGGCACCGATAAAGAACAGGCCGCCGGCGGTGGCGATACCGCCCCCCAGGTTGGGTGTGCCCCACTCGATGTGGAAAGGGGCCGTCACCGGTCCCATTTCATGGACCGAGCCCAGGGCGGTCTCCCAGGCGATAGTGCCCTTGAGCAGGTCTACCGCCACCAGTTTTCCCCAGGGCGGCGGGTTGCAGGGAATGCCCAGCGGCGATTGCAGGCTGCCGATCTCGATATTGTAGGGCGTGCCTTCCATGGTGACCTGCATGCGATGCCCCGCCGCCGGGTGGTCCTGCTTGCGGCTGTCCGGGCATCGGCTTCGTCCGGGGTGGGTATCAACTGCCCGGTAAAGGCCACGTTGTTCACGTTGACCAGCAGCATGCCCGAATCACCGAGCAGCGCGCCGCCGCCCCAGTTGGGTCCTCCCAGGCTGCCGGGGAACATCATGGTTAGCTTCTCGCTGGTGGGGGTGAACAGGCCCAGGTTCTGCAGGGAGGCAATCTGGTCGGCGCAGTTGCCGCGGTCCCAGGGGGTCAGGCCCCAGGCGTCCGACGGCATCAGGAAAGGGTTCAGCAACTGGGGCGGCGCGATCGGCTTGGGCTGGGTCAGGGCGGCGTGCTCTCCCGGAATCTGGGAGGGCGGTACCGGCTGCTCGGTAATCTCCCACAGCGGTTTGCCCGTCAGGCGATTGAACACGAATACAAAGCCCTGCTTGGTGAGCTGGGCCAGGGCCGGTATGGCCTGGCCGTTCTTGCGCCACTCGAACAGGATGGGCTGGGCGGGCGTGTCGTAGTCCCACAGGTCGTGGCGCACATGCTGGAAGTGCCAGCGCAGTTCGCCGCTGTGCAGGTCCAGCGCCACCACGCTGTTGGCGTAGAGGCCGTCGCCGGGCCGGTCCGCGCCGTAGTAATCTGGTGATGCGGCGCTGGTGGGCAGGTACAGGAGGCCGTGCTCCACGTCCACCGATATGGGGGCCCACACGTTGGCGCTGCCGCTGTTGGCATGGCCGGACAATGGGTCGAACTGCCACAGTGGCCTGCCGTTGAAGCTGTCGAAGGCCATGACCGTACCCCTGGGCGTATGGGCGCGCACGAAGTCGATCACGGTGGAGCCGGTCACCACCACCCCGTCGGCCACCACCGGGGCCGAGGAGTTGCTCACTTCGCCGGGCACCAGTCCCTCGCCGCCGAACAGTTGCACCTTGCCACCGTCGCCGAAGCCGCCGCAGGGTTTGCCGTCGATGGCATCGATCGCCCAGAGCCGGCGGTCATGGGTGCTCATATAGAGCCGGTGGCGACAGGCCGCGCCGGCAGCGGTGCGATTCTCCTCGGCGTAACTGACGCCGCGGCAGCGAAAGGGCCGGTCGCCGCGGGGGTCGATTTCCGGGTCGAAGCTCCAGCGCTGTTCGCCGCTGGCTGGGTCCAGGGCGATCACCCGGTTGAAGGGCGTGCAGTACACCAGGGATTCCCCGGCAGCCTCCGGCAGCAGGATGGGTGTGCTCTGGGTGGAGGTATTGTCCATGGCAGTCGCCGTAACTTGCCATGTCGCCACTGCGAAAGACCCAGGCCACCTCGAGGTCTTCAACGTTGGACCGGTCAATCTGTGTGGCCTGCGAATAGTGGCGGCCGCCCTGGTCGCCACCGTAGTACAGCCAGCCCGGCTCGGCCGCCGCAGCGAGAGCGCAGCACAGGCCCGGCAGCAGGGCCAGGGAACGACGCAGGCTTGAGGACATCCTGCCTACTCCGCCAGCGGGGTAATGCGCAGCAGGGTGGGTACGCCTCCCTCGGACTGCCAGGTGGGGAAGTGCGAGTTGGTGGTATACACGGCGCCATCGGTTTCCGAGATCTCGATGTCGCGGGTAAAAAAGCGCTGGCGCGGCAGGGGGTAGACCTGCCACTGCTCGCTGGCTATGTCGAAGGAGAGAATGGTGTCCGACTGGTTACCGTTCACCCACACCATGCCGCGCTCGCGGTCGACGTTGAGGGCGTAGGGCACCTCGTTTATCACCGGCAGCTTGTAGCTGGTGAACTTTCCGGTGGCGGGGGCGTATTTCACCAGCAGCGAATCCTGGAAGGCCACGATCCACAGGTTGCCGTCGGCGTCGGCGCGCAGGCGCCTTGGCCCCTGGAAGGGGAAGTCGATCATGGTGATCTCGCCGCTGTCGGGGTCGATGCGCGCCAGGTCATTGGCGTACAGGCGGGCCACCCACACCATGCCGTCGGGCGTGATGTCGATCCCGTAGGGCATGGGCAGGCCGGTGCCCTCCCGGTCCGGATCCGGTTGTGGGCGATTTTCCGGACTGATGCTGAACATGACCGGCAGGGCCTTGAGAATCAGCCATTCCTTCACGCCCCGGGCTGGCAGGTCGTACACGGTGAAGCTCTTTTTGGTGCGGTCGAACATCGCCACCTGCGAAGACAGGGCCAGGGTGAACCACACCCGGTCCTTGTCGTCGACCCGGATGGTGTGGGGATAGTACCCCTCGGGCATATAGTGGGTGATAAATTTCTTCGTCTTGATGTCGAATTCCAGCAGCGCCTGCTGCATGGATGGCGTGATGAAGATATTGCCGTCTTTCTTCGAGTAGGCGAAGGAGTGCACGCCCATGTAGTTGTACATCTTGGGAAACACCTTGAAGCGGTTGCCCATGATGCCGCCCAGTCCCATGTCCTCGTCGTGCGGTACCTTGTAAACGGTATATTCACCGCTCACGGGGTCCAGCTCATAGATGCGGTCGAACAGGTTATCGCCGATATAGATATAGCCGTTGGGATGCAGCAGGAAGTCGTGCATCTGGGAAAAGCCGTCGCCGATCGGCCATTCGGTAATCTCAACCGCTGACAGGTGATCTTCCCACTGGCGCGGCGCCGGTACGGTTTCCGGGTGCTCGCGCAGGCGCCGGTACTCCTCCCGCAACAGGGTCGCCACCTTCTGGTGATCATCAGTGGGCAGGCGGGCGCCGTAGGTGTTCATCCGCTCGATTACGCTGAGCCACTGCTCCTCGGTGCGTTCATTGCGCATGAACGGGAGAGGCCTGCTGGTGACAGAAGGCGCAGTTGAGCTGGAAGGTTTTTTTCAGGTCATCGTCACCGCCGAAGTCCAGTTGGGACAGCCAGACGTTGGAGGGATAACTGGCGATCTCCTGTTCGGGCGTCATGCGCTGCATCACCAGCTCACCCTCGATGGCGGGGAAGCTCGCATCGACGTAACCCTGGGCACGGGCGCGGTAGCTCACCGGCTGTGTCGGAGTCTCGAAGCTGACCTCGCCCGCTGCATTGCTAAAACGCGTAAGCACTTCCGCACTGGTATTGGTCACGCCGTCCGGGGCGTAGCCGTCGTCGCTGAGGTCCGCCTCGGGCTGGGCTACCGGAGACTGGGTCACCATGACACGGGCCAGGGGTTGGCCCTGCTCATCTTTTACCTGCAGCGTCGCGGCGTTGCAAATGGGCGCAACAAGCAGCAGCAGTAACAGGCGAGGGGTAATTCGCATGGAGGATTCCTCAGTTGAAATTATTGTAGCCTGATTATGCCAGTACGTTTCGCAGCCGTCATTGTCATCTGCTGGCAGGGCGGGCCATGCCTGGCAAAATTATCTGCTGCACTGTCGGAGCGGGGAGTCACGGAGCAGGTGGGCAGGCTGGGTGGTCAAAATACTGACACAGGGTCTCTTCGCTGATCGCATTCTCGGTCAGGGTGGCATGATACTGCCGCTTGAAGGCCTCGAAGGCCGGTTCGTTGCGCAGTAGCAGCCTGCCTGCCACGATCAGCCGATCGACATCGATATCTTCCAACTCGAGGGTGGTGGGCAGGGCATTGAGCACCCGGTTGATCTCCGTGCTCTTGACATGATCAAAGCTGACCTGCGAAAAATACGTTTTCGTTGGAGCGCCTCTCTCCGGGCTGGCTGTCCCCAACTCGGTCATCATTTCCTTGAATCGATCGAGTGTTTCGCGGTTATAGCTTTCGAACTGGGCGCTGGTGACCGCGTTCATGGTCACGCCAATAGAGGGTGTGCGGTAGGATTTTTCGATGAGTTTTTCGGGGCTGACTTCGGCATTCACCAGGATTACCAGGATGCTCCGCGGATGCTCATGCGTGAGTGTTTTCAGCAGCCCTTGATTGAGATTCTCTACCTGGTCGATCATTACACGCAGGCCCAGGTTGTCTGCGACACCACCGTCTACCAGGTGGATATACTTGCGATGTTCTCGCGTCACGGTAGGACTTGATGCCATCGACGTAGCGGGTCTGGACAGCGGTTGCCGGCGCCAGTCGCTGCAGCAGTTGCCATTCCTGGTTCTCGCCAATTTCGCACTCTGCGGCATGATTTGTCAGCACAACCGGCGGGAAGGCGACCGGTACCGCCGATGAAGCCGTGACCGCGCGCGCTACGGGGTAACTGCCCAGGTCAGTGCAGATCAGGTCGAACATCCCCTGGGAGAAGCTGAAGCGCAGGCCGTTGCCCAGGTCGGTGGCGTTGATAACGATATAGGGCGGGCCATTTTTAGCCATATCGCTGAAGGTCGCACCATCGAACAGGATGCGATTGTAGTAATCGATTGCCATCTCGGTGCGATTGAACCCGCGAAATCCGCTGCGGATCCAGTGCATCGGGTTGAACAACTGCTTGATCAGGGCCTGTTGCACCCCCTGGCGCAGGAAGTCATCCTCATAGTCCTCGAACAGCCTGTCGCGATACAGGCCGTAATAGGCGGCGGTAAAGCTGCCCCCGGAGACAGCAGAGATGCTGTCGACCTCATCCAGCAGGCGGACAGTCGCGCCGTTGCTCTGGATCAGGGTATCCCGCAACTCCTGCATGACACCGTAGGACAGCGCCGCGGCCCGCGTACCTCCGCCCGAGAAAGCCAGCAAAACAAGGGCATCTCCCTGTGGCGTTTGCGCACCGCTATGGGTCGGCCGGTAGCCGCCGTTCGTGTCGATTCGGGTAATGGCTTTGTTGTCAGGAGGAAGAATGGTGGAGCAGCCCGCCAGCGTCAGCAGCAGCGCCAACGCCAACGCCAACAGGTGAAGGGCAGGCGGCAGAATCCTGCCGCCCTTATAACAGGATGCGCGCAAGAGACCGGGTGCGCGCACGCGTCATCTGAGCTGCTTGCGGGGCTCTAGAACGTCCAGTTGACGTTAGCCGACAACCCCAGCACACCATTATTCTGGTATTCGCCACCGAAGTTGTTCGCTGCAATCCTGCCTTTGCCCAGGTCCGTGTAATCGATATAGCCGCCAAGACTGAGTGTGTCCGACATGGCGTAGCGTGTGCCGAAAGCATAGCGGATCTGGCGGTCCACGGGCAGTTGCGCGTTGCGGTCTTCCTTGTCCACCGGGTTGGTGTCGTAGGACACACCGCTGGTGAAAGCCCAGCGCTTGTCCAGCTGGTACTCCACACCCCAGGCGTAATGATAAGTATCGCGCCATTTGGTGGGTATGGCGCTGCCGCGGTTTTCTGTGGCCAGAGGCACGTCACCGAGGTTGCTCCAGTTTTCCCAACCGATAGTCAGATTCACGCCCCACTTTTCATCGAGGGTCGTGGTGCATGGCAAAGCGGACGTACTCGGCAAAAGCGAGTTCGGACTTGACTGCAACTGTCCGCTCGACATCGGGAGGTATAATCCCACCACCGGGAGCGACGATCTTGAGGTCACCGTCGTATTCCGGTTTCAGCTCACTCTGGTAGATGAGGCCGAAGCGGGTGCGGTCGGTGAGTTCGTACATCGTGCCCAGCTTGAAGGAAAAGCCGGTGTCATCGCCATTTATCGAGGCTCTTAAATCTTCTCTGCTCTGGTTAACGCGTGGCACATTGAGGTGAACATTCAATTTGGAGTACCAGTACTGGACGCCAATACCAAGGGACAGTCTGTCGCTGACCCGGTATGCCAGGGTCGGCACGATTGCGGCAAGCAACAGGTCTACCTTGGTCGCCTGGTAGCGCCCGGCCCAGTCGTTGTCATAGTCCAGGCCTGCGCCCGCCAACCCCAGAAAGTAGATGCCAGCGCTCCACCTGTCCGAGTTGAAAATCGTGAACGTAAGCAGCGGATCCCATGGGGGCCGATTTGCCGGCGTCGCCGCCATTACCGGTCCCCAGGCGCGGGGTGGTGTATTCGACGTCGAACTTGATGTCAGGTACCAGCGCACCGCCGGCTGCAAACAGCTGATCGCCCTTGACTCTGGTGGAGCTGGCCGGGTTGTGCATGATCGAGGCGGCGCCGTCCATGCCGGCCTCAGCACCCGCGCCTGCGCGCCCACCGGAGAAATCCCCGTATTCATTCAGCCAGAGCCCGCCTGCCGAGGCAGAACCCGCATTGAGCAGCGCGGCAGTGACAGCACAGCCCAGGATGGTTTTCTTCATGTTTGCTCCCGAGGGTTTACCAAAGACCGCCACCGGCGGGCTCAATTTGTGCCGGTAAGTTTAAAGGAGTCACGCCCTGTTTGGACAGGGCTTTTTCCGGAACTTATTTGCAGTTGGTCCGCAACATCAGCTGCTTGAATACCACCGCGTTGTGGTCGCTCCCGTCCCGCTCAGGTTCCCCCGCCAGTTCAAGGTTCGGGAAGCGCTTGAACAGTTCCGAGATGGTCAGGTACAGCTGGCGCTTGGCCAGGGCGGCGCCGATGCAGTAGCGCGGACCATAGCCAAACAGTACGTCCGGGTTGAATTCCCGCTCCACGTCGAACACCTCGGGGTGATCGTAGTACTCGGGGTCGTGGTCTTTCAGGTGCGGCATCATCAGCACCATCTGGCCCTTGCGCACCTGGTGACCGAGGATTTCCATGTCCCGCGGGGCGTAGCGCGCAAAGCCCATTTTCGACGCGGTACCCCAGCGGCTGATTTCGCTGAAGGCATTGGAGAACGCGTCCGGGGTAGCCAGGGCCTTGGCGACCTGGTCCTTGTGCTTGAGCAGGCAGTACACCGACCACTGCTGTGCCACCAGGGTGGTGTCGGCGCCGGCGCCTATCAGTGCCAGGATCAGGGTGATGATATCCCCCTCCTCGAAGCCCGGGTTCTCCTGCTCAATTTTCAACAGGGTGCTGAGGAAGTCGTCCTGCACCGGGTCCAGCCTGCGCTCGGCGATAACCAGTTTCAGGATGTCGATGGCCCGGTTGCTGTCCTGCCGCGCCTTCTCCCTGCGCTCGTCGGAAATGGTAGGATTCCAGGTCTCGGTGAAGGTCATGATGACCTGCTTGATATCCGGCCAGTACTTCTCCGGGATGCCCACCATCCTGGTAATGGAGATAAACGGAATATGGGCGGCGATCTTGTCGATGTAATCAAAGGTCTCCGGCGTGCCCAGTTCATCGAACAGCCGCTTCACATCGGGCTCGATCTTGCGCTGGATAGAGTCCACCACGTTGCGCGAGAAAGCCGGCGCCGTCACCCGCCGCACCAGGCGGTGGTGGTCGTGGTCCGCCAGCAGGCTGTGGCCGATCAGGGCCCGCTCGAAATTGCTCCACTGGTCTTCCGGGGGCCGTGGCGGCGCGAACTCCCAGTCATAGAAATCCGAGGACAGTGGCTCCTCCTTCCAGCAGGCCATGATGTCCGGCATGCGAGTCATGATCCAGGCCTGCCAGGGCTCGTACCACACCAGCCGCCCCCGCTCCATCAACGCGAGGCACTGGGGAATCGGGTCCGCCATATACGCCTCTGAGTTGGGATCGAACAGTTGCTCTATCGGTACCAGGTTTTCTGCTGCGTCTGCCATTGAATTATCCTCGACACGCCGGATTTGGTCTGGCCAAACGGTTGTGCCCTGTCTGGGTTGAAAACCGGTAGTCTAGCAAGTCCTTTAAAGCTGCACAAATGTATACTTTTAGAGAATCGAGGTTTTTGTAGCTTTGTCCCAGCTTTGTTGGGGTGTGCTGTTCCATTCGCGGCGGAGGGTGGGGTCTGTCTTACTCGGGAGGCCAGTTCCATTCACGGCCGGGGTCCGGGTTTGTCCTGGCTCCATGGCCGCGCCCCTCCGGGGTGCCCTCAGTCGGTCAGGAGCCTGACAACGCTTCGCTGTCTCCTTCCACTCCCTCGGCGCTGGCCTTTTACATTCCGCCAGCACAAACCCGGACCCCTGCCTTGGATCGAGCTTACAAAAGAGACTTGCAAAGCATTGGCGGTGTTAGTCCATCTACATTGATAGCACTCACCGCCGCGATTGGAACATAGCCGCGCCTTTTACCGTAAAACGAACAAGCTAGATTCTGTTTCAGTCGACGTCGCCCGAAGCAGCTGTCGCAGCGAGTTCAGGCGGCTGTCGGTCACTGGCCGCCAGCATCTCGCTGATGCGGGTGCGAGGTCCGCGGGCACCTGGGACCAGTCGAAGCGCCAGCGCCAGTTGCCCTCGGTGGTGCCGGGGGTATTCATGCGGTGGTGGCCGTCGAGGCCGAGGAAATCCTGCCAGGGAATGATGGCGGTGGTGGCGGGGGAGGCCATGGCCTGGTGGATCAGCATCCAGGGCATGGATTCCGCTGGATTGCCATAGTATTCGTAGACCTTTGCCCGGGTGGCCGGGTCCAGGCTCTCGAACCAGCCCAGGGTAGTGTCGTTGTCGTGGGTGCCGGTGTAGACAATGTCGCCGCTGGAGTGCAGGTGATTCAGGTAGGGGTTGTCCGGGCTGCCGTCGAAGGCAAACTGCAGGATCAGCATGCCCGGCAGGCCAAATTCCTTGCGCAGGGCCTCCACCTCGGCGGTGATGGAACCCAGGTTTTCGGCCACCAGCTTGAGCTCGGGGTAGTGCCGACGCACCGCCTGCAGCAACTCCCGCCCCGGTGCCTCCACCCAGTGCCCCTCCCGGGCGGAGGTGGCGGATGCGGGGATTTCCCAGTAGGCCTGCAGGGCGCGAAAATGGTCTATGCGGGCGATATCGAACTGTTTGGCCGCGGAGTCGAAGCGCTGCAGCCACCACTGGAAGCCGTCGTCGCGCATGAGTTGCCAGTTGTACTGCGGGTTGCCCCAGAGTTGGCCCTCGGCGCAGAAATAGTCCGGCGGTACGCCGGTGACGGTGACCGGGCGGCCGACCTCGTCCAGGTCGAACTGTTCCTGGTGGGCCCACACGTCGGCGCTTTCCAGGTGCACGTAGATGGGGATATCCCCGAACAGCAGCACACCCCTGTCATTCGCGTACTTGCGCAATTCGCGCCACTGGCAGTCGAAGACGAACTGGCGAAAGCGCAGCCGGGTGATCTGGTTGCTCAGCCTCGCTGCGACAGCGTCACACACCAGCGGGTCGCGATCCCGCAGGCCCCTGGGCCACTCGGTCCAGGAGCGCTGTTGCTCATTGTGGCGAAAGGCGTGAAAACGCACATAGTCTTCCAGCCAGAAGTCGGCATTCTCCAGGAATTTCAGGTAGGCCCTGACCATTGGTGAATCCGCGGCGGATTCCACCTGCTGAAAAAACGCGTCACAGGCGCGGTCCAGGGCATCGCGCTTGGTCCAGCGGTCCGCCATTCCCTCCTGGGCCTGTATCTGTGTGAGCCAGTTGTGCTTTACCAGCCAGTGCAGGTCGATCAGGTCCGGGCTGCCCGCGTGTACAGAAAAGGACTGGTAGGGGCAGCCGTCCGGGTGGGTCGGGCCCAGTGGCAGAACCTGCCAGATACTGAGTCCCGCCGCGGCGATGAGGTCGACAAAACGGCGCGCTTCGGCGCCAAAGTCGCCGCAGTATCCCTCCCCCGGCAGGCTGGTGGGGTGCAGCAGGACACCGCAGCGACGCTGTGCGAGCAGTGGCGCGTTCACGAGACGGTTTCGCTGTGCTGGCGCATGACCCCGCCCCGGCTTGGCTTGCCGCCACCGCGGGAGATCACTTCTGACAGGTAGGAGGGCGCCTCGACATGCAGCATCTGGTACAGGTTGGCCAGGTGCATACGGTAAAGCTGGTCGAACTGGTTTACGGTGGACGAGGGGTTGTAGTCGCCGAACCACCAGAACCAGTCGGAGCCCTCGCAGATGGCCAGCTGTTTTTCCGCGGCCTCTATTTCTCCGGCCGTAAGCTTACCGCTGGCGACCTGCTCGTCGAAGGTGCGCTTGGCCTCCACCAGGATCTCCCAGCCGCGGTTCTTGTCGGGGTCGCCGATCCAGGTGGAGAAGGTGCCGTAAACCCAGCTCCCCGCCGTCAGGTGGTCCTCCTGGGCCGGTGCAGGTGATTTGTCCTGCAGGAACTTCTCGAAGGTGGTCATCTGCAGCAGCGGGTTTGCCGCCAGGTCGCGGTAGAGCTGATCGAGGAAGTAATAACCGTTTTCCGGGTAGTACTCCCAGGCGTTCTCGCCGTCGAGGATGATCGTGATGAGGCAGTCGTCCCGGTCGGGGCAGACCCGGGCTATGTTTTCCATGTGGCCGATGAGGTTGGCCACGGCGTCGTTGGCGTGCCAATCGGAGTAGTTAAAGCCGATCAGGTCGGACAGGCCGTCATCGCGGAAGAAACAGTCGACCGGAACATCGCCAAATCGGTAGACCCGATGACTGCAGGACTTCGACCTGGCGTCGTGGCTGTTGTGCAACACCGTGCCGCCGCTGGCAATCCACTTGATGCCCTGTTCGGCGAACAGGGCCAGCGCCTGCTGGCTGACACCGCCCTCCGAGGGCCACAAGCCCAGGGGCTTGCGGCCGAAAACGCGTTCAAAAGTCGCCACGCCTTTGCGCAGGTGCCAGCGCGCCCGTTCCTCGCCACCGGGATATTCGGTGGTCACCGGCAGGTGGACTGCGGGCATCGCCTCCCGGGCCGTGTTCATGTCGAGCATCAGCGGGATAATCGGGTGGGCGTAGGGACTCATGCTGAGCTCGACCCTGCCGGACTCTGCCAGCGCCCGGTAGCGGGGCACTATGGTCTGCATCTGCTCCAGCACGATCTGCAACAGCTCCCGGCGATCGTGCAGGCTGAAATTGTGGGCCTTTTCCCGCAGCCGCTGGATGCGCTTGTCACTGCGCTGCACGGACTCGGCCATCCAGCTCAGGTGATACCAGACCAGCAGGTCGGCTAGGAACTGGTTGGAGGCGTAGATCATGCTGTCGGGGTGGCTCTCATACCAGTCCGCCATGGTGGCCAGCCGCTGGAACGGCTCGAAGCGCGCGATCATCCGCTCGCGATTGGCGCGCAGGCAGTCCTGCATAAGCCGCAGGCGGGCCTGGGCATTGCCCGGCAGGGCCGGTTCCGCCAGCTCTGCCAGCAGCGGATCCTGGATTACACCGTGGCCCTCGAGGTAGGACTTGACCTGGGCGATGTAATCCTCGATCTGCTCGAGCAGGATGGGAGCGAAATTGACCACCGCCCGCGCCTCGGGCACAGCCTCGAGGTGGGCCGCCATATCCACGTAGTCCTTGGTGGAGTGCAGGTAGGTCCAGGGCAGGTGCACCCTGCCGGTGCGCATGTCGCGGTAGTCGGGCTGGTGCATATGCCACATCAGCACCACGCTCATGGGCTGGTTAGCGGGCATAGTGCAGCCGCTGGCCGAGCATCTCCGGTGTCACCAGTATCACGCCGCCCTTGGAGACGTGGAAACGGGCGGCATCCTCCTCCGGATCGACACCGATGCTGGTGCCGGGCGGAATCCTGCAGCCCTTGTCGATGATCGCTTTTTTGATCACACAGCGCCTGCCGATATCGACGTCCGGGAATATCACGGCGTCCTCGATATGCGAGTAGGAGTGCACGTGGACATTGCTGAACAGCAGTGAGCGCCGCACGTAGGAGCCCGAGACAATGCAGCCGCCGGCGACCATGGAGTCCACCGCCATGCCCCGGCGACCTTCGTCATCAAACACGAACTTGGCCGGCGGTACCTGGTCCTGGTAGGTCCAGATCGGCCACTCCCGGTCGTACAGGTTGAGCTCCGGGCTGATGCCGATCAACTCCATATTGGCCTCCCAGTAGGCATCGATGGTGCCGACGTCCCGCCAGTAGGCATGTTCCTGGCTGCCCTGTTGGCGAAAGGGAAATGCGGTGACCCGCAGCCGGTTGATCACATCGGGAATGATGTCACCGCCGAAGTCGTGCTTGGAGTCGGTTTCATCGGCGTCGCGCAGCAGTTCGTCGATCAGTACCTCGGTGCGAAAGATATAGATACCCATGGAAGCCAGCGCCACATCATCCCGCCCTGGCATGGGGGTGGGCTGGTCGGGTTTCTCGGCGAACTGGATGATGCGGTTGTCCAGATCCACCTCCATTACCCCGAAGGCCCGCGCTTCATTGATTGGCACCTCGATACAGCCGACCGTGATGTCCGCCTCGGCTTCCACATGGGCGGCCAGCATGGTGCCGTAATCCATCTTGTAGATATGGTCGCCCGCGAGGATCAGCACGAACTCCGGCTTATGGGTGCGGATGATGTCGATATTCTGGTAGATGGCGTCGGCGGTGCCCTCGTACCAGGAGGTCTCCAGCCTTTGCTGGGCCGGCAGCAGTTCGACGAACTCGCCCAGTTCGCCGCGCATGAAACCCCAGCCCCGCTGTATGTGCTGAATCAGGCTGTGAGCCTTGTACTGGGTGAGGATGCCGACCTTGCGGATGCCGGAATTGACGCAGTTGGACAGGGGGAAGTCGATAATCCTGAACTTGCCGCCAAAAGGCACCGCCGGTTTTGCCCGCCACAGGGTGAGCTGGCGCAGCCTGGAGCCGCGGCCGCCGGCGAGTACGAGTGCCAGCGTGTCCTTGGTCAGGCGGCTGACGTATCTTGCTGAATCGGGATCAGTCATATCGGGTTCATTGATCTGTGAGCTGGTTAGCCTGGAGTTATTGCATTAACATCGGATTACATTGTGGACAATATCCGGAAGAAAGTCCTCATTTCTCGCTTGATATAAATCATTGGATATTTGATGAGAACGGTTTCGATTCAAGAGCCTGTCAGTGACGCCTTGCGGCGGGTGCTGGACGGGCGACACCGCGATCCTTTTGAAGTCCTGGGCTGCCACCGCCAGGGCGCCGGCTGGCAGATACGGGCGCTGTTGCCCGGTGCCGCCGAGGCCGAGGTAGTGTGGGGTGGCAGCCAGCTGCCCATGCAGCGCCTGCCGGACACCGATCTCTTTACCTGTGGCGTGGCCTCGGCCGCTGCGCCCGGCTACGAGTTGCGCTGGCGCGCGGCGGAGGGCGAGTGGCAGCAGGGGGAGGACCCCTACCGCTTCGGCCCGGCTATCGGCGATCTCGACCTGCACCTGTTCGGCGAGGGCCGGCATCATCATATCTACCGGGTGCTCGGCGCCCACTGCTGTGAGCACGAGGGCGTGCCCGGCGTGCGCTTTGCCACCTGGGCGCCGAACGCGCGGCGGGTCAGCGTGGTGGGTGACTTCAACCAGTGGCACGGGTTGCGGCACGCCATGCGTTCCCGCGGGCTGAGCGGGGTCTGGGAGTTGTTTATCCCGGGGTTGGCGGCCGGTGAGAAGTACAAGTTTGAAGTGTGCGACAGCAGGGGCAGGTTGCAGCTTAAGGCCGACCCTTACGGCAACCACTTCGAAATGCGGCCGGCCACCGCGGCCATCATCTGCCCGCCGAGCGAATTTGCCTGGAGCGACCAGCAGTGGCTGGCGCAGCGCGCCCGCTGGGACTGGCAGCACGCGCCTATCTCGATCTACGAGTTCCACCCCAGTTCCTGGCGGCGCTCGGCGGACGGCGGTTTCCTCAATTTCCGGGACATGGCGCCTATGCTGGCGGACTATGTGGCGGGCCTCGGTTTCACCCACGTGGAGCTGTTGCCTATCACCGAACACCCGCTGGATGACTCCTGGGGTTACCAGACCACGGGCTATTTCGCGCCCTCCCAGCGCTTCGGCAGCCCGGATGACTTCCGCTTCTTTGTCGATTACCTTCACAGCCGCGGCATCGGGGTCATCCTGGACTGGGTGCCGGCGCATTTCCCCAGGGATGCCCACGCCCTGGCCCGGTTTGACGGCACCGCCCTGTACGAGCACGAGGACCCGCGCCGGGGTGAGCATACCGACTGGGGCACGTTGATTTTCAATTACGGCCGCAATGAGGTCAGGAACTTCCTGCTGGCCAGCGCCAACTACTGGCTGGAGGAGTTTCACCTGGACGGATTGCGGGTGGATGCGGTGGCCTCCATGCTCTACCTCGATTACTCCCGCAAGCCGGGGGAGTGGGAGCCCAACCGCTACGGCGGTCGGGAGAACCTCGAGGCCATCGATTTCCTGCGGGAACTCAACGCCCTCACCCACGGGGAGCACCCGGGTACGCTGACCATCGCCGAAGAATCCACAGCCTGGCCCCAGGTAACCCGTCCCACCTGGGTTGGCGGCCTTGGGTTCTCGATCAAATGGAATATGGGCTGGATGCACGACACCCTCGACTACATGTCCCATGAGCCGGTCTACCGGCAGTATCACCACGACCAGCTCACCTTCGGCCTGATGTACGCTTTTTCAGAGAACTTCCTCCTGCCCTTCTCCCACGACGAGGTGGTGCACGGCAAATATTCGCTGCTGGGCAAGATGCCCGGGGACGAGTGGCAGCGTTTCGCCAACCTGCGCCTGCTGTATACCTACCTGTACACCTATCCCGGCGCCAAGCTGCTGTTTATGGGCTGTGAGCTGGGGGAGCCGGGTGAGTGGCGGCACCAGGGGCAGTTGTCCTGGGAGTTACTGGAGCAGCCGCCGCATCGGGGTCTGCAGCAGCTGGTAGGTGATCTCAACCGGCTCTACCGCGATGAGCCCAGCCTGCACCGCAACAGCTTTGATGCGGCCGGTTTCGAGTGGATCGATTGCCACGATTCGACCCAGTCGGTGCTGAGCTACCTGCGCTGGGACGGTGCGGATTTTCATGTAGTGGTGCTCAACTTCACCCCTGTGGTGCGCACCGATTACCGTATCGGCGTGCCCCGCGAGGGTCGCTACCGCGAGGTGTTCAATTCCGATTCCCGCTTCTACGGCGGCAGCGACGTGGGCAACGGACCCGATATCGCCAGCCAGAGCGTATTCTGGATGGGTCGCCGCGACTCGATCAGCCTTACCCTGCCACCGCTCGGGGCGGTGGTACTGAAACTGTCCGGAGCGCAGTGAATGAGCCGCCTGTTGTTTGTCGCCAGCGAGGCCTACCCCCTTATCAAGACAGGAGGCCTGGCGGATGTGGCCGGCAGCCTGCCGGAAGTGCTGAGGCAGCAGGGGATGGACGTGCGCCTGTTGTTGCCGGCCTACCAGCATGTGCTGGAAGCCATCGAGCCCCCGGTCCACGTGGCGGACCTGGAAGTGGACGGCTCGGTGCTGCGAATTGTCAGCACCCGTCTGCCCGGCACGCAAGTGGAAACCTGGCTGCTTGAGCATCCCCTGTTTTCGCAGCGCCCCGGCAACCCCTATCACGACACCCGCGGGCTGCCCTGGCCCGACAACGCCGATCGCTTTATGCTGCTGTGCCGGGTCGCCGCCGCCATCGCGACGGGGCAGGCAGGGTTGGACTGGCAGCCCGATGTGCTGCATTGCAACGACTGGCATACCGGCCCGGCGATCGCCCTGACCCACCTGAGCGAGCCGCGGCCGCGCACCGTGTTTACCATCCACAGCCTCGCCCACATGGGCCTGTTCAACCGCGCGACTTTCGAGCGCCTGCGCCTGCCGGAGCACTTCTGGCGCGACAGCGCGCTGGAGTTCTACGGCCAGTGCAGTTTCATCAAGGGCGGGCTGGTTTACGCCGATTACATCACCACGGTCAGCCCAAGCTACGCCACGGAGATCTGCGAATCCCCCGGCGGCATGGGGCTGGAAGGTCTGCTGCGCCAGCGCCGGGAGCGGCTGGTGGGCATTCTCAACGGTATCGACAGCCAGGTCTGGAACCCCGCCACGGATCCCTACCTGGTGCAGCCTTACACCCCGGAATCCCTGGCGGACAAGGCGCTCAATAAGACTGCGCTGCAGGCGGACCTGGGCCTGGCCCAGCTCGATGACCGACCCATGGTGGGCCTGGTGGGGCGCCTGGTGGAGCAAAAGGGGCTGGAATTGATCTTGCCGGTGCTGGCGGAAATCCTGGCCTGCCCGGTGCAGCTGGTTATCCTGGGTACCGGTGAACCCCTTTACGAGCAGCGCCTGACTGCGGCCGCCGCCCGGAATCCCGATGCGATGGCGGTAGTGCTGGCCTATGATGAGTCCCTGGCGCACCGGATCGAAGCGGCAGCGGATATATTCCTGATGCCTTCCCTGTTTGAGCCCTGCGGGCTCAACCAGCTTTACAGCCTGCGCTATGGCACCCTGCCGCTGGTGCGAGCCGTCGGCGGACTTGCCGATACCGTGGTCGACAGCAATTCGCAGACCCTGGACCAGGGCAGCGCCACCGGTTTTGTCTTCAGCCAGCCGGACCCGGCCGAATTACTTGCTGCCATGCGGCGCGCCTGTGAACTATGGTATGACACTAAAAGCTGGCGTAAGGTACAGGTCAACGCCATGAAGCAGGACTTTTCCTGGCAGCAAAGTGCCAACCGTTACCTGCAGTTATATAACACTGCCACTGATCCCTGAGGTCGCGAAAAGCTATGCCCGGTTCCCAGTTTCCCCTCGAAGTACAGCCCCGTATTCCCGCTGAGCTCGCCCGCCTGCAGGTGATGGCCAACGACCTGATGTACAGCTGGGATCGATCTATCCGTTCCCTGTTCCACCGCCTCGACCGACAGGTCTGGGAAAGTTGCGACCACAACCCCAAGGCGTTCCTGCGCCGGGTGTCCCAGCAGCGTCTCGAGGAGGCCCTGGAGGACCGCTCCTACATGGAGGACTACCGCAGGGTAACGTCTGCTTACGACGCCTATCGCGAGCACCGCGGTCGGCCGGAGTTGACCTCGCTGTTCGACCCGGACGAGGATCTCATAGCCTACTTCTGCCTTGAGTTCGGCTTTCACGAGAGCTTTCCCATCTACTCCGGCGGCCTCGGGATCCTGGCCGGCGATCACTGCAAGGCCGCCAGTGACGTGGGCCTGCCTTTCGTCGCGATCGGGCTGCTGTACCAGGCGGGTTACTTCACCCAGACCATCGACGGCCACGGCCACCAGCAGGTCAGTCACACCCGCTCCCAGCCCCACGACCTGCCGGTGGTGCCGACCCTGACCGAGACCGGACAGCACCTGACGCTCGATATCGAGTTCCCCGGGCGCGTGCTCAAGGTGCGGGTCTGGACCGCCCAGGCCGGGCACATCACCCTGTACCTGCTGGATACCAACCTGCCGGAAAACACTGCGGCGGACAGGGCGATTACCAACCAGCTCTACGGCGGTGACCGGGAGATGCGCCTGCAGCAGGAGCTGGTGCTGGGGGTGGGCGGGGTGCGCGCACTGCGGGCCCTGGACCTGCACGCGACGGTCTGGCATATCAACGAGGGGCATGCGGCCTTCCAGTTGCTGGAGCGTTGCGCCTTCCGCATGCGCGAGGGCCTGGATGTTTACAGTGCCATGGAGCTGGTAGCGGCCGGGACCGTATTTACCACCCATACACCTGTGCCCGCCGGGCACGATATATTCGACCGCCACCTGGTGGAAAAATACCTGGGCCCGGCTGTTCGCGACCTGGGGCTGGAGTTCGACCAGGTCTACCAGCTGGGGCTCAATTCCGGGGGCGGTTTCAACATGACCTGCCTGGCCCTGCGTTGTACCCGTTTCCACAACGGGGTCAGTCGCATTCACGGCCAGGTGGCGGCGGAAATGGAGGCGGAATTGTGGCCGCAGATTCCCCACCGCGAGAACCCCATTACCTATATTACCAACGGGGTGCACCTGGAGACCTTCCTGGCCCGGGAGTGGGTCAGCCTGTTCGACCTGCGTTTCGATGACTGGCGCAATGAACTGTTGAACGAGGAGTACTGGGAGCGGCTGGAGGAGATACCGGATTTCCATTACTGGAGTGTGCACAAGTCGCTGAAGCAGCAGTTACTCGGTTATGTCCATGAAGGCGTGCTGGTACAGCAGCGCCGCAACGGCACCAGCGACGCGGTGATTCACCGCATGGTGCGTTATGTCGATGGCACCCATGAAGACGTGCTGGTGGTGGGTTTTGCCCGCCGCTTCGCCACCTACAAGCGCGCCGCGATGCTGTTTGCCGACCCGGCCCGCCTGGCGCGGCTGCTGGGCGACCACGGAGCGCCCGGTGGTGATTATTTTCGCCGGCAAGGCGCACCCTCACGACGAACCCGGCCAGCAGTTGATCAAGCTGATCCATGATTTTTCCATGCACCCGGATTTTATTGGCAAGGTACTGCTGCTGGAAGGTTATGACATGGCCCTGGCGCGGCAAATGGTTTCCGGTGTCGATGTCTGGCTGAATACGCCGGAGTATCCGCTGGAGGCCAGCGGGACCTCGGGACAGAAGGCGGGCCTCAACGGGGCGGTCAATCTCAGTGTGCTGGACGGCTGGTGGGGCGAGGGCTACAACGGCCACAATGGCTGGGGTATCACCCCCCGGGACTCGCGCTTCGACCACGACCAGCGCCACCTCGAGGAGGCCAACGACCTGCTTGATATCATCGAGCACGAGATGCTGCCCACCTACTTCCGGCGCAACGGTGGGGGCTATTCCGCGGACTGGGTGAGCCTGTCCAAGGCCTCCATGAAGTCCACTATTCCACGGTTTAATTCCCAGCGAATGCTGCGGGATTATGTCACCAAGCTTTACTGGCCGGCGCGTCAGCAGCGGCGCAAGCTCGAGGCCAATGGCGCCGAGGTGGCCCGCAACCTGGCGGCCTGGAAACACCGGGTGCGCTCCGCCTGGCCCGGAGTGAGCATGGAGCTGATGCTGCAGCCGCCCGCCCACCTGTTCCACGACGACAAGATCAGCTTGCGGGTGCGGGCCGCGTTGAATGGCCTGCAGGCCGAGGATGTCAGGCTGGAGTGCCTGCTGGGCAGCGATGATGCGGACGGGGAGTTCGCGGTAACCCAGAGAGTTGAGCTGGAGGCTGTCGACACGGACGAGCAGTATACGAATTTTGCGATAGAGGTATTGCCGGCCATCGCGGGTATGCAGTATTACAAGCTGCGGATGTACCCTTACAACGAGGCCCTGAGCCATCCCTTTGAATTGGGCTTCATGATCTGGATCTAGGCTTCTGCTTGTCCTGGATCAATAGCGGCTGGCGCCAGTCAGGGTAGGCTGTTCTCCAAAACCGGAGCGCGATACTGCCCCACGCTGCAATGTGGCGGGTCGTTCGCGCCCGACCGGGCTAATAACAGGACAGGGTGTGGTGAGCAGGCCGAAACGAATCGGGTGGCTTCTTCTGGCGGCGGCGTTGGTGCCGGGGATAGCCATGGCCAGCGGGGTGAGCGAAACCTTCACCCAGACCAGCCTGCTGTTGATTCTGATGATTACCCTGGCGGATATCTGCGGCTTCCTGTTCGAGCGCATGGGCATGGCCGAAATTCTCGGCGAAATCTACGCGGGGATCATGCTGGGAAACCTCGCCCTCGTAGGCATCGACTTTGACCTGAGTGAACTGCTGCGCAACAGCGAGTTCATGGTCTATTCCTCCGAGCTCGCCCTGGTTCTGCTGTTGTTCCTCGTCGGGCTGGAATCCAACATACGCGACCTCCTCAGGGTGGGGCGCAACGCCGCGGCGGTGGCTCTCACCGGCGTGGTACTGCCAGTGTTGCTGGGCCTGGGTGCCGGCTCCCTGCTGGGCTACGGCATGGGTCTGCAGGGCTGGTTTGTAGGAGCCATGCTGGCGGCCACTTCCGTGGGTATAACCGCCAAGCTGCTGGGTGACAACGGCCTGGTCAACACCCGCTCGGCCCGGGTCATTCTCGCCGCGGCGCTGATAGACGACGTGCTGGGTATTCTGCTGCTGGCGGTATTGGCCAGCGTGGTAGTCACCGGGCAGGTGTCTGCGTCGGAACTGCTGTGGATTGTGGCCAAGGCGCTGCTGTTCTTTGTTGGCGCCCTGCTGGTGGGGCAGCGGCTGATGCCCAGCGTGATCCATATCATTTCCCTGAACAAGCATTCCAGCGTGTGGACGGGCTTTGCTCTCTGCCTGGCCCTGGGCTTTGCCCAGCTGGCGCATTTTGCCGGGTTGGCGCCGCTGATCGGCGCCTTTGTCGCGGGGCTGTTGCTGGACGACGTGGACTTCCGGGTGGGCGACGCCCTGCAAAAACACCGGCTGGAGGAACTGGTCAAACCTATCAGTGACATCATGCTCACCATTTTCTTCGTCAGCATCGGGGCGCAGGTGCAGCTGCAGTACCTGCTGGACCCGAAAATACTGCTGATTATTGCCAGCCTCACAGTGATAGCGATAGCGTCCAAGGGGCTGGCCGGTTTCGCGGTCCGGGGGCGCGGCTTTGATCGCCTTGGCATAGGCTATGGCATGATCCCGCGAGGCGAGGTAGGGCTGGTATTCGCCGCCTTCGCCTTCAGCCACCATGTATTCACTACCGATATGTACTCCGCCCTGGTACTGGTAGTGCTGCTGACCACCCTGGTGGGTCCCATACTGCTCAAGCCGCGATTGGCGCGCTTTCAGACCCCGGATCGCCGGGGAGTGAAACCGGCGCCAAACCGTTAAGTGGCGTCGCAAACCCTGTATGTAATCCCTGCCCCAGGGTGCATTGGGCTGTCAGGCGAAGTACTTCAGGTATAAATAGGCGCTGGCGATTACCATGGACAAAACCAGAACGGGGATACCCAGCAGCAGGAAGCGCATGAAGCTGATCGCGTTGCCCGATCGCTCGGCGAATCCCGCCACGATAATGTTGGCGGTAGCACCCACCAGCGTACCATTGCCACCAAGGCAGGCTCCCAGGGACAGTGCCCACCAGACAGGAGTCATTTCCTGGGAGCCTCCCAGGTGGCCCGCCGTACTCTGCAGCACGGGAATCATGGTTGCCACGAATGGGACATTGTCGATGAACGCAGAGGCAATTGCTGCCAGCCACAGTGTGGCAAAGGTAGTCACCTGAAGATTGCCGCCGGTAAATTCCACCATTTCCCGCCCTACGAGGGTGAGTACACCGGCCGCCTTCAGGCCGTGCACCATCATGAACAGGCACATGAAGAACAGGATCGTCCCCCACTCCAGCTCGGCGAGGATTTCCTGCACCCGGGCGGACTGGTCTTTGCCCGATCTTCCGAAGGTAAAGATAAGCATCAACAGGGCGGCACCACCCAGGGCAACACTCCCGGATTGCAGGCCGATATGTTCACCCAGGATAAAACCGGTGATCACAATCGCCATCACCGCCATGGAGTAGCGCAGCAAACCCACGTCGGTAATGGAATCTTTTTCATGGAAGGCCATAACCCTGGCGCGCGCCTCGGGGCTGCTGGTGAGGTTGCGTGCCCATAACAGGTACAGGAGCAGGAGAACTGCCAGGTGGATAACGACAACTACCGGCCCCAGTGCGCTGATAAAGTCGGCAAAACTCAGGCCCACCGCGGAGCCGATCATGATATTTGGAGGGTCTCCTATGAGGGTCGCCGTGCCCCCGATATTCGAGGCGAATATCTCGGCAAAGAGAAAGGGATAGGCGCTTAATTCGAGTTTTTCGACGATAAGCAGTGTTACGGGCACGATTAGCAGCACGGTGGTGACATTATCGAAAAATGCTGAAAATACTGCGGTTACTGTCGCCAGAGTGACCAGAATGCCCCGGGGGTCGGCTTTTGCCTTTTTTACAACCCACACTGCCACGAACTGGAAAACACCCGTGCGTTGCGTGATGCCCACGAGGATCATCATTCCGGTGAGCAGTGAGATGGTGTTGAAGTCGACTCCGTCGAATGCGTCGTCCTGGGTGATTATGCCGCTGAGGATCATCAGCCCTGCGCCCAGCATTACCGCAACGGTCCGATGGACACGCTCGCTGATAAGCAGCACATAGGTGACCAGGAAAATAACGCTGGAGAGCCACATCGGGTCCAGTCCCAGCAGGATTACAGGAGATGGATTTTCCATTACTCGAGTTTTTCCAGGGCACGCAACAGTGTAATCAGGGATATCCCTCCCACCAGGCGACCGTCCTCGCGATTCACCACCGGAATACGAATGTATTTGTGGAAGAGCAGCATCAGGGCATCGATCAGGGGTGAGTCGGGGTAAACCACGGTGATATCGGAAGCGATGTAGGGTGCGATAGGATTATTCCTCACCGCTTCCAGGCGATCCCTGATGTCCACCAGGCTTTCGCGCATAAAGCTGGTATTTTTCAAGCCTTGTTCCATGCTGAGGCTGACTGGCAGAAGCAGGCCGATCAGTCGTTTGACGCTGATCTCGCCGACGAATATCTCGTTCCGGTCAACCACGGGCACGTTGTACATGTGGTGTTCGATCAGCAATTCGATCGCTTCATGCACGGTGCTGTCCAGGTAGAGGTGCGTTGGCGGGCTGTGCATGATGGCGCTGCATTGCACGTGGTCGATAACTGCCATGGCTGAGACTCCCGGAAGTTCCAGAGAGCGGGAGGTTAGTCTTTCCGGGGTCCGCGGACAATGCGAAAGCCCCGAGAAGCATGGCTGGCGCCCCGAATCTCACGTTTTATTGATCCACACCGGGTTTCGGGGCTATTTCAGGGTTGGACCTGTAAGTGACTTAAAGCTGTGCCTGAATTGGCCTATACTCCACGGGTATGAAACGATTCCGCATAGTTGTGTTGTTGTTGCTGGCCTATACCGGCCAGGCGCTCTCCGTTGGTGCCATGCCCTGCCAGAGCATGGCCCACGCCGGCGATGCAGTCGCTGATGCAGCCATGGACGTTGCAGATATGGCTGCGGTGGGCCACGAGATGCACCACATGAACCCGGGGCCCGATGCACAGCCCACTGGTGTCAACGGTGCGTGTTGTGACACAGGCCTGTGTGCCATGATGCAGTGTCAGTCAGCTCCGGCCTTGTCCTTTGACCATCCTCGCAGCACTCTGCCTTTACTCTCCCTCTATTCTGCGGCCGCAGAATCAGGCGCGCCATTCCAGCGCGCAGACTCTCTCTACCGCCCACCCATCTCCCGCTAGCACAGGATAAGTGCGTCTGGAACTTTTGCAGTTCCGGGTTTAAAGCGGGAGGTTAGCCACACAACCTCTCCCTGCGTGCGCCGAGTTTGCGCGTGTTGATATTCCCTGAGAGAGGGCAGTTTGCCATGAATCGATTCCCCACCCTGCTGCTGGTGCTATGCCTGCATTGCAGCGCTTCCGCCAGCGCTGCCCTGACCCTGGCCGAGGCGGTTGCGATAGCGCAGCGCAATGACCCGTGGATGCTCGGCAGCGAGTATCGCCAGCAGTCCATGGAGGCCCAGGCGGTTGTCGCCGGTACCTTGCCGGACCCCATGCTGGACCTGGGCTTTGCCAACCTGCCCACCGATACCTTCGATTTCGACCAGGAGGCCATGACCCAGTTTAAAGTGGGTTTTGTGCAGACTTTCCCCCGGGGCGACAGCAGAGCCCTGGACGAGGAACGCCTGAACCTGCTGGGTGAGCAGTTTCCCTTCCAGCGCGAGGAGCGCCGGGCCCGGCTCGGCGTCGAGGTGGCCGGCGTATGGCTCGACGCCTGGCGTGCCCGGGAGAGCATCCGGCTGATCGAGGGAGACCGGGAGCTGTTCGAGCAGCTGGTGGATGTGGCCGAATCCAGCTATGCCAGCGCGGTTGGCCGCACCCGGCAGCAGGACCTGGTGCGGGCGCAACTGGAGCTGACCCGGCTGGAAGACCGTCTCTCCGTATTGCACGAACAGTTGGAGACATCCCGCGCAAAGCTGGGGGAGTGGCTGCGTCCCGGCCCCGTCGAGGCAGCGGCAGGGCCGGATGCCTGGCTTCCGGGCGCCTACGGCGCGCCACCGCTTGCCGAGCAGTTGCCGGATATTCCCCTGCAGCATGCGCAGCAGTTGCAGGCCGGTACCGGTGTCGAGCCCGCCCGGATTGCCACCCTGGTTGCCGGGCACCCGGCCCTGCGGAGCCTCGACACCCGCATAGACGCAAGCAGGGTCGATATAGAGCTGGCCCGGCAAAAATACTGGCCCGAATGGAAAGTAGCTGCCAGTTATGGCTACCGGGAGGATGGCCCCATGGGGCAGGAGAGGCCGGACTTCTTCTCCGTCGGGCTGGCCCTGGACCTGCCCTTCTTTACCTCCCGGCGCCAGGACCGGCAGCTCCAGTCCGCTATCGCCGACACCGAGGCCATGCGCACCGAGAAGATGCTCGCCCTGCGCAAAATGGTTGCCGGCTTTGAAACCCTCTACGCCCGCCTGCAGCGGCTCGAGCAGCGTCGCGAACTTTACCGTGAGCGCCTGCTGCCTGAAATGCATGAACAGGCCGAGGCATCCCTGTCGGCCTACACCCGGGACGACGGCGATTTCGCCGAGGTGGTGCGGGCGCGCATCGCCGAACTCAACGCCCGGATCGAGGCGCTGGACATAGACATAGCGCGTCTGCAGACCATCACCCAACTCAACTACTTTTTTGCCACCAGTGCCACCGAGGCCCCGGGAGAACCGTCATGAATACACTGAGCAGAACCGTGTTTATCGCCCTGCTGGCCGCCGCCGCAGGGGCGGGGGGCAGTTACCTGCTACTGGGCTCTGCAGGTCATGGCTCAGCCGAGTCGGCAGCCGCAGCAAGCGCCGACCGTGACCCCGAGCCGCTGTACTGGGTGGCGCCGATGGACCCGTCCTACCGGCGCGATGGACCGGGCAAGTCGCCCATGGGTATGGACCTTGTGCCTGTTTACGAGGATGCCGTCGGTGAGGGTGATGCCGCCACGGTGCGGATAGCGCCGGAGGTGGTGAACAACCTGGGGGTGCGCACGGCGCCTGTCGGCTACGCTGCGCTGCCGACCCGGATACGCACCGTAGGGTATGTGCAGTACGACGAGGACCGCCTTATCCATATCCACCCGCGGGTTGAGGGCTGGATAGAGAAACTCTACGTCAAGGCATCCGGCGACCCGGTGACGGCGGGGCAGCCCCTGTACGAGCTCTATTCACCCCAGCTGGTCAATGCCCAGGAGGAATACCTGCTGGCGCTGAAACGGGATAACCCACGGCTGGTGGAGGCCGCCAGGGATCGCCTGCTGGCCCTGCAACTGGCGCCGGATATTGTGGCGCGGCTGGCCCGGGACAAGACCGTGCACCAGACGGTGACGTTTTACGCCCCCCAGGGCGGTGTGGTGGACAACCTGAATATTCGGGAGGGTTTCTTTGTCATGCCCGGAACCACGCTGATGTCTATCGGTGTGCTGGAGGACATCTGGGTGGAGGCAGAGGTGTTTGAGCGACAGGCGCCACTGGTGGCCGTCGGCCTGCCGGTCACCATGTCGCTGGATTACCTGCCCGGCCGGCAGTGGCGGGGGCAGGTGGACTACGTCTACCCCTCGCTGGACGAAAACAACCGCACCTTGCGTGTGCGCCTGCGCTTTGCCAATGAGGACAGGATTCTCAAACCCAATATGTTCGCCCAGGTTGAGATCGAAACCGACCCGGTGGAAGACGCGCTGGTCGTGCCCCGCGAAGCGGTGATACGCACCGGCGGGGAGGACCGTGTGGTACTCGCCCTGGGTGAGGGCCGTTTTCGCTCCACCGCGGTGGAGCTGGGCCGGGTGGGTGAGCGCGATGCCGAGATCCTGGGGGGGCTGGAGGCGGGCGACACCGTGGTGGTGTCGGCCCAGTTCCTGCTGGACTCCGAGTCCAGCAAGCGCGCCGACCTGATGCGGATGGATGGGGGGCACGATCATGATTGAAGCCATCATTCGCTGGTCGGTCGGCAACCGCTTCTTTGTCCTGCTGGCGACTGCCATCCTGGTTGGGATGGGTATATTCGCCGTGCGAAACACACCGGTGGATGCCATTCCCGATCTTTCGGATGTGCAGGTGATCATCAAGACCCGATTCCCCGGGCAGGCGCCACAGGTGGTAGAGGACCAGGTCACTTACCCCCTTACCACCGCCATGTTGTCGGTGCCCGGGGCTGCAACCGTGCGCGGCTTTTCCTTTTTCGGGGACTCATACGTTTACGTGATCTTTGACGAGGGCACCGACCTGTACTGGGCGCGCAGCCGGGTGCTGGAGTACCTGAGCCAGGTGGCCCCGTCACTGCCGGAGGCCGCCCGGCCGCAACTTGGCCCGGACGCCACCGGGGTGGGTTGGGTGTATATCTACGCCCTGCAGGACCGCACCGGCCGGCACGATATCAGCGAGTTGCGCAGCCTGCAGGACTGGTTCCTGAAGTATGAGTTGCAGAGCGTGCCCGGGGTTTCCGAGGTGGCGACCGTGGGCGGAATGGTCAGGCAGTACCAGGTGACGGTGAACCCGGACAAATTGCGGGCTTTCGATATTCCCCTGAGCCACATCCAGAACGCCATCACCCGGGGCAACCAGGAAATAGGCGCGTCGGTAGTGGAGATGGCCGAGGCGGAATACATGGTGCGTGTCAGCGGCTACCTGCAGAGCGTGGCCGATCTCGAGGCCATACCCCTGGGGGTCAACCGCAACGGCACGCCGCTGCTGCTCAGGGATGTCGCCGAGATTGCCCTGGGACCGCAGATGCGCCGGGGTATCGCCGAGCTGAACGGCGAGGGCGAGACGGTGGGCGGGATAGTGGTCATGCGCTTTGGTGAGAATGCCCAGCACACCATCGACCTGGTGAAAGCCCGGCTCGACGAACTGCGCCCCAGCCTGCCCGAGGGGGTGGAGGTTGTCACCGTGTATGACCGTTCCGGGCTTATCGAGAGGGCGGTAAACAACCTGTGGGAGAAGCTGGGTGAGGAACTGGTGCTGGTGGCGCTGGTGTGCGTGGCCTTCCTGTTTCACGTGCGCTCATCCCTGGTGGCGGTCATCAGTCTGCCCGTGGGCATCCTTGCCGCTTACAGCGTGATGTACCTGCAGGGGCTCAACGCCAACATCATGTCACTGGGAGGTATCGCGATCGCCATCGGCACCATGATAGACGGCGCCATCGTGTTGATTGAGAACATGCACAAGCATATGGAGCGCACCGAGGTCACCGGTCACAATCGCTGGCAGGTGGTCGCGGCTTCTGCGGCTGAGGTAGGTCCCGCCCTGTTTTTCAGCCTGCTGATTATCACCGCCAGCTTTATTCCCGTTTTTACGCTGGAGGCCCAGGAGGGACGCATGTTCTCGCCGCTGGCCTTTACCAAGACCTATGCGATGGCCGCGGCCGCGATACTCTCTATCACCCTGGTGCCGGTGCTGATGGGATATTTTATCCGCGGCAAGGTGCTGCCAGAACAACGCAACCCGATCAACCGGTTCCTGATAGGCGCCTATATGCCGCTGTTGCAGAAAGTACTGCGCTACCCCAAAACCACCCTGCTGGTGGCGGCGCTTCTGCTGCTCAGCGCGCTCTGGCCGCTGCAACGCATCGGCAGCGAGTTCATCCCGCCGCTGGACGAGGGTGACCTGATGTATATGCCCACCACCTATCCGGGTATCTCCATCGGCAAGGCCAGGGAGTTGCTGCAGCAGACTAACAAGCTGATCCGTACCGTACCCGAGGTGGAGTCGGTGTTCGGCAAGATTGGCCGCGCGGATACCGCCACGGACCCGGCGCCGCTCACCATGATAGAAACCTTTATCCAGTTGAAGCCGCGCTCCCGGTGGCGGGAGGGTGTCACCACCGCGAGCCTGACCCATGAACTGGATGCCCTGGTCAACTTGCCCGGGGTGACCAACGCCTGGGTGATGCCGATCAAGACCCGTATCGATATGCTGGCTACCGGGATCAAGACACCGGTGGGCATCAAGGTGGCCGGGCCGTCGCTGGCAACCATCCAGCAGATTGGCCAGCAGTTGGAAAGTGTCCTGGCGGATGTGCCGGGAACCGCCTCGGTCTACTCCGAGCGGGTGGCCGGCGGGCGCTATATCAAGGTGGATATCGATCGCGTGCGGGCGGCGCGTTTCGGCCTCAATATCGCCGACGTGCAGCAGGTGGTGGCCACGGCAATTGGCGGCATTGACATCACCCAGACCGTGGAGGGTAGGGAGCGCTACCCGGTCAATATCCGTTACCCCCAGTCCTTCCGCAATTCACCGGAACAGCTGGCACTGTTGCCGGTTGTCACCCCCAAAGGGCAGCGCATCGCCCTGGGGGATGTGGCCTCCATTTACCTGGAGGACGGCCCTCCCGGCATCAAGAGCGAAAACGCCCGGCTCAACGGCTGGACCTACGTGGATATCGATGGCGTGGATATTGGCAGTTACGTGGATCGGGCGCGTGTAGTGGTGGAGCAGGAACTGGAGCTGCCTCCGGGCTACTCGCTGGTGTGGTCCGGGCAGTACGAATACATGGAGCGGGCCAGGGAGCGCCTGAGCTATGTTGTGCCGCTCACGCTGGCCATCATCGTCGTACTGCTCTACCTGAATTTCCGCAATTTCTCCCAGGTGCTCATTCTGATGGGGGGCCTGCCCCTGGCCTTGGTGGGCAGCGTCTGGCTGATGTACCTGCTGGATTACAGTTTTTCCATTGCCGTGGGGGTGGGCATGATCGCCCTGGCCGGAGTCGCGGTGGAAACGGGCGTGATCATGCTGGTGTACCTGGACCAGGGCTGGCAGCGTATGCTGGAGGAGGGCGGTGAGCCCAGTGACGGGAAACTCGAACATGCGGTCTGGCAGGGGGCGGGTCTGCGGGTGCGCCCGGTGCTGATGACGGCGACCGCCACCATAGTTGGCCTGCTGCCGATTCTCTGGGGCAGCGGTACCGGGTCCGAGGTGATGGGCAGGCTGGCCGCACCCATGGTGGGGGGGATGCTAAGTGCAGTGCTGTTGACCCTGCTGGTACTGCCGGTTATATATCTGCTGTGGCGCCGGCGGCAGTTGCATGCGACAGCGCGGGAAACGACCCAGTGAAGGCGTCGGCGTTACGGCGCCGCTTGAATCAGGCTCAGTTAGCCGGGAGATGAACGACATGCGAGCGCTGACGCGGCCGATCAGGCCCGAGGATATCGCACGATGACACACCCCGGCGCGATATTGCCAAGTGCGCGGTCGCCATTACCGGAAATTCCAGTCCTGCACTGGCAGTGGTAGGGGAGATGCGCCCGTACTGGCCGAAAGAGACACCGTCAGCGATATCATTGAAACCCGGGAGTAAGCTATGAGCAACGCAGGCTGTTTGCGAATTGAAAAGGACGGCGGAGTACTGGTGCTGACCAACACCGATGCCCCCTGGAACCGGATGAGCTTCGCCTATATGGATGCTCTGGAACAGGCTGTTATCGAAGCCGCAGCGGACCCGCAGGTGCGCGCACTGGTGTTCACTGCGGACGGCCTGGAGAATTTTTCGGTCGGGATGGACCTGAAGCAGCTGGTGCGAGAGGGCCACACCCGCGGTGGCCTGGAGGCTGTGCTCGACCAGCGCCGCCGGGTGCTGTGCATGATCGAGGATATGGACAAGCCCTCTGTCGCGACCCTGTTCGGCAATTGCCTCGGTGGCGGCCTGGAACTGCCGCTGGCCTGCCACTTCCGCCTCGCGGCAGACAGTGGCGCCAGCATCGGCCTGCCCGAACTGGAGCTGGGTACAGTGCCGGCCTGGGGCGGCAGCGCGCGCCTGCCCCGTTGTGTTGGCCGCGACCGTGCGCTGGATATGATTCTCCGGGTGCGCAAGGTCGATGGCCCCGAGGCATTGAGGATCGGGCTGGTTCAGTCCATCCATCCGCTGGCCGAATTGAAAGACGCAGCGATGTCACTGGCGCGTGAGCTTGCCGCACGCCCGCCAATTGCAGTGGCCGGCGTGCTGCGCGCAGTGGTGGGTGCCGGGGACGGGTCTCTGGCGGAGGCCCTGGACGCGGAACGCAAGGCCGTGCGCCGTTGCGCCGCCAGTCGTGACCAGGCGGAGGGCCTGCAGGCTTTCATCGAGAAACGCGCCCCGGTATTCACCGGGGAATGATCACCTTGATTGCGCCCGGGCAAACAACCGGTCGCAAGGTGGGCGCTACCAGCGGTAACCCAGTGCCAGTATCCACTCGGTGTCGTAGTCACCGTTGTCGCCCACCTCTACTCCCGAGCGATCATATTCCAGCCTCAGCTCTGCGATCAGTCCCTTGTACAGCGGAAATGTAAGGGCGGTCTTGGATTGGAACAGGTAGGCGTCGGAGATGGAAAAGATCCAGCCGAGCTCTCCAGAGTGGGACGCCTCGATGCCATGCCAGGGCGTATGCCAGACCATTGTCCAGCGCAGGTTTGCCCCAGGCTCCGCCTGCCAGTCCTGACCGAGGTACTCGTAATACATCAGGGCCGGTCCGCCCTGCAGGCTGAACGTGATGTCATCGGAGGGTGTAAAATCCCTGCCCAGTCCGCCGCCGCCTGCGTAAACCTGCTCCAGTGCCTCGAATTTGTCGCGGTAGTAGCGTAACCGCCCAAACCAGTACCAGCCCTCATCCCGCAGGATGTCGTACTGGTAGTTGGCATCCGCGTCATCGTCAGTAGTTGTGCCGTCGGTTTGCTCGTAGTCGATGCTGATATCGGCGTTGTGGCGATAGCCCGGCCGCAACCAGCGTGCGTTCCCGTCGACATTTACCTCATCGGACGGGTTGGCGCCCCGGTCGATGTCCAGGGACACTGCCACCTTGCCGGTGGAACTGGTGTCGGGGGGCAGGCTTCGCAGCTGCGCGAAGGCGACCTGCTGAGCTGGTTCGGCGGCGCAATCCATAGACCACTGGCTGTTTTTAACCTGTACCAGGCAGGCGCGCTGGATCGGTTCGTGCAGCGCCAATTTCACCGAGGCTCTATGGGTGGTATCCAGGTCCAGTACGTCACTCTTGGCAACGGTGACATCGCCGATCTTATCGGCTTTCCAGACCAATTTATCCGGGCTGACGCTGCCCAGCTCTCCCGGCAGGATGGCACCATTATCGAGGCGTAGTTCACCCGACCGGGCAGGATAGACTGCAGCGAGCAGGAGGAATAAGACCGTTAGTCGGTACGCAGGCTCTGGCATTGGAAACTGTCCGTGGCGAATGGTCCAGCTGTGCGCCGCCCGCCGAGCAGGTCGGGGACAATATCTGGATCCGAATTTTGCTGTCAGATTTTCCTGCCAGAATACCTGCCCGTAACTGCAAGTGACAGGAATAATGTCGGGGGTGGTGCGCAGCCTGGTACCGCCGGTGCTAGACGGCATATTGCCGCGTATGCGTGCCCCTACCGCCCTATTGACTGGTTGCCATTGAAACTATTTCCAGCCGATTCTTGCCGCTGTTCTTCACCTTGTACATCAGCTGGTCAGCGGTAGAAATCATTGTATCCACGTCTCCCGGTGGCACTTCCCAGCAAAAGGCCCCAATGCTGGCGGAGACCGTGCATTCGTCAGCCGTAATTACCTCTTCCAATGCCGCGCGCAGGCGCTCCAGCAGTGATCTGGCCTGCGGTTCATATGTTTCGGGCAGGCATATGACAAATTCGTCGCCGCCAACACGGGCAGCGCTGTCTGTAGCCCGAAGCCCATTTTGTAAAATGGTTGCAACGTCGCGCAGTAAAGTATCTCCGCGGGAGTGGCCATAGCGATCATTGACGCACTTGAAGTTGTCCAGATCGATATATGCCAGTGTCAATGGTCTCCGCTTGCGCCTGCAGGAGGCTACCGCCAGTCCCAGGGAAGCCTGGAATGCGCGTGCGTTGTCCAAGCCCGTCAGGCTATCGGTACGCGACAATGCCTGTTCGCGATCAAGCAGGGTTCTCGCCCAGGCGAGCAGTGCCGCTATGAGGCCAAACGCCAGGGCCTGCGAGAGGATGTTCAGAACCCAGATGTGCCCTGTTGAGTACTGCAGGCCCGCAGCCAGGTTGGAGACAATCCAGATCATGGTGGCAGCAACCGCGGCGCTGCATGCGCCGATTTTACCGAAATGCCAGGCCGCAAGGCTCAGCGGCAGGAAGTAAAGCGGATACGCGCGGACCTCGATACCTGAAGAGTAATCGGCGAGGCCGACCAGTATAAAGCCGACAACCACCAGGGCAGCTGCCACTTCCGAACGCATCTCTTTGTGCGGCTCAGCGCTGTAGTTCATCCAGTCTCTGTAGATCTTTCACGCGTTTTCAGGAAATCCGGGCGGGATTGGTCGCCCCCAACAGGAGGTTGGCGGCTCGGGTTCGAGCATAGCCCAGCGCCAACTGGACAGCAATGTGGAACTGCGGATGTGGGAATATGTCGCCTCGACATTGCGCTGCAAACTCCCTAGAATGCGCCGCCTCTTTGCGCGTCCTGTACCGGGACCCCGCAGTCAACCGCCAGGAATACCCCGTGATCTCTACCGCCAATATCACCATGCAGTTTGGTGCCAAGCCGCTGTTTGAAAACATTTCGGTCAAGTTCGGTGACGGCAACCGCTACGGCCTGATCGGCGCCAATGGCTGTGGCAAGTCGACCTTCATGAAAATCCTCGACGGCAGCCTTGCACCCAGTTCCGGCAACGTCTCGATCACGCCGAACGAGCGCGTCGGCCGCCTGCACCAGGACCAGTTCGCGTTCGAGCGCTTCTCTGTGGTGGATACTGTCATCATGGGCCATCGGGAGCTGTGGGAGGTCAAGCAGGAGCGGGACCGTATTTACGCCCTGCCGGAGATGTCGGAAGACGACGGCATGAAAGTGGCGGAGCTGGAGACCCTGTTCGCCGAGATGGACGGCTATACCGCCGAGAGTCGCGCCGGCGAGATCCTGCTGGGCGCGGGCATCGCCCAGGAGTTGCACTACGGCCCCATGAGCGAGGTGGCGCCCGGGTGGAAACTGCGTGTGCTGCTGGCCCAGGCACTGTTTTCCGATCCGGATATCCTGCTGCTGGACGAGCCTACCAACAACCTGGATATCGACACCATACGCTGGCTGGAAACCGTGCTTAACGCGCGCAAGTCCACCATGATCATCATCTCCCACGACCGCCATTTCCTGAACGCCGTGTGTACCCACATGGCGGACATCGATTACGGCGAGCTGCGGGTCTATCCCGGCAACTACGACGACTTCATGACTGCCTCCACCCAGGCCAGGGAAAAACAGCAATCTGAAAACGCCAAAAAGAGCGCACAGATTGCCGAGCTGCAGCAGTTTGTCAGCCGCTTTTCCGCCAATGCCTCGAAAGCCAAGCAGGCGACCTCCCGGGCGAAACAGATCACCAAGATCACGCTGGAAGACATCAAGCCCTCGAGCCGGGTCAGCCCCTATATCCGTTTCAAGCAGGAAAAGAAATTGCACCGCCAGGCCCTGACCCTGGAGAACCTGGGCCACGGCTTCGACGGGGAGCCCCTGTTCGAGAAAAGCAGCATCATGCTGGAGGCGGGCACCCGGCTGGCGATCATCGGCGAGAACGGGGTGGGCAAGACCACCCTGTTGCGTTGCCTGATGGGTGAACTCGCCGCAGATGAGGGGAAGATCAAGTGGGCGGAAAATGCCACCCAGGGTTACTGTCCCCAGGACAGCACCGCCGACTTCGATTGCGATCTCAACCTGTTCGACTGGATGAGCCAGTGGCGCCGCGCCAGCCACGATGACCAGATCGTGCGGGCCACCCTGGGTAGGTTGCTGTTTTCCTCCGACGACTTCAAGAAGCAGGCCCGGGTCTGTTCCGGCGGCGAGAAGAACCGACTGCTGTTCGGCAAGCTGATGATGACCGATGCCAATGTGTTGTTGCTGGACGAGCCCACCAACCATCTGGACATGGAAGCGATCGAGGCACTCAACCTGGCGCTGGAGCATTACGAGGGCACCCTGATCTTCGTCAGCCACGACCGTGAGTTCGTGTCGTCCCTGGCCACCCGGGTCATCGAGATCAAGGACAAGCGGCTGGTGGACTTCCAGGGCACCTACGAGGAATACCTCGCAGGCCAACTGGCTGCCGACAAGGTGGCCAGCGCCTGATAGACTCCCTCTCCAGCGATTTTAGCCCGGAGACTGATATGACGGATTGGGACAAGCTGGCGGACACCACGCCGATACTGGTCGGGGCCGGCCAGGTAGTGCAGCGCGAGGCCACCACCGACTCCCCCATGAAGCTGGCTGCCGAGGCGGCGCGGCGCGCCCTGGATCACGCCGGCGGCAGCGGTCTTGTCGAGGCAATCGATACCATTTCGGTGACTCGCCTGTTCTCCGACTCGATGGGCATGCCGCCCTGCCCATTCGGGCGCAGCGATAACCCTCCTGCTTCTTTGGCCCGCGCCATTGGCGCATCCCCGGCTCATTTCATCTACGGCCAGGTGGGCGGCAACGAACCCCAGAGTCGGCTTATCGAGTTTGCCCGGGACATCGCCCGGGGCGAGCGCTCGGTGGTGTTACTGGCCGGTGCCGAGGCCATACGCAACCAGCGCAATAGCGAACGGGAGGGCCAGGCGCTGGACTGGAACGAGACCTTCGATCCCGGGACTTTTCCCCTGGAGGATCGCGGCTGGGGCGATATGTTTGTCACCATGCAGGAGGTCAGTAACGGCCTGCTGGCGCCCATGGCCTACTACGCGCTGATAGAGCAGGCGCGGGCGTTTGCCAGCCGTTCCACCCCCACAGAGCATCGCGCCATCATGGCCGAACTGCTGGCTTCCCTTAGCGCTGTCGCCGCCGTCAATCCCTGCGCCCAGTTTCCCACAGCCCTGTCCGCCGCTGACATCCTGGCGGCGACGCCCCTGAACCACCTGTACAGCAAGCGCATGGTTGCCCAGGATGGGGTCAACCAGGGCGCCGCGCTGATTATGTGCAGCGTTGGCGCGGCCCGGCGGCTGGGGATCCCCGAGAACCACTGGGTGTTCCCCCAGGGTATGGCCGAGGGCGTTGACTACTGCCTGAGCGAACGGGATGACCCGGCCTGTTCTTTGATGGGGCAGGCGGTGCTGGATCGCGCCTTTTCGATTTCCGGCAGGGCGGTCAAGGAAGTCGACCTGATCGACATCTACAGTTGTTTCGCCTGCGCGGTGGCGTCAACGGCGGAGTATCTGGACCTGCCCGTCGACGGCTCCCGGGCGCTGACCCTGACCGGCGGCCTGCCCTACTTTGGCGGTGCGGGTAACAACTACAGCATGCATTCACTGGCGGAGGCCGTGACCCGGTTGCGTGACGGCAGGGGCTCTTGCGCCCTGGTAACCAGCGTGGGTGGAATTCTTTCAAAGCATGCGGTGGGAATTTACTCCCGTGAGCCCTCCGCGGTGAACTGGGCAGAGGTAGACGCCCGGCTGACCAGGGACTCGATGCCCTCGAGGGCTATAGCACAGACCCCCGCAGCCGGCAGTATTGTCAGTTACGTGGTGAACTACCGCGGGGGACAGCCGGCGCAGGCAGTGGTGCTGGCGGAGACCGGGGACGGCGCGCGCTTTGTCGCTAACTCTGGCGACCCTGCCACCGTGGAGGCAATGGCATCCTCTGTTTCCGCGGGCCAGCCTGTCAGCGTACTTCCCGGTGAACGCGGCGCGCTGCTTTTCAGCCTGGAGTAGCAACCGCAGGGCGGCGCTGCCGATTGTCCCGGGCCGGAGAATACCCGGCAGGGTGTCATTAACCATGTTGCCTGCGAATCTCCGCGGGTTTGCGAAATCCATGGAAGGTGCTACTTTTAACCACGCGGACAGTCGTCTGCGACGAAGGGGTTCAGGCTGCCAAATGTGCCTCGACCCGGCGCAATCAAGCTTGCGGGTTTACCCCATCGCCCAACTTTTCAGAGGATCAATCCCATGCAAAAAACTATCCAGGTTACCCTGTTGCTGCTGTTCGCCGTCCTGTCCGCGCAACTGACCCGGGCAGATGATTACAGTGACACTATCAAGGTGTTCAGCGATGCCGGTGAAAGTGGCGCCTATTTCGACAACGCCTACGGCTACGCGGTCTTTCCCAGTATCGGCAAGGGCGGCATAGGCATTGGCGGCGCGCATGGTAGCGGCAAGGTCTACAAGCAGGGCAAGGTGATCGGGGAAGCCAAGATGAACCAGCTGACTATTGGCCTGCAGTTGGGTGCGCAGGTTTACAGCCAGATCATCTTCTTCGAAGACGAGAGCGCCCTCAACGATTTCACCTCCGGCAATTTCGAGTTCAGCGCCCAGGCGACGGCGGTAGCCATCACGGCAGCGGTTTCGGCTGAGGCGAATACCGGTGGTGGCATGTCGGCGGGCGCCAGTGGTGGCAAGAACGACGCCTCCACAGCGTCTCACGGCTATCGCAAGGGCATGGCCATCTTCACCGTGGCCAAGGGGGGCCTGATGTACGAGGCAACCCTGGGCGGGCAGAAGTACTCTTACGAACCGCTCTAACCGGAACTGATCCGGTCAACACGCATGGCTGCTGGATGCGGGTGTTGACCGGGCTGATCTCCTTTATCCTGCAGGGGGCCAGGGACCGGCTTGGCGGCAATCGCGACCACTGCAGGGAGACCCTTCCCGCTTATAAGCACCCGCCGTTGGCGGGCGAGTGATCCGCCTGGGTTGATACGGCGTATACTCCCGCCGGGTCAGGTTTTTACGAGGAAAAACACGCTAAATTACCAATTTCTTTTGATTCAAAGGTGATTTATCCTTGCACGCGGTCAGTAATGGTGTCGGCCGGGCCTCCAGGGGGCAAGGTGGCCGGCGACTGTGCTTGCTCAATGAGTTTCGACAAACATGGAGAGAAACAATGAATATCACTAAAAAACTGGCGCTTACCGCCATGCTGGCCACGACGTTTGTGGCCGGTACGGCCCAAGCAGCAGAGCCGGGCTTTTACCTCGGCGGCGCCTTCGGCCAGGCCAGGCTGGAAGCGGACGCCAAGGACTTCGGTTATAACGGAGAAGGGGACCGCTTTACGGTAAAAGATGACGATGGAGCCTGGAAAGCCTTCATCGGTTACAACTGGAGCGTACTGTCCTGGCTCAACGTGGGCCTCGAAGGCGGTTACAAGGATTTCGGTAATTTCCGCCAGGACACCAGGGATGGCGCCGTCCGTGCTGACCCTACCGGCTGGGACGCTTTCCTGGTGGGTAGCATTCCGGTGGGACCGGTTGACCTGTTCGCAAAGGTTGGCGGTATTGCCTTGAATCGGGATATCAACACGCCCCAGTTCGGCCAGGATGATGACGACGACAACCAGTTGGCCTATGGCGTCGGTCTCGCATACAACGTCGGTCACCTGGGCTTCCGGGTCGAAGCCGAAGGCTTTGACGACAATGAAGTCGACGACTTCTATATGATTTCAGCCGGTGTGACCTACCACTTTTTCAGTCCCAAGCCCGCAGTCGTGGCGGCCGCGCCGGTAGTTGCTCCGGTGGAATGCCCTGATGGCGACGGTGATGGTGTGTGCGACTCAGCTGACGAGTGTCCCACGACACCCGCGAATACCGCAGTCGACTCCGTGGGTTGTACCTGTCACTACACCATGAACCTGGAGTTTGGCTTTGACTCTGCCGAGTTGAGCATAAACGACATGGTCCAGCTCGACGCACTCATGCCTGTTCTGACCAATCCCAAGACGAGCTTCATCGGTGGCAAGATCGACGGCTACACCGACAGCGTGGGCAGCGACAGCTACAACATGGGTCTCTCCCAGCGTCGCGCTGATTCGGTCATGAAGTACCTCGAGTCCAAGGGTGCCAACCTGACCGGTCGTTTCACCGCCACCGGCTACGGCGAATCCAACCCGGTTGCCAGCAACGATACCGAGGAAGGCCGCGCGCAGAACCGTCGCGTGGAACTGCACCGAACCGACTGCGACCACTCAAAGTAACGCAAAGCGTCTGAGGTAAACCCGGCCCGCTGGAGAAATTCAGCGGGCTTTTTTTGTTCAGTTGACGCAGCGGGTCAGGAGTCGGTTCTGAGGTCCTCTTCCACGTAGCGCAGTAGCGCTTCGAGGAATGCCTCTCGCGGATAATCATTGTGATTGACCACTGTACCGCCGATGATTGAATGGTTTCTCGCAACGGGAACAGCGATGGCCCAGTGATCCGCGTTTACAAATGCGGTTATTCTGGAACCGGGAATAATCTGGTCGAAGATAATGACCTGGGTGTCGTTGCGGGCGTCCTTCTCGCCCAGCAGGACATAGGAGTTTTCAAGCACCCAGGACACCCTGTCAGGTTTGGGAAATGTAACCACTGAAAAATAGCGCACGTTCGTGGGAAGCGGGTGATCTGCCAACCACTGTGTGCGCACCTCGGGCCGCAGGCTGGCCACCGCATCGTTGTCGCCGTCCTCCTCTTCGCAACTGGAGCCCGGTACCATGGTGAGCATATTGGCCATGGCCTGGGACGAATCCTCAGCCAGCGGCGAACCTTTGATAGCGCCGGACAGACTGATCACTGCTGATACCCGCGTTGCCAATTGCGGGTAGCTGGTAATCGCATCCAGGATGTCGGGGCTGCCTTTGGAGTAGCCAATCAGAATCAGGGGGCGCTTGGCATCTTTTTCCGGCAGAGCCGCCACATAGTCCATGATCATCTTTGCATTACTGGCGGTGCTCGACAGGCCGTCAATCGGGACGGTGCGCACCTCATAGCCGAACCGGGCCGCGTGCGCAGGGGCGGTACCGGTGAGGTCCAGCCAATTCTCAAAGCAATTCCAGCCGAGGCCTGGCACCAGCAACACCAGGTAATTGGCGTTACTCGGAGCGAGATCTACCGGCTGGCCGTTAGCGCCGTTTTCAGGCCCCACATCCCTCAGAGCCTCACTGCAGGGCCGGTAATCAGGCAGGTCGCGGCCGTGCTGCTCCAGTACTTGGCAATAGATTTCGCGGAAGCGGCCGCGGCCGTCAGTGAGATTTTCGGAATCAACGAGCACTTGCAGGTCAGCGGCGGTGTTCGTTGGCGCTGGTGGTGGCAGACTTGTACAGGCCGTTAACAGTAGAGTAGCCAGCAGTGGTAGAGGTCGAGCAGTTAGATGCAGCTTCATGTGTGGCGCGGTCCTTGGATTCAAGTTTGTCATTGTAGAATGTCATATCTGGACTGACTTACTATTACATCGCCCAGTCAGTGGCTGTATTGATAACACCAAATAGACAGTTACTTTTATATCTGCTATAGAGTTTCCGGGATATCCGATAATTACACAATAAAAGAGATCGCTTGTGGTGCTGGCATATATTCCCCTGTTGATTCGCCCGGTCAGAACCTATTTTACCGTAGCGCAGGCCTTTGTATTAATCGCGGTTGCCGCCTTGGCCCTGCTGGCCGGCTGCTCTTCCGGCGGCATGAAGCAAGATATCGTCAAGCTACCGCCCAGCTATGCGCTGCCCCCCGCGACCACCGGCTTGCTGGCAGAGGTGGCCGCGGGCATCGAGGCGGAGCACGGCGAGGAATTTTCTGGCTTCCGGGTACTCGACAAGAGCTATATGGGCCTGCACTGGCGTCTGGCGTTGATCGATTCCGCAGTGTCTTCACTGGATATCCAGACCTACCTCTGGTACCCGGATGTCAGTGGCAAGCTGATACTGGAGCGCGCGGTACTGGCGGCCCAGCGGGGAGTGAAGGTACGGCTCATCGTGGACGACCTGCTGCTGCAGGGTCACGACCAGCTGATCGCCAATCTGGAAGCCCAGCCCAATATCGAGTTTCGTATTTTCAACCCCTGGACCGAGCGCGGCAACGTCCTGCAGCGGGCCGGGCAGATGCTTGCGGAAATGGAGCGGCTCAATTCGCGAATGCACGACAAGTTGCTGATTGCCGACGGCAGGGCCGCGGTGATCGGCGGTCGGAATATCGGCGATCACTATTTTGGCCTGAACGAGGTGTACAACTTTCACGATACCGATCTGTTGGGCATCGGTAATATCGCCACGCAGGCAAATGGAATGTTCGATAGCTTCTGGAACAGCCACTGGGTGGTTTCCGCCCAGAACCTGACCGTTGAGGCGGACAAGAAAGTCGCACAGGAGCAATGGCAGGTGCTGGTGCAGAGCGCCGCAGAGGCTCCCCAGCTGGCCCGGTTCTCGCGCGAGCCGCAGGACTGGAGTGCTGAAATTCGTGACAAGGCCTCTGGTTTGCGTATCGGCCGCAGCAAAATGGTCTATGACGAGGCCGCCGCCGACCAGATCCATCAGAAAGTCATCGCCAACATGTTCAACTTTTTTGGCATGGCAGAGAAGGAACTGCTGATCATGAATGCCTATGTCATCCCCGGACAGAAGGCGATCGATGTTTTGCAGGAGCTCGGCGATAAGGGGGTGGATGTGCGTATTCTCACCAATTCGCTGGCCACCCATGACGTGCCTGCAGTAAACAGCCACTACGAGCCATGGCGTGATGACCTTATCAAGGCAGGCGTAGAGCTTTTTGAACTCAGGCCCGATGCCGCGATCAAGTCCACCATCGTCGATGTTCCGCCGGTCGATGCAGAATTCGTTGGCCTGCACAGCAAAACCGCGGTGATCGACGGGCGCTATGTGTTTGTCGGGTCCATGAACCTCGATCCGCGATCCGCCAAGATAAACACGGAAATGGGAGTGTTCGTCGATTCTCCCGAGCTGGCCCGGGACATGGGGGATATCATCAGGCGCGATATGTCCCCGGAGAACGCGTGGCAAGTGAAATTGAACGATGAGGGCGACGTTTACTGGGAAGACAGCAACGGTATTCTCACGGAACAGCCCGCCCGGGATGGCATGCAACGGGTTATGAACCAGCTGATGAAGCTGGGGCCGGTGGATCAATACTGATTCTCATGCACCTGTCCCCGAGCCCCCTGCAAATATGAGCCTGTTTTTCCGGGCCAGCCCCCGGGTCTTTCACTTGCGTGGCGGCCAGCGTAGCCGCTATCGGCACGCGGCGCTTCTGGGTTTCACCCTAGGCATGCTGCTGATAGGCGGCTGCGGCATGCAGCCCTACCGTGGTGGCAGTGTTGAGACTGCGCCGTTTCTGGCGCGATCTATTGTCCAGGAGGATGGCCCCCTGCGGGTCACGGCGGCCGTGCCGGATGCCGGGGAAACCCTGGCCCTGACAGGCCTGGACCTTTACCAACAGGGCATACAGCCGGTCTGGTTGCGGGTGGACAATACCGGTGATGCGCCGGCGCGTGTGGCCCTGTGGAGCATCGACCGGGATTACTTCTCCCCGATTGAAGTCGCCTACATGAACCGCAAGCGTTTCAGCTCCGAAGGATACGATGCGATGCAGCGCTGGTTTTACGACAACGCCCTGCCACGGCTTGTGCCGCCGGGGGAAAGCCGCTCGGGGCTGGTGTTCACGCACCTCAAACCCGGCACCAAGGGTTTCAACCTGGACATCTTCAGCAGCCGGGTCAGCCGCAACTTCACGTTTTTCGTGCCCATGCCGGGGTTTACGCCGGACTATATAAAGGTGGACTTCGCCACCCTGTACCCTGCGGATGCGATCCGCAATCTCGACGTATCAGGCCTGAAAGATATACTCGAGAAGGAGCTTCCCTGCTGTACCGATGGCCCCGAGACGGGCGATTCAGGTGGCCCACTGAATGTCGTGTTAGTGGCGACCCCGCGGGCGCTGCGGCGGTCGCTGCTGCGCGCCGGCTGGCAGGAGACGGAAGCGGAGTCCGACGACAGCCTGCTGGCCCGGCAGCTGCGTTTCGAAGGGCGTCCCCCTGATGGCATTTTCCACCTGGAGCGCAAGGATGGCGACGAGCGCCTCGGCCTGCTGCTGTGGCGGGCGCCCTGGGACGTCAATGGCGAGGCCGGCTGGGTGGGTACGGTCTACTACACCGTACTGGAGAATGCATTCCTGGCCGGCATAAAGAGTGGCTCGTCCATCCGGGATTCGGCGTTTCTGTCGCGCTTTGCCAATGAAAGCGTCTCCGCCGACCTCGATAGCGCCAGCCGCTTTATGGTGCAACGATTCTGGTACAGCCAGTCCCTGGCGAAAATCGGTTTCGTGCCGGGGGTTGGTGAGGCAGGCGTCGACAACCCGCACGTGACTTTTGACGGGGTGGCTTACTTCACCAACGGCATCCGCAACGTGCTTTTTCTCTCGGAAGCACCCGTTGCACTGGGCGACACAGTTGAACTGTATGGACGGGAGTATCTATTTACAGGGGCAGGGCCATGAAGAATTCGGCACTGCACTGGGGATGTGCGCAGCTGCTCAGCCTGCTCCTGCTGGGGATGCCGGCTGCCCTTGCTGAGGAGGGCAGTCCACTGTTCCAGGGGAAGCAGACCCCACCCCCCAATGAACGCCTGTACACCCGGACCGAGCGCGACCTGGTGGTCACCACGGCGGTGCCCAGTGCCGAGGAGACCGAAACCATTTTCGGAGCGGACCTGTACAGTAAGAATATCCAGCCGGTCTGGGTCCAGGTGGAAAACCGGAGTGACGAAACCCTTTTTCTCACGCCGGTAAGCCTGGATCCTGCCTACTACAGCGCACGGGAGTCCGTCAGCAGGATTCGCGCCGACACCGATGCGCAGCGCAGCGCGGAGCTTGAACTCAGCGGCATAAAACTCCTGCAGGTCGCGCCGCATAGCATCCAGTCGGGCTATATCTTCACCCAGGTAGACGAGGGTACCAAGTCCTTCAACGTCGATGTGATCGGTGGGGGAGAAACTTATTTGATGTCTTTTTTCGTGCCCGTACCCGGCCTGAAACTGGACCACTATGAGGTCGAGTTCAAGAATTTGTATTCCGAGCAGGAAATAGTCAACGTGGACCTGCCGCAACTCGTGGCGCAGCTGGAGCAAATGCCCTGCTGTGTGCGCGACGCGGCGGGGGAGGATCGGGGCGACCCACTCAATCTGGTGTTTGTCGGTAAAACGCTGGATCTCTACTATGCGTTTTTGCGCGCAGGCTGGGATGAAACCGAAACCATCTACAGCAGCTCACTGCTCAAGACCGCCGCCTCTGCTCTCACGGGAGGCCGTTATCGTTACTCCCCGGTAAGCGCCCTGTATGTCTTCGGTCGCTCCCAGGATGTGGCAATGCAGCGCGCGCGCGGCAGCATTCATGAGCGCAATCACCTGCGTCTGTGGCTGACACCGCTGCGGCTGGAGGGAAAGCCGGTGTGGATCGGCCAGATCAGTCGTGACATCGGCGTTCACTTTACCTGGCGCACCATCACCACCCACAAGATCGACCCGAATGTGGATGAGACCCGGGAGTTTCTGCTCGAAGACATGGCCTATTCCCAGGCCCTGGAAAAGTTCGGCTATGTCGGTGGGGTAGGCCCTGCGCCCTATGACCAGCCGCGCGGAAACCTGACCGGGGATCCCTATTTTACTGACGGTCGGCGCATCGTGATGTGGATCGCCGACGAGCAGCGTTCCATCAGCGACATCGAGGTGATGGATCTCTCTGCCCTGGTATACCGGGCATACCGGGGACTGAAACCGGATTCAGGGTTCGGCCGCTCGCCGCAGGCGTCACTGTCAGCCCGTCAGCTGATTCAAATCAAGGTGGCGCTGCGAAGGTCGGCTGATAATGGCGGCTGGAGGCTGCCATGACCAGCACGCATATTTACCTGTCACTGATACCCCAGGCCCTGGTCGCCTCCATGCTGGAGCCGGCAGATTTCGGGCGCTACTACGCGGTGGGCACCAAAGTGCATGCCCGGGGGGAGGCGATTTTCTTTGAGGTTGATCCCGGCCGGTTGCCCCGGGGGGAGTTCCCTCTCGAGATGGCGGCCGAACGCTGCGTGGCCAAACCCGATGGCAGTCCCAAGAAATCGGTCTACCTGGCGATCTACCGGGTGCTCTCGCGCATACCGGTGGCGGCACTGGGAAGGCTCTACCTGGTAACACGTAATGGCCGCACCCTGGCCCTGGATCGCGCTGACTATGCCAGTGAGACAGGCCGTCGCGCCCACCTTTACCAGGAGTTCTGCCCGATCGACCCCATGGTCGCGAGTCTGCTGGAGCCGCTGGAATTCTGCCGGGCGATCACCGACCCCCAGCGCCCGGTCCACGTGCCGCGCATCGTCTTTTCCCAGTTGGCCCTGAGGGGGCTCGCCACGGACCCTGTCAATGGCCTGGCGAACGATCTGCCCTATCCGAATCTCGACCACCTGCGTGACGTTGTGGCGGACCTTCTGGCGGGCGACGGCAAAAACAGCAAGCTGGTCCTGAAGCAGGTCAACGACGGCGTGTTCTATCGCACTATCCGGGGCGGCTTTTACGTGGGTGACCAGGAGGATTTCGCATTCTATCGCTTTCCCACGCTAGCGGAACTCGAAGCTCATCACTTCAGCTGGTGGCGCTCGGCCCAGACACCGAATATGGAAGTCTAGGTGCGGTCCATGCCCCGCGTCAGCATAAGGCTATTGATCAATGACTGAACCCCTGTTCTGGCTGGCGCCTGTCGCCGCGCTGGTCGCCCTGTTGTTTGCCGCCCTGTTTTTTCGTTCGATGCGGCGCCAGGATGAGGGTACGCCGCTGATGCGCAGGATCGGCGGGCATGTGCGCGAAGGCGCCATGGCCTACCTGCGCCAGCAGTACCGTGTCATGACAGTGGTCTTTCTCGGCCTGGCCGGGCTGTTCGCAGTGCTAGCCTTCGGCCTCGAGGTGCAGAACCCCTGGCTGCCCTTCACCTTTCTGTGCGGCGGCTTTTTCTCGGCGCTGGCCGGATACATCGGTATGCAGACCGCCACCCTGGCCTCCACCCGTACTGCGGCGGCGGCCCGTACCTCTCTCGGGGAGAGCCTGCGGGTGGCATTTCGCAGCGGCGCCGTCATCGGCCTGGCGGTGGTTGGGCTGGGTCTCGCCAACTGCGCGGGCTGGTTCCTGCTGGTCAACTGGCTGACGCCGGCGTCCGCGGACGGGTATCGAATGGTAGTGGTAGCCACCACGGTGCTGACATTCAGCATGGGCGCGTCCTTGCAAGCCTTGTTTGCACGGGTGGGCGGCGGCATCTATACCAAGGCCGCGGATGTGGGGGCCGACCTGGTGGGTAAGGTGGAAGCGGGCATTCCCGAGGACGACCCTCGCAACCCGGCGGTGATCGCAGACAACGTCGGCGACAACGTGGGGGATGTGGCCGGCATGGGGGCAGACCTGTTCGAGTCCTACTGTGGTTCCCTGCTCGCCGCCTGCGCCCTGGGCGCCGCGGCTTTTGTCGGCGACGATGTACTGCAGGCCAGGGCGATCACCGCACCCTTCCTCATCGCGGGGCTGGGTATTCTGGTTTCGATTGTCGGAGTTTTCATGGTCAGGACAGGGGAGGATGCAGACCAGGCCGCGCTGCTCGCCGCCCTTTCCCGCGGCATCAATACCAGCGCCGTGTTGGTGGCGCTGGTTTCCCTGCCCGCGCTCTACTGGCTTGGTATGCCCAACCTGTGGGGCAGCTGGGGCGCGGTGGTGATTGGACTGCTGACCGGGATTATTATCGGGCGCGCCACGGAATACGCGACATCCTCCACGTACCCTGCAACAAGGGCCATTGCCGCCGCGGCGGAGAGCGGTCCCGCCACCACGCTGATCGCCGGGATCGGCTCCGGCATGCTGTCAACGGTGGTGCCGGTGATGGCCGTGGCCGCCGGTACCCTGTTCGCCTTTTTGTCCAGCGCGGCCTTTGATCCTGCCGAGGTCACCCGGGGACTTTATGGCGTGGCTATCGCGGCGGTGGGCATGCTGTCCACCCTCGGTATTACCCTGGCCAGCGATGCCTATGGACCCATCGCCGACAACGCCGGCGGCAATGCCCAGATGAGTGGCCTGGGCCCGGAGGTGCGCGCCCGCACCGACGCGCTGGATTCCCTGGGCAATACCACCGCCGCCACCGGCAAGGGTTTTGCCATCGGTTCCGCGGCGCTCACTGCGCTGGCATTGATAGCCTCTTACCTGGAGGTGGTGCGGGTCACGCTGCTGCAGTCCGGGCACGCCGTGTTGAGCCTGCCTCACGACGTCCAGGTGGCTACTGTGGACGCCAGCCTGGTGGATTTCATGGTCTATTTCAATGTCAGCCTGTTGAACCCTGTGGTGCTGGTGGCGCTGTTCATGGGCGCCATGTCCGCCTTTGTTTTCAGCGGCCTGACCATGCAGGCGGTTGGGCGAGCCGCCGGGGCGATGGTAACCGAGGTGCGCCGGCAGTTCCGCGAAATGCCAGGCATTCTGGAGGGCACTCAGGAGCCGGACTATGCCCGCTGTATCGAGATATCCACCCTGGGTGCCCAGCGCGAAATGATCTGGCCCTCGGTGATCGCCGTGGCCACGCCGGTGGTGGTGAGCCTGTTGCTGGGAGTGGCGGGGGTGATCGGCCTGCTGGTGGGAGGGTTGTGCACCGGTTTCGTCATGGCGGTGTTCCTGTCCAACACCGGCGGGGCCTGGGATAACGCCAAGAAGTACATCGAGGCGGGGCAGCACGGCGGCAAGGGCTCACCGGCGCACCGCGCCGCGGTGATCGGCGATACGGTGGGCGACCCCTTCAAGGATACTTCCGGCCCCAGCCTCAACATCCTGATCAAGCTGATGAGTATCATCGCCATCTCGGTCGCCAGTCTGGCCGTGTCCTACAGTCTCGTATAGCCAGCTGCGCGCGCTTCAGAACGGGTCCGACAGGCTGACGCCGATACCGATGCGATTGGTGCTCTCGTTGTAATCGATCAGGCTCTCGCCATAGCCGTTGAAATACTGGATATAGCCGCTGAAGCGCTGGCTGATCGGGAAGGTCCAGTCCAGTTGGATGGCTCCCTTGTTGTCACTGCTGAGGTTGTTGCGCAGGGTAAAACCGAGCGTGTATTCCGGCCACTTCCAGACCCCCTGCAACTGGCCATTGCCCATATAGTCATCAATGTCCGGGTTATCGTCGTCCTTGTTGCTTTCCGGAATCCGGTACCAGGCGCTGGTCACCAGGGAAAAATTCCTGTGTTCGAACAGGGCCGAGGCGATCACCCGGTTCCAGCTTCTGGACTGGGGCTCGGAGCTGCCGTTGGACTGGTGGGTGAAGCTCAGATCCAGGCGCGTGTTGTGGACTCCCATGAAATGCCAGTCGTTGGCCACGCTGAGGATCAGTTCCGGCTGGTAATCGGTTTCCCGGAAGGGCGAGGAGACGTCGGTGTTGTAGACCTGCCACCAGTTTTCCTGGGTGTAGGCGCCCCACAGGTCCATATCCTTGCCGAGGATATCCTGCCAGATGATGGCCTTGAAGCTGATCTGGAACTTGGCTTCCGCCTGGTCCATGCCGTCTCCAGGGTGCTGCTCTTTCCAGGACTCCTCGTTGATATTGCTGTTAAAGGTCAGCGGCAGCAGGTAGTTGCGCTTGTGGGGGATGATGACAAAGCGGTTGTTGGCGTTGGCTTTTTCCTCCTCCAGGCGCTGGGAGATAAATTCCTCTTCTTCATTCCCGGCCTCGGCAGTCGTAGCGTCACCCGCCAGCTCTGGCCCGGTCGACTCTGCGTCGGCAGTCGCCGCTGCAGGGGTAGCGCTGTCCGCGGAGTTAGTGCCGCGCCCGGCCAGGGCGTCATAGCAGGCCAGCCGGGAGCTATCGTCCGCCAGCGCGGCACAGTCGCCCAGGGAGCCGGCCTGGGCCGTACCCGCGCCACCCGCAATGAGCAGCGTGGTGAGTAAAATCGGGTTTTTCATTACTTACGCCTCCTCCTCAAGCTGCCGAGCGCTCCCCCCGTTGGGTCGAATTCATTCGACCGAATACCGACATAACGCTAATCTACCCGCCAACGCCCCGGGATGCCCCTCTTTTCCGGGCTGTCGACCAAAAACCACGGCATCTTACTGGAATCGCCCCATGCGACACTTTCGCTTTTTACTTCCAGCCCTGCTCTGCCTGCTGCTTGGCGCCTGTGGCGGCTACGAAATCAGGAATCTGGCGAAGACGGATATCGACCTGGTGGCGGACGAGTTCATCGAGGAAAGCCGCAGTGAAGTGCGTGAACTGATGGTCAAGTTGTACAAACGCAACCCCGACCAGCTGGCGGCCATTCCCGGCATGACGGTGAAAGGCCGGCTGGCCCAGTTCAAGGTGGCCCGTGGGGTGCTGGATTTTCCGGAACTCGACGGCCTGCAGGGCATCGAGGCAATGAACCTGACCTTCGATCCGGATTTTCGCGGCGACAGGGTTTTTGCCCTGGTGGTGGGCCTGGGGAGCATGCTGCGCCAGGCCTACGGCTACAAGCCTGAGCTGTTTATCCACGACCGGCTCAATGGCGCGGCCCTGCTGACCAGCGCACGCAACGTGGAGATACTGCTGTGGAAGCTGAAGCACACCCGCAAGCCCAACGGCGATCCTTACCTGGTGACCTACGAGTACAGGGGGGTGATCGACAACCTGAGTTTCGAGCGACTTTTCGGCAAGCTCATTGTGTTGCAGGAAATGATGGCGCGGATTGCCGGGGACAGGGGCGACAGGGCGGTTACCCGATCAGTGCACGCGTTCTCATCCGTATTCCTGCCGATGCCGATCTGAGGCCGGTCGGCATCCCCCCGCCCGGCTGTAGCGCTGTGCGGTTACAACAAAACGGGTGATTTGGCAAAAATTTCATGCCAGAATGCGCCCTCGCTCTGGGGACATTTCTGGACTTCATGTGAATATCACAAACATATCGCGACGCCTCCTGGTGGGGCTCTCGCTGTTGGTAATCTCATCTCTTGCCTTCGCCAGGGCAACAGTAGAGGACTACGGGTATCCGATCACTGACCGCTTCGTCGCAACGATCCTGGGCACGCCGGAGGGCTACGAGGCGGACCTGCCCAAGGATATTCCCTTCAAGAAACGCCGGCTTGATGTCTTTCCCGAGAGGCACCTGCCTGACCTGATCTGGTACGGCCAGGAGATGATATACGGTGAAGCACTGCAGGATCACCCGGCTCCGCTGATTTTCCTGATCGCCGGCACCGGGGCCGCCTCCAACGGGGCCAAGAACCTCAACATGGCCAGGGCTTTCTACAAGGCCGGCTTTCACGTCATCTCGGTAGCGTCTCCCACGTTTCCGAATTTCGTCTCCGCGGCCTCCAGGACCGGGGTGGTTGGCCACGCGGAGAGGGACGCGGAAGACCTCTACCGTGTAATGGAGATGATCTGGAAAAAACTGGAGGGGGACATCGAGGCCACCTCCTTCAACCTGACCGGCTACAGCCTTGGCGGTTTTAATTCGGCCTATGTCGCCAAACTGGATGAGGAACGCAAGTCATTCAATTTCCGTCGGGTGCTGTTGATCAACCCCCCCGTATCGCTCTACAACTCCATCTCACTGCTGGACCGCATGGTGGAGAACATCCCTGGGGGGGAGGACAATTTCAACCAGTTTTTCAACAAGCTGGTGGAAGGGTTCGGCAAGATATACAAGGACCAGGACGAGATAGGAGGTGATTTCCTCTACCAGGCCTACAAGGCGATGGATCTCAAGGATGAGGAACTAGCCGCCCTGATAGGAGTGTCTTTCCGGCTGTCCTCCGCCTCCATGGTATTCACATCGGATGTCATGACCGATTTCGGTTATGTCAAACCCAAGGGCCTGGTGCTCGACCGTTATGCAGACCTGACCAGGTACAACCAGGTAACCAATCGCCTTGGCTTCACCGATTACTACCACGATTTTTTCTACCCCTATTACAAGGCGGACTACCCCGATATGTCCCGGGACGAGTTTATCAGTGCCATCAGCCTGCGGGGGATTGCTGATTACCTGCGCAGCTCCCCGAAGATTACCGTAATGCATAACCAGAACGATATCATTCTGGAGCCCGGCGAAATCGAATTCTTCAACGAGGTATTCGGCGAGCGGGCGACCATTTATCCTTTCGGCGGCCACTGCGGCAACATGAACTACCGCGACAATGTGGCGCATATGGTGTCGACATTCACCGAGGGGGCTAACTGATGAAATCGATTACCCTTCGCTCCTGTGCATTGCTGGCGCTTCTCGCCCTGGGGGCCTGCAGCTCGACCCCGCCGGTCGAACCCCAGGCGTCATATCCGGAACCGGTTTTTGCCATTGATCGCGTGGTGCCGGCGGATGCTGTAGATATCACGTACGTCTACGACCCCTGGGAGGGCATGAACAAGCGCATCTACAACTTCAACTACCATTTCGACCAGTGGGTTTTCCTGCCCGTGGTGCGTGGCTGGCAGGCCGTTGTACCCAGGCCCGCCCGCAGCGGTGTGCACAACTTCTTTGAAAACTTCAGGGACGTGCGCACCATGGCCAACTCCATTTTGCAGGCCAGCCCGACCAAGTTTTTCCAGAGTACGGGGCGGGTGCTGGTCAACAGCACGATCGGCCTGTTCGGGGTGATCGATGTCGCCACCAGCATGGGCATGGCCAAACCGGATGAAGATTTCGGGCAGACTCTCGGGCACTGGGGCGTCGGCACCGGGCCATACCTGGTGCTGCCATTGCTCGGTCCGTCCAATGTGCGCGATGGTATCGGCCTGGGCCCGGACCTGGTGCTGCAGAACTATATCCAGGACGACCTGCTTGCCCAGCCGGTAAGGGCGACCGCATTCCTGTTTGACAGTATCGATACCCGGGAAAATACCACCTTCCGTTACTATGAAACCGGGTCGGCTTTCGAATACCAGACGGTGCGCTGGCTGTACTCCACCAAGCGCGAACTTGACGTAGAAAAGTAATCGGGGACCACTGTGATCCGTAACCTGCTCCTATCTTTATGTACCCTGGCTCTCACCCTTGCGGCCGGGGCCTATGCCGTCGAACCCATCAGGATCGGCACCACCCAGTCCCTGACCGGAAACCTTCAGGAGTTCGGCACCAACCAGTTGCGCGGCCTGCAGATGTGGGTAGGCGACGTGAATGCCCGTGGTGAGCTGCTGGGTCGTCCCGTGGAGCTCGTTCACTACGACGATGGTTCCGACCCGGCGCGCAGTGCCCAGCTTTATAAGAAGCTGATCCAGGAGGACAAGGTGGATCTGCTGGTCGGTCCCTACTCCTCGAACATCACCATGGCAGCCAGCCAGGTGGCGGAGCAGTTCGACTTTCCCATGCTTACCCTTGCCGCTTCTGCGGACGCGATCTGGTCCCAGGGTTACGAGAACATCGTGGGTCTGGATACGCCTTCGACGCGCTATATGGACGTCGCGCTGGATGCAGCTGCCGCCAACGGCGCGAAAACCCTGGCGCTGGTCTACGGCGATACCGACTTTACCCGGGACGTTGTTCCGGGTGTGCGCAGCAAGGCGCAGGAACTCGGTATCCAACTGGTTCTCGATGAATCAGCCGGCAGTGTCGCAGATATTGCTCCCATGGTTAAACGGCTGGGCTCTGTCGATGCCGATGTCATCATGGCCATCGCCTACCTCGAGGGTGGGGTGGACCTGGTGCGAGCCTTGAACCAGGCGGGGGTCAAGCCCCGCATGCTGGTGTTTGGGGTGGCTGCCTCACTCGCTGAATTTGGCCAGGAACTGCTGGGCGAGGCCGAGGGGGTGTCTGGCGTGACCCAATGGCTGCGCGGCATACGCTTGCCTGGCGCCCAGGACTTCGCCTATCGGTACCGCAAACTCTACGGCTACAACCCGGGGGCTTATGCCGCGCTGGGCTATAGTGGCGGGCAGGTGATGGAAGCGGCGGTGCGCCTGGCCGGCACCACCGAGCACGCGGCGGTCCGTGAGCAGTTGCACACCATGGTGTTCAATTCGCTGCTGGGGATCTACAAGGTCGACGCCGACGGGCGCCAGGTGGGCAAGAACAATTACCTGCTGCAGTGGCAGGGCAAGGACCGGCGCCTGGTTGAACCCGGCATCATTGCCGAGAGCAAGCTGATGTACCCGATGCCGTAAGGCCTCCCTCAGAAATTGTAGCCCAGGGTCAGGCCGTACAGGCGTGGCTCAATCGGGAACACATTGGTGAACAGCCCGGAAGACGGGTCTGTCACATACATTCCTGCCAGCGCGTCGCTATCGGTGATGTTCTTGATATACGCCCTGAGATACCAGCTGTTGTCGCTTGCAGCTACGGTGGCCTGGGCGTTCCAGACGTCAAAAGCATCGATCTTGTCGATGGGGTCGCGGTTGAACTCGCGCCCCCACATCTGGTCCTGCCAGTAATAGTCCAGTCGCAGTGACAGGTTCAACCGGTCCAGCTCCCAGTTGTATTGCGCGCCGAGGCTGACCGTGGTGGAGGGAGAGTTTTTCAACTCGTTGCCGTTGAGGTCCACCTCCACCCCGGTGCCGACGTTATAGGGCTGGGGCAGTGGACTGCCGTCGCTCAGGACCGGGTTGGAACAATCGTTGAGCTGGGGCATATCCGGGGCCGGCGCACCATTGTGGAAGACCACGCAATTGGAGGCATTGGTATTGTCCTTGATCAGGGTTGCCCCGGCGCTACCCTGGGTGGGGTCTCTCGTGTCCACAACCTGAAAATCGCGGATGGCAGTCTCGAGCAGGGAGAGATTGGCGTTTAACAGCCAGTTGCTGTCGGGGGCGAACAGAAACTCCGACTCCAGGCCGTAAATCTCGGCGTCGGTGTTTTCGTTGAAGGAAGTGCGATTGATTACGCGGGATATCTGCAAATCGCTGTAGTCGTAGTAAAAGGCCGTCAGGTTCGCCTGCAGGCGGTTGCCGAACAGCTGGTTCTTGGTGCCGATTTCAAAGGCGTTGACGAATTCCGGCTCGAAGGTCAGGGCGGTGTCGGGAAACTCCCTTGGGTCAAAGGCCGGGTTGAAGCCACCGCCCTTGTAGCCGCGGGAATAGGAGCCGTAGAACAGGGTCTCGTCGCTCCAGCTCATGTCCGGCGCCCAATCCAGTACCAGTCGCCCGGTCCACTCCTCCCAGTCCTCGTCGTCCCTGCGCTCCGGGGCGAGCAGCGCCAGGTCTTCATCGGCGCCAAAGGCCTGCAGTATCGGCAGGCCGTCGGCGCCGAAGTCCAGCAGGTAGGCGGCATCGTGCACCGTTTTCTTGTCGCGGGTATAGCGCGCACCGGCGGTTAGCTTGAGCTGCTCGTTCAGTGAGTAGTAAACCTCGCCGAATGCCGCTGTGGATTCCAGTTCGTATTTCTTGGTGGTGTTGTGGAAGCTCGGGCTGACCCAGCCGAGGCCGTCTATCCCGATCAGCCCGCCCAGTGCCACCGGTACCGCAGGTAGCACCACAGAGAAGTAGTCGAGGCCATTGGCAATTACCCAGTAGTCATTATCTATATCCGCATCCAGCGCGAATACCCCACCGATGAAGTTGAAGCGGCCGTCATAATTTGAAGACAGGTTGGCCTCGAAGGTGTATTGCTCGGTGTTTGCCGAGGAGATGTCATAGCCGTCCAGTGAGTTGCTTCTGCCGGCGATATTGCCCCCCACTATGCCGGTATTGGTCTTTGACTGCCTCGAGATAGGCAGCTTGTTGTCGGCGAAGTAGGTGGCGTAGGTGATCGGGGCCAGCGCTTCCAGAAAGGGGGAGGGGAAGAACTCCACCGCACTGGAGTTCATGGTGTAGTCCTGCTGGGAGCGCAGGGAGGTATCGTGGTAACTGGTGATAACGGAAAGCTCGTGGCTCTGGAACTGGTGATCCAGGCGCAGAATCATCAGGGTTTCGTCGCTCTGGTACTCGGGGTCGGAGTCCGCCGCCACCTTGCGCATGGAGCGGGGCACCCCGGCGGTATCATTGGTGAGGCCGGGCTGGGGCCCAAGCGGCCCCAGGCGGCTGGGTATGATGCCGGTCAACTGGGCCAGTGGGTTGACCGCGTCCCAGGCCAGCTTGTCCGGCAGGCAACCCAGCAGCGCCGAGGGGTCGTTATGGCACAGCTGTTTCTGGCTGCGGGTACGACTGCTGTCCTCGTCCATGTAAGAGGCCATGAAGTTGACCGTGGTGTTCTCGCTCGGCAACCATTGCAGTGACCCCCGCAGGGACCACTGGTCCCGGTCGTCGATGTCGTTGTCCGTTACCAGGTTTTTGGTATAGCCGTCGCGCTGCAGGCTGATACCGGCAAGGCGCACCGCCAGTGTGTCGCCCAGCGGGATGTTTACCATGCCCTTGACCCGCATGGTGTCGTAGTTGCCATACTGGCCCTCGATATTTCCATCGAACTCTTCCACGCTGGCACGATTGGTAATCATATTGACCGCGCCGCCGGTGGAATTGCGGCCATACAGGGTCCCCTGGGGTCCGCGCAGCACCACCAGTTGGTCGATGTCGTAGTATTCAGTTTCGTACAGGCGGGGGTCCTGCAGGGGTACATCATTGATGTGGATGCCCACACCGGCGTCGGACGTGGCGGCCACCAGGTCCTGGCCGATGCCGCGTATCTTGAAATTGCTGCCGGTAAAGTTCCCCTTGCTGTAGCTGACATTGGGTGCCGAGAAGCGCAGGTCCTGCACGGTCGTGATCTGTTTTGCTTCCATTGCCGCCGCATCGAAGGCGGTGATGGCAATGGGGACATTCTGCATGTCCTCGGTACGCTTCTGGGCGGTGACGACGATTTCTTCCAGTTGGGCCCTGGCGTGATTGCCGCCGGCAAGTCCGCAAGCGCTGAGGATTGTGATCGCCAGTCGGATCCTGGGATTTGCCCGCAGGTGCTCGGTCATTGGGAGTGCCTCTTTATTATTAGATATTTTTATCGCCTGCCACCTGGCTTGAAAGGCCTGCCCCGGGTGGTGGGTCTGGATGAGCATCTCAAACATATTCCGGGGGGTCAATTGATCGCCAGGTGTAAGCTTGTTGCCGGTACAAATAACAGGACTTATTGCCGGGCCGCGATTTTCCCCCGGATACTCTGTGTTAGGCTCTTGCGTCAGGGGAGGGCATCGCAATGAATCATCAACCCGCGGCAGATCGTACTGCCCTGGTACTTACCGGTGGCGGCGCGCGGGCAGCCTACCAGGTGGGAGTGCTTAAAGCGGCTGCGCAGCTGTTACCCAAGCGCGCACACAACCCGTTTTCCATCATCACCGGCACCTCCGCCGGAGCGGTCAACGCGGTTGCCCTTGGGGCATCGGCGAACAATTTCCGCCTCGCGGTGAAGAAGGTGGAGCGCATCTGGAGCAACCTGCACGTCGAGCAGGTGTATAAGGCGGGCTATCGCGACCTGTTTGGGGCTGTCCTGCGGCTGATAGCTTCCCTGTTCCACCAGGGTGTCGGCCTGACTAAACCACTGTCGCTGCTCAATAACCAACCGCTGGTTGAACTGCTGACCAGGGTGATAGATTTCGGCGACCTGGAGCGCCGCCTGCAGGGTGGTTTACTCGACGCCATCGGCGTTACCGCATCCAGTTACGACAGCGGCGAGTCGGTGACGTTCTACCAGAGCGACCTGGGCGGCAATGTATTGCCCGAGTGGCGCCAGTCCCGACGTCGTGGCGTTGCGACCAGGCTGAACGTAAAGCACCTGCTCGCATCGTCCGCGATTCCCACCCTGTTGCCGGCCACAAGGATAGGCAACAGTTACTACGGTGACGGTGCCCTGCGCCAGGTCGCACCGATAAGCTCCGCCATCCACCTCGGAGCTGAACGCATACTGGTGGTTGGCGTCAGCGGCAACCCCAACCGACCACCGACGGAGTCGCATGAAGGGCACTCCCCGTCGCTCGCCAGGATGGTTGGCCATGTCTTTAACAGCGCCTTTATCGATGCCCTTGAAAATGACATGGAGCATGTGTCCAGGATCAATGAACTGGTCGGCATGGTGATCAACGAGAACCCGCACACATCCACCGGCGCCATGAAACTGGTGGACTTCCTTTGCATCAACCCGAGCATCGAGATCAGTGACCTGGTCTCCAGGCACATGGACAGCCTGCCCCGGTCGATGCGCAGGGTTTTGAGGATGACCGGGGCAACCCCCGCCGGCGGGGGCGCCAGTATGGCGAGCTACCTTATGTTTGAAGGGGCTTTTTGCCGCGAACTGATAGACTGCGGCTACCGCGACGCCATGGATCAGGAAGATGCCCTGATGGATTTCTTTTACCCACGGCGCGAGGTGCGCATGAACGGTGAAACGGCATACGCCCCGGGCGGCGGGCCGGGCAGGTGATTTGTTTGCGGTGGAGGAAACATGAAGTTCAAGCCGAGTCGTAAGGACAATTTCATCTGGCTTTTGCTGGCGTTGATTGCGCTCGAATTTTGCAATGCGCTGTTTTCCCAGCTCGACCTTCAAGCCGCCAAGGCACTGGTCAACATCAGCCTGATCGTGACGGTAGTGATTTCTGTCTGGTCCCTGCAGACAGACGGTACCAACTGGCTGAGCCCCAAGGTGCTTGTCGCCATGGTCATCGTTGGCCTGATGGTGCTCGATATTACCCTCGTGAGCGAATGGGTTGCCCCTGTTCAGCTGATCTCGATGTTTGTGTTCGTCAGTATTACGATCTACCTGGCCTGGCAGCAGGTCATGTTTACCGGTGAGATCACGCGCAACACGATTTTTGGCGCCATCTGTATCTATATACTGATTGGCCTCTTGTTCGGGTTCGCCTTTCTGATAGCCGAGCGCATTTTCCCGGGCTCCCTTGTCGGCCTCGATGGCAAGAGCTGGCAGGACGACCTGCAAGCCACTATCTACTATTCCATGGTGACGCTGACCACCCTCGGCTACGGCGACATCACCCCCGCAGGCCCAGTCACCCGCTTTCTGGCCTATACGGAAGCCATGATAGGTGTATTTTACACCACAGTGCTGGTTGCCAGCCTCATCGGCCTGCGGCTATCGGGATACCATACGGAAAAACCTAAAGATACCGACTGATGAGTGAGGGCGGCGAGCACTATCGACAGTGGTCCGGGTACGCCTTATATTGGAACTTTGGCCCAGAATATAGTCACCCTGGCGGGAAACTTGAGGCACCGTGACATGGCAAAACTGATCTCAGCAACCCTGGCTGTTCTCGCGCTCAGCGCCTGTTCATCCAGCCCTGACAAGGCGGTAACCACGATAGAGAGCAGGCTGTCCGCCGCCGGCTTCGAACTGAAGCTTGCCGATACGCCGGAAAAGCTGGCCCACCTCAAGACCATGGGCCAGCGCAGGCTGTTTCCCATCAGCAGGGACGGCGATATGGTATTTATCTACGCCGATGCCCAGGGCTGCAAGTGTATCTACGTGGGCTCCCAGCAGAATTACCAGGAATACCAGCGCCTGGCGATCCAGCAGAAGGTCGTTGACGAGCAGCATATGACCGCCGAGGAAAACAGGATGGCGGCTGAGACCAACGCCCAGATGACCTGGGATGTGTGGGGTCTTTGGCCCGGCCCTGTGGTTTACTGAAGAAACCACGCACTACCGAACCCGGCGTTCTTCCGGGGACTGGATTCCCCGCCTAAAATTGAGCTTGATCAAGTGAATGCCCTGTTGCGCTCGCCCTGGGCGCTTGTGGTTTGACTCTCTCCCGGCCAGCGCCTAAATTTTCCCGATAGGGTTTTAACCCGGCTTCCGGAAAAAACAATTGCTGGACTGTTCCTGACATGGTGGTGCTCACCGCAGTGGTGGCCCTTGGCGGGCTGACGTTCCTGCTGGCTACCGCCCTGATTCTGGCGAATCGCAAACTCCATGTGGATGAGGACCTGCGGATCGATGTCGTGGAGGAGATGCTGCCCCACGCCAACTGTGGCGCCTGTGGTTACCCCGGTTGCCGGCCCTTCGCCGAAGCGCTGGTGGGCGGCGAAGCTGCACCGGGCAAATGTTCGGTCAGTAACCCCTCAGAGCGTGAGGCCATTGCCGATTACCTGGGCATAGCGGTAGGCGAACAGACCAGGATCGTGGCCCGCCTGGCCTGCGCGGGCGGCAGCAATGTCGCCCGCCACCGGGCCCACTACAGCGGCGAGCCGTCCTGTCTCGCCGCGGCCCAGGTGGCCGGCGGCGGCAAGGACTGTTTCTGGGGGTGCCTTGGTTACGGGGATTGCGAGCGGGCCTGTGATTTCGACGCGATCAGCATGAGCAGCAACGCCCTGCCGGTCGTCGACAGCGCCCTGTGCACGGGCTGCGGTGATTGCGTCGATATCTGCCCGAAGGACCTGTTTTCGCTCCACCCCGAGGATCACCGTCTGTGGGTGGCCTGCAAAAACCTGGAGCAGGGCGATGCAGGTGCTGGCGGCCTGTGAAGTCGCCTGTACCGCCTGCGAGCGCTGTGCTGTCGATGGCCCCGGGCTGATCACCATGCAGGATAACCTGCCGGTGATCGATTACAGCCGGCCGCACGCCACCCGGGTGCCGATCGAGCGCTGTCCCACAGGCGCTATCGTCTGGATCGACGACAGGGGCGGCGTGGTAAAGGGTGCAGCCAGCCGCAAAGTCCTGCGCCACGATGCCCTGCCGGAAGCGCCCAGTTGAAGTCCGCTGCAATCGGCGGTCAGCGCACTACGAGACAACGAGGAAATACAGCATGAGCAAGCCAGACACCGCATACAAGTACCCCGGCCAGCGCGCCGCGATGGACGGCAATACCGCGGTCATCATGTGCGAGCGGGAGTCCAGCGACGCGGCGGGCGCCTACCCGATCACCCCTTCCACCCAGATGGGCGAGTACTGGGCGGAGGCCGCCGCCCAGGGACATATCAACGTGTCGGGGCGGCCGCTGATCTTCATCGAGCCCGAGGGCGAGCACGCGGCTGCCGCCGTGACAGCCGGGCTGGCCATGACCGGCCTGCGCGCCGCCAATTTTTCCTCCGGCCAGGGCATCGCCTATATGCACGAGTCGCTGTACGCGGCTGTCGGCAAGCGGCTGACCTACGTGCTCAATATCGGCGCCCGGGCCATGACCAAGGCCACCCTCAACGTGCATGCCGGGCACGACGATTATCACTGTGTTGACGATACCGGCTTCTTCCAGCTGTTTGCCGCGAATGCCCAGCAGGCGGCGGACCTGAATATCATCGCCCACCGTATCGCGGAGCTGGCGCTCACCCCCGGCATCGTCGCCCAGGACGGCTTCCTGACCACCCACCTGATCGAATCCCTGCTGGTGCCGGAGCGTGAACTGATCGCCGAGTACCTGGGGCGGCCGGACGATATCATTGCCACCCCCACCCCTGCCCAGCGCATGATTTTCGGCGATATGCGCCGGCGCATACCCGAGCTGTGGGACGTGGACAACCCGATGATGTCGGGGCTGGTACAGAACCAGGATTCCTACATGCAGAGCGTGGCGGCCCAGCGGCCGTTCTTCTTTGATCATATCGACGAGCTGGCGGAGCAGGCCTTTTACGAATTCCACGAGTTGACGGGGCGCCAGTATGGCCCCGTGGCCACCTACCGGGCTGATGATGCGGATTACCTTATCGTCGGCCAGGGCAGCGTGATTCCCAGTGCCGAGGTGGTGGCCGATTACCTGCGCGAGACCCGCCACATCAAGGTCGGGGTGGTGAACCTGACCATGTTCCGGCCATTCCCCGGCGCGCAACTGAGCGAGGTGCTCAAGGGCAGGAAGGGCGTGGTGGTGCTGGAGCGCCTCGACCAGCCCCTGGCGGCTGACCTGCCGCTGATGCGCGAAATCCGTTCCACCCTGGGCAAGGCCATGGAAAACGGCCGCGACAAACGCGAGACGCCATACCCGAAACTGGCCACCTACAGCACCCTGGCCGATGCCCCGCCGCTGTACTCCGGCTCATTCGGCCTGGGCAGCCGCGACCTTCAGCCCGAGGGCCTGATCGGCGCAATAGAGAACATGCTGCCGGAGGGGGCGCGCAAAAAGCAGTTTTACCTGTCCATCGATTTCCTGCGGGATGAAGCCATGACCCCCAAGCAGGAGATCCACCAGGACAATATCGAGAGCAGCTATCCCGGGGTGCGGGCGCTCGCGATACGCGGCAGTGAAAACCCCAACCTGATGCCCGCCGGCAGCATTACCGTACGCTTCCACTCCGTCGGTGGCTGGGGCGCGATCACCACCGGTAAAAACCTGGCGATGACCCTGTTCGACCTGCTGGGTTATCACATCAAGGCCAACCCCAAGTACGGCTCCGAGAAGAAGGGCCAGCCCACCACCTACTACCTGTCCGCGGCGCCGGAACCTATCCGCATCAACTGCGAATACTTTTACGTCGACGTGGTGTTGTCACCCGACCCCAACGTGTTCCACCACACCAACGCCGCTGGCCGGGCTGAAAGAGGGCGGGGTGTTCGTCATCCAGAGCGACCGCGGCTCGGCGGAGCAGGTGTGGGCCGACATTCCCGAGCACTACCAGCAGATTATCGTCGACAGGCAGATTCGCCTGTTTTACCTGGACGCGTTCAATATCGCGCGGGAAGAGGCCACTGATTCGGAACTGCAACTGCGCATGCAGGGTATCGCCTTCCAGGGCGCTTTCTTCGCCACCTCACCGCTGGCGCGAGCAGACCGGCCTGAGCCAGGAGAAACTGCTGCAGGCGATTCGCAGCCAGCTGGAGCACAAGTTTGGCGACAAGGGTGCCAGGGTGGTGGAGGACAATGTCCGGGTGGTCAAGCGCGGCTTCGACGAGGTGCGGGAAATCACCGACAAGGAAGTGGGAATACAGGCGGCCCGCCTGATCGACGCGCGTGCCGAACCGAAGTTGCCGGTGATGGTGAAACGCCTGCCACAGAGCGGGGCGCCCAGTGCGGATATCCATCGTTTCTGGGAACAGACGGGCAATTTCTACGCCCGCGGAATGGGCAACGACAACCTCACCGATCCCTTCATCGGCCTGGGTGTGATGCCCGCGTCGTCGGCGCTGTTTCGCGACATGACCGGCATTCGCTTCGAGCATCCACAGTGGATCGCGGAGAACTGTACCGCCTGCGGCAATTGCTACACCGTGTGCCCGGATACCGCCATTCCCGGCCTGGTCAACGAGGTCGGCCAGGTGCTGGACACCGTGGTCGGCCGGGTCAGGAAAAAGGGTTACAGCGTGCAGCATCTGCCGCGCGCGGTGCGCCAGCTGGAGCGGAGCCTGCGGGGCTTGCTCGGCCAGGCGGCGGAGAGCGACCCGGTGGACGAGCTGCTGCAGGAGGCGATTACCGCCACGGTGAATGACTCCGAGCTGGCGGAAACCGAGCGGGCTGAACTGAAGCGGGAATTCGAGTGGTTCAACGAGGAACTGGACGGGTTCCAGTTCGCCCTCAGCCGGCCCTATTACACCCTGCCGGAAAAGAAGGCGGCGGGCAGTGGTGGGCTGCTCAGCATCACGGTCAACCCCTATACCTGCAAGGGTTGCATGGAGTGCGTGGCGGTATGTGACGACGCGGCCCTCGTCCCGGTGCGCCAGACCGGGGATTCGGTACAGCAGTTGCGGGACCAGTGGAATTTCTGGCTGGACCTGCCCACCACGCCGCCGAAATATATCCGGGTCGATGACCTGGAGCAGGGCATCGGCGCGCTGGAGACCATCCTGCTGGACAAGGAAGCCTACTCGGGCCTCGCCAGCGGCGACGGCGCCTGCCTGGGCTGTTCGGAAAAAACGGTTATGCACCTGTTCGTCGCCACGGTCGAGGCATTGATGCAGCCGCGGGTGAAGGCCCAGGTCGCCAAGCTGGAAGACCTCATCGGTCGGCTGGCGCAGCATATCCAGTTGCAGCTGGTGCAGGAGGTCAACGTCGGCGACACCGAGGCGCTGGCGGATATTCTCAGTCGCAATGCCGATCACGACCTGACCCTGTCGGATATCGCCCGGCAGATGGAGGATATGAAAGGCAGCAAGCCCATCGATCCGGCCTGGCTGAAGCGGGTGTCCGGTCTGCTGGGCAAGCTGAAAGAACTGAAGTGGCGTTACGTCGAGGGCACCAGCGGCCGCGGCCGGTCCACCATGGGCATGCTCAACGCTACCGGCTGCACCTCGGTGTGGGGCAGCACCTACCCCTTCAACCCCTATCCCTTTCCCTGGTCCAATCATCTGTTCCAGGACAGTGCTTCACTGGCGATGGGTGTGTTCGAAGGACATATGGCGAAGATGGCAGAGGGTTTCAAGGCCATCCGTGCGGCGGAACTGGAACTGTCCGGCCAGTACCGGGAGACGGAACACGAGGAATTCTTCACCTACTTCACCTGGGAACAGTTTACCGACCAGGAGTTCCTGCTGTGCCCGCCGGTGGTAGCGGTGGGTGGCGACGGCGCCATGTACGATATCGGTTTCCAGAACCTGTCCCGGGCGATGATGTCGGGCAAGCCGATCAAGATCCTGGTGGTGGATACCCAGGTCTACTCGAACACCGGTGGCCAGGCCTGTACCTCCGGATTTATCGGCCAGATATCCGACATGGCCCAGTTCGGCAAGGTCAACAAGGGCAAGCAGGAAGTGCGCAAGGAGATCGGCCTGATCGCCATGGCCCATCGCACCACCTATGTACTGCAAAGCGGCATCGCCCACTCGAACCACATGATAGAGGGTTTCATCCAGGGCCTCATGGCCCAGCGGCCGGCGCTGTTCAACCTGTATACCTCCTGCCAGCCCGAGCACGGTATCGGCGATGACATGGGGCACCACCAGGCCAAGCTGGCGGTGGAGTCCAGGGCCTATCCGCTGTTTCGCTACAACCCGGACCTGGGCAAAACGCCCCAGGAGTGCTTTGACCTGGATGGCAACCCCGCCATGTTTGAGGACTGGCCCAGCTACAGCCTTAGCTACCTCGAGGGCAGCCGCGAAAAGACCATGGAGTTGCCAATGACCTTCGCCGACTTCGCCATGACCGAGGCGCGCTTTCGCAAGCACTTCCGCATGGCGCCGCCGGATACCTGGCACGACGACATGGTACCGCTGGTGGACTTCATGCAGCTGGGCACGGATGAGCGCGAGGGCAAGTTCCCGTTTATCTGGACCCTGGACAAGCGCCAGCACCTGAGCCGCCTGCTGGTGGATGAGACCATGGTGCTGTCCTGCGAGGAGCGCAGGGATTTCTGGGTGATGCTCAAGGCTATTGCCGAGGTCAAGCCGAAGGCGCCCGACACGACCGGGGACATCGAGGAAAAAACCCGTCGGGACGTGGTGCGCAGGATCGCCAGCGGCCTGATGCGTATGGCCGAGGGTGACGGGGCGCTGCCGGCCGACCTGCTGGAGGCCGCCGCGGACGAGGTGATCGCCAGCTCCGGCAGCACTGCGCCGGCGGCGGGTCCTCCGACTACATGGCGCCCTGGCTGGATACAGAGGATTGTACTGCCTGTGATGAATGCACCAATCTCAACCCGGCCATGTTCGCCTATAACGAGGCCAAGAAAGCGTTTATCAAGGACCCGCTGGCAGGACCCTACAGGGACCTGGTCAAGGCGGCGGAAAAATGTACCGCCCAGGTGATCCACCCGGGGTTGCCGGCTGATCGCAGCGAGGCGGATATCGACAAGTGGATTGCGCGGGGTGCCAAGTACAACTGATGTTCAGCGCGCTACGCCAGCATCGCAGTTTCGCCCACGGCATTCACCCGCCGGAGGCGAAGGACGACACCCGGGACCTGCCGATAAAGCAGTTCCCCTTTGCCCCGGTGATGATCGTCCCGCTGTCGCAGCATATCGGCAAGCCGGCACTGGCGGTGGTGCGGGAGGGCCAGGAGGTAGAGCGGGGCCAGCTGATCGCGGAGCCGGACGGTTTCGTGTCAGTGGCGATGCACGCGCCGGCCTCGGGGGTGATCCAGCGCATCGCCCTGGCGCCGGGAATCAACGGCAGGATGTCGCCGGCGATTTTTCTCAAGCCGTTCCCCGGCTCCAGCCAGGAGGTCAGCGAGGGTGAACCCTGTGACCTCGCCACCGCCTCGCCGGAGGATATCCTGCTGGCTATCCAGCGGGCGGGTATTGTCGGCCTCGGCGGCGCGGCCTTTCCCACCCATGTGAAACTGAAAGTCCCCGACGATAAACATATCGACACGCTGATCATCAACGGGGTGGAGTGCGAGCCCTACCTGACTACTGACCACCGGGTGATGCTGGAGCAGCAGGCGGATATTTTCACCGGCGTCCGCTACCTGCTGAAGGTGACTGGCGCGGAGCGCGCGATCATCGGGGTGGAGGCCAACAAGCTCGACGTGGCACACGTCGCTGCGTGCGGCACTGCCCGGGGATATTCCCGTCGCGGTGGAAGTGGTGGCGGTGAAGTATCCCCAGGGCGCGGAAAAAATGCTGATCAGCGCCCTGCTGGGGCGCGAGGTACCGTCCGGCGGGCTGCCCTCGGACGTCAGCGTGGTCAGCGTGAATGTGGCCACCACCGCGGAGATCGGTCGCCTGCTGCCCCACGGTCGCGGTATCCAGGAGCGGGTCATCACCATCGGCGGGCCCGCCATTGCGAAGAAAGGCAACTACCGCATCCCCATCGGCACGCCCCTGCGCTTTGCCCTGGACTACGCGGGCATGGCGCAGAATGTCAGCCGGGTGTTCCTGGGAGGGCCGATGATGGGCCAGTCCCTGCCCAGCCTGGATATTCCCATCACCAAGGGCACCTCCGGTTTTATCGCTTTCAGCGATGCCCAGACCGCGGCGCCCATCGAGTATCCCTGTATCCACTGCGCCTACTGCGTGGACGCCTGCCCCCTGTTCCTCAATCCCTCCCAGCTGGGCCTGCTGGCCCGGGCCGGCCAGGTCGAGCGTATGGCGGATGAATTCAACCTGCTGGACTGCTTTGAGTGCGGCTCCTGCTCCTATGTCTGCCCGGCGCATATACCGCTGGTGCAGCGCTTTCGCGCCGCCAAGGGCCTGGTCAGGAAACGGCGGGCGGCCTCATGAGCGCGGGCGCACCCTCCAGATCCACAGCTCGCCGCATATCGCCAGCGGCGCCAGTGTCGATGTCATCATGCGCAATGTGGTGCTGGCCCTGCTGCCGGTGGCCGCATTCGCGGTTTACAGTTTCGGCCTGGCGGCGGCCCTGACGCTGGTGGTGGCGGTGCTGTCCTGTGTTGCCACCGAGCACCTGCTGTGCCGGCTTGCCGCCACTCCGAGCACGGTGCGGGACTGGTCGGTGACCATTACCGGCCTGCTCTACGGCCTGACCCTGCCGCCGGCGCTGCCCCTGTGGATGGTGGCCTGCGGCGGGGTGATCGGTGTCGCCATGGCCAAGTTCCTGTTCGGCGGACTTGGCTATAACGCTTTCAACCCCGCGCTGGTGGGCCGCGCCTTCCTGCAGGCGGCCTTTCCGGTGGCCATGACCAGCTGGACGCCGGCTTTTGCCGCTGACCGTTTCAGCCAGCTGCCCGCCAGTACCTTTACCGTACCCTTTGCAGCCCCGGTATACGACGGCGTCAGCGGGGCGACACCCCTGTCGCTGTTCAAGTTCGATGGCCAGCTCACCGCCACTGGTGACCTGTTGCTGGGCCTGACGAATGGCTCCGCCGGCGAGACCTGCGCCCTGCTGATTCTCGCCGGGGGCCTCTACCTCGCCGCCAGGAAGATGCTGAACTGGCGGATCCCCGCGGCGATTCTGGCCACTGTCGCCGCGCTCGCCTGGGGCTTTAACCTGCTGGCGCCGACGGACTACCCGCCGGCGGGCTTTATGCTGTTCTCCGGCGGCCTGATGCTGGGAGCCGTGTTCATGGCCACGGATATGGTGGCCTCGCCGATTACCAACGCGGGTTGCGTGGTCTACGGCGTGCTGATCGGTGTGCTGATTACCGTGATCCGCCTCTGGGGCGGCATGCCCGAGGGGGTGATGTACGCGATCCTGCTGGCCAACGCCGCCTCGCCGCATATCGACGGGCTGATCCAGCCCCGCGTTTTCGGCACTGGCGGGAGGAGCTGAGCCATGCAAAGCGCCCCCGGCCAGGACCATGCCGCCCACCCGCCCATCTGGCCCCTGTACCGGGCGCTGGTGGGGGTGGGGCTGGTCTGTGGTCTGCTGATTGTGTCGGTGTTCGTGCTGACCGGCCCCGTGATCGCGCGCAACGAGGCCGCGGCCCTGCAGCAGGCGGTGTTCAAGGTGCTGCCCGGCGCGGTGGCCAGGGCCTCCTTTGAACTGGGGCCCGATGGCAACTTCCATCTTGCGGAAGATGGCAGCGCTCCGCAGCGGACAGTGCATGCAGGCTACGATGCGGATGGTCACCTCGTCGGTGTCGCCATCGAGGCCCAGGGCATGGGTTACCAGGACACTATCCGTCTGCTCTACGGCTATGCGCCGCGGAGCCAGGCCATTGTCGGCATGCAGGTGCTCTCCAGCAAGGAAACCCCCGGACTGGGGGACAAGATCGAAAAGGACCCGGTATTTCTGGCCAATTTCCGCGCCCTGGATGTCAGCCTGGCGGCCGACGGGGAGTCGCTGCAGCGGGCCATCGAAGCGGTGAAGAGCGGCGGAAAAACCCTGCCCTCCCAGATCGACGGGATCACCGGCGCGACGATTTCATCCCTGGCCATAGCCTCTATTTTGCGCCAGAGCAGTGCCCAGTGGGTGCCGGTGGTGTATCGCCTGCAGGGTGAGCTGGAGGATGGGCGGAAAGCCGGGCGCAACGGGGAGGGCGGGACCGATGGCGGGCACTGACAGGAACGCCGCTGGCGCCATGTCCACCGACGACTTTATCAAGGGCCTGTGGCGGGAGAACCCCGTGTTCGTGCAGGTCCTGGGTATGTGCCCCGTGCTGGCGGTGACCAACTCGGCCATCAACGGCCTGGCCATGGGACTGGCCACCACCTTCGTGCTGGTGCTGTCCAATACCCTGGTATCGGCACTGCGCCATTTCATCCCGCGGCAGGTGCGTATCGCGACCTTTATCCTGATCATCGCCACCTTCGTCACCGTGGTGGACTACATGATCCAGGCCATCAGCCTGGATCTGCACCGGGCCCTGGGCGCTTTTATTTCCCTCATCGTGGTGAACTGCCTGATCCTGGGCAGGGCGGAGGCCTTCGCCTCGAAGAACACAGTCTCCCGCTCGGTGCTGGACGGGCTTGGTATGGGCGTGGGTTTCACCCTGGCCCTGCTGTGCCTCGGCGGCGCCAGGGAAATCCTGGGCAACGGCTCCTTTTTTGGCGTGTCACTTTTTCCCGCGGGCTACCAGCCCTGGATCGTGATGATTCTGCCCAGCGGCGGCTTCTTCACCCTCGCCCTGTGGCTGCTGCTGTTCAACCATCTCAAGTTGCGCAGGCAGACGCGGGAGAACCTGGGGAAGAGCCAGGTGCAGGAGGCGACACCGTGAACAATGATTCCCTGTGGACCATCTTTCTCAACGCCAGCCTGGTGAATAATTTCGTGCTGGCCTATTTCCTGGGCATCTGCCCCTTTCTGGGTGTGTCCGGCAAGCTGGCCACCGCCACCCGGATGGGCGGGGCAGTCTGTTTCGTGATGCTGGTCAGCTCGGTCTGCGCCTACGGCATTCACCGCCTGCTGGTCGCCATCGATGCGCCCTACCTGCAGCTCATTTCCTATATCGTGGTTATTGCGTCCACCGTGCAACTGGTGGAGATGTTTATCAAGAAAATGAGCCCGGCCCTGTTTCGGGCGCTGGGTATTTTCCTGCCCCTGATCACCACCAACTGCGCGATCCTGGGCCTGGCCCTGTTCCAGACAAACAAGGGTTATGACCTGCTGCAGTCGATAGTCTATGCCCTGGGTGCCGGCGCTGGCTTTACCCTGGCACTGGTGCTGATGGCGGGCATCCGGGAAAAACTCGAACTGGCCACGGTGCCGGACATGGTGCAGGGGACGGCTCTCACCCTGATGATCGCCGGCATCCTGTCACTGGCATTTATGGGCTTTGCGGGGGTGGGGGCGTGACGTCATGCTGAACACCTTCCTCACCGCTGCGGCCGGCATGATCCTTATCAGCTGCGGTTGGCTTGTAGTGCAGCGCCTTTGGCTGCGTCACTTTCCCGATCGGGGTGGCGCCGACGACGATGCGCTGGCCGGGCACGGCGGCTGCCAGGGCTGTAATTGCGGGCCCACCGGCTGCGAACGCGAGCCAGTCGCCACACCAGAACAACACCAGGAGGTCACCCACCATGCGCCTTGAAGATTTCGACACCGGCACCACCTATAACGCCCGCGTGCTGTCCAGCAAGCGGATCACGCCCGCCAGTTCCAGTGAGGAAGTGCGCGAGATCGTGCTGGAGGTTGAGCGGGAGCAGTTCGCCTACCAGCCCGGGCAGAGTATCGGTGTGATCGTGTCCGGCAACCATCCCCAGGGTCACAAGCACCATTTTCGCCTGTACAGCGTTGCCGATACGTCGCAGGCCGCCAATGGCAGCCATCCCCAGGTCACCCTCTGTGTGAAGCGGTGCAATTACATCGATGAATACAGTGGCGAGCGCTACGAGGGCATCTCCTCGAACTACCTGTGCGACCGCCGCGAGGGCGACAGCGTCACTATCAACGGACCCTTCGGGATTCCCTTTGAGGTGCCCGATGACAGGGAAACGGACCTGCTGCTGATCGGTATGGGTACGGGTATCGCGCCTTTTCGCGCACTGATCAAGCATATCTACCAGGATGTGAAGGACTACAAGGGCAGGGTGCGCCTGTTCTACGGCGCCCAGAGCGGGCTCGAGTTGCTGTACATGAACGAAGAGAAAGACGACTTCAGCCAGTACTACGACCAGGAGACTTTCGAGGCTTTCAAGGCCCTCAGCCCCAGGCCGAACTGGGCCGATCCCATCGCCATGGACTACGCCCTGGAGGAGCGCTCGGAGGAGATCCTGTCGATGCTGGAGAGCCCCCACACACGCGTGTATGTGGCCGGCCGCGCCGATATTCTCGACACCCTGGACCGGGTGTTCAGTCATATGATTGGTTCCAGCGAGCAGTGGGCCCGGCGCAAGGCCGAGCTGAAGGCGGGCAAGCGCTGGGTGGAGCTGGTGTATTGAGGACCGCAACAGGCTTCTGCGGGGCGTTGTCGCCGCATATTCTCCAGCGATAATATAATCGGCCACGGCGCCCCCGAGACCGCTATAACTACACCGCT
>CAWBXR010000014.1:0-12065 GCA_963792815.1 uncultured Gammaproteobacteria bacterium
TTGATCGCGGGGAAAAACTCAACACCCGACAACATGAGGAAATCAACAGGCCCAGGTTCTATGCTAACAGACCCGGAAGTGCTAACTTCACATACGCTTTGACGCCGCTTTTCGTGTCGTCATACAGTTTTCCCCGACAAGGCCAGCACAACCAAGGAGCCCGGTTTATGACTTCCCTTCGCCAATTTTTCAGCCTGTTTACTCTGATGCTTTTAGCCTGTCTGGGCCTCGCTAACCAGGCTCTTGGCAGCGATCCCCTGCCGTCCTGGAACGAGGGGCCGAACAAGCAGGCCATCGTCGAGTTCGTAAACAGGACCACCGATCCGGCAAACCCCGACTTCGTCCCCGCGGCGCAGCGCATAGCGACCTTCGACAACGACGGCACCCTGTGGGTTGAGCACCCAATGTACACCCAGCTCACCTTCGCACTGGACCAGGTCAAAGCCATGGCGCCACAACGCCCGGAGTGGAAGTCCACCCAGCCATTCCAGGCCGTGCTGGAGAGCGACCTGAAGGCCCTGGCTGCCGCCGGAGAGAAGGGACTGCTGGAACTGGTCATGGCGACGCACGCCGGCATGAGCACCACGGAATTTGAAGCCGAGGTGAGGCAATGGTTCGCCACCGCCAAACACCCGCGCTTCAACAGGCCATACACCGAGTTGGCCTACAAGCCTATGGTGGAGTTACTGGCATACCTGCGGGAGAACGGCTTCAAGACCTTTATTGTCTCCGGTGGCGGTATCGAGTTCATGCGCCCGATGACCGAGGAGGTCTACGGAATTCCCCCCGAGCAGGTGATAGGCTCCAGTATCAAGACCGAGTTCGAAATGAGGGACGGCAAGCCCGTGCTGATGCGCAAGCCGGAAATTAATTTTATCGACGACAAGACGGGCAAACCGGTGGGTATCAATATGTATATCGGACGGCGTCCGATCGCGGCATTCGGCAATTCCAATGGCGACCTGCAGATGCTGCAATGGACTGCCGCGGGTGAAGGCCCGCGCCTTGCGATGCTCGTATTCCACGACGACGCCAAGCGCGAGTACGCCTATGGCCCAGCCAACGGCCTGCCCGACTCGCCCTTCGGCACATTCTCCCAATCCACCATGGATGAGGCGAGGAAAAGCGGCTGGAACGTGGTCAGCATGAAGGATGACTGGAAGCAGGTTTTCTCCTTCCAGGAGTAACCCGCAACCAGGAAACTCGCCGTAGCGCTAGCTCCCGGCCATTGAGAACTGCAAAGCCGCTCCCTGGCCGGGATGCGGGGCCCGCCCTTCAAGCTGCTACCCGAGGCTGAAGATCAGCGCGCCATTTTCACCGGGAACAACACTGACAGGCTGGCCCGCGGAAACCGAGGCAGCCATTGCCTGCAATGTTGTGGGGTCTATTGAGTTAGCGACAAAGCGCGCGCCCTCCCCGGTCTCCGCAAGCACCACTGCCTGCGCCGGCTGTCCCCCGCGGTAGTTCACCACGTAACTGACAATACTGCCGGCTGCGGGGCTCTCTGCTATAGCCCTCGAGGGCATCGAGTCCCTTGTCAGCCGGGCGTCTACCTCTGCCCAGTTCACCGCGGAGGGCTCACGGGAGTAGATGCCCACCGCATGCTTTGAAAGAATTCCACCCACGCTGGTTACCAGTGCGCAAGAGCCCCTGCCGTCACGCAGCTGGGCCACGGCCTCCGCCAGTGAATGCATGCTGTAGTTATTACCCGCACCGCCGAAGTAAGGCAAGCCACCGGTCAGTGTCAGCGCCCGGGAACCGTCGACGGGCAGGTCCAGATATTCCGCCGTCGACGCCACCGCACAGGCGAAACAGCTGTAGATATCGATCAGATCGACTTCCTCGATCGTTCTGCCGGACATCGAAAAGGCGCGATCCAGCACCGCCTGACCCATCAAGGAACAGGCCGGGTCATCCCGTTCGCTCAGGCAGTAGTCGACGCCCTCGGCCATGCCCTGGGGGAATACCCAGTGGCTCTCGGGAATGGCCAGGCGCCGGGCCGCGCCAACGCTGCACATCACCAGCGCGGCGCCCTGGTTGACCCCGTCCTGGGCAACCATGCGCTTGCTGTAGAGGTGGTTCAGGGGCGTCGCCGCGAGGATGTCAGCGGCGGACAGGGCTGTGGGAAACTGGGCGCAGGGATTGGCGGCGGCGACGGCGCTCAGGGACGCAAGCAGTTTGGCCATGATGGCGCGGTGCTCGGCGGTGGAGCGACGACGGGCAAACGCCCGCGCCTGGTCTATCAGCGCATAATAGGCCATGGGTGCCAGCAGGCCGTTGCTGACCTCCTGCATGGTGACAAACATATCGCCCCAACCGCGATCTTCCAGGGGGCAAAGTCCCGGGGTCGAAGGTCTCGTTCCAGTCCAGCGCCTGGCCTTCTCGCTCGGCATCGCGCTGGTTGCGGATGGCCTCGGCGCCGGTCAGCAATACCACGGAGCGCTCGCCCCGGGCGATGTCCCGGGCAAATTCGATGAGTCGACTCTGGGGTTCGTTGCCACCTACCTGGCCGTAGATGAAATGAGCCGGGGATGCGCCAATGTCGCGGGCCACAGAAGCAGGAGGGTTATCGCTGCGCCCGAATGGGCAGGGCGGCATGCCCATCGAGTCGGAGAACAGGCGAGTCACTGAAATGGTATCGATTGCCTCGGCAAGACCGCTGCCGCCGGCGTGATCCAGGGCGCGCCGCGCCGCCTCGGCAGCCAGCTTCATGGGGGAGTCGGTGGTGGCCTCGCGCTGCACTACCTGGCCGGCCCCGACCAGTATCGGCGTGGTGTCCGCCAGCTTGTCCCAATCCGTCATATCAGTCTCCAGGCTAAAATCGCTGGAGAGGGAGTCTATCAGGCGCTGGCCACCTTGTCGGCAGCCAGTTGACCCGCGAGGTATTCCTCGTAGGTACCCTGGAAGTCCACCAGGCGCCTGTCCTTGATCTCGATGACCCGGGTGGCCAGGGACGACACGAACTCGCGGTCATGGCTGACAAAAATCAGGGTGCCCTCGTAGTGTTCCAGTGCCAGGTTCAGTGCCTCGATCGCTTCCATATCCAGGTGATTGGTGGGCTCGTCCAGCAGTAATACGTTGGCGTCAGTCATCATCAGCTTGCCGAACAGCAGGCGGTTTTTCTCACCGCCGGAGCAAACCCGGGCCTGCTTCTTGAAGTCGTCGGAGGAAAACAGCAGCCGACCCAGGGTGGCCCGCACGATCTGGTCATCATGGCTGGCGCGGCGCCACTGGCTCATCCAGTCGAACAGGTTGAGATCGCAGTCGAAGTCGGCGGTGCTGTCCTGGGGACAGTAACCCTGGGTGGCATTTTCCGCCCACTTGATCTTGCCCTCATCCGCGGCGAGTTCACCCATCAGGCAACGCAACAGGGTGGTCTTGCCCACCCCGTTCTCGCCGATGATCGCCAGCCGGGTGCCCGCCTCCAGCATGATGCTGCTTTTCTCGAACAGGGGCTCCCCGTCGAAGCCGTGGCCCAGGTTCTCCAGGGTCAGGGCCTGGCGGTGCAGTTTCTTTTCCTGCTTGAAACGGATATACGGGCTGACCCGGCTCGAGGGCTTGATGTCTTCCAGCGTGATCTTGGTGATCTGTTTCGCCCGGGAGGTCGCCTGCTTGGCTTTCGATGCATTGGCGGAAAAGCGGCTGACAAACTGCTGCAGCTCGGCAATCTGGGCGCTCTTTTTGGCGTTTTCAGATTGCTGTTTTTCCCTGGCCTGGGTGGAGGCAGTCATGAAGTCGTCGTAGTTGCCGGGATAGACACGCAGCTCGCCGTAATCGATGTCCGCCATGTGGGTACACACGGCGTTCAGGAAGTGGCGGTCGTGGGAGATGATGATCATGGTGGACTTGCGCGCGTTAAGCACGGTTTCCAGCCAGCGTATGGTGTCGATATCCAGGTTGTTGGTAGGCTCGTCCAGCAACAGGATATCCGGATCGGAAAACAGTGCCTGGGCCAGCAGCACCCGCAGCTTCCACCCGGGCGCCACCTCGCTCATGGGGCCGTAGTGCAACTCCTGGGCGATGCCCGCGCCCAGCAGGATCTCCCCCGCCCGGCTCTCCGCGGTATAACCGTCCATTTCGGCGAACAGGGTTTCCAGCTCAGCCACCTTCATGCCGTCGTCTTCCGACATTTCCGGCAGGGCGTAAATACGGTCCCGCTCCTGCTTGATCTCCCACAGCTCCCGGTGTCCCATAATGACGGTATCGACCACAGAGAAGCGCTCGAACGCGAACTGGTCCTGGTGCAGGCGACCGACGCGCTCATTGGGCGTGATCGAGACGTTGCCGGAGCTGGGCGCAAGGCTGCCGTCGAGGATTTTCATGAAGGTCGACTTGCCACAGCCATTGGCGCCGATCAGGCCGTAGCGGTTGCCGTCGCCGAACTTGACCGAAATGTTTTCAAACAGCGGCTTGGCACCAAACTGCATGGTGATATTGGCGGTAGAGATCACGGGGTATTCCTGGCGGTTGACTGCGGGGTCCCGGTACAGGACGCGCAAAGAGGCGGCGCATTCTAGGGAATACACGCCGCCATGTCGAGGCGACATATTCCCAAATCTACCGCCCGGCGCCCGGTGCACAGTTAAAGGGGTCAGATTGATCCCTTTCAATTACTGAGTGGGATGGACCGGTAGGTACCGCTGTCACTGACAGTTAGAGGCAGGTATTCTGGCGCGACACTCCAATTGCCATTTCCGCATCCCACCATCCTCCCCGCCCCCCGTGACGGGCGACGCCTGCCGGGATAGCTCACCACGGGTACCGTCCAATGCCAAAGCCTGTAAGCCGACTGTCAGTTTTGATACTCCTGGGGGCGACCTGCATCGCCCGGGCGGGAGAACTGCGCCTCGATAATGGCGCGATCCTGCCGGGGGAACTGGGCAGTGTCAGCCCGAAAACGCTGGTATGGAAAGCCGATAAGATCGGGGACGTCACCGTCGCCAAGAGTGATGTGATCGACCTGCAAACCAGCCACCGGGCCTCGCTCAAGTTGGCGCTGCACGAGCCGGTCCAGCCCGACTGTCTGGTACAGGTAATAAACCGCCAGTGGTCCATGGATTGCGGCGCCAAACCTGCTGAGCCAGTCGCATTCGCGCAGCTGCGCAGCCTGCCCCCCGACACCAGTTCCGGCGGCAAGGTGGCGGTGTCCCTTGACATCGACCGGGGCGCCAACCCGTCCGATGAGGTAAATGTCGACGGGAACGCCCGCTGGTTGCGGCCGGGCTATCGCCACAACGCCGATATCAGCATCGACTACGAGCAAAGCGACGGAACAACTACTGACGATGATGCGGATGCCAACTACCAGTACGACATCCTGCGGGATGAGGGCTGGTACTGGTTTGGGCGGCTGCGCTACTACCGCGACAAATTCGAGGCACTGGAGCAGGTTTACGCAGGCGGCGGCGGACTGGGCAGGGATATTACACCCTCCGATGACCTCACGTTCAGCCTGCAGGGCGGACCGGCCCTGATGTATTACGAGTACCTCGGTCAGGACTGGCAGGCGGAGCCTGGGGCAAACCTGCGCTGGACAATGGTCTGGCATACGCCCTGGCATGGCATCGAGGCGTCCCACTCTGGAGAGCTGGGCTGGATCTTTTCCATCTCCGACGCCTACCTGTTCCAATCCAAGACCGCCCTTACATTTCCGCTGTACAAGGGACTGATCGCAGAGTTGAGGCTGGAATATGATCGCTCGGGAGTAGAGGTGGGCGACAACGGCGACTACGACACCGAGTGGATACTGGCACTGGGTTATCGCTGGTAGGAGTTCCGGCACTCTGCCCACTGTTTTTCCCGGCTCGCCACTGCCCCAGGGTTACGGGACAGGCAACTGCCGCCGACGCCACAACAGGTAGATCACCGGCAGTACCAGCAGGGTCAACAGCACTGCACTGAGCATCCCCCCCACCATGGGTGCGGCCAGCCTGCTCATCACCTCGGAGCCGGTACCGCTGCCCCAGAGAATCGGCAGCAGGCCAACAATGGTGGCGGTCGCCGTCATCAGCACCGGGCGCACCCGCAGCCCCGCTCCCTGCCAGACCGCATGTTCGAGTTTCCCGTCACTGAGCTCACCGCCCTCCTCCAGCAGGCGCTGCCAGCCCTGGTCCAGGTACACCAGCATGATCACGCCGGTTTCCACCGCGACTCCGGCCAGGGCGATCATGCCCACCCCCACGGCAATGGAAAAACTGTAATCCAGCAGGTACATCAGCCAGACGCTGCCCACCAACGCCAGGGGCAGGGCCCCCATCAGGATGAGCACCTGGGAGAAATTGCGGAAATTCAGGTAGAGCAGTACGACGATGATGGCCAGGGTGAGCGGCACAACATAGCTCAGGCGCTCCCTGGCCCGCTCCATGTATTCGTACTGCCCGGACCACACCAGTGAGTAGCCCGGGGGCAGCTCCAGTTCCTGCTCCACCACGACACGCGCCCGATCCACGTAACTGCCGATATCCACGCCATCGATATCCACGTAGGTCCAGCCGTTGAGCCGGGCGTTTTCGCTCTTGATGCCGGGAGGGCCGTCCTCCAGGTAAATGGAGGCCACATCCCCCAGGGCGATACGCTGCCCTTTGGGGGTGACCACCGGCAACAGAGCCAGCTGTTCCGGGGAATTGCGAAACGACTGGGGGTAACGGATATTGACCGGGTAGCGCTCCCTCCCCTCCACGGTCTGGGTGATGTCCATGCCGCCAATTGCCGTGGCCACCACCTGCTGCACGTCGGCGATATTGAGGCCGAAACGCGCCGCCCGCTCCCGGTCGATATCCACCTTGATATAGCGCCCGCCGGCCACCCGCTCGGAGTAGACCGAGGCGGTTCCCGGCACATTCGCCAGGACACTTTCCAACTGCTGGCCAATGTGCTGGATGGTTGCGAGCGAAGGGCCCGCCACCTTGATGCCCACCGGCGTCTTGATCCCGGTAGCCAGCATATCGATACGGGTCTTGATCGGCATTACCCAGGCGTTGGTTACCCCGGGCAAGTTGACCAGGGCATCCAGTTCATGGGTCAGGCTCGCGGTGGTGACACCCTCCCGCCACCGGGAGCGCGGCTTCAACTGGATAAAGGTTTCTATCATGGTGAGCGGCGCCGGGTCCGTGGCGGTGTCGGCGCGCCCTATCTTGCCGAACACCGATTCCACCTCGGGCACGGTGCGGATCAGCTTGTTAGTCTGCTGCAGCAACTCCCTGGCCTTGCCGATGGAGATTCCCGGATAGGTGGTGGGCATATACATCAGGTCACCCTCGTCCAGCGGCGGGATGAACTCGCTGCCGATGCGCTGCAATGGCCAGAGCGCGCTGAGCAGCAGTAGCGCCGCCACCAGCAGGGTGGTTTTGGGGTAGCGCAGTACTTTCTGCAACAGCGGCATATAGGCGCCTACCAGGAACCGGTTGATCGGGTTGCGCTGCTCGGGCAGCACCTTGCCGCGGATAAAATACCCCATCAGCACCGGCACCAGGGTGATAGAGAGTATCGCGGCCGCGGCCATCGCATAGGTCTTGGTATAGGCCAGCGGCGAGAACATGCGCCCCTCCTGGGCCTCCAGCGTAAAAACGGGAATAAAGCTCGCGGTGATAATCAGCAGGCTGAAAAACAGGGCGGGACCTACCTCCGCCGCTGAAGCCGCGACCACCTGCCAGCGATTGTGGCCGGTGACTTCGGTGCGCTCCATGTGCTTGTGCATGTTCTCAATCAACACGATGGCGCCGTCTATCATGGTGCCAATGGCGATCGCGATACCCCCCAGTGACATGATGTTGGCGTTCAGGCCCTGCAGGTACATCACGCTGTAAGCGGCAAGGATGCCCACGGGCAGACTGATGACCGCCACGAGGGATGAGCGCACGTGAAACAGGAAGGCCACGCACACCAGCGCCACCAGCACCAGTTCCTCACCCAGCTTTTCCCACAGGTTGTTTACCGCGCTCTCGATTAGCCCGGAGCGGTCGTAAACGGTGACAATCTCCACCCCCTCGGGCAGGCTGGGGCGCAGTTCGTCGAGCCGGGCTTTCACCAGGTCGATGGTCTGCTGGGCGTTCTCGCCAAAGCGCATGACCACTATCCCGCCCACCGTCTCGCCCTCGCCGTTCAGCTCGGCGATACCACGGCGCATCTGCGGTCCCATGGCAATCTCGGCGACATCCCTGAGCAACAGCGGCGTGCCGTTGCGGTTGACCCCCAGGGGAATGGCCTCGAGATCGGCCACGCTCTGGAGGTAGCCGCTGACACGCACCATGTACTCAGCCTCGGCCATCTCCACTACCGAGGCGCCAATTTCCTGGTTGCCCCGGGTGATGGCGTTCTGGATGTGACTCAGGGGAATATCGAAAGCCCGCAGTTTGTCCGGGTTCACTGTCACCTGGTACTGCCTGACCATTCCGCCCACCGTCGCCACCTCGGAAACCCCGGGCACACTCTGCAACTCATACTTCAGGAACCAGTCCTGCAGGCTGCGCAGCTCGCTGATATCGTGCCGGCCGGTGCGGTCCTGCAGGGCGTAGATATACACCCAACCCACCCCGGTGGCGTCCGGGCCAAGTTGCGGCCGGGCGGCCTCCGGCAGTGACGGGGCCACCTGGCTCAGGTACTCCAGCACCCGGCTGCGCGCCCAGTACAGGTCGGTGCCCTCGTCAAAGATCACGTAAACGTAGGAGTCCCCGAAAAAGGAAAAGCCGCGCACGGTTGCAGCCCCGGGCACCGACAACATGGCAGTGGTGAGGGGGTAGGTGACCTGGTCCTCTACCACCTGGGGGGCCTGCCCGGGGAATCGGGTCTTGATTATGACCTGCACATCCGAGAGATCGGGAATGGCATCCACCGGCGTGTTTCGCACGGCGAATATACCCATCCCAACCAGGATGGCAGTCGCCAGCAGGACAAAAAAGCGGTTGCCAACGGACCAGCGGATAATGGCTTCAATCATGATCGTGGCCCCCATCCATCCGCATCAGGTCGGCGCGCTTGCTGGACTCGGAGTCCAGCAGGAACTGGGCCGACACCACCACGGTGTCGCCCGCCACAAGGCCGCCCAGGATCTCGACATCGCGCTCACCCACCCGGCCCAGCTCCACCGCGATGGAGCGAAAGCGGCCCTCACCCAGGGCGCGTACTACCCGGTCCTCCCCTCCGGTGCGTATCACCGCTTCGCGGGGCACGACCAGCGCGTCTTCCACCGGGTCGGTTTCGATCTCAACCTGGGCGAACATATTGGGTTTGAGAATCCTGTCCTCATTGGCAAAGCGCAGGCGCACACGCAAGGTGCGATTGTTTTCGTCCAGCGAGGGGTAGACGTAGTCCACCTGCCCCCGCCACTGCCTGCCGGGAAGGTAATCCAGGGACATGGTGACCGGCAGGCCGACGGCCACCAGTGGCGCCTGTCGCTCAAATACCTCCGCCTCCACCCAGATATCCTCCAGCACACCGATAGACATCAGCGTGGTACCGGGCATGACAAAGAAACCCTCCCGGATGTTCAGGTTGTCCACCACACCTCCCTGGGGGGCGTAAAACGTCACCGTCTGGCGCACGGTCTTGTCCCGGGCCAGCCGGGCGACAATATCCGGCGCCAGTTGCAGGGCCAGCAGGCGGTCCCTGGCGGCCTCTACCAGGCGCGGGTTATCCCGTTTCAGCGCCAGCAGGTATTCCTCCTGGGCGTTCACCAGCTGGGGCGAATAGAGCTCGTACAGTGGCTGACCCGCCTCCACCGGGTCGCCGGATGCCTTGACGTAAAGTTTTTCTATCCAGCCTTCTACCCGCGGGTGGATATGGATACGGCGGTCCTCGTCGTACTGCACATACCCCACGGTGCGTATCCGGGTCGGCAGCGCAGCGTAGCCGACGGGCGCCGTGCGCACCCCCAGGTTGTTCACCACCTCCGGCGCTATCCGCACCGTGGCGGCATCGCCTTCACCGGCGGCATCCTCGTAAACAGGCACAAGGTCCATGCCCATGGGCGATTTGCCCGGTCCATCGCGCCGGTAGGACGGGTCCATCGGCGCCACCCAGTAGAGCGGCTCGGGGTCACTGGCGGCGTTTCCTGCGGCTGCCGACTCGGCTGAGCCATGACCTGCAGAGCCCAGTAGCAGGTAACTGCCCCCCGCCCCCGCAGCGGCAGCCAGCAGGGCGACAAGCACGGTTCTACTCACTGTATTCATGACGGTTCTCCCAGGGCTTCGGTGGGACTGGTGGCAAAGAAGTAATTGAGTTGAGAAATGGTCTGCAGACGCGCTATGTCTATGTCCAGCGCCTCGATCCGGGCGTTGAGTTCGGCGATGCGCGCCCGCACCACCTCGGCGAAATCGCCGTCGTCCCGGGTGTAGGCGGACAGGGAGGCCTCGGCCTGTTCATGCATTTCAGGCAGCAGGCGCTCACGGTAAAGTTCACGACGCTGCTCGAGCCGCTGCAGGCGGGCGTAGAGGGTTTCAAAGCCGGCAACCATTTTGCGCAGGGCGAGCATCTTGTCAGTGCGCATGGCCTCCGTGTCGGCGATAGCGGACTGAAGCTGCCGGTCCTGGCGCCGTGAGGTAAAGAACGGCAGGTCCAGGGCCAGGCCGACGGAGAAGAAGTCCGGCCGCTGCTGCCCCATGGGGCCATCCTCGCGGTAGCCATAACTGGCCGCTACCTTCCATTCGGGCCAGTATTTTTGCCGCGCCAGTTCGATATCAACCCTGCTCGCGTCTATGCGGGTGTCGAGGCTCCGCAGGGCCGGGTGCCCGGCAACCAGGGTGGCAATCCGGGCGGGCTCGACACCGGTACCGGCCTGCAACTGCTGCGCATGCTGCAGGGGAAAATCCGGCAACTGCTCGTCAAGTGACGGCGCGCCGTAGGCTCCTGGCAGCCAATCGTCCGGTCCGGCCGCTGCCTCGCCGGGGCCTGGACGCAGCCACTCCCCCAGTTTTGCGCGGGATGTCTCCAACTGTTCGTGCAATACGGAGAGGCGGTCCTCCAGCCGGGTCAGCTCCAGTTGCGCCCGCACCAGGTCCTGCTGACGGGTGCGGCCAACCGCGCTGGCATAGCTGGATTCGGCCACGTCCACCAGCTGCTCGAACAGCTCCCGGTCTCCCTCGATCAGACGGATGCTCTCCCGGGCACGCCAGGCATCGAGCCATACCCCGGCCACCTCGACGCCGAGCCGGGCCCGGCGCTCCTCGCGCAGGAAGGGAAACTGCTCGCCCAGCAGGTTCAGGCGTTCCTCGTCCAGGGCTCTGCTGTCACCCCGGGGGAAAGTCTGCACAATACCCACTTTGAACTGGGTCATGGCCTCCTGGTCGAAGTCGAAGGTATCGGTGGGCAGGTTGGCAAAGCCCAGGTCCAGCATGGGGTCCGGCAAGGTGCCGGCGGCAACCGCCTGGGCCTCCATGGACTGCTGGCGGTACTCACTGCCCAGCATCCACGGGTCATTGCGCTGCGCTATCGCAACCGCCTCGGCCAGGGTCAGGGCAGCGCTGGCGGAAGCGCTGCAGTGCAGGCAGAGCACCAGCAGCAGGGTGGGGAATCGATTCATGGCAAACAGCCCTCTCTCAGGGAATATCAACGCGCGCAAAAGCGGCGCACGCAGGGAGAGGTTGTGTGGCTAACCTCCCGCTTTAAACCCGGAACTGCGAAAGTTCCGGACGCACCTGTCCTGTGCTAGCGGGAAATGGGTGGGCGGTAGAGTGAATCAACGGGCCGCAGCGGCGAGCTTGCAGCCGCGAACCCGGTATAGAATGCAAGCTCGTGCTGGCTGCTATCGGGGTGATTCAGCGGCAGCGCCGGCGCCGAATGGCAGTGGCCCATGTCGCACAAGCCGCCGTCACAGCAAGCGCCAACCGGCGCTGAGGACTGAGTGCCTTCGTCCACAGGCATCGCGTGCCCGGCATGCGCCATGCCCGCCATATCGAGCCCGGCACCGGCAGGCGCCATGTCGGCGCAGCTAAAGGCGCTCGCGGCCAGCATCTGGCCAGAGTAGGCCAGGACCAGCAACAACAACAATTGAGTCCGTATCCTTTTCATGACCCCAGTATAGGCCAATCTGATCCCCGGCAGAAACCCCACACTAGAAGCGGGCAAGCCGC
>CAWBXR010000015.1:0-8276 GCA_963792815.1 uncultured Gammaproteobacteria bacterium
AAGTCACCTGTCACCCCCGCTATCCCCATTCCCAGGTTGTTCAGGGCGGCAGCCACCGCGGAGAATGACGTGAGAAAATCCAGCCCTGTGGCCATCAGCATCAGCATCAGGATAATAAATGTCGAGGTGTAGACGGCAAAAAAGCTCCACACGGCGCTGACGATGGTCGCTTCCACCCGGCGCCTGCCTATCTTCAGGGGTATCACCGCGTTGGGGTGCACCAGCTGCTTCATCTCCCGGATGCCCTGCTTGTAGATCAGCATCAGGCGCATGGCCTTGATGCCCCCGGTGGTGGAGCCGACACAGCCACCCATGCAGGAGAAAAATATCGCCATGATAGGCAGCATCACCGGCCACAGTGCCAGGTTCTCAGTGGAGTAACCGGTTGTGGTGATGATGGAGATCACCTGGAATACACCGTGCAGCACCGCCTCCTGGTGACCGTGGATTTCCTCCCAGACCAGGTAGAGGATCGTGATAGTGATACAGACGCCGACCGCAGCCAGGAAAAACCGGGTTTCGGAGTCCCCTGCGTAGACCGCGAATGACCTGCGATGCCACATCATATAGTGCAGCCCGAAATTGATCCCGGATACCAGCATGAAAAAACTGGCTGCCATGAGGATGTAGTCGTTCTCGAAAAAGCCGAGGCTGGCGTCGTGGGTCGAGAACCCGCCGAGCGCGACCGTGGAAAAAGAGTGGGAAATGGCGTCGAACACCGACATTCCCAGCAGGTAATAGGTGGTGGCGCAGGCGATGGTCAGGGTCAGGTATACCGCGAACAGGACCTTGGCGGTCTCGGTGATTCGGGGTGTCAGTTTGCTGTTCTTGGAAGGCCCCGGGGTCTCTGCCTTGTATAGCTGCATGCCACCAATACCCAGCATCGGTAATACCGCCACCGCCACGACGATAATGCCTATGCCACCAAGCCATTGCAGTAACTGGCGGTAGATGAGAATCGAATGTGGCAGGTTGTCCAGCCCGACGATGACGGTGCCCCCCGATGAAGTCAGGCCGGAAATCGACTCGAAAATCGCCCCCGCCACCGTAAGCTGCAGGTGATCTGTGAGAAGCAGCGGCAGCGCCCCGAATACGCCCAGCACGGTCCAGAACATGGAGGTAATGAGAAAGCCGTCGCGTATCTGCAGGTCGTGACTGGCCTTGCGCACAGGCAGCCACATCAGCAGGCCCGAAAAGAAGGTGATGGCCAGGGCCGTGAGGAAGCCCGGGACGTTGTGATCATCTTCCAGTATGGAAAAAATCAGCGGCGTCAGCATCGTTGTGCTGAACAGCATCAGCAGCAATCCCAGGATTCTGAAGGAGACGGAAAAGTGCATGGTCTAGGAGAAAAACCCGAAGCCGACGGCGAACAGTTTCTCTACCGCCTTGATCATCCCGCGGTCTATCAGGAACAGGATTACGTGGTCATCGGTCTCAACCACAATATGGCTGTGGGCGATCAACACCTTCTCTCCGCGCACCACGGCGCCGATGGTGACGCCCTCGGGCAGCTTGATTTCGTCCAGGCGACGGCCTACCACCCGGGAAGAATAGGCATCGCCGTGGGCAGTAACTTCAATAGCCTCGGCAGCGCCCCGGCGCAGGGAATGCACGTTGCTGATGTCGCCCCTGCGGACATGGGTCAGCAGGCTGCCGATGGTGATCTGCTGGGGAGATATCGCGATATCGATCTCGTCACCCACCAGGTCGGCGTAAGCCGGGTTTGTTATCAGGGTGATGACCTTCTTGGCCCCGTGGCGTTTGGCCAGCATGGACATCATGATGTTGGATTCGTCATTATTGGTCAGGGCGCAGAAAACATCCGTGCCTTCTATATTTTCCGCCGCCAGTAATTGTGGGTCGGTGGCGCTGCCATTCAGTACAAGGGCATGCTTGAGTCGCTCCGACAGTACACGGCAACGGTCATAGGACTGTTCGATAAGCTTGACCTGGTAAAGACCTTCGAGGTTCCAGGCCAGGGTAGCGCCGATATTACCGCCGCCTGCGATCATGACCCTTTTGTAGGGTTTGTCTATCTTGCGCAGTTCCGCCATGACCTGGCGGATGTTTTCCCGGGCAGCGATGAAAAATACCTCGTCATCGACCTCCACAACCGTATTGCCCACGGGGATGATGGGGCGGTCCTGGCGAAAGATGGCGGCGACCCGGGTATCCACCTTGGGCATGTGCTTGCGAATTTCCTGCAGTTCCTGGCCGACGATCGGCCCGTCGTGGTAGGCCCGAACTGCGACCAGCTGCACCCTCCCCTCCGCGAAATCCAGTACCTGCAGCGCACCGGGGTTGGCGATCAGCTGCTGGATGTTCTTGGTCACCAGTTGTTCCGGCCCGATGATCACGTCTACCGGTATGTGATCCTTGTTGAACAGTTGCTCCTGGTAGGCGAGGTACTGGGGAGAGCGAACTCGGGAAATCTTGGTCGGGGTGTTGAACAGGGTATGGGCGACCTGGCAGGCCATCATGTTGATCTCGTCGCTGTTGGTGACGGCCACGAGCATATCGGCGTCTTCCGCGCCGGCCTTCAACAGGGTGTTGGGATGGGATGCCTCCCCGGCGACGGTGCCGATGTCCAGGCGGTCCTGCAGCAGGCGCAGTTTCTCGTTGTCGGTGTCGACCACCGTGATGTCATTCTGTTCAATGGCCAGGTGCTCGGCCAGGGTGCCGCCGACCTGGCCGGCGCCGAGAATAATGATCTTCATTGCTCAGGGAGCTCAAATTGGGTTAACACGCTCGGATCAAGCGAGCACATTAATGAAAACACCTGGTGATTGTAAGCATTTGCCTGCCGTAATTGTGCACATTGCCAGGGGCCTCGATCATCAGTCCGATTTTCGCAGCATGGCATAAAACAGCCCGTCTGCCCCTGCCGGCGATGGCAGCAGCTGACGCCCGCAACCCGAGGCCTCGCCCCAGGGGGCGTCCAGCGCCAGCGCCGCAGAGTCAGGCTGCTGGGCCAGGAATTGCTCTATCACGCCGCTATTTTCCTGTGCCAGCACAGAACAGGTAGCGTAGAGCAACACACCCCCCGGTTTCAGCGCGGGCCACAAGCCGTGCAATATGCCCAGCTGCAGGCGCGCCAGCTGGCCTATGTCCTGCTCCCTGCGCAGTAATTTTACATCCGGGTGGCGTCGGATGACGCCGCTTGCGGAGCAGGGTGCGTCCACCAGGATACGATCAAAACTTGCCGGCGCCAGCAGGTCGCCCGGCTGAGTCGCATCGCCCGCCAGCAGGCTTGCCTGCAAGCCGAGCCGCAGCAGATTCTGGGAGACTTTTTGCAGGCGGGTGGCATCCACATCCATGGCCACCAGCTCCGCCAGTTGACCTTGCAGCTCAAGCAGGTGACAGGCCTTGCCCCCGGGAGCCGCGCAGGCATCGAGAATGCGCTCGCCGGGCGCTGCCTGCAGCAGGGGCGCCGCCAGCTGGGCGGCCTCGTCCTGCACGCTCACCTCGCCCTCGCCGAAGCCGGGCAACTCGGACACGTCCCGCGGCGTTGCCAGGTAGACAGCCTGTGGCGACAACTGGCCCGCCCTGGCGTCGATCCCGCAGTCAGCCAGTCTGTCCAGGTAGGCCTGCCGTGATATCCGCCCGGTATTGACGCGCAGCGTCATGGGCGGCTGGCAGTTGTTTGCTTGCAGAATTTGTTCAGCGGCGGCGGGCCACTGCTCGAACAGCGCCCGGTAAAGCCACTCGGGATGACTGGCGGCAGCGGCCGGGGGCAAAGCGCTGACCAGTGTTTCCCGCTCCCGCAGGAAGCGGCGCAGCACGGCATTGGTCATGCCCCTGGCCCAGGGTTTTTTCAGCACGGCCACTGCCCCGACGGTGCTGGCGACCGCAGCGTGGTCAGGTATGCGGGTACCCTCTAGCTGGTAAAGCCCGCACAGCATCAGGCCCTGGATGTCCCGGTCCTTGTCCTTCAGGCCCTTGTTCAGCAGTTGCTGCAGAACAGCCTGCAGGCGCGGCGCCTGGCGCAGGGTGCCGTAGCACAATTGTTGCAGCAGCCCCCGGTCCCGCTCCGCCACTTGCAGCAGGCGCGGTGCCAGAACCTGGTTGAGGGACTTGCCCGCCAGGACGTCGCCGATCACCTGGGCGGCGGCGGCCCGCGGATCCAGCGCCATCAGGGCGTCCTGTCCGCGGGGAGTTCGAACCGCTGCCCGGGGGCAAACAACTCGCCCCGGGCATTGAGCACCTGTTCGGCCGACAGTTGCTTGCCGCCGGGGAGCTGCAACTGCTCCACCAGCAAACGGCCGTCGCCGCAGCTGACCAGAATACCCTCCCGGTCCGCCCGCAATATGGTGCCTGGCGCCGCCCCGTCGCCGCCGGAACTGTGCGCCTGGGCCTGCCACACCTTTACCCTCTCAGCGCCAAGCTGGCTGAAACAGACCGGGAACGGATTGAAGGCGCGAATGGCCCGATCGAGGGCCGGCGCGCTCTGGCGCCAGTCGATTTCGGCCTCGGACTTGAGAATCTTGCCGGCATAGGTCGCCAGCTGGTCGTCCTGGGGCCTGGCCTCGCGGCGGAACGCCTCAAAATCAGCCAGCACCCGCAGCAGCAGCGGCGGACCGAGTTCAGCGAGCTGGTCGTGCAGGCTGGCGGCGGTGGTCTGTCGGCCGATCTCGCAGCTGGATGTCGCCAGCATAGCGCCGGTGTCCAGGCCGGCATCCATCTGCATTATGGTAATGCCGGTTTCCCGGTCTCCGGCTTCGATCGCGCGCTGGATAGGCGCCGCCCCGCGCCAGCGCGGCAACAGGGATGCGTGCACATTGACACAGCCCAGGCGTGGGGTGTCGAGCACCGCCTGGGGCAGGATCAGGCCGTAGGCGACCACCACCAGCAGGTCCGCCTGCAGCTGCGCCAGCGCCTGCTGCGCGCCGGCATCGCGCAGGGAGGGCGGCTGGTAAACGGGTATGGCGGCGGCCTCGGCGAGGTGCTTTACCGGACTGGCCTGTACTTTCTTGCCCCTGCCGGCCGGTCTGTCGGGCTGGGTGTAAATCGCGGTCAGTAGGTGCTCACTATCAATCAAAGCTTTTAAGTGCAGAGCTGCAAACTCTGGTGTGCCCGCAAAGATAATCCGCAGGGGGGACTTGCCGGTGCTCGACGAGGTGGCGGGCATCAGGCGTTCTGACGCTGCTGTTTCTCCAGCTTTTTACGGATACGCTGTCGTTTCAGCGGGGACAGGTAATCGACGAAAAGCTTGCCCTCCAGGTGGTCGATTTCATGCTGCAGGCAAATCGCCAGCAGGCCGTCCAGTTCCCTGGTGAAGCTCTGGCCGTCACGGTCCAGGGCCGTCACTTGTACCCGGTTGGGGCGACACACGGTTTCATAGAAACCCGGTACGGAGAGGCAGCCCTCGTCGTACTCCCCCAGTTCAGGGTCCAGCACAGTGATCTCGGGGTTGATGAACACCTGGGGCTGATCGCGATTTTCAGAAATATCGATTACCAGAATTCGCTCGTGCACGTTGACCTGGGTAGCCGCCAGGCCGATACCGGGGGCGTCATACATTGTTTCGAACATATCGGCAATCAGCCCGCGGGTGGCTTCCGTCACCTGTGCCACCGGCTTCGCTTTTGTGCGCAGCCGCGGGTCGGGGAATTCCAGTATTTCGAGTACTGCCATCTGCGAAACTGCTCCGTTTTGGCCAGAATCGAGCCGAAAACGGCTGCGTGAATTAGTAACATTAAGCTTGCCAGCGACTATTCGCGGCAGCAAACTGTAGAGATTATACTACCTGTAGCGACGGGCCGCCCAGTGTCGAAGACGCTGGCGCGATGCTGCAGGTTAGGGGCACAGCTCACGGGGAAGCTGTCCCGGCGCCAGTCTACCGGTCTGCCAGGCCGCGGAGACAGGGGCTGCGGCAGACTATAACAAGGCGACGCAGGGACGAAAAAATGAAAAGAAGGTCACTCTCAGTTTGCCTGCTGCTGATGTCATTGCTTTTTAGCGCATGGCTGCAGGCGGCGGTTGAACTCAAGGAAAATGTACCCGAGACCTACATAGTCAAGAAGGGCGACACGCTCTGGGGTATCTCGGGCATGTACCTGCAAAAGCCCTGGCTCTGGCCCCAGCTTTGGGATGCCAACCCGCAGATTGACAACCCCCACCTTATTTATCCCGGCGACGAACTCTACCTGGTCTGGATCGATGGCCAGCCCAGGCTGCGCATGCGCCGGGGCCGCGACGTCAAGCTGGAGCCGAATATGCGGGTTTCAGATCTGGACATGGCGATACCCATCATCCCCCTCGACGAGATAGGCCCCTGGCTCAAGTGGTCCCGCATCGTTGCCGAGGGCGAACTGAGCAACGCGCCCTATATCGTTTCCGGGTCCCAGCGTCATTTGCTCAGTGCACCCGGCGACCGGGTCTATGGCCGCGGTGGTTTCCCGGAGGGCGAGCGCGCTTTTGGTATTTATCGCCCGGGTGAGGCCTACCACGACCCTGTTACCACTGAGTTGCTCGGCTACGAGGCGCAGGATATAGGTAACGCCAGGCTGATCAGCAGCAGTGCGGACGAAGTATCGGAGCTGGAAATCACCCGGATAACAGAAGAGGTGCGCATTACCGACCGCTTGTTGCCCCTGCGGGAGCGCATCATCGACGCCACCTTCCACCCGCGCGCACCGGGTGTAGAAATAGAAGACGGGTATATGATCGCCGTGCCCGGCGGAGTGACCCAGATCGGCACCAACGACATAGTGGTCCTCAACAAAGGCGGGCGGGACGGCCTGGAGGTTGGCCAGGTACTGGCTGTCTACCAGGTGGGCGAGCTGGTGTTTGATACCATCGCCCAGGAAAACGTGCTGCTGCCCGATGTGCGGGCGGGACTGGCGATGGTGTTCGAGGTGTTCGACAAGGCCAGCTACGCCATCATCCTGAAGTCTGACAAGCCCCTGAAAGTGGGCGACAAAGTGAAGAACCCCTGATGTTCTAATCAGGCGCAGGACGATTCACACTAACGGGGCCTGGAGCCCCGTTTTTTTATGTGCAGCGTGCGTGCTGCAAAGGCTCCGTGACACCAACATCAAGGACGATGTATGCCCATGGAAGAAGCTCGCCTGTGCCTGCTGTTGCAGGCTGTGCCCGGAATCGAGGATGCAGCGCGCGCCAGGCTGCTGTCGCACTGCGGTTCCCCCGCATCGCTGCTGAGCGGTGGCCCTGCCCTCTGGCTCGAAGCGGGTCTGTCGCCGGCGCAGGCGGGAGAGCTTGAGCGAACGCTGCTGCGCGGAAGTCGTTTGTTCGATATTGATGCCCAGCTGGCAGCCCTTGCCAGGGTCGGCGCCGAGGTGTTGCCGCTTACGGATGCGCGCTACCCGCCCCTGCTGCGGGCGATTCACGACCCTCCCCCCCTGCTCTACGCCCGGGGGGATCTCGACATCCTGGGCCGGCCACAGCTGGCCGTGGTCGGAAGCCGCAGGGCCAGTCCTGCGGGCCTGCGTGCCGCAGGTGCACTGGCTGCCCAAGCCGTGGCGGCAGGCCTTGCTATTACCAGCGGCCTGGCCCGGGGCATTGATGGCGCCGCGCATCGGGGTGCCCTCGAGTGCGGGGGTGAAAGTATCGCGGTTGTAGCAACCGGTATAGACCGGGTCTACCCGGCTCAGCATCGGCAGCTCACCGCCGAACTCGCCGAGGGAGGCTGCCTGGTGAGCGAGTTCCCCCCGGGCGTGCCGCCCCTGCAGTCCAATTTTCCCCGCCGCAACCGCATCATCAGTGGGCTTTCCCTTGGCGTGCTGGTGGTGGAGGCGGCGCTGCCCAGCGGCTCCTTGATAACCGCACGCACTGCGCTGGAGCAGGGCCGGGAGGTATTCGCCCTGCCCTGGTCCATTTACCACGGGGGCGGCGCGGGCTGCCTGCAGTTGATTCGCGATGGCGCCAAGATGGTCCAGGCTATCGGGGATGTGCTGGAAGAGTTGGGGCCAATGTATGCCGTACAGCGCGATTTGCCCTCACCCGCGCCGGCCGGGCAGGTGATGCTTGAGCAGTTGTCCGGGCGACAACAGCGCGTACTGCAGCTGGTCGGCTACGAGCGTGTATCGGTGGATGAGCTGAGCCGCCTGAGCGCACTCCCGGTTGCAGCGGTGCTGGCTGAGTTGTCATATCTTGAAATGCAGGGCGCCGTGAGCCGGACTGAGGGAGGTTATATCCGCAGCTGAGGTGTCGCCAGGCTTGCGAAGTGACCCGCAGTTGGTTAACTTTCGCGCTTCTTGGCCCGTCGTTTCACAGGGCCTTTGCCAGTCTGCCAGGAGAGAAAGTATGAGCGAGTC
>CAWBXR010000016.1:0-435793 GCA_963792815.1 uncultured Gammaproteobacteria bacterium
TGCTCCTGTGGGCGGCCACCTGGCTCAATCTTCCCGGGCCCCGATAATGCCTTCGCTGCGCAGTATTTCCAGCGCGGGCGCCAACTGCCGCTGGTAGCGCTGCCAGCGCCCCACCGAGCGGGTGTGGGCCGGCTCCCTTACCTGTACCGCACTGGCGGTGCTGACCGCCGTGGCCTGCTGGTGGAATTCCATGCAGGCGTCCTCCCAGGGCAGCTCCAGGTAGTTGAGTATCCGCCGGGCATTGTCCTCGGGGTTTACCACCACGTCCTCGTAGCGGACATCCAGGAAACGCCCGGGGAAACGCTCGCGCCAGAGGGCCATCAGGCGGTGGTAACGACCGAAATGGCGGGCCATTTCCCCCAGGTCGTAGGAGTGGGGGTAGGCGTCGGCAAACAACTGCTTGAATACAGAAAAACAGGCGTCGCGCGGGTCGCGCACCAGGTGGATAACCCGGGCGTTGGGCAGGGCCGCCAGGATATGCGGCAAAAAAAGGTAATTGTACGGCAGCTTGTCGACGAACCTGGGCAGGTTGCCCCGCAACTTCGCGCTGCGTAACAGGTACTGCTGGCCCAGGGCCGCGGGGTCGATCTCCAGCGCATTGCTGAACAACTCCGGTGAGAAACGCTCCTGCCTGTCGTAGTCCGTCATACGGCGGATGCAGTTGCCGAACTGTTGCAGCTCACCCGCCGAGTGCACCCGGGAGTGGGCCGTGATAATACGCTCGACCAGGGTGGTGCCGGTACGGGGCTGCCCGATGATAAAAATCGGGGCGGTATCGTCACAACCACCCGGGCGCGAATCCAGCCACGCAGCGGTATACAACTCGCCCAGCGCGGCAAAGGTTTCGACCTCCCTGGCCTCGTCGAACTGCAGGGTTGAGCGCCGGGCCCGCGCTCCCCGGTCGAAGGCGGTGAAGGCGTTATCCCAGTCCTGCAGGTCCTCCAGTTCCTTGCCGATAGCGTAGTAGACGAAGGCCTGCGCCCGCGGCGGCAGGGAGCGGCGGGACAGCAGTTCCTCCATCTCCGTTATATGAGAGCGGTCCTGCGCCTTGTTGAGGCCGGCCAGCAACCAGTGCGCCTGGGCGTTGCCCCGGCCCAGGGCAAGCGCCGCCGCCAATTCCTCCCCCGCCCGGGCGGTTTCACCCAGGTAGATAAGGTTATTGGCATGGTTGATCCGAAATGCGGGATTGCCGGGTTCCGCCTCTGCAGCGCGCCGGTACCAGTCATCGGCGTTGCGATGCTCACCGAGCAGGGTGTAGGTGGTGCCAATCACATCGTGAATAGCCGGAATGTCCCCCGCCTCGCGCTCTACCGCGCGCTGCAGTGCAAGGTCGGCGCGATTCACCTGGCCGCCCTCGGCCAGCAGCTTCGCCAGGTGTGCCCAGGCGGCGGCGTGGCCGGGGTCGATGCTGGTCACGGAACCGAAAGCCGTGATGGCGGTGCCGCGATCACCGTTGGCCAGGGCGATCAGGCCTACCAGGAAATGGGCAGGCGCCAGTTCGGGCTGGCGCGCCAGGACCAGCTTGCAGCAGGTGGAGGCTTCATCGATATTACCCTGCGACAGGGCGCGAAATCCCCTGGCGATAAGCTCGCGGGCATTGATCGGTGGTCCGCTGGCGCCGACTTTATTCATAAGAGGCTGATTCTATTCATTCGTCAGTGACGATCCCGGGCCACAGCCGCTGGCGGTCGGAATCGCCGTACTTTTCCCCGCGCCCACCCTATCACCGCAGTGCTCCGGGCTCAACGAGTCGGGCGCGGCGGCAGCTATCCCCTTAGGGGTATACACAGCGTGGACTACCAATGAAAGGATAGTGCCCGGATCAAACATTCGATGACGCAGCCGACAGGAAATTCATGACCAGGCCCACGCCCAGATTCACACTCGCCATTCTCGCCACCGCCATGGCAGCCACCCTCTGGGGTTGCCAGGACAAACCGGGGCGCAACCGACAGCCGCCGAACAGCCGGCACCAGCCGCAGCCACCCAACCGGCAGCAGAGCGTGTTTACCTCAACGGGTCGATCTACACCGCGAACAAGCAGCAACAGACCGTATCGGCCATGGCGGTAAGCGGCGACCGCATCCTGTTCGTGGGGGACGACGAGGCTGCGGCCGCCTGGATCGGCGATGACACAGCGGTTACAGACCTGCAGGGCAAGCGGGTACTGCCCGGCCTTCACGATACGCACGTCCACCCGGTTGGCGTTATCGAGGTGGACGACTGCAACCTCGACAATGAGCCCGTCGACCTGGCCGAACTGGCGGCCTTTGCCGCCGCCTGCGTGGAAAGGTTGCAGGTTCCCCCCGGCGAGTGGCTGCTGGTCAAACAGTGGAACTTCGCCCAGAACAACAAGCCGGCGGGTGAACTGACCACACTGCGCCAGGCCCTGGACGCCGCCTCCAGCGAGCACCCCATCCTGCTGGGCGGCAGCGACGGTCACCACAATGCCACCAACAGCGCCGGACTGGCACTGGCCACCAATGCCGCAGGTGAGCAGGTCGGCCTGAGCGCCTCCACTCTCGCAGGCGAGTTCAATGACTTCGCACCTTTCGTTGGCCTGGATGCCAGCGGCGAACCCAATGGCGAGGTGCACGAGGATACGCCCAAACTGCTGGGCGCGGGCCACGCCATACTCGGTAACGTAGAGGGGCTGGTGGGTGAGGCCGGACAGATTCCCGCCCGCTTCAACAGCCTGGGCATCACTTCCATCATGGACGCGGCTTACAACCCGGAGATCGCACCCCTCTATGACGCCCTGGTAGAACAGAATGCGCTCACCCTGCGGGTCAAGCTGGCCCAGCATTTCGATCCCAACGAGTTCAAATCCGGCGGGGAGGTGGACATGGACGCCATCATGAAGCAGGCCGTGGCGACTCGCGAAAAGTACGGCGATACCCCCAACATCAAGGCGGACAAGCTCAAGTTCTTCGTCGACGGTGTGATCGAGGGCAACCCCCTGTCGACCCCGCCGACCCTGCCCAATGCCGCGCAGTTGCAGGATTACTACCAGCCGCGCTTCGGACTCGATGAGCAAAGCGGTGATGTCACTTTCCAGGGTTACGTGGACCCGGCCGGAGACGCCTGTAAGCCGGCCATCGAACTCGGCGTCACCAGTCTGAAGCGGGGGCAGATCGACAGCTTTATCGCCACCAACGGCTTCCACCCCGCCCAGTGCCTGCGCTCCAACGGGGTCCTGATGCAGCCTGCTGACACTGTGCACCGCTTTGTTGAAGCGGCGGTTGCCAATGGTTTCGGCGTGCACCTGCACGCTGTCGGCGATCGCGCCGTGCGCACCGCCACCGACGCCATCGCCGCGGTGACTACCGACAGGCCGGTGACCAACCGCCACAGTATCGCCCACGCCCAGTTGGTGCATCCGGATGATATAGCGCGCATCGCCGCCCTGCGGATTCCCGTGGCTTTCACCTATGCCTGGGCGGTTCGCGACTACTGGTACGATGCCACGGTCATTCCCTTCATTGACCAGATCAGCTCACTGGAGGATATGTACAATCCCGATAACTACTACCTGAAGCAGGCCTACCCGGCTCGCTCTATCCTGGATGCGGGGGGTGTGCCTGCGGGCGGTTCGGACGCACCGGTGGATACCGCGGACCCCCGGCCCTTCCACAATATCGAAAAAGCCGTTACCCGCGACGAGGGTGAGGGCCCAATGAATGCGGCAGAGGGGCTGGGCATCCTCGATGCCATCGATGCCTACACGATCAACGGCGCCAGGCTGATGCAGCAGGAGGACATTACCGGTACGCTGGAGGCCGGCAAGAAAGCCGACTTCATTATTCTTGACCGCGACATTATTGCCCTGGCGGGAGATGGTAAAGCCCAGGATATTTCCGACACGACCGTACTGGAAACCTGGTTCGACGGCAAACTGGTATACCCGAAGGCGCAGTAGCAAGCCTGGCGCTAGCTGCGAAAGGCCCGCTCAGGGAAATCAAGGGATTGTAAAATGGGTGTCAGTCTTCGATCACCGCTTCCAGGGCTGGCCCTCGTCGCATCCCTGGCTGGCGCGCTCTGGGGCTGCCAGCACCAGGCCGGCACCGCCTCGGCTACGCCCCCGGCGGAACGGGTTTTTATCAACGGCGCGATCTATACCGCCGACCCCGAGCAGCGCACAGTGGCCGCTATGGCGCTGCGCGGCGACCGCATCGTATTCGTCGGTGACGGCGAAGCCGCCTCGGGCTGGATCGGGGCGCAGACCGTTGTCACTGACCTGCAGGGTAAGCGGGTCCTGCCCGGTCTTCACGACACCCATGTACACCCCGTAGAAACTATAAAGATCGACAGGTGCGACCTCGCCAATGAAGCACTGGACCTGGGCGAGCTGGCCGATTTCGTGTCTGCCTGCCTGGCGCGCCTGCAGCTGCCCCCCGGCGACTGGCTGGTGGTAAAGAACTGGAATTTCTCGGACGGCAACAAACCCGCGGAAGGCCTGCAGACATTGCGCGCAGCACTTGATCGGGCCTCCGGCCGCGCACCCGATCCTGTTGGAAAACAGCGACTCCCACCACTTCGCAACCAACTCCGCCGGCCTGGCCCGGGCCCGCACGGCCGCGGGCGAGCAGGTGGGCCTCAGCGCAGCCACACTCTCCCTGCAATTGCGTGACCTGGCGCCGTTCATCGGAGTGGACGCCGAAGGTGAACCCAACGGCGAAGTACATGAAAAGGTCTACCTGAGACTGGGCGTCAGCCGGGCAGAGCTGATGAACCTGGCGGCGCTGATTCCCGAGATCAGCCAGATGCCCGCCTGGTTCAACAGCCGCGGCATAACATCCCTGCTGGAAGCGGCTTTTTATCAGGAACTGGCGCCGGCCTACGACAACCTGGCCAGCCAGGGCGGGCCGTCCCTGCGGATCACACTGGCCCAGTATTACGAGCCGGCCGATTTCAGCGACAGCGACGGGGCACTGGACATGAACGCCATCCTGGCGCAGGCCCGGGCCACCCGCGAGAAATACGCTGCCGTTGAGAATATCAAGGCAGACCAGCTGAAATACTTCGTCGACGGGGTGCTTGAAGGCAATCCCCTGGCGACCCCGCCCACCCTGCCCAACGGTGCTCAGCTGGAGGATTTCTACCAGCCGACTTTCGCCCTTGATGCGGCAACGTCGGAGATCAGCCTGACCGCTTACGTGGACCCGGACAGCGCGGCATGCGAAGGCGTCGACACAAACCCGATGGGAGTCGAAGCCTTCATCGCCGCCAATGGTTTCCACCCGGCCCAGTGCCTGCGCTCCAACGGTGTGCTGTTCGAATCGGTCGATACCACACGTCGTTTCCTCGAGGCCGCTGATGCCAATGACTTCAGCGTGCACTTCCACGCCATCGGCGACCGGGCCGTGCGGGTCGCCACGGACGCTATCGCCTCCGTCACAACGGGTACGCCGGCCACCAACCGCCACAGTATCGCCCATGCGCATCTGGTCAACCCGGATGATATCCCCCGCATCGCCGCCTTGAAGATTCCCGTGGCTTTCACCTACAACTGGGCGACACGGGACTATGCCTACGACCTCACCGTCATTCCCTTTATCGACAGGATCAACTCCCTGCAGGACATGTACGATCCCGCCAACTATTACATGCGGCAGGCCTACCCCGCCGGCGCCATCCGGGCGGCGGGCGGTGTGCTGACGGCGGGCTCGGATGCACCGGTGGTGTCGGACGACCCCATGCCATTCCTGAACATTGAAATGGCCGTGACGCGCGATGACGGTGACGGCCCGCTGAATGCGAGCCAGGGGATAGGCATACTGGATGCCCTGGACGCCTACACGATCAACGGCGCAAGAATGATGCGGCAGGACGTTATCACCGGGTCACTGGAAGTCGGCAAGAAGGCGGACTTCATCATCCTGGACCGTGACCCGGTAGCGCTGGCCGGCAGCGGCGCAGCCGCTGACATCTCCGAAACCCGGGTGCTGGAAACATGGTTCGACGGCGTGCTGGTCTACCAATCGCGTTCCGTGCCACCTGCACCCACCAGGTGATCCTCGTTATTTCCAACCCTGGAGCCAGTTGGCGTCTTCCTTCAGCGCCTTCCAATCTATTGGCTCCGAGCGCTTTGATATGACAGCCTCGATCAAGCAATGAACAACTTCACCATCCTCGTCGAATTCCAGTTCGGTTATCAGGAAATGTTTCTCTTTCCTCTGCGGACTGACCGCGGTCCATTTACTGTTGAGCAATTTCCTGGGGTTGATTTTGTTCACTGGTGTCCTCACAGGTGAAAAACCCGATCAGGGCGATTAGCAACAGGGCTCTGTTCGATTACCCTGTATGTCTAGGAGTTTCTCTTATGGCTCTTGCCAACGCGCTCGGACCCATGCTTAAAATGGCCAGTCGCCTTTGCCATGGCAAGCTGTTCGGACGGCGAGCCCTCCAAACCTGCCTTTGCCAGGAATCGCGACGAATCGCGGTCACCCAGAGTTGTTACGATTTTTCCCTTGTATGAGATCTGGACAAGGCCATTCTTGGTGACCCGGTAGCTGAATGGTTGGTCAGACAGTAAATCGTCGAGCGACATTCGGGTGCCCTCCAGGGCCCGAGGCGAGGCGTGCTTACGCGTCGGGCCGCGCATAAAAAAACCCGCCATATTACAGCGGGTTTTTTTGTTTCACAGTAGTGCCTACTCGAAGTCCATCGACAGCTTCATGCCAACAGTGCGAGGCCGGCTGGGGCCGAACTCGAAAGCCGGAAAGACAGAATCGCCGTTGCCGCCGCCATCGTAGTAATCCTCATTGGTGGCATTGTCGACATAGGCGCTGACCGAGTAATCACCCATCCGGTAGCCCACACTCAGGTTGAGCTCACCGTACCCGTCGACACTGAAACTGTCGGGCTCCCATCCGGCTTCCTGCTTGGTCTGGAAGTGATAGGCCGCCATCCCGAACAGCTCGCCCTCGGAGAGCGCGTAGTTGCCGATCAGCGCGACGTGACCGGACCACTCGGGCGCCCAGGGAATGGACTGCCCTTCGCAAACCTCAGTGCCGTCACAGATCTTCTGTAGCTCATTGGCTTCACTGTCAAACCAGGCTATGCCCGAGTTCAGTTCAAAATGCTCGCCCAGCCCCTGGTTGATGGATCCTTCAAAACCCCAGCCATCCACCTTGCCGACGTTATCGGCCTGGATCGAGGCGCCGTCGAAATAGGTCACCTGCATATCCTTGTACTGGTAATAGAATACGTTGGCGGTTACCCGGGTATTGCCCTGGAACAGGTCGCCCTTGTAGCCCAGCTCGTAGGAGGTGGAGGTTTCCGGACCAAAGGATGACGGCTTGTACTCACCCGGAATGGCTACAGTAGAACCATAGGGCCCCGCAGGGGTTACCCCGAAGGAATTGAAGCCGCCTGACTTGTACCCGGTAGTGACGCTACCGAACAGCAGGGTGTCGTCAGAGGGGTGGAAGTTGATGATCACCCGCGGGGTGAAGTGGTCCCAGGTCTTGGAGTCTTTCACCGGACCTTCCGGGGTGGAGAATCCCAGTGCGGCCCGGTTGCCCAACACCGGGCTCGAGGTCGGGTATACGTAATTTGAAAAATCCTTCTCGTCCCGGGTGTAACGCACACCCAGGTTGCGCATCCCAGCGCTCACTGAACTCGTAGCCCAGGTCGAGGTATGCCGCGTAACCGGTGTACTTGCCCTTGGCGCGGTTGGCGTCAATCATGGTGCCGGTGGGGCTGCCCTCCCAGTCGAAGGTACCGAAGTAGTCATAGAAGTACTGCACGTATTCGCCGTCGGGGTAATACGCGGCGTAACCCTTGTAGTAGTCGAACACGTCCTGACAGCTGGTGTCCTCATGGGTCCAGTAGATCGAACACCAGACGTCCTCCCCCATCTCCTGCTTGAGGTCGGCATCGATGTGTTCCTGGTAATAGGAAGCACCTGCGTACCAGCTCAGCGGACCATCGCTGTTGGACACAAGTCGCAGTTCCTGCTCGAAGTAATCCCCATTCTGGTCCTGGGCATAACTGTTGAGGACGATGGGCAGGCCATCGAAGTCCTCAGCGTAATTGAACGTATGGTCACGGTAACCGGTGATAGAGCTGAAAGTGGCGAAGTCCAGGTCGTAATCAACCTGCAGGCCGTAGCTGGTCACCTCGGAGTTGTCCCGGTTGCCCAGGCTCATATCCGCATTGACGACATCGTCGGGTGCGGGATAACCCAGGTCGCCCCAGATCGCGGTCTGGTTCTCGTAGCCTTCGCCTTTGCCGGTCGGTACATAGATACTGCCGGACTGGTTCCGGTTCTCGTATTCCACCATCAGGTTGACGGTGAGCTTGTCAGCCTCGTAGAGGCCGGAAAACCGCACTGCGTCGGTGTCGTGGCCGCCGTACTTGTTGCTCTGCAGGCCCTCGAAACGGTTCTTGATGTAACCGTCTTCCTCGGAGTGATAGGCCGCAACGCGGAACGCCATCTGGTCGGAAACAGGGACATTGACAGCGCCCTCGCCCATCAGGTGGTCCCGCTCGGCCACGTCCACTTCCGCGTAACCGCTCAGGCCTTCAGTGCTGGGCTTGTTGGTGATGATATTCATGGCGCCGGAAATCGCGCCCCGGCCGAACAGGAAACCCTGGGGGCCGCGCAGGACTTCCGCCCGCTCGATATCGTACAGGCTGGTTACCGCCGAGCCGTTGCGGCCCTGGTAGAGGCCATTCTTGTAGAGGCCGATGGACGGGTCCCCACCCACGCCGAAATCATTGGTGATGATACCGCGCACGCTGACGACATCGATAAAGCTGTCCTTGGAGTTGCCGGTAACGCCCGGGGTGAACGCGATAAGGTCTTTCACGTTGTCGAGGTTGGCGGCGTCGATCATCTTGCCTGAGATCGCGGTGATCGCCAGCGGCACGTCCATTACCGACTCGGAGCGTTTGGTGGCGGTGACGATGACCTCTTCCAGAACCTGCCCCAGGGCAGTGCCCGGCAGGGAGGAGGCCATGACTGCCGCCGAGACGGCCACCGCCAGCCTGCGTTTTGGAACAAACTTTTTTTGTACAGATTGCGAGCGTGCCGCCATAAATAAAAACCCCCATCCCCTGGTTATTCCGCCCGAGCGGGCGTTTTAGAAAACCTATACCGTTGACCGTAGCGGATAATCACCGTCCGGCCTATAACACTAAAGTGTAGTTAGCGTAACTATCCTAGAGGCAGGCGTCGTACTCCATGGGAGTGACCTGCCGGTCGAAGTCGTCCAGCTCCTGCTGCTTGAGCACCTCGTAGACATGACGGAACTCGGCGCCGAGGTTATCCCGCACGAAATCGGAGCCGGAAAACTGTGCCAGCGCGTCGGGCCAGTACCTGGGCAGGCTGGCGGGCACGTGCTCGTAGGCATTGCCCTCTACCGGGGGCGGGGGCTGCAGCTTGCCTTCGATACCGTGGAGCATGCCCGCGAGTATCGCCGCTATGACCAGGTAGGGGTTGGCATCCGCGCCGGCCACCCGGTGTTCGATGCGGGTAGCTGCAGGGGCATCGGCTGGAATACGCACCGACACGGTGCGGTTCTCATAGCCCCAGCAGGGCGCCATGGGCGCATGGGTGCCGCGCTGGAAGCGCCGGTAGGAATTGAGGTTGGGTGCAAACAACAGCATGGACTCGTTCATGGTCGCCAGGCAACCGGCAACCGCCTCGTGCAGCAGGGTGTTGCCCTGCGCACCAGCGCCGGCAAAGGCATTGTTGCCCTGCTGGTCCAGCAGGCTGCAGTGCACGTGCATACCGTTGCCCGCCAGGTCGCCGAAGGGTTTGGCCATGAACGTTGCGCGCAGGCCGTGCTTGCGGGCCAGCGCCTTTATCGCCCGCCTGAGCATCACAGCCTGGTCCGCCGCCGCCAGGGCATCCGGGCTGTGGTACAAATTGATTTCGTACTGGGAGGGTGCGGATTCCTTGATCAGCGTATCCACCGGCAGGTTCTGTATCGCGCAGGCATCGCGAATGCCGTGCATCAGCTCTGCCATGCCCGCCATGTTCTCGACGCTGTAGGTCTGGCCGGCTGCGAGCGCACCGCCAACCCGGTCGGTCTGGGTGTGCAGGGGCCTGCCAAGCGCGTCATCCCCTTCGCGCAGCAGGTAGAACTCCATCTCGGTGGCCACCACCGGCGTGAGGCCCAGGGCGGCAAAACGTGCCATAAGGCCCGTGAGTATGTGGCGGCTGTCATAGGCACAGGGCGCGCCGTCGATCTGCTTCATCGACACCAGCACCTGCGCCATGGAACGGTCCTGCCAGGGCACCGGCACCAGGGTGCGGCCATCGGGCTCACAATAACCGTCGCCATCGCCCGTACCGAAAACCCAGGCCTCGCCGTCGCGGCCGAACACGTCGCACACCAGCGAACTGAGCGGCATCTTGAGCTGGCCGCCCATCAGCTTGTCAAACTTCTCGCGGGTCACCCACTTGCCCCGCAAGCCACCGCAGATATCCGGAAGGATCATTTCCACCAGCTCGGTGTCCGGGTGCTGTTGCAGGAATTCCTGCAGCGTGTTGTTATTGCTCATTGCCTGGTTTCCCGCGGGGGTAGCGCCAAAACACCACTTTAGGGGTAATCCACTGCGGTGTTGACTGTGCCACACTATTTAACAACGCCCGCTGTAATAAGGCTATAACACCTGAGGGTAAGATCCCCCGCAAGGACACCCGCAAGAATTACAGGACAGAATCAATGAGCAAGCAAGCAAACACCCGCCAGCTGAAGGAGTTGGACCAGGCTCACCACCTGCATCCCTTTACCGACCTGCATGATTACAGCCAGCAGGGCGGGCGTATCGTTTCCCGTGCCGAGCATATCTACATCTATGACAGCGACGGCAACAAGATGCTCGACGGCATGTCCGGCCTGTGGTGCTGTAACCTGGGTTACAGCCAGCAGGCGATCAAGGACGCGATTACCGCCCAGCTGGATGACCTGCCCTTCTACAACAATTTCTTCAAGTGCTCCAACCAACCGGCTGTGGAGCTGGCGAGGGCGCTGGTGGAGGTGACGCCGGCGCAGTTCAACCACGCTTTCTTCACCAATTCCGGCTCAGAGGCCAACGACACCAACCTGCGCCTCGTCCAGCGCTACTACGACCTGCTGGGCAAACCGGAAAAGATGCATATTATCAGCCGCAAAAACGCCTACCACGGCTCCACTATCGCCGCCGGTTCCCTGGGCGGCATGAGCGCCATGCATGCCCAGACCCGCGGCCTGGGTTACATCCACCACATCAACCAGCCGCACTGGTTTGCCGAGGGCGGCGATGACAGCCCCGAGGACTTCGGTATCCGGGTGGCCCGGGAGCTCGAGGCGAAGATTGACGAATTGGGTGAGGACAAGGTCGCCGCATTCATCGCCGAGCCGGTACAGGGCGCCGGGGGCGTAATAGTCCCCCCCGCCACCTACTGGCCCGAGATTCGCCGCATCTGCGACGAGCGCGATATCCTGTTGATAATGGACGAGGTCATCTGCGGTTTCGGTCGCACCGGCAACTGGTTCGGCTGTGAGACCTACGACCTCAAACCGGACCTGATGACCTTCGCCAAGGCCGTCACCAATGGCTACATTCCGCTCGGCGGCGTGATGGTTGGCGACAAGGTAGCGGATGTGCTGCTGTCCCACGGCGGCGAATTCGCCCACGGCCTGACTTACTCGGGCCATCCGGTAGCCTGCGCTGCGGGCCTGGCGACACTGGCTGTCCTGCGCGAGAGCAATGTTATCGAGCACGCTTCAAATCGGGTGGCGCCGCACTTCCAGGCGCGCCTGCGGGAACTGGAGAATCACCCCATCGTCGGGGAAGTGCGCGGCCTGGGCATGTTCGCCGCGGTGGAACTGGTTCGGGACAAGGGCTCCAGGGAAAGACTGGCACCAAACTCCGAGGGCGCCGTATTCTGCCGCGATACCGCCAACGCCAACGGCCTGATGGTACGCCAGACCGGGGACGCGATGATCATGGCGCCGCCATTGATTTCCAACACCGAAGAGATCGATATCCTGGTTGAGAAGCTGACCGGGGCACTGGACCAGACCGCCGCGCAGTACGGTGTTGGCTGAGCGGCCAGACCAAAGTCGGACTTTCAAAATCCCCCTATAAAGAATATCTTCTGGTATTTTCAGCGATCCTCGCCCGGCCGGAACCATGCCGGCTCCCTCCCCCACCTCAGGAGACGTAATGAGAAATAAAATTCAGGTAGAGAAGCCACTGGTTGTCCTGCACGGCGACGAAATGGCGCAAATCGCCTTTGAGAAGATACTCGAGCAGTTCGTCACCGCGCGCCTGGACGTGGAGCTGGTGGAGATCGACCTCACTGCCGAGAACCGCCTGCGCACCAACGGCGAGGCAGTTCGCGACGCCATCGCGGCCCTGAAGACCTACGGTGTCGGCGTCAAGAATGCGGGCATGACGGTAAACCGCCAGCAACTGGATGAACTGCTGGCCAAACACCCCGAGGTAAAGGAAGCAGACCTCGACAAGCTGGCGACAAAGTCACCGAACGGCGCCATCCGCAAGGGCATAGGCGGCAATATCACCCGCGAGGACATCCAGTTCCGCAACCTGCAGATCAACCCCCCCGACTGGATCGGCCGGGACATCGAAGTCATGACGATGGACAGCGGCGGCATCAAGCACAGCCACAACGAGCTGTCCAAGGCCACCGGCGTGGTGAAGCTGATCTTCGTCGGCGCCAGCGGGAACCCGGTGGAACTGCACCGCAGGACCATCAACAAGGGAGACCCCTGGCTGCTGGCCACCAATGATATAGACGATGTGAAAGCCTGGGCCCACGAGTTTTTCCAGCGGGCACTGGACGAGAAGCGGGATGCCTACCTGGGCCTCAAGGATACTGTGATCCCGGGCTATGACGGCGTAATGCGCATCGCGATAGAGGGCGTCTATGCCTCGGACTACCGCGAGCGCTTCCAGCAGGCCGGGCTCAACTACCACTATGAACTTATCGATGCCCAGGCGGCGCGTATCGTCGCCAACCCGCCGGAAAGAGCACTGTGGGGAGTGCCCGACAACACCACCGGCAGGAAGCTGTACAAGCTGGTGAAGGAGCTCAAGCGCTTCGGTATACCCAACCGCAAGCATCACGTCTCACTGTCGCGCATGAGCGCCGGCGGTGGCGACCAGTACGGCAGTTTCAATATGCCGATGGAGGAGGACGGCATCCTCAAGGTGATCGTCGACGGCGACGAGAAACACGCCCGCATGGTGAAGAAAAACGACCCGGTGCTGCTGATGTCAAACGACCTGCAGGCCATCACCGACTGGGTCAGCCAGGTCTTTCGCGATGCCTCCCACAAGGGCAAGGAAGTCTATTTCGGGCTGAAACGCGAGTACATGGAGTACGACGAGGTGTTCAGCACCGCGATTACCGACGTGCGCCACATGCTGGCCAAAGCGGGCACCCAGCCGCCTTCCTTTATGATCATGCGGCCTTCCAGCCAGCTGAAGAAAATGATCACCGACCCGCCGCGAAACGCGCTTTACCCGGCCCAGAATCTCGACGGCGATATCTTTTCCGATATTTCCGCCGCACTGGGAGGCAGCCTCGCGACCGCCAGCTCGATTATCGAAAGCAAGGACGGCACCATGCTCTACGAGGCGCCCCACGGTACCGCCCACGACCTGTACCTGAGGTACGTGCAGACCGAGGGCAAGGAGGCCCACTTCAATTCATCGGCCCTGATCTACGCAGCTTGCCAACGCGCTGGAAACTCTTGCGGGACGGGAGAACAACGATGCCCTGGCGGACTACTCCCGGCAGCTGAAAGACGCATTGATCGACACGGTGGACCAGGGAATAGTCACGGGGGACCTGAAAGGCAAGACTCTCGACCCCGCTTCGGAAACCGTCGTTGATATGCACGGCTTCCTGGATGCGGTGGAGCGCAGCCTGGATCGCCAGGCCAGTTAGCCGCCCCGCAGGCGTGGGCGGGGCGGGCTTCAGCCCAGCGCGTCGTCGGCGACGAAGTACCTGGGGTCCTCGATCACGTTGACCTCCACCAGGCTGCCGGCCCTGCGCAGCAGGCGCCGGCATTCATCGCTCAAATGCACCAGGTGCAGGGTTTTACCCGCGCTCAGGTAGCGGTCCGCCAGGGTGTCAATGGCTTCCAGGCCCGAGTGGTCAGCCACACGGGAGCGGGCGAAATCGATCACCACGTCGTCGTTGTCGTTTTGCGGATCAAACCGGTCCAGGAAGGACGATACCGAGCCGAAGAACAGCGGGCCGGTTACCGCATAGACGGTGGACCCCTTGTGGTCCTCGCGCGCCTCTATGCGAATGTACTTGGCGTGTTCCCAGGCAAACACCAGGGCGGACACGATAACACCCACCACCACTGCCATCGCCAGGTCGGTGGCGACGGTTACCGCGGACACCAGCACCAGCACCAGGGCATCGCTGCGGGGAACCTTGCGAATCACCCGGAAGCTACTCCATTCAAACGTACCGATAACCACGATAAACATCACGCCGATCAGCGCGGCCAGGGGAATCTGCTCGATCAGCGGTGACGCCACCAGGATAAACAGCAGCAGGCACAGTGCGGCGGTAATGCCGGACAGGCGCCCACGACCGCCGGAATTCACGTTGATCATGCTCTGGCCTATCATCGCGCAGCCTCCCATGCCCCCGAACAGGCCGGTGGTGGTATTGGCGATGCCTTGCGCCACACACTCCCGGTTGCCGTGGCCGCGACTCTCGGTGATCTCGTCCACCAGGCGCAGGGTCAGCAGGGACTCGATCAGGCCGATGGCGGCGAGCACGACGGCATAGGGAAAGATAATTGTAAGGGTTTCCAGGTTGAATGGGACCGAGGGTATGTGAAATGACGGCAGCCCGCCCTTGATCGAGGCGATATCTCCCACCACCCTGGTATCCAGGTCGAGACCGAACACCAGCAGGCTCACCACCACAATAGCCACCAGGGATGACGGCAGGGCAGTAGTGATGCGCGGCAGGAAGTGGATGATCAGCATGGTCACGGCCACCAGGCCCAGCAGCATGTAGAGTTGGTTGCCTTCCAGCCAGGCCACGTCGAGAATCGAGCCCTCCATGATAGTGCCGTCCAGCCAGCCGGGCTGGCCGTCAACGCCAAACTGGTTGAGCTGGGCCAGGAATATGACGATGGCCAGGCCGTTGACGAATCCCAGCATCACCGGGTGGGGCACCATACGGATAAACTTGCCGAGCTTGGTGACACCGGCTGCAATCTGCAGCATGCCCATCAGTACCACCGTGGCAAACAGGTACTCCACACCGTGATCGGCCACCAGCGTCACCATCACTACTGCCAGGGCGCCGGTCGCACCGGAAATCATGCCCGGTCGACCGCCGATACAGGCGGTTATCAGCCCCACCATGAACGCGGCGTACAGGCCCACCAGCGGCTCGACGCCGGCAACAAAGGCGAATGCGACGGCCTCGGGCACCAGCGCCAGGGCGACGGTGAGGCCTGACAATACATCGTTTTTTACGGTGGCGGCTTTACTCGGGTGAAACTCGAACATGTCGTGCTCTCAACAGGCTACGGCCGGCAATCTCCTCATTCAGGGGGAGAGCCGGCTCAAATAGATGGACCAATCGGCGAGGAGCTTGTTGTTATGCGACGAGAGGAAAGGCCGCGCATTCTAGTGGATGGCACCAGTGGGTACAATCCGGTGGCCGCCAACTGTGAAGATGTCACAGTGAAACACCCCCTGGCTGGCACTATTCTCAATAAGCACACTCACCGAAAGAGCGACCGTCATGACTAAAGAACGGCAGGTACTTAGCAAGCAAAACCTCGGTATCACCCCCGGCCTTCCCCTGGAAGCCTCCCAGGGCGGAATAGAAGAGTTGCGCCGCGATATCCAGCGGCTGATGGATATGGAGGCGATCCGGCAACTCAAATACGCCTATTTCCGCTGCGTGGACACGGCCAACCTCGAAGAGCTGGCGACACTGTTCCACGAGGACGTGACAGTCCACTTTGTCGGCGGCAGCTACGAGTGGAATGTGCAGGGCAAACAGGACTACGTCAACAATATCGGCGCGGCGTTCAGCCGGGAAGCGGTGGGCCAGCACAATGCGCACCACCCGGAAATACAGATGTTGAGCGAGACCGAGGCCACGGCAATCTGGTATCTTGAGGACAACATGTGGATCCTCAACCACAACGCCCGCACCCGCGGCACCGCACTGTACTGGGACCGCTATCTCAAGGTGGACGGCAAGTGGCTGATCAAGGACACCAATTACGAGCGCATCTACGAGATCAATGACCAGCTGGAGGCGCGCCCCAACCTGAGCTCCCACTACCTGGGCGCCCACGGGGGTCAACCGCAGTTCTAGTGTAGGGCCTGAACAACAGGATGGATTCATGAAACTTCGCTACAAGGTGCTCAATACCATCCTCGCTGTCACGGGTATCGCCGTGGTGGGGCTCGCGCTCGTGCTGGGACACAACTCCGCCTGCGAGCCGGCGCCCGCTGCGAGCGGGGAAGCCCCGCTGATGCGGGCCATCATGTACCGCTGCTACGGCTCCCCCGAGGTCCTGGGCCTGGAGGAGATCGAAAAGCCCGCCCCCGGGCCGGGGGAGGTACTGGTAAAAGTCGAAGCGGCCTCGGTAAACCCGCTGGACTGGCACTACATGCGCGGCTCGCCCTACTTCATGCGCCTGGCCTCGGGCATCGGCGCCCCTTCCGTCCACAGCTTCGGAGCGGACTTTGCCGGCACGGTCGAAGCGATCGGCGGAGAGGTCACGCGATTCCAGCCGGGGGACGAGGTATTCGGTGGCAGAACCGGCGCATTCGGCGAATACGTGGTGGTGCGCGAAGCTGGAGCCATAACCCTTAAACCCGCGGGCGTCACATTTGCACAGGCGGCAGCAGTGCCCGTCGCTGGCCTGTCGGCGCTGCAGGCATTACGGGACGAGGGCCAGGTAGCGCCCGGCATGAAAGTCCTGATCAACGGCGCCTCGGGTGGCGTGGGAACCTTTGCCGTGCAGATAGCAAAGGCCCTTGGCGCCGAAGTAACCGGCGTCTGCAGCGAGCGCAATGCTGAGTTGGTGCGCTCCCTGGGCGCCGACCATGTCATCGACTACCGTCAGCAGGACTACACCCGCAGCGACGAACGCTACGACGTGATAATCGACAATGTCGGCAATCACTCACCGGCACAAAACCGGCGAGCGCTGGTAGCCGGTGGCAAGCTCGTCATGGTCGGCGGGCCCAGTGGCAACTGGGTAGGCCCCCTCATTAACCCGCTGAAGGCTCTGCTGTTGTCGCCCTTTGTCGACCAGGAATTCATCCTGTTCCTGGCTGTACTGAATCAGCAGGACCTCGCTTACATGGGTGAGCTGATGGCCTCCGGCCAGGTCACGGCCGTCATTGACCGGCGCTACCCGCTGGCAGAAGTGCCCGCCGCCATCGGCTACTCCGAAGAGGGACGGGCCCGCGGCAAGATTGTGATTGATGTGAATTAACTGCTGAGCGAGCCCGAAGAGCAGCCCGAATGTCTGAAATACAATTTTCAAACGAAGAAAAAGAAATCCTGGTGCGCAAACTGAAGGCCTATTTCGAGACCGAGCTGGACCAGGACATCGGCCAGTTCGAGGCCCAGTTTTTTCTCGACTTCATCTCCAGCGAAATCGGCGCCTTCTATTACAACAGGGGACTGAACGACGCACAGGCAATCGTGCTAAGTAAAATGGAGGATATTACCGACGCCTTTTACGAGATAGAAAAGCCCACCGACGCCAGCAATCGTTAGCGGCAACCGACGCGGCTGCAGCTACGGCCTTCTTCCGCCATTGCAGCGCCAATTATCAGGACTCCAGGTACTCCCGCAAGCGGGCCTCGGCCTGCTCCCCGAACAGGATGTCACAGGCCTCGCGCAGGCCCGGGGCGTGCCTGTACTCGTCACGGCGCACCACCAGCTCGATCTTGGAGCGGCGGCGCATAAAGTCTTCCAGCTTTACTATCATTTCCCGGCGGGCCGCGAGCTCGATCTCGCAGCGGGTGTACTCGGCATTCTCGATCAGCAGCTCGACGCAGCTCTCGTCCTCGCGGATACGCTCGAGCAAGCCGAACGCGCTCTCGCCATAGCGCCGCCAGAAGCGCTCGGACAGGGGCTCAGACGAACTCTCGTCGGTGAGCTTGTCCAGGTCCATCAGGCGGGCCTGCAGCATGAATTCAGCGCGCAAGTCCGGGCCGGGCTCACCGTACCAGCGGCGGTTGGGAGCCGGCAGCTCGATCCCCAGCCGTTTGACATGGGCGGCGACCTCGTCCCCCACATTGAGGCAGTCGGTGAGCTTACCGCCGAATATGCTCAGGTGCCGTCGCGCCTCGTCCACCTCGATGACGTGCTTGCGCGACAGCGCGACCCAGTCCGCCGCCACACCCTGCCCCCGCACGGCGAGGGGCCGCACCCCCACCCGCTCCGCAATGATACTGGCCCGGGTCAGCGGGGGGTCGAGGTCGAGCAGGGCGTTGGCATTGGCCAGGATGAAGTCCCGGTCCTCGTCGGTAACCATCACTTCGGGATTGTCCACCTGGGTATCGGTGGTGCCGATGCAGGTCTTGGGGCCCATGGGAATCAGGAAGAACAGGCGGCCGTCGCTGGCAAAAAAGGTGAGCACCCGCTTGTTGTCAGTGATCCTGTCCACGATGAGGTGGACGCCCTTGGAAAACAGGTGGCGGTATTGGGTGGTCTCGCCCGAGCCGGCATTCTGCGCGTCCACATAGGGCCCACAGGCATTGATCAGCACCTTCGCGCGGATATCGAAATGATCACCGCTCACCACGTCGCGGGCGCTGGTCAGCCAGTGCTCACCCTCGCGCCGGGCTCCCAGTGACTCCACGTAATTGGCCGCGATGCAGCCATAGTCGAGGCTCTTGCGGATAAAATTGAAGACAAAGCGGGCGTCGTTGTCATAGAGATAGCAGTCGGAGTATTCCAGGCCCCCGGCGGCGTTGACGGTATTGACCACGGGTTCCGCCTGCTCGAGCGCAGCCGGGCCGATATACCGCGGCGCCCGGGTAACAAAACGCCCCATCGCCCAGTACACAATACTGCCCAGGAAAATAAACCAGGGGGGAAAGCGGAAACCCCTGGCGATGGTGGTAAAGAAGCGGATCTCCTTGACCGTGGACGGGTAGGCCCGCATCAGTCGGTTGCGGGACCGGCACAGTTTGTTGACCAGCAGGTATTCGTGGGTCTCCAGGTACTTGATCCCTCCCCAGGCCAGGTTGGAGGAATTGGAGCTGACGCCACCGGCAAAATCACCCCGGTCGATCAGGGCTACCCGCACCCCGCACCCGGCCAGGGACGCCGCCGCCACCGCGCCGTTGATACCCCCGCCGACAATCAGCACATCGTAATCATGCTCACGCAGCTTCTGCACATTGCTGTGGCGCAACGATACCGCCATACCTGGTGTTCCTCTGTCGGCCGTTACAGGCCCGGGGAAATTACTCTACAGGCTCCAGAACCGTTCGCACAGGGCAATGAAGTTCTCCGCGCTGGCGCTGAGGTGCCTGCCGGCGCGGTAATACAGGCCGACCTGCTTGGCGATGCTGCCGAAAGAGACATCGTCCATGATGTGGAAATCCGCACAGGAGGGATGCTCCTGCAGCAATTTTCGGTCGATGAAGGTCACCCCCATCCCCTGCTCCACCATGTGGATGCGCAGGGACAGGCTGTTCACCTCCCACACGGTGCTGAACTGGTCACGCAGGCGTGCGATGGAGGGGCGCATATCGGGGTTGTCCAGGGCGGAGGTAATCAGCGGCGTGAGTTTCAGGGCCCGGGCATCCCCCCTCACCATCTGGGGATAATTGGCATGCCTGGGGCTCACCACCAGGTGGCGCGAGTCGCTGTACAACGCAATGGTGGTAAAGGCGGACATCTGCTTCTGGAAGGGCCCAAGGCCCAGCTCAACATTGCCGGACAGCACTTCTGAGATAATGCTGCGGCCGGGCAGCTCAGAGATTTTCATTCTGGTCTGGGGGTTTTCGTGATAGTAAGCACTTATTAACCCGGGCGCATGAAAGCGGTTGATCGAGGCGCTCAGGGCCAGGCTCAGGGTTTCGGCATTGCCCTGCTTGAGGTGGGCGATGTCTTCGAGCACCTGCTGCTCTTCCCGCAGCACGTCCACGGCGTGCTCGAACAGGCGCTTGCCGATATCGCTCAGGCGCAACTCCTTGCCGCGCTGGATCAGTGGCGCCTCCAGCTTGGACTCCAGCCCCGCCACGGCCTGGCTCACGGCGGATTGGCTGATATGCAGGGACTCCGCGGCCCGCTTGAAGCCCCCCTCCTCCACTACAGCACGAAACGCCCGTAACTCACTGTTTTCCAAGCGCATATTAGTTCAACTAATCAGAAGATAAGTATAATTAATTCTACTAATCGCCAAGCCCTTCGTATACTGTGAAAAATTACCATAACTGGAGCCGCAGCCATGAGCTCAGAAGAAACCATTTATTCAAACGACCTGGCCGGCATAGTCGTCGGCGACACCGCCATCTCCGACGTGCAGGGAGAACAGGGGCTGCTCAGTTACCGCGGTATCGATATCAACGACCTCGTGGCAGTGCCCTTCCTCCACGTGGTATGGATGGTACTGTTTGGCGACTGGCCCGAGGAGCAGGAAAAGAGCCGGCTGAAAACATTCATGTGCCGGCATTCACGCCTTTCCCATGCCGAGATCGAGCTGCTGCGCCATGTGCCCCGCGACCTGCATCCCATGCTGATGCTGCAGGGTATGGTCCCCCTGCTCCAGTTGCCCCAGGAGCAGGCCATGGAAATGGAACCCGCCGCGGAGCACGGCCTGTTCCTCGCCGCGAAAATCACCGCCCTTATTGCCGCCCACTACCGGCTCAGCCAGAGCAAGGTGGTGCTGGCCCCGACACCGGGCAGGCTGTTCCATGAAAACTTTCTCACCATGTTCCACGGCACCGCACCCACCCCGGAGCAGGTGCGGATGCTCAATGCCGCCCAGATCCTGCAGATGGAACACAGCTTCAACTGCGGCACCTTTGCCGGGCGGGTTTGCGCCAGCACCCTGGCGCCGATCCAGTCTGTCATCTCGGCCTCCATCGGCACCCTGTTCGGCAAGCTTCACGGCGGCGCCGACCAGGCCGCCCTGGAAATGGCGATGGCGATCGGCGGCCCTGACCAGGCCGAGGCCTATGTGCAGGACTGCCTCGCCCGCAAGGAGAAAATCATGGGTATGGGGCACCGGGAATACCGCACAGTGGATCCCCGGGCCAAGATCCTCAAGCCCATGGCCATGGAACTGTGCCAGGAAGGCGAGAGCCGGAACCTGCTGCTCACTCTGGTTGCGGTGGAAGAGGCCTGCCAGCGCGCATTTGCCGAGCAGGGCAAGGAAATCTGGGCCAACGTGGAATTCTACAAGGGCGCGGTTTTTCACAGCCTCGGCATTCCCACCCATTTCTTCACCGCCATGTTCGCCATGTCGCGGGTCTACGGTTACGTGGCCCACTACCTGGAGTTCAGCAAGAACAGCCGCCTGATTCGCCCCCGGGCGCGCTATATCGGAAAACCGGCGGGGCAGCGGGACAAGTCCGCCGCCTGATGCGCCGGGTTGAAAGCTTCCGGGTGGTGTGTGCGCCGCCCGGTGGCCCTTGTTTGTGACAAAGGGCAGCGCTTGCATTACAGTAAACCCCCATAGCTGAACCGTCACGGGTCCCCGACTTAATGCTGCCAAAATTTTCCCGCTCCCTGCTGCTGGTCGCCGCAGTCACCCTGCTTGCGGCCTGCGGAGGCGGGGAATCCAATGTCGCGAGCGGCAACCGCCTTGGAATACTCCACTTCGGCAACGGTTCCGAGCCCCAGGGCCTCGACCCCCACGTGGTCACGGGTGTGCCGGAAAACAAGATCATACGCGCGCTGTTCGAGGGCCTGGCGGTCAAGAACCCCTACACACTGGAGCCGGAACCCGGGGTGGCGCAAAGCTGGGACATCAGCGAAGACGGGCGCATTATCATCTTTCATATCAACCCCGAGGCGAGGTGGTCGAACGGCGATCCCATGCGGGCATCTGACTATGTCTGGTCCTGGCAGCGACTGCTGAGCCCGGCCCTGGGCGGCGAATACGCCTACATGCTGTACCCGGTGGCCAACGCCCAGGCCTTTCACAAAGGCGACATCACCGACTTCAACGAGGTAGGGGTGAAAGCCCTGGATGACCTCACCCTGCAGGTAACGCTGGAAGAGCGCACTCCCTACTTCATCCAGCTGATGGATCACTACAGCACCTTTGCCGTGCACCCGCCCACCATCGAGAAATTCGGCAAGGCCACCGATCGTTACACTCCCTGGACCCGGGTGGAAAACATGGTCAGCAACGGCGCCTTCCGGCTGAAGAAGTGGGAGCTGAACCGCCGCATTGAACTGGAGAAGAGCGACACCTACTGGGACCGGGACAAGGTCAGGCTCAATGGGGTTATCTATTACCCTACCGAGAATGTGGTCAGCGAGGAGCGGATGTTCCGGGTGGGCCAGTTGCACTACACCAACAGTGTCCCGCTGGGCAAAATACCGGTCTACAAGGAAATGCCCGACAGCCCCTATATGCAGGAGCCCTACCTGGGCACCTACTACTACCTGCTCAATACCCTGGTCCCACCCACCGACAACCTGAACGTGCGCAAGGCGCTGTCGATGGCGGTGGATCGCGACAAGCTCAATGCAACCGTGCTGAAGGGCACCAACATATCCGCCTACAGCATCACGCCGCCGGACACCCTTGGCTATTACCCCCCGCGCCTGTTCAGCTATGATCCGGAGCGCGCCAGGGAACTGCTGGCCGAGGCCGGTTATCCCGACGGCACGGGCTGGCCGGGCCTCGAGCTGACCTACAACACCAGCGAGGACCACCGCAAAATCGCGGTGGCGCTGCAGCAGATGTGGAAGGACGTACTCAATATCGAAGTGACGCTCACCAACCAGGAGTGGAAGGTGTACCTGGATTCGATTACCAATATGCACTTCCAGATCGCGCGGCGCGGCTGGATCGGCGACTATGTCGACCCGAATAATTTCCTCGACCTGTTCCTCACCGGCGGCGGCAACAACAACACGGGTTTTGCCGACCCCCGCTACGACGAGATGATCCTGCGGAAAGCCCCACAGGCGGCAACCAGGGAAGAGCGTTTCGCAGTATTCCACGAGGCGGAGACACTGCTGATGGAGCAGATGCCCATCATTCCGGTGTACACCTACACCAGCAAACACCTGATCCATCCCAGCGTACAGGGCCTGCCACCCAACCTGATGGACTCCCTGAACCTGAAGTACGTGTGGCTGGAAGATAACGTGCAGGCCACCGAGACGGACGACTGACCATGTTGCGATTCATAATGCTGCGGTTACTGCAGGCGATCCCGGTGATTCTGGTGGTTATCACCGTGACTTTTTTCCTGGTGCGGGTTGCCCCCGGGGGGCCGTTTGACAGTGAGAAACCCGTCACCCGGGAAGTGAAAGCCGCACTGGAGGCCCAGTACAAACTAGACCTCCCCCTGTTCCAGCAATACACCTCCTACCTGGGCGACCTGGCCCATGGCGACCTGGGCCCCTCCTTCAAGTACCCGGGGCGCAGTGTCAACGAACTCATTGCCGCGGGTTTCCCGGTAACGGCGGAGCTGGGCTTTTACGCCCTGCTGGTCGCCGTCGGCATCGGCGGCCTGGCGGGAGTGATCGCCGCGCTCAAACCCAATACCGCCCAGGACTACATACCCATGTCGCTTGCCATGATCGGCATCTGCATGCCCTCTTTCCTGTTGGGGCCACTACTGGTGCTGGTTTTCGGGATCCACCTCGACTGGTTGCCGGTGTCCGGCTGGGGGGATATTCCGGGCGACAAGATACTGCCCTCCATAACGCTGGGGGCGGGCTACGCGGCCTATATCGCAAGGCTTGGGCGGGCCGGCATGCTGGAGGTGCTGTCCCAGGACTATATCCGCACGGCCCGGGCCAAGGGCCTGCCGGAGTGGCAGGTGGTGCTCAAGCACAGCCTGCGGGGCGGCCTGATCCCGGTGGTGGCATTTCTAGGCCCGGCGTTCGCAGGCCTGCTGGCGGGCTCCTTCGTGGTAGAGACCATTTTCCAGATTCCCGGGCTGGGCCGCTTTTACGTGCAGGCCGCGTTCAACCGGGACTACACAATGATTCTCGGCACCACCGTGTTCCTGTCGGTGCTTATCGTCCTGTTCAACCTGCTGTCAGACGTTCTCGCCGCCTGGATGAACCCCAGGTTGCGGGCCCAGTTTGGCCACTAAACCGGAGCCGGGAACCCTAACCAGATGAACACGCAAACTATCAACGATATCGCCCAGGCGGAACAGGGCACCTCCCTGTGGAAGGACGCATGGCTGCGGCTGCGCAAGAACCACCTGGCGGTGTTCGGCCTGGTAACGCTGCTGCTGTTCATTGTGATTGCCCTGCTCACCCCGTGGATTGCACCCTACAGTTACCAGGCGCAGGACCTGGAACTGGGAGCCAGCCCACCCTCCGCCGCGCACTGGCTGGGCACCGACATATTCGGTCGCGACCTGATGACCCAGATCATGTATGGCGGGCGCATCTCCCTGGCGGTGGGCTTTGTCGCCACCGCTGTCGCCCTGTTGATCGGAGTCACCTGGGGGGCGATTGCCGGCTACGTCGGCGGCCGCACCGACGCGGTGATGATGCGGCTGGTAGACATCCTCTACGCCCTGCCCTTCATGATTTTCATCGTGCTGCTGACCGTGGTGTTCGGGCGCAACATGTTGCTGCTGTTCCTCGCCATCGGGGCAGTGGAATGGTTGACGATGGCGCGCATCATGCGAGGCCAGGTACAGTCGCTGCGCCAGCAGGAGTTCGTCGAGGCGGCCATCTCCCTCGGCCTGTCCCCGGCCACGCTGATCCGCCGCCACCTGGTGCCCAATGCGCTGGGGCCCATCATCGTTTACACCACCCTGACTATCCCCAACGTCATGCTGCTCGAGGCCTTCCTCAGCTTCCTGGGCCTGGGTATCCAGCCGCCCCAGACCTCCTGGGGACTGCTGATCTCCTACGGCGCCGAAACCATGGAAGAGTATCCCTGGCTGCTGATTTTCCCGGGGCTTGCCTTGACCCTGACCCTTTTCTCACTCAATTTCCTCGGTGACGGCCTGCGCGACGCGCTGGACGTACGCGGCGCGAAGGACTAGCCCATGGCCCTCTTGGATGTACAGGATCTCGCCGTCAGCTTCGTCACCCGCAATGGCACCAACAAGGCGGTCGACGGTGTCAGCTTCAGTGTGGAGCTGGGCAAGATCACCGCCATTATCGGCGAATCCGGGTCGGGCAAGTCGGTGGCCTGTTACAGCCTGCTCGGCCTCGTGCCGATGCCGCCCGGGCGTATCGACGGCGGGCGCGCCCTGTTCGAGGGCCGCGACCTGCTGCAGATGGAAGAGTCGGAGCTGCGCAAGATTCGCGGGCGCGACATCGCCATGATTTTCCAGGACCCGATGACCTGCCTCAATCCCTACATGACCATCGGCAAGCAGTTGATGGAACCGCTGCGCTACCACCACAAGGTGAGCGAGGAGGAAGCCCGGGCCAGGGCAGTGGAGCTGCTGGGTGAGGTCGGCATTCGCGATCCCGAATCCACCATCGACAATTTTCCGCACGAGTTTTCCGGCGGCATGCGCCAGCGGGTAATGATCGCGATGGCGCTGATCAACGAACCGAAACTGCTGATCGCGGACGAACCAACCACCGCGCTGGATGTGACCATCCAGGCCCAGATCCTCAAGCTGATCGCCGAGTTGCAGGAAAAGCGCGATATCGGCGTGATCTTCATCAGCCACGACCTGGCCGTTGTAGCCGACATTGCCGACCAGATCGTGGTAATGAAACAGGGCCAGATCGTGGAAACGGGAAACCGCGAAAGTATTTTCCACAACGCCAAGCACCCCTATACCAAAAAGCTGCTGGCGGCGATTCCCAGCGATTCCAAACAGGCGCGAGCCGAAGCCGTGGAACCGCTCATCCAGGTCAGGGACCTGTGCACCTGGTTCGGCCAGGGCAAGGGCAAGGAGCCGGTCAAGGCCGTCAACAAGGTCAGCTTCGACATCAACCGCGGCGAGGTGCTCGGGCTGGTGGGCGAATCGGGCAGTGGCAAGTCCACCATCGGGCGCTCGATACTGCGGCTGGTACCGGTCACTTCAGGGGAGGTGCGTTTCGATGGCACCGACCTCACCGCGCTGGAAGGGCGCGAGCTGAAAACCATGCGCCGGCGTATGCAGATGATTTTCCAGGACCCTTTCGCCTCCCTCAATCCGCGTATGACGGTGTACGACACGCTGGCGGAGCCCCTGCTGCTGCACGGCATCGAAAGCCGGGCAACGGTCGCCCAGGGGGTACTCAAGCTGATGGACGACGTGGGCCTGGCCAGGGCCTTCGTGCGCAAGTATCCCCATGAATTTTCGGGTGGCCAGCGCCAGCGGATCGCCATTGGCCGCGCCCTGGCAACCCGGCCCGAGTTCATCGTCGCCGATGAACCGGTCTCCGCGCTGGATGTCACCATCCAGGCACAGATCCTCGACCTGATGCAGGAACTGGGCCGGGAGTACGGCCTGACCATGCTGTTCGTATCCCACGACCTGGCGGTGGTACGCCACCTCGCCGACCGCATCCTGGTGCTGTACAAGGGTGAGGTGGTCGAGCAGGGCAGCGGGGACGAGCTGTTCGAACGCCCGCAGCAGCCCTATACAAGGCAACTGCTCTCATCCATTCCCGGACGTTCACTGTTGGCCTAATTCTGGAGCCGAACTTGAAACTCCCACTATCTTGCAAGTCTTCTGATAATCCTGTCCCTGGCGATACTGCAGGGCCGATGTGCGCGCCCGAAAATGATTCTCGGCTGGCTGGAGACCACCGAGCTGGTGGGCTCGGATATGCGCATCAAGACCAAGCTCGACGTGGGCGCCAAGACATCGTCCATGCAGGCGACCAACATCGAGCGCTTTGAGCGGGACGGCGAGCCCTGGGTGCGGTTCGATTTCACCGACGAGGATGTGGATACCGAGAAAGAGCAAACCCTGCGACTGGAGGGTCCGCTGGTGAGGGATGTGGTCATCAAACGTCACGGCGCCAACAATATCACCCGCCCGGTGGTGACACAGGAGTTCTGCCTCTTACACCAGATTTACCGGACCGAGTTCAGTCTCGCGGACCGGGGTAAATTCAATTACTCGATTCTGCTGGGCAGGTCCTTCCTGGCAGAAGGTCGCGGTCATCGATCCCTCCGAGACCTTTCTCAGTCGTCCCGCCTGCGAAGGCCACACCCCGGTGCTGGATATCCTGGACTGAGAGGGCGCGCGCCCCGCAGGACTACCCTCGCGGTAAACACCCGCGAAACACGTCAGTAAATTTTACGTCCCAAGCTGTTTTGAGGAGGATGTTAACGCTAAGTCATTGATTTTAATGGGTGGCATGGTACTTGCTAAATATACCAAAAGGCGACAACGTCCAATAACCGTTTGCGCCCGTGGGGCATAAGCCAAGGGGCGATTACCAGATGGCAAGCCCCTGCTGAACTCCCATCAGCCCATGCTCCGGAGAAAACCGTGAACGACATTATCGTCCCTGCAACAGAGTTGGTTTCGCGAGACGCCGACACCAAGCCGTTCGCCTCGGTCGCTATTTATTGCGGCGACGACGGCTGCGCTGCCGCCAGGGAGATCGCCGGGAAGCGCCACCTGCTCGACGAGGCGCCCGAACTCCCCCTGGCCCAATGCGCCGCTGACGCCTGCAACTGCCGCTTTTTCAGGTACGGTGACAGGCGCAGCCTGCTCACCAATCGCCGCACCCACGGGCCCGACAGCGGGCGCGCAAAGAACTGGCTGTGGAAGAACAACCGGCGCTCCGGATATGAACGGCGCCAGCTCAAGATAGATTTTCGCCGCTGGATCTGAGCGCCTGACTGCAGGCGCTGCCTTCCTGCGACGCCCCCGCTCCAGCCAACCGGCCTGTCGGCTTCAAAGTAAAGCACTGCGGCGTACGCCGCAAAGGCGACCTGCCCCGGGCTCCTTATCGGGACAGAACTTCAACAAGTCGCGTTCAGTATTGCCAGCGCTCTTTTAAGCAACTGTTTTTAATGGCTTTATCTTCTGCCCTTCCAGCGCGACACAAGAGCGATCCAATTCGGGAAAGCCGGCCGTACTTCTCATGAATGCATTGTCGCAACGCGTGAGTCACCCCTTCGCAACGGCGCAGAGCAATCGAACCGAATTGATCCATTACCAGAGGAGCACAACTATGAGCCTGAAGAACACCATCCTTGCATCCACCGCCGCGCTGGCCTGCACTTTCGGTGCGACATCACAGGCGATGACCAACTTCGCCGACTGCGTGTCCACCCCGATTGCCCGGTTTGACGGAAACATCGTCGAGGCCGCGCTGGCCACGCCCGCGCTCTCCACCCTCGTAGACGTGGTGCTCGCCGCCGGCCTTGACGAGGCCCTGGCCACTACCGACAACATCACCGTTTACGCACCGACCAACGACGCCTTTGCAGCCATGCCTGCGAACGTTACCGATGCCATCCTGTCCGATATGGACCTGCTGACCACGGTCCTGACCTACCACGTATCCCCGGGTTCCAACGACCCCCGGAAGTTCGCCTCGCCGGTGCAGCGCAAAACCCTCGCGGGTGAATATGTCTACCTGAGCCGCAATGCCGGCGAGCCGCGCGTCAACACCGCCATCGTCCAGTGCCAGGGTGTGAGAGCCGACAACGGCCTGGTGTGGATTATCGACTCAGTGCTGCAGCCGGGCTTCTGATCGCCCCTCAACGAGTCCGGCCAACCCCGCACCCTTATCTGTGCGGGGTTTTTTTTGGCCCAATGCATGCCCAGGGCACCACCACGGGCACCAATCATCACCACGCGGTAACAGTACCATCCTTGCGCATCTCCGTGGCGCCCGCATAAACCCCGGTGTCCGGGTCGACTGCGATCGCCTGGTAACCGCCAAATCGCACCCCGGTGGCATCGATCTCCACCCGGTGGCCCATGGCCCGCAACTGCTCGACGGTCTGCTCACTGACACCGGGCTCAAGATACAGGGTGCCCAGGCTATCCTTGTGCACGCCGGTGGGCTCACGCCCGCCTTCATGCAGAAAGCGGGCGGCATCCCCGGCCTGCTGGATATCCATGCCGTAGTCGACGATGTTCACCACGATCTGCACATGCCCCTGGGGCTGCATGGAGCCACCCATCAGGCCGAAGCTCATCAGCGGCTCGCCGTCTTTCATCAGGAAGGCCGGAATGATGGTGTGAAAGGGGCGCTTGCCCGGGGCGTAGGCGTTGGGGTGGTTGGGATCCAGGGAAAACAGCTCGCCCCGGTCCTGCAGCATGAAACCAAGACCGTCCGGTACAACACCAGAACCCATGCCCCGGTAATTGGACTGAATCAGGGAAACCATCATGCCGTCCCCGTCGGCCACGGTGAGATAGGTGGTATCGCCATCACCTTCCAGCAGGGGCTCACCGGGGCCGAGGTCAGTGGCCGCGCGATCGGGATCGATCAGGGCGAAGCGCTCGCGACCGTACTCTTCCGCCAGCAACCCGCTCAGGGGCACATCGCTGAAGTCGGGATCCGCGTAGTAGCGCGCGACATCCTCAAACGCCAGGCGCTTGGCCTCCACCATGTAGTGGAACACCTCGGCGGAGCCACGGGGCCACTGCGCGAGGTCTACCTGTTTGAGCATATTGAGCATTTGCAGGGCGGCGACGCCCTGGCCATTGGGTGGCAGTTCGTACAGCTCATAGCCGCGGTAGTTCACACTGGCCGGCTCCACCCAGTCGCCGGTATGGGCGGCGAGGTCCTCGTAGCTGAGGTCCGCGCCGATACGCTGGAAGTAAGCGGCCATCTCTTTGGCTACATCACCCCGATAGAAAGCGTCGCGCCCACCCCGGCCTATCGCCTCGAGCGTGTCGCCAAGGTCCGGGTTGCGGAACAGCTCTCCCGCAGCCGGGGAGCGGCCCCCGGGATACCAGGTACTGTAAATGTTTTCCAGTAACTCGCTGCCCGCGAGACTGCGTTCGAATGCCAGGCGATTGCGCTCGAGGTAGTAGGCGATCACCGGGGAGAGCGGGAAGCCCTCGCGAGCGTAGTTGACCGTGGGAGCCAGCACCTCGGCCATGGGCAACTTGCCGAAGCGATCGTGTATCGCAAACCAGCCATCGACAGTGCCGGGCACAGTCACCGGCAAGTGGCCCTTGGAGGGGATACCGGCAAAATCCGCCGGCAGCCGGCCCTGTTCCTTGAGCGCGGTAATTTGCGCCTGCAGCTGCTCCAGGCTGCGCCCGGCAGGAGACCGGCCGGAGCCGTTGTAGCCATAGAGCCGCCGGCTTTTCGGGTCCCACACCATGATGAAAATATCGCCGCCGATTCCGCAACCGGTGGGCTCCATCAGCCCCAGCGCGGCGTTGGCGGCCACCGCCGCATCCACGGCACTGCCGCCCGCCTGGAGGATGTCCAGTGCCAGCTGGGAGGCCAGGGGTTGCGCCGTGGCTGCCATACCATTTTTGCCGTAGACGACACTGCGGGTATATGCCGGGCCAATGGGGCGCCCACCGCCACCGAGTTCAACTTGCGCGGGCATACTTACCTCGCTGGCTTTGCCGGCGCTGGCGCTGCTGTGGGTAGTGGCGCTGCTGCAGCCCTGCAGGCAGGTGATACAGACAAGAAAGGTCAGAACGGTTTTGCATTTCGATATCATCGGCTCACTTTTGGCTGATTGGAGGGGACCCGGGAATCATAACCCACAGGCTCCACCATAACGACCCGCCGGCGCCCGCCACGCGCGGCAGGCAGTATTTTGAACCGGGACAGGCCGGGGACAGCGGCCCGGCTCCTCTGGCCGTGAATAAAGTGTAAAGTAAGCGACCACGCGCCAGTCCCGGGAGAAAGGAACACAATGACCGAGTCCGCACTGCACCACCCGCCCCTGATGCCCCACCTGTTGGTGGAAGGCCTCAATCGCTTCGACGATGAGCCCTGCCTGTTCCTCGGGAACAAGGTAGCCAGTTACCGGGAGGTGCGTGAAAGCACCAGCCAGATGGTGCAGGCACTGCAGGCGAAGGGGCTGGGCAAGGGCAGTCGTATTGCGGTGATTTCCGCCAACCGGCCGGAGGTGCTGTCGAATATCGCCGCGATGCAACTGGCCGGTTGCATCGGCACTCCCCTGCACCCACTGGGTTCGCTGGACGATCACGCCTATGTGCTGGAAGCGGCGGAAATAGATGCGCTGGTTTTCGACGCCAGCCTGTTCGATGCCCACGCGGCGAAGCTGAAGGAGAAGGTGCCCGGGCTCAAGCACCTGCTGGGGTTCGGCCCCACTCAAACCGGCGAGGATTACCTGGCACTGGCCGCCACCTTCGAGCCGAAGCCCCTGGTCGCCCCCGATGTCCTGCCCGACGAGGTGTCCTCGGTCAATTTCACCGGCGGCACCACCGGTCGGCCGAAAGGGGTCATGAGCACCCATCGGGTTACCGCCTACATGACCCAGATCCAGATGGCGGAGTGGGAGTTCCCCGACGAGGTGCGCATGCTGATGGCCACGCCTCTGTCCCATGCGGCAGCCGCTTTTTTTATCCCGGTGCTGCAAAAAGGCGGCGCATTTTACGTGATGCAGGGGTTCAGCCCGGACGAGTTCTTCGACATGGTGGAGCAGCATCGAATCACCTGCACCATGCTGGTCCCGGTGATGCTCTATTACCTGATGGACTCCCCCCGGGCCGCCACGGCGGACATGTCCAGTATGGAGACGATCTTCTACGGCGCCTCCGCCATGAGCCCGGCGCGGCTGCGCCAGGGCATCGAAAAGTGGGGGCAGGTGTTCTACCAGTTTTTCGGCCAGTCCGAGGCGCCCATGGTCATCGCCAACCTGCGCAGGGCCGACCACGACCTGGAAAAACCGCAGCGCCTCTCATCCTGCGGCCGGCCCAGCCCCTGGGTGCATATCGCCCTGCTCGACCCGCAGGGCAAGCCGGTCGCAAATGGCGAACCCGGCGAGATCTGTGTCCGCGGCCCGCTCGTTATGAAGGGCTACAAGGACATGCCCGAACAGACCGCGGAGGCTTTTGCCGGTGACTGGTTGCACACCGGCGATGTCGGCAAGCTGGATGAGGAGGGTTTTCTCTATATTGTCGATCGCACCAAGGACATGATCGTCACCGGTGGCTTCAATGTGTTCCCGCGGGAGGTCGAGGACGTGCTCGCCACCCACGAGGCGGTGGGGCAGGTCGCGGTAATCGGTGTGCCGGATGAACATTGGGGTGAAGCGGTCAAGGCTGTCGTGGTATTGCGCCCGGGTAGCGCAGCGGCGCCGGAACTGGTGCAGGAATTACAGGCCCTGGTCAAGCAGGCGAAGGGTTCGGTGCAGGCACCCAAGTCCGTCGACTTCGTCGACGCCATTCCCACCACCCCGGTTGGCAAACCCGACAAAAAAGCCCTGCGGGCACGCTACTGGGAGGGCAGCGAGAGAGGCGTCGGCTAAGGCCTTGCCAACTGCGCGCTAGTCAGCCGGTGTCATCCCGACACCGTAGCCCACCAGGAATCCCCGGACACCCCGGCGCAGGTTCTGCAGGTGGTAGCCACCCTCCTGGATAATCACGGAGGGCAGGCGCAGTGCGCCGATACTGCGACCGATATTGCGCATACCTTCGGCCGACACGTAAAACGCGCCGGTGGGGTCCCCCCGCATGATGTCCACCCCGAGGGAAACCACCAGGTAATCAGGGGCAAACTTCCTGATCACCTTGAGGGCTTTCTCCAGGGCGGTGAGATAGGCCGCGTCATCGACTCCCGGCCGCAGGGGAAAATTGACATTGAAGCCCTCACCTTCGCCTTCCCCCCGCTCATCTTCGAAGCCGGCGTAAAACGGGTAGGACGATTCCGGGTGGCCGTGAATCGAAACCGTCAGGACATCCTTGCGGCTGTAGAAAATGTCCTGGGTGCCATTGCCATGGTGGTGGTCAACATCCAGCACCGCCACCCGGCCCTTGCGGGACAGGGCATTTGCCGCCAGCGCGGCGTTGTTGAAATAGCAGAATCCACCGAAGACCTTGCGTTCGGCGTGGTGGCCGGGCGGGCGTCCGGCAACGTAGGTCATTTCTGATTTCCCGGTAGAGACCAGCTTGGCCGCGGTCAGGGCGGCGTTGGCAGAACGGGTAGCGGCGGCGAACACATTGCTGGTGATCGGGGTCGAGGTGTCGATGCAGAAGTAGCCCGCCCGCATGGGCCAGTTGTGCGGCAGGCGGTCGGGGTAACGGATCGGGAAAATCTCCGGGTAGACGATCTGCCCCGGGGGGACCCTGGTCTCGCTTTCCTTCAGGAAATTGACCATGCGCTTGTCGTGAATTTCCAGAATGGGCTTGAGACCGAAGTCCTGGATTTCGTGGCGGATAATCGGCAGGTCGTCCAGCGCCTTGGCGATGGCCGCGACACGGGCCGGCCGCTCGTAATAGCCCTTGAAAGGCGAGTGGCTGATATCGTTGCTGGTGCCGGTTTCGATAAGGTCTATGGAATGCCGCAATTTAGGTAAGGGTCCCGGGGAGGGCGCCGGGTAGCGCGGCGCCCTGACTACTACCGGGTCATCCTTCACCGAAGCCAACAGGGTTTTCAGCGGCTCCTGCTCCGGCGTCAGCGATGACTTGGCCAGCATGATGCGTGCAATTACCGCCTTGAGCTTGGCGCGCGACAGCGGCGCGGTCTGCCCCAGGCCGTCGTGCAGCAGGCAGTTGGGATCGCCCAGGTTCGCTGGTGTGACCAGGTGTTCATACTGGGTACCCTGGATGGGCCTGGCCCCGAGGCGTTCATAGAACGCCATGCGCTTCTTGTTGTTGGGCAGCAGTGTCGGGTCGACATTGGGGCCGGGTTCATCCGGCAGCGAATCAAAGAACAGGCGGCGGGCGCCGCGCTTCTTTACGTCGTTGCGCATGGCCTCATACAGGGCCGCGCCGATGCCCCGGGACGCCTTGTCGGGGTCGCTGGCGATATAATCCAGGTAAGCGGCTTTGAGGTCGCTGAAATAAAACGCCACGGTGAAGCCCAACACCTCCTCCCGGGCACCGGTGGCCGCCAGGATGATGCACTCCGAACCGGGCGGGTGCTCGCCGCGTGAAAAAGCCTCGATTTTTTCGATATAGGGGGCGTTGAAGGCAAAGGCCTTGTTGAACACTGCCTTCAGGCCTTCGAGGTGGCGCTCGTACTGGGCGTCCATGCCCGCCATGACCCGCACCATTTTCAGCATTGACTGTATTTCCTCCGGAAAATTTACAATAGCAGCTTGCGATGAGGCGAACCTGATCTGGTATATTCGCCCCCGTTATCGGGGGCCCTTATATCATGAAGCCAAACGTGGAAAAACAATCTTTTGACACCCAGACCGTCAATGTGCCGGAGGGAACTACACACCAGTTGTTTCCGACCCCGGTAAAGCTGTTCGAGCTGGAAGAAGCGCAGATGAACACGGAGCTGGCCGCGTTCTTTACCGACCACCCGCGCTTCCACAGCCGCGACCAGGCGGAGCAGTCGGACGTCACCACCCTGATGGAATACGCCGACGAAGTCCCGGCCCTGCACCGGCTGGAAAGCCTGTTCCTGGCCTGCCTCAAGGATTACTGCAGGGAAATCGGCTGGCAGGGCGAGTTTGATCTCGCCCTGCAGATGTTTCCCAACGTGGCCCCGAGGGGACATTACGTGCCCTCCCACAATCACGTCTCGCATATATCCGCCGTGTACTACGTGCACACCCGGCCCTCCGATAAGCCGCTGCTGGTAAGTGACGAGTCCGTGCGCGACTACTGGCGGCCCGACGAGGGCGCGTTGATCCTGCACGACCCGCGCTTCAATGCATCCCTGCAGGGCGGCTGGCAATACCATGCCAAGGTCTTTCCCCGGCCCGGCGTGATGATTTTCTTCCCGTCCTTTCTCTGGCACGAGGTCACCCCGCACCAGGCCCAGGAGCCGCGCCTGTCGGTGGCGGCAAACTTTACCCTGGCCTATCGCAATATTCCGACCTACGAGCGCCACCAGTTGTTCTCCTGCTGATGCACGAATGTATCGGGTGGCCTGAATTGCCAGGCCACCCGGTTCGAATCCGGCGGATCGCTGCTGTACCATGGCGGACCCGTCCCAGCCCGATAATGATAATTGGAGAACAGCCATGAGCAGACTCACGCTGCCGAGGGCACTGGCCCTCGTGTTCATTTTCCTGGGCGCCGCCAGCGCAGGGGCCGCCAACCGACAAACCGAACATCCTGGTGATCTGGGGCGACGATATCGGCTGGTCCAATATCAGCGCCTACCACCGGGGTATGCTGGGTGGGTCCACCCCCAATATCGACCGCATCGCCAACGAGGGAGCCCTGTTCACCGACTACTACGGCGAGCAGAGCTGCACCGCCGGTCGCTCAGCCTTTATCACCGGCCAGCACCCCCTGCGCACCGGTTTGCTGAAAGTCGGCCTGCCCGGGGCGGATATCGGCCTGCAGGCAGAGGACCCCACCATCGCGGAACTGCTCAAGCCGCTGGGTTACGCCACCGGCCAGTTCGGCAAGAATCACCTGGGCGACAAGGACGAATTCCTGCCCAGCAACCACGGCTTCGACGAGTTTTTCGGCAACCTGTACCACCTGAATGCGGAGGAGGAACCGGAGACCTACTTCTACCCAAAGGACCAGGCGTTTCGCAAGCGCTTCGCACCCCGCGGCGTGATTCGCTCCTACGCCGACGGCAAGATCGAGGATACCGGCCCCCTGACCCGCAAGCGCATGGAGGTAATCGACCAGGAATTCACCGACGCCGCGGTGAAGTTCATGCAGCAGGCGCACAAGGCGGGCAAACCGTTTTTCGTCTGGTTCAACGCCACGCGCATGCATGTATGGACCCGGCTGGCACCACAGTGGGAGGGGAAGTCCGGTTACGGCCTGTACGCCGACGGCCTGATGGAGCACGACTATCACGTGGGCCAACTGCTGGACGAGCTGGACAAACTCGACATCGCCGACGACACCATCGTGATCTACAGCACCGACAACGGCTCCCAGACCAACACCTATCCCGACGGCGGCTCGGAACCGTTTCGCGGTGAAAAGGGTTCCACCTGGGAGGGCGGCTTCCGCGTGCCCGCCCTGATCCGCTGGCCGGGCACGGTGCAGCCCGGCACCGTGATCAACGATATCTTCTCCCACCAGGACTGGCTGCCCACCCTGCTGGCCGCCGCCGGCGAAGCGGACATAGGCACCAAACTGAAGGCGGGGCACCGGGCCGGCGACAAGACCTTCAAGGTCCACCTGGACGGCTACGACCAGACCCCGGTGCTGAGCGGCAAGGGTCCCGGTGCGCGCCACAACATCTACTACTTCGATGACAACGCCAACTTCAATGCTGTGCGCTGGAACGACTGGAAAATCATGTTCGCATGGCAGATGGAAGGCTGGGCCGGTCCCAGGGAGGCGCTCAATTTCCCCCGCATCGTCAACCTGCGCAGCGACCCCTATGAGACCTCCATAGACTCGGGACTCTATAGCCGCTTCTTCGCCGACCAGCTGTGGCTGTTCGTGCCCACCCAGCAGGAAGTGGGCAAATTCCTCATGACCTTCCGCGAGTTCCCGCCACGGCAGGCCACCGCCAGCTTTACCATCGACCGGATGATGCAACAGATGCAGCAGATGCTACAGATGCGGGCCACGGGCGGGGCGGTACCGCCCGGGAAATAGTCTCCGGTGCCGCTACTGGCGGGGCGCTGGACATCCAGCCCCCGAAGGCCGACCATTGTGGCCCTCTTCAATCCCGCCAAAAGGCCTACTTGATGCTGCAAGACACGCCAGAACTCTACAAGGGGCTTACCTACCCCTGGGGACGCGCGGTCAACCCGGCCCCGGGCGAGCCCGAGCAGATCGCCGAGGGGGTGTACTGGGTACGCTTCCCCATGCCGATGTCGCTGGACCATATCAACCTTTGGCTGCTGGAAGACGGCGATGGCTGGACCGTGGTGGACACCTGCCTAGCCCTCGACAGTGCCAGGGAAATCTGGGAGCAGCTGTTTGGCTCCGTGATGGGTGGCAGACCGATCAGGCGGGTTATCTGTACCCACATGCATCCGGACCACGTGGGGCTGGCGGGCTGGCTGACGGAGCGCTTCAATGCCGAGCTGTGGATGTCCCGGGAAGAGTTCCTGATGTGCCGGGCGATGGTCGGGGACACCGGTCGCGAGGCGCCTGCAGTGGCCCTGCGTTTCTACCAGGCGGCGGGTTACAACGAGAAACAGCTGACGGCTTACAAGGGCAGGTTCGGCAATTTTGGCCGCGCGGTATCACCCCTGCCTGAGAGCTTTCGCCGCCTGGTGGACCTGGAAACCATCACCATCGGTGACCGCTACTGGCAGGTCATCGTGGGCAGCGGGCACTCCCCGGAGCACGCCGCACTGTACTGCCCCGCGCTGAAACTGCTGATCTCCGGGGACCAGGTATTGCCGCGCATCACCCCCAATGTCAGCGTCTTTCCCACCGAACCCGATGGCGATCCCCTGCAGGAATGGCTGAGCTCCAGTGCGCGCATACGCGAGATGCTGCCCGACGACGTGCTGGTGCTGCCGGCCCATGAAGCGCCCTTCTACGGGCTGCACGTAAGGCTGAGCCAGCTGATCGAAGCCCACAATCGCGACCTCAGGAGCCTGTTCGATTACCTGGACCGGCCGCGGCGGGCAGTGGATTGTTTTCCGCCGTTGTTCAATCGGGAGATCGGCGAGGACTCCCTGGGTCTGGCCACCGGCGAGACCCTGGCCCACCTGAACTGCCTGCTGGGGCGGCGGCGGATCAGCCGCCACCGGGACGAGCACGGGGTGAACTGGTATCAACAGCGCCCTGAAACCGCGGGGTTTGAGGATGAGCCCGAGACGGCTGCGAGGTCGCCCCGGGCGAGCTGAAGCCGGCTCTCAGGCCGCCTCTTCGGCGGGCTCCAGGGGCACGACCTCCGCGGGCGTGCCGCGCTGGAAGTCGGCCAGGTCCGGCTCGGCCATTTCTTTCACCCACTGGTTCCAGGAATAGGGCCACAGGGCCGGTTCGCCATCGGCATCCAGGTACCAGCTCTGGCAGCCGCCTACCCAGGCGGTGGTGCCCATACCCTGCTTCAGGTAGTTGTTAAAACGCAGCTTCGCCTCCTCGGTCGCTTCCACCGCCTGCAGGCGGCCTTTTCGCCACTGGTCGATCAGTTTCAATACATAGCTACCCTGTACCTCGCTCATGGCGATCACCGAGTAGTTACCCACCGGCGAATTCGGGCCGAGCATCAGGAAGAAGTTGGGAAAGCCCGGCAGGCAAACCGAGCGATAGGCCTGCACCTTCTTTTCCCAGGCCTCTTCGATAGACAGCCCGCTCGCGGCCGGTCAGGTCCATGGGACGCATGAAGTTGAAGGGGTGGAAACCGGTCGCCAGGACCAGCACATCCAGGCCGTGCAGCTCACCGTCCCGGGTGACCACCCCCTGCTCACAGATCCGCTCGATGCCCGCGGTTTCCAGCTCCACATTGGGACGCTGCACCGCCTCGTAGAAGGAGGAGCTGACAATCAGTCGCTTACAACCCACCTTGTAGTCCGGGGTCAGTTTCGCCCGCAGCGCGGGGTCGCGGACACTCTTGCGCAGGTTGCGCTTGACCTGCCAGCTCAGCAGGGCGTGACGCCAGCCCCCGGAGCTGACCGCTTCGGTGAAGGTATTGCGAATAAGCCAGGCGTAGCGCTGGCGCAGTTTATCCATCCTGCCCTGCTTGCCGCGCAACCGGGCCTTGTCCCGCTCGCTGTAATTCTTGTCCGGGGTATCGAGAATCCACTGGGGGGTACGCTGGAAAATTGTCAGGGAACCCGCCGTTTTGGATATCTCGGAAATCACCTGCGCCGCGGTGGAACCGGTGCCGATGATTCCCACACGCTTGCCGGCGAGGTCGACACTGTGGTCCCAGCGAGCGGTATGGAACATGGCGCCCTGATAGCTGTCCAGGCCCTGGATATCAGGATAGGCCGGGTGGTGCAGGATGCCGGTGGCGGCGATCACGAAGTCAGCCACCAGCTCGTTGCCCTGGCTGGTGCGCAGGTACCACTTGCCGTCCCGGTAGTGGCTGGCGTCGACGGACTCGTTGAACCGCACCTGGTCGGTAACGCCGTAGTCAGAAGAAATCTTCTCGAAATAGGCCTGGATTTCATCGCCGTGGGCGAATCGGTGCTGCCACTCAGGGTTGCCACGGAAGGCATAGGTATACATGTGGGCAGGGATGTCGCAGGCGACACCCGGGTAGGTGTTCTCCCGCCAGGTGCCGCCAACCTTGTCGGCTTTTTCCAGAATGGTGACATCGCGGATACCGGCCTCACGCAATTTTATCGCCATGAGTATGCCGGTCATACCTGCACCGATAACCACCACTGATGGGTTTCTGTCGTTCTTATTTGCCATAGCGCTATGTCGCCTCCCGTTCGGTTTTCCAGCGTGGCCCCACTGTAAAGAAAAATCCCCGGCTGGCGAATATTTGAGCAGGACAAAAACTTGTGAATTCCGGACAGATGTCGTTAGTATAAACTCATGGCTACCAGCACCCAGGTTTCCCACCATATCAAGGCCCTGCCGCCCGCCCTCAAGGCCATGCAGGCCATGGGCTTTGCGGCGAAGCAATGCCTGGAAGGCACCGGTATCGAGCCCGGTGACCTGCTCGCCCCCAACCCGCCGCCGCAATTCACCCTGGCCCAGGAGTTCCGCTTCCACCGCAACCTCCTGCAACTCACCGCTGACCCCCTGCTCGGCCTCAAGCTGGGCAAGGCCTATAACGCGCAGACCTACGGCCTGTTCGGTTACGCTTTCCTGAGCGCCCCCAACCTGCGCCAGGCCATGGCCATTGTCAGCAGCTACGGACCACTGACCTTTACCCTTTTTCGGGTCGAATTCAGGGAAACCGCGGTAGAGGGGATTCTGCAGTTTTCCCGCCTGCTGGAGATTCCCGCTGACCTGTTCGCCTTTTACGTGGATCGCGACATGGCAGCAGCGCTGGCCGCCGGGGAGCCAGACCTGCAATCGCCGGTTCGACCCACCGGCGTTACCCTGATGCACGACGGCCAGGGCCGGAGCGCCGCTTACCGGGACTTTTTCGGCTGCCCGGTCAGCTTCAACGGGCCGCGTTCGGAAATGCGCTTTGATGCCGGCGCACTGGACACACCCATGCCGCTGCAGGATGCGGAGACTTCGGCTATCTGCCAGCAGCAATGCCAGTTACTGCTGGCGCGCATGAGCAAGAGCAGTGGCTTTGTCGAGCGGGTGCGCCAGTGCATAGTCGCCCGCCCCGGTTATTTCCCGGATATAGACCAGGTTGCCGATAAGCTCCATATCACCGGCCGGACCCTGCGCCGCAAGCTGTCAGCCGAGGGCAGCAGCTACCAGCAGATTCTGGCCGAAGTGCGCTACGAGCTGGCGCGGGAATACCTGGCCACCAGCACGCTGTCGATAGAGGAAATAGCCGCGATGCTGGGTTACAGTAGTCCCGGCAATTTCACCCACGCATTCAAGCGCTGGCACGGCAGCCCGCCTCGCCAGTACCGGCAGGAGAACCGATAACATGCCTCAGCTTCCGGGCAAGTGGCTGGCCAAGCCGCTGCAGGCCGTCACAGTCGCAGGCTTTCGCGCCTATTACCGGATCAGCGGCGCCCTGGCCTGGCGTGGCCACGTGCACCCGGGCCCCTTTGTCGATCTGCGCATTCCCGTGGCCGGGGCGATCGCCATCCCCGCGCGGCTGTACAACAACGCCCTGGGCGGCGCAAAACCGCTGATTGTCTATATCCACGGTGGCGGCTGGGTGATCGGCAGCGTTGCAACCCATCATCCCTTCTGCCAGGCCCTGAGCGCAGCCACCGGCTGCAGCGTTATCTCGCTGGATTACCGCCTGGCGCCCGAACACGTCTTCCCCGCGGCGCAGGATGACTGCCTGGCGGCGACGCAATGGATTGCGCGGCAGGTGGCGCAACTCGGCACCAGCGACGGTCGCCTGGTGATTGCCGGCGACAGCGCCGGCGGTACCCTGGCCACTTGCATCTGTCTTGAAATAGACGCCGATGACAGGAAAAAAATCGCGGGCGAGGTACTGATCTATCCGGCGACCGAGCACTACACCGCGGGCTTTGCTTCCTATGTGGAGAGAGCCACCGGCCAGACCCTGACCAGCGGCATCATGCACTGGTTCTGGGACACCTACCTCGGCGGCCTGTCACCGGCCGAGGCCAGCGCGCAACGCGCCTTCCCGCTGCGCGCAGCCGGGCTTGCCGCCCTGCCACCGACCCTGCTGGTAACCGCCGAGATTGACCCCCTGCGGGACGAGGGCAAGGCCTACGCCGAGGCGCTGGAACAGGCGGGCGTGGCGGTTACCTGCAAGCATTTTGGCATAGCGGAACACGGCTTTGCCTGCTCCCAGGGTCCCCATGCGGATTTTCGCGCCTTCATGCAGGGGCTCACCAACTGGCTTGCACAGCTGGACTGAACGAATCGAGGAACGACAACCATGAAACCGAAGCTAGACCTGGTAATTTTCGGCGGCACCGGGGATCTGTCCACCCGCAAGCTGCTGCCCGCGCTGTTCCAGCTACACCGGCACCAACTGGCGGACCGGCTACACCGCATTGTCGCCACCGGCAGGGCCAGCATCGACAACGAGGACTTTCGCACCACGGTAAAGGCAAACCTGCAAAAATTTCTGCCGGAGGGTGACTGGAGCGAGGAGGTTTGGAGCACCTTCCACGATCGCCTGTTCTACAGCACTATCGATGCCGGCAACGCCTCTGACTACGAGGCGCTTGGGCATTTGCTGGACCTGGGCGAAGCCCCGGGCCGGCTCTACTACCTGGCCACCCTGCCCTCGCTCTACGGCCAGATCTGCCAGCAACTGCAATCGGCAAACCTGGTGGACGAGCACAGCGGCGTGGTGCTGGAGAAGCCGCTGGGTCACGACCTGGCGTCATGTCAGCAGATAAACGAAGAGGTCTCCCGGGTTTTCCGGGAAGAGGAGACTTTCCGCATCGATCACTACCTCGGCAAGGAGACCGTACAGAATCTGCTGGCGGTGCGCTTCGGCAACCCACTGTTCAGCCCCATGTGGCGCAACACCTTTGTCGATAACGTCCAGATCACGGTAGCCGAGGATATCGGCGTCGAGGGCCGCGCCGATTATTATGCAAAGACCGGCGCCCTGCGCGACATGGTACAGAACCACCTGCTGCAGGTATTGTCGATAGTTGCCATGGAGCCCCCTGTCAGCCTGCGGGCGGCGGATATCCGCGACGAGAAAATGAAGGCGCTGCGGGCGCTGATGCCGATCACGGCCGACAACGCCAGGGAGTGCACGGTGCGCGGCCGCTACGCTGCCGGCGCGGTCAACGGCGAAGCGGTGCGGGGTTTCCTCGATGAAGCGGAATTCGAAAGCGCGGATGGTACCGAAACCTTTGTCGCCATAAAGGCCGCCATCAACAACTGGCGCTGGGCCGGGGTACCGTTTTACCTGCGCACGGGCAAGCGCCTGAGCAGGCGCTATTCGGAAATCGTGATCGAGTACAAGCGCCAGCCTTTTTCCCTGTTCGCCAACGACGCCAACGAACTGACCAACAAACTCGTTATCAGGCTGCAGCCGGAGGAAAGCATCAGCCTGCACACCCTCAACAAGAAACCAGGGCTTACCAACAAACTGAGCCTGCAGCCGGTGGAGTTGCACCTGACCGATGAGTCGCGCAGCAAGGCCGACAGCTACGACGCCTACGAACGCCTGCTACTCGATGCCATCAACGGCGACCAGACCCTGTTCATGCGCCGGGACGAGGTGGAAACCGCCTGGCGTTGGATAGATACGGTGATCGAGGCCTGGGAGCAAAACGGCACACCCATCAAGAATTACAACGCGGGCACCATGGGGCCCAGTGCGGCCACCGCCCTTACGGCCGTAGACGGGCGCAGCTGGTATGAGTGAGTGGCACATTTTCTCCGCCGCCGCGGAGCTGGACCGGGCCCTGGCGGAACACCTGCGCCAACAGCTGCAGACCGATATCGACAGCCACGGCCACGCCAGCCTGGCGGTCTCGGGCGGCAGCACCCCCACCGCTATGTTCCGCGCGTTGTCCAACTGCGAACTCGACTGGAGCCGGGTCTGGCTGACCCTGGTGGACGAGCGGCGTGTGGCCATCGACAGCCCCGCCTCGAATGAGCGCATGCTGCGGCAGAACCTGCTGCAGAATCGCGCCGCCGCTGCCAACTTCGTCAGCCTGGCCGACAACGGCGCGGATGGCCTGGCGGCCCTGGGTCGCGCCATCGACACCATGCCGCGACCATTCTCGGCGGTCGTGCTGGGCATGGGGGAAGACGGGCATACCGCATCCTGGTTCCCCGGCGCGGCCAACCTGCCCGCCCTGCTGGACCCCGCGAACTCCGCAGTCGTAGCCGAAACCACGCCGGTTACAGCCCCGCACCAGCGCCTTACGCTGACGCTGGCGGCGGTACTCAGGAGCAGGGAGATCCTTGTTCACATTACCGGTGAGGCCAAAAAGACACTGCTGGAGAACGCCCGGGCGGAGCAACACCCGGTGGCGGCGATCCTGCAACAAAACATAACCCCTGCAAGCATCTGGTGGGCACCCCAATGACACACCCGGCACTGAATGATATTACCGAACGCATTATCGAGCGCAGCGCCGATTCCAGGCGCGCCTACCTGCAACGCATCGATGAGATGCGCGCCGGCGGCCCGCTGCGCGGCACGCTGTCGTGCAGCAACCTGGCCCACGGCTACGCCGCCTGCGAGGACAGCGACAAGCAGCGGCTGAAACTGGTCGAGGCGGCCAATATCGGCGTCGTCAACGCCTACAACGATATGCTTTCCGCGCACCAGCCCCTGGGAGCATACCCGGACATCGTCAAGCGGGCCGCACACGCGGTGGGCTGTACCGCCCAGGTCGCCGGCGGCGTGCCCGCCATGTGTGACGGCGTGACCCAGGGTGCGCCCGGTATGGAGCTGAGCCTGTTCAGTCGCGACATCATCGCGGCCGCCACCGCCATTGCCCTGTCCCACAACATGTTCGACGGTGCCATGATGCTCGGCGTCTGCGACAAGATCGTACCGGGCATGCTGATCGGGGCTCTCAGTTTCGGCCACCTGCCTGTGATATTCGCTCCCGCCGGGCCGATGACCAGCGGGATCAGCAACAAGGAAAAAGCCGCGGTCAGGCAGCAGTTCGCCGAGGGCAAGGTGGGACGGGAACAGTTGCTCGAGGCCGAGTCGGCGGCCTACCACGGCAAGGGCACCTGCACCTTTTACGGTACCGCCAACAGCAACCAGATGTTGCTGGAGGCGATGGGCCTGCACGTGCCCGGCGCCGCTTTCGAACCCCCCGGTACGCCACTGCGCGATGAGCTCACGGTTGCCGCTGCCCAGCGCCTGTGCAGGATCACCGCGCTAGGGCAGCATTACACCCCACTTGCGGAAGTGGTAAATGAAAAATGCATAATCAACGCCATCGTCACCCTGCTCGCCACCGGCGGCTCAACCAATCACAGCATTCACTGGATCGCCATCGCCCGCGCCGCGGGGGTGATCATCGACTGGCAGGATTTCAGCGACCTGTCCGCCATCACCCCACTGGTGGCCCGCATCTATCCCAACGGCAGTGCCGATGTGAACCATTTCCACGCCGCCGGCGGCACCGCCTTTGTCATTCGCAGCCTGCTGGAGACAGGCCTGCTGCACGAGGATGTGCTGACCGTGTGGGGACAGGGCCTGCATCACTACGCCCAGGAGCCGAGACTCGCGGACAGCGGCATCAGGCATGTCCCTGCTGTCGAATGCAGCGCGGATACCAGCGTGCTGCGCCCCGCAGACGACCCTTTCGACAGTGAGGGCGGCCTGCGCCTGCTCACCGGCAACCTGGGACGCAGCGTTATCAAGGTTTCCGCCGTGGCTCCCGAGCACCGTGTGGTCGAGGCGGCGGCGCGGGTGTTCGAGGACCAGCACGAACTGGAGCGGGCTTTCAAGGCCGGCGAGCTAACCGGGGACATGGTTGCCGTGGTGAGGTTCCAGGGACCCCGGGCCAACGGCATGCCCGAGTTACACAAACTCACGCCCTACCTGGGGTTGCTGCAGGATCGCGGGTTCCGGGTAGCGCTGGTTACCGATGGCCGGATGTCAGGCGCCTCGGGCAAGGTACCCGCGGCGATCCACCTGACTCCCGAAGCGCTGACTGGCGGCGCCATCGGCAAGATCCGGGACGGCGATATGATCCGGGTCGATGCCGAGCAGGGTGAACTGACGGTACTGGTACCTGCCGATGAGTGGCAGAAACGCAGGCAGGCGGAGCGAAGCTCCAGCCACAGCGAATACGGCATGGGGCGGGAACTGTTCGCCCATATGCGGCGGCGCGGTCACCGAACCGGAATCGGGGGCGACGATCTTCTAGGCGCTGCCATCCTGGTACTGCGCCCCGGGTTTGTTCGCGCAGCAGCTATTGTCCCGGACGCCGCCGATGCTGGCTGATGGCGATACCGCTGCAGATGGCTACCAGCCCGACAAACTGCCAGCTGTTAACGGCCTCGCCCAGCAACAGCGCCCCGGCGGCAAAAGAGAGGGCGGGAATTATATAGTTGATCAGGGACAGGAAATTGGGGCCGCAGTTGGACACCACGACAAAGTAAACCCAGGTGGCCAGGCCCGTGGAAAACACCCCCAGGGCGACGGTCGCCAGCAGGGGTCCGGTATGGATCTGCAGTTCCCAGGGCCGCTCTACCAGCAGGCAGAAGGGCAGGATCACCAGGGCGCCGGTAATAAGCGACCCGGTGGCGGTAACCAGCCCGTTGTGAGTTGGCAGGCGCTTGCTGTAGATATTGTTCACCGCGTAGGAAAAGGTGGCGGCAATTATCGCCAGTTGCGCCGGTAAACTGGCCCCGCCAAGCCCGCTCAGGGCCTCGCCGCCAACCAGGGCGGCCACGCCGGCAAAGCCCGCCAGCACTCCCAGGATGCGCGGGACTGTCAGGCGCTCATGGTCGACAAAAAAATGCGCCAGCACCATGGTGCTGATCGGCACCAGCGCCATCAACAGGCCGGCCTGGCCGCTGGCGATGTGCAACTGGCCCCAGGAAATGAGGGTAAACGGAACCAGGTTACCCAGCAGGGTGAGCACGATAAACCTCAGCCACCAGCGCCTGTCGACGGGCAGTTTAAACCCCTGCCAGCGCATGACCAGGTAGAGCACAAAGGCGCCCACGGCAAGCCGCAGGGTAACCAGCGTGAGCGGGGGGAATGATTCCAGCCCGATGGCAACCAGCAGGAATGCAAAACCCCAGGCCAGGCAGAGGGAGCCCAGCATGACCCAGTCAATGGGACGCGGGTTCGGCGCTGTCACCCACTGCCACCTTCGGTGGCGGAACTCTCCTGACTCTCTATTTTGTCTTCTCCCCGGCGCCGGTGTAACGTTCAGGCTTTATACAGGAGCTGGATAACATGCACAAAAGCAAACTGGCCGGATTTATCATCGACTGCCAGACCCGCGACCTGGCGGGCGCCGCCCGATTCTGGAGCCGTGCGCTGGGGATGGCGGTGGAGGAACTGCCCGGGGCAGAGGGCGAAAAATACGTGAAGCTGAACGCTCCGGCACAACAGCTGCACATCGAAGTGCAGTCAGTCGATCACGCCAGCCGGGTTCACCTCGATATAGAGACCGACAATATCGCCGCGGAAGTCGCAAGGCTGCAGGGGCTGGGGGCACAGGTCGTTGAACACGTCCAGAGCTGGTGCGTGATGCAGGCGCCCACTGGCCAGCGCTTCTGCGTGGTTGACAAAGCCTCGGCGCGCTTCGACCAGGAGGCGAACAGCTGGCAGGACTGAAGCGGGCGCGCTGACCCGCCTACAGCTCGCCGAAGAATGCCTTGATATGCGCCTCCACGCTACGGGCCAGCGCATGCAACTCATAGCCCCCCTCCAGGGATGACAGGATCCTGCCACCGGCACTGGCATCAGCCTGCTCACAGAGCCGGCGGGTCACCCAGGCGTAATCGGCGTCGACCAGGTTGAGTTGCGCCATATAGTCCGCCTGGTGGCCATCAAATCCCGCCGAAACCAGGATCATCTCGGGCGCAAACTCCGCCAGCCGGGGCAACCAGTGTTGCTCCACCGCCTGCCGGAAGGCCGCGCCATCCGAGCCCGCCGCCAGCGGCACGTTCACCACGTTGGCAGCGTTGCAGTCATACCCGGTGTGGGGATAAAACGGGTGCTGGAAGGTCGAGCACAGCAATACACGATCATCCCCCGCGAAAATGTCCTCGGTGCCATTGCCGTGATGCACATCGAAATCGATGATGGCAACCCGGTCGAGCCCATGGTTCGCCAGCGCGTGATGGGCGCCAATAGCCACATTGTTGAAAAAGCAAAAGCCCATGGCCCGGGCGCGCTCGGCGTGATGACCTGGGGGCCGCACGCCGCAAAAAACCTTGCCGGCCTTGCCGGATATCAACAGGTCGACACCCAGTACCGCCGCACCGGCGGCTCGCAGGGCCGCCGTGAGAGTGTGCTTGCCCATGGCGGTATCACCTTCAACCCAGACCACGCCTTCATCCGGTGACATCTGGTGCAAGCGCTCCACATAGGCCGGGTCGTGCACCAACTCCAGCAATTCCCGCGACACCAGCGGTGCGTTATAGTGATGCAGTGCCATGTCCAGGCCTGTGGCAATAAGGCGATCATTTATGGCACTCAGGCGTGCAGGCCGCTCCGGGTGGTGTGGCCCAGTATCGTGCAACTGGCAGTCGGGGTGTGAAATATAGGCAAGCGACATGAACATCCTCTCTATGAATCTACTGCCAGCATCCTGCACTGAGCCGGGCGGCGTTGCCTTGACGCAAATCTACCGGCGCACGAGTGTTGCGCATTTGTTACAGCCCGAAGTCCAACAGTAATGAGAAAACACCGTTTAGACAAAGTTTTCGAGCCGAAATCTGTCGCCGTGGTCGGTGCATCGATCCGCCCGCTGTCGGTGGGCGGTCAGGTGCTGGGCATGCTTATCGAGAGTGACTTCCAGGGCGAGCTGTACCTGGTTAACCCGACCCATGACGAGATCCGTGGCTTGCCCTGTTATCCGTCCGTGGGCGCCATCGGACAGGCCATCGACCTGGTGGTTATAGCCGTTCCGGCCGAAGCGGTGGCCGGGATTATGCGCGAATGCGGCAACCATGGGGTCGGGGCCGCGATCATCATTTCAGCGGGCTTCGGCGAAGCCGGTCCGCAGGGACAGGCCCTGCAGGACGAGATTTTGGCGATAGCACAGGCCCACGACATCGCCCTGGTGGGCCCGAACTGCCTGGGTGTCGTGCGGCCCCGGGTGGGCCTTAATGCCAGTTTCGCCCGCAGCAAGGTGAGCAGCGGCCACGTCGCCATGGTCGCCCAGTCGGGCTCCTTCTGCAGCGCATTGCTCGACTGGGCGGACGCCAGGGACTTCGGGTTCTCGGCTGTGGCATCCCTGGGGGCGACAGCGGATGTGGATTTCGGTGAGGTGCTCGACTACCTGGCCCTTGACCCCCACACCAAAAGTATCCTGCTCTACATCGAGGGCGTGTCCGATGCGCGGGCCTTTATCAGCGGGTTGCGCGGGGCGGCTAGACTGAAGCCCATCATCGTGGTCAAGTCGGGCCGCAGTGAGCGCGGCACCCGCGCTGCCGCCTCACATACCGGCGCCCGGGTGGTCGGTGACCTCGTTTTCGACGCGGCCATCAGGCGGGCAGGCGCGGTGCGGGTGTTCACCGTCAGCCAGTGGTTTGCCACCGCCCAGACACTCGCCTCGGGCATCAGGGTTGACGGGTCCCGACTCGCCATCCTCACCAATGGCGGCGGACCGGGGGTGATGGCCGCCGACCGGGCAGCCGATGTCCATGTACCGCTTGCAGACCTGTCCCCGGCCTCCATGGAGAAACTGACAGCGGCTCTGCCCACCCACTGGTCCCACGCCAATCCGGTGGACATCCTGGGCGACGCCTCCGCCGAACGATACAGCCTGGCCACGCAGATTCTACTGGCGGACGAAAATGTCGACGGCATCCTGGTCCTGCTGTCACCACAGGGAATGACCGACCCGCTGGCCTGTGCCGAAGCGGTTATCGAGGCAGCCGGATCTTCCCGCAAACCAATACTGACCTGCTGGCTGGGTGAGAAACGGGTGCTGGGTGCGCGCCAGCGATTAATGCTTGCGGGCATACCGTCCTTTACCAACCCCGAGGCAGGCGTCGACGCCTTTGGTTCTCTCGCGGCTTACCGGCACAACCAGAACGCGCTGCTGCAAGCGCCGCCGCCACTGTCCAAGAAAAAGGCGCCAGATATCCCGGGGGCGAGGCTGGTTGTCGAGCAAGCGCTGGCGGACGGCCGCCACACCCTCAGCAGCAGCGAGGCAAAGGACGTGCTGCGCGCATTCCACCTTGCGGTATCGGCAACGGGCCACTCCGATAGCGTCGCGCAACTGGTGGATGACAGGCCCCACGCGCGACAGGTAGCTATCGGCATTTACCGGGATCCTATTTTCGGCCCGGTAATCAGCTTCGGTGCGGGGGGCATCGCGGCCGAGGTTTGCACAGACAGGCAGATCGCCCTGCCGCCCCTCAATGACTACCTGGCCAGGGAACTTATAGCGGGCACGCGGGCGTTCGCGCCGGGCCGTCGTTTTAACAACGTTCCCGAAGCGGATATCGAAAAGCTCGTGGAGAGTCTGCGCCGCGTCTCGGAAATGGCCTGTGAGCTACCTGAAATACAGACGCTGGATATCGACCCCCTGCTGTTGGACGAACGGGGTGCGACCGCCGTGGAGGCCCGAATCACGGTGGCCGCGCCGCGCAGCGCGACCAGCCGCTACAGCCACATGGCCATACACCCCTACCCGCCGGGCCTGGAGACGAACTGGCAACTGAACGAGGATACGACCGTCCTGATACGTCCGATCCGACCGGAAGACGCCAACACGGAACGTGACTTCGTTGACAACCTCTCCAGCGAGAGTAAGTACTTCCGCTTCATGAACCACATGGACAAGATCAGCGCGCTGATGCTGGCCCGCTTCACCCAGATAGATTACGACCGGGAAATGGCGCTGGTGGCGATCCTCGGGGAACATACCAGGCAGGCAAGGATGATCGGGGTGGCTCGCTACATATCCAACCCGGATGAACTGTCCTGCGAGTTTGCGCTGACCGTGGCGGATGACTGGCAGAAAAAGGGGCTGGGACGCCGGCTGATGGAGCGCCTGATCGCTGTCGCCAGGGACCGGGGATTGCAGGTTATGGAAGGTGACGTACTGGCGCAGAATTCAAAAATGCTGCGCCTTTGCACCAGCCTTGGGTTTCACACCGTCTATGACAGCGGTGACCCGGAGGTAGTGATCGTACGGCGGGAGATATAAGCCGCGAGCACCGGCGCCACCTGCCGGGACGGGTGAGCGCTCAGCCAGCTATCTTGCCGAGGATGGACAACACACTGCCCCGGTCCAGCAACCGCGGCACCGGATAGCCGTCGCCCTCGGCCATCGCCAGTTCGGCAATCGCCTCAAAATCCTCTCGCCGCAGCTTGTCGGAGTGGTCCGGTATGCCCACTTCGGTGCGCAGGTCCCGCACCGCCCGGATAAACTTCTGGGCGAGCTGGCTTTCCGGTTCACCGGACCTACCGGCCCCCACCAGCACCGCCAGCTCGGCGAGCGACCGGGTGGACTCGAGTTGGCAGAATTCCAGGACGTGGGGCAGCACCAGGGCATTGGCCAGGCCGTGGGGAATGCCGTACCTGGCGCCCAGCTGGTGCGCAATCGCGTGCACATTGCCGACGTTCACCTGGTTGATGGCGAGACCGGCGTAATAAGCACCCATTGCCATCCCCGCCCTGGCTTCAAGGTTGCTGCCGTCGTGATAGGCGGCCGCCAGATTCTCGAATACCAGCTTTACCCCGAGGCGGGCATCTTCCAGCCGGGTTCCGCGCTCCCACACACCGATGTAGGCTTCAATACCGTGGGTAAGGGCGTCCATGCCGGTGGCGGCGGTGATATGGGGCGGCAGTCCGACAATCAGGGCCGGGTCCAGTGCGGTGGCGGCCGGCAGCAGTGTACTACCGGAAATGATGCCCTTCTGGTGAGTCGCGGAATCCGAGATAACCGCTCCCATGGTAGCCTCGGAGCCAGTGCCCGAGGTCGTCGGTACCACATAGAGCTTCAATACCTCGTGCTTGACCTTGCCAAACCCGACCCAGTCCTTCGGTGATTCGTCACTGGTGGCAGAGGCCGCGATAATCTTGGCAGCGTCGATCGATGACCCGCCGCCTATGGCGAGGATAGCCTGGGTGCCCTGTTGTCTGGCGGCCACTACACCGGCCGCCACCTGCTCGTAGGTGGGGTCGGGGAGTACGCCATCATAGAAGGCAATATCGATTCCGGACTCGAGCAAAGGGGCAATGGCCGTATCCACGACCCCCAGTTCCCGCAGGGGTTTGTCAGTAACAATGAGTATTTTCTTGGCACCGGTACGCAAGATGTGTTTGCACAACTCGCTGCTGCTTCCGTTGCCGACAAAGGCGCGGTGACTCGCGCCGGGGCCGAGCCCGGCGAAAAACTTCATCAGGCGAAGATAAAGAGCGTGTTTGGTCTTGCGCAGGAACATTGACATGGCTGACTCCGTATAGGGCTGCAAACCGGCGGCGCCTGACCATGGCCAGGCGCGCCAGTCTAATCGATTTTACAGCCCCAAGGTCAGTGCGGGGCCCAGGACCCGCAGTTTAACCCTTCCTGGGTCCGCCGTTACTGCCGGGCCAGCGCGAACCGGAGATGGTATCGACGAAGGGCAGGAAACCCTCGGGGTCCAGCTTGCCCGCCAGCTTGACTTCACGGTCGAGGAAGATCGGCCACCACAGGTGGGCGGACAATTGTTCGCGCATGGGCAGCAGGGTGGTCAGCGGATCCCAGGGGCTGTCCCGCAGCACCAGTTCGCCTTTGACCTCCTCACGCCAGGCTGTGCCATAGCGGCTGCGCACATGTACGACGTGGGGTGGGAAGTCATAGCCGGTCGCCGGTCCGCCGACACTCACCGCCTGGGAGACCTTGATCCACCACTCGTGCTGGTCGAATTCGGGAAGGGGATCCACCGGGCCGGTGGATGCGCCCTTGAACTCCACGAACGTGTATCCATGGTGGATACAGCGGGCCGTCACCTGGGGCCCGAGGCGGTAAAACTCAGTGGTACAGGGGTACTTGGGCTGGCCGTTGGTCTGCTGGCTGATAAAGATGGCGGACTCCTGGTCGATGCCATAGCCCAGGGTGTACTCGCCCTCGATACCGTTATAGTTGGCATCAACCGTGGTGACGATGCCGTACTCGGGCTCATCGGGCACCGGGTAGTTGTAGATAGTCAGCGTCACGTGGGGGTTGGCGCCGGGCTCTATACCCGGTGGCAGCAGCGCCGCGATTTTGTCCGGGTCAGTCCGGTAAACGATCTTGAGCATGGGCCAATTGACGATATCGCCGGGATTGCCCTGGGGTGCACCTGATGGATTGGTCATATTTATTCCTTATAGGTTGATAGATGTCGGCCGGGAAGCGCGTCAGGCGCCTACCATGTTGGCCACGGGGGTCTGGCGACTGAGTATCATGTCCGCCCTCGCCCGGATTTTCTCATCGGTTTCCGGGGTGGTGGCCAGCAGCCAGAAAGCGTTGTTGCGCAAACCTTCCACCGCCATTTGCGCGACTTCGTCCGGGTGGGTCGTCTGCAGCTCGATACCCCATTCGGCGGCCATTTTCTTCATGTCATCCACCGAGCTGATACCGGAGGCATTGCCTTCCACCTCTTTCTTGAGTTCCTGCGGACGCACCCGACCGGAATTGAACAAGCCTGTATCGACTACATGCGGGCCCGGGAACAGGGCGCTGACCTTGACCGGGCTACCGGCTGCCGTGACCTGGTAGTGCAGGTTTTCGGTGATGGCATGCACCGCCGCTTTGCTGGCGGTGTAAATGGGTTGGTCGGGGTAGACCAGCAGCGCGCCGTTACCCGAGCCGGTCACCACGAAATGCGCTTCCTGGTTCGCCGCCACCAGCCTGGGCATAAAGGCGCCTATGGTATTGACCACCCCCCACAGATTCACGTTCATGCACCACTGCCAGTCTTTTTGCGAATATTCCCACATCGCCCCGGATTCACCCGCGCTGATACCCGCATTGGCAAACACCAGGTGAATGGCGCCGAATGCCTGCTCCGCCTTGTCGGCGAGGGCGTTCAGGCTGTCCGCGGAAGTGACGTCGCAGTGCTCCACCAGGGCTTCAATGTTTTCCGCGGCCAGGTCCGACTGGATCCGGGCCATGGCGGCCTTGTCCACGTCTCCCACCACCACCTTCGCGCCGAGCCTGCCCAGGGCAAAGGCCAGGGAGCGGCCGACGCCGCTGGAGCCGCCGGTGATAACAGCCACCTTGTTATTGAAGTCCTGCATGTTTACGCGATCTCCCGCTTGTCTTTTTCAGTAAGGTAGAACTGGCGCACCCACTTGCGGAACAGCACCAGCGTCTTGTCTTCCTTACAGAACACCGGCCTGTGCTTGTGAACCTTGTTGGCCCAGATCGGGTAGTCATCGCCGAGACCGTCAATGATGCCCTGCATCACATCGTCACCCGCCAGGTCCTCGATCTCGCGACGTACGGTCAAGGTCCAGCGCATTTTCGTTTCATGCCGGTTGATCGGTTGCGCGCTGTTGTACACGATCATCTCGGCTCCGGGGCCATAGCTGTTGCGCACCAGGGCAAAGCCCGGGTTGAAGACGGCGGCGTGAAGCTGGCTGGGAACAGGGGCATTGCTGGCGTCTGAGCGCAAGTGCAGGATCCGGCCATTCTCTTCGATCGTCACCTCGGACGGCGGCACATCCGGCTGGCGATGGACATACTGGAAATGCACGGGATCACAGGAATTCTCGGCGATGTCCTGGACGTGGGCGGGCACCAGGAATTCGGCGTAGCGGGGCGAGGTCCAGTTGGGATCGCCCAGTTCCGGCAGTTCGGGTAACTCCCATTGGGGCGCGGTATTTTCCGGGTGAAACCAGACGTAGACCTCGCCGTTCTTTTCCTCGGTGTGCCAGGTCCGCAGGCGGGCCCGCTCGGGGATCTCCTCGCAGTAGGGAATTTCCTCACACTTGCCCTCCGCGCCAAAGCGCCAGCCGTGAAAGGGGCATCGAATTGACTCGCCGACCACCCGGCCACCCACGGCCAGGTTGGCCCCGAGGTGGGGACAATAGGCGTCCTGCAATACCGGCACCCCGTTGCGGGTGCGGTACAGCACCAGCTCCCGGTCGAATGCCTGTACCTGCTTTACCTCTCCTACATGCAGTTCATGACTGCGGGCGACCGAGAACCACCCCATCGGGAATTCCGGCGTCACATTGGTTTTGGATTCACACGCATCTACGATTGACATGCTCTGCTCCGATTGGTCGTTTGGCCATTGCTGGTTGTAAAAGACAAGCAAGCCGCCCACCCTGTAAACCACCCCCGTGGGGAAGGGTCACAGATGAGCAAACTTGCACATATGTATACTAATCTAGTTTAATGGTCCGGCGATTGCAACACTCGGGTGAGATATTCATGAACACAGCTGCGGCACCACTTGGACGGCGGGAGAAGCGCAAGCTCGAAATCCGTTCCCGGATAGAGGATGCCGCGTACCGCCTGTTCCGGCGGCAGGGCATAGAGGATACCAGCATCGAGCAGATCTGCGTGGAGGCGGACGTGGCCCGGCGCACCTTCTATAGCCATTACAGCAACAAGCATGCACTGCTGGGCGGCCTCGGCATCTCCCGACTGTACAACCAGTCCGAACCCATGCTCGCCCTGTTGATGGCCAACCACCACTCGACCCGCGCGCGGCTGGATGCGATGATCGAGTACATAGGTTCAAACTTTGCCGAATTCACGGAGTTTGACCGGCAATTGATCCTGATCGCCCCCTCTATCTTTGCGGAAGATGCCGAGCAGCAGCGCGAAATCGGCAATTCGGCGAGCGCCAGTTTCACCCGCCTGATAACCGCCGGGCTGGAAATCGGCGACGTGCGCACCGATTTTTCACCGGAAATTCTCGCTGCCATGGTAGTGGGCACCCTCAATATGCTGACAACGAGCTGGGCGATGAACAGCGACTACCCGATCTTCGACAACCTGAACGAGGCGCGTAATATGTTCGAACAGCTGATCTGCAAGCCCGCAACATAGGCCGCTCACGAGGTGGCCATAGGAGAAGACATGAACCACATACCCGCCAGCCGACGCTATGTAGCAGTCAACCCGGAGGATCGCAGTATCAGCATCGAGCAGGGTCCGGTACCCGAGCCGCTGCCCGGTGAAATTCTCATCAAGGTGAGTACCGCCGGCCTCAACCGTGCCGACCTGTTGCAGCGTAAGGGCCTGTACCCGCCACCCGAGGATGCATCGCCGATCATGGGGCTGGAGGTTGCGGGCGAAGTGCTAGCCACTGGCAGCGGGGTGGAAGACTGGCATGCGGGAGACCGGGTATGCGCACTTACACACGGTGGCGGATACGCCGACTGCACAGTGGCGCCCGCGAGCCAGTGCCTGCCCATCCCCGCGGGAATGGACATGGCGGAGGCAGCGGCCCTGCCCGAGGCGCTGCTGACTGTCTGGCACAACCTGATCCAGCGCTGTCACCTGCGGGCGGGTGAGACAGTGTTGATTCACGGCGGCGCCAGCGGCATCGGCACCCTGGCCATCCCGATCTGCAAAGTTCTCGGGGCCGAGGTCTATACCACAGCGGGCAGTGACGACAAGTGCCGGGCACTGGAGGCGCGAGGTGCGACCAGGGCGATCAACTACAGGAGCGAGGACTTCGAACAGGTGCTTACGGAGCTGGGACTGAAGGACAGGATCGACATCATCCTGGATATCGCCGGCGGCGACTTCATCCAGAAAAATATCAACATTGCCGCACCAGAGGGCAGAATCGTCAATATCGCGTTCATCCGCGGTGCGCGGGCAGAGGTGAATTTCGGCCCCGTCCTGATGAAGCGCCTGGTGCTTACCGGCTCCACCCTGCGCGCCCAGAACTTTGCCCAGAAAGCGGTAATGGTGCAGGAAATCATGGAACGGCTGTTCCCCCACCTGGAGAACGGCGACATCAAACCGATTGTCGACCGGGTTTTCAAGCTGGAGGAGGCGGAGCAGGCACAGGACTACATGGAAAAGGGGCAGCACATGGGCAAAATCATTCTGCAGATGTAGGCCTGGGGCCAAGTCTGTTATCTTGCCTGACGACAACTGGCTGTAAACCCGCCCGGACGCGCAATGCAGAAAGACTCTCTCCGACTTGTAACCGCAGCCGCTATTTCCCTCCTGGCGACAGCCTGTGGGGGCGGTGGTGGAGGCGGCGATGATTCTGCCTCCGGCCCGGCGCCAGTGCCCCCACCCGTTACCCCGCCAGTTACCCCGCCAGCGGAACTGTTCAGCCTGAGCGGCACGATCACCGCATCCAGCAGCCAGGCCGTGGACGGCGACACTAATGATCCCGGTACTATTGCCCGCCCCAATGACACTGTGGCTACGGCCCAGCCCGTTCCCAACCCGATTACCCTCGGCGGTTACGTTAACCAGCCAGGCACAGGTGCACCCGGGCGCTCGCAAGCGGCGGGTGATGTGGATGACTACTTCCGGGTGGAACTGCTCGCGGGCCAGAGCGTTACCATGCTGGTGGCGGATTTCCAGCAGGCCGATGCGGATCTCTACCTGTTCGATGCCCAGGGACGGATACTGGATTTCTCGATCGAGTCCGGGGAGGTGGAAACCCTGGTGATCCAGCAAGACGGTACGTATGTGATCAACGCATTCGCCTACGAGGGAGCCACCAACTACATACTGGCTATCGGTAACCAGAATGTAGTTTCCGGCCGGAACCAACCGCATTATGAAATCGTCCCCTGGGAGTCAGTTATCAAGTATCGCGGCAGCGCCGAGCCGGAGACGGGCACCGCAAGACCCGGCCATGCCCGCCTGCGGCGTATGGGTATGGAACAGCGGGCGGGGGGCCCGGGCAGGGCCAGGCTGATGGGAATGCGGCGCGGGCAAGCCGGAACGGCCGAAACCCTGGCACGCACAGGAAGGTCCATGGAAAAGCTGGCGCGCGTCGAAGACCCCCTGTTACAGGAGCGCCTGGAGACCCTGCTCGCCATCAAGTCCCTCAGGCGCGACCCGGAAATTGAGTACGCCGAGCCCAACTACAGGGTAAGGGCAATGGCGGTCCCCAATGACACTGCCTACCCTTTTCAATGGCACTATCCGCTGATAGACCTCCCCGGGGCCTGGGACACTACCACCGGAAATTCACAGGTCATCGTCGCGGTGGTGGATACAGGCGTCCTTTCCGGGCACCCCGACCTCAGAGGCCAGTGGGTCGATGGCTACGATTTTGTCAGTAACGCGGACAGGGCTCGCGACGGTGACGGCATCGATCCGGATCCTGAGGATCCGGGCGACGGTGACGGCACCGCCTCCAACAGTTTTCACGGCACCCATGTCAGCGGCACCGTCGCCGCCATCGGAGACAACGGCATTGGCGTTACCGGGGTTGCCTACGGTGCACGCATAATGCCCCTGCGGGCACTGGGCGCCGGCGGAGCGGGCACCACTTACGACCTGGACCAGGCCATTCGCTTTGCGGCCGGGCTCGCCAACGACTCGGGGCAGCTGCCCACCCGGCCAGCCGATATCATCAATCTGAGTGTTGGCGGCGCCCCATTCAGCCAATCCAGCCAGGCGCTCTACCGACAGGTGCGCGCCGCGGGTGTTGTCATGGTCGCCTCCGCCGGCAACGAGGCATCCTCCATGCCCTCCTATCCCGCGTCCTATGAAGGGGTGATATCCGTGGCGGCGGTTGACGCCCAGCGCCAGCGCGCGAATTACTCCAACACCGGCAGCTCTGTCGATCTCGCCGCCCCGGGGGGCGACAGCGGCGTAGACCTCAACGGCGACGGTTACCCCGATGGCGTGCTCAGCACCGGCGGACTCGGCAGCGACGGTAATTTCGGCTATACCTTCCTCAGCGGCACCTCCATGGCAGCCCCCCATGTGGCGGGCGTCCTCGCGCTGATGAAAAGTGTGAACCCCGACCTCAGCCCCGATGACTTCGACGCCCTGATACTGCGCGGCGATATCAGCGATGACCTGGGTATCCCCGGCAGGGATGACCAGTACGGCCATGGCCTGGTAAACGCGCAACGGGCAGTACTGGCCGCCCTTGCGGCCAGCGGAAACACCCCTGCGGACAACCCGCAGCTGAGTGCGTCTGCCGCTGCGCTCAATTTCGCTGGCAATGTGGATGCGCTGGAACTCGAGTTGCGCAATGGCGGCAACGGCGAACTGGAACTGCTGGAACTCAGGTCTTCGGAGCCCTGGCTACAGCTGAGGCCGCTGGATGTCGAGGGCACTGGGCTGGGGCTTTACCAGGTGACAGTTGAACGGGCGGGGCTTGCCGTCGGTGTTTATTCAGCCGAAATAAGCGCGCGCTCGTCGGTCAACACACTGACGATAAGAGTCATCATGTCCCTGGGCGATGCCGATACCGCGGACGTGGGTATCGTCTACGTCCTGTTGTATGAACAGGGGGCGGAGGAACCTATCGCGCAGGCGGTTGCGAGTTCCAACGGCGGTCGTTACGACTTCACTTTCGGCGATGTGCCACGGGGCCAATACCAGCTGTTCGCCGGAAGTGACGCGGACAACGACCTGCTGATCTGCGACCCGGGTGAGGCTTGCGGCTCCTGGCTGACCGTAGATCAGCCGATCGTAATCGACCTGGAATCGGACCGGGAGAACATCGAGTTTCCCGTCGATTACCTGATAGCCATACCGGAAACTGAGGCGGTCGCCCAGTCGACCCGACCGAATAACGATCAGGTAAAACCCAGAAACCGCCCACCCATAACCGGGGCACCTTCTACAGGGGAGTAAGTCACCCTGCCTGAAGAGGCGGGGTGACTAGATTACCCCGGTGAGGCGACCCCGGTGTATCAGGCGCTTACTTTTTCTTTCTGGCTGCCGCTCGTTTTTTGGCGGGAGCCTTTTTGGCTGCAACCTTTTTCTTGGCTACGACCTTTTTGGCTACAGCCTTCTTCTTAGCAGCAACTTTCTTCTTCGCGACTGCTTTTTTAACCGCAGGCTTTTTCTTGGCCGCGACTTTTTTCTTCGCAACCGCTTTCCTGGCGACAGCCTTTTTCTTCGCAGCTACTTTCTTCTTCGCAACCGCTTTCTTGACTACAGCTTTTTTCTTGGCAGCTACTTTCTTCTTCGCAACCGCTTTCTTGACCACAGCTTTTTTCTTCGCGGCTACTTTCTTCTTAGCAACCGCCTTTTTGACCACAGCCTTTTTCTTCGCTGCGGCTTTTTTCTTCTTCGGTGCAGCTTTCTTTTTTACTTTGGCAGCGGCTTTTTCTACCAGCTTTGCCGCCCGATTTGCTGCGCTAGCCTTACGTGCTTCCATAATTGCATCCCCTTTCACAGTGACATATTTTTCAGCAGCTTCAAACGCGGCCTTGCTAATTGCTGCGATCGCCTCTCTCAGCTCCTGAGCTTGCTTCTTCAACACTTCTACTTTCTGTTGATTTTCAGGTGTGGCCTTGGACTTCAACGACGCCCTGGCCTTTTTAAGGCGGGCGCTGGCAGTGCCGTGTGTCCTGCGAGCCATCCGCAATTCGCGTTTTGCTTTTACGTGTGACTTTTCAGATTCGGCTACCAGTTTTTTCCGCAATTGCTCAACTTTCTTATTAGCCTGATGAGCAATGTCGGTCGCCTTTGCCAGTTCCTTTTCCAACATTTTTATAATCACTCCATACTGGTTGCGGGTACCGCAGAGCTAGTGTATGCCTAAATAAAAAAAATGTAACGGTTAATTTTTGATCGGCACACGCAAATTTCAAAGAATAATTCACAGTTTTGAGCAGTAAATCACGTCCTGTTTTTCTACGCGAATCTATCGACCAGCTTTTAACCAGGCTCTTGTTATCGCAGCAACAATTACCACGGTGGCTAAAGCATTTTTTTTCAGGCGACGCAAAACACTATAAATACAGTATCAGAGTGGGTTACACACGAGAGAGCATGCATGGCTTCTCAGCAACAATGACAGGTAGTTGCGCAGTTGTGCCACTTGAATGATTATTTGGTGCGCGCCCGCGCTGAATACAGTTGTTGTTTTGATCGAGTTGGCGCGAAAATTTATTCAGGAATATTTTTTGCGTATCAAACCTGGAGACGAATTGTTTTTTTGTCTCAAGATAAGGATGTTCGGAAATTTCTGTTAGCGGATACTGCGATCGGGACTTCAACACCAAATTCAAGCCGCGAAAAAAGCCACCCTAAGGTGGCTTTCCAACTTTCGATACCAAGCGATAAACATGTTACTCAGTGAGTCACCTGCAGCATGTAGCGCGCTGCAGCCAGTCGGGTTTCGGCGTCCAGGTGCGACTGGGGAGGCATCTGCGGATAATCAGGGCGTTTCTTCACAGGATTCGCCGCATACTCGGCGATGCCTTCCGGGTTATCCATGTACAGGGCCTGGATGATCTGGGTGGGCGGGCCAATCATGCGGGAACCGTATGCGTGACAACCGGCACAGACGCCGTAAAACGCAAGCTTGCCTTTATCCATGTCTTCCATTGAGCGAGCCGGCACCGGCTCAGGCAGTGTGTAACTGGCAATATTGGCGGTAGTGGAAAAATCGCACTCGGTGTATTTGCCAATGCCAATTGTGCGGTAGCGCTCCGGATTCAGGATACAGCCGTCTTCCATCCCGACGGTATCAACGATATCCGGCCCGGTGGTCTCCAGCATGGTCGCCAATACCGCGCGAACTGCCGGAGCGGGGTCATTACCGTTATTCTGCATGATGTTGTTCAGGATTTTGGGACGATTGGGGTTTGGGTCCGAATCGGGATCGTTGGCAGCATTGCCGGCCAGTGAGAAATCGGTGAAGGTCATTCCCACTGAGTTATTACCAGTGATGATATTGCCTTCGACCACCACATCATCACAGGCCATTATCAGGACACCCGTGCCCGAGGGAATATTGGAAACCAGGGAACCCGGGATGGCAAAGTTGTCGTGGTTGTTGTCTCACAATGAAATTGTTGCGAATGAGCACATCGCCGCAGCTCTTTATAGGAAGCCCCGGGGTGATAAAGGCGAGAATTCCGCCAGTATTGTTATAGACGTAGTTGCTTTCAACCAGGGCGTGACGACTGTTTTCAATCTCTATACCGGCGACACTGTCGAAAACCTGGTTGAATACGACATCCACATTATCCGACATGCCGACATAAATGGCCGCATCCTCGATACCGGACACAATGTTGTGGGACACGATGCCGTTTTTCCCAAGTTGGGGAAATATGCCGTAGACCCCTGTGTCGACAATATAGTTGTTGCGAATAATGAAGTTGTTGCCCGCCTGGCCCATCACCCCGTTACCCTTGTAGTGAGTGATATAGAGGTTCTCAATGGTGACGCCATTACCCGAGTAGAGAATGGCGTCATTGCGCAGCCCCTCACCCTCCAGCACCGGGTATTTACCCTGCTCGATAACACCGGACAGGGTGATATTGTCCTTGTCTATATAGACCGTTTCCTTGTAGGTGCCGGGCATCACCTTGATTACGGCCCCCGGGCTCGCGGCCACTACCGCATCCTGTATCGACTCGCCGTCCCTGACCACGATGAGTTCACCGCTGGTGGGGGTTACCAGGCTGCGTACAGTTGCACCTGACGCCTTGGCCACTTCTTCGGCACCCGTGGATGTGAAAGCCGCCTTGGGTTGGCTGTCCACCTTGATCACCGTGGCCGGCTTCTGGGCCGATTTGCCGACGTAATATCCGCCGGCCAGCAATACCGCGGCGCCTATTACAATTGCTATCTTATTCATTATTCGCTGCTCCATCTTGATAGGTGAGGCCCTCTCGAGTGCCTGTATTGTGAACCGGCCCCATCCCGGAGGGCAACTGCAGCGGTTCGCTGGGCTTGAAACTTTCGTCAGTGAGCGTCTGGAGAAAATCCACCAGGCGGTCGAGTTCTTCATCGCTCAGGTTCGGCTCCCAGATATGCCAGTGAACCTTGAGTTCTTCCCCGGGCGGCACCGCATGCCCACGCCCTTCGGTATAAAATTTCGCCGCCTCGCGCAGGGTCGCGAACCGGCCTGAGTGCATATAGGGAGCAGTGAGGGCAATATTGCGCAAGGACGGCACTTTAAATCCGCCACGCAGGGTCGGCTCTCCCAATGACAGCTCCGCACCCGGATCGAAAGCCATGCCCTCGGGTTCCGGCGTGCCGATAACCGCAACCTGCTGATTGGTGAATAGCGGGGGAGTGTGGCACTCCGCGCACCTGGCAACAAATGAACGGAATATATTCATCCCCTCCTTCTCGGGTTCGGTGAGGGCATCTGCATAGCCGTGAGCATACTGGTCATAGCGGCTGTTGAGAGAGATCAGCGACAGCTCAAAAGCGGCGATGGCTGCGTAGATCTGGTCCAGGCGTATCCGGTCACCGGCGTTCTGGAAATCCTGCGGCCATGCCTGCCGGAACAGCTCGCGGTAAATTGGTATGCCATTGAGCGTATCAAGCAGCTGCCCCGGATTGGTAGCCATCTCGTTTTCATCATAGAGGGGACCCTGCATCTGATCTTCCAGACTGTCTGCCCGGGCATCCCAGAAGAAGCGCTGCAGGAAAGCCATATTCCACAGGCTCGGCGCCGAACGCGACATGGCCTGACCGCTGGCCCCCACGCTTCTGCCCAGGCCATCGGCAAAACCGAGGTCGGGATGGTGGCAACTGGCGCAGGAAACGGTCCCGTCGCCGGATAAAACGGGATCAAAGAACAGGTAGCGGCCCAGGTCTATCTGCTGCGGTGTAAAGCCGTCCCGATAGGAGGGCAGGCCCGTTTTGAGTCCGCCTACACCGGCATCCTGCAGGGAGGAATACATCTGGTAAAGGCTGCGCAACCTGCACTGCCCCTCACTCAACTCGAACCCGGGGGGGCAGTTTTCACTCAGGGCAAGCTCAGCACCGGGCGCCGGTAGCGAGAGGGCCGCCGCAAACAGGACAAGAGCCAGTGCACGCGCCAGGCCAGGACGATGCACGGGGCTTACTCTTGCAAACTGCGGATATAGGCAGCCACAGCGGCTACCGCGTCATCATCGGGCAGAACCCCCGCCATCGCCCGCATCTGCTTGCCGGTGCGGTCGCTGGCATCGCTGCCCCGGTGGCCCGCGCGAAAGGCTTGCAACTGGGCAACAATATACCAGTCGTCCGCTCCCGCCAGGCGCGGGGAATTCAGGGCGGGGTTACCCTCTGCGGCCGGCCCGTGGCAGGCGGCGCAGTACTGCCGGTAATAACTCGCGCCCGTCGCGACATCCGCCTCGATGGTAATCGGGGAAACGCCGCTCTCGAGCGTATCTATATAGGCAGCAGTGTCATACATGGCCTGGTCATCGGCCAGCGTTGCCGCCATGGCGGCCATTTGCCGGGCACTGTCGGATGCCCCGTTGCCGCCGCGGGCGCCGGCCTTGAATTTTTGCAGCTGGGCAACGATATACACCCGGCTGAGATGGCTCAGGCGAGGCGCGTTGAGGCTGCGATTGCCCTCTGCCCGGGCACCGTGACAGGCCGCACAGGGTGCGTACAGCTCACCGCCCCGCTGCGGGTCGTCTTCGGCCCGGGCTTCAATGGCGGCCAGGGCAACCACCAGTGGCAGGAGTAACAAAATCAATCGCATGTCAGTTCCCCGGTCATGGCAGCGCAACTGCTGCCCACGACGAAAATGAGTTCGAGAACGAGCTATAGTAACCCCCAAGATTAAACCTGGCTGAAAGCCGCGGCTTGCAATATTCACCATTTGCTCTGGCCGGTGCGGGAAATTCCGTCGGCATTCCGCTAAAATCACCTTACTAATCCCGCTTCGCGGGCTACAATAACACAGCTTGATTAACGTCTACGGAGTACGCCGGATGGAATACAACCCCGAAATTCACAGCATCGAGTGCCCCAAGTGCGGGCACGGCATGACCGAGATCACCTACGGGGGCGACGTCGTTATTGATCGCTGCACCAATTGCCAGGGTCTTTGGTTCGATACCGGCGAGGCCGAGCTGCTCAAGGACAAGTGGATGGGCGATGCGCTGGATACCGGCGACGCCAAAAAGGGCAAGGAGTGGGACGATGTCGAGGATATCGGCTGCCCGCGCTGCGGCAAGGACATGGTAAAAACCTCTGACCCGGACCAGGTCCATGTCTGGTACGAGACCTGCCCGGAACACGGCATGTTCATGGACGCGGGTGAATTCACCGATTACAAGCACGAAACCCTCGCGGACTGGTTCCGCAGCCTGATCCGGGGCGAGCGCAGGTAAGACCCGCCCCCAGTGAGCAAACCCACCGATGATCTACGCATCGGCAACGCCCGGCCACTGATTACACCATGGGTGCTGGCGGAGGAACTGCCCCTGCCCGACCCGCTGGCCGAGGATATTGCGAGCTCCCGTCGCACCATAGAGTCTATCCTGGCCAACGATGACCCCAGGGTGCTGGCCATCGTTGGCCCCTGCTCCGTTCACGACCCGGAATCCCTGCTGGATTTCGCCCGCCAGTTCCGGGCCGCCTGCGAACCGCTGCAGGATGCTATATTCCCGGTTTTGCGCGTGTACTTTGAAAAACCCCGCACCGTGGTGGGCTGGAAAGGGCTGATCAACGACCCGGACCTTGACGACAGCTTCCATATAAACCGGGGCCTGCATCTTGCGCGCCGGCTGCTGTTGGATGTCAACGAACTCGGCCTGCCGGCTGCCAGTGAATTCCTGGATACCACCTTCGGCCAGTATTATGCCGACCTCGTCAGCTTTGGCGCCATCGGTGCACGCACAGTGGAGAGCCAGATTCACCGGGAATTGGCCTCGGGGCTGTCCATGCCCGTGGGATTCAAGAACGGGACCAACGGGGAGATCGAAGTGGCCATCGACGCCATCCGCTCAGCCCGGCACAGTCACTGGTTCCCATCCCTAACCAAGGAGGGGACACCGGCCATCCTGCAGTCCACCGGCAATCCCCACGGTTACCTGATACTGCGGGGCGGCTCCAGCACCGGGCCCAACTATGATGCCGGGCATATCGGCGATGCCGCCGCCGCACTCGCTGCACGGGACCTGCCGGCATCGGTGATCGTGGACTGCAGTCACGGCAACAGCGAAAAAGACTACCGTCGCCAGGCCCAGGTGATGTCCAGTATCTGTGAGCAAATCGAACAGGGGCAGCAAGCAATACGCGGCATCATGCTGGAGAGCCACCTGGTGGAAGGCAAGCAGCAGGTCGAGGCCGGGCAGGCGCTGACCTATGGCCAGAGCATCACGGACGCCTGCCTGTCGCTGGCCGACACCAGGGTGCTGCTCGAGTTGCTGGCTGCAGCTGTGCGACAGGCGGGCCGCACGAAAGTATGAAAGGGCAGTCAGGGCCCTACCAGGTATAGCCCACCCGGAACCTGTAGGTCTGGTCCAGCTCGTCGACATCCTCCACCGCACCGGAGTCGTAATCCAGTACCAGCTCGGCGGCGGCTTCGAGGCTCCACAAAAGCGGGAAGGCCAGGCCAAAGGTGGTGTTCAGGATGTAATCCGAGGTGTCCTCCAGGCTGAGAATTCCCCGGTGGTCGAAATACAGGCGCGAATCCCCGCCCAGGTAATTACTGGACGCTTTCACAGCCCAGTTGCCTGCAGCGTAGTCATCATCCGGGGCGACAATGAAGTTCTCGTTCACGTAGGAGACGCCCAGCTCGCCCGAGAGGGTAAAAATCGGCTCCTCGTAAAACTGGCGCCCGATATAGGGGCCGACCAGGTAGCGTAAATCGAGGTCAGTAAACTTGTCGTGCTCGGCGGACATCTGGAGACCGCCATAAACCGGACCATCGAAGAAATAGTCATACTTGCCCTGGGCGTACCACTTGTCCACGGTCGTGTCGTTATTGGCCCTGTCCTTCTCACCGTTGTACAGAACCGTGTAGCGATCCTGCTTGCTGCGCCAGACACTCTCCAGCCGGTAATCCAGCTCATCGGTGTCGGTATTGCCCCGCTCCATCGACATGGCGAGGCTCGCCAGCCCGGTCCATTTATAGCCCTGGCCCAGCTCCCAGGGCTCGGGGTTAACCAGTAACAAATCGCCTATGGCATAGGCTTCCTCAGGGCTGGTGGCGGTATCTATCACCAGCATTTCATCTTCTATGCGCAGTGGTTGCTCAGGCACAAGGGTCTCATTCGCCAGCTGGATGAGTACCGGGCTCTCGGTTTGCAGTGACGCTATCTTTTCGAGTTCGATAGTGAGCGTTCCGGCAAAGTCTGTTTCGATAGTGACCACCCCATCGCGGGACCCGGTCACATGCCCAAGAATTTTCGATCCACTCTTGAGTACGATTTCATCCCGGTACTGCTGGGCGTCCTCCGCACTGACCCAGGATGAAGCTGACAGTAACGCGGCGAAACCCAGGCAAATGCCCGTGAGGTACTTGCTTGTTTTCATAATTTCCACCTGTTTAGCCGCCCGATCGAGGGCCCGAAAGAATTTCGGGCGCCATGATAGCGGAATCGACGCGTACGACAAGCCCGGTTCCTCGCCAGCTGGCCACCGGAGTTGGTCGAATCGCGCAGCTGCGGGGAAATCGCGGCGGTAAATTGTTGAACGGCCCGCGTTCTGTCACGGCGGCGAGACTGTTAGACTTGGCCACCCACCCGGATGAGGATAACCCTGTGAAAGAATACGATTACGACCTCTTTGTGATAGGTGCCGGCTCAGGCGGCGTCCGTGCAGCGCGGATGGCCGCGGGTTTTGGCGCGAAAGTGGCTGTCGCGGAAGACCGCTACATGGGTGGCACCTGCGTCAATGTCGGCTGCGTGCCGAAGAAGCTCTATGTCTATGCCTCGGAGTTCTCCAAATCATTCAGCGATGCCCGCAATTACGGCTGGGACAGCAACAAGCCCGGCTTTGACTGGGCAACACTCAGGGACAACAAAAAAGCCGAGATTTCCCGCCTGAACGGCATTTACAACCGTCTGTTGGAGGGAGTGAAGGCGGATGTAATCAATGGCCGCGGCCGGATCGTCGATGCCCATACCGTCGCGGTTGGCGATCGTGAATTTACCGCCGGCAAAATACTGGTAGCAACCGGGGGCTGGCCGCACATCCCGGAGTTTCCCGGCAGTGAGCATGCAATCACCTCCAATGAGGTATTCGACCTCGAGGAATTCCCGCAGCGGCTGGTGATCGTCGGCGGGGGCTATATCGCCGTCGAGTTCGCCGGTATTTTCAATGGGCTGGGCGCCCAGGTTACCCAGTTGTACCGGGGGCCGCTGTTCCTGCGCGGCTTTGATCCGGACATCCGCGCCCACGCCGCCCGGGAAATCGCCAAGACCGGGGTGGAACTGCGTTTCGAGGTCAATGTGGAATCGATAACCCCCGGGGCCGGCGGGCTGGAGATCCTCCTGACGGACGGCAGCACACTGCTCGCCGACACGGTACTGTACGCCACCGGACGCAAGGCCAACCTGGAGGGGCTGGGGCTGGAAAACGTGGGGGTCGAGGTAAACGAATTCGGCAACGTGGTCGTAGACGAGGAGTACCGCACCGCCGAGCCCAGTATTTTTGCCCTGGGCGATGTCACCGGTGGCATGGAGCTGACGCCGGTGGCACTGGCCGAGGGAATGTCATTCGCCAGGCGCCAGTTTGGCAACATGGAAACCGTCGTGGATTACGACTTCATCCCCACCGCGGTGTTCTGCCAGCCCAATATCGGCACCGTCGGTTTTACCGAGGAACAGGCACGGGCCAAATTCGGTCATATCAGGCTGTTCAAATCCACCTTCAAACCGATGAAACACACCATCAGCGGCCGGGACGAGCAGACTTTCATGAAACTGATCGTCGACAAGGCCAGCGACCGGGTCGTCGGAGTCCACATGATGGGCCCCGATGCAGGGGAAATCATGCAGGGTATCGCGATCGCATTGAGGGCGGGTGCAACCAAGGCGCTGTTCGATACCACTATTGGCATCCACCCGACGGCAGCCGAGGAATTCGTCACCATGCGCGAGGCCTGGACCGAAGACTGATGGTCCAGTTTGAACTGTGGCAGGCCGCGTTGCTCACCGGAGTGGGCATCGTGGCCGGGTTCCTCAATGTCATGGCGGGCGGCGGCTCCCTGCTCACGGTGCCAGTGCTGGTATTCATGGGTTTACCGGGGCCGGTGGCAAACGGCACCAATCGCATCGCCATCCTGGCCCAGAACCTGAGTGCTGTAACCGCGTTTTTTCGCCGCGGTTTCAGCGATTTCAGCTTGAGTCTCAGCCTCGCCGCCTGCGCCGTCCCCGGCGCTGTGGCCGGGGCGCTGCTGGGCAGCAAACTCGACGGTGCGCTGTTCAACCAGGTCCTGGCCCTGGTGATGATCGGTGTCATGCTGGTAATGCATTTTGACAAGGGCTCTGCCGATACATCCGCAGACTCCCGACCGAGCCGACAACAACTGCTGCGGGGCCACCTGCTGATGGTAGGGGCCGGTTTCTGGGGCGGCTTTATCCAGATCGGCGTGGGCTTCATCATCATGCCCATCCTCAACCGGGCAATGGGGCTGGACCTGGTGCGCACCAATATGCACAAGGTTTTTATCATCGCGGTCTATACAGTGGTTGCGCTGGCGGTGTTCGCCAACACGGTTGAGCTGATGTGGCTGATGGGCCTGGCGCTCGCCCTGGGCAACGCTATCGGGGGCTACCTGGGGGCGCATTATTCCGTGTCCCGCGGCGAAAAACTCATACGCGTCATACTGAACATTGTACTCATAGCCTTCATAATTAAGTTACTATTCGCCCCCTGATCCGGCCCGGCCGCACGCAAGGGCAGCCAGGGAAAATCCAATAAACCAACGTTGCCGCAGCAGGCATTCCTGGCTGTATGATTGAAGTTCACTCCCTGACCCGCCGCTACGGCAAGACCACCGCCGTGGACGGGGTGTCATTCAGTATTGGCAAAAACGAGATCGTGGGCCTGCTGGGCCACAACGGGGCCGGTAAAACCACGATCATGCGGATGCTCAGTGGCTACCTTGAACCCTCCGGCGGCACCATCCATATCGACGGTACCGCGCTGGCGGACAACAGGCTGGGTATCCAGCGGCAACTCGGCTACCTGCCCGAAAGCCTGCCGGTCTACCAGGATATGATGGTTGCGGATTACCTGCATTACGCTGCCACGCTCAAAGGCGTGCCGGCGGAACAAAGATACCAGGCCGTGCGCCAGGCCATTGTCGCGACAGACCTCGTCGAGCGCGCACTGGACCCGGTGGCCACTCTGTCGCGCGGCCTCAAGCAGCGGGTGGGCGTTGCCCAGGCTATCCTCGGCAAGCCGCGCCTGCTGATTCTCGACGAGCCCACCAACGGGCTGGACCCGCAGCAGACCGATCATATGCGCCGCCTGATCCAGCGCCTGGCGCGACAGGCCACGGTTATTCTATCTACCCACATAATGCAGGAGGTGGATGCCATCTGCGACAGGGTGCTGGTGTTGCGCCACGGAAAACTCGCGCTGGACAATCGGCTGGATACACTGCGCCAGAGTAGAACGATGCTGCTGCGCACCGATAACAGTGTCGAATCCCTGGCAGGCTACCTGCGCAAGATGCCCCAGGTGGAGGCACTGCAACATCACGCCGACGGGGACAACAGGTCGCGCTATACCCTGACATTGCACGAGAGGGCTGACATGGACACGGCGGCGAACAATCTCGCCCGCTGCGTAATCGAGGCCGGTGCCAGGCTGTACCAGTTGCGGCCCGTGGTAAAAGGGCTGGAGACAGTGTTCCAGGAGGTTAACAGCGATGGCCCGTGACGCTGTAGCACGCAGGGTTGCGCAGAAGGAAGTCCTGCTGTTTTTCGCCTCGCCCGTGGCGTGGCTGTTCCTCGCCTCGTTCAGCGCGGTCACGTTCTTTGTGTTTTTCTGGCTGGAGTCGTTTTTCGCCCGTAATATCGCCGATATCCGACCGCTGTTCGAATGGATGCCCGTGCTGCTCATATTCCTGAGCGGCGCCCTTACCATGCGCATGTGGAGCGAGGAGCGGCGAACCGGCACTATCGAACACATACTCACCCAGCCTGCGAGCCTCTGGTACTTCGTCCTGGGCAAGTTTCGCGCCTGCTTCACCCTGCTGTTGCTCGCACTCGTGGCGACGGTGCCGCTGCCAGTGACGGTTGCCCTGATGGGAGACCTGGACTGGGGTCCGGTAGCCGCCGGCTACATGGCTACCTGCCTGCTGGGCGCCACTTACCTCAGCGCCGGCCTGTTCATCTCCTCTCTCACTGACAACCCTATCGTAAGCCTGATCGGCAGCGTAGCGTTGTGCGGCCTGCTCTACCTCGCGGGCAGTCCTGCTCTCACCGGTTTTTTCGATACCGGGGCAGGTGAAACCCTGCGACTGCTGGGCACCGGTGCCCGCTTTGAGAGTATTACCAGGGGCGTCCTGGACCTGCGCGACCTGTGCTACTACCTCAGCCTCACCGCCGGCTTTCTCACCCTGAATGTCTACTGCCTGGAAAGACTTCGCTGGTCCGGCGTCTCCTCCACCGCAAGGCAGAAATACTGGCGGGCCGCCACCTTGCTGGTACTGCTCAACCTGCTGCTGGCAAACATATGGCTCAGTCGAATCGACAGCCTGCGACTGGACCTGACCCAGGGCAGGCTGTATTCAATTTCCGAGTCCACCCGCCAGTTCCTCGGTCGGTTGGAGGAACCCCTGCTGATTCGCGGCTATTTCAGCGCAAAGACTCATCCCCTGCTGGCTCCGCTGGTGCCGCAACTGCGGGACCTGATGCGCGAGTACGCCGTTGCAGGCAGGGGCAAGGTTCAGGTCGAATTCATCGACCCTGCACAAAACCCGGAGCAGGAGCAGGAGGCGAATGAGCGCTTCGGTATCAGGGCGACGCCATTTCAGGTGGCCGACCGCTACCAGGCGTCCCTCGTCAATTCCTATTTCAACATCCTCGTACAGTACGGCAGCGAACACCAGACCCTGGGCTTCAACGATATGATCGAGGTGCGCACTGCCGCCAATGCCGCGGCAGACGTCATGTTGCGCAATCCCGAGTACGACATCACCAGGGCGATCAAGAACGTCCTCTACAACTACCAGATGGGCGGCAGCCTGTTCGAGCGAATCGACAATCCGGTGGAGTTCATTGCGTATGTCTCCGCCGACGGGATGCTGCCGGAAACCTTGCTGGCCTACAAAAACTCTATCGGGGCACAGCTGGAAGCAATTGTGCCCCGCTCGGGCGGCAAGCTCAGCGTGCGGTTCATCGAGCCCGAGTCCCGGGGTGGCCTGGTGGCGAAGCAGATCAGCGATGAATGGGGCTTTCGCCCAATGGTCACCGGGCTGGACCAGGAAAGCTCTTTCTACTTCTACCTGACTCTCGCCGATTCCCACCAGGTGGTACAACTGCCCACCGACGACTTCGACCCCGGCAACTTTCGCACGGTGCTGGATGCCGGCCTGAAGCGATTCGCCAGCGGCTTCACCCGCACGGTGGCGCTGTCAGTGCCCGAGGTAAACGAGCAGATGGCCCGCTTCAATATGGGCGCCCCGACCTTCAGCAACCTGGAGGAGGCGATCTCACGGGACTACAGCATCAGGCTGGAGGATCTGGCTGACGGGGCGGTCGCACCGGATGCCGACATCCTCGCGGTGGTGGCGCCCCACAACCTGGACGAGCAGTCAGTCTTTGCGATTGACCAGTTCCTGATGCGCGGGGGCACTGTGATTGTGGCCACCTCGCCCTATACCACCGAGCTTACGGATGGCGAGCTGCAACTGCAGGACTGGAACAGCGGGCTCACGGACTGGCTGCAATACCAGGGGCTGGCCGTCGGGGAATCCCTGGTACTGGATGAGCAAAGCGCGGCCTTCCCGGCCCCCGTTATCCGCGAATCCGGTGGTTATGAGTTCCGCGATGTGACAATGCTGGACTACCCCTACTTCATCGACATAAGGAGGGAAGGCCTGTCGAGGAAGCACCCTGTTACCGAAAATATTCCCCAGCTGACCATGGCCTGGGCATCTCCGATCAGCGTGGAACGCAAGGACGGACTGCAAGTGACCACGCTGCTCAACAGCTCGCCGGAATCCTGGCTTAGCAGCAGTATGCAGATCATGCCAGGCGCTGACGACGGGGAGGACCCTGCCCCCGGCGCGGAACAATATGACCAGCACAAGCTGGGCGTCATATTACAGGGGCGCTTCGACTCCTATTTCAGCGATAGGCCACATCCCGGGACCGGACCCCGGGGGCAGGCGGGGCCTGGGCCTGCGGGCCTGTTGCAGCGTTCACCGGAGGCAGCTCGAATTGTGCTTTTCAGTTCCAACGACTTCATGGACGACCAGGTCCTGAAGGCACAGGTAATGGCCAGTGGAACCCAGTACCTGGGGCCGGTCGAACTGCTGCTGAATACCCTGGACTGGGCGCTGCAGGACGAGCAGCTGCTGACAATACGCTCGCGCGGCCACTTCAATCGCACGCTGCCGCCAATGGAGCAACGGGGCCAGGCAATTATCGAGTACCTGAATTACGCCCTGGCGATAGCCTGGCTCGGGCTGCTGGCGGCCCTGTACTGGCTGTGCAAAGTGCTGCGCAGGCGACGCTATGCCAGGAGACTGGCGCTGTGAATCGCAACCTCGCCAGCCTGCTGCTGATCCTGCTGATCCAGTGCGTACTGGTGGCAGCGGTCTATTGGCCGGGGGCCGGCGCGCGCGATAACGCGATCGAGGCGATGGCACCCTTCGACCGCAACAGCATTACCGAACTCTATGTCGGCGACGAATTCGACAACGAGACCGCACTGGAGAAAGTGGGGGACCGCTGGTTCCTGCCTGAACTGGAGGGTTTGCCGGCAGACAAGGCCATGGTCGACAAACTGCTGGACGCGATCACCAACAGCGCCAGCAACTGGCCGATAGCCGATTCGGTGGCCGCGCGCCAGCGCTTCAGGGTAGCCAGCTATCACTACCGAAGGCGAATAAGCCTGCTGGCGGGAGAGCAGGAACTGGGCACCTTCCTGCTGGGTACGTCGCCGGGATTCGGCAAGATCTACGCCCGCAACCAATCCCAGGTCGCCATTTACAGTATCCCCTTCAATGCCCACGACGCGCCGGGGATCAGTGGCCCATGGCTGGACCGGAAATTACTGCAAACCCGCTCGCCTGTGCATATCAGCGCCGATGCATACAGCCTCCGCCTGGAGGGAGATCGGTGGCTGTCCGGGATGGGCAAGGTACCGGACGAGCGTGAACTGCAGGCCCTACTGGCCACCCTGCGCGGCCTGCAGATCGATGGCCTGGCCTCCGAAGACGAGCAGCGCGACCTGGCCGAATCGGAAGCGGATATGGTCTTCAACATCGACAGCCTGGCCGGGACAGTGACGCTTGAACTGTTCCGGATGGGGGAGCGCCACTTCATCCACAGCAGCGAGTACCCCCTGTTTTTTTCCCTCAGCGCTTACGACTATGACCGCCTGGCAGGCATAGATGACGGGCTGATCTCAGGTGCGCAGAATGCCGGCTGATTTGCCCAAGGCAACCCGCGGGCGCAGGCAATATTTTTTCGAGAGCTCAAACCCTTGACACGTTTTATGCTGGTTTTTCTGCTTGTACTGGTGGGGCTGTTCACCCTGGAAATGCAGACCACCGTGCAGCAGGCGGTGATAGAGCCTTTCACCGGGGCACTGGCGTCAATCAGCGCAGGTCTCATTCTGCCTTTTGACGACTCGGTCATCGCCTACGGCAAAATCCTGCAGTTCGGCCCGGGCGGTTTCGCGGTCTCCATCGAGGCCGGCTGTAACGGCGTGGAAGCAACCATTGTGCTGATTGCGGCAGTGCTGGCATTCCCCGCGCCCTGGCGCGCCAGGGTCATGGCCATTGCGCTTGGCTTCCTCGCAGTGCAGGCCATGAATATAGTGCGCATCATCAGCCTGTTTTACCTGGGCAACTGGAACCTCGATGTTTTCAGCTGGGTGCACCTGTACCTGTGGCCCGCGCTGATAATGCTGGATGTACTTATCGTTTTCATCGTCTACCTGCGCTACCTGGGCAGGCAGCCAGAGGCGGTACAAGATGCCGAAGCCTGAACTGCGGCAGTTCCTGCTGCTGGTATTCGCACTGCTGATTCCATGCTTCGCGCTGTGGAGCTTTTTCGGCGCCGCTATCATTACACCGGTGATCGGCCTGGCTCACCTGATCCTGTCGAACTGGTTTCCGGATATAGTCAACGTGGTCTACCAGCAGGGGGCGGATGCGCTGTTGATGACCCGGTTCGACCAGGTCAACGGCCAGCTTGTGGCAACCGATGTCGCCGATGCCGGGCTGGGTTTCAGCATCAATACCCGCATCGTTTCCTATTCGATTCCGTTTTATGCGGCCCTGCATTTCGCCACCGCCCGGACGGGCTACCTCGCCAGCTTCTGCTGGGGGGTACTGGTACTGTATCCCTTCATCCTGCTGGGCCTGGTGAGCATCTGCCTGAAAGACCTGATGATCAACTTCGGTCCTGTGTTCCTCGAACAGCCGGGGGCCCTGGTGCCGGGCGCGGATGCCATAGGTATCGCGTACCAGTTGAGTGTATTGATAGTACCCACCCTCATACCCGTGTTGGTCTGGGCCTGGCAAAGCCGGGACACCACATTGCTGCGCGGCCTGCTGCCGGCTACCAGTGCGGCCGCACGAAATTAATCCCTGAAGTCCGGCGCCCGTCCCTCCTTGCGCGCACTGATCGCCTCCTCGAAGTTGCGCGTGGTCATCCGTACGAACAACTGCGCATGCCCCTCGTGGTTCATATGGGTGTGGAGGCTTCCGGCATCCATACCGGCCCACAGCATCTGTTTGCTCAGCTCCACGCCCAACTGGCTGAAGCCGGTAATGCGTTCGGCCACGCGGTAGCATTCGGCGAGCAGTTCGTCGGGGCTCACCACCTGCGATACCATGCCGATAGTCTGCGCCTCCTGCGCCTGCACATCGCGCCCCGTGAGCATAATTTCAAAAGCCCGACTGCTGCCTATGGCACGGGGCAGCAGGTAACTCAGCCCCAACTCCGCGGAGGTAAGCCCGTTGTTGATTCCCGCGGGACGAAAATAGGCCGACTGTGACGCAATTCGGATATCGGTTGCCATGGCGAGGCAGAAACCACCGCCGATGGCGGGGCCGTTGATGGCCCCGATCACCGGCTGGTGCATGTCGTGTATAGCCTTTATCACATCGTCCAGTATTTTCATGGCCCGGCGGGCGATGCCGGGTACAGTGAGGCCATTAAAGATATCCAGCCAGCCAGGGTCTTCCAGGTCAGCCCCGGCGCAAAAACCCTGACCGGCACCGGTAACGATCACCACCCGGGTATCGTTGTCAAAACTCACCTCCTCCAGCGCTTCCTTGAACGGCACCATCACATCGAATGCCATTGCGTTCATGCGTTCGGGCCGGTTCAGGGTTATCAGGGTGACATGGGGGCGCGGTTTTTCGACGGTGACAAACGACACAATGACTTCCCTCTTGCGATGATGTTACGTCACTCTAGTTAGCTGAAGACGGAAAAACCATGTTTGGAGTGGCCACGGATGCTGACACCGGCGACAATAGGTCTGTTGAAACCTCGCCATGGAGTACCCGGTGAATAACATAAAACTGATGTCAACAGCTCTCGCCCTGACTGTAATGCTAAGCGCCTGTGCCCCGCAGGAAGAGCCTGAAGGGGTTATACCTGCCGGTTACCAGAGCGCCCTGGAAAAAGCGGAGGGCGTTGAGGGAAAACTGCAGGATGCCATGCAAACTCAGGCAGAGGAAATAGACCGCAGCGAGCGCTGACCGGAAATGCCACCCGCCTCACTGCCGCCGGCGGGGCTCAGGCCTGCAGTTTCTTCAGGATACTGGAGAAATCCATCTGGCCATTGCCCGCCTGCTGGTGCTGGCTGTAGAGCTCCCGGGCCAGTTGCCCCATGGGATTGTCAAAGTCACTGTGCTGGGCAATCTCCATGGCAAGGCCGAGGTCCTTGACCATCAGGTCCACCATGAAGCCAGGCTTGTAATCGTTACTGGCGGGGGCTTTTTCCATCACACCCGGGTAAGGGTTGTAGACTTCCAGGGACCAGTTACGACCTGAGCTGGCCAGCATGATTTCGGACAGCACCCTGGGGTCCAGCCCGTTGCGCGCCCCCATCTCCAGGGCCTCGCAGGTGCCTATCATATGAATGGCAAGCAGCATATTGTTGCAGCCTTTTGCCACCTGCCCGGCGCCGGCGGGGCCGGCGTGGAAAATATTCTTGCCCATATCCTTGAGGATCTGCCGGCCTTTTTCAAATGTGTCTGCGCTGCCGCCGCACATGAAGGCCAGGGTACCGGCAGCGGCGGCGGCTACCCCGCCGGACACCGGGCTGTCCAAAAAGCCAATACCGAGGGCCGAGGCAGCCTCCCCCACCTGGCGGGCCGTGGCGGCATCGATGGTGCTGCAGTCCAACACGGTAGTTGAGCGCTCGAGCTGTGCCAGCAAACCGTTCTCACCCAGGTAGGTGGCAGCCACATGCTTACCGGCGGGCAACATTGAAAGCACATAGTCCACGCCCGCTGCCGCCTCAGCGGCGGAGCCGGCAACACCGGCGCCCTGCGTCACGCAGTTGCTGGCAGGCAGCCTCGGACAGGTCGAATACGGTGACCTCGTGCCCCGCCCTGACCAGGTTGGTGGCCATCGGCCCACCCATGTTTCCAAGCCCTATAAAACCAACCGTTGCCATGCTCGAACTCCCTCTTTTGTAGTGTTACAAGTCAGCCAGGGGATGGTGCTCCCACGGCGCTGCGAAAAAAGAATCCAGCACGTCGGCCGGTACCTCGCGGGTGGATTTATAACGCCACGCGGGGTTGCGGTCCTTGTCGATCAGCAGGGCGCGCACGCCCTCGGCGAATTCGGGGTAGCGCATGATATTGGTAGCCAGCACCAACTCCGCCAGGAAAACTTCCCGCAGGGACGCGTGACGTGTTTCCACCAGCTGGCGGTAGGCAACGAGGGCGGCCAGTGGCGAACCCTGGGCCATACCTTTGCGGGCGGCCGAAAGCCAGGGGTCCTGGGTTTGCTGGGAGAGAATATTGTCGATGATCTCGTGGACATCGTCCCCATCGCACAGCGTCGCAATAGAACCAAGGTGTGGCTCCACCTGTCCCCCGGGGCACTGGCTCACACTCAGTTCTGCAAATGCCCTGAGGGTGTGCCTGACCAGGGCATGGTTGGCCGCCGGGTCGGGCTGCCATTTCTGGCGCAACAGGGCGGCAAACACCTCCTGCCTGCGCTCACTGGAAATGAACCGGTCGGCTATGCCGGTATAGATCGCGTCAGCGGCATTAATGGAAGCCCCGGTCAGGGCCAGAAACTGCCCTGTCTTGCCCGGCATATGATTGAGGAACCAGCTGCCACCCACATCGGGGAACAGGGCAATCCCAACCTCGGGCATCGCGATACGGGTCTTTTCCGTAACGACCCGGTGGGAACAACCGGCCATGACCCCGAGCCCACCTCCCATAACGATGCCGTGACCCCAGCAGATAATCGGCTTGGGGTAGGTGTGCAGGCTGTAATCGAGGCGGTATTCCCGCGCAAAAAAGTTCTCCGCGTACTCGCAGGGGCCACCGGGTGTCGCCAGCACACTGTCGTACAGGGCCTGGACATCACCACCGGCGCAGAATGCTTTTTCGCCGGCGCCTTCCAGGAAAATGGCGGCGATCGACGGGTCATCGCGCCACAGATCCAGTTTGGCCTGTAACTGGTCAACCATATCCAGGGTGAGAGAGTTCAGCGTGGAGGGGACATTGAGGGTGACGCGAACCAGCTTGCCCGAGCCGGCGATGCAGCTCCTCAAAAATGATGGGGGCGGCAGACATCGACGATCTCCTCAGCTGTTTTTCCACTCGGGCTTGCGCTTTTCCAGGAAGGCGTTGACCCCCTCGCGCTGGTCCTGGGTGGAGAACAGTTCGACAAACAGATCGCGCTCGCTGGCTCAGACCGCGGCCAATCACCGTGTCGCGGCCGCTGTGCAGTAGGCGTTTGCAGAAGGCCACCGAGGTCGGGCTCTGCTCACCCACCTGCTCGGCCAGCGCCAGGGCGCGCTCCAGCGCGGCTCCCTTGCCAACCACTTCCTCGACCAGGCCGATACGCTCGGCGGTGGCCGCATTGACACGCTCGCCACACAGAATGATGCGCTTGGCCCAGCCCTCTCCCACCAGCCAGGACAGGCGCTGGGTACCGCCGGCGCAGGGCAACAGGCCAACCCTGGCCTCGGGCAGCGCCATCTGGGCCTGTTCCTCGGCGATGCGAATATCGCAGGCCAGGGCCACTTCGAGCCCGCCGCCCATGGCGAAGCCGTTCACCGCCGCGATGGAAACGCCGCGAAAGTCCGCCAGGGCCTCGAAGGCTTCGCCAAAATACTCTGCCATGCTGCGCGCAGTGGCGGGGTCGCCATCGGCAAACAGTTTCAGGTCGGCACCGGCGGAAAAGAACTTTTCCCCGGCGCCGGTGATCACCAGCGCATAGACGGATTTTTCGTTGTTGAGTTTCTCCACCAGGTCCTTCAGCGCCGGCAGGCTCTCGGTGTCCCAGGTATTGGCGCCGGGGTTGTCTATGGTGACCAGGGCGGTGTGCCCGCGCAGTTCCACTTTCAGTTTTTCCGAAATACTCAAACTCACTTGATAACCTCCAATGCGCCTTCCATTAACATTTTGCGGGACACGATCACCCGCATGATTTCGTTGGTGCCTTCAAGAATCTGGTGGACCCGGGTATCGCGCACGTGCCGCTCCATCGGGTATTCCTTTATATAGCCGTAACCGCCATACAGCTGCAGGGCGTCATTGCAGACATTGAAGCCCACATCGGTGGCAAAGCGCTTGGCCATGGCGCAGTAGGTCGAAGCCTGGGGATCGCGGTTGTCCAGCTTGCTGGCGGCCAGGCGCACCATCTGGCGCGCCGCCACCAGTTCCGTCAGCATGTCGGCGAGCTTGAACTGGGTAGCCTGGAAATCGGCAATCGCAGTATCGAACTGCCTGCGCTCCTGCACATAGGCGGTGGCCTCTTCCAGGGCCTGCTGGGCCGTTCCCACGCTACAGGTGGCAATGTTGATCCTGCCGCCATCGAGGCCTTCCATGGCTATGGCGAAGCCCTGCCCTTCCTCACCCAGCCGCTGGGCTACAGGTACCCGCACGTTGTCAAAGCTGATCATCCGGGTCGGCTGGGCATTCCAGCCCATTTTTTCCTCTTTCTTACCGTAGGAAACACCCTCGGCATCGGCCGGAATCAGCAGCGCAGAGATGCCCTTGGGGCCCGGTCCGCCGGTGCGCAACATCACCACCAGAACATCAGTGGCGCCCGCACCGGAAATAAACACCTTGCTGCCGTTGACCACGTAATCGTCGCCGTCACGCACGGCGGTAGTGCGCAGGGAGGCGGCATCGGAGCCGGCACCGGGTTCAGTCAGGCAGTAGGATGCCAGTTTGCTGCCGGCAACCAGCTCCGGGCACCACTGTTCAATGATTCCGGGGCTACAGTACTTGCCGACCATGTTGGTCGCCATGTTGTGAATGGTGAGAAAGGCGGCGGTGGCGGTGCAGCCCTTTGCCAGCTCCTCGACAATCAGGCTGGCATCGAGCCTGCCCATACCCAGGCCGCCGGCGGACTCCGGGGTGTACATACCCATAAAACCCAGCTCACCGGCCTGCTGTAAAACATCCCTGGGGAAGATCGACTCCTCGTCCCAGCGCGCCGCATTGGGCGCCATGGCGCCCTCGGCGAAGGCCCTGGCGCTTTCTACAAATGCTCTTTGGTCATCATTGAGGGAGAAATCCATGCCTGCTCCTGGGTTGCGGGTTGACTTAGAATCGGCCCATGACCTTGCCGAACAGCTCCTCGTCCGGCGGCAGTTCCTTGGTAACCGCCAGCGGCTTGGAGACCCAGGTTTCGTTGATGAGATCGCGCCAGGTAATGTTGTGGTTGATGCTGTTGCCGCCCCAGGACCCGCAACCCAGCGAAAAAGTCTGGCGCATACCGTTCCACAGGTTACCGCTGTTGGACGCCGCCTGGGGCTGGTTGACCATTACCCTCGAAGTGCGGGTACCCAGGGCGAGTTTCATGATGTTGTCGTCATTGTAGGAGTAGATCCCACAGCTGTGGCCCTGGCCCTGGTAGGCCTGGATGCGGTTGGTGAGGTCGATCGCCTCATCGATATCCTTCACCTTGTACAGCGCCATGGTGACGGTCAGTTTCTCACCGGAAAACGGGAAGTCCGGCCCGGCGCCGGTTTCCGGCACGATCAGGAACTGCTTGCCCTCGGGCAGGTCGATACCGGCTTTACCGGTGATGGTGAGGGCGTGCTGGGCGACGATCTTCGGGTTGAGGTGGCCGTCTTCCCACAGCACACCCTGCAATTTACGCTTGTTCTCGCCATCGATCACGAAGCCGCCCTCGCGCTTGAGCTTCTCCAGCATCTCGTCGTAGACGGACTCAAATACCAGCACCGAGTTGTCCGAGGAACAGGATGCGGCCAGGTCGAGCACCTTGGAGGTACGGATCTTCTCCGCCGCCTCATCCAGGTTCGCAGTGTCGTCCACGGTAATTACCGCATTGCCCACACCCACACCCAGGGCCGGGGTGCCGGACGAGTAGGCGGCACCGACCATCGCCTCACCGCCGGTGGCCAGTATCCTGTCACACTGGCGCATCAGTTCGTTGGTCTTGTCGAGGGACGGCACATCGATACTCTGCACCAGGTCCGCCGGGCCACCCATGGCCACGATGGCCTCGCGCATATAGTCGCAAATCATCTTGTTGGTGAGCTTGGCGCGGGGGTGCGGGGCGATAATGATCGCATTGCGTCCCTTCACCGCGGAAATCGCCTTGATAACCGGGGTCGCCTCCGGGTTGGTGGAGGGCGAAAGGGCCCCGATTACACCCACCGGCTTGGCGATCTTGACGATATTGCGGACCGGGTCCTCCTCGATCACGCCAACCGACTTGTCCGGGAGAATGTCCATGAGGGTGGCCCGGGTCTTGCGATGGATCTTGAGGTACTTGCCGGCGTAATTGCCCAACTGGGTTTCATCGACCGTGAACTGGGCGATTTTTTCCGACACGTCTTCCCGCGCCACCGACCAGACCATGGCGGTGATCAGTTCGTCTACCTGCTCCTGGGTGTAGTTCTCGATCTCCGCCTGGGCTGCGCGAGCGCGCGCCATCATGGCCTTGATCTCATCCCGCGCTTCCATTATTTCCTGGCTCTGTTCCATGCTCATCTGCTCCTGTGGTATCGCCCGGTGCGCGCCGTGCTGTCGCGTGCACCGTTCTAGGTTAGCTGATCAAAATCTGTGCGCCAGCTTACCCCGGCCAACGGGTAGTTCAAAGAGAGGAAATTGCGCAATTTATGGACTATATTGCTGATTCAGACATGAACACAGGCAGGCCCCGATATGAGCGCACCCTCCAAATGGCCGCTACCGGCAGACGGCGTGCGCTTTCTCACACCCGCGTTCATGCTCAACAAACTGGCCAGACACCCCCTGACTCGCGAGTGCTACCCCGCCGCCATGGGCTTTTATCCCGCCGCCCGGTCCCACCGCATGGAACGTCAGCGTCACGACGACAACCTGTTGATTTATTGCGTGGATGGTCGGGGGCACGCCAGCACCCTGGAATGGTCCGGCCAGGTCAATCCCGGCGACCTGCTGCTGCTGCCCCAGGGTGTGGCACACCGGTATCACGCCGACCCCGTTGAGCCCTGGAGCATCTACTGGATTCATTTCCAGGGGGGCAGCACAGCGGTCTTCAACCAGTACCTGGGCTACCGGGAGGGAGGCAGTCCGGCATCCCGGGTAGGCACATCGCCGGGCCTGACCGCCCACTTTCGCGGCCTGATGGAAGTTCATCGCACCGGTTACAATACCCGGGCCTTCATCAATGCCGCCAACCAATTGCGCCACCTGCTCACTCGTCTCGCCCTGGAGATGCGCCGCGCCAAGGCCACGAGCCAGCGCAGTTTCAACCTCACGGCGGTGCAGGACTTCATGCTGCAGAACCTGTCACAGCAACTGGACCTTGACACCCTGGCAGCCGCGGCCAATCTGTCCAAGTATCATTTCTCGGGCAAATACAAGGCGCTGACCGGTTACTCGCCGATCAAGCATTTCCTCAATATGAAAATGGAGCACGCCTGCCACCTGCTGGACAGTGGTGACTTCAGTGTGAAGGGCGTCGCCAACGCCCTCGGCTACGACGATCCGCTGTATTTCTCCCGCCTGTTCAACAAGACGATCGGGATGTCACCCCGGGCCTATCGGAACTCGGTCAGGAAATAGCCGCGACGCCCGGCTGGGATGGCACATCCTGGTGAACTGATACCGCCGGGTTGGTCAGGTGTTTCATCAGCAGGGATCGCATCCACTGGTGCGGGGTACTGCGCGAGGACCGGGTGTGGCGCATCAGCGACATCTTGCCGCGGTGGCCGCTCTGGGTGTTGTGGATCATTCGCTGCAGTTCTGCCGGCATTTCGTGCCCGGTGATGCGGTCCCGGTAGAGGCCCCCCGCCTCGAACCCCGCATTGGCCACCAGCAGGGCGTCGGTGCGACACAATACGCCGACCGCGGCCGCAAACTGGGTGGTTTCCAGTGAAATCTTGCGATGCACCCCGTACTGGCCCAGCACATCGTCCACCATGCTGGTGTTTTCCCGGGCCAGGCCCGGCAGATACAAGCGCAGATGCGGGTACGCCAGGAACTCGGGCAGGCTCATCTCCTTTTTTGCCAGCGGGTGATCGGTGCGCATGTAGCAGCGGGGAGCGAGAGTGGCGATGGGCTCGGCCAGAATGTCACGCTCTGTATCCAGGGCGACGAAGGCGGCGAAATCCGCCTCGCCTTTTTTCAACTGCTCCTGGAAATTTGGCGCCACTTCCGCGGTTATGACCTGCACGCCCGGCGCCGTTTTGCTCAGTTCCGCCATGAGTCCCGGCAGCAGCGCCTCGCTGAGAATCGGCGGCAGCAACAACTTGAAGCATCCGACGAAAGTCTCCGGGTCAAAGGCCTCGTCACCCAGCACCTGATCGACCTTTTCCAGCAGGGCGGGCAGCTCCTTTGCGAGGGCCTCCGCCCTGGGGGTAGGCACCAGGCCATGGGCTGTACGGGTGAACAGCTCGTCCTCAAAAGAGTCGCGCAATTTTTGCAGGGTTTTGCTCAGGGCCGGCTGCGAGACCGACAGGCGCTCCGCCGCCCTGGTCACGTTGCGCTCCTCCAGCAGGATCTGCAGAGCCACCAGCAAATTCAGGTCAGTTCGTATCAATTTACGAGAAAGCATCTGCACCCCAAGAAATAACTTTTGGTTATGCGGCCATCCTACCAAAGTGACGGGTGTATTTCACGGATATAACAGGCAGTTGATCCGCTGGCATACAAACCTCGCCAGCTCCCGGACTGCGGGTAGCTGGCCCAGGCGGAGACTGCTAACATGAGCTTCCGCTCGACCCACCTCATTGGGTTGCGCCACACGACACGCCACTGCCCAAAAGGATTACCATGCGCCTCATCACACTCCTGGCCGCGCTGATGCTCACCCTGGTGACAGCGTGCAGCGGAATAGAAACCCGGCCGGCCCCGCTCGACACTTTTGCGGCGGGTGGCTACAAGTACTACACCTGGCGCAGCGAGCCCCTGCCCAACGACCCCAGGTCCCAGGACCCGATGTACATCATTGACCCGATCCTGCGCAGCGCGGTGGATGCCGACCTGGGCAAGAAGGGCTATGTACTGGACAAGGAACAGGCCCAGTTCAGTGTCGACTATGTCTACGCCAGCGGCCTGCGGATGGGAGAGCGCAGTGCCGAAGCATACAATATCACCCCCTACCCGTCGGTGAACCCCAACCGCCAAATCAACCAGGCCGTGGTCGATAACGCCTACGCGCTGGGGGGTGTAAAGGAAACCAGCAATATCGCCCTGCAGTTCAATGACAGCACCAGTAAGAAAGAGGTGTGGCATGTCATCATCACCAAGATCGTCGAAGACGTGAACAATGTTGATAAGAAGGACATTCGGCGCGGCGTGGAAAAAGGTGTGGAAGAAGCACTGAACAAACTTCCGCCGGCGAGGTGATACCCGCTGGAAAATGATGTGGTCGAATGAAAGGGTCGAATGAAAACCCGTTAAAGCGGGGCAGGGCGAGGGATTGTTATTCGTAGACTTGCGGGTTGACGCAGCAGGGCATCGCTTCCCCGCGAAGCGCTGCCAGGGCGTTCTCCACAGCAATGTCAGCCATCCGCGCGCGGGTTCGCAGGGTTGCACTGCCGATGTGCGGGGTGACCACCACATTGGGCAGGCCGAGCAGGGGGTTGTCCGCGGGCACTGGCTCCCGCTCAAAGACATCCACAGCCGCAGCGAACAGTCTTCCATCAGCAAGGGCACCGGCCAGGGCCGGTTCGTTGACTATCCCGCCACGCGCGGTATTCACTAACACAGCCCCGGGCTTCATCAGGGCGATTTTCCCGGCATCGAGCAGATCGCGGGTCTGGGGGGTCAGGGCAACGTGGATACTGACAAAGTCACTGCGCTGCAGGAGTTCGTCCAGTGCCACCATCTCTACGCCCGGCACCTGCCGCGGCGACCGGTTCCAGGCCAGCACTTCCATGCCGAACCCCGCCGCCCGCCTGGCCACCGCCTGGCCAATTTCACCGAGGCCGATGATGCCGAGAGTGGCGCCCCCGACATCCACCCCGGTAAAGAACTCCGGCGCCCAGGCATTGGCCGGGCCCCAGTCTCCCCTGCGCACGAAGCGGTCGGCTTCGGCGACACGTCTCGCGGCCGCCAGCAACAGGGCAAAGGCGGTGTCCGCAGTGGTGTCCACCAGCACCCCCGGCGTGTGGCCAAGCGGAATCCCCCGCTCCGTGAGGGCAGCGACATCGATATGGTCAACGCCCACCGACATACTGGACACGAACTCGAGGTCGGGCGCGGCATCGAGCAGCGCCCTGTCAACCCGGTCTGTCAGGAGGCAAACCAGGCCCCGGCAACCCGCGAGTTCCGTGCGCAGGCCGGCGGCCGGCAGCAACCCCGGCCCCATCCAGACGTTCATGTCACTGAGCTGGGCCAGCTCCCGAACCCGATCACCGGGTAACTGGTGGGTTACAAATACCTTGCTGGCCATAGCCGCCCCCCCAGAGCCCTACAAGTCCACCGGCACCAGGTCGGCCATCTTCTGCAGATCGACCTGCCAGGCAAGTAATTCCAGGTGTTCGTACTGCCGGCCGGCGGGGAGGTTCCCCCAGACCGGGTTCGGCCAGCAGGGATCTCCCTCCCCGCGACCGACAATATGCAGGTGCATCTGCGGCACCACATTACCCAGGCCGGCAAAATTCACCTTGGCATAGCCCAGCACCCGCTTGATAAAGCCCGAGACGGCGGCGCAATCGGCCATCACCAGATCGCGATGGCTTTCCGGCAAGTCCAGCAGGTCGGCGATGTCGGTATCCGGCACAAGAATGAACCAGGGCAGGGCAGCATTGCGATTGAGCAGCAATTCGCAGGCGCCGAGGCTGCCAAGGTAATGGCAATCCGCAAGCAGTTGCGGGTGTATCTGGCTACGCTCCATAACAGTCCTCCCCTGAGGTCGCACTGTAGCCTCGCGCCCTTGCCCTTGGCAATCCAAAACCGGTAACTCCCGGCTGGTCAATTCACGGCACAGCACGGCGAAAATCCCAGGGGCTCCGCCACTGGCAATAAACCTGCAGACAATTGAGAATAACCAGTCGGCGGGGAATCGGCCCGGGCACTACTGGGCAAGACACCGTGAACGACGAGGGTGGCAGTCATGGATAACGGTGTACAGGCAGTAAACGCGGACCTGCGCCTGCGGGTCGCGGTGGACAGCCAGGCAATGGAATGGACGCCCAGCCCCGGCGGGCATGTACTGCGCAAGCGGGTGCACCTTGCAGGCCCCGCGGAGGCCGGACAGGTGACGTCGGTTGTGCGCTACCAGCCGGGTGCCGGCTTCCCTGCCCACGACCACCCCGGGGGCGAGGAGATCCTGGTGCTGGAGGGCATCTTCTCGGACGAACACGGGGACTGGCCCGCCGGCACCTACCTGCTGAATCCCGAGGGGTTTCGCCACGGACCATTCTCCCGGGAGGGCTGTACGCTCTTCGTAAAGCTGCGCCAATTTCCCGGCACCGACCGCCGGCACGTGGCCATCCAGAGCGCCGACCTTCCCTGGACCCCTGTGAACCGCCCCGGTGCAGCTATCAAGTCACTTTACGAACAAGCACCCTACACCGACCAGACCCGGCTGGAGCGCTGGGAGGCGCCGGGCCGGGTCGGGCAAATTGACTTCGCCCGGGGCGCGGAGCTATTCCTGCTGCGCGGCGGCTTCGACGATGAGCACGGCCACTACCGCAGGCACAGCTGGTTGCGCATCCCGGCCGGGGGCAGCCTGCTGCCCCTGGGCACTGAGCCCTGCGAGTTATACATCAAGGAAGGGGGTTTCACCTATCTGTCTACTTAGATGGTCATGCCGCCGTCCACCACTATGCACTCGCCTGTGGTGTAACTGCTGGCATCGGAGACGAGGTACAAAACGGTACCCGCCATCTCACTGGGCTCGGCGTGGCGGCCCAGCGGAATACTGCTGATCGCCTGCTGGTAAATATCTTCGTTGGAGAACAGCGCCCCGGCAAATTTGGTCCGGGTAAGACCCGGCAGCAGGGCGTTACAGCGGATACCCAGGGGGCCGCATTCCTTGGCAAAAGCCTTGGTCATATTGACCACCGCCGCCTTGGTAATGGAGTAGATCGCCTGCATCGGCCCGGGCTGTATCGCGTTGATGGACGCGGTATTGACGATGGCGCCGCCGCCATGGTCACGCATCAGCTTGCCCGCCTCAACGGACATGAAAAAATAGCCGCGGATATTCACCTCAACGGTTTTGTTGAAGGCGCCAAGGTCGGTATCCAGGACGTGGCCGAAGTAGGGATTGGTCGCCGCGTTGTTGACGCAGATGTCCAGCCTGCCATAGGTCTCGTGTATGTGGGCGAACAACGCCGCTATATCGTCCATGTTGCCCACATTGCAGGCAAAGGGTTCCGCATTGCCGCCGGCAGAGCGGATACCCTCGGCGACCGCGCCGCAATCATCTATCTTTCGGCTGGAGACAATAACGTGCGCGCCCTGCTGCGCCAGCAGTCGGGCGATCTCCTCGCCGATACCGCGGCTGGCGCCGCTAACGAGGGCAATTTTCCCGGTCAGGTCAAACAGTGTAGTGGTCATAGGGCGTATTCCATTGGTAAAAATTCAGGCCGCACAGACTAGCGCCTCTTCCGCTGAAATGCCACGCGCGGTGCGCGAGGGTCAGACCGTTGGCGGCCGGGCATTCTCGCGACTGGCATACTCGCGATAGCACCACGCCATATAGAACAGCGAGACCAGCAGGGAGCCGAACCAGGCACCGGGATAGCCGAACAAGGCCAGGTTGAAACCGGCGAGCAGGGGCCCCGCTACCCGGCCCCAGGATGCGGCGGCGCCCGCGATGCCTAGCATCTGGCCACGGATCACCAGTGGGGCGCGGTGGCTCAGGATGGCGTTGAGCAGTGGCATGCACAGGGTTGCGCCGGTCATCGCGACGAAGATCGAGCTCACCTTGAGGATCATGGTGTCCGCATACACCCCCATGCCAAGGCCGGCCACCAGCGCCGTGACAGCAATCCGCAACAGCTGAAGCTCGCCCAGGTTTCGCACCAATGGCCCCAGCAACCCCCCCTGCACCACGACCATGATTGCGCCCTGGATACCGAACACAATGCCAACCTGGCGCGGCCCCCAGGCGAGAGTGTCCCCCGCCCACAGGGGAAACAGGTAGGTAAGCGAGCTGACGCAGATGTTGTGCAGGCAAAACTGCAGTACCAGCAGCCCGTTGCCGCCATCGCGCAGGATACGGTAACTGGAGCCCGTCCCCGCGCTGCGCTGCTGCGCCCTGGCGGCGGCCCGCTTCTCTGCACCGAGGGATTCCGGCAGGAAAGCGGCGGCGACCACCATGGCGAGGATCGACATGACTCCGGCCACCAGACAGGGGAGAGCAAAACCGGGCTGGTCGCCGGACAGGAGGCCCCCCAACATGGGGCCAAGCACCAGGCCAAGCCCGAACGCGGTACCGATCAGGCCCATCCCCCGGGCGCGATCTTCCGGGCGCGTGATATCCGCCATCATGGCGGACGCTACGCCCACGTTGCCCGCCATCGCACCGGCAAAAGCACGAGCGACATAGACCATCCAAAGCTGGGAGGCCAGGCCCAGCATCACATAGGAAAGGGCGGCACCGGCGAGGCAGACAATTATCACCCGCTTGCGCCCGATACGGTCGGACAGGCGCCCCCACAGCGGAGCAAACAGGCCCGCCCCGACGGCATAGACCACGATGATATAAGCGATGTCCAGCTTGTCGGCCCCCAGCTGGGGGGACAAAAAGGGGAGGATCGGTATGACGATGCCGAAGCCTATCAGGTCCAGCAACACCACCCCGAACAGAATCGGCATTAATGGCCGGCCCGCTTAAAGTGCATCACTGCAAGGTCCCATGCCATAGACAGCGCCCGGGAGATCACCTGGGCTTGTGGTGTTTCGCCGCCTTTTTGCCCGATGGCTTGCCACCTTCGGGGCCGGCAGCCTGGGCCCGTGGGCGGCGCGGGGCGCCGCCTTTGCCCGCCTGGTCGAGGCGGGATATCTGCAGGCGCTGGCCACTGACCCAGACATTTTTCAGGTGCTTGAAGATTTCCCTTGGCATGCCCTCGGGCAATTGCACCGTGCTGTGATCGTCGAATATCTCGATGCGGCCAATATATTCGCTCTCGATCTCCGCCTCGTTGGCGATAGCCCCGACGATATTGCCCGGCTTCACGCCGTGCGCCAGACCCACTTCGATGCGGTAGCGCTCCATACCGGTATCCGCCGCATCCCGCTCACGCGAGCGCTCTGCCCGCAGCGGTGCAGCCAGGTCGGGTTTGCGCGGCGGCTCCCGCTCCTGGGCCTCCGATGCATCCGGTTTGCCCTGGCGCGGCGCGTCCCGTTGCGGACGAGCGGGCTTGTCGCGATCGGGCTTTTGTTTCGTTTTGCGCTGGGGGGCGGCCTCGGCGGCTATCGCCGGGCGCTCCCGCTTTTTCCCGGATGCGCCGGCCTGTGCTTTAGCCGTCAGCGGTTTCCCGCCCTGGGCCAGCGCACCCAGTGCCGCGGCGATCTCGATCACCGGCACCCCGTATTCGTGCTGGTAGTCCTCAACCATTTTCCTGAACAGCTCGAGGTCGGCGGTATCGAGGGTCTCGGTGATACGCTGCTTGAACTTGCCAATACGCTTGCCAGTGACTTCCTCCGCTGTGGGCAGGGCCATTTGCTCGATGGCCTCACCGGTAGCCTTTTCAATCGCCCGCAGCAGCCGCCGCTCGCGATTGGCGGCAAACAAAATGGTCTCGCCGGTCCGACCGGCGCGACCGGTGCGGCCGATTCGATGCACGTAGGCCTCGACATCGTAGGGTATATCGTAATTGATCACGTGGCTGATGCGTCCCACGTCCAGGCCACGAGCCGCCACGTCAGTGGCGACCAGGATGTCCAGGTCACCGCTTTTGAGGCGCTCGATGGTCTGTTCCCGCTGCTTCTGGGGTATATCGCCATTGAGAGCGGTGGCGGAATAGCCCCGCGCCGCCAGTTTGTCCGCCAGCTCGGTGGTCAGGATTCGTGTGCGCACGAAAATGATCATGCCGTCAAAATCCTCTACCTCGAGGATACGGGTCAGGGCATCGAGCTTGTGTACCCCCGCCATCATCCACACCCGCTGGCGGATCGCGGCGCTGATCACGCTCTTTACTTCAATGGAGATTTCCCGCGGATCACTGAGATGGCGTTTGGCGATGCGGCGAATCGCGTCGGGCATAGTGGCGGAGAACAGCGCGATCTGGCGTTTATCCGGGGTCTGCTCCAGGATCCATTCGACATCGTCAATAAAACCCATGCGCAGCATTTCATCGGCTTCATCAAGCACCAGGGTCTGCAGGCGGGAAAGATTGAGGGAACCGCGACGCATGTGGTCCATCACCCGTCCGGGTGTGCCCACGACCACATGCACACCTCGCTCCAGTTGGCGCAACTGGCCGCGCATATCCGAGCCCCCGTAAATCGGCAGGACGTGGAACCCCGGCATGTGGCGCGCATACTTCTGGAATGCCTCGGCGACCTGTATCGCCAATTCGCGGGTGGGGGCGAGGACCAGCACCTGGGGCAGCTTCTGCTTGAGGTCGAGGCGAGCCAGGACAGGCAGGGCGAAGGCAGCGGTTTTGCCAGTACCGGTCTGGGCCTGTCCGAGAACATCAACGCCCTCGAGCATATGGGGAATGATTCGGGCCTGAATGGCAGAGGGCGTTTCATAGCCAACGTCTACCAGCGCTTTTTGCAGGGTCGCGGGCAAATCCAGCTGTGCAAAGCTGGTTATCCCATCTGGAGTGGACATGTAGTTACCTTGAAAGAGATGCGGGGCGCCCAACGCGAGCGCGGTCGCAGATTATACAGGTAAACACCGTCCCTGTCCGGCCGCTCTCCCCGGCCTTACGAAGCCTTGAAGGTGGCCAGGACTTCGGGGCCGGCCAACAGCGACAGGGTGTCACCGTCCAGCCGGAATCCCGTCACCCTGCCAAGAGCCTGCAGGTAATTGCGCTCCAGTTCGGTGCCCTCCGGGCAGGCCATCATCGTCCCCGCCATGGGGCCGAGCTTGAGGGAGCTGCCGTGCTCTGAAGCGCCTTCGGGGTCATAGCTGCCGGTGTAACGGTTACAGCCGGAGAATCCTGCCGCGCGCTTTTCCTCGGCAAGGAACTGCAGATCCACGGTCTTTCCTCCCGCTCCGGCAGGTGCAGCTTCACCGGCGAGTGTCTGCAATTCCCACACGGTACCCTCAAATGGAGGGCCCTGGCGCCGCACGGCCTCCGGCACTCTTTGCACCATGATCTCTACCGGGTTGCCCTTGAAGGGATCGATGTAGTCGTTAGAGGTGTAGAGGAGTTGTTCGCCCCTGCTGATAGTCGCCCGCAGGGCGTAGCGCATACGCGGGTCTATCGTCGCGGGGTCGTATTCGATGGCGAAGGCGTAGGGTGGCCCTCCCTGAGGCGTTAATTGCACGGAGGACAGCACCGTCGCGCCGGCGTCAGCCCTGGATATGTCCTGCAGCTGCACCTCAACCTCCACGCCGGGGGGCAGCATTATGCGCTCCCGGTACATTACGCTGCCCTCGATGAGGGCCACAGCCGGTGAATCGCCGCTCATTTCAGGCTCGCCCTCGCCGCAAGCCGCCAGTCCCAGCGCGGCCATCAGAAAAAGCAGCCGGGGCGCCATGCTCATCAGTGTATTCATAGGGTGCTCTCTCCATTCTCGATTCCAGTGTGGCCCTAGCCAATGCTGGCACCAGACCCTGCCGACAGCTGCTCCAGCATTTCCCGCATCCTGGCGTGCAACATGTTGATCGCCTTGAGAGGCCGCACCATCACCTTGAACTCACAGATTTTTCCCTCCCGGTCAAAGCTGATTATATCGACCCCGTTTATGCTGATGCCGTCTATCTCACAGACAAATTCCAGCACTGCATGTTCCTCACTAACCACTTCTTTCACATAGTGAAAGTTCTGGTTGAGCACATGCATGGCACCGGTGAGATAGAGCCGGGTCAACTCCTTGCCCCGCTGCGGCGTGTGTACGACCGGGGAGAAAAAGACACAGTCCTGGGCCAGAATATCATCCAGCAGCTCAGGTTCGCGCCGCTCGAGAATTTCGTGCCAGCGTTCAAGACTATTCATTGTTTTCGCTCCTGCGGCATGAGTTGGCCCCGGTGGACTAGCGGGCCGACTCCGGGAGGCAGTAAGGTAACCCGAAGTGACGGCAAAACCAATCCACCCGGGCACACATCGGTGTTATCGACCGCCCCCATAACTGCTATCCTGCATTTTGATTCACAGCCTGGCAGCAGTGCGCAAATGGAATTCTTACGGCACAGCATAGTATCCCTGTGGCCTATGGCCTCTATTATCGGTATCGGCCTGGCCCTGGCCTGGCTGATCAACTGGTTCGTCAAGCGCAGCCAGGATAACGCATCGGGCCTGCTCTACCCCCTGCTCAACTGGATCAATATTTCCGCTGTCATCATCGCCCTCATTATCCTGCTGCCCATCAGCGAGGAGACCCGGGGACAGGTGCTTAGCCTGCTGGGGCTGGTGCTGACGGCGGTGATCGCACTGTCCTCCACCACCTTTGTCGCGAACGCCATGGCGGGAGTGATGTTGCAGGCAACCCAGCCGTTTCGTCCCGGCGACTACATCCGGGTCAACGAGCAGTTTGGCAGGGTGATTAAACGGACACTGGTCAACACCCAGATTCAGACCGAGTGGCGCGACCTGACAACCCTGCCGAACCTGTTACTGATCAACAGCCCGGTCACCGTACTGTATCGCGAAGGGACAATTATTTTTTCCGAAATTTCAATCGGTTACGATGTTCCCTATACACGTGTAGAGGAGCTGATGCTGTTGGCCGCTGCGGACGCGGGGCTGGAGGAACCTTTTGTGCTGGTACACGAACTGCTCGATCACGCGGTCGCATACCGGGTGTGCGGCTTTTTGCCTTCCATCAAGAACCTGCTCAGCGCCCGTTCCAACCTGCGCAAAGCCGTACTCGAACAGATGCACGGTAACGGCATAGAAATTGTTTCGCCAAATTTCATGAACCAGCGCCAACTGGAACCGGGCCGCAAAATCATCCCCGACGAGCCGGTGTTACACGACCGCCGCAAGCCCGAGGCTGCAAGCCTCGCCCCGGAGGAAAAAATCTTCGACAAGGCGGTGAAGGCCGCCAGCCTCGAGGAGCTGAAACTGGACCTCGCGGGTACGCGGGAACAGATTGAGGCGGCGCAGGCCGCCCTGAAGGACGCCGGCGAGGAGAAAAAGCAGAAATTGAACGACCTTATCGGCACTCTGCAGCGCCACGAAAAATGGTGCGCCCGGATGATTGAGAATCATGACAACGGCGAAGATGCACCCGCTCTCTAGAGATCTACTTCCTGGGTGAATTCGCGCTCTATGCGCTGCTCCAGCTCATAGCGAGCCACCCCCCGGCGCACGCTTGAATCGCGCATGCGCTGCTGGTAACGCTGCCTGCGGTAGTGTGCTACCAGGCGCGGGAAACGGTCCGGCTCCGTCTCTCCCGCAATCAACTCCTCGATGAACGCGATATCGATACCCACCCGGTAGGCTATCCGGCTGGGCCTGATCTTGTGGGCGTGAAACTCGGCCACGATGTGGATCTGCTGCTCGCGGGAATGGGCGCACTCGCAGGAATAACCATAGGGGGGTGACGGCGTCCGGGGGTCACTGCAGGGGGCATTTTCGCTCATGTTTGAATTATTAGCAGCAGAGTGTGCACTTGCCAAGCCCCGGGGGCCACGGAATCGCTCCCGGCCCGGACAGCACAGGGGCAGGCCCGGATATGCTTACCAAGTCTCTCCCGCCGGACTATACTCGCCTGACCACGCTTTCATAATACAAACACAGGCCGGGAAACCCTATCCATGACTTCAGTAGCAGCAAGCCACGTTTTATCCGATACAGAATCAGCAATGCAGGCATTGCTCGAGTCCCAACGCAATGACTTCCTGGCGGAAGGGCCGGTCAGCGCGGCCACCCGGCTCGACAGGCTCGATCGCGGGATAGATGCCCTGGTGCGATTCGCAGACAAACTGGCTGAGGCAGTGCATGAGGACTTCGGCTGCCGGCCCCGGGAATTGACCCTGCTGACTGATGTCGGCGCCTCGATCACTCCCATGAAGCATGCAAAAAAGCACCTGCGGCAGTGGATGAAAGGGGAAAAACGCCCCACCGTATTCCCGCTCAACCTGCTCGGGGGCCGTTCGCGGATCGAGTACCAGCCCCTGGGGGTCGTGGGCATCATATCCCCCTGGAACTTCCCGGTTTCAATGGTGTTTGCGCCTATGTCAGGTGCGCTGGCCGCGGGCAATCGCGTCCTGGTCAAGCCATCGGAGTTCACCCCTGCAACCTCCGAGGTGCTGGCGACCCTGGTAAAAAGCGCCTATGACCCGAAGGAAGTGGCCGTATTCACCGGAGGGCCCGATGTCGGGCAGGCATTTTCCAATCTTCCGCTGGATCACCTGTTGTTTACCGGCGCCACCTCGGTGGCACGTCACATCATGGCCGCGGCCGCGCGCAACCTGGTACCGGTGACACTGGAACTCGGTGGCAAGTCGCCGGTAATCATCTCGCGTACCGCCGATCTCGCAAAGAGCCTGGAGCGGATCATGCTCGGGAAAACCATGAACGCAGGCCAGATCTGCCTCGCGCCGGATTACCTGCTTGTGCCGGAGGAGAAACTGCACGATGTCATCGCCACGGCGCAACAGGTGGTGGCCGCAATGTACCCCACCCTGCTGGACAACGCCCAATATACGTCGGTGATCAACGAACGCCACTACCAGCGACTCAACGGCTACCTAGCGGAGGCCCGGGAGCGCGGCGTGAAAGTCATCGAGATAAACCCGGCGGGCGAGGATTTCAGCGGGCAACAGGGCACGCACAAAATCCCCCCCACCCTGATACCCGAGCCCCCGGAGGACCTGAAGCTGCTGCAGGAGGAAATATTCGGTCCCCTCCTGCCTATTCGGACGTACCGGGAGTTTTCAGAGACCGTGGACTACATCAACTCCCACCCGCGGCCGCTGGCTGCCTATTATTTTGGTGACGACCAGGACGAACAGAACAGTGTCGAAACCCGCACCACCTCCGGCGGCATGTGCATCAATGACGTGATCATGCATATCAGCCAGGAAGACCTGCCCTTCGGTGGCGTCGGACCCAGTGGTATGGGCTCCTACCACGGGATAGAGGGGTTCCGCACCTTCAGTCATGCGAAATCGATTTATCGCCAGACCCGGATGAACATCGGCAAATTGAGCGGCATCCTGCCCCCCTATGGCAAGTCCACGGAAAAATCCATCCGCATGCAGCTGAAAAAGTAGCGCCGCAGGAACTGCCTTTTAGCCTGCCCCCGGGGCGGGCTTTAATTTATTGATTGTGATCAATGATTGCACAATCTGGAATTGTCTCGCCCACAGGATGGATTACGATCCCACTGACAGCACGACGGTGTTTCACGGTTTCGATGGAAACGCCGGCCCCCTGGGAGCTATCCAATGGAAATGTGGTTCGACCACACGGGAGCGGACGAGCGCGGCATCCACCGGAAACGCGGACGGCCGGCTGTGGCAGAGGGGAGCGCCCTTGCCATAGACCTGACTCCCATGCTGGACGTGGTTATGATCATGCTCATATTTTTCATAGTAGCCGGTTCTTTTGTGCGGGAAGTCGCGATCGACGTTGAGCGCAAGCCGACGACCAGCAACCAGTCCGACGAACCTTCCGACAATATCATTATCCAGATCAGTGCTACCGACGAGATCTGGATCAAGGGCAGACGCATCGATCAACGCTCAATACGCGCAAATGTCAGCCGCCTGAAAGCCGAAAATCCCAAGGCAGCGGTGGTGATCAAGGCGCACAACAAGTCCACTGTGGACTCCCTGGCCGCGGTGGTCGACTCCTCACGTGAAGCGGGGATTTACAATATTTCCCTCAGCACGGGCGGCTGAACCAACTCAAATTGATGCAACAACCCGGCAGTGCCATACTGGTGCAGCCATTTTGTCTTTTATCGGGAGTCTGTCATGAAAAGAATTTTCCTGCTCGCGGGTATCCTCGCACTGGGCGCCTGCAGTGACGAGCCCGGCAGCGAGAAGTGGTGCGCCGCTAAAAAGGAGCAGCCCAAAACCGAGTGGACGACTTCCGACCTTGGGACCTATACCAAAAACTGCCTGATCGACGGCACCGCGGTGGGCTCCCAGGAATGGTGCAAAAACATGTCCGACACCCCCAAGGGGGAGTGGACAGCTGACGATACTGCCACTTACGCCAAACATTGCGTGCTGTAAGCACGCATTTTTACGGCTTCATAGCGCCACCAGCTGTGCTGACGGGTGGCTCGATCAGCAGGGTGGGTATCCCAAGGCCGTGGCTTTTCACCGTGGCCACGCGGCTGCCGGGCTTGCGGCCTGCGCGGACTTCCGACAGGCTCACCCCGCGAGCCGCGAGCTGCAGGGCCAGCCGGTCCAGGTCAGGGCACTGATAGGCGATACCCCAGAAATGGTCCGCTTCGCCGGGGCCATCCGAAGGCTCGATGATTTCCAGGGTGAGTTTACCGGTGCGAAAGAACAGCATGCGACCGCCCCACTCGGGCACTGTCTTGTCCAGCGCCAGGCGGATGCCCAGCTGTTGTCCGAACAGGGCTACACAATCGGTGGCATCACCCGTGCGCAAAACCAGGTGATCAACAAGCATTGGCGCTGCCCCGGTTTCCAGGCACTGCATCCGCGCGGTCGCCGTGGCCTCGCCATTGCACAGGCGCAGGTTGAGGCCACGGCTGTTTGCGACAGGCGTTTCGGCGAAGTCGCCGCTGGCAGAGGTGAACACAACCCCCTCGATAGCAGCCCTGGCCAGCGGAGCCTCGATCAGCTCGATAACCGTATTGGGCAGGATGAACCAGGCCCGAGACGGTTCACCCGCAACCGGAACTGGCTCTGTCCCCAGCAACTGCCGGTATTCACTGGTAGCGCCCGCCAGCGCGGGCACTGCAATCACGATCCTGTCAAAACCGCTAACCATCGCCTCTCCTCGCGCTGCCGCCAACGCCTGTCATTTGCAAAAGCTTTTGGCTTATTGCGGGATCAGCCTTACACTGTCGCCTCTCCCGTAAACTTGCCAAGGCCACACCCGCCCAGCATAGCGCGGAACAGCACACTGACAACCCAGTCAAAACCGGAGACTATCCATGCAACGATTAATGCAACGCCTGATATTGGGCAGCCTGTTGGCCCTGGCAGCGGCCCTCCCGCTCAACGCCCTGGCCGGCGACACACTGCAGCGTGTGGTGGACTTCAAGGTACTCAAGGTCGGCATGTCTGGCAACCAGCCGCCAATGAGCATGACCAACCGCGAAGGCGGCATGATGGGTTTTGATGTAGATCTCGCCAGAGCTCTCGCCGATGCCATGAAAGTCAAACTGGAGATCGTACCGATGCCCTTTGGCGATCTGATGCAGGCGCTCGAGGATGACAAGATAGACATGGTGATGTCCGGACTGTCGATCACCCCCGAAAGAACTGAAATGGTGTCATTCGTCGGCCCTTACATGATGTCCGGCAAATCAATCCTCACCAAGAATTCGGTGCTGGCGAAAATCGAGGCCAGTAACGACTTCAACCGCAAGGACCTCAAGCTGCTGGCACTGAGTAACTCCACCAGCGCTTCCTTTGTGCGGGCGGTGGCTCCCGACGCCCAGTTGATCGAGGTGGCCAGCTACGATGAAGGCGTGGCCATGGTGATTGATGGCAAGGCCGACGCCATGGTGGCGGATATGCCGGTCTGCGTACTCTCGGTGGCACGCTATCCCGAGGCGGGCCTGACCACCCTTGAGAAGCCCCTGACAGTGGAGCCGGTAGGTATCGCGGTAAGCAAGGATGACCCCCAGTTCTTCAACCTGGTGGACAACTACCTGGAGGCCTATGAAAAGACGGGCATTCTCGGCAAGATCCGCAAGAAGTGGTTCGAAGACAGCTCCTGGATCGCAGCTCTGCCATAGCCACAAACGAACCAGGCTACTACACATAAAAGGGCGGGGAGCTTGTATCCCGCCCTTTTTTCTTTTCGGTAGACGCATTTATGAGTAACGCCCGGGGTTCCCAACCCATTGTTATCGCCCACCGCGGCGCCAGCGGCTACCTGCCTGAACACACGCTGGCTGCCAAGGCCATGGCGCATGCGATGGGTGCCGACTACATCGAGCAGGACGTTGTACTGAGCCGGGACGGGATTCCCGTGGTGCTGCACGATGTCTATCTTGAAAGCACCACCGACGTGGCACAGCGTTTTCCCGGTCGGGCCCAGGCAGACGGCCGGTTCTATGCAATGGATTTTCTGCTGGAGGAACTGCGCGAACTCAAGGTTCATGAACGCAGTAGCATCGACACGCACGGCAATGAGGCCGCGGTATACCCTGACCGGTTTCCACTCGGGCCGGCGCTTTTTGGTATCCCAACCCTGGCGGAGGAAATAGACCTTATAGCGGGACTGGACCGCAGCAGGGGTCGCAGCACGGGCCTGTACGTGGAGCTCAAGGGCCCCAACCTGCACCTGGGAAGGGGCATGGACATGGCCACCATCGTACTCGAGGTGCTGGCGAAAAAAGGGTATGGGGATCGGCCGCAGCAGGTTTACCTGCAGTGCTTCGACGGCCCGACCCTGCAGCGGCTGCGCCACGAGATAAAGACCCCGCTCCCGCTGATACAGCTGATAGGAGAGAACAGCTGGGGCGAGGACAGTGAATCGGATTACGACTACATGCGCAGCCCCGAGGGCCTGGCGCAGGTCGCCAGCTACGCCGACGGCATCGGCCCCTGGTTGGCCCAGGTTTACCTGGGACGCAACCCGGCCGGGGAAGTAATGCTCAGCGACCTCGTAAACCGGGCCCAGGCGCTCGGCCTGGCGGTACACCCCTATACCTTCCGCAGCGACGAGTTACCCGCCGGGGTCGGGAGCTTCGAGGAGCTGCTGGATATTTTCTTCAAGCGGGCGGGCGTCGACGGGGTGTTTACCGACTTTCCAGACACTGTGCGCCACTACCTGCAGCGTGCGGGATACCCGGGTCCGGCGCGGTGATACTGGAAGTAGCGCGGTATCAGGTTATGATGTAGCCCGCCAATCCATGGGAAATACCGTGACCCCGAAAGTAAACAGACGCACCAAGATCGTGGCGACTATCGGCCCGGCCAGTGAATCGGCGGACATGATCGCCCGGCTGATCGCAGCCGGGGTTAACGTATTTCGCCTGAATTTCAGTCACGGCACCGCGGAGCAGCACGCCAGGGTCGCCCGGCGCATTCGCAAGCAGGCCGCCATTGCTGATCGCTATGTGGGAATCCTCGCCGACCTGCAGGGACCCAAGATTCGCATCAGCAGCTTCCGCCAGGATTCCGTCGAGCTAAGCAACGGGGACCGTTTTCGCCTGGACCTCTCGATCGGCGAAGGGGAGGGAGACGCCAGGGGCGTGGGACTGGATTACCCGGCACTGTGCAGCAGCGTCTACCGCGGGGACACACTGCTGCTGGACGACGGTCGCATTCGCCTGCGGGTGGACGACGTTGATACATCCGCCGTGGACTGCACCATACTCATGGGCGGTAAGCTCGGCTCCCGCAAGGGCATCAATCGGCTGGGCGGAGGCCTCGCCGCGCCGGCTCTAACCGCCAAGGACCTCACCGACATCAACAGCCTGGCCGAGGTCGAACCGGACTTTGTGGCAGTGTCCTTCGTTTCAAGCGCGGCAGACATTTTCCAGACCCGGGAACTGCTGGCCGAGCACAAGCTGCAACCGGCCATCATCGCCAAGATCGAGCGGGCAGAGGTGGTCGCCGATGACGCCATCCTCAACAGCGTGATCACCGCCTCCTCGGGCATCATGGTTGCCCGGGGTGATCTCGGGGTGGAGGTAGGCGACGCACAACTCATCGGTATCCAGAAAGAGCTGATCGCCCGGGCGAGAAAAATGGACCGGGTTGTCATCACTGCCACCCAGATGATGGAATCCATGATCAGCAGCTCCATGCCCACCCGGGCAGAGGTTTTCGATGTGGCCAATGCCGTCCTGGATGGCACCGATGCAGTCATGCTGTCGGCGGAGACCGCGGTCGGCAAATACCCGGTTGAGGTGGTAATCGCCATGGCCGACGCCGCCCTGGGTGCGGAACGCCAGGCAGTCACCAGGACATCGCGCTATCGCCTGGACCGGCAGTTTGCCAGTGCCCAGGAAGCGATTGCCATGTCGGCGATTTACGCCGCCAACCACTACGGCAATGTGCGCGGTATCGCCTGCCTTACCGAGTCAGGCACTACGCCGCTGCTGATGTCCCGCCTGAGCTCGGGCCTGCCGATCTTTGCACTGAGCCATCACAGCCAGACCCTGCAGAAGCTCTGCCTGTGCCGGGGTGTTATCCCCCTGTTTTTTGACGCCACCGCATTTGACCACGACAGCGTCGAGGCCAGGGCTATCGAATTCCTGCTCGATGGCCACTTCCTGCAGAAGAACGACTCCATCCTGCTCACCAAGGGCGAGGTGATGGGACGTGAAGGGGCCACCAACATCATGAAGATACTGCCGGTCTAGCGCCGTGCCCGGTCCCGCAGAACCCAAAGCGCGTGGTCGCCGATATCGGCGGCACCAATACGCGGATAGCCCTGTTCGATCCGGCCGGCTCTGAATTTCGTGCGCTGGGTACTTATATCAACCGCGACTACCAACGGCTCGAGGACATCTTTGCCAGCTGGCTCGAACAGCTGCCCGAGCCCGCCCCCGAAACCTGCTGCATTGCAGTGGCCGCCCCGCCATCCGCAGACCGGGTGGTTATGTCCAACATGGACTGGTCATTTTCCTGTGGGGAGCTTGCCGCCGCTTCAGGCTTCGCGCAGCTGCGCCGGCTCAATGACTTCGAGGCCAATGCCTACGCCCTGCCCCACCTGGCCCCCGGCGACCGGCAGGTAGTCCACCGCGGATTGGGTTCCCGGGGTGGCCGCCTTGCCACCGTGGGACCGGGTACCGGCCTGGGGGGCGCGTTCCTGGACCGGGTCAGCGGCGTCCCCCATAGTTTTGCCTGTGAGCCGGGGCATATGGGCCTGGCCCCGGGCAACGAACTGGAACTCGATATCTTCCGCCTGCTGCTGCCCCGGCACGGCAACATTTACGCCGAGTTGCTGGTATCGGGTCCGGGCCTTGCCCGCCTGCATGCAGCACTGGGCGAGATCAGGGGAGAGCGGGCAGAGCCTCTTGAGCCCGCCGAGATCTCCCGCCGGGCAGTGGCGGGAGGGGACACTCTGTGTGAGCTGGCCCTGGCAACCTTCTGCGCCCTGTTGGGCTCCGCCTGCGGTGATTTCCTGTTGGCCAACGGGTCCTACGGCGGTCTCTACCTGGCCGGCGGTATCGTCCCCGGGATAATCGATTTTCTGGCCAGCAGTGGCTTTCATGCCCGTCTTGTCGCGAAGGGCGCCATGCGCGATACGCTCGCCGGCGTACCTGTCTATGTCATTACCGCCGACCATCCCGGCCTGATCGGGGCGGCCCACGCACCCATGCCAATAGTCATCCGGCGCTATCTGCCGTGGGGAAATCCAGGCGGACACAGAACCCCTGACCAGAATCATCCGGCCCCACCTTCATCTGCGCACCGTGCTGTTCAGCGATACGGGCCACTATCGACAGACCCAGCCCGGCCCCCTGCCCTGACGAGCCGGGCGCTCGGTAGAAGCGCTCAGAGATCCGGTCGAACTCCCGGGCAGACAGGGGCGGACAGCGGTTGCTTATCGCCAGCTCTACACGCTCGCCTGTGCGCAGGCACGATACGGACAGCCGAGTGTTCACTGGCATAGCGAAAGGCGTTTATCAGGAGATTGCACAGCAATATGCCCAGTAAGTCCTCACTGCCGGTGATACAGGCCTCACCCTCGCCGTCCAGATCGACTGTCAGGCCCCTCTCATCCGCCAGGTAAGAGACGTCTGCCAGGGCCCTGGTCAATAGTAAGCGCAAACTAACACTGTGCCCCGCGACGGGGTCATCCGGGTCCAGCCGGGCCAGGGTAAGCAACTGGGCCACGGTATGGCTGGCGCGATCAACCCGCTGGGTGATCCGTGCCAGCATATCTGCGGCCTGCCTGTCATCTAGCCGTAACTGGCACAGTTGCACCTCTGTTTTTATCGCCGCAAGAGGCGTTAGCAGCTCGTGTGCGGCATTGGCGGTAAAGCGTTGCTCGCCCTCCAGCGCCAGCGCCAGGCGTTGCAGCAAGTCGTTCAGGGAAGAGACGATCCCCTGCAGTTCCGTCGGGGCACCCCTGGGGTCAACCGGTTCCAGCAGGGCGGGGTTGCGCATTGCGATCTGCCCCGCCAGTGCCTTGAGCGGCTTGAGCCCCCGGCCTACCCCGAAGTACAACAGGGCAACCGTGAGGGGCAGGACGACAAGCAGGGGGAGCAGGGCCCGGCCGAGCATGACGAGCATGGCCCTGCGCGCTCCCCGCGTCTCGATGCCAACCTGCAACCACAGGCCGGTGAGCTCGTCATAGCGGGTGAGCACTCGCCAGTTACTGTCCCTGGCACCCGGGCCCCCGAAAGTAAAACCCTCGACGCTGGGCTGGTCAAATCGTGGCGAGTCCGCCATAACGGCAATGAGATTGTTGTTGAGCCAGATATTGAGGGCCGGGTTGAGTTTATCCCCGGTAGGCGCCTCGATAACAATGGGCTCGAGGTGGGCGGTCTCGAAGCGACCGCTCAGCCAGGGCTCGGAAAGTGGCCGGCCCTCGTCCACCTGGCGCGCAAATACTGCCGTAATGTAGTTGACCAGGTCCGCATACTGTTCCAGTTGCCGGTCGACCTGGTCCAGCATCACCCGGCTGGTAAAGGCGAAGGTCAGCAGCGCCGAGGCAACCCAGGCGATAAATGTGAGGGCCAGCAAAATAAGCACCAGCCGGGATTTCAGGGACGCTATCACGCCGGCACCCGGTAGCCCACGCCGCGCATGGTTTCTATGCTGGCGCTGCCAAAGCGCTTGCGCAGGCGGGAGATATAGACCTCCACGGTATTGGACTCAACCTCCTCTCCCCAGCTGTATATTCCCTCTTCGAGTCGCACCCTGGAGACATAGCGGCCCGCATTCCGCATCAGTATCTCCAGGATGGCGAACTCGCGCGCAGTCAGGACCACCGGCTGCGCTTCGAAGCTGACCAGCCGCTCTACCGGGTCGAGCGTGATGCCTGCCGCCAGCAACTGGGTCGATCTCTGCCCATCCTTGCGACGCAGCAGGGCGCGAACCCGGGCAAACAGCTCAGTGATATCAAAAGGCTTGGCGAGATAATCGTCAGCGCCGGAGTCAAGGCCATCGACCCTGTCGGCCACCGTATTGCGGGCGGTCAGCAGCAACACCGGCAAACTGTGCTTGTCCGCCCGCAATTGCCGCAGCACCAGCATGCCAGGCACCCCGGGCAACCCGAGATCAAGGATCAGCAGATCGTAGGGGGTCGCGGCCAATGCCGCTCGCACGGGTTCGCCCGAGCGCAACCAGTCCACCGCATACTGCTCCAGCCTCAGGGCCGCCTCCAGGGACTCACCCAGCTGATGATCATCTTCAACCAGTAATATTCGCAAGTGATCTACGCTCTGCAATCAGCTGTGCCAAGCATATACCCGGGGGCCCGGGCTTGGTACCGGACCGAGCCTGGGGGAGAAAGGAGGCAAAATTCCCAAAATACTTGAAAAACCTTGACGGCAAAGTCACAAATTTGGTGATAGACTTCTGACAGCTGATTGGTTTCAGCGGTATTTATGCTCACGGTCGAAGTTCCATCAAGTTCATCGGTACGTTAACCATAAATAATTATTAAATGAAAAGGTGCCTGGCCATGGCACCGCAAGCTATATAGGTAAACGATATGTCTACAACAACCGGCACTGTTAAGTGGTTTAACGAGACCAAGGGCTTCGGCTTTATCGAGCGCGAAGATGGTCCTGACGTCTTTGTCCATTTCAGCTCCATCAAAGGCGACGGCTTCAAGACTCTGTCAGACGGCCAGAAAGTCCAGTTCACTGTCACTGATGGCCAGAAAGGCCCTCAAGCAGAGAATGTAGTCCCCCTGTAATACCCCTCAAAAGGTATCAGGAACAACAAAAAAGGAGCTCTTTGAGCTCCTTTTTTATTACCGCTGTCGCAACGTCCATGCGCTAGCTGTCCTGCAGTTTCTCCTGCCGTTCCAGCTCTGAATCAAGGTAGTTTATCCACTGCTCGGCGTACTTCGCGGAACGCTCATCACGCCCGGCCGCCTGGAACGCCTCCCGGGCCTTGTCGTACTGCTTGGTGTTGAAGTAGGCCATGCCCAACACAAGGCGCGCGGTATCGGGACGCTTGACGCCACCGCGCGAAAGTCCCTTGTTGATGGCAGTGATGGCTTCCTTGTTGCGGTCGCTGTCCAGGTAGATGTTGCCAAGCCGGGCGTACAGCTCGCCGTCGTCAGACTTCGCCGCCGCCTCTTCCATGGCGGGGATCGCCTTATCGAGCTCCTGTGACTGGCGCCAGGCACTTGCGGCTATCTCGTAATTCTTTGAAGTGGCCTGGATGGATCCATCCTTGAGGCCCTTTTCCATAACCTTGCCGGCCCGGTAGGGAACCTCGCCGTTGAGGTACAGGTAAGCCATGGTGACCTGCTCGGTGCCCTTATCCAGCATATTCTGCACGTATGCGGTATCCATTGCAGCCAGCTGCAGGCTCTCCTTTTTCTGCTCGCCGTACATGTGGGAAAGCTGCACCCAGTATTCCTTCTTGGGGTAATGGGTCAGCAACTTTTCCAGCGTGGCGACGGTGTTCTTTACATCGTTCTTCTCGAAATACAGGAAGCGGGCCAGGTTATACCACTGCTCCTTTGGCAGTTTGCCATCCGCCGTGTACATATTGATGGCCTTCTGCACATTCAGCAGCGCCTTGTCGTAATCCTTGGTCTGGTAGTAGCCCTGGGCCAACAATACATAGGCATTTGCATTGGGGCTGTCGGTCACGGCAAACCAGTCCAACAGGGCATTGATGCCCTTCTGCCACTGCTCCTGGACAAAGTACAGCTGGGCGATCGTGTACTTGGTATTGACCTCCATGGCGACGGGAATATCGGGCTGTGCAACCACTTGCTCGTAGGCTTTCAGGGCCTTGGCGTAATCTTCCCGGGAGTAATGGATGAACGCGTACAGGTTGTAGACATTGGCCAGTTCATAGCTGTTCAGGGCATTTTTGCCCCCGGAGGAGATCATCTCGTCGAGGATCCTGGCAGCCGAGTTCAGGTCCTTGGCCTCGGCCGCTTCCTGGGCTGCTGCCAGCTTTTCGTAAACATTGTTGCGCAGCGCCGGCGTGCGACGGGTTTCCCTTGTGTCAGGCCCTTTCTTCTCCTGCGCTGAAGCTGCAGAAAGCGGCTGCCAGCCCAGTTCTGCCTGAAGCTGGGACACCGCCACCTGGGTGGCAACGACCGGGACCGCCAACAGGGCGGCGTGAATCCAGGTCCGGGGCTTAAACAATTTCATATCGCGGCAACCGTCTCACTGTTCCAATTCATAAGTGAATTTGTTCTGCACGCCACCCACTTCAATGGCAACACCGTCCACCACGCGGGGCTTGTACTTGAACTTCTCTGCAGCCTTGACGGAGGCGGACTCGAACACACCCGAGGGTTGGCAATCAACCGCTTTCGGATCGCGGATAGCGCCGGAAGCAGTCACCGTGTATTCCACGATGCAATATCCGGAAATGCCACGGGTCTGGGCCCTGCGCGGGTAGATCGGTGCGACTTTCACGATCGGCAGGTATTCGCCATCGCTGGTAGCCATACCCGAACTCTCGATCGACACGTCGACCTGTGCCTGGGGCGCGACATTGACAACATCCACATCCATGTCCATATCGACATCCGGCGTATCCAGGTCCGGCGGGGGCTCTTCGGGGTCATCTACCTTGTCGGGCTTCTGTTCTTTCAGGTTGGTCTCTATTTCACGCTCTGGCATAAGGATATCCGCCAGTTTACGCTGCTTGGTTTCGTCGATTTTCGGGTCGGCGGTTGCAATCAGGTACTGCATGATGAAAAACAGGCCACCTGCAACGGGCAAGGCCAGTAACGCGCCGATAAAGAGCCTGAAAACGTTGCGATTCATAGTGGACTACTTATCTTCGGTGGCCAGGGACACATCGTAGACGCCCGCTTCGCGAGCGGCATCGAGGACCGCGGCCACAGTCTCGGTATTGGACTTGTTGTCCGCCTGTATTACGACTGCGCCCTTGGGATTCTCGGCATGCAGACGCTCGATGTTCGCTCTCACGGCGCGGGCATCGATGCGGCGCTTATCCATCCAGATTTCGTTGGTGGCGTTGATAGCGACCAGGATATTCACATTCTCCTTGGGCTGGGAGGTAGACGCCTCTGGCCGGTTCACCTCGATTCCCGCCTCCTTGATAAAGGATGCGGTAACGATGAAGAAGATGAGCATGATGAACACGACGTCCAGCATGGGCGTCAAGTCAATCTGGGCTTCGTCCTCTGCAACTGCTTTATTTGTCCTGCGCATTACGATTGCTCTCTTAGTGATCGGTGGTCAGGTTGTCTTCGAGAAACTGGCTCTGACGCTCGGCGTTTCGGGTCACGTAGGTATTGGCGAATACCCCGGATATCGCGGCGACCATCCCGGCCATCGTCGGTATCGTTGCCCGCGATACACCACCTGCCATCGACTTGGCATCACCACCACCGGTGACCGCCATGATGTTAAAAACTTCAATCATCCCCGTGACCGTTCCCAGCAGACCCAGCAGCGGACACAGGGCCACGAGGGTCTTGATGACCGGCAGGTACTGGTATATCTGCATTCTCGCCTGGGATATCAGCTTTTCCCGGATCTGTTTTGCATTCCAGGACTGGCGCTCGTTGCGCCCCTCCCAGAGGGCAATCGCCTTGCTTGCATCCGACTTCCAGCCCGTCTTGAAATACCAGACGCGCTCGAAGATCAGGGTCCACATGAAGAACAGCAGCACGGCGATCAGCCAGAGGACGTTCCCGCCCATGTCCATGAAGCGTGAGACTGCCTCGTAAGCACTATCGAACCAGTACATATCACTACTTCCTCAGGTTGGCTTCGGTGTGCTCCGCTATGATGCCTGTGGTCTGCTCGTTGAGTACGTGAATGATCCGCTGGGCGCGGCCGTTCACAATCGTATGCAATAGAACCATGGGAATAGCCACCAACAGACCCAGAACCGTGGTTACCAGGGCGCCGGAAATACCACCTGCCATCGCTTTCGGATCGCCCGCACCAAAGATGGTGATGGCCTGGAAGGTCACGATCATACCGGTCACCGTACCGAGCAGTCCCATAAGCGGCGCAATGGCGGCGATGATCTTCAGCAGGTTGAGGCCTGACTCCAGTTTGGGCGTCTCCTTGAGGATACCTTCCGAGAGCTTGAGCTCCAGGGTTTCGGTATCCATGGTGGGGTTGTCCTCGTGAATCTTGAGGACACGGCCCAGCGGGTTGTTGTCGTTGGCCTTCTCGTTCTTGAGCTGGGAGCTGACCTTGGCGCTCACCATGGACAGGTAGACCAGGCCGGATCAGCGCGAGGATGAAGCCGATCGCCCCGAGAGCGGTAATGGCATAGCCGATATAGCCACCCTGGTGCCAGCGCTCTTCCAGGTTCGGGCTGTTGATCAGCGCCGCCAGGAAGGAACCGCCACTGGGGCCGGTGGGGTCAATGCCGAAACGGTGCAGGCCTTCGGTGGAAGAAGCCAGCTCCTTGGCCCAACCCAGGTAGGGGCCGGAGGGCTGGCGCGCCAGTTGTTCCAGCGAGCCCTTGGAAGGCACGTACTGCAGGTAGTTCCCGTCTTCGGAAATCACATTGAAGGCGCCGATGCGGACAACTTTCTGCTCCAGCTTGTCGCCGTTGGGCTTGGACACTTCCGTGTTGAATGAAACGACCTTGCCGGTCTCGACCATTTCGCGGTTGAGCTCATACCAGACCCGCTCGATCTCCTCGATGCTGGGCAGTTTGTCACTGCCGCTCATCTTGGCTATCAGCTGATCGAGAAATTCCTCACGCCCGGGGTACTGGGCACTGGTAATTGAGAACTCCAGGGTTGAGGACAGGTCGCCGGCGGTCGACGTCAGGTGACCGAACAGCTCAGCCAGGGTACCCAGCTTTTCCTTCAGCTGCTCCTGCTTGGCAACGACCAGCAACTCGTTGGCCTCGAAGGCATCTTCGAGTTGCGCACTCAGTTCTTCCTGGCGGGTACGCTCAGCCTCTGCTCGCTGCAGCTCGGCGGCCTGGTTGGCCTTGTCCTTGGCGAACGCTGCCTCCCGGGCCCGGTTTTCCTTGGCTTCGGTTACCTGGCCCTGCTTGACGAACTGCAGCAGTTCATCGAGAGAACGCGGCTTGGCATCCTGGGCGCTTGCCACGCCGGCGCTGAAGGCAATTGTGCTCGCCACGGCAAATGCGGCGGCCTTAACAAATTTGGTGCTCATTAGTTAGCCTCCGGTGCAGCTACGGGCAGGTTCATCAGATCGATCGAGGCTTCTTTGCGGGCAATACGCAGACCCTTCATGATGGCATTGCGATACTCGCCGCGGGATAGTGGCACCCAACTCCGGCTGGCCTGGTCCCAGGCGCCTGACATCTCGGTGTCGGTAGTCTGGTAGAGGAAGGATATGCGACCGACCCGGAGGAAGTTCACGTCACGCTCCACCCCGTCAATTTCGATGCTGCCCTTGTAGGCGTCGATCTTGCGGCCGTATTCGTTCTCTATCTTGTACGCTTCCAGCACCTGGCGGAATTTTTCCGCAATCGACACGTCGGAGCGATCCAGGTTGGAACGCAAAAACGCTATGCGCTGCATCCGCTCTTCCAGGTGGAATGGCACGTCGAGCTCCACAAAGGATTCCAGCCCGTCGATCATGCGGATAGCCAGGGGCGTCATCTGGCGGGAGATGATGGTCACCTGGTCAATGGAGTCATCGATCTCGGCAATACGCAGTGTCTGGTTGTCGATCTGTCGCTGCAGCCTGGAGTTATAGACCTTCAGGCCATCGATCTGCTTGGTGACTGTTTTGTAGTCACTGAGCAGGTCACGGGTTTCGTCCGCCAGCCGGTCGATTTTTGCCTGCGAGTCGCGCGCGGCCTTGGTCTTGGCTTCTCCGACATTGAGGACGGAGTCGAGGGTGCTGGCTTGCACAGGAGCTGCCATACCCGTCAGGGTGCCGGCAGCTACAAGTGCAGCGATCACAATATTTTTAAATCGATGCATAGTCATGGGAATCGTTTTTCCTGTAATCCAACGAAGCGGTTCAGATCTGCGAAAATCAAGTTCGATACTATATATAGTTACTAAACTAGCGTCGGTAAACCGAGAGGAGGACTTTAAACTGAAAGTCCTGCTCTTTTCAATGAAACCCAGTTGTCAACCTAACCAAAAACGGGCAGTGTGTATTTTGGTAACACGGCCTGCACCGGCGGTAACGTCGCTCTCCGCCTTATCCTGAGAGGCCCTTTCCTGTCCTGTCATACACCACAAAACTGAACTCGTAAGGGTTGTCACCCGAGGCCGCGTGACGCTCACAGCTGGTCTCAGCCCACTGCTCCCAGTCGATGGGTGGTAACACTGTATCCCCTTCAACGCTGGCGTGGACGCGGGTAAAGTAGAGCCTGTCGGCCCTGGGCAGGGCCAGGGCGTAGATCTGGGCGCCACCGATAACCACCGCCTCCCCCACGCCCTGCTCATCGGCCAGCTGGCCCGCCAGCACCAGGGCCTCATCCAGGGAGGCCGCCAGCAGCGCACCGGCGGGAGCGAACTGCCGGTCGCGGCTTATCACTATGTTGGTACGCCCGGGCAGGGCGCGCCCTATGGACTCGAATGTCTTGCGGCCCATCACGATGGGCTTGCCCATCGTGACGCGCCTGAAGTAGCGCAGATCTTCTGGCAGGTGCCATGGCAGGCCGTTGTCCCTGCCGATCACACCGTTGTCCGCAACAGCGACTATCAGCGCGAGGCTGGACATCCCGGCAGTACCCCGCGCGGACTAAACCGCCACCGGGGCGGAGATGTGGGGGTGAGGGTCGTAGCCGTCCAGCGCAAAATCCTCGAACCGATAGTCATAAATGCTCTCGGGCTTGCGCAGGAGCCGCAGGCGCGGGAGCCGGCGCGGCGCGCGGCTGAGCTGCTCCCTGACCTGTTCGATGTGATTGCTGTAGATATGGGAGTCGCCCGTGCAGATAATGATCTCCCCGGGCTCCAGCCCACACTGCTGGGCCAGCATCATGGTCAACACCGCCAGGCTGGCGGTGTTGTAGGGCAGCCCCAGGAAGGAATCGCTGGAGCGGATAAACAACTGGGCCGAGAGTCGGCCATTGGCCACGTAAAACTGGTACAACAGGTGACAGGGCGGCAGGGCCATACGGCCGGCCCGCACGTTGTCCTGGGGGCTCATTCGCTCATCCGGCAGGTATTCCACGTTCCAACCGTGAAACAGAATGCGGCGGCTGTCGGGGTTGTTGCGCAGACAGTCGACCACATAATCGATCTGGTTGACGGTGCCGCCGTCACGGGTGGGCCAGGCGGTCCACTGGGCGCCGTAGATGGGCCCCAGGTCGCCCTCCTCGGTGGCCCACTCGTCCCAGATGGAAACTCCGTTCTCCTTGAGCCAGCGCGTGTTGGTGTCGCCGTTAAGAAACCAGATCAGCTCATTGATGATGCTTTTGAGGTGCAGCTTCTTGGTGGTCAGCAGGGGAAAGCCGTCCGCGAGGTCGTGCCTGTACTGGCGCCCGAAAACAGAGAGGGTTCCGGTGCCGGTGCGGTCGCTCTTGGCGGCGCCGTTGTCGAGGATATCCTGCAGTAGATCCAGATATTGCTTCATTTCTTACCACCCGCCCGGCCGGGCCTGGAGATGCCGGCAGCTCCGGCGCCGCGATAGGCAAACACCAGCAGGAAAATGCCAAGGGCAATCATCGGCAGGCAGAGCAGCTGCCCCCGGGTCATCCACCCCAGGGCTTCATAGCCGATATGTTGATCGGGTTCGCGGAAAAACTCCGCCACAAACCGCATACAGCCGTACCCCAGGGAAAACAGGCCGGAAACCGCCCAGGTCGGCCGGGGCCGGGAGGAAAACCAGATCAGGACTATACCGAGCAGAACACCCTCCAGCGCAAACTGGTACAGCTGGGAGGGGTGCCGCGCCAGCTGCAGCGGGTCCCCCGGGAACACCATGGCCCAGGGCACATCAGTGGGCCGCCCCCACAATTCCTGCCCGATAAAATTTCCCAGCCGGCCAAAGGCCAGGCCTATGGGCACCAGTGGCGCGACAAAATCGAGCAGGGCCCCGACCCCGATGTCCCGCCTGCGGGCAAACAGGTACATCGCCAGCATCACCCCCAGCATGCCGCCGTGAAATGACATGCCCCCCTGCCACACCCGCAGCAGCCAGCTGGGGTCTTCGGCCAGCCTGTCACTGCCGTAGAAAATGGCATAGCCGATGCGCCCCCCGAGGACCACCCCCAGGGCGCCGAAAAAAATCAGGTCGTCCACCTGCTCCCGCGCAACGGCGGCGCCGGGGACCCGGCTGCGACGCACCGCCAGCCACCAGGCGAAAGCCAGCCCCGCCAGGTAGGCCAGCCCGTACCAATGGACCTTTACAGGGCCTAGCGCAATGGCAACGGGGTCTATCTCTGGATAGGGCAGCATGTCAGCCTGTCAGTGTCGGGGGAAGCGGCGGTACGACCCACCGCGCATCTGAGCTGGAGGGAAATCGCAGCGTAAACGCGGTATTATCATGCAGCCGGCAGTGATGCACAATTCTTTCGCTGTATCCCCTGACAAAAGATGAGAGGCGAGATGCTTTCACTATGTGCCTGTTGATCTTTGCCCACCAGATAGACCCACGCTACCGGCTGGTGCTGGCGGCTAACCGCGACGAGTTCCACGCGAGGCCGACGGCGCCCTCGGCCTTCTGGCACGAGCACCCCGACCTGCTCGCCGGGCGCGACCTGGAACAGGGCGGGACCTGGATGGGCATCACCCGGGCCGGGCGCTTTGCAGCCATTACCAACTACCGCGACCCTGCGCGCACAAGCCCCGCGCCCCGCTCCCGGGGGGAACTGCCGCTGGACTACCTGACCGGCAACCTGGACCCGCAATCCTACCTGCTGGGGCTGAGCGACCGGACAATGGAGTACGCGGGATTTAACCTGCTGGTAGGCGATAGCGACAGCCTCTGGTACCTGAGCAACAGCGCTGCGCCCCGGGATTGCGCCCCCCGGCGCCTGCAGCCGGGACTCTATGGGTTGAGCAACGCAAGCCTGGACACGCCCTGGCCGAAGGTCGCGCTGGGCAAAACCAGGCTGCGGGCACTGCTTGCAAACAATGAACTCGACCATGACACCCTGACCACCGTGGTTGGTGACCGGCAGCTGGCGGACCCGCAGGATCTGCAGCGCCAGGGCCTGGGCAACGACATGGACCAGATCCTGTCAGCCCAGTTCATCACCGCGGGCAGTTACGGCACCCGCTCCAGCACCACCTTGTGGAGCGACCGGCAAGGAATCGTTCACTGGCGCGAATCCAGCTTCGATGAGAGGGGAGATCTTACCGGGCAGCGCAAGGAGAGCTTCCGACTGCTCTAGACCAGCGGGTTATGGATAAACTGCTCCAGGCCGTGATCGGTGAGGAAGCGCTGCAGGCGCTCGCGCACTGAATTCACATCTTCCATCAACATGACTTCAGCCAGCAGCTCCCTGGCCTCGGTCAGCTTGGTATTGCGCAGGGTTTTCTTGACCCGCGGCAGGCTGGTGGAATTCATGGACAGGACATCGTAGCCCATAGCCAAAAGCAGCACCGAACCCTCGGGATCCCCGGCCAGCTCCCCGCAGATACCGATGGACTTGCCCTCCGCCCGACACGCATCGGCGACATTGGCCAGGGCCTGTATCACCGCCGGGTGCAGGGCATGATAGAGGTCCGCCACCCGGGCGTTGTTGCGATCCACCGCCAGCAGGTACTGGGTAAGGTCATTGCTGCCCACCGACATAAAGTCTACCCGTCGGGCGAACGCCCTTGCCTGGAACACGGCCGCCGGCACTTCGACCATTACGCCGATCGGGGGCAGCTCCCCCACCAGGCCCTCCTGCAGAATCTCCCGGTGACTGCGGCGTATCAGCTCCAGCGCCTCGTCCAGTTCGGCGGTGTTGCAGATCATCGGCAGCATTATGCGCAGGTTTCCCAGGCCCTCGTTGGCCTTGAGCATCGCCCGAATCTGGGCCAGGAATATCTCCGGATGATCGAGCGTCACCCTGATACCACGCCAACCCAGAAAAGGGTTGTCTTCCTCTATGGGGAAATAGGGCAGGGATTTGTCGCCGCCGATATCCAGGGTGCGCATGGTGACCGGCCTGGGGGCGAAAGCTTCCAGCTGTTCGCGGTAAATCTGGCGCTGTTCCTCCTCGCTCGGGAAGCGGTCCCGCAGCAAAAAGGGCACTTCGGTCCGATATAGACCAACCCCTTCCGCGCCCTGCTCCAGCGAGCGGGTGACATCTGCCATCAGGCCCGTGTTCACCCACAGCGGCATACGGTGGCCGTCCAGGGTTTCACAGACCTCGTCCCGCAGGGATTCCAGGTCACGGGACTGGGCCCTGTCCTGGTCCAGCGCCTCCTGGAAACGCTGTTTCAATTCTGCCGGTGGGTTGAGATGCACCGTGCCGTTGTAGCCATCGATTATCAGCTCACGATCCTGCAGGCGCGAGTAGGGCAGGTCGACGGCGCCCATCACCGTGGGCACACCCATCGCCCGTGCCAGGATCGCCACGTGGGAGTTCCCGGATCCGCGCACCGAGATGAGTCCGGCCAACTTGTCGCGAGGCACTTCCCCCAGCGATGACGCGGTAAGTTCCTCCGCCACCAGGATGGTATTCATCGGATAGCTGCGATTCTCTACCGCCGATTCCTGCAAGTAAGCGAGTACTCGCGTACCCAGATCCCTAACGTCTACAGCCCTTTCCTTGAGATAGCTGTGCTCCATGCGCTCGAAATGACGAATGTGTTCGATCATCACCTGGCTGAGGGCGCCCTGGGCCCACTCACCCGCCCTGATCAGGCTGGCCACCTCGGCGCCTATGGAGGAATCAGCCAGGATGCCCAGGTAGACGTCGAACAGGGCGTGATCTTCCGGGTTCAACTCAGAGCCGAGATTGTCCGCCACTGCCTGGATGTCGGCCCGCACACTACCCAGCGCCTCCTTGAAAGCGCGCAATTCCCTGCGGCGGTTTTCCGCCCGCCGCCTGGGTACCGAGTAAAGGTCCGCCGAGGGCGAAACCACCACTGCAGTGCCGATAGCAATACCCGGCGCACCCGGCACGCCGTTGACCTTGGCCGCCACCCCCTTGCCCGCGAGAACGCCAACACCCACTGCGCCGGTAACCCTGGCATGGGCAATCACACCCGCAAGCTGGGCTGACATGGTGACCAGGAAGGCTTCTTCACTCTCATCGAAACGGCGCTGGGCCAGTTGCTGTACCACCAGCACACCCAGCACTTCACGCTGGTGGATAATCGGGACACCGAGGAAAGAGTGGAACTGTTCCTCACCCAGGTTGGGGAGGAACTGGAAACTGGGGTGGTTCTCGGCGTTTTCGAGGTTGACGGGCTCCTCGCGCTCGGCCACAAGCCCTACCAAGCCTTCGCCCGGCGCGAGACTGGCTATCCCGACCTGTCGCGGGTTAAGGCCTTCGGTGGCCTGGAACACGAGATTGCCTGTGTCAGGGTCCCGCATGTACACGCTGCACACTTCGGTGCCCATGGCGTCGCGCACACGCTTGACGATGATATCGAGGGCTTCGGGCAATCCTTCGGCGGCATTGACCTGCTGGACAATATTTCGCAGGGTCTCAAGCATGCCGCCTAGCTTCCCGACTGCTTTTCGGTATGGCGCCCCAGGGGCAGTGCCAGCTCTTTCATCGCCCGGCGATAGACCTCGCGCTTGAAGGCGATAACCTGATTCAGCGGATACCAGTAACTGACCCACTGCCAGTGATCGAACTCGGGCTTGGAATTCTGGTCCAGCCGGATCTCCTCGTCCGCGGCGAGCATGCGCAGCAGAAACCACTTCTGTTTCTGCCCTATGCAGACCGGGTTCTGGCCTTTGCGGATGAAGGTTTTCGGCAGGCGATAGCGCAACCAGCCACGGGTACAGCCGAGCACCTGGACGGCCTCCGGGGCCAACCCCACCTCTTCGTGCAGCTCGCGGTACAAGGCCTCTTCCGGCGATTCTCCCTTGTTGATTCCGCCCTGGGGAAATTGCCAGGCATCGCGGCCACCGACGCGGCGGGCCCACAGCACCTGGCCGTGGTCGTTTGCGACCACTATGCCTACGTTTGCCCTGAAACCCTCCGAATCGATCACGTCAAAACGCCGCCCTGGTTATCCGACCGACTATTGTTCCACACTTTAGGGCGCCTGAGAAATTTACTCACCAGATGACTCGGGCTATGCTTGCCGCCCTTTCCCTGAGGCTTTCGACCGTGACGCTGGCTATCTTCGATCTCGACAACACCCTGCTCGGCGGCGACAGCGACAATCTCTGGGGCCAGTTCGTATGCGAGCGCGGCCTGGTCGACGGGACGGATTTTGCAGCCCGCAACGATCAGTTCTATGCCGATTACAAGGCCGGCACCCTGGATATCGACGCCTACCTGCGCTTTGCCCTGTCCACCCTTGTCGGTCATTCGCGGGAGGAACTGCAGGCCTGGCACCGCGATTTTATGGCCAGCAAGATCGAACCGATCCTGCTGCCGAAAGCCGAGCAACTGCTGGCCAGCCACCGCCAGCAGGGGCACGAGCTGCTGATTATCACCGCAACCAATGAGTTCATTACCCGCCCCATTGCGGAGTTGCTGGGGGTTCCCCAGTTGATTGCCTGTGAGGGTGAGATTGTAGACGGGCGCTATACCGGCGAGCCCCGGGGTGTGCCCTCCTATCACGCCGGCAAGGTCACCCGCCTGAATATGTGGCTGGCGCAGCGCGATATCTCACTGGACGGCGCCTTCTTCTACAGTGACTCGCACAATGACCTGCCGCTGCTGGAGATCGTGGACAACCCGGTGGCGGTGGACCCGGACGACCGCTTGCACGCTCGCGCCGTGGAGGAAGACTGGCCGATCATCTCATTGCGGGATTGAAGGGTGTTCAAAACGGTCATTTTTGTTGCCACCCGAGGCGATGGTGCAGGGCAGGACAACCCCCAAAGCCGGGGCTCGGAATCACGGGGCAGATCTAAAGAGATGCGCAGTAAGCCACTCTACTATTCGGTGAGGCTTAAGCTTACAGGGCGCACCGCAATCTAATCACCCGAGCATTAAACCCGACGCGCAAAAATCGCCTTGAGGTACTCGGTCTCGGGGATGGCGGGGTGGATTGGGTGGTCCGGTCCCTGGGCGCCCTGCTCGACGATGCGCAACTGGCAGCCGGCGCGCACGGCGGCCTGTTGCATGGCGCTTGTCAGGTCGGCGCGGGACAGGTGCATGGAGCAGGAGCCCGACACCAGCAGGCCACCGGGGTGCAACAGTTGCAGGCCGAGTTCGTTTATTCGCCGGTAGGCGGCGATGCCTTTCTTGAGGTCTTTCCTGCGCTGGATAAATGCGGGGGGGTCGAGGATTACCACGTCAAACTGGCGCCCCTGGGAGCACAGTTCCGCCATGGTCTCGGGGGCGGAGCCGCGCAGCGTTGTCACCCTGTCCTGCAAGCCATTGAGCTCGGCGTTGGCCATCACACCCTCGAGCGCCTGGGCGGAGCTGTCCAGACAGCACACGGCACTGGCGCCGAAGGCGGCGGCCTGGATTCCCCAGCCGCCGATGTAGCTGTAGACATCCAGCACGCTCTTTCCGCCTACCCAGGCCGCCAGGCGCGCCCGGGACATGCGGTGGTCATAAAACCAGCCGGTTTTCTGGCCGCCGTGTACCGGCGCCAGGAAGCGGACGCCATTCTCTTCCAGCGGGACCTGCTCGGGCACCTCTCCGTAGACGACCTCCGCGCCCCCGGGCAGGCCCTGCTCCCGACGGCTGCGGCTGTCGCCCCGCAGGAGAATACCCCGGGGCTGCAGTTGTTCGACCAGCGCCGCGAGGAGTGGCTCCCGGTAACGTTCGATGCCCTCGTTGTTGAACTGCACCACCAGGTAGTCGCCGAACCGGTCGACCACGATCCCGGGCAGCATATCGCTGTCGCCATAGACCAGGCGGTAGAAGGGCTTGTCAAAAACGGCGTCCCTGCCCGCCATGGCCGTCGCCAATCTTTCCCGAAAAAGGGCCTCATCGAGTACCCGCAGCTCGCCCGGGGCATACAGCCGGGCACAGATGAGGGACTGGGGCTCCATGTAGGCGGAGCCGAGGGAGCTGCCGCTGGCATCCCGGACACAGACCAGGTCGCCGGCAGCGAATCCGGGCAGGGGACTGCGCCCGCTGTCTATTTCGTTGGAGTAGATCCAGAGGTGGCCGCCGCGCAGGCGGCGGTCGGCGCCCCGCCGCAGGAACAGTTCGGCGGCGGGCGCCGGGGTTGGGCTCACCTAGTCTTCGTCGTCACACTGTTGCTGATAGTCTGATGCTGACAGCAGTGCATCCAGTTCATTGGTGTCGGCGGGCTGGAGCTTGAAGAACCAGCCGTCGTGGTAGGGGTCGGAGTTTACCGTTTCGGGCTCGTCCTCGAGTTGGCCGTTTATCTCGATTACCTCGCCCCCGATCGGGGCGTAGATATCCGATGCCGCCTTGACGGACTCGACCACCCCGGCGTCATCGCCCGCCGCGAGCACGGTGCCCACATCGGGCACTTCGACAAAGACCACATCGCCCAGGGCCGCCTGGGCGTGATCGGTGATGCCGACGGTGACCGTGCCATCCTCCTCCAGACGCGCCCACTCGTGGCTGCTGGCGTATTTCAATTCACTGGGAGTCTGGCTCATGTTATTTCCTCTGGCGATGCTGAATCCGGGTGGGGCAAACGGACCGGTAGGGGCTGTAGCCGCGGCGCCGCGACCGCCCCTATTCTAACGGGCGGCGGAGGAAAAACAATGACCGGAAGGCGGCAGTGTTCGGCTCAACCGACGCCCATGGCATGGCGTATCAGTTGCTGCTTCAGCGGCCCGATCCGGCTGACCCCGCGCATACCGGCATTGCGCAACCAGCGCAGCGGCAGGGCCTGCTGCTCGAACAGGGTCTTGAAACCATCCATCGCCGCCATCATCAGCAGGTTCTCACCCTTGCGGCGTCGCTGGTAGCGGCGCAGCAGGGCCAGCTGGCCGGGGTTGATCCCCCTGGCGTGACCGACGAGCACTTCCTCCGCCAACGCGCCGACATCCTGCAGGCCCAGGTTGATGCCCTGGCCCGCCAGGGGGTGAATGGTATGGGCCGCATCTCCCACCAGGGCCACGCCCGCCTGCACGTAATCGATGGCGTGGCGTTGCCGCAGCGGAAAAGCAAAGCGAGGTGCGCTGTCCAGCACCTTGCCCAGACGGCCCTCGAAGGCCTGCTCCAGGGCGCCGCAAAATGCCGGGGTGTCGAGTGCCAGCAAATCGTCCACCAGCGCCTCCTGCAGGGACCAGACAATCGAGCAGTAATGCCGGCCATCCTCACCCGGCAGGGGAAGAAACGCCAGTGGGCCGGTGGTGAGAAATCGCTGCCAGCAGGTATCCCGGTGCGGATCTTCCACCTGCACCGTGGTTACGATTGCGCGGTGACCGTAGTCCCACTCGCGGGTAGAGAACGCCATCATTTCACGCACCGGCGAAACCGCCCCGTCGGCTGCCACCAGCAGGTCAGTCTCCAGCGTGAGCCCGCTATCCAGCTGTACACGCACTCCGGGGCCACCTTCGATGTGGGCGCAGCCCTGTAACTGCGCCCCGGCGAGCGCGGTGATATCGGCACAGTCGGCGACCCGCGCCAGCAGGGCGTTGACGATTGCCCGGTTCTCCACGATATGTCCCAGGGCAGGAGCGTGCACATCATCACAGTCGAATTCGATAGCGCCGGTGCCCTCGGCGTCCCACACGGTCATATGCCGGTAGGGGCACTGGCGGTAGGATGCTATGTAATCCCAGGCGCCCAGCTTTTCGAGGAGCGACTTCGAGCGGGGGGTGATCGCGCTGACGCGCGCATCGAAATGCTGCAGGTCCCGGGCTGCCGGCAACTCCGCCATAACCAGGGGCCGGGCCTCCACCAGGGCGATCCTGAGACCCTGGTGCCCCAGGGCGGCTGCCAGGGCACTTCCGGCTATGCCGGCACCGATGATCGCTATGTCATAACGCTGCGTCTCAGCCACTGGCCTGTCCCTTGTTTTCGTCCGACCAGCCGGTCATTCCCGCCACGCCTGCCGCGTGGCGCACGAACTCGCGTTTGAGCGGCGGGAGGATGTCCAGGCCCGAAAGCGCCAGGTCCCTGGCCAGCCCCAACAGGGGGTCAGAGTGCATGAACAGGCCGGGCAGGCGGTCGCTGAATTCAATTGTCCGGTTCTGGTCCGGCTGCTGCCGTCGCAGGTATTGCTGCAACAGGGCGAGATCGCCGACGGCCTGTCCCCGGGCGAGGCCCCCGGCCAGCACAGCGGCCAGTTCCGCCACGTCCCGCAGGGCAAGGTTGAAACCCTGGCCCGCCACCGGGTGCAGGGCGTGGGCGGCGTTGCCCATGACAACCACGCCCTGCCGCACCTGCTCACTGGATTGCATTAGCGCCAGTGGGTAGCAGTGCCGCTCTCCCACCTCGAGCAGCCGACCGAGGCGATAACCAAACCTGTCCTGCAGTGTCTGGAGAAACTCGCCAGTTGAGCAGGCCTGCAGGTGCGCGGCCTGGTCCGGGGAGAGGCTCCACACCAGCGCACTGCGATTCTCGCCCACTTTAGAGGCGAGCAGCGGCAACAGCGCCAGCGGGCCCTGGTCGGTAAAACGTTCGTAGGCACAGCCCGAGTGTGCCCGGGCAAATGCCACATTGGCGATCAGCGCGTGCTGGTTGTAGGGCTTTTCCCGCACCGTCACGCCGAGCTTCTCCCGCAGTCCGGAGGTGGCCCCGTCCGCCACCAGCAGCAGCGCGGTGTGAATGAGCGGGTCAGCGCCGCCCTCCAGTTCCAGCCTCATGCCGGCGCCATCGGGAGTCGCCGCCAGGACCCGGGCGGGGCTCATTATTTCCACCCGGCCCTGGCGGTACAGCGCCTGGATCAGGGCATTGCCCAGCCAGGCGTTTTCAACCACGTAGCCCAGGGCCGACCAGCCGTAGTCATCCGCGCGCAGCAGGGAACTGCCGAAACGGCCGCGACTGGACACATGAATGCTCTCGATCGGGCACAACCACTGCTGGAGTTCGTCCCAGAATTGTATCTTTTCGTAAATCAGGCGTGAGCTGTAACTCAACGCGGTGGAACGGGCGTCGAAGGAGGGGTGGTAGTCGGGCCTGCCCCGCTCCAGGGGTTGCGGCAGGGGGAAGCCTTCCACCAGGCAAATAGAGATACCTGGCGGCAGGATGGCCGCCAGTTGCAGGGCGAGACTGGCGCCAACCATGCCGCCACCGGCAATAACGATATCGCGATAACTCTTCACAGCATCACCCCGCCATCCGGGCTTCGATTTCGTCAATCGTCTTGGGCACCCCGGCGGTCAGCACCTCACAGCCGTCCGCTGTCACCAGCACGTCGTCTTCCAGGCGAATGCCTATCCCGCGCCACTTCCTGGCCACCTTGCTATTGTGCGGTGATATATAAATACCCGGCTCGACTGTCATAACCATGCCCGCCTCCAGCTGGCGCCACTGGTCGCCCACCCGGTAATCGCCCACGTCGTGTACATCCAGGCCCAGCCAGTGGCCGACCCGGTGCATATAAAACTCGCGGTAGGCCTCGCGCTCGATCAGCCGGTCAATCTTGCCCTTGAGCAGACCCAGTTCCACCAGGCCGGCAGTGATCACCTGCACGCTGGCATCGTGCGGCTGGTTCCAGTTATTACCGGGTTTTATCGCTGCGATCGCCGCCAACTGCGCCTGTAAAACAATATCGTAGAGGGCGCGCTGCTCGCGGTTGAAACGGCCGTTGACCGGAAAGGTACGGGTGACGTCCGCGGCATAGTATTCCAGTTCACATCCAGCATCTATCAGCACCATCTCGCCATCGCGCATGACGGCGTCGTTGCTGACGTAGTGCAGGGTGCAGGCGTTCGCGCCGCTGCCGACAATACTGGGATAGGCGAGATGCCTCGCGCCGGAGGCGGTAAACTCGTGCATCAGTTCCGCCTCCAGCTGGTACTCGTATCTACCGGGCTGACAGAACTCCATCGCCCGGCAGTGTCCGCGCGCGGTTATTTCACCCGCGCGCCGCAGCAAGCGCTGCTCGGCGGCGCTTTTAACAAGGCGTAAATCGTGAATCATGTGATCGAGGTCGATGAACTCCCCCGGGGGTACGGCACCGCTGGACTCCTTGCTGCGGATCCTGTTGACCCAGGCCATGATCTGGCGGTCAAAATCCGTGCTGCGACCCATGCAATAGTAGACGCGCTCCCGCCCCTCGATCAGCCCGGGCAATATGTCATCAATATCATTGATCGGGAAAGCATCGTCGGCGGCAAATTTCTCGCAGACCCCATCGGGACCGGCCCGGTATCCGTTCCACAGTTCCTGCACCGGGTCTTTCTCCCGGCAGAACATCACGTACTGGCCGTGGCGTCGTCCCGGCGCCAGCACCAGCACTGACTCGGGCTCGGTAAACCCGCTCAGGTAATAGAAATCGCTGTCCTGGCGAAACGGGTGTTCCGTGTCGCGGCTGCGCATCTGCTCCCGGGCAGAGGGAATAATCGCTATGCTGTTGGGTTCCATCAGCGCCATCAGGTTTTTCCGGCGCCGGGCAAATTCGGATTTGCTGATACTCATGATGATCGCGCTGCGCCTGTTCTTCCCTGCCGGCCCGTTCGCCGCCGCCCTGTTTCGCGCCGGCCCCGTTCCCCGCCAGCCGGAGTGACGCAGATTACCACAGCTGGCGTCGGGCACTGTAGTTAACGGTCGCCGCCCTAGTGCAGGCGGGGTGCGCCCGGCTCGCCGGAGGGCCCCTGCCCTGATTGGGCAAGCGTATCCAGGTACGCGTTGAGTGCGGCGACACGGATGTATTCAGACAGTTCGGCGTAACTTCTCTCGCTCTCCTCGTCCTCGACAATGTCATCGAGGTCTGCCTGCGCAATTGCCGCCAGGTCACGCAGTATCTCGCTGCTGTCTTCAGGCAAGGCGCCAGCCTGCAGTCCCCCGGTCGCACCACCGCCCTGGACATAGCCCGCGAGGAAGCTCCGGCACCATCCCGCCAACGCGGCTGTGCGGCTGGCAAGATCGGCGTCGTCGTCGAGGAGCAGCGGATAAAAATCGAACTCATCATTTTCCAGGGACGCGGCGGTAACCACATGCAACGCCATTACCTGCTCCGCCAACTCGCCGTGCAAATCCACACCCAGGGCCCGGTCCAGGCCCTGCAGGCCGGCTTCGGCCTCGTGGCTGGCGCCTGCTGCCAGCAGTCCGCACAGGCAGCCGTGAAGATCAGCCGGAGACACCGCGTGGCCCTGCTCCATCAGTTGATTCGCCAGGTCTTCGAAATCAAATTGGGACACTTCACCGCGTGAATTGGTGGACATATTTCTCTCCTTCGGGGCGTCATCGCCGTGCAGCCGCCCGGACACCTCGACTGATGGCTGTAAATAACTTGGCAGGCTATTGATATTTATGAATTTTGTTACGTTGACCTTGTTGCGGGCCACCACTATAGTGGCAGACACATTAAGCGAACCCAGTATAACTCCATGGCCGACAACCAGCTCCAGGTTCTTGAACAGAAAATTGATGAGTTGATAGCGCTGTGCGATCAGCTAAACCGCGAAAACCAGGCACTCAAGGCAGACAGCGCCGGCTGGCAGCGGGAGAGACAGGATCTCATGGACAAGAACGAGCTCGCCCGCACCCGGGTAGAAGCGATGATCAACCGCCTGCGGACAATGGAGTGAACTCGTGAGCCCAGCCCACACTGTGACGGTAAGAATTCTCGACAAGGACTACCAGGTGGCATGTCCGGCGGAACAGGAGGCTGAGTTGCTCGTATCCGCCAAATACCTCGACAAGCAGATGCGCACGATTCGCGATACCGGCAAGGTGATCGGGCTGGAACGCATAGCTGTCATGGCGGCGCTGAACATAAGCCACGAATTACTGCGTGCCTCCGAGGAGCCTGAACCCGCGGAACTTCCTCCCTCGGTGGAGTCGGTACAACGCATCAACCGCAAGCTCGATGACGCCTTGTACCAGTTGCGACAACTGGAAATTGGCTGAATTGCAGCACTGGGTTCGCCGATCTGCGTTATACTTGCCGTGGATACCTGGCGTATACGCCAGGCAGACAGTCCTCTACCCGATAAATATGTAACCGGAGGTTTCTCGTTGCTGTTGGTGTGCATGTCCGGCCTGGTCCGGAAAGCCTGATACAGTGCAGGGACCACCACCTTGAACCATCGGGTTCAAGGGCAGCGCTGTCAGCGGTACGCCAGGAATCCATCTCATATGCCAGACCGGCCACCCTGCAAAGCCAAGTTGCGCGAGCAATTGCGACAACGGCGCCGGGCACTGAGCCCGCAACACCAGTCAGCTGCGGCAACAAGCGTGGCAATCCACATCGCCAGCATACCGCGCTGGACGACTGCCAGCCGCATTGCCCTCTACCTCGCCAGCGATGGAGAAATCGACACGGCGCCACTGAGTGCCGCCTGCCGCGCAGCCGGCAAGCAACTGTTCCTGCCGGTGATAGGCGAAAAAAACCTGATGACATTCGCCGAGTGGCCGCAGGGCAGCGAGCTGACAGCCAACCGCTACGGTATACCTGAACCACCCCCCGCGGCACAGCGCTGCGACGCCGCGGCACTGGACATCATCGTGCTGCCGCTGGTGGGCTGGGATGCAACGGGTGGGCGGTTGGGTATGGGTGGCGGTTTTTACGATCGCGCCCTGGCCGGCGTGAATGGTCCACTACTGGTCGGGCTGGCCCACTCTGTGCAGCAGTTGCCGCAGGTACCTCGGGACGACTGGGATATTCCACTGGATTTCGTGGTGACGGAAAGCGCCCTGCACTGCTGTCAGGGTCTCAACTGAGGCGGCGCCTTCAGTCCTGTATGATTATCCCTGCCTGTAACTCGGAAGCGGGGGCAGCGACTGTATCATTGGCCGCGAGCGGCAGCAGCAGCGTGACAAGCACACCAACGCCAAAAGCAACCAGCAGGATGAACAGTAGGTCCGGTTTACGCGTCACTTTTATGTCTCTTTTCAGGGCCCATGGTGCGGCACTCTCTGGCGCCGTCATCCGTTTGTGTCACCAGACTAACTAGTGATATTTTTGTGATTATTCCACAAACTCGCGAGGATTCTATCCCAGCCCCCGGCGAAAGAAAACCCCGCCGCGGGGCTATCTGGACTTTTTGTGAGCTTATTCCTTGCGATTACCCAGATAGAGCTGGTAAGCGCGATTATCCGTTTCTTCCCAATAGGGAAAGTTGATCTGGTCGAGGATCTGCTCAAATGCCCGTCGCTCTGATTTAGGAAGCTGCACCCCGACCAGAATGCGGCCATAAGCCGCGCCGTGATTGCGGTAGTGAAACATGGAGATGTTCCAGCGCTGACCCAGGCCCGATAAAAAACCCAGCAAAGCTCCGGGACGCTCGGGAAACTCCACCCTGTAGACCCGCTCGTTATCGACCACCGCAGGCGCGTGGCCTCCAACCATATAGCGGATATGCAGCTTGGCCACTTCGTTATTGGTCATGTCTTCAGTGACGTAACCCCGCTCGCCCAGATCAGCCAGCAGCTCCGCGAGGTCCTCGCCGCCGGGCACAACAGACAGACCGACAAATACCTGGGCGGAGCCGGTATCGGCATAGCGGTAGTTGAATTCCGTGATATTGCGTCGCCCCAGGGCGCTACAGAATGCCCTGAAGCTGCCGGGCTGCTCCGGGAGCGTGACACTGATGACAGCCTCGCGATGCTCGCCGGTTTCGGTTCGCTCGGAGATATAGCGCAAGCGGTCAAAATTGGTATTGGCGCCACTGACGATGGCCAGCAGGTGCTTGCCGCTTACCCCGGTGCGTTCGACATACTTCTTCAAGCCCGCCAGCGCCAGCGCGCCCGCCGGCTCGGCGATACTCCGGGTATCTTCAAAAATGTCCTTGATAGCGGCGCACATTTCGTCGGTGGTGATAGTGATAACCTCGTCCACCGTATTGCGAATGACCCGAAACGTCTCCTTGCCAATCTGGGCCACGGCGCAGCCATCGGCAAACAGGCCCACCTCGGACAGGGTCGCCCGGCGGCCTTTTTGCAGCGCCAGTTGCAGGCAGGCGGCATCCTCCGGCTCTACCCCGATGATGCGGGTGTCGGGCCATACGTACCTGACATAGGCGGCGACCCCCGCGAGCAGGCCACCTCCACCCACCGGCACAAACAGGGCGTCCAGTGGCTGCTGGTGCTGGCGCACAATTTCCATACCGATGGTGCCCTGCCCCGCGATCACATCCGGATCGTCGAAGGGATGCACATAGGTCATGGCTTTCTCCTCCACCAGCTTGCGCGCGTACACCGACGCCTCATCGAAGGAGTCGCCGTGCAGTACAACACGGGCGCCGCGATTGCGAACCGCATCGACCTTTATCTGCGGTGTGGTGCGGGGCATGACGATGGTCGCTTTCACGTTCAGTTTCTGGGCGGCCATGGCCACACCCTGGGCATGATTGCCCGCCGAAGCCGCCACCACGCCGGCCGCCAGCTGCTCGGGGCTCAGCCGACTCATCTTGTTATAGGCGCCGCGCAGCTTGAAGGAAAAAACCGGCTGCAGGTCCTCGCGCTTCAACCACACCCGATTGCCCAGGCGACGGGACATCAGCAGGGCTTCGTCGATAGGCGTCTCCCGGGCGACATCGTAAACCCGCGCATCGAGGATTCGCTTGATATAGGACTGTGGCATAGGGACCGTATTTCCGGTTGGGCGGGCAGACCCGCCATATTAATTGAGCGAGGCCGGTTTTTCAGCCCCGGCTTACGCTGCGATTCGGGTATTTTTCGTGATCGGCCCAATGGCCTGGCCTATACTTGAGGCTACTCCCGGCGGGCCCAGCAAAGGAAAATCGATGGAACAGCAACAAATGAAGCAGGCCGTTGCGGATGCCGCGCTCGAGTATATACGACCGAAACTCGACAACGATACCGTTCTTGGCATCGGCACTGGTTCCACCGCCAACCTTTTCATTGACCGGCTGGCCGAGATCAAGGGGCTGATCAACGCCACGGTGGCCAGCTCTGAGGCATCGGCAGCGCGCCTTAAAAGTCACGGCATTCCCGTCTACGACCTGAACACGGTAAACCAGGTGGATTTCTATATTGACGGTGCCGACGAGAGCAACCACGCCCTGCAGCTGATCAAGGGCGGCGGCGCCGCCCTGACCCGGGAGAAAATAGTAGCCGCGGTTGCCGCGCAGTTCATTTGCATCGCCGACGAGAGCAAGCTGGTGCACACCCTGGGCCAGTTCCCCCTGCCGGTGGAGGTTATCCCCATGGCCCGCAGCCACGTCGCCCGGGAGTTGGTCAAGCTGGGCGGCGACCCGATCTACCGCGAGGGCGTGGTCACCGACAATGGCAACATCATTCTCGATGTCTACAATTTCCCTATTGCGCAGCCGCTGGCGATGGAGGCGAAGATCAACAACATCACGGGCGTGGTGACCAACGGGCTGTTCGCTCTGCGGCCGGCGGACGTGTTGTTGCTGGGTACTGCCAGTGGGGTGAAAACACTGTATCCCCAGTTACCCTGACCTAAGAGGTTTCTTGGTAGCCGAGTTTCCTTATTACCGGCCCCAGAAATGTCTCCACTTCCGCAATCGCACCGGCATAGTGATGCCAGCGTGACTTCGCCGCCACTTCCACTGCCTGGTGAATCGCCTGATTACTGGGTGTGTGGAAATAGCGCTCGCGATTTTTTTCCTGGAAAGCCAGCAACTCCTCGGTCCAATCCAATTGCAGGAAGTCAAAAAGCTTTTTTCCTTCGCCCTCCAGATTGCTTATAAATTTCTCGTAGCGCAGCGTATAGGCCGAGTCTCCCAAAAGCGGTCGCAGGGTCAACCAATAATCCATTACCTGTCGATAGAACTTCGCGGTGTCCCGCCAGCCCAGAAAATGCTTATTAGAGGAATTGATCTGAAACCATTGGAAGAAGCAGCTGAGGCAGACATCCCTCGGATCCCGTTCGCAAAAAACGATTCGGGATTCGGGGAACAGCAGCCTTATGTGGGCAAGGTAGATGATGTTCATCGGTTGCTTGTCAACAAATATCTCAAAATCACTTCCAAACTCCGCCTTCACCTTGCGCCAGTAGGCCTTGCGGGCATTTTCCAACACGGCAATCGATTGCCGGGGAATCTCCTCCAGCATGGTATCCATCGATAATCCCGCCTCGAGCAATACCCCCAGGGCAGTACTCCACAAGGGGGCTTCTCCCGAGGTCTCCACCCCCGAGTGCGCAGCCAGCACAGATTCCACCAGCGTGGTGCCGGAGCGTGGGAAACCTACCTGAAATACCAGATGGGGATAACCATTGTCGGAGTACTCCGGTGGTGTCGGCAGTCCATGAGCTGCGATCGAAGCCTGCAGTGTGTGCAGTAGCCATGGATATTTCCCGCCATCCACCGCTCGTACTTCGGGCGATTGCATCGCAATCTCACCACTGGCGCACAATGAGCCAAAGGCCGCCTGATGCTCTCCAAGGCTTTCCTGTGCATGCGCCATCTCATTCAGTATGCCCGCCCGATCCAGCAAGCTGCCCTCGAAATCGGGTAGGATTTGCGTCGCAAGTTGCAATGCTTTCCAGGCATTACCCGTCCGCCTGAGGCAGGAGATCATTCTCAGCTCGGCACCCCCCGGTGGGGACGGCTTATTCAATATCTCTCGCAGGTACGGTAGCGCCTCCGCATCCCGGTTGAGCAGGCGCAGGGCATCCACCCGGAGCAGCGAGAGAGTTATTCTCCCAGGAAAGCGCTGCATTGCTTCATCGCACAACCCCAGCGCGGCCTTCGGATGCGCTACCAGCATAAGGCGCTGGATAATGTCTTCTGTAAGCTCCAGGTGCTCGGGAAGTGCCGCTACAGACTGTTGAAATAGCTCGGCGGCACGGTTGCGTCTGCCAAAATGCATCATGCAACGACCGAGGCCCCAAAGCATGAACGGGTGTGCGGGATATTGGAGAAGAAGTTGCTCATAGGCGCTGGTTGCCTCGGCAAAACGACCGGCTTTTTCAAGATTGTGAAGTTCCAGTAGTAATGCTTGTTCCCGATTTCGTGTCATGGCTTTCAACTGTACTCGTTTACCCCGTCAGTTCGGAACAAGGTGCTCATAAGTCAAATATCTTCCCAGGATTCATAATCCCCTGCGGATCAAACGCGCGCTTGATCTGCCGCATGATCTCTATCTCCAGGGGCGAGCGGCTGTAGTGCAGGTAGTCCTTCTTGAGCAGGCCCACGCCATGTTCGGCCGAGATGCTGCCGCCGTGGCGCTGGACGATCTCGAACACCCACTTGCTCACCTCGCCGCAGCGGCGCTGAAATTCATCCATCGCCATCGCGTCGGGTTTCAGCACGTTGAGGTGGACATTGCCATCGCCGATATGGCCGAACCAGACGATCTCGAATTCCGGGTAGCTGGCATTGACCACGGTCTCGACTTCCGCGAGGAACTCCGGCACCCGCGAGACCACCGTGGAAATATCGTTCTTGTAAGGTGTCCAGCGCGAGATGGTTTCGGAAATGTCCTCGCGCAAACGCCACAGGGCCTGGGCCTGGGCGACGCTCTGGCTCACCACGCCGTCTAGCACCCAGCCCTGCTCCATGCAGTGCTCAAACAGGCCCATGGCCTTGTCCATGGATTGTTCATCCGGCTGCTCGAACTCGAGTAGCGCATAGTAGGCGGTGGCGGTCGCAAATGGTCTCTGCAAGCCCTGGTGTTCCACCACCTTGCCCAGGGCCAGCTCGGAGAAGAACTCGAAGGCGCTGAGCTCAATGCCGCCCTGGAAGGCGCCGAGCACAGACATAATGGCTGCCATGTCGGGAACGCCCAGTACCATCACGGCGAGATTCCGGGGCGGGCGCGACAGGGACATGGTCGCCTCCACTACCACACCGAGCGTACCCTCGGCGCCGATGACCAGCTGGCGCAGGTCATAGCCGGCATTGTTCTTGACCAGGCCGCGGTTCAGGTCGAGCAGTTCTCCGGTGCCGGTCACAAGTTTGAGGCCCGCCACCCAGTCCCGGGTCATACCGTGGCGGATCACCTTGATGCCGCCGGCGTTGGTGGAGATATTGCCGCCGACCTGGCTGGAACCGCTGGAGGCGAAGTCCACCGGGTAGAACAGGCCCTGCTCTTCGGCGAACTGCTGCAGTTGTGCGGTAATCACCCCTGCGCCGCAGCGCACAGTGCGATCGACCGGGTTGAAGTCCTCGATATGGTTGAGGCGGTCCAGTGCCAGCACCAGCTCACCGTTGCGGGCAACAGCCCCGGCGCTGAGTCCGGTGCGACCGCCTGAGGGTACGATGGCCAGCTGTTCCCGGACTGCCAGGCGGACGATCTCCTGTACCTGTTCTATGGTCGACGGCAACACGACGGCTGCGGGTCGCGGCGTGTAGGCCCGGGTCCAGTCACGGCCGTACTGCAGCAGGGAATCCGCGTCCGTCAGCACCCTGCCCTGGCCGACAATGCCCTCGAGCGTCGCGAGGATAGTCCCGGCAATAGGGGGCTTGTCACTAAGGGGCTCGTCGATAAGAGGCTCGTCGATAGGTGTCACTGGGCTACCTCGGGTAATTTTCACAGGGCGCTGTTTCGGGCGGCGCGTATGGTACCATACGCGCCGCTTTCACCGCACAGGCAGCACCAACCCGCCTGTCAGGAGCGCATCTCCAACTCTCAGGGATCTTCACCGCAATGGCACAACAGTCGCTTGAAAAAAGCAAAATCCGGTTTTTACTGCTGGAGGGGGTCCATGCTTCAGCCGTGGAAATACTCAAGAGCGCCGGCTATCACAACATTGAGTTGCACCAGAAGGCCCTGCCCCCCGAGGAGCTCAAGCAAGGCCATCTCAGATGCCCACTTTGTCGGCATCCGTTCGCGCACCCAGCTCACCGAAGACGTGTTTGCCGCCGCCAAAAAACTGGTCGCCGTCGGCTGCTTTTGTATCGGCACCAACCAGGTGGACCTGAAGGCCGCCACCAGCAAGGGTGTGGCTGTGTTCAATGCGCCTTTTTCCAACACCCGCAGTGTTGCGGAACTGGTTATAGCCGAGGCTATTCTGCTGCTGCGCGGGGTAGCCGCAGAAAAACGCCGCCGCACACCGGGGCGAGTGGCAGAAGTCGGCTGCCAACTCCTTTGAGATCCGCGGCAAGAAGCTCGGTATCGTCGGCTACGGCAATATCGGCATGCAGCTGGGTGTCATCGCCGAGGGGCTCGGCATGCAGGTGCAGTTTTTTGACGTGACCAACAAGTTGCCGGTGGGCAACGCACGACAGGTCGGCAGCCTGCAGCAGCTACTGGCGAGTTCGGACGTGGTGAGCCTGCACGTGCCGGAAAACCGCTCCACCCAGGATATGATCGGCGCTGCGGAACTGGCCGGGATGAAACCCGGCAGCATACTGATCAATGCCTCGCGCGGTACGGTGGTGGATATAGACGCCCTGGCCCAGTACATGGAAAGTGGTCACCTTGGCGGCGCGGGAATAGACGTCTTTCCGGTCGAGCCGCGCTCCAACGATGACGAGTTCGTGTCGCCGCTGCGTCGTTTCGAAAACACTTTCCTCACTCCCCACATCGGCGGCAGCACGATCGAGGCCCAGGAAAATATCGGCATGGAGGTGGCGGAGAAGCTGGCCCGTTACAGCGACAACGGCACCAGCACCTCCTCAGTCAACTTCCCGGAGGTGGCACTGCCGACTCACGAGGGCAGCCATCGCCTGTTGCATATACATCACAATACACCGGGGATCATGGGCGCCATCAACCGCGTTTTCTCCGACAACAATGTCAACGTCGCCGCGCAGTTCCTGCAGACCAACGAGTCCATGGGCTACGTGGTCATCGACATCGACGCGGAGTACAGCGATATGGCCCTGTCCAGGCTGGCGGGCATCGAGGGCACTATTCGCTGCCGGGTGCTGTTCTGATACCAAATGGGAACTGGCTTGCTGGGCTCGGCTAAAAACCGGACCCTTCAACGGTTTCAATGTGCGCTCTATTGTGGCAAATTTAATTGACAAATTCGTAGCAGGTTCCCGCATGCAGAATTTTCGTAAAACGCTCATCGCCAGTGGGTTGTGCCTGCTGGTCTCGTTGGATGCTTCCACCCAAACCGACGATACAGAGGAGGGTATCGGTGCACTGATGTCAGCGGAGCAGTACCGGGCTGCGGGACTGGACAAATTGAGCGATACGGAGCGCGACTCCCTGTACCGCTGGCTACAAAACTATGCGGGCGACGACGCCGCTCCGCAGCCCAAAGCGATTCCCGCCGCGACCGTCCCGCCGGTGCCCGCCACACCACCACCGCCGAGCAATGAATCCCAGGCAATCGCGACCGCGCCTGAGAAAAACTTCGGTTTTCCGGATCCGCCAGGCGACCCTGAGGAGCCCGCCAATCAACTGCACGCCAGGGTACTGGAGCCTTTTCGCGGCTGGGATGGCAAGACACTGTTTTATCTCGACAATGGCCAGGTCTGGAGGCAGCGCACCAATGGCCGCCACACCTACAGCGGTGATGATAACCGGGTGGTTATCAGCGAAAATCGTTTCGGGTTCTATGAAATGCGGCTTATTGCCGTGGATCGTTCGGTCGGTGTAAAGCGGATAAAATAGCGCCCGTAACGCTTATAAGCTCGACTCTCCGATTAACGAGTTGGGTGGGGCTCATGCCCCATCCTCTCACAGAGCCGTACGTACAGGTACGGCTCATGTACCCTCCTATACTCATACGGGTGCGAGAACGCCCGTCTCAATTGCCGACATATCATACAACCCCAGTTCCTCGTAGACGCAGCGATTACGCATGGCCAGAGTGGCTGATGGGCTGGCATTGCGGCAGTAGTTCATCCTGATCGATTTGAACAATGGTTCGGTCCCCAGCTGCCGTAATCTGCGCCGCAGCCGGGAGGTTTTCTTCCACAGTTTCAACTGAATCGCCCGTAGTCGCCAGCGAATGGACGCCATGCGCCCCGCTGCCCAGAAACTGCCGACGCCTCCTTCTTGCAGAAGGCGGGGTTTGCCAGCTGCGCTGGGCAAACAAAAAAAAAGGGCCTCTACAGAGGCCCGTTTTCGTAACTCCTATTCAATACGGAATTACAGTCTGTAACTCAACCGGGCAAAGTAGGTACGACCGAGGAAGTCATAGGCGGTGTTGGTGTTGAGCGAAACACCCGGAATAAACTCCGGTTCCTCATCCGTGAGGTTGTCCACGCCCACCGCAAACTGGACTTGATCCCAAGTGTAGGTGCCGTACAAATCAAAGTAACTGACGGCATCTACGTCCTTGGTAAAATCATCCGGATCATCGATGTCCATCGAGTCGATGTAACGCCAGGTCACGTTCACGCTCCAGTCATCCCGGGCCAGGGTGGTACTCAGGGTCGAGCTCCATTCCGGGTAGGCACCGGCATCGCCGCACAGATCGCAGAAAACCAGGCCGGTCCGGTCTTCCTCTGACCCGGTTGAGGTTGTCTGCTTCCACTCGTCAAGGTAATTCACCAACCAGTTGGCAGTGATAGAGCCAAAGTTGGGATCCCAGGAAAAGGTACCGTTGATATCAACGCCGGACGTCTCAATTTTGTTGAGGTTTTCCAGCAGCAGGTCGAAGCGGGTGACGTCCTGCCCGGTGGCGCGAGCGATACGGTCGCATTCAGGCGCTACCAGCCCGGGGGTTTCATAACAGATGTCGATCACATCCTGCTCGTTGGGTGTGGTGATGGCGTCATCAACCTGCACATCGTAGTAGTCGATGGAGATGCGTGGATTACTCCAGATATCCGGTGTCAGCACCACCCCGAAGGAGAGGTTATCGGAGGTCTCCGGTTTGAGATCCGGGTTGCCGCCCTGGGTAACTTTCAGCTGATCCGCCGGCTGGTTGAAACCGGGTGACACGCCCTGTGCAGCACAGTTGGCCGCCACCACTGAGTTGGCTGCCTGGTTTTCGGAGTTGCACGGGTCACTGATACCGATGAAGTTATCCGCATTGCCGCCGAACAATTCCAGCACGTTGGGTGCGCGAAAGCCGGTCGATGCCTGGGCCCGCAGGCTCAGCATCTCGATCGGGCTCCAGCGGCCGCCGACTTTCCAGGTGGTTTCGTTGTAATCACCGTATTCAGAGAAACGCACGGCACCCTGGACCGCGAGCTCTTTGGCAAAGGGGGCGTCAGCCAGAATAGGCACATCCACTTCCATATACGCTTCCCAGAGGTCGTAGTCGCCCTTGGTGGGCTGGGCGAAGTTGCCGCCACTGTTGCCGTCGCCGACGATGCCCGATGGTGTAACGCTGCCTTCCTCTTTCCGATATTCCAGGCCTGCACCGAAGCCCACTCCGCCGGCGGGCAAATTGAACAGCTCGCTGGTGGAGATAAGGGCCGCGGTATGGTACATCTCGGTCTCTGTTTTCTCGTGGTCATCGAACAAAATGTAATCTTTTATATCCTGCGTGGCAGTATTACGCCCGAACGGGTTGAACGTCGGATTGCCGTCCGCATCTTTTGGGCAGGAGGCGTCCTGCGCGCAGGCTGCCGGATTCACGGCGGTCTGCATGGCGCCCACATTCAGCTGACCGAAGGTGACCTCGGTCAACCGCGACTGACCCCAGGTCCCCCAGACGTCCGCTGACCAGCTGCGATCCAGGAATTCAAGGTCTCCCTTGAATCCCACCGTGGCTTGCATGGTATCCGTGTCGTACTCGAATTTCCGGTTGCCGAGATCGAGGCCGCGGTAAAACATCTGGAAAACGTCCGTAGGCTGATCATTTTCCGCCAAGTCATTGATAATGTAGGCCCGCGCATCTTCCGGAATATTCGGATTGTCTGTGGGAATCTGCAGCAGATCGGAGAAACGGCCCGCCGCGCCGGAAATAGGCAGCGGAGTAAAATTCAAGGTGCCCTCGCGGTGCTGCGCGGTCAGATTGGTATAGGCACTCCAGCTGTTAGTCAGATTAACCTCGCCAACCGTGGCGAAGTTGTACACCTTGGCCTCGTTGATCAGGCTGACGCCGTCGCCGGGGATGTCGTTGTAATTGAAACGGTGGTTAGTACACAGGATGGCCTCGATACTGCCATCCGAGGGGCAGCCGTTGAGTCCACTGGTACCGAAGGTGTCATACTGGGAAAAACTCTCCCCAGTAGCCTGGTTGGGTTCAAAAATAATGGTGCCGCTGGGCAGGAGGGGTCTGCCTTGGGGTGGCAGACCGCTACCTACAACCGTGAGCTTGCCCCCGGCGCCGTCGTCAAACTGGCCTCCTATGGGAATCTGTGAAAAGTCCCGTTCCTGGAAATCAACATTCTCCGTACTGACGTAGTTGAGGCCGGCAACAAAGCTCCCCCGGTCACCCTGCACACCGAACAGAGCACCGAAGTTTCCCGATTCGCCACCAGATTCTTCAGGCTCGCCGTAGCCGCCGGTAATTTCGAAACCCTCGAAATCGTTCCGGGTGATTACGTTGATCACGCCAGCGATAGCATCTGAACCATAGACCGCAGACGCACCGTCCTCGAGTGTTTCAATCCGGTCGATCATAATGGGAGGAAAGGACTGCAAATCGACCGCCAGACCCAGAGAATCCCGAATCGTGGGCACGACACGACGACCGTCCATCAATACCAGGGTTCGCTCTGCCTCCAGGTAGTGAATCTGCGCAAAGTTGGCGCCGCGACCGCCGTTTGCATCGTTGCGTCCGGTTCCAGCGGTGACGGAGGGCACCTGAGTAAGCGCGTCGAGAGTGTTGTAGCTGGCGATTTCATTGATCGTATCCCCGGAGGTGAGCGCCATACCGCCCAGGTACGACTCGGGATCCCTGCTGATACGGGAGCCGGTGACGATGACCTCTTCGAGTAACTTGCCGTCCTGTTCCTGGACGACCTGGGCGTGGGCAGGCATGAACGTCATGGTCGAAAGACCTAACGCGGCACCCACAGCTAACGAAAGCTGAGATTTCTTTAACATGTTGTTACCCCTTTAAATGGCAGAATTTTCAAGGAATTTCATAAGAAGTCTTCGAATCGCCTGTTTTTATTGTACTAGGCGACGGTTTAGCAAGAAGTCTTCCGATGCCGGCATTGTTTCACGGAACAACCGGGTTGAGATCCCCCCAGAGGGGTATTTAGGCTGCTAATTTTGTGAAAAAAAACCAATTCTGGAACTTAATCCAATCTTTTCACCCCAACGGCTTTGCCATTCTCAATCAGCTCCAGTCTTATAAAACCCCATAAAGTTCTTGGTTATTCTGACCTCGGGGCTCGTTCCGCTGTAATAGTAATTGCCCCTGAGCCGCTGCTGCCAGACCTGGCCGTTTTCCAGCCGGAATACGGTATCCCCGGTCCAGCCTTTGAAGGGCCCCTCTATTACAGAGACGATTTCCTGTTCCTCGACCGCTTTTTTCACTTCCGGGTCGCTGTTGAACAAAACCTGGGACTCCTCAGCGGTATACCTGATGAGGAAGCTGTTCAGGGCCGCGCGCTCCGCAGGGCTGAGCTTTTCGAGCCCGGCAGCCCGGTACTCCTCGGGCGTCATCAGCGCCTCCACGCCGGGAAAGGTCGAATCCTCCTGTGCCAGCACCGTGCAGCTGGCCAACAGCAGGGCGCAGAGAAGGGAATATCCGCTTGCTTTCATAGGTCTCTCACTCATCTTCTATATAGTCTGCCGGGTCACAGGGCTTCCGCTAGGTAGGCAGGGGCACCCCGCACCGCGCGAGCCACTCGTCAACCTGGTCGAGATACTCCCGGCGCAGCTGCGCCGACTCGTTTGCCAGCTGGTGTCCTGCCCCGGGCAACAGTTTAACTGCGCTACCCGGAAACAGGTCGCCATAGAACCGCACATTGTAGCGCCAATCGACGGTCAGGTCGGCATCTCCCTGTACGATCAGTGCCGGGCCGACACCCAGGTCACCCGTTGGCAGTGTATCCAGCCAGCTGCGCAGGGCGCTTACCCAGCGCACCGGCAAACGCCGGCTCTGCAATGGATCAAGCCGGAGGAACCGGAGAAACTCCGGGTCGCTCGAATTGGGGGCGAATTGCCGCTCTATGCTGTCGGTGAAGTGCCGCACCAGGGAATGGGTCAGGCGCCCCCAGCGCCAACCCAGGGGGCGCACCAGCGGGGCCAGCATCACGGCCGCCTGAAACGGCCACGGATAACAGCGGGCATATTCGATAAGGGCGGCGCAGCCGGTACTCTGGGCCATCACCCACAGCGGCAGGTCAGGCAGCTGCGCGGCGGCCAGCACAGCGGCAACGGCGTGGCCGTAGTCGGCGAAATCATCGATAACAGCCGGCTCACCCGAGGACAGGCCGTGGCCGGGCAGGTCAAATATCAGCACATTGAAATTCCGGGACAGTCCGTACTCGATAAGTTTGGAGAACAGGCCGCTGTGGTCAAAGTAACCGTGCACCAGCAGCAGGTTGCCGCAGGCACCGGGCTGCAACCAACGGTGCAGCACCAGGGAAAAGTCGCCGGAGGCCACCCGCCCGCTGCGATATGCCGCTGCCGGCAGCCGGGTGGAAAAGTCGATGTCGTAAAACTGGCAGAACTCGCGTTGTAGCGGCGTAATCGCCCCGGCCTCGGCAAACGCCGGCAGCTGCTCGCGCAACTGCCGCAGCTGCTGTGGGGTCAAGCCGATGTCCCGCCGGGCTGACTGGCCTCAGTTGACCCGCTGGTCCAGCTCGCCGGCATCGTAGGCTGACTGCATCGCTGCCAGGGACTTCACCTTGATCTTGTCCGCATTACCGGCAGTGCCGAAAGCCTCGTAGCGCTCGATGCAGATGTCCCGCATCGCGGTGATGGTCTCGGCAAGGTATTTGCGGGGATCAAATTCCGACGGCTTCTGGGCCAGGAAGCGGCGAATCGCCCCGGTCGAGGCCAGCCGCAGGTCGGTATCGATATTCACCTTGCGAACGCCGTGGCGAATACCTTCCTGGATCTGCTCAAGCGGCACACCGTAGGTCTCGGGAATCTCCCCGCCGTACTGGTTGATAATTGCCAGCCAGTCCTGGGGCACCGAGGAGGAGCCGTGCATCACCAGGTGGGTGTTGGGGATGCGGGCATTGATTTCCCGGATCCGGTCGATAGCGAGGATATCGCCGGTGGGCGGCCGGGTGAATTTGTAGGCCCCGTGACTGGTGCCGCAGGCGATGGCCAGGGCGTCAACGCCGGTGGCCTTGACGAACTGCGCGGCCTCCTCCGGGTCAGTGAGCATCTGGTCGTGGGTGAGCTTGCCCTCGGCGCCGATACCATCCTCTTCACCGGCCTCCCCGGTCTCCAGTGAGCCCAGGCAACCCAGCTCTCCCTCCACGGACACGCCACAGGAGTGGGCCAGTTCCACTACCTGCCGGGTGACCGCCGCGTTGTATTCGTAATCCATGGGGGTCTTGCCATCCTCGCCCAGGGAGCCGTCCATCATTACCGAGCTGAACCCAAGCTGTATCGAACGCTGGCAGACCCCCGGCGACACCCCGTGGTCCTGGTGGACCACGACCGGAATGTGGGGGAACTCATTCATCGCCGCTTCCATCATCGCCCGCAGGAAGGGCGCACCCGCATACTTACGCGCCCCGGCGCTGGCCTGCATGATCACCGGGGAATTGGTCTTGTCCGCGGCTTCCATTATCGCCCGGGTCTGCTCCAGGTTGTTGACGTTGAAAGCCGGCACTCCGTAGCCGTGTTCGGCGGCGTGGTCCAGCAACTGTCGCATACTGATTAGAGCCATTTTTCTAGTCCTTTTCTTCGCGAGATGAATTGGGGTTATCGGTTATTCCGGTGGCCGGCCGGCACGCTGCTCAAGCATGGCCACCGCAGGCAGGGTTTTGCCCTCGACATATTCCAGAAAGGCGCCACCGCCGGTGGATATATAGGAGACCTTATCGGCGATGCCAAATTTGTCAATCGCCGCCAGGGTGTCTCCGCCGCCGGCGAGAGAGAAAGCGGGGCTGGCCGCAATGGCACTGGCTATCTCCCGGGTACCGGAGGCGAACTGGTCGAACTCGAACACCCCCACGGGGCCGTTCCACAAAATGGTGCCGGCGCCCTTCAGGATGCCGGCGATTTCCGCAGCGGCAACTGGGCCTATGTCCATGATCATGTCGTTCTCGCCCACCTGTTCCGCCTGGCGCAGGGTAGCCTCGGCGGCCTCGGAGAACTCGGTGGCGGTGACCACGTCGGCGGGCAGTGGGATGCTGGTTTTCTGCATCAGCTCCCGGGCGGCGTCGAGCAGGTCGTGTTCACACAGGGATTTACCCACCGGCTTGCCGCTGGCTGCGAGGAAGGTATTGGCGATGCCGCCACCCACCACCAGTTGGTCCACCTTGTCCGAAAGGGTTTCCAGTACTGTCAGTTTGGTGGAAACCTTGGAGCCGCCGACAATGGCCACCATCGGGCGCGCCGGGTTCGCCAGTGCTTTTTCCAGGGCGTTAAGCTCGCCTTCCAGCAAGGGGCCGGCGCACGCCACCGGGGCATAACGGCCAACCCCGTGGGTAGACGCCTGGGCGCGGTGGGCGGTGCCAAAGGCGTCCATCACAAAAATGTCGCACAGAGCGGCATACGCCCTGGCCAGGGCTTCATCATCCTTTTTTTCACCCGGATTGAAGCGCACGTTTTCCAGCAGGGCCACTTCCCCGTCTGCCAGTTCAACACCCCCGCGCCAGTCGGTCAGCAGGGTGACAGGCTTGCCCAGTAAACCGGCGATGTGGTCGGCCACCGGCGCCAGTGAAAACTGCGGGTCGAATTCGCCCTCCACGGGACGGCCCAGATGGGACATCAGAATCACCCTGGCGCCCGCCTGCACAGCCGCCTCGATGGTCGGCATGGCCGCGCGGATGCGGGCATCGCTGCTGACCCTGCCGTCCTTGATCGGTACGTTCAGGTCCTCGCGAATCAACACCCGCTTGCCCTTGAGCTCAAGGTCCCGCATCAGGTCTACTTTCAAGGTCATTGTTCCCGGCTCCCCGTCGGCGCAACAGCGCTCTACAATCCGCCCCAGTACCTGGCCACATCCAGCATCCGGTTGGCGTAGGCCCACTCGTTGTCGAACCAGGTGAGCACCTTTACGAGGCGCCCGCCGCTGACCCGGGTCTGGCTTGCATCGACAATGCCGGAGTGGGCGTCGTGGTTGAAATCACAGGAGGCCAGCAGCTCCTCAGTATAGCCCAGCACCCCGTTGAAACGGCTTTGAGCTGCATCATGCAATATGCGATTTATGGTTGCCACGTCGGTGTCGGCCCGGGTGTAGACGGTCAGGTCCAGGGCCGAGACATTGAGAGTGGGCACCCGCAGTGCCTGGGCGGTGAAACGCCCCGCCATCTGCGGTAGTACCCGCTCTACCCCACGGGCCAAACCCGTGTCCACCGGAATGATCGACTGCGAGGCCGCACGGGTTTTGCGCAGGTCGGTGTGGTGGTAGGCATCCAGCACCGGCTGGTCGTTCATCGCGGAATGGATGGTGGTGATAGTCCCGCTTTCGATTCCCACCGCCTCGTTCAATGCGGCGATTACCGGCACTATGGCGTTGGTGGTGCAGGAGGCGTTGGAGGCGATACGGTGCTCCGCCAGCAGGTCGCGGTGATTGATGCCGTAGACAACGGTGGCATCGACGTCGGCTTCCGCGGGCTGGGAAAACAATACCTTGTCGGCCCCCTGCTGCAGGTGCAGCTCGGCGGTGGCCCGGTCGGAAAACGCACCGGTGCATTCCAGTACCATCTCGACCCCGAGCCCTGCCCAGGGCAGGTCCCCTATGTCGGGGCGACGCAGCAGGGTGATCGGGTCGCCGTTTACCCACAACCGGGTTTCGTCCCCCGCTAGAGTGCCGTTAAAGCGGCCGTGGGTGGAGTCGTAGCGGGTGAGGTGCAAAACCGTGCGCGCGTCAGCCAGCTCGTTGACCGCCACTACCTGCAGTTCAGAGCGCAGCGGGCTCTCATAGAGAGCCCTGAGCACGCTTCGGCCAATCCTGCCGTAGCCGTTGATCGCCAGTCGCAACAAAAGTGAGTACCCCGGGGGTCCGCTCGGCTACAGGACCTCTTCCACCACGGCAACCACATTCTCCACGGTAAAGCCAAAGTACTTCATCAGGTCCCCGGCCGGCGCGGACTCGCCAAAGGTGGTCATGCCAACCACACGGCCGTCCAGGCCGACGTACTTGTACCAGTAATCCGCGTGCAGGGCCTCTACCGCCACCCGGGCGAGAATGTCACTGGGCAGCACCGCCTCCCGGTAGGCCGCATCCTGCTGCTCGAACACCTCGGCACAGGGCATTGAAACCACCCGCGCCCGCTTGCCGCGCGCCGCCAGCTGTTCGGCCGCGGCCATCGCCAGCGCCACTTCAGATCCGGTGGCGATCAGGATCACCTCGGGCGCGCCCTCGCATTCGCGCAGGATATAGGCGCCGCGGGCGACAGCCGCAAGCTGGTCGGCATCGCGGGACTGGTGCGGCAGGTTCTGGCGCGAGAACACCAGGGACGAAGGGCCGTCCCGGCGCTCTATCGCCGATTTCCAGGCCACGGCGGACTCCACCGCATCGCAGGGCCGCCAGGTGTGCATATTCGGGGTTGAGCGCAACGATGTCAGCTGTTCCACCGGCTGGTGGGTGGGCCCGTCTTCACCCAGTCCTATGGAGTCGTGGGTGAACACGAAAATGGACTGCTGCTTCATCAACGCGGACATCCGCACGGCGTTGCGGGCATATTCCATGAATATCAGGAAAGTCGCGCCGTAGTTGATAAACCCGCCGTGCAGGGCAAGGCCGTTCATGATGGCGGCCATACCGAATTCGCGCACACCGTAATAGATGTAGTTGCCGCTGGCGTCGTCCCTGGTGACCCCCTTTGAATCACTCCAGATTGTCAGGTTGGATCCCGCCAGGTCCGCGGAACCGCCCAGCAACTCGGGCAACAGCGGGCCAAAGGCGTTGAGGCAATTCTGGGATGCCTTGCGGGAGGCAATGGTCGCACCCTCCTGCTGGGTCTTCTCGATATAGGCGGCAGCCTGCGCCGGGAACTCTGCGGGCAACTCACCCGCCAGGCGGCGCCGCAGTTCGACGGCCAGTTCGGGGTGATCGAGGGCATAGGCATCCATAGACTCGTTCCAGGCCTGCTCGCGGGCGGCACCCCTGGCTCTCGCGTCCCAGCCGGCGTAGACATTATCGGGAATCTCGAAGGGCTCGTACTCCCAGCCGATGGCGATGCGCGTGGCGGCCACCTCATCGGCGCCCAGCGGGGCACCGTGACAGGACTCGGTGCCCTGTTTGTGGGGGGCGCCCTTGCCAATCACCGTCTTGCAGCAAATCAGGGTCGGCTTGCCGGCCTCGTGGCGCGCCGCCTCTATGGCCGCCTTGACCTCCGAGGGGTTGTGGCCGTTGACATCATTGATCACCTGCCAGCCATAGGCCTTGAACCGGGCGGGGGTGTCGTCGGTGAACCAGCCCTCCACCTCGCCGTCGATGGAAATACCGTTGTCATCGTAAAACACAATCAGTTTGCCGAGGCCCAGGGTACCGGCCAGGGAGCTGACCTCGTGGGAAATTCCCTCCATCAGGCAGCCATCTCCCACAAAAGTGTAGGTATGGTGGTCGACAACGGCGTGACCGTCGCGGTTGAACTGGGCCGCCAGCACCCGCTCCGCCAGCGCCATGCCCACCGCGTTGGCCAGGCCCTGGCCCAGGGGACCCGTGGTGGTCTCGATGCCCGGGGTATAGCCGTACTCGGGATGGCCGGGCGTCTTGCTGTGCAACTGGCGAAAATTCTTCAGCTCATCCATCGGCAGGTCGTAACCGCTGAGATGCAGCAGGGAGTACAACAGCATGGAGCCGTGGCCGTTGGACAGGATGAAGCGGTCGCGGTTGGGCCACTTGGGGTTGGCGGGGTTGTGCTGCAGGTAATCATTCCACAGCACCTCGGCGATGTCCGCCATCCCCATGGGTGCACCGGGGTGGCCACTGTTGGCTTTCTGTACGGCATCCATGCTCAGGGCGCGAATGGCATTGGCAAGTTCAGTGCGGGGGGACGACATCGGTTTCTCCAGGGAGGGTTGGCGGAGGGCGCTCAAAATGGGTCGGTATTTTCGCGTAAGCGGAGGCGAACGGCAAACAAAGAGGGCAAAATTTCCGTTTTGGGTCCCCGGCAGCCCTCGTGCGCTGAAGTTCACATCTATATCAAAATATTTTGATATAGACTGACAGGCTTGCTAGACTCCCGCCCCATGCTTGAATCACGCACATCCGCAAGCCTGCCAGCTGCCGCCCCCGCGGCCGGGCAGCTCACTGAACTGGCCAATCTGTGCAAGGCCAGCGCGGACCCATTACGCCTGCAGGTGCTGCGGGTGCTGCGGGAGGAATCCTTCGGCGTGTCGGAACTGTGCTCGATATTCGAAATCCGCCAGCCGGCCCTCAGCCACCACCTCAAGGTCCTGGCCGGTGCCGGCCTGGTGGCGACGCGACGGGAGGGCAATTCCATATTCTACCGGCGCAGCAGCCTGGGCCAGCGGGCTGAGCTGGAACCCCTGCAGAGCCGTATCTTCGAATGCGTAGACCGGATTGAACTGCCGCCGGCAACGGCCCGCAGGCTGGCACAGCTGTATCGCCAGCGGGAGGAAAACTCGCGCAACTTCTTCCGGGACAACGCCCACAAGTTTCGCCAGCAGCAGGACCTGATCGCAAGTTACGAGCAGTACGCCGATACGGTGGCGCAGATGTTGCGCGATGCGCCGCTGGAGCGCCGCAATACCGCGCTGGAAGTGGGTCCCGGTGACGGCGCGTTCCTGCTGGAGCTGGCGCCGCTGTTCCAGCGTGTGGTTGCCCTGGACAATGCCGAGCTGATGCTGGCACAGGCCAGGGCCAGGGCGGCAGCCGCGGGCCTGGACAATATTGAGTTTATCCACGGCGATACCGGCAGCCGGCAACTGGATGGTCTCGGCGCCGACTGCGTGGTAATCAACATGGTACTGCATCACACCCCCGAGCCTGGGCAGATCCTGGAAGATGTGGCCTGCTGCCTGGCGCCCGGTGGCGTGGTACTGGTCACCGACCTGTGCCGCCATGACCAGGGCTGGGCCCGGGAAACCTGCGGCGACCTGTGGCTGGGCTTTGACCCGCAGGAGCTCGGCGGCTGGGCCCGCGACGCGGGCCTGGAGGATATCGCCAGTGTCTACCTGGCGCAACGCAATGGTTTTCAAATACAGGTGCGCCTGTTTGGCCGCAGCTGAACCACTTTTCAATACGTTCCCAAGGAAGCAGATATGAGCGAATACACAATTTTCACCTCAGAGTCGGTATCGGAGGGGCACCCGGACAAGATGGCGGACCAGATTTCCGATGCCATCCTGGATGCCATCCTCAAGGATGACCGCAATGCCCGGGTAGCCGTGGAAACCATGGTCAAGACCGGCATGGCCATCATCGCCGGCGAGGTGACCACCTCCACCTATGTCGACCTGGAAGAGGTTGTGCGCAATGTGATTCTGGATATCGGCTACGACAGCTCCGATGTCGGCTTCGACGGTGCTTCCTGCGCCGTGCTGAACGCTATCGGCAAGCAGTCGCCCGATATCGCCATGGGCGTGGATGAAAGCGCGGATCACGAACAGGGCGCCGGCGACCAGGGCCTGATGTTCGGCTATGCCACCAACGAAACCAGCGTGTTGATGCCGGCCCCGATCTATTACGCCCACCGCATGGTGGAGCGCCAGGCCGAACTGCGCAAGCACGGCACCCTGCCCTGGCTGCGCCCGGACGCCAAGAGCCAGGTCACCCTGCGCTACGAAAACGGCAAGCCGGTTGCCATCGACGCGGTAGTACTGTCGACCCAGCACGACGAGGACATCAGCCAGGCTGACATTCACGAGGCGATCATGGACCTCGTGATCAAGGAAGTGCTGCCGGCCGAGTGGCTGCACGCCGGTACCCGCTACCACATCAACCCGACGGGCCAGTTCATCATCGGCGGCCCGGTGGGCGACTGCGGCCTCACCGGGCGCAAGATCATCGTGGACACTTACGGCGGCATGGCCCGCCACGGCGGCGGCGCTTTCTCGGGCAAGGATCCGTCAAAGGTGGACCGCTCGGCCGCTTACGCCGGGCGCTATGTCGCCAAGAATATCGTCGCCGCCGGCCTCGCCGACCGCTGTGAGATCCAGGTGTCCTACGCCATCGGCGTGGCGGAGCCGACTTCCATTTCGATCGACACTTTCGGTACGGGCAGGTTGTCTGACGTGCGCATTGCGGAGCTGGTGCGCGAGCACTTTGACCTGCGGCCCAAGGGCCTGGTGGAAATGCTCGACCTGAAGCGCCCGATCTACCGCCAGACGGCGGCCTACGGTCACTTCGGCCGCGAGCTGGATGATTTTACCTGGGAGCGGACGGATCGCGCGGATGCGTTGAAGGCGGCGTTGTAGATTATTGGAATATCCGCGATGCCCGGGCGGTAATCGTTGGGGAATGGGCGCCAGGTTCGGAAGGCTCTTGAGAGGCGGTCAGGCTGTCGGTAGTTGGTTTTGGGACACGCCGTAAATACATCCATGTAGGCTCGTGTCGGCCATCCATGGCCTCCAACGGTCCCCAAACCAACTACCGACACGCCAGGCCTCGACAGTGAATGGCATAGGAGACAAGCGGGAGTAGACCGAGAACGCTGAAATCTGATTCCAGGCTCGATATGAGCCTGGGGTAGAACTAAAGAACCAGAGATGATTTTGTTAACAGAACTTCAGGATTAAACGAGGAAACCAACATGAGCACAGCAGAAAAACTCGCAGCAAAGCAGGACTTCAAGGTCGCCGATATCAGCCTGGCGGGCTGGGGCCGCAGGGAACTGGACATTGCCGAGGGCGAAATGCCCGCGCTGATGGCCATGCGCGACAAGTACCGTGACAGCAAACCGCTGGCGGGTGCGAAGATACTCGGCTGCATTCACATGACCATCCAGACCGGTGTGTTGATAGAAACCCTGGTGGAACTGGGCGCGGAAGTGCGCTGGTCATCCTGCAACATCTTCTCTACCCAGGACCACGCGGCTGCCGCCATCGCCGCCGCCGGTGTGCCCGTGTTTGCCTGGAAAGGCGAGACCGAGGAAGAGTACGACTGGTGCCTGGAGCAGACCATCCTCAAGGACGGCGAACCCTGGGACGCCAACATGGTGCTGGACGACGGCGGCGACCTCACCGGCATGCTGCATGAAAAATACCCGGCCATGCTGGAAAAGATCCACGGGGTCACCGAGGAAACCACCACCGGTGTACACCGCCTGCTGGAAATGCTGAAACAGGGTACCCTGAAGATTCCCGCGGTGAACGTCAACGACTCGGTCACCAAGTCCAAGAACGACAACAAGTATGGCTGCCGCCACAGTCTCAACGACGCGATCAAGCGCGGCACCGATCACCTGCTGGCCGGCAAGAAGGCGCTGGTTATCGGCTACGGCGACGTCGGCAAGGGCTCCGCCCAGTCCCTGCGCCAGGAAGGCATGATCGTGCGCATCACCGAGATCGACCCGATCTGTGCGATGCAGGCCTGCATGGACGGCTTCGAAGTGGTTTCTCCCTTCCTCAACGGGGTCAACGACGAAACGGAAGCCAGCATCAACCGTGATGTGATGGGCAACATCGACATCCTGGTTACCGCCACCGGCAATTTCAACGTCTGTGATGCCAACATGCTCAAGGCCCTCAAGAGCGGCGCAGTGGTGTGCAATATCGGCCACTTCGACAATGAGATCGACACCGCGTTCATGCGCCGCAACTGGGAATGGGAGGAAGTGAAGCCGCAGGTGCACAAGGTGTTCCGCGACCAGGCCAACAACGACCACCTGATCCTGCTGTCAGAGGGGCGCCTGGTCAACCTGGGCAACGCTACCGGCCACCCGTCGCGGATCATGGATGGCTCTTTCGCCAACCAGGTGCTGGCGCAGATTTACCTGTACGAGCGCAAGTTCGCGGACCTGGAGAAGAACATGAAGCCCGCCGCGCTGAAGGTGGAAGTGCTGCCCAAGATCCTGGACGAGGAAGTCGCGGCCCACATGGTGAACGGTTTCGGCGGCGTACTGACCCGCCTCACCCCGGAGCAGGCGGAATATATCAACGTCAACGCCGACGGTCCCTACAAGCCCGAAGACTACAAATACTAGGACAGGCGCGCCATGCCCCAGAAGCAACCGAGAATCAGCTTTGAATACTTCCCACCGCGAACCGAGGAGGGCAAGCGCAAGCTGTTAGAGGAGACCACGCCGGCCCTGAACGAGCTCAACCCGGCGTTCTTTTCGGTCACCTACGGTGCCGGGGGCACCACCCGGGACAGCACCCTGGGGGTGGTGTCGGCCATGCGGGAGGAGGGCATCGATGTGGCGCCTCACCTGAGTTTCGGCGGCGACGACGGCAACGCCATCGGGGCGCTGGTGGATACCTATGTGGAGCGCGGTATCAAGCGTCTTGTGGCTTTGCGGGGCGACATGCCCTCGGGTATGGGCGGCTCTTCGCAGCTGGTGTATGCCAACGAACTTGTGGCGTTTATCCGCGAGCGCAGCGGCGATCACTTCGAGATCGAGGTGGCCGCCTATCCGGAGATCCACCCTGAGGCAAAGAGCTACGACAGTGATATCCGTTACCTCAAGGGCAAGCTGGATGCGGGCGCCAACAGCGCCATCACCCAATACTTCTTCAACGTGGAAGCGTATTTCTACTTTCTCGACCAGTGCGCGGCTGCCGGCATCAGCAAACCCGTCTACGCCGGCATCATGCCCATTATCAACTTCGCCAACCTGGCGCGCTTCTCCCGCAACTGCGGGGCGGAGATTCCGCGCTGGATCAGCCAGCGGGTCGAAGGCTATGGTGATGACCAGGAGAGTATCCGCAAGTTTGGTGTCGAGGTGGTTACCCAGCTGTGCCAGACACTGCTGGACAGCGGCGCGCCGGGCATTCATTTCTACACCATGAACCAGGTGGAACCCACTCGCGAAATCTATCGCAACCTGGGCCTGTAGCCCCGACCGGAATGCGCATACCGCGGATTTACACCGGCCAGGAGCTGCAGGCCAACACAGCCATCGTGCTCGAACCCGGCCCCAGCCAGCACCTGTCCAGGGTCCTGCGGATGAAGGTCGGCGATGCCCTGGTGCTGTTCAACGGCAGCGGCGGCCAGTACCCCGCTACCATCAGCGCGATAGACCGAAAAGCCGTGGTGGTCGCCAGCGCGGCGCTGGAAGAACTCGAGTGCGAGTCGGCCCTGCGCCTGGAGCTCGGCATCGCCGTGTCCCGCGGTGACAGGATGGACTGGGTGGTGCAGAAGGCCACTGAGCTCGGGGTCAGCTGTATCGCGCCACTCGTCAGTGAGCGCACCGAGGTCAAGCTGGGCGCCGAGCGCGGCGAGAAAAAACTGCGGCACTGGCAGCAGATCGCCACCAGTGCCTGCGAGCAGTGCGGTCGCAACCGCTTGCCGCAGATCCTGGCGCCACAAGCGATTACCGGCTGGCTTGGGGGTGTGCAGGCGGATCTGCGCCTGGTATTGCACCACGCCGCGGGCAACACCGACCCGGGCTCGTCGCCACCGCGCAGTATCGCCCTGCTGATCGGGCCTGAAGGTGGCCTCAGCCCGGAGGAAATAGAGGCGGCCGAACAAGCCGGTTTCGCCGCGTTGCAACTCGGGCCCCGCGTGCTGCGCACTGAAACAGCGCCGCTGGCGGCTATTGCCATATTACAGGCGCGCTGGGGCGATATGGGTTCGAACTGACGCTCAGGCCTTATCTGCGCCCTGCCGCCGCAGCCAGTCGGCGTGACACCACTCCAGGAAATGGCCCACCGCGTTGACGGTGTGGTCGGTACGCACCGAGTGGAATACCTCGAAGGCGTGCTGTGCGCCAGGCAACTCCGCATAGGCGACCGGCTGGCTCGCGACAGACTGCAGGGCAGACACGAAAGTTCGCGCCTCCTCCACCCAGACCAGGGAATCATGAGTGCCCTGAATGACGAACATGGGAGGCGCATCGGCCGAGATGTGGTCCAGTGGCGACGCCGTTTCCCACAACACCCGGTTCTCTTCCACCGTGCACTGCATCACCCGGTCGGCAACCATCTGCTCCATCGACATGCCGCTGCGGATCTTATAGCGGTCAAGGAAGTCATACACGCCATAAAACGGCACTGCTGCCTGCAGCGTGGTGTCCGCCTGCTCAAACCCGGGCTGCCACTCCCCACGGTTGGGCGTCAGCGCCGCGAGGCTGCTCAGGTGACCGCCGGCAGAGCCACCGGTAATGGCGATATAATCAGGGTTACCGCCGTATTCCGCGATATGTTCCCTGACCCAGGCAATGGCCTTTTTCACATCGATGATATGGGCCGGGAACGCTGCTTTCGGACTGAGGCGGTAGTTGATCGCAACACACAGCCAGCCGCGCTGTGCCATGTGGTACATCAAGGGCAGCGCCTGCTGTTCCTTCTCGCCGATCATCCACGCCCCGCCGTGCACCTGTAACAGGACCGGGAAGCCGCCCTCCCGTGGTTCCAGCGGGTGATAGATATCCAGCAGGTTGCGCTTGCCAGCATCGCCATAGCTGATGTGACCGTGCCGGCGCACCCCCTCGCGCTTGAAGCGAAAGGGCTGCAGCCAGTGCCTGGCGCGAATATCGTCCGCCAGCACCCGCTGGCGTTCGACAGGTATCTGGCTGCGGTAGTCCTGGCCCAGCGCGCGGTGTAATGCCGAGCCCAGATAGCGCGGGGCATCCATGGACTGGCAGTGAAGGTATACCAGGCCGAGCCAGGACAGGGCAAAAACACCCAGCCCGGCCTGCGCCAGCGGGTCGGACAGGTTGCCGGTGAACGCCAGCAGCGCGGTAAGGGCGACCTGCCAGACCAGGTGTATCAATGCCAGCTCGCCGCTGAGCCAGGCACAGAAAAAATACAGGGGCACCAGCCAGTAAAGCTTGCGGGCCTTGATGACGGCGCTCGCGGTACAGGCAAAGCTCACCAATGCCAGAAAAAAATAAACTCCTGCCCAACTCATACTGCGTCCCATCCCTGTCAGTAATTACAGAAATGCCTATTCTAAAGCAATTGACGACTCACGTACCCATTCGACAGGGATCACGCTTGCGCCTGCCAACGCCTTTGCGTAAGTTAGGCCACCATCAGATACCCGTATCGGCAATCAGGTAAACTTTATGACAGTAAAGCTGGGCGTGGTGATGGACCCTATCGCCGATATCAATTACAAGAAAGACAGTACCCTTGCGATGCTGTGGGCCGCTCAGGCCAGGGACTGGCAGCTCTTTTACATGGAGCAGACCGACCTGTACCTGGAGCAGGGTGTGGCGCGGGCAAGTATGGCGCCACTGAAGGTGTTTCACGACCCCGAAAGCTGGTACGCGCTGGAGCAGCGCCAGGACCGGTCCCTGGCCGAGCTGGACGTGATCCTGATGCGCAAGGATCCGCCTTTCGACAACGAATTCGTCTACAGCACCTACATACTCGAGGAGGCGGAACGCCGGGGCACCCTGGTAGTGAACCGCTGCAACAGCCTGCGCGATTGCAATGAGAAGATCTTCGCGACGCAGTTTCCCCAGTGTTGCCCTCCGGTGCTGGTGAGCGCCGAGCGGACCCGCCTGAAAGCCTTCCACAAGGAGCACGGGGACGTGATCTTCAAACCCCTGGATGGCATGGGCGGAACCGGTATTTTCCGGGTCCGGCATGACGACCCGAATATCAGTGTCATCCTGGAGATGCTTACCGAGCACGGCAGCCAGACCATCATGGCCCAGCGCTACATACCGGAAATTGTCCAGGGCGACAAACGCATACTGATGATAAACGGCGAGGCGGTACCCTACTGCCTGGCGCGGGTCCCCGAGGTGGGGGAAACCCGTGGCAACCTGGCGGCGGGCGGCTCTGGCCGGCCCCAGCCCCTGACGGAACGGGACCAGTGGATCGCCTCCCAGGTGGGTCCGACGCTGCGCGAAAAGGGCCTGTTATTCGTTGGGCTGGATGTCATCGGCGACTACCTGACGGAAATAAATGTCACCAGCCCCACCTGTATCCGTGAGATCGACGGCGGCTATGACCTGGACATTGGCGGGCAGTTAATGGACTGCATTTCGCAACAACTGGCAGCAAAGTCCTGACAGTTGCAGTTGCGCGCGGGTAAACTACCCGTATGTACTACCTGGATGCAGATTTCGGCCGCAGCAACCGCATGCGCAACGCCGTGCTGGTGGCTATCGCCCTGCATGCGGCGCTGCTGCTGGGCGTTGCTTTCAAGCCGTCCGACTCCAACCCCTACCAGTCCCCCCAGATAGAAGTTACCCTGGCCACACGGCCTGGCGCGCTTGCTCCCAGCGAGGCTCACCACATCGCCCAGGCCAACCAGGACGGGGGCGGCGCGGAAGCCGAGCTCGACCAGTTCACCAGCCCGAACAACGACATCTCCAGCGACGGCGAGCCGGGGCCCCAGGCCCTGCTGACGCCTCGTGAAGCCCCCAGTGACCCACGCCGGGAGACCGTTACCACCGCCGCTGCCGCCCAGCGGGCCATTGCCGCGGAGCAGCCGGAAAAGCAGCAGATGCCGCTGCTCGGCCTCAGTCCCGAGGTTGACAAGCTGACCCGCGAGCTGGCGAACCTGGAAGCAGAGCTGGATGAGCAGAGCCGCAACTATGCGCAGTTGCCACGGGTGCGGCGCCTGACATCGGTAGCGGCCCGGCAATCGGTGGACGCCGCTTACCTTATGGACTGGCGCCGCCGGGTCGAGGCGGTGGGAAACAAGTATTACCCCGAGGCCTCGGTTCGCTATGGCCTCTATGGCAATCTGCGCCTGCTGGTGGTGATCAGGGCCGATGGCAGCCTGCACGATATCCGCGTGCTCTCTTCTTCCGGTTACGCCGTGCTCGATGAGGCGGCCCTCAAGATTGTGCGCATGGCCGCTCCCTACGCGCCTTTTCCTCCCGAGCTCAGGGCCACCACCGATCGGCTCGAGATCATCCGCACATGGCAATTCCAGGAAAACCGGCTAAGCTCCCAGTAGAGTCCGCGATAGCAGTGAGGGCTCCTTACCAGGCTTGACAGGGCCGGTCCAGGAGGGGGCCTCTAAGTTATGTCCGAACGATTTTCGGTAACCACAGCCAAGAGCAGCGATTGCCTGCGCGACCACTTCCTGCTGGCCATGCCGGCGCTGTCAGAGGGTATCTTTTCCCAGAGTATCACCTACATCTGTGAACACGGGGAAAGCGGCGCCATGGGCATTGTTATCAACCAGCCACTGGACCTTAGCGTCGCGGAAATTTTTGAGCACCTGGAGATCACCCCCCGCAGGGACTTTTCCACTGAAGCGGTGATGGCCGGTGGCCCGGTACAGATCGATCACGGGTTTGTGCTGCACCGCAATTGCCCTGCGGTCTGGGAGTCGAGCCTGAAAGTGACGCCGGAAATCACCCTGACCACCTCCTGTGACATCCTGCGCGCCATTGCCAACAACGAGGGCCCGGCGGATCACCTGATCGCGCTGGGTTATGCCGGCTGGGCTGCCGGTCAGCTGGAACAGGAATTGAGCGATAACAGCTGGCTCACCCTGCCCGCCAACAGCGATATCATTTTCCGAACCGCTCCCGAACGGCGACTGGCAGCCGCTGCCGCACTGCTGGGAATAGACATGAACCTGATCTCCGGCGAGGCGGGGCACGCCTGAGCATCCGCCTGTGACATCTCCCGCTCGCACGGTTATGGCCTTTGACTTCGGTCTGCGCCAGATAGGCGTTGCTGTCGGCAACTGCCTGCTGCGCTCGACCCAGCCGCTGGCCGTCGTCGGGGCCAGGGAAGGCGTGCCCGATTGGTCAAGGCTCGAACAATTGGTCAGGGAATGGCAGCCCGACCTGCTGCTGGTGGGCGACCCCCTGAATATGGACGGCAGTGACAGTGAGTTGTGCCAGCGCGCCCGCAAGTTCGCGCGCCGCCTGCACGGGCGCCTGGGGTTGCCGGTTGAGTTGGTGGACGAGCGGCTGACCAGTTTCGAGGCGAAGCAGATCAGCCGCGAGCGGGGCCATAAGGGAGACTACAAGCGCCAGCCTGTGGACAGCCAGGCTGCGGAGCTGGTGTTACAAAGCTGGCTGGAGAACCCGGCTCAAGCTGCCGGGGGCTAGTGCTCAGCTGCTCAGCGCCTGACGAACTTGCCGGGGTCGGGAGTCTCGTAGGACAGTCCCAGCTCATTCCGGCTGGTCTGGGCGCCGGGTGTGGTCTTGTCTAACATCTTGATCTGCAGGCGCACGTCGTTGGCAGAATCCGCATAACGCAATGCGTCCTCCTTGCTGATGACGCCCTCCTTGTAAGCTTTGACCAGCGACTGGTCGAGGGTTTGCATGCCCAACTCGGTAGACTTGGCCATCAGGTCCTTGATCAGGTGCACCTCACCCTTGCGGATATAATCCGCCACCAGGGGCGAATTCAACAGTACCTCCACCACCGGTGCCCGGCCCTTGCCATCCTTGCGCGGCAATAACTGCTGGGCCACCATCGATTTCAGGTTCAGAGACAGGTCCATCCAGACCTGGCTGTGCAGTTCGGCGGGAAAGAAACTCTGGATCCGATCCAGCGCCTGGTTGGCGTTGTTGGCGTGCAAGGTACACAGGCACAGGTGACCCGTCTCGGCAAATGTCAGGGCCTGCGCCATGGTTTCGGCGGAACGCACCTCGCCGATCATGATCACGTCGGGTGCCTGGCGCAGGGTGTTCTTCAGGGCCACATCAAATGACTCAGTGTCCATGCCCACTTCACGCTGGGTAACTATGCAGTTGCCGTGCTCGTGGATGTATTCGATGGGGTCTTCGATACTGATGATATGGCCGTGACTGTTCTGGTTGCGGTACCCCACCATCGCCGCCAGGGAGGTGGATTTACCCGTTCCGGTCGCCCCCACGAATATGACCAGGCCGCGCTTGGTCATGGACAGGTCCTTGATAATCGGGGGCAGCCCCAGCTCGTCGATGGTCGGAATATTGGTCTGGATGCGGCGAACCACCAGGCCGCACTTGCCGCGCTGGACAAACGCACTGGCGCGAAAACGACCCAGGTCTTCATAGCTCAGGGCATAATTACACTCGTGGTGCTGGAGGAAATCCTGTTTCTGGTCCTCGCGCATGGTGGAAAGCACCAGCTCCCTGGTCTCGTCCTCAGACAGCGGGCGATCATCTATAGGGCGAATCTCTCCATCTACCTTGATACTCGGTGGCGCGCCCGCGGATATGAATCCGTCCGACGCCCCTTCCTGCACCACCCTCTCAAGCAAATGTTCTATTATCATAATGATTCACTCCCTCCTGTTAGCCGCGGCCATCGATGCCTAGAAGTTTTCCGGCATCCTGGCTTTTTCGCGGGCGACGTCCCTGGTGATCACGCGCTTGTCTACCATGTCGTGCAGGCACTGGTCCATGGTCTGCATACCCAGTGCGCTGCCGGTCTGGATCGCCGAGTACATCTGCGCCACCTTGTCCTCGCGGATAAGGTTGCGGATAGCCGAAGTGCCGCGCATGATTTCATGCGCCGCCACACGCCCGCCGGTGGCGCGCTTCATCAGTGTCTGGGAAACCACCGCCTGCAGTGACTCCGACAACATGGAACGCACCATGGACTTCTCCGCCGCGGGGAATACGTCTATCACCCGGTCGATAGTCTTCGCCGCGGAGGTGGTGTGCAGGGTGCCGAATACCAGGTGGCCGGTTTCCGCCGCGGTCAACGCCAGGCGAATGGTCTCGAGGTCGCGCATCTCACCCACCAGGATGATGTCCGGGTCTTCCCGCAAGGCTGAGCGCAGGGCCTCGGCAAAACCATGGGTATCGCGATGCACTTCACGCTGGTTTACCAGGCATTTCTTGCTTTCGTGCACAAATTCGATGGGGTCCTCGATGGTGAGGACATGCTCGTACTTGTTGTCGTTGATGTAGTCCATCATCGCCGCCAGCGTGGTGGACTTACCGGAACCGGTAGGTCCGGTCACCAGCACCAGCCCACGGGGCATCATCGATATATCGCGGAAGACCTGGCCCATGCCGAGGTCCTCCATGGACAGCACTTTCGAGGGAATGGTTCGAAACACGCCCCCCGCGCCACGGTTCTGGTTGAACGCATTGACACGAAAGCGGGCTACCCCGGGGACCTCAAAGGAAAAGTCCGTCTCCAGGAATTCCTCGTAGTCCTTGCGCTGCCTGTCGTTCATGATGTCGTAGATCAGCTCGTGGACCTGCTTGTGGTCCATGGGCGGCAGATTGATGCGGCGAATGTCCCCATCCACGCGAATCATCGGCGGCAGGCCAGCCGACAGGTGTAAGTCAGATGCCCCCTGCTTGGCGCTGAACGCCAGAAGTTCTGTTATATCCATGTGCTCCCCTGCTTGCTCCCCTGCACTATCGGCAGCTGCGGCCGACTGCTCACCTTCCCGGCTAACCCTGCCCGGCGGCAAGCCCGTCCAGCCCGGATTCTTATTCTGCAGTCGCCCCCCACGAGAGGAATAGGCTACCATTCGCGCCATGGATGAACGACTGCTTTTTGACAAAATAGCGAACTTACGCGAGAGAGTACGACTCGCCGCTGAAAAAAGCCAGCGCGCCCCCGGGGATATACAGATCCTCGCAGTGAGCAAGACACAGCCTGCGGGGGCCATCCGCGCGGCGTGGCGTGGCGGGCTGACCCAGTTCGGTGAAAGCTACCTGCAGGAGGCCCTGGCAAAGATAACGGAGCTGCAGGACCTGCCGCTCACCTGGCACTTCATCGGTCCCATCCAGTCCAACAAAACCCGCGCTATTGCCGAACACTTCAGCTGGGTTCACAGCGTTGATCGCAGCAAAATCGCACGGCGGCTCAACGAACACCGGCCCGCAACCCTGCCGCCACTGCAGGTCTGCCTGCAGGTCAATATATCGGCGGAGCAGAGCAAGTCCGGGGCGTCGCTGGACGAGCTGCCCCGGCTGGCGAGCGAGGTCCTGCTGCTGCCGCGCCTGCAACTGCGCGGCCTGATGGCTATCCCCGCCCCAAGCTCCGACCCGGCGCAGCAACGCGCTGCCTTCGCCAAACTGCGCCTGGCGCTGGAGCAGCTGCAGCCCCTGGCCCCGGCTCTGGACACCCTCTCGATGGGCATGTCCGATGACCTGGAGGCGGCGATCGCGGAGGGGGCAACCATAGTGCGGGTGGGCGGCGGGATATTCGGTCCCCGCAACAGGTGATTTTGGCGGAAGCCGCCGTGTATACTGGCGGACTGATTTTCCAGCATCAAACAGCTAACGGGCAGGTTTCTTGAACACACCTCACATCGCATTTATCGGCGCCGGCAACATGGCCAGCAGCATTATTGGCGGGCTTGTCGAAAGCGGTCACCCCGCCGGCCTGATCAGCGCCGCCGATCCGTTTCCGGCCAGCCTGGAGCGGCTCGCCGCTATTGCACCGGTCAGGCTGTGTGAAGACAACGCGGCCGCCGTGGCAGATGCGGACGTGGTGATAATGGCGGTCAAGCCGCAGGTGATGGCCGCCGCTACCAACAGCATTGCCCGGGCGGTGCGCAGCAGGCGCGCGCTGGTAATTTCAATCGCCGCCGGGGTCACCATCGCCAGCATGCAGGCGCGCCTCGGGCCGCAAGCGGCTATTGTGCGCTGCATGCCAAACACGCCGGCTCTGCTGGGTTGCGGCGCCAGCGCCCTGTTTGCCAACGCCAGGGTGTCCGCCGTTCAACGGGAGTACGCCGAGGCCATTCTCGCGGCGGTGGGCATCACCCGCTGGGTACCCGATGAAGGAGCCCTGGACGCTATTACCGCCCTGTCCGGCAGCGGCCCGGCTTATTTCTTCCTGTTGATGGAGGCAATGATCGATGCCGGTTGCGAGCTGGGGCTGGATCGCGACACGGCCACCGCGATGACCCTGCAAACCGGACTGGGCGCCGCCCGTATGGCGCTGGAAAGTGAGGTGGACGTGGTGGAACTGCGCCGGCGGGTGACAAGCCCCGGTGGCACCACCGAGCGGGCCATACAGAGCTTTGAAGACAACGGCCTGCGCGGCCTGGTGACAGATGCCCTGACAGCAGCGGCCGATCGCGCCGCCGCCATGGCAAGGGAAATGGGCTAGGCCGCAACACGGATCTGGAGAGAATATCAATTCATGAGCGCTATCAACGAAATCCTCGGCTACCTGGTACAGACCTTCCTGAGCCTGTACCTGGTGGCTATGCTGCTGCGGTTTTTGCTGCAACTGGTTCGAGCGGACTTTTACAACCCGATCAGCCAGTTCCTGGTGAAGGTGACCAATCCGCTGGTGATACCCCTGCGCCGGGCCATTCCCGGGCTGGGCGGGCTGGACCTGGCGTCACTGTTGCTGGCCGTATTGCTGCAGCTGGCGGGTATCATCCTCCTGCTGGTGATCAACGGTATCGGGCTGCCGGGCGTATTTACCCTGCTGGTCTGGTCGGTGCTGGGGGTGCTGGGCCTGTTGGTGAACATATATTTCTTTGCGCTGCTGGGTATGATCATTCTGAGCTGGGTCGCCGCCGGCAGTCGCCACCCGGCCATTTACCTGCTGTACCAGCTCACCGAACCGGTAATGGCGCCCTTTCGCAAGGTGCTCCCGGCTATGGGCGGCCTCGATTTTTCACCTATCGTCGTCTTTATCCTGATCAATATCATCCAGATAGCACTGCGCCACATGGCGCAGGCGGCAGGCCTGCACCCCGCGCTGGTGATAGGCATCTGAAACCGCTTTGATCACTCCACCTGACAGCCGCTCGGTAGGCATCGTCGAACCCCGCATTGCCCGCTTTGAGGAGCCGCTGCCCCTGGCCTGCGGCCGGGATTTATCCGATTACCAACTGGTCTACGAGACCTATGGCGAACTGAACGAGGCGCGCAGCAATGCCGTGCTCGTCTGTCACGCCCTTAGCGGCAACCACCACGCCGCGGGTTACCACAGCGCCGAGGACAAAAAGCCCGGCTGGTGGGATGAGTGCATCGGCCCGGGCAAACCTGTGGATACCGATCGTTTTTTTGTGGTGAGTCTCAACAACATCGGCGGCTGTCACGGCTCCACCGGACCCACTTCCATCAATCCGCAGACCGGACAGCCCTGGGGCCCCGACTTCCCTCCCCTGCGAGCCCGTGACTGGGTCAACAGCCAGGCCCGCCTGGCGGACTACCTGGGTATCGAATGCTGGGCAGCGGTGATCGGGGGCAGCCTCGGCGGTATGCAGGCCATGCGCTGGGCGCTGGAATACCCCGACCGCATAAAGCACTGCATAGTGATAGCGGCGGCCATGAAACTCAGTGCGCAGAACCTCGCCTTCAATGAGGTGGCGCGCCAGGCGATTATGTCTGACCCGGCCTTTGCCGAAGGCCATTACCAGGCCCATGGCACGGTGCCTGCCAGGGGCCTGGGCCTGGCGCGCATGGTCGGGCATATCACTTACCTGTCCGATCATGCCATGGCCAGCAAGTTCGGCCGGGACCTGCGGTCCGGCAGCTTTGAGCAGGGTGACGAGGAAAACGTGGAATTCCAGGTGCAAAGTTACCTGCGCTACCAGGGCAGCCAGTTCTCCGGCAGCTTCGACGCCAACACCTATATGTTGATGACCCGTGCGCTTGACTATTTTGACCTGGCCCGGGAATACGACAACGATCCCGTGGCGGCCTTTCGCCATGCCAGTTGCAGTTTCCTGGTCATCTCCTTTTCCACCGACTGGCGTTTTTCACCCGAGCGCTCGCGAGAAATCGTGAATGCGCTGATCGCCGCGGACCGGCCCGTCACCTATGCTGAAATCGAGGCCGACGAGGGGCACGACGCCTTCCTGTTGCCGATCCCGCGCTATATGAATGTATTCTCGGCCTATATGCGCCGGGTAGGGGCGGCCTCCTGATGCGCCTGGACCTGGCCCACATCCAGCGCTGGATCGCGCCCGGCTCCAGGGTTCTCGACCTGGGCTGCGGTAACGGCGAGTTCCTGCAGTTGCTGCGGGACGAGCGACAGGTGCGCGGAACCGGCATCGAGATCGACGAGCATGAAATTACCGCCGCCATCGCCCGCGGCCTCAACATTGTCGAGCAGAACCTTGACCAGGGTCTGGCCAACTTTCCCGACCAGAGTTTCGATACCGTGGTGCTGGCGCACGCCCTGCAGGCGGTACACTTTCCGGACCGGGTGCTCGACGAAATGCTGCGCATCGGCCGGGAGGGTATAGTGACTTTCCCCAACTTCGGCCACTGGCGCTGCCGGCTTTACCTCGGCACCCGGGGCAGGATGCCGGTGTCGCGATTTATGCCCTATAACTGGTACGACACACCCAATATTCACTTTTGCACGGTAAAAGACTTCGAGGCGCTCTGTGAGCAAAGGAATATCCGGATACTGGCCCGTGACGTTGTGGGCAACACCGAGCGACAACCGATGCTGGCGAGTACCTGGCCCAACCTGTTCGCCACCACGGCGATCTACCATATTACCCGCTGACATGACTGCACCGGCCAGATGGATTCTCCTGTGCGGCCTGATGGCCTTGGGCAATGGCCTCAGCCAGGCCCAGCAATCGGAAAGGTTCGGGCCCTACGAGCTGCACTACAGCGTGGTCAACACCACATTCCTGGCGCCGGAGGTCGCGGCCAACTACGGCATCGTTCGCGGCAAAAAGCGCGCGATTCTCACCCTGGCGGTGCGCGAACATCTCGCGGACGGCAGCGTGCCTAAGGGTCACCCTGCTACAGGGGCGCACCTGGGACCTGATCCAGAACCAGACGCTGGATTTTCTCGAAATCCGCGAGGGGGAGGCTGTTTACTATATTGCCGACTTCAAGTTCATCAACGAGGAGTGGCGCTTCTTCGAAGTGGATTTCCGCCCGGAAGGCGCTGAGCAAACCTACACCTTCGAGTTCAAGCACCAGCTTTACGTCGACCAATGAGCAGCTCGCCGACAGAACGGCTAGTGGTGCTGGCCAGCGGCAACGCCGGCAAACTGCGGGAATTCGCGGGCATCCTTGCGCCGCTGGGGCTGCTGCTGAAATCCCAGGCCGAGTTCGCCGTGCCCGAGGTGGAGGAAACGGGCTTGAGTTTCGTTGAGAACGCCATCATCAAAGCGCGGGCTGCCAGCCAGGTGAGCGGGCACCCGGCAATCGCCGACGACTCCGGCCTGGAAGTGGACTTTCTCGAGGGCGCCCCCGGCATACACTCGGCACGGTATTCCGGCGCCGGGGACGCTGCCAACAACAGCAAACTGCTGGCAGCGCTCGAAGGCTTGCCGCCAGAGCAGCGCAGTGCCCGCTTCCAGTGTGCACTCGTCTATATGCGCCATCCCCTGGACCCGATGCCCCTGGTCTGCCAGGGCAGCTGGGAAGGACGCATCCTGGAGGCTCCCCGCGGTGACAACGGCTTCGGATACGACCCCCTGTTCTACGTGCCCGACCACCACTGCAGTTCCGCCGAACTGGAGCCGGCCCTGAAAAACCGGATCAGCCACCGCGCCCGGGCCAGCGCGCTTCTGCTCGAGGCCTTGCGCCAGCGTTGATGCCAGACATTCCCCTGGGTCTCTATATCCACCTGCCCTGGTGTGAGCGCAAATGCCCCTATTGTGATTTCAACTCCCACGAGGCCCTGGCCATCCCGGAAATGGACTACGTGGATACCCTGTTGCGGGACCTGGAAAACGATTGCGAACTCGTCCGGGGCCGTCCCGTTTCGACCCTGTTTATCGGCGGCGGCACCCCCAGCCTGTTCTCTGCCCGCGCCATCGGCAGACTGCTGGATGGTGTCGGCTCACTGATAGAGTTGTCACCTCAGCTGGAAGCCACCATGGAGGCCAATCCCGGTAGTGCCGAGGCCGAAAAGTTTGCCGGCTTTCAGGCCGCGGGCATCAACCGCCTGTCACTCGGTGTGCAGAGTTTCGATGATGCGCAATTGCAGGCGCTGGGCCGTGTCCACAACAGCGACCAGGCCAGGGCCGCCATCGAGTACGCCCGGCAGGCCGGATTCAACAGCTTCAACATCGACCTGATGCATGGGCTGCCGGGACAGACCGTGGCCGGTGCCGAGGCAGATTTGCGCAGCGCGCTGGAGTTCAACCCGCCTCACCTGTCCTGGTACCAGTTGACCATCGAGCCAAATACCGTATTCCACAAACGACCACCGCTGCTGCCGGTGGAAGACGCCCTGGCGGATATCCAGGAGCTCGGGGAGGGCATTCTCGGATCCGCCGGCTACCGCCAGTACGAGGTTTCCGCCTACAGTCGGGAGGGTTTCCGCTGTCGCCACAACATCAACTACTGGTCCTTCGGCGATTACCTGGGCATCGGCGCAGGCGCTCACGGCAAGGTCAGCTTTGCGGACGGGCGCATCCGACGCTATGCCAAAAAGCGCCAACCAGATGACTATATGGCAGCCGCGGGGGAGGCATTCACCGCCAGGTGGCACGAGTTGTCAGCCGTGGACCGCGCCGGTGAGTTCATGTTGAACGCGCTGCGCCTCAACGAGGGTTTCAGTACGAGCCAATTCAGCGCGCGCACCGGGCTGGACCCGGCCATCATCAGTGCCACAGTGCAGGACCTCACGCAACGGGGATTGCTGGAGTCGACCGGCGCACAGATAAGGGCGAGCGAACTGGGGCGGCGCTTCCTGGATACGGTGATCGCCGAGTTTTTCCCCGACCGGTAAGCTGGCGGAAGCCGGCTCAGGCGGGAGAGCGACGCCTGAAAACCAGGTCCCAGACCCCGTGGCCCAGGCGCTCCCCGCGCAGCTCGAACTTGGTGAGGGGGCGGTGGTCGGGCCTGGGCGCAAAGGCTCCCTCACCAAATTCATTGGCCAGGTCGGGCTCGGCGGACAGGACCTCCATCATCTGCCGGGAATAATCTTCCCAGTCGGTGGCCAGGTGGAGGGTGCCGCCGGGCTTCAGCCGGCTGACCAGCTGGGCGACGAAGGGGGGCTGGACCAGGCGTCGCTTGTTGTGTTTTTTCTTGTGCCAGGGGTCCGGGAAGAATATCTGTATGCAATCCAGGGAGGCGGGGGCTATACAGTCCCGCAGGATCTCCACCGCGTCGTGGCAGTAGACCCGGATATTGTCCACCTCCTGTTCCGCCATCGAATGCAGCAGCTTGCCAACGCCCGGGCGATGCACCTCGATTCCGACAAAATTGGTGGCGGGTGCCGCGGCGGCCATGGCCACCAGCGACTGGCCCATGCCGAAACCGATCTCCAGCACCCGCGGCCCCGCCCTGCCGAAGCAGGCCTCGAAATCCAGGATACCGTCGGCGTGTTCCAGGCCCCAGCGCCCCCAGTTCCGGTCAAATGCGCGCTGCTGGCCCGGGGTCATTCGGCCGGTGCGCAGGACGTAGCTGCGAATGGGCCGCCTGGTATCGGATTCGGTCAAGAGTGAGGCCGGGGTCAGGCCAGCATTTTCCAACTGGCGGCCGCAAGGCAACCCCAGCCGGCGATAAATGCCAGTCCGCCCAGGGGAGTGATCGCGCCCAGCCAGCGCAACCCGCTGAGACTGAGCAGGTAGAGGCTGCCGGAAAACACCACGATTCCCAGGGTAAAAAGCCAGCCGCTGCTGCGCAGCAGGGTGACATTGGGATAGCTCAGGGCGATGACCCCGACGGCCAGCAGGGCGAGACTGTGGTAGAAGTGGTACTGCACCGCGGTCTGGAAGATTCCCTGGGCGTAGTCGTCGAGCCGACCCTTCAGCGCGTGGGCGCCAAAGGCGCCGAAAGCCACCGCCAGCATCGCCGCTGAGGGAGGCCAGGGTTATGAATAGTTTAGCCATGGGGGTGACCTGTCCGGCTGCTGTTCAAGAGTTCAGCGGGCTCGCCATCGGGCTTACCCGCCGGGGAGGTTTTCTCAGGCCGCCATCGCGGTGCGCAGTTTCTTCATCGCACCCTGTTCCAACTGCCTGATCCGCTCCGCAGAGACATTATAGCGGGCCGCGAGTTCATGCAGCGTCGCCTTCTCTTCCGCCAGCCAGCGCTGGGCGAGAATATCGCGGCTGCGTTCATCGAGCTCCGCCAGGGCCTGGTGCAGGCGCTCCTCACTGCTCTGCTGCCAGTCGCTCGACTCTGCCGCGAGGGCCGGGTCGGCGCTGTGGTCTTCCAGGTAAAACTGCGGCGCCTGCCAGCTGTCGTCGTCATCGGCGCCCTGTGGCGCGTCATAGGCCAGGTCGCGGCTGCTCAGACGGCCTTCCATCCGATGTACTTCCTGCACATCCACACCCAGTTCATCCGCCACTGCCCGGGCCTCGTCCGCGCTGAGCCACGCCAGGTCTTTCTTGGCGCTGCGCAGGTTGAAGAACAGCTTGCGCTGGGCCTTGGTGGTGGCGACCTTGACGATACGCCAGTTGCGCAGGATGTACTCGTGCATCTCCGCCTTGATCCAGTGCACCGCAAACGACACCAGCCGCACACCCTTTTCAGGGTTGAAACGCTTTACCGCCTTCATCAGGCCCACATTGCCTTCCTGGATCAGGTCGGCCTCAGCCAGACCATAACCGGAATAGCTGCGGGCGATATGCACGACAAACCGCAGGTGGGACATAACCAGCTCCCGGGCCGCTGCCAGGCTGTCGTTGTAATATAAATCCTCTGCCAATTCACGCTCGCGCTCGGCGCTCAGTATCGGGATACTGCTGACCGCCTGGACGTATGCCGGAAGGTTCGCTCCCGGGACCATCTGGTCGATAGGCTGCAGGTTTTTACTCATTCTCGATCTCCATGTTAGCCGAGTGATTTTAGCACTCTTTGAATTAGAGTGCTAATTGCGGAAAAGTTCAATTCGGCTTGTAAAAAAATACATTTTTTTATTGTTATATCAAAGAGATAGCTTTGTTTTGACAGAAAACGTGACCAGCCCGGTTATCAGCGCGGCTGGATCTCCGCGAGATGCCTCGCCACTGCCAGCCAGGCCCCCGCGAGCCCCAGCAATCCGCCGAGAATAATCAGGTTGAGCCCGCCCATTACGCCCAGCCCACGCAGGCGGAACTCACTCTGGTAGGACAGGGCAAGCTCAGCCACTGGCGCACGCAGGAACCAGAGGGAGGCCGACACCAGGATGGCCGCGAACAGCCCGCCGCCAACCCCGTACCACAGCCCCGTATACAAAAACGGCCGGCGCACGAAGGCATTGCTGCCCCCCACCAGCTTGACGATCACAATTTCCTCGCGGCGGCTCTCTATCGCCAGCCGGATGGTATTGCCGAGAATCAACAGCACCCCGACCACCAACAGGCCGCCCACCGCCAACACCAGGCGCCGACTGAGCTCCATCAGGCTGTTGAGTCGCTGCAGCCACTCCATATCCAGCACCGCCTGGGCCACATCCGGGTAATCCTCCAGCTCGGCCTTCAGCGCCGCGGCGTCCGATTGTGCCGCATCGTTCGCGGGGGACACCAGGATAAGGTGCGGCAGCGGGTTACTGTCCAGGCTGGCCAGTACCTCCGCAAAACCGGACAGGGTGCGAAACTCCTCCAGGGCCTCGGTCCTGGATACGAACTGGGTCTGGGCGATATCCTCTCGCCCGGCGAGCTCCTCCTGCAGCTGCCGTGCCCTGTCGTCGCTGATGCCGTCCTGCAGGAACAGCGATATCTGTGCCGGGCTGTCCCAACTGGCGCTGAGCTGGCTGACATTATCCAGCGCCACGTCCAGCCCCGTGGGCAGGGCCAGGGCGATACCGATCACCAGCCAGGTCATAGCGCTGGAAAACGGGTTGTCCAGCACCCGCTGCATACTGTCGGCAGCGGAAAGACGATGGTGTCGCTGCCAGCCGCTGAATTGGTCCCTCCAGCGGGTGCGGCTCTGGCTTGCGCCATCCCGCCTCCCCCCCGGCCCGGAGCGCCCGGCGACAGCCCGTGCGCGCCCGGTCAAGCCGCGCTCCCCGCGACCAGGCGCCCATTGCGCAGGGTGATGATGCGGTGGTGCAGGCGGGAGATCAGTGCGAGGTCGTGACTGGCGATCAGCACCGTCACCCCCACCTGGTTGAATTCCTGGAACAGCTGCATGATTTCAGCAGACAGCGCCGGGTCGAGGTTGCCGGTGGGTTCGTCAGCCAGCAGTATCTTCGGCCTGCCGACCACCGCGCGGGCAATTCCCACCCGCTGTTGCTCGCCGCCGGACAGGGTAACCGGCATGGCTCGTTCTCGATCCAGCAACCTCACCTTGTCCAGCGCCGCCCGCACCCGCCGGCCAACCTCGCGGTGATCGTAGCCTGCGATAATCAGCGGCAGGGCCACGTTGTCGAAAACCGTGCGGTCCAGCAGCAGGCGGTGGTTCTGGAACACGACGCCGATGTTCCGGCGGTGGCGGGGAATGCCGCGGGGGCCTATCGCTGCCAGGTTCTGGCCATCGATCATCACCTGGCCGCGAGTGGGGCGCTCCATCAGCATAATCATGCGCAGCAGCGTGGTTTTCCCGGCGCCCGAGTGCCCGGTGATAAACACCAGCTCATCCCGGCCGATATCCACACTCACCTCGCGCAGTGCGTCATGACCCTCGGAATAGCGCTTGCTCACCCGGTCAAAACTGATCATGCAGTGGCATCGTCCCCGGCAAAGAGCGCTTCGATAAACTGTTTGGCCTGGAAGGGGCGCAGGTCTTCCACCGCCTCACCCACCCCGATGTAGCGGATCGGCAGGCCCAGTTTCCTGGCTATGGCGAAAATCACGCCGCCCTTGGCAGTGCCGTCGAGCTTGGTCAGGCTGATGCCTGAGACACCAACCCACTGCTGGAACTGGGCCGCCTGGGACAACGCGTTCTGGCCGGTACCGGCATCCAGTACCAGCATCACCTCGTGGGGAGCGTCGGGATCGAGTTTTTTCATTACCCGGACCACCTTCTTGAGCTCTTCCATCAGGTTGTCCTTGTTGTGCAGGCGGCCCGCGGTGTCGGCGATCAGAACATCCACATTGCGGGCCTGGGCGGCCTGCAGTGCGTCAAACAGGACCGAGGCGCTGTCCGCCCCGGTATGCTGTGCAATCACCGGCACATCGTTGCGATCGCCCCATACCTGCAGCTGCTCCACCGCCGCCGCCCGGAAAGTGTCGCCGGCGGCCAGCATGACCGAGCGCCCCTCTGCCATATAGCGCCTGGCCAGCTTGCCGATAGTGGTCGTCTTGCCAACCCCGTTTACCCCAACCATAAGAATGACAAAGGGTTTTTTGCCCGCCACATCCAGCGGACTCTCGCAGGGCTTGAGCAGGGCCAGCAGCTCTTCCTGCAGGGCCGCCTGCAGGCCCTGGGCATGGGTAAGCTCCTTGCGCGACACCCGCAGGGTCAAATGCTCGATGATGTCCCGGGTGGCATCCACACCCACATCCGCCAGCAGCAGGCGCGATTCCAGCTCCTCCAGCAGGTCTTCGTCTATTTCCTTGCGACCCAGGAACAGGGTGCCCATGCCCTGCACCAGGTTTTCGCTGGTGCGGCCCAGCCCGCGCCGCAGGCGGGAAAAGAACCCGCTTTTTTCCGCTTCCTGCTGTTGCCCGTCGGCGGGCGCTGTTTGCTCCGCGGCGGCGGGTTCAGTGGTCGGCGTCGGCCCGGCTTGCGGAATCAGCTCCGGCGGGGCCGCGGGAGGCTGTGCCGGGGCAACAGGGAGCTCGGTGGGCGCGGTTTCAGCCGGTACGGGCTGTTCGTCCGTACCTTTTTTGCGTTTGAAAAATTTCATAATTGTCGTGCTAGAGTGGGCGCAGGCGGTCGCCTGCAAAAAACGGCTATCCTAACACCCTTGCCCAAAGCGACGAAATGGCCAGAACCGGCAAACCTACAGTAAAGCCCAGCACACTGCGGATCATCGGTGGGCAATGGCGCGGGCGCCGACTCACCTTTACCCCGGCGGAGGGCCTGCGGCCCACCACTGACCGGGTGCGCGAGACCCTGTTCAACTGGCTGGCCCCAGCCATCCACGGTGCCCGCTGCCTGGACCTGTTTGCCGGCAGCGGCGCCCTCGGCCTGGAGGCGCTGTCCCGCGGCGCCGCCAGCTGCGACTTCGTGGATACCTCAAGCACGGCGCTGCGCCAGATCGAACAGCACTTGCGCCTGCTGCAGGCGCAGGCACAGGGCCATTGCCACCCGGTGGCGGCGTCGACATTCCTGCAGGGCGCCAGTAGCAGCTACGAGATTGTTTTCATCGACCCGCCCTTCGGCAGGGCCCTGGTCGACCCGGTATGCGCCCGGTTGGCTGCAGCGGCACTGGTGGCCGACGGCGGACTGGTTTACGTGGAGACGGCGGTGCGGGATCCAGTGCCAACAGTGCCTGACAACTGGCGGCTGCACCGGGAAAAAGTTGCGGGCGAGGTAAGCTACCGTCTGTTCGAAGCAGCGGGTTGACCCGCCCCGGTTCTCTCGTTGTGGCACCCCGGCAAATTGTTTACCATCCGCAGCTTCTGCCCCAGCACAGGCCCGCCAAATGCGAACCAACTCCGTTATCTATCCGGGCACCTTCGATCCGATTACCAACGGCCATGTGGACCTGGTGGAGCGGGCCGCGCGACTGTTCGACCGGGTGGTGGTGGCAATAGCCCACAGCGAAAAGAAAACACCGTTGTTCACGCTGGAGCAAAGGGTCCTGTTGAGCCAGACTTCGCTGGCACACCTGGACAATGTGGAGGTGGTGGGTTTTAACAACCTGCTGATCGATTTTGCCAAGAGCCAGGGAGCCCGCTGCGTACTGCGCGGACTGCGGGCGGTGGCGGACTTTGAATACGAGTTCCAACTGGCCAACATGAACCGCGCCATGTGGCCGTCGTTCGAGAGCATCTTTCTCACGCCGTCGGAGCATCTGTCCTATATTTCGAGCTCCCTGGTGCGGGAGATTGCCGCGCTCAACGGCGACGTCAGCCCGTTCGTGCCGGAACCGGTCAACCGCGCTATCAGGGAGCGCTATCCGACTGCATGAGGCCCCGGCGGCGGACGGATGCCGCGACCGGGTCAGAACAACAGGACGGGGCTAGTCGTCAGCCAGGGCGGCCTGCTGCTTGCGCCGCTCATGCTGTTCGATGTCCTTGTTGGTGTAACCCGACTGCCGGCATCCCAGGCAGCGCATAAAGGTCTGCTCACCGGGACCGAGAATCAGGGTATCAGCGGCCTCGTTCGCGTTGCCCGCCAGCAGCGTAAACGGCAGGCTGACCAGCCACAGGGCTGCCCCGCCCACGGTCATTACCAGGCCTATCGGTCGGGCGACAAAGAAATCCCCCACCATGGCGCCCATGCTGGGATTCTCATCGAGAGCACCCTCGTGGGCAACCATCGCCGTGCTCTGGGCCCACAGGGACTGTGGCAGCATGAGGCAACAGATAAGAAAGGTGGCAGTTACGCGGCTGGCGCGTGGCATTATTTTCATAGTTAACTCCCGGGTTATCGTCCCGTTTTCCCCTGATCCGAAGCAGTGTAGCCTGTTCAGCGCTGGCAGGTCACGCAGAAAACTGTAGTTCGCTGACCCAGCCGAATCTCCCGCAATGGAGCCCCGCAGCGCTTGCAGGGCTCACCGCCGCGGCCGTAGACGTAGAGTTGCTGGGCGAAGTAGCCCGGCTTACCGTCGCCCCCGACAAAATCTCGCAGTGTAGTTCCACCCTGCTCTATAGCGGAAGTAAGCACTTGCTTAATGTTGTTGGCAAGGACGCCATAGCGCAGCCTGGAAATGCGCCCCGCCGCGCGCCGCGGGTGAATGCCCGACAGAAAGAGCACCTCGTTAGCGTAAATATTACCAACCCCGACAACTACCTTCCCGTCCATGATGAAACTCTTGACCGGGCCGGACCTGCCCCGGGACAACCGGTAAAGATAGTCGCCATCAAAATCTCCCGACAGGGGTTCGGGGCCGAGATTGCCCAGCAGCGGATGTTGTTCCCCCGGCGCCAGCCAGAGGAAACAACCAAACCGGCGGGGGTCGTGAAAGCGAAGACAGGCGCCGGACAACATACGCACATCGATATGGTCATGCCGGCCGGGAGCCTGGCCGGAATCCACCACCCGCAGGGAGCCCGACATCCCCAGGTGAACCAGCAGCGAGCCGACAGCTGTCCTGAACAACAGGTATTTGCCCCGCCGCTCGACCTCCTGGATCATCTGGTCAGCGATCAGTGCACCCAGCTGGGGCGGCACGGGCCAGCGCAGGCGCGACTCGCGCACCACCAACTCCTGCACTACCTGGCCCCGACAATAGGGGGCAACGCCGCGGCGGGTTGTTTCAACTTCAGGTAATTCCGGCATAGCCTCCAGGCCTGTCGTTAATAGGGCTGCGCCGGGGACCGAGCAATACCGGCCACAAACAAAAACCCCGGCGAAGGCCGGGGTTTTGGGACTTATCAACGCAGCAGGATCCTACTTGATTTTGCCTTCCTTATACATGACATGCTTGCGCGCTACCGGATCGTACTTCTTCATTTCCAGCTTGTCGGGGGTGGTGCGCTTGTTCTTGTCAGTGGTATAGAAATGTCCTGTACCAGCTGACGAATTCATTCTGATTTTGTCTCTCATCGGTCTTCTCCCTTAAACCTTTTCACCGCGGGCACGGATCTCGCCCAGCACCTGTTCAATACCGTTCTTGTCGATAATACGCATGCCCTTGCTTGAAACGCGCAGGCTCACAAAGCGCTTCTCGGACTCTACCCAGAACCGGTGATGGTGCAGGTTAGGCAAAAAACGGCGTCGCGTGCGGTTCTTTGCGTGTGAAACGTTGTTTCCGGTTACCGGACGCTTGCCGGTCACCTGACATACTCTTGCCATGGTCTTTTCGCTCCCAAAAGTACGCGGGATTTAAGTTAATTGATGAGGTCTGGATGGGGGTATAACAGGCCCCCGCCGCGCAGAGCGCGACTTTATAACAGAACACCCTGGCCATATCAAGCGAAAGATCGGGCCGACCAGAGGCGCTCTCCCTTCTATATAAGACCCTCCCGGGCGAAAGAAAACTCCCTGCCGCGGCCGACAATGACGTGGTCCAGCACCCGGATATCCAGCAGCGCCAGGGCGGCGCACAGCCGCTCGGTGATGCGCCGGTCAGCACTGCTCGGCTCAGCCACCCCGGAGGGGTGATTGTGGGCGAAAATGACCGCCGCGGCGCGATACTGCAGGGCGCGGGTGGCCACTTCCCTGGGATACACCGCTGCGCCATCGAGGGTGCCGAAAAACAGGTCATCACAACGCAGGACCTGGTGCTGGCTGTCCAGGAAGATGCAGCAGAAGACCTCCCGCTCATGACTGCCAAGGTGGTATTGCAAAAAACGCAGGGTTTCCTCCGGGCTGGACAGGACATCACTGGCTCGAAGGGCCTGCAAGGCCTGGCGCCGGGCCAGTTCGAGGGCCGCTCGCAACTGGGCGTATTTGGCGTCGCCAATGCCGGGCCAGGCCACCAGCCGGGCGCGGTCCACCCGCATCAGGCCGGTGAGCCCGTCAAACTGGTCCAACAGATCGCGCGCCAGTTGCAACGCGCTGCAGTTGCGGTAGCCCGAGCGCAACATGACCGCCAGCAATTCGGCATCTGACAGGGACTGCTCGCCGCGCTCGAGCAGCTTGTCCCTCGGCCCTTCCCCCGCCTGCCATTGGGCAATGCCCATAGCCCTCCCCCCTGAGCCCTGCCGGGCGCTTGTGTCAAAACCGGTACACGGGGTGGTATCTTTCCCACCCCTTGCGCTATTTTCCCGATTTGGACATGTGAATGGCACATCTTTTCAATCGCAATGTACTGCTGGGCGTCAGTGGGGGCATCGCCGCCTACAAGTCGGCCGAGCTGACACGCCAATTGCTGGAGCTGGGCGCCAACGTGCGCGTCATCATGACCCGCGGCGCCCAGGAGTTCATCACCCCACTCACCCTGCAGGCACTGTCGGGCAATCCGGTGCACACGGAACTGCTGGATGCCGAGGCGGAGCTGGGCATGAGCCATATCGAACTGGCTCGCTGGGCGGACCTGTTGCTGGTTGCCCCCGCCACTGCGGATCTGCTGGCCAGGCTCGCCTCCGGTCGGGCGGATGACCTGCTTACCACCGTGGCCCTTGCGACCGCGGCGCCGCTGCTGCTGGCGCCGGCAATGAACCAGCAGATGTGGCGGGACAAGGCCACCGCCGCCAACGTCGCGACCCTCTGCGCGCGGGGCTGTAACCTGGTGGGCCCGGCCAGTGGCGAGCAGGCCTGCGGCGATATTGGTCCCGGACGCATGGAGGAGCCGGCGGTGATCGCGGCGGCGGCGGCGGGCCTGTTCGAAAGCGGCCTGCTGGCGGGTAAACGCGTGCTGATTACCGCGGGCCCGACCCGGGAAGCACTGGACCCTGTGCGCTATATTTCCAACCACAGCTCAGGAAAGATGGGTTACGCCCTGGCCCGGGCAGCGGTGGACGCGGGCGCCGTGACCACCCTGGTGAGCGGGCCGGTAAGCCTGGCCGAGCCCGACCATGTCACGGTATTGCGGGTTGAAAGCGCCAGCCAGATGCTGGACCAGTGCCTGCAACTGCTGCCCGAATGCGACATATTCATTGGCTGTGCCGCGGTGGCGGACTACCGGCCGGCGGACATTGAGAAGCAGAAGATAAAGAAGGGCCCCGAGGAGATCAGCCTGCGACTGGTCCGCAACCCCGATATCGTCACAGCTGTCGCCGCCAGTGAGCGCCACCCGTTTACCGTGGGGTTCGCGGCGGAAACCAATGACCTGCTGGTCCATGCCAGGGACAAAATGGTCCGCAAGGGCCTCGACATGATAGTGGCCAACGATGTCTCGGACAGTTCAATCGGCTTTAACAGCGACAACAATGCGGTCACGGTGCTGTGGGCTGACGGCGAGCAGGAGCTGGCTATGGCGGGCAAGGCGGCCCTGGCCCGCCAGATCATACAGTTGATCGCCAGCCGGCTCGAAACTTCCAATAACTCGAATTAAATCTGCCAGCGCATTTAAGTAGCCAGCGCAGCGTAATATTATGGCTTCATCGGATGTTGGACCCAAAGCACAATGATCAAGCGAAAGAAAGGCGCAGCCCCCAGGAAGGAGCCGGGCAAAAAACGCAAGAGCCCGAGCAATCCCCAGGGCATTGCGGCGAAAGGTAACGCGCTTTACCGCATTGCCGCTATCGCCATGCTTGCGCTGCTGGCCCTGATCGGGCTGGGTTTTGCCTACCTCATCCTGCTGCGGGAGCCCGCCCTGCAACAGGCGCAGATCGACCGGGTTGCCGCATCATTCGCGACACAGCAGGCTACCGGCATCCACCAGCTGATCACGGGTCTCGAAGGGCGCATGCAGGGGGCGGCCAAATCTCCCCTGGCGCTGTCGGCCATCGCCAGCCGATCCAACGACGACATCGGCCTGGTCGAGCAGGCGATGCTGGATTACTTCCCGGAGGTGATCAGCCTTCGCATCATCCCGATGGGTGAGATGGGCACAGCCGACTTCGAGGGCGGCAGCCAGGGACTGCGCAACCATATCGAAATTGACATGGTGCGCCGGGCCGGCGAGGGCGAAAAGCCTCTCCCGGAGTCATACCAGTTCGAGGGCCGCTGGATGACCTCGCTGGCGGAACTGGTGACCCACCCCCGCATCACCAACCGGCGCGCCGTGATAATAGCCACCATCGACAACCAGCTGCTGTCGGACCAGCTTGTCTCTCTGGAACCGGGCGCCGGCAAGGCTGCCCTGGAGCAGATATATGCCGGCAGTACCGGCAAGGAGCGCAGGGACACCATCGCCCGGTCCGGCAGTGGGGATGGCGACGCCTTCTCTCGCAGCGCCAGCATACCCGACAGCAACTGGTCAGTGCTGTTCACCCCCTCCCGGGGCCTGCTCAACGAACTGGCCATCGATTCAACCCCATTGCTTGCGGTTCTCGGGCTCTGCCTGTTGGCGGCAATTGGCGCCCTGGGGTTCGTTATAACCATGTTCAGTCGCACCCTGGACAGCCAGATCAACAAACTTATTTCCGCCGCTGATATGAAGTCGCCGCTCGAGCTGAGCATTCCCGGGCTCGTCTCCGTTGCCAAGCAATTGCGTCGCGCCACACTGCGGACCTTGCGCCAGGGCGGTGTGGCGCCGACTACCGACATTCCGGAAGCCATAGTGGAGATTCTGCCGCGCCAGGGCAGCGACCTCACCAACCCCATGTTCCAGTCGGGGAGCATGCTGGACGATGACAGCGAGGAGGGGGCGGGCCTGGACCTGGACCTGAACCTCGGCGACAGCGCCAGGGCAAAAACACGTCCGCAAGGGGGCGAAGACGGGTTTCCGCACCACATATTCCGGGCGTACGACATTCGCGGCAATGCTGCACTGGAGTTAGGCGATGAATTGGTCAGTCGCATTGGCAAGGCCATTGGCACCATAGCCGGTGAAATGGATGAGCAAACCCTGATCGTCGGCTGCGACGGCAGGAAGTCCAGTCCCCGGATCAAGGCCAGCCTGATCAAGGCACTGATGGAAAGTGGCCGCGATGTTATCGACATCGGCCAGGTGCCCACTCCCATGATGTACTTTGCCACCCGGCACCTGAACTGCAGGTCCGGCGTCATGATTACGGGCAGCCACAACCCGGCCGAGGACAACGGCTTGAAGATAGTGCTGAACCAGAAGACCATAGCCGCCGGCGGGGTTCAGCAAATCCAGGAACGGGTTATCCAGAACAAGTTCAGTTCCGGCAGCGGGCGCATGATTCGTGAGGATGTGGTAGGCGACTATACCGACGAAGTCGTGAGCGATATCGCCATCGCGGTGCCGCTGAAGATAGTGATCGACGCCGGCAACGGCGTAACCGGTAATATCGCACCCCGGCTGTTCGAGGAACTGGGCTGCGAGGTTGTGCCGATGTACTGCGAGGTGGACGGCGACTTCCCGAATCACCCGCCGGATACCAGTGACGAGGACAACCTGGACGACCTGATCGAGGCGGTCCTGCGGGAGGAAGCCGACTTCGGCGTGGCCTTTGACGGCGATGGTGACCGCCTTGCGGTGGTCACCTCAAGTGGCAGGATCGTCCGTTCAGACGTGCTCCTGATGATCTTCGCCAAGGATGTCGTTTCGCGCAACCCTGGCGCCGATGTGGTGTTTGACGTCAAGTGCAGCCGCAACCTGACCCAACTGATAACCCGCCACGGCGGGCGACCCGTACTGTGGAAAACCGGCCACGCCTTCATGAAGGAAAAAATGGCGGAGACCGGCGCGTTGCTGGGCGGGGAGTTTTCCGGCCATATGTTTTTCGGCGAGCGCTGGTACGGCTTTGACGATGGTATGTACGCGGCCGCTCGACTGGCGGAGATCCTCAGCACCCACGGCGACAGCCTGGACACCACGATTGCGGAGTTCCCGACCACCGTGAATACCGCTGAAATCATTATTCCCATAGCCGAAAATCGTAAATTCCAGCTGATGGACAATATCATCCGCCGCTGCGATTTTTCCTCAGGCAAAGTCAATACTATCGATGGCATCAGGGTGGATTTCACTGACGGCTGGGGCCTGGTGCGCGCATCCAATACCAGCCCGGCGCTGACCGCGCGCTTCGAGGCGGATACCGAGGAGTCGCTGGAAACCATCATGTCGGAGTTTCGCGCCCAGATCGCCCTGGTAGACCCGGACCTCGAACTCCATTTCTAACCCCGTCCGTTACCCCGACGGCACCAATACAGGCTATAGCAATGTCACTGACCCGGGAAAAAGCCCTCAATATCGCCAATGTTCTCACCGAGGCGCTGCCCTATATTCAGCGCTTTACCGGCAAGACTATCGTGGTCAAGTTCGGGGGCAACGCCATGGTTGACGCCGACCTGCACGAAAATTTCGCGCGGGACGTCGTGCTGATGAAACTGGTGGGTATGAACCCGGTGGTGGTGCACGGCGGTGGACCCCAGATCGGTGCGCTGCTGGCAAAACTCAATATCCACACGGAGTTCGTCAACGGCATGCGGGTAACCGATGCCGAGACCATGGACGTGGTGGAGATGGTACTGGGTGGCAGCGTCAACAAGGAGATCGTGGCCTCCATCAACCGCAACGGCGGCAAGGCGATCGGGGTGACCGGCAAGGACGGCCAGCTGATTCGCGCCCGCAAACTGACCGTCTCCCGGTTCAGTGCTGAGTTGAACGCCTCGGAGATAATCGATATCGGCCACGTCGGCGACGTGGACCAGATCGATACCGAAGTGCTGAATGTGATCCTGGGCAGTAACTTTATTCCAGTGATCGCGCCCATAGGCTCAGACGCCGAGGGCAACACCTATAACATTAACGCCGACCTGGTTGCGGGTAAACTTGCCCAGGTGCTGCAGGCCGAGAAGTTGATGCTGCTGACCAACGTCGCGGGGCTGTTGGACAAGGAGGGCCAGGTTTTGACCGGCCTGAGCACCGCGGAAGTGGATGCACTTATCGCTGACGGTACCATCAGCGGGGGCATGCTGCCAAAAATAGACTGCGCCCTGGAGGCTGTGAAATCCGGTGTGGCCAGCGCCCATATTATAGACGGGCGGGTCCCTCATGCAGTCCTGTTGGAGACATTTACCAACGAAGGTATTGGGACATTGATCACGAATAGGCGCCTGTAATCGTCCCCGGCGAAAAAATCTGGGCTCATTGCACACAGACTTATTGCAGGCATGGCAGGTAATCGCTAGCATTGGTCGACACGCGAATGACTGTGGACAGCCATGCCCCCCCGAAATTCCCAACGGCGTCAGCAAATCCTGGAAGCCCTCGCCCAGATGCTGGAAGCCAATCCAGGCAATCGCATCACCACCGCTGGGCTGGCTCGCCAGGTCGGCGTATCCGAAGCAGCGCTGTATCGCCATTTCCCCAGCAAATCAAAAATGTTTGAAGGTCTTATCGAGTTCATTGAGGAGACTTTATTCAGCCGCGTAAAACTCATCCTTGCTGAGGAACGGACCGCCGAACTGCGCTGCGAAAAAATGTTGATGCTGTTGCTGACATTTGCCGAACGCAACCCGGGCATTACCCGGATACTTACCGGGGATGCCCTGGCCGGCGAGACCGAGCGCCTGCGCCTGCGTGTAGCCCAGCTGTTTGAGCGCTTCGAAACCCAGATGAAGCAGGTGATCAGGGAAGCGGAAATGCGTGAGGGCCTGAGACCGGTCATTCCGTTGCCCGCCGCGGTCAACCTGCTGATGGCGGCGGCAGAGGGTCGCATTTCCCAGTATGTGCGCAGCGGCTTTCAGCGCTCGCCCACTACAGACTGGCCCCAGCAGTGGGAGCTGCTGATGCAGGGGTTTTTCCGGGAGGCCCTGAGTCGCCCGCTGCCGGGGCAGGCCAGCTCGCTGGTCAGCTAGACCGGGCGGAGCACCCGGGGTTCAGCGACGCGGGTCGGCATTCGCCTTTTCTCTTTCAGCCTGCTGCTTCGCCAACAGCGTCTGGCGCAGCTCCACCACCTCGAGCAACATCCCGAAACGGTCGATATCTCTCTGGTACGCCGCCGAAACTTCCTCTATCTCCCGGGCGCGTTCATTGATAGAACGGTCCGTGGAAGCAATTTCCGCCTGAATATTCTCGATCGCGCTGATCCGGGCGACATCCACCTCGCGGCCACTGCGCTCCATGTCTGCGGCCTGGGCCTGGTAATTCTCAACCTGGTGCTTGAGTGATCGCTTGTTGCTCTTGAGGATACTCAGGCGAATGCGCAGATCCCGCAGGGCCCGCTCCTGGGCCGCCTCGATATCCGCCACCGTGCTGTAGCGCAACAGCAGGGATTCGTCCCACTCGCGCAGTCGCAGCTCCTCGGCACTGGCCGCGGCCTCCAGTTCCTGCTGGGCATTGCGAACCTTCTTTTCTTCCTCGGAAAGCTCGCGGGGTACCACCCGCACGACCATCCCGTCCGCATTGAGGATTTCATACCCGTTGCCAACGCGGTCAGCGGGCACCTGGTAATCGACTACCGTGACGCCCTCGGCGTTGGTGTAACGATACAGGTTGGCGGCCTGCGACCACGCTGAAAACAGCAGTGACAGGGCGACAGCGGTGTACAGGGTGCAGGTTCTGATCGACATTCGGGTAATATAGAGTCTGGGACTGCCAGTAACAAGTCAGACTCCGTAGCTATCTCGATATTCCCTCATTGCGGCCAGCGCCATCGCCATCCCATCACCACCCGCCTCCAGGTAGTCGATGATATGGCTCATATCGATGATGCTCAGTACCGGGATCTTGTATTCACGCTCCAGCTCCTGGATCGCTGAGAGTGACCCGCTGCCCCGCTCCTGTCGGTTCAGGCCCACGGCCACCCCGGCCAGGCGGGCGCCAGCCGCTCCGATCATGGCAATCACCTCACGCACCGCGGTCCCTGCGGTAATCACGTCGTCAATCACAAGTACCCCGCCCTCCAGGGGAGCGCCCACCAACACACCGCCCTCCCCGTGACTCTTGGCCTCCTTGCGGTTGTAGGCGAAGGGAATGTCGATGCCATGATGTTCGGACAGGGCAACCGCGGTGGCGGTCGCCAGGGGGATGCCTTTATAGGCAGGACCCAGCAGGACGTCGAATTCCACCCCGGAATCAACTATCCTGCGAGCGTAGCAACGACCGAGTTCAGACAGGGCGCGGCCAGTGGAAAAAGCCCCAGCGTTGAAGAAATAGGGGCTGATTCTTCCCGACTTGAGGGTAAATTCGCCGAATTTGAGCACATCGTATTCACGTGCCAGGTCTATGAAGTCAGTCTGGTAGGGAAGCATGTTATTGCGCGGTCCTTGTATCAGGCTTTGTATTGTGCAAAATCACCATATAAAATGCCTGCACACTTGGAAATGGCCGCCCGATAACCGGCTCTGCCAGAAATGGCCGATCGGGAAGCAGATACCACCAGCGTTAGCGGCGTTGCCTGCGGTTTTCATATTGAATTTTGTACCCGAGCCCCTGCCTGGCAGGTAAAACCTCTGTCGGCGCGGGAAGCGCCATGATACACGCTCTCATTGCTAGGAGCCACGAATGAGAATCATCAGTTTCAGTGCTGACGGGATTATAAGCGCTGCAGAAAAAGGATTTTACGACTGGCTGAGTGAGCAGGATGCTGACTTTATCTGTATCCAGGACCTGCGCTGCTCCGAGTACGACCTGCAGGACAACAAGTATTTTCCGTCGGACTACAACGCCTACTTCCTCGATGATATCGACGGCAAGGCCAACGGCGTGGCGATTTACTGCCGCAAATTGCCAAAGGCCATCATGACCGGACTGGGCTTCGCCGATTTCGACATGGAAGGGCGTTACATCCAGGCGGATTACGAAAACCTGAGCGTCGGCTGCCTGTTGGCTCCCCACGCCGAGCCCGGTAATTCCGACCAACTGTCACGCAAATTGGCCTTCTACGAACAACTGGGCGGCCACCTGCAGAAGGTGCGGAACAAGCGCAGGGAGTTCATCATCTGCGGTAACTGGCACCTGGCCCACACCGCCGCCGACGTGCAGGATACGGACCGCAACAGTAACGCCCCGGGTTTCCTGACCTCGGAGCGGCAGTGGATGAATGAGCTGCTCGAATCAGGCTATGTGGACGCCTTCCGGGAAGTCAACTCTGACCAGGATGAGTTCACCTGGTGGCCCGAGGGCGATCGCGACAACAATGGCTGGCGCTCGGATTTCCATATCATCTCCAAGGGCCTGCAATACACCGTCGACTATGGCGCCATCTACAAGAGCAAGGAGTTTTCCACCCACGCGCCGGTCATCATGGACTACGACATCGAGCTGTAGCCCGGCCAGCGCCAGCTCAGCCGGCCAAGGCGGCCTTCTGGCTGGCAATTAACTCCCCTATCCCCCCCGCGGCCAGGTCCAGCATGGCGTCGAGCTGGTCCCGGGCAAAAGGCGCCCCCTCCGCCGTACCCTGCACCTCGATAAACCCCCCAGACTCCCCCATGACCACGTTCATATCGGTATCTGCGGCGGAATCCTCCGGGTAGTCCAGGTCCAGCACCGGAACACCCTGGAAGACGCCCACGGACACCGAGGCCACCATCTGCAGCAACGGGTCCTGGGTCAGCAGCTTCTTCCGCTGCAGGTAGTTGATCCCGTCGACGAGCGCGACACAGGCCCCGGTTATGGCGGCGGTTCGTGTCCCGCCATCCGCCTGGATAACATCGCAGTCTATGTTGATGGTGTACTCACCCAGCCGGGAGAGATCGACCGCCGCCCGCAGGGAGCGGCCGATCAGGCGCTGGATCTCCACCGTCCGCCCACCCTGTTTACCCTGGCTTGCCTCCCGCGCCATGCGGGTGCCGGTGGAGCGGGGCAGCATGCCGTACTCGGCCGTCACCCAGCCGCGGCCCTTGCCGCGCATGAACCGCGGCACCCCCTGCTCCACCGACGCGGTGCAGATCACCCTGGTATCGCCGAATTCCACCAGTACCGAACCCTCGGCGTGGCGGGTAAAGTTCCGGGTGATATTGATATCTCTCAATTGGGATGGCGCGCGGCCACTGGGTCTTTGCATAAAATGGCTCCGGTTGGTTCGGCCCAGTATACGCGAGCTCGCTACGGGGAGGGCGGCAAAAGCGTAAATTGGCGCGGGCTGCGCCGGCCTGTAAGCCCGGATAACAAGCTGCTACACTCGTCGCCCTCACCCTGTCGCCCTGAGGCTCGCAACAATAAACATGATTCACAGCATGACCGCTTTTGCCCGCGAGAGTGCGGCTACCGACCAGGGCGACCTGACCGTTGAGTTGCGATCGGTCAACCACCGCTACCTGGATTGCACTTTCAAGTTACCCGACGCCCTGCGTCCGCTGGAACAGCGTCTGCGGGAACTGGCGGGCAAGGCCATGGCCAGGGGCAAACTGGACTGCCTGATCCGCCTGCAAGTGCACCCCACTCTCGGCGGGGAGCTGCAGGTCAACCCGGAACAGCTCGACAAACTGCTGGCCGCGGCGAAACTGATCAGCGAAAAGCTGCCGGGGGTGCGACAGCCCAGTGCACTGGACATCCTCCAGTTCCCCGGTATCTGCGGGTCCGAGGACCACTCGGAAGAAGACCTGCAGGCCTCAGCCGAAACCCTTTTTCGCAGGGCCATCGAGAACCTGGTGGACAACCGGCGCCGGGAGGGCGAAAAACTGGCCGCCCTGGTGCTCGACCGGCTGCAACAGGTGGAGTCTGCGGTCAGCGCGACACGCCAGGTCCTGCCGGTGCTTATGCAACAGCAGCGTGACCGCATCCTTACCCGCATCGGCGAGCTCGATATAGAAGTCGACCAGGGCCGACTGGAACAGGAACTGGTGCACCTGGCGCAGAAGGCGGACGTGGACGAGGAGCTGGACCGTCTCGAGGCCCATATCGGCGAGGTTCGGCACATCCTGGAAAAGGGCGGTCCCTGCGGGCGTCGTCTGGACTTCCTGATGCAGGAACTCAACCGGGAGGCAAACACCCTGTCGTCGAAATCGACCGCCACCAGCACTACCCAGAGCGCCGTGGAGCTCAAGGTGTTGATAGAGCAGATGCGCGAACAGATCCAGAATATCGAATAGCAGGCCCCGAACAGGACCCAGATGAGCAGCACAGGCACTTTATTTACCGTATCGGCACCCTCGGGCGCAGGCAAAACCAGCCTGGTCAACGCATTGATCGAGGGCGACCAGGCCCTGCGGGTTTCGGTCTCCCACACTACCCGCACCATGCGGCCCGGCGAACAGGACGGGGTCAACTATCATTTCGTTGACGAGGCGACCTTCCGGGGCATGTTGCAAGGAGCCGAATTTCTCGAACACGCCCAGGTGTTCGGCAACCTGTACGGCACCTCCCAGCAATGGGTTGAGCAACAACTCAGAGAGGGAACCGATGTCATTCTCGAAATAGACTGGCAGGGAGCACAACAGGTAAAGCGGCTGATGCCCCAGACCCGGGCCATATTCATCCTGCCTCCCTCCAGGGCCACGCTGCAACAGCGCCTGACTGCCCGGGGCCAGGACGACAGCGCCATCATCGCCGCGCGGATGGCCGAGGCCACCGAGGAGATGTCCCACTACGTCGAGGGCGACTACCTGGTGGTAAACCAGGACTTCGACCTGGCCCTGGCCCAATTGCAGGCTATCGTCAGTTGCCAGCGCCTGCGCACATCACGGCAGCAGGTGGAGCTTGCGCAATTGCTGCGGGACCTCCTGAGCTGAAGGGCCCGCCGCGGTGGGCATTTTCACGCTGGACGCACCCCCGGGGTCTGGGAGTATAATTGCCGGTTCCGCCGGTAACGCCGTACTGTTCAATACCACCCCCACAGGCGGCCGGCACACTCAACGATGGGAAGTAGCAAGCAATGGCACGTGTAACTGTTGAAGATTGTCTCGAACATGTGGCGAATCGTTTTGAACTGGTCATGGTGGCCAGCAAACGGGCCCGGCAAATGGCCACCGGCGGCAAGGACCCGATGGTCCAGGAAGAGTCGGACAAGCCCACGGTAATCGCCCTGCGCGAAATCGCCGAAGGCCATATCACCCCCGACATTCTCGTGCGCGAGGATGAGCTCGACGCCGAACAGGAACTGGCGGATGTCATGGAGGCCAGCGAGGCCCTGTAATTCCCGCGGGGCATCCAGGACCACTGATCAGCAATGCAGACCATTGATGCCCTCGACTCCACCCTCCGCAGCTACCTCAATCCAGAGCAGACCAACCACGTAAGACGCGCCTATTACTTCGCCGAACAGGCCCACTTCGGCCAGGTTCGCCGCAGCGGCGAGGACTACGTCACCCATCCGCTGGCTGTTGCCGGCATCCTTGCCGACATGCACATGGACCACCAGAGCCTGATGGCTGCCATGCTGCACGATGTGATCGAGGATACAGGCATCCCCAAGACCGCCATCGGCAGCCAGTTCGGGCCGACCGTGGCGGAGCTGGTCGATGGCGTCAGTAAATTGACCCAGATGGAATTCGAAACCCTGGAGGAGAAACAGGCGGAGAACTTCCAGAAAATGGCGCTGGCGATGGCCCGGGACATCAGGGTGATCCTGGTGAAACTGGCGGACCGTCTGCACAATATGCGCACCCTCGGGGTGCTGCAGACCAGCAAGGCCCGCCGCATCGCCCGGGAAACCCTGGATATCTATGCCCCAATCGCCATGCGCCTCGGCATGAACACCGTGCGTATGGAATTCGAGGACCTGGGCTTCAACGCGCTCTACCCGATGCGCGCCAGGCGCATCGACGCGGCCCTGCGCAATGCGCGGGGTCACCGCAAGGAGCTGGTGGACAAGATCCGCCACCAGATTGAGAGCACGCTGGCCCAGGAAGGACACGAGGTGGAGGTGCTGGGGCGGGAGAAGCACCTTTACAGTATCTACAAGAAAATGAAGTCCAAGCGGAAGTCGTTTTCCGAGATCATGGACATCTACGCCTTCCGCATCATCGTCGACTCGGTGGATACCTGTTACCGGGTACTGGGCTGCATCCACAGTCTGTACAAGCCGGTGCCGGGCGAGTTCAAGGACTACATCGCGATTCCCAAGGCCAATGGCTACCAGTCCCTGCACACCGTCCTGATGGGCATGCACGGCGTACCTATCGAAATCCAGATCCGCACCCGGGAAATGGAAGCCATGGCCAACAACGGCATCGCCGCCCACTGGCTCTACAAAACCGACGGCCAGACCACCAACGGCAGCCACACCCGCGCCAGGGAGTGGGTGCAGGGCCTGCTGGAGATGCAACAGCGGGCGGGAAACTCACTGGAGTTTATCGAGAACGTCAAGATCGACCTGTTCCCCGACGAAATCTACGTGTTTACCCCCAAGGGCCGCATTCTCGAGCTGCCCCGCGGCGCGACCGCCGTCGATTTTGCCTACGCGGTACACACTGACGTGGGCAACAGCTGTGTCGCCTGCCGGATCAACCGGCGGCTGGCCCCACTGTCGGAGCCCCTGCAAAGCGGCGAGACCGTGGAGATCCTGACCGCCCCCGGGGCCAGTCCCAACCCGTCCTGGTTCAATTACGCGGTGTCCGCCAAGGCGCGCACCAACATCCGGCACTTTCTCAAGAACCAGACCCGGGAAGATTCCGTCGCCCTCGGCCGGCGCCTGCTCGATCGCGCCCTGGCCGCATTCGAAAAGAGCCTGGACCAGATACCCGGGGAGCAGCTGGCTGAGTACCTCCAGCGCCACCACTACGAACAGCTGGATGACCTGCTGGAGCAAATCGCCAGGGGCAACCGCCTGCCGGCCATTACCGCACAACAGTTGCTGGGCGGGCACGGCACCGATCCCACGCTGGCGGAGGGCGAGATTTCCCCTGTTGCGATACGCGGCACAGAGGGCTTCATGGTCAGTTACGCCCGCTGCTGCCACCCCATACCGGGCGACCCGATCGAGGGCTACCTCAGCTCGGAAAAGGGCGTGGTAGTGCACCGGGAGCGCTGCAAGAACCTGGGGGACATGCGGGAAAAGAGCGAGCGCCTGGTCGCCCTGCGCTGGGACGAGGTGGTTGAAGGCGAGTACTCGGTGGAATTGCGGATCGAGGTTGAAAATCGCCGCGGCATGATCGCCGTCATAGCCACCCGCATCAACAGCATGGGGGTCAACATCGAGAAAATCTCCACCGACGACAAGGACTACCAGTTCACCTACGTCGACCTCGAAATGCTGGTTCGCAACCGGGTGCACCTCGCCCATATCATGAAGCGCCTGCGCTCCATCAGTTCAGTGCGCAAGGTCACCCGGATCAAGAATTGACACACAGGCCCCAACCACTACCCGCAGGAGTACAACTGTGAGCAACCGCGCCGTCATTTCCACCCCCGATGCGCCTGAGGCGATAGGACCCTATTCCCAGGCAATCAAGGTCGGCAATACCGTCTGGCTGTCGGGGCAGATCCCCCTTGTTCCCGGCTCCATGGAACTGGTCAGCGGAGATATCAGCGCCCAGGCCCGACAGGTTTTCAGTAATCTGGCCGCGGTGGCAGAGGCCGCGGGCGGCAGCCTGAACCACGCGGTAAAGATCAATATCTCCCTCACCAATCTCGACCATTTCGGCGCGGTCAACGAGGTCATGGCGAGCTTCCTGCAGGAACCCTACCCGGCCCGGGCCTGTGTGCAGGTGGCCGCCCTGCCCAGGGGTGTGGACATTGAAGTGGAAGCAATTCTGGCGATCTAGCCAGGCTCACGCCTCCCCGGCCAGGACAGCCCCGTAGCCGCTGCGGTAATCGCCATAAATGAGCTGGTAGCCACTGCCGTGAAGTAAGCGGTTACTACAGCGCTTGTGCCCGGCAGACATGCCTTCTGGCAGATTGCGGTCGTGCTTTCCAGGCCTCGCCTCCACCCCCATCTGCGCCGCCAGCCAGGCCTCCACTTCAAACTGGGGCGCCGGCAGGTCATCCACCCCGTTGTAGACGGGCTCCAGTGCCTGCGCCGCCTCGACCCGTGCCAGCAGATGGCACAGGAACCCGGCACAGTCGTCCCGGTGAATCCGGTTGCTGAACCGCGGCGGCCGCTCCGGGCTCAACTCGCCGCGCCGTATCCTCTCCAGCAGGCGCCCGCCCGGGTAGCCGTAGATGCCCGCAAAGCGCACCACGGCGACCCTGTGAGCCGAGTCCAGCAGGGTCTGCTCCGACGCAATTATGGCCAATGCGCGCGGATCATCGACTGCCAGCGGGCTGGTTTCATCCACCCAACCGCCATCGCGCTCGGCGTACACCCGGGTACTGGACACGCTGAGGATCGCCCTGGGCCTGTGGCTGCCGAGCCCCGCCAGCAGGCTGTTCGCCGCCTGGCTGAAGCCCCGCTGGTAGCCCTCTACCGACCTGTCGCTGGGGTTGAAGGTGGCCACCACATAATCGGGTTTCAGTTGAGCCATAAACCCGGTCCCCGCCGCCGAGGTGTAATCGCCCTGGACGCCGGCAAAACCCGCCGGCAGGCGGGAGGGATCCCGCCTCAAGCCCGCCACCTGCCAGCCCCTGGCCTGCATGATCAAGCCGCTGCGGCTGCCCAGATCGCCGCAGCCGACAAATAGAATGGAATTGCTCTTCATTATGGTTTCCCCCGCTGGTTACACTATACGCAGCGCAGCCCCAGAATTCTCACCATGATCCTGACATCTCTCCACAGCAACATACTGCACAACTCCAGCGGAGTCGCCGCGGGAACGAATTGCCCGTGGCAAACGCAGCCGTGAGCGGTATTGCCGGCATCCCGGTGCGGGAGCTGCGGGGTGTGGGGCCGAGGCTCGCCGCAAAACTCGCGGATTACGGCGTGCACCAGGTGGAGGACCTGCTGTTTCACCTGCCCCTGCGCTACCAGGACCGGACCCGTGTCACGCCAATTGCCGCCGCCAGGGAGGGCGCCGACCTGGTGATTGAGGGGGAGGTGCGGGCCGCCGATATCGTGTTCGGCAGGCGCCGCAGTCTGGTCGCCCGCATCCAGGACGGCACCGGCACCCTGACCCTGCGCTTCTTCCACTTCTCCGCAGCCCAGAAAGACGGCCTGCGCCCCGGCACCAGGCTGCGCTGCTTCGGCCAGGTACGGCGCGGCAGCAGCGGGCTGGAAATGTTCCACCCGGAGTACCGCCCGCTGCAGGAGGGCGAACAGCCGGTAGAAGAGGCGCTCACGCCCATTTACCCCACCACCGCGGGTATCGGCCAGAACCAGTGGCGTTCACTCTGCGGCCAGGCCCTGGCCAGGCTTCGCCGCAACCCGCCCCAGGACCTGCTGCCGCCGGGACAGCACCCCTACGACCTTGCCCGCGCGCTGGAATACCTGCATGCGCCACCACCGGACGCGCCCCAGGAGCAGCTGCGGGAAGGGGAACACGCGGCCCAGCAGCGCCTGGCGCTGGAAGAGCTGGTGGCCCATAACCTTTCCCTGCAGCGCCTGCGCCTGAGCCAACAGGCCGAGGGGGCGCCCACCCTGGCGCCCAGGCCGGAGGATCTCGCCCGGTTCCTGGCCGCCCTGCCCTTCGAACCCACCGGGGCACAACAGCGGGTGCTGGCGGAGATCGCCGGGGACCTGGCCAGGCCCGTTCCCATGCTGCGCCTGGTACAGGGCGACGTGGGCTCCGGCAAGACACTGGTCGCCGCCGGCGCGGCCCTGCAGGCCATCGCCAATGGTTACCAGGTGGCCATCATGGCGCCCACCGAAATCCTGGCGGAACAACACTGGAACAGTTTCAGCAACTGGTTCGCACCCCTGGCTATCCCCATGGAGTGGTTGAGCGGTCGCACCAAGGGCAAAAAAAGAGAGGCCGCGCTGACCCGCATCGCCTCCGGCGAGGCGGGGCTGGTGATAGGCACTCATGCCCTGTTCCAGCAGGATGTGGCATTCCATCGCCTCGGCCTGGTCATTGTCGACGAGCAACATCGCTTCGGTGTGCACCAGCGGCTCGCGCTGACTGCCAAGGGGGCGCCGGGCCAGGGCAGGCCGCACCAGCTGGTCATGACCGCCACGCCGATTCCGCGCACCCTGTCCATGGTGGCCTACGCGGACCTCGACTGCTCCGTCATCGACGAATTGCCGCCGGGGCGCCAGGCCGTCACCACCGTGTTGATCGATAACAACCGCCGGGACCAGGTGGTGGAGCGGGTGGCGGCCGCCTGCGGCCAGGGTCGGCAGGCATACTGGGTGTGCACCCTGATCGAGGAGAGCGATGCCCTGCAGGCCCAGGCCGCGGAGGCGACCGCCGCAGAACTGCAACAGGCCCTGCCCGGGCTCGCTATCGGCCTCATCCACGGGCGCATGAAACCCGCGGACAAGGAAGCCGTCATGGCGGCATTCAAGGCCGGCGAGATCGCCCTGCTGGTGGCCACTACAGTCATTGAGGTGGGCGTGGATGTGCCCAACGCCAGCCTGATGATCATCGAGAACCCGGAGCGCCTTGGCCTGGCCCAGCTGCACCAGTTGCGCGGCAGGGTCGGCCGGGGCCGGGAAGCAAGCCACTGTGTGCTGCTTTACCAATCACCCCTGTCAGCCTCCGGCAGGGAGCGCCTGGGCGCACTGCGGGACAGCTGCGACGGCTTTTATATCGCCGAAAGGGATCTGGAGTTACGCGGGCCCGGGGAGGTTCTGGGTACCCGCCAGACTGGACTGATGGAATTCCGTATCGCCCAGCTGCCGGGCCACAGTCACCTGCTGGATGAGGTACAGCGCATTGCCGACCTGGTTCGTCGCACCCATCCCGAACTGGGAGACGCCCTGGTGCAGCGCTGGACCGGATCGAAGCAGGCTTTCGGTAACGTCTAGTCGGGAGGGCCGAACAGCTCTCGCCAGCGCCGTTCGAGGACCTCGACCCCAAGCCCCTCGAGGGTCGCTATATTGCGCGCCGGGATCGCCTCGGGGTCGCTATCCTCGGCCAGTACCCGGGACAACATGTCCTCCCGCAGCAGGTGAATCAGCGGATAGGGTGAGCGGTTGCTGTAGTGGCTGGCCGCCCCCGGCGGCTCGCCGGCAAACTGGTAGTGCGGGTGAAAGCTCGCCAGTTGCAGCACGCCGTCCAGCCCCGTTTCCTCCAGCAGGGTCTGGGCTTCATCGAGAAAATCCAGGTAGTCCGCGAATTCAGCGAGGGCCACGGGAAATGCCAGCAAAGTAGTGGCGATCTCACGCTCGCTGCTGCCTTGCAGCAGGTCAAGCTCCTGCAGGAACCGGCGCCGGGCCACCGCGGTATCGGCGGAGTCGCAGACGGCGATACGCAGGTTGTCCGCGCCCAGCAGCGGGCGCGCAAAAGGGCAGAGGTTCAGGCCGACAACAAGCTCGACCAGCCAGGTTCGAATGCGGGCTTCAACAAAAGCCGGGGTCGCCGGCTCCCCCGCCCGGGGCCTCATCAGGCCATGATGGCCGGCAGTTCTTTCTGCAGCGCCATTTTTTCCCTGGTTGCCTCCCCGGTCAGGGCGAAGCCCAGCAGCTTGCCGCCGGAGTCGCGAAACTCCGCCTTCACGTTGCTGCCGTCGGCCGCAATGATCCACTCGCCCTCGGCCCCGACAGCCGGCGGGGCTACCACCACCGGGCAGGCGGGGGTTTTAATGGTCACCGGCATGGCGGGGTAGCTGACCTCGGTGGGTTCTCCCGCCAGGGTCTTGCCCAGGGCTCTTGCCGCCGCCATCAGCGGGGCAACGTAAACCAGCACATGTCCCGCCACCTCGGCGCAATCACCCATGGCATAGACATTGGGTGCGCTGGTTTCCAGCAGTCGGTTGGTGACGATACCCCGGTTCGTGGCAATGCCCGAGGCCTTCGCGAGGCCGGTACGGGGGCGCACACCGACTGCGGAAACCACGATATCGGCGGCAATGGTCGCGCCGTTGTTGAGGCTCACCAGTACGCCGCTGTCCCCCTTGTTCACCGCCGTCACCAGCGGGCCAAAATGAAATTTTGCGCCCTTGGCTTCCAGTGCGGCCTGTACCGCCCTGCCCGCGGCTTCGGGTAACAGGGTCGGCAGGCAGTAACCCAGCGGGTCCACGGCCTCCACCTCGAAACCACCGTTGATCAGGTCGTTGGTAAATTCACAGCCGATCAGGCCGCCGCCAATAATGCAGATCTTCTTTACCTTGGTCTTTGCGACAGCCGTGCGGAAATCGTCGTAATCCAGCAGGTCGTTGACCGAATAAACCAGCTCCAGCGCATCACCCTGGATAGGTGGGCTTATCACCTCGGCACCCACGGCCAGCACCAGCTTGCCGTAATGGATGGCGGTCTGGGAGTCGCCGACCTTGATCAGCTGTCGGGCGGTATCGATCTCATTCACCCGGGTCATGGTCCAGACGCTGGCCTTGAGCAGTCTCGCCATGCTTCCCGCGTCCAGCTGTGCCAGGTCATTGGCATTGTGGTTCTTGGTATAGCCGGTGGACAACATGGGCTTGGAATAGGAGCGGCCGTCATCCGAGGTAATGAGGATGAGCGGGGTGCTGTCGTCGTACTTGCGGAACTCCTTGGCGAGGCCGTAACCCGCCAGGCCGGTTCCCAGGATAACCACCGGGGCGTGTACCTTGTCGACGACCGGTTCCTCGTGGTGAGGAGTATCGTCAACCGGTGCTTCCTCCAGTAGTTCAAAGTCCTCTTTCCCCACGCCGCAATCGGGACACAGCCAATCCTCGGGCACGTCTTCCCATTTGGTGCCCGGCGCAATGCCGTCGTCAGGCCAGCCTTCCTTCTCGTCGTAGATCAGGCCACAAACGATGCATTCGTACTTGCTCATATCTGTTCTCGCTCTGCTGCCCCGGGGTGCGGACCGGTCATGCCAACCAGTTCAGGGGCCAGGGTCCAACTTCTAATCCGAGGGCTTGTAGTGAAAATTTGGATCGCAACACTATAGGGTTGTGAATGAATTGTGCAAGGGTTTTTAGCCCGCCGACCAGCCGTGCGGGCACCCCGTCCGGGCTTGCATGCCCGCGCGCTATCACGCATCCTCGCGACTTCCACGGCAAGCAACGAGCCCGCCTCCAGTGCCCAAGCGAAACAGCCCACGCCGGATCGCCCGCGAACCCCGCTGGCGGCCGGCCCGGCAATACAGCACCGCAGAATTGTCGGCGGCCCGGCGCTCCTGGCTGCTGGATGACGGTTCCCTGACGGTTCGGCTGACTGAACTGGATCGGGGGGATTTCCGGGTACAGCGCCTCCACCAGGGGTGGCAGCTGCCGCTGCTGTCCGAAAGCAGGTTACTGCAGGTCTCACCCCGCCAGCAGGCCCTGGTGCGGGAGGTGTGCCTGCTGCTGGCGGACCAGGCCGTGGTCTTTGCGCGCAGCGTTTTTCCCGTGGCCAGCCTGACCGGGGACCTTGCGCACCTGCGCCACCTGCAAAATAAATCCCTGGGCAGTATTCTGTTCGGGCACCCCGGTATGCGACGCAGCCCCTTCGAGCTCGCCCTGATGGCAGGCGACAGCGATTACCTGCCACTGCACCTGCGGCAGGCGGAACCAGCCTGGGGCCGGCGCTCACGCTTTGTTATCGGGGGGCGCAGCCTGATGGTGAGCGAGGTTTTCCTGCAACGCTTCACCCCATGGCAGTCGGTGCTGGCGGTACACCGTGCCAGGCGCGGCAGTGTCCTGCCCCGTTAACGCTGCAATTGTGGCCTCAACGCAGTAAGCTTGACGGTTTCCGGGGCACTCACAGAAAATCGCATGGCGAGTAACTCAAAGACCAGCGCACTGCTGCAACTCATCCGCTTCGACAAGCCAATCGGCACGCTGCTGTTATTGTGGCCTACCCTCTGGGCGCTGTGGATTGCTGCCGGGGGTGTCCCCGCCTATGGCCTGCTCGCTATATTTATAGTCGGCACTTTCCTGACACGCTCAGCCGGCTGCATCGTGAATGACCTGGCCGACAGGCGGGTGGACGGGGCGGTCAAACGCACCAGCGGCCGCCCCCTGGTCACCGGGGCGGTAACCGAGAAAGAAGCCCTGGCGCTGTTTGTCGCCCTGATGCTGCTGGCCCTCGTGCTGGTGCTGTTTACCAATACCCTGACCATACTGCTGTCGCTGGTCGCCGTGCTGCTGGCCTCGACCTATCCCTTCATGAAACGGTTCACCCACCTGCCCCAGGTGGTGCTGGGGCTGGCTTTCTCCTGGGGCATTCCCATGGCCTTCGCCGCCCAGTCCGGCGAATTGCCAGCGGCACTGTGGTTGCTGTTCCTGGGCAACCTGTTGTGGATAGTGGCCTACGACACCATGTACGCCATGGTCGATCGGGACGACGATATACCCGCCGGCATCAAATCCACCGCCATCCTGTTCGGCCGGCACGACCGCAAGGCTATCGCCATGCTGCAGTCGCTGTGCCTGCTGGCACTCTACCTGGCGGGGCGGGCATTTGCCCTGGGCGCATATTTCAAGATCTCGCTGCTGGTGTCCGCCGGCCTGTTCGGCTACCAGCACTACCTGATTCGCAACCGCGAGCGGGATGCCTGTTTCAAGGCCTTTCTGCATAACAACTGGGTGGGCATTGCGATTTTCGCTGGCATTGTCCTGGACTACGGTATCTGAATGAGCAGGCCGGTGAATATAACCGCGGAGTTTCTCAGCAGCCTGGATGCGGTTACCACTGAACAGTGGAATGCGGTCACCGGCACCGACTATCCCTTCCTGCGCCACGAATTCCTGCACGGGCTGGAGCAGACCGGCTGCACCCGGGCAGACACCGGCTGGCAGCCCTGTCACCTGCTGCTGCGGGACGATGCCGGCATACTGGCGGTGATGCCCACCTATCTCAAGTCCCACTCCTACGGCGAGTACGTGTTCGACTGGTCCTGGGCGGATGCCTGGCAGCGCAGCGGACTGGAATACTACCCCAAGCTGGTGAGCGCGATTCCGTTCACTCCCGCCACCGGCCCCCGCCTGTCCGTGCGTCCGGGCGCGGATGCCCGGACAAGCTGGGAAGCCGCGCTGGAAGCGATCCGCCAGTTCGCCCGCCGGCGGGACATTTCCTCCTGGCACCTGCTGTTTCCGGAAGAGTCCGTCGCATCACAACTGGTGGAGGCGGGCCTGCACCGACGCACCGCCACCCAGTTCCACTGGTTCAACGAGGGCTATGCCAGCTTCGAGGATTTCCTGGCCGGGTTTACCAGCCGCAAGCGCAAAAGCCTGCGGCGGGAGCGGGCCAGGGTAGCCGAACAGGGGCTGACGCTGAGGACCCTTTGTGGCGACGACATCACAGCCTTGCACTGGCAGCAGTTTCACGGTTTCTATCAGCAAACCTATGCCAAGCGCAGTGGCCACGGGGGCTATCTCACCCGGGCATTTTTCACGGAGACTGCGCCGCGCCTGGGCGAACAGGTCATCATGGTACTGGCCTACCTGGAAGACCGGGCGGTAGCCGGGGCACTGTATTTCCGCTCTGCAGACACGCTGTACGGGCGCTACTGGGGCTGTGAGCGGGAGTACGACTGCCTGCATTTCGAGGCCTGTTACTACCAGGGTATCGAGTACTGCATCGCCCAGGGCTTGCAAAAGTTTGATCCCGGCGCCCAGGGTGAACACAAGATCCAGCGGGGCTTTCGCCCGGTACCCACCTGGTCGAATCACTGGATAGCGGACCCGCGCCTGTCCGCCGCTGTGGGTGACTTCACCCGCAGCGAGGCACAACACAACCAGGCCTACCTCGAGGGCGCCGCTACCCTCTTGCCTTTCCGGCAAACCCTGGGCTGATATTCCGGGAAGCCGGGCCGTCCTAACCCCAATGACGCTCACTATAAGCGCAATCGGGGCTAGGGCGGCTTGCTCTTGTGGGCCAGGGTGTGGGCGTGCTGTTCCCAGTTGCGACCGTCAAATTCGCTTATCGTCACGGCACCGGGCCGGGTATCGAGACAATTAACGTTTACGTCGATACCGTCCGGGTTGGAGCGCGGTGTGTAGAACGGCTTGATGCCGCAGTGGCGGCAGAACGTGTGTCGGGCCACGCCCGTGTTAAAGGTATAAGTGGTCAGCGCTTCCCTTCCCGCGAGCAGTTCGAACTGACTGGCAGGCACTATCAGGTGCAGAAAACCGGCCTTGCTGCAGATGGAACAGTTGCAGCGTTCCACCTCGAGATGCTCGGGGGCCTCGACGGCAAAGCGCACCGCGCCGCAATGACAACTTCCCTGGTAACGCATGAGTACCTCCGGGCCGCTCGCAGAAAAGCCTGCCGCTACGCTTTGTGCCAGACCAACAGACGATTATTCGCCGGCATCTCATTATCCGCCTTCAGGCTGAAGCCGGCATCGGTTGCCAGGGCGTCCACCGCTTCAAAGTCGCGAATGGCGCTGTCGGGATGCTGCTGCGCCAGCCACTGGTCAAAGCGGGCATTACTCTCACTGGTGTAATCGCCGCGGTAATTGAACGGACCGTAGATTGCCAACACCACGTCACTGCCGGCATGCCTGGCCAGCCCGGCAAAAAATTGTTCAACGGCAGAATAGGCCATGATATGCAGGCTGTTGGCGGTAAACAGCGCATCCGGCACGGTCAGCGGCCAGGGTTTGGCGCGAACATCCAGCGCAACCGGCGGCAACAGGTTGGCGCCCTCGTAAGCGCGACAGCGCGGCCCCGGCAGGGTGAGGTTTTCCGGCAGCTCGGTAGGCTGCCATCGCAGCCAGGGCATATTGGCGGCGAAATGGCAGGCGTGCTGGCCGGTGCCGCTGGCGATTTCCAGCACCTGGCGCCGGTCGGCGAAGACCTGGCGCAGCACCTCAAGAATGACGGCCTTGTTGTTTTCACATGCCTGCGAAAATGGCAGCGATTCCAGAGTCACCCCGGCGTGTCCCGGGTGAACACCAGCTCGCGGGCGGTGGACTCGGCCTTGTTGTAGCGGTAGCCACCAGTCCTGAATTTTTTCAGGTCAGCCGGTTCGGTGAGTTCGCGCTCGATGATGAAGCGCGCCATCTGGCCCCGGGCCTTCTTGGCGAAGAAGCTGATGATCTTGTACTTGCCGCCCTTGAGATCCTTGAATACCGGCGTGATGATCTCGCCGTCCAGGGTGCGCGGCCGCACGGCTTGAAAGTACTCATTGGAGGCCAGGTTCACCAGCACATTTGACCCTGATTTCTTCAACTCCCGGTTCAGCTCGGCGTTGATCTCATCGCCCCAGAATTCATACAGGTTCCTGCCACCGCGGTTGGCGAACTTCAGGCCCATCTCCAGGCGATAGGGCTGCATCAGGTCCAGCGGCCGCAGCAGGCCGTAAAGGCCCGAGAGAATTCGCAGGTGTTTCTGGGCAAAGCCGAGCTGCGCGCTGCTGAGGCTGTCCGCATCCAGCCCGGTATAGACATCCCCGCGAAACGCCAGCACTGCCTGCTTGGCATTGTCCAGGTTGAAGGGCACACCCCAGTTCATAAAACGCCGGTGATTGAGCTCCGCGATCTGCTCGCTGACGCCCATCAACTCGCGGATATCCGCGGGACTGAGCCCGCGGGCGTCTGCCACCAGTTCGGCCGAGCGCTTGAGAAAGCGGGGCTGGGTCGCCTTACGGGTGGTGGGCGGGGTATCGAAATCCAGCGTTTTGGCTGGTGAAATTACGGTCAACATCTCTATCAATCCGGGTAAGGGAGCTGCGGGGAATAAGTTTTCACGTCGGGGAAGTGGCTATGATACTCTGCGGCACAATAATCAAAAAGACTTATCCGACATGCCTGTACTGCGCGCCGGTGTGCATTACATCGACATTCTCACTGATCGCAGCGGCCGCCTGCTGGCCTGGCTGGCACTTGCGATGGCCCTGATGACAACTGTCGTTGTGGTACTGCGCTACGGCTTCAACGTGGGCTCGATCATGGCCCAGGAAGCCGTCACCTACATGCACGCATGCCTGTTTATGCTGGGCACGGCCTATGCCCTGAAGCACGAGGCCCACGTGCGGGTGGATATTTTCTACCGCCGTTTCAGCCCGCGGGCGCGGGCCTGGGTAAACAGCGTCGGGGGCATCGTCTTCCTGCTGCCACTGTGCGTCTTTATAGGGTTTTCCAGCTGGAACTATGTCAGCGAGTCCTGGATTGTCCGTGAAACCTCTCCGGAACCCGGTGGCATCCCGGCGGTTTTCCTGCTGAAAAGCGTGATACCCCTTATGGCCTTCAACCTGTTCCTGCAAGGCCTTGCCGAAACACTGCGTAACGCCCTGGTCCTGGTAGAAGAGCCCCCGGCATAATGGACTATATCTCCCTGTACATGTTCCTGGCGGTCTGCCTGCTGCTGATGCTCGGCTACCCGGTCGCCTTCACCCTGGCGGGAACCGCCCTGGCCTTCGCCGCAGGGGGTATTCTGGCGGGTCATTTCGACGCCGGATTCCTGGCCGCCCTGCCCGCGCGCATCTTCGGCACCATGAGCAACGACACCCTGATAGCGGTGCCGCTGTTTATCCTGATGGGAGTGATCCTGGAGAAATCCCGGGTGGCTGAAGAACTGCTGGGCAGCATGGCGAAGTTGTTCGGCACCATGCGCGGCGGGCTGGGCATTTCGGTGGTGGTGGTCGGTATGCTGTTGGCCGCCAGCACCGGCATCGTCGGGGCCACGGTGGTTACCATGGGCCTGCTCTCCCTGCCCAGTATGCTGCAGGCCGGCTACCGCCCCTCCCTGGCCGCCGGCACCATCTGCGCGACGGGTACCCTCGGGCAGATTATTCCTCCCTCCATCGCCCTTGTACTGCTGGGCGACATTCTCTCCAACGCCTACCAGCGCGCCCAGCTCAATATGAACATCTTCAATCCCAAGACCGTATCGGTGGGGGACCTGTTCGTTGGGGCGCTGATTCCGGGGCTGATGCTGGTGGCCATGTATATCCTATACCTGCTGGTCTATGCCCGGCTGAAACCGGACGCGGCGCCCCCGGCGGCGGTGGAACACACCACTTTCGCCGAGATGATGCATGGCCTGCTGCCGCCGCTGGTGCTGATCCTGGTGGTACTGGGCTCTATTCTGTCCGGTGCGGCCACCCCTACTGAAGCAGCCGGGATCGGCGCCACCGGTGCACTGCTACTGGCGCTGGCAAAACGCCAGATGACCGTGGCGCGGATGCGGGAGGTGGTTGTCAACAGCATGGAGGTAACGGCCATGGTGTTCATGATCCTCATAGGGGCGGCGGTGTTTTCCCTGGTGTTTCGCGGTTTTGGCGGGGAGGAACTGATCCATCATTTTTTCAACGGGCTTCCCGGGGGCGTTGCCGCCGCCACCCTGGTGGTCATGCTGGTGATCTTCCTGCTGGGCTTTATCCTGGATTTCATCGAAATTACCTTCGTCGTGGTCCCCATCGTGGGTCCCATCCTGCTGGCGATGGGGGTGGACCCGATCTGGCTGGGTATTATGATTGCGATGAACCTGCAGACCTCCTTCCTCACCCCGCCCTTTGGCTTCGCCCTGTTCTACTTGCGGGGAGTAGCTCCTGCGGAGCTGACAACCAGCGCTATCTACCGGGGAGTGGTTCCCTTTATACTGATCCAGATTCTCGCCATGGCCGCACTGTGGTACTGGCCCGCCATGGCTACCTGGCTACCCGCGTTGCTGAAAAACTAAGAAGCGCTCTTATCACCCAACATAGAACTCCGGGGCAGGACCATGAACGATATAGATACCACGCCGATTCCCCAGGGTGACCTCGCCCTGCAGACGGTGGCCATGCCCAAGGACACCAACGCCAGCGGCGACATCTTTGGCGGCTGGCTGTTATCGCAAATGGATATCGCCGGGATGATCACCGCCAGCGAAGTAGCCGGTGGCAGGGTGGCAACCGTGGCTATCGACGGCATGGCTTTCCTGACTCCCGTTCACGTCGGGGCGGTCGTATCCTGCTACTGCGATGTGCTGGAGATCGGCCGCAGTTCGATCCGGATCATGGTGGAGGTGTGGATCAACTCACCCCACGACGGCGAGCCCCTGAAGGTAACCGAGGGAGAGTTCGTATTCGTCGCCATCGATGAAGCCGGGCGCACCCGCGCCATCAAGAACCAGGGCTAGCTAGGGAGCGTCGCCCTCGCCCGCCGGTGCATCCATGACCTGGTCCCTGGCGTTGATGTAGGCCTGCTCCGAGATGTGGTGATAGTCGCGCACCCCATCGTAGAACTTCTTGTAGGACGCATAAACCTTCGCCGCCATCGGATCTTCCGCGATAAGCTTTTGCAACGCAGTCTCGCTACCTCGATATAAAGCCAGCATTACGTCGTCCGGCAGGCGCCTGAGCTGCACCCCGTGATTGCTCACAAGATCCTGCAGGGCAGCGTTGTTGCGCGCGGTAAATTCATCCAGCATATCCTGGTTGGCCGCCCGGGCGGCGTAGGTAACTATGGCCTGCAGGTCTGGCGGCAGCTCCTCAAAAGCGTCCCGGTTAATTATGAACTCGAGCATCGATCCGGGCTCGTGCCAGCCCGGGTAGTAGTAATACTTTGCCACCTGGTGCAGGCCCAGGGCGAGGTCGTTATAGGGACCTACCCACTCGGCAGCGTCGATAACACCGGTCTGCAGCGAGGTGTACAACTCCCCTCCGGATATCCGCACGGCCGTCCCGCCCGCCTCGGAGAACACATCGCCGGCGAGCCCCGGAATACGCATTTTCAGTCCCTGCAGGTCCTCGACGGAGTTGATTTCCCGGTTGAACCAGCCCGCCATCTGCACACCGGAGCTGCCCCCGGCAAACGGGATGATATTGAAGGGGGCATAGGTCTCGCGCCAGAGTGCCAGGCCACCACCGTAATGCAGCCAGCCATTGGTTTCCTGGGCGTTCATACCAAAAGGTATCGTGGTAAAAAAGACCGAGGCCGGTATCTTGCCTTTCCAGTAGTACGAGGCGCCGTGACCCGCCTGGGCCACGCCCTGTGACACCGCATCGAAAATCTCAAAGGCGGGAACGATCTCCCCCGCGCCGTACACGTGTACCTTGAGCCGTCCGGCGCTCATTTCATCGACGTAGCGCGCGAAATTTTCCGGGCCTGAGCCCAGGCCCGGAAAGTTCTTCGGCCAGGTGGTGACGAGTTTCCACTGGTATTGGCCCGCCAGCATCTCGGGGCCCACCGCAACCGTATCCGTCTGCGCCGCGCGACCGCTCGCCCAAAGACCCACAACCAGCACCAGCGCCGCCACCAGTGCGAGAATAATCAAGGGGGTATAACGCTGCTCGAATGAAGCTCCCGCCATGGCCTGTTTCGTCCCCTGTTTTTATGCCAGCCGCGTCTACATCAGCTGTAAATTAGCGTACTGCAAAACCAGCCATTTGCTGCCATCGGTGTCAAAATTGACCTGCACCCGGGCGCTGGCTCCGCGCCCCTCGAAGTTTAGCACGACCCCTTCGCCAAAGATCTGGTGGTATACCAGCTGGCCCAGGTTGAGTTCGGTGTCGGGCACCCTGGCCTGCAGAATACTGCTGACCGGGCGCGAAATCGTCGTCTGCAAACGCACTTCCTGCAGCAACTCGACAGGTATTTCCCGGATGAAACGCGAGGGGGGGTTAAGCGTTTCGCTGCCGTGCAGACGCCGGCTCTCGGCATAGGTGATAACCAGTTTTTCCATCGCCCGGGTAATCCCGACGTAACACAGCCGACGCTCCTCCTCCAGCCGCCCGGGCTCTTCAATCGACATCCGGTGAGGAAACAGGTTTTCCTCCATCCCGGCCAGGAAGACCAGGGGAAATTCCAGGCCCTTGGCGGAGTGCAGGGTCATCAACTGGACGCTGTCCTCGTGCTCATCTGCCTGGGCGTCACCCGCATCAAGCGCGGCGTTATCAAGGAACTGCTGCAGGGGGGAGAGGTCGTCATCCTCCGCCACAAACTGTTTCGCGGCACTCACCAGCTCCTCAAGGTTTTCCACCCGGGCCTGGCCTTTTTCGCCTTTTTCCTTCTGGTAGAACTCGATCAGCGACGACCCCTGGATCACCTGCTCAACCACTTCCTCAAGCTGCAACTCATCGGTACCCGAGTCCAGTTCATTGATCAGCGCCACAAAACCCTCCAGCGCGCCGAGCGCGCGAGCGGGCAGCAGTTTTTCGGCGATAACCGCCGCAATCGCCTGCCACAGGGATATCTCCCTGCCGCGGGCGCAGTCGCGCACCACATCCAGGGTCTTGCCTCCAATGCCCCTGGGTGGCGTATTGATCACGCGCTCAACCGCGGCATCGTCGCCACGGCTGAGCAACAGGCGCAGGTAGGCCAGGGCGTTGCGGATTTCCATGCGCTCGTAAAAGCGCTGGCCGCCGTAGATGCGATAGGGCATCTGGGCGCGGATCAACGCCTCTTCCAGCACCCGGGACTGGGCATTGGAGCGATAGAGTATCGCTACCGAAGCGCGGTCGTTACCCGCTCCCGTCCACTGCTCGATCTGCTCGACGATAAAGCGCGCCTCGTCCTGTTCATTGAAGCCCGCGTACAGGGTAATGGGATCGCCGGATTCACCGGCCGTCCACAATTCCTTGCCCAGCCGCCCCTGGTTGTTCGCGATGACTCCGTTGGCCGCCCGCAGGATAGTCTGGCTGGAGCGGTAGTTCTGCTCGAGCCGTACGGTCCGGGTCCCGGCAAAATCCTCGGTGAAGCGCTGGATGTTCTCAATTTTGGCGCCGCGCCAGCCATAGATGGACTGATCGTCGTCGCCAACTGCCACTACCGGAATATGCTTGCCGGCGAGCACTCTCAGCCAGGCGTATTGAATCGTATTCGTGTCCTGGAACTCGTCCACCAGGATCTGGCGAAAGCGGCCCTGGTAATGCTGCAGGACCTCGGGGCTTTTCAGCCAGAGTTCGTGGGCCCGCAGCAGCAGCTCGGCGAAGTCCACCATGCCGCCGCGCTCACAGGCCTGCTCATAGGCGCGGTAGACCTGCAGCATGGTGTGGGCAAACAGGTCGCCATGGGGGGCCTCGATATGGGCCGAGCGCAGGCCCTCGTCCTTTTGCCCATTGATATACCACTGGGCCTGCCGGGCCGGCCAGCGGGATTCATCCAGCTCCAGTTCCCGGCAGACCCGTTTGACCAGCCGCAACTGGTCATCGCTGTCGAGAATCTGGAAGTTTTGCGGCAGCCCCGCCTCCTTCCAGTGGGCCTTGAGCAGGCGGTGGGCCAGGCCGTGAAAGGTCCCTACCCACAAGCCGTGGGAAGAAACCTGCAACATTTCCTCGATACGACCGCGCATCTCCCGGGCAGCCTTGTTGGTAAAGGTCACCGCGAGAATGGACCAGGGCGACAAGCCCTCGGCCCGGACCAGCCAGGCGATCCGGTGCACCAGCACCCGGGTCTTGCCACTGCCCGCGCCGGCGAGCACCAGCATATTCTGGCTGTCAGCCGCTACCGCATCGCGCTGGGCTTCGTTGAGGGGGGAGAGAATATCGGATACATCCATCCCGGCATTCTAACCAAATTAACCCCCGGCAACACGACCCGCAAAGCGACGCGACAAAATATGTAGTACCGGGCAGGGGTCCAGGGGGCACTGCACTAGGGTGAGCGACTAGTGTCTGCTACTATCTGCCAGGTTTTTGCGAACAAACAGGCTCTGCCCACCTATGAACGACAACGACTCACGCAACAAGCCCGCTGGTCACAGGCGAGGGCCCGACTCCACCACCGACGAAACCGCAGACCCGACGACCCGCCACGGGCGGCGGGAGCCGGTTTTTACCGACTTCGATGAAGAGGAGGACTACGAGGAGGCGGAGCGGGATACCGATTATGCCGCGGCCTACGAGGGTGAGCCGGAGGAGGAAGAAGACTACCTGGAGTCACTCGAGGAAGAGGATGGGGAGATACCCACCGAATGGCAGGTGCTGGGCGCCGCCACCGCAGCCGGCGGTCACGGAGCGCAGCCTGGCAACAGGAACCCCTGGGCAGTCGAGGAGGAGGCGAGCAAAGAGACGGGAGATTTTGACAGTCGGGAGTCCCGCAAGCGGGATGACGAAGACGACTGGGACGTTGAGGATGAGGATGACGATTACAGCGACGAACCGGAAGAGTTCGAGGAAGAGGAAGAGCACAGGGCACAGGGCTGGCCCCTGGGCCTGATTATCGTCGGCGTAGTGGCCCTGGTATTACTTGTCGCCGGGGGCTACGGGGTAATTCAGCAGCGCTCCGCAACCCAGGAGGAGATTCGCCAGCTGCAGGCGGCCCTCGCCACCTCGGCCAGCCCGGCCGAGGTGGTCGCCAGCCGGGACGCCCTGCGGGAAATGGAGCAGCGCTTTACCCGCAGTGAGGCCACCATCGATGCCCTGACCCTGGAAAACAGGCGCCTTACCGACACCGTGGCCGGTCTTGAAAAGCAACTGGCCGCACAACAGTCCACGCTGCAGCGAGCGGCGGGGTCCGAGCCGCCTGCGGCAAAACCGAGCGCGGCCCAGCCCAAGGCCGCGCCGGCGCCAAAACCAGCCCCCAAGCCGGTAAGCAAACCGGCACCCAGGCCGGTCGCTACATCAGCCGGCCCGGCCGCAATCGCCACGGGTGACTGGTTTGTCAATTTCAGTTCCTACACCCAGCGCAGTGTCGCCGATAGCTGGGTCAATAAACTCGACCCCTCTGTCGGCAAGGTGATCGTTGCCAGCGCGGTGAAGGATGGCAGGACGTTTTACCGGGTGCGCGTCGTGGGCCTGGCCGACCGGGCCCAGGCACAGAAAGTGGCCGCCGAGTTGCAGTCCACCCATCGGGTACCACCTCTGTGGGTGGGCCGGGACTAGTTTGGCGCCAGGGCCTGTTCACACTAACTGAGTTGGCCCTAGACTCTTGGCAGGGGCGGGTTGTCCTGTTAATGTTTTCCCGACAATTAAGGAAGGGCTTGTTATGAAAAGTTTGAAGTTTGCATTATTGGGTCTGGCACTGGGCAGCACTGTAGCCATGGCGGACGACTGTGTCGCACCTGACGCGCCCTCGATCTCCGAGGGTGAAGAGTCCACCCTGGAGCAGATGCTTGCCGCGCAGAAAGCCGTGAAGGACTTCCAGGCAGCTAACCTGACATACATGGGTTGCCTCGAGCCCAAGCTCGCCGCCGCCGAAGCCGCGGCAAAAGCGGGTGAGGAGGGCGCGGTCGAAAACTACCAGAAAGTCCAGGAAACCTACAACGCCGCAGTTTCCCGCGAGGAAGAAGTAGCTACCAAATTCAATAACGAAATTCGGGACTACAAAACCGCCAACCCGAGCTGATCCCGCCGCAAAAGCGCGCTCAAGCGAATACCCCCGGATATGTTTACGCCAGCCAAAGTGCAAACATACCCAGGGGTGATTTCGTATAGGCAACCGTAACAATATAGAAGGCTGTTAACAGCGCCATTGCGAATGCGGCAATGCGAGCTTTTGGCGTCCTGCCAAATCGAAAAGCCACCATTCCCAGGCCTATATACAGCAACAGCGCAGCTATTTTCGCGCTCAACCAGCCAATGGCCAGCGGGTTGGTACGCCACACAAGCAGCATGCCGATGGCGGAGCCCAGCAACAGCGTATCAAGCAGATGGGGCAATACCCGGGTGAGGCTCGAACGCAACCGCGGGTCTTCACTGATCATCCAGTAGCCGCGCAGGCTGAAGCCTGCGATGGACAGGAAAGCGCAGCTCACATGCACGACTTTGAGCAGCTCAAAATTCGCCATAACCCGTTTCCTTACACCACAAACCGCCCGCTGTTCCGTTTACAACGAACCCCAGGTCGCCCCCAGCTGCAACAGGAGAGTATCTCTGCCCTGCTCCTGTGCACATTCAGGCCCCAGCGGGTAAGCGATGGGCCGTCGCCATATCCCGGGGCCACGTCCGGCTCACTGCCAGTGGATAAGCGGACCCGGCCCTTAACTGACAACCTTGCTGGCTTGCGCGACTCCAGGGGAATTACTCGACGGTGACGGACTTCGCCAGGTTGCGCGGCTTGTCCACGTCCGTACCTCGCTGCAAGGCTACGTGGTAAGAGAGCAGCTGCAGGGCAACCGTGTAGACAATCGGCTTGATCACCTCCGGGCAGTGCGGCATCGGCAACACGTGCACCCGTGCCTCGCTCTCGAAGCCAGCCTGTCGGTCGGCAAACACGTACAATTCACCGCCGCGCGAGCGCACTTCTTCCAGGTTGGACTTCAGCTTTTCCAGCAGGTCATCACTGGGAGCTACCGCCACCACGGGCATGTCGTTGTCCACCAGTGCCAGCGGGCCGTGCTTGAGTTCGCCGGCGGGATAGGCCTCGGCGTGAATATACGAAATCTCCTTCAACTTGAGAGCACCCTCCATCGCAATCGGGTACTGGATACCCCGGCCGAGAAACAGGGCGTGGTGCTTGGGGATAAACGCCTCTGACATGCGCTCGATAGCGCTGTCCAGTTCGAGGGTCTGCTGCACGTAGTCCGGCAGTCCCTGCAGCGCCAGGAGGACTTCCTGTTGCTTCTTCTCTGTCATGGTGCCGCGCCGGCCCAGGGCGAGAGTGAGCAACAGCAGCCCCACCAGCTGGGTGGTGAACGCCTTGGTCGAGGCCACCCCGATCTCCATACCCGCCTTGGTCAGGAATACCAGGTCGCTGTCGCGTACCAGGGAGCTGTTATCAACATTGGAAATCACCAGGCTGGCGACAAACTCGTCGGCGCCGGCATTGCGCAGCGCCGCCAGGGTATCGGCGGTCTCACCGGACTGGGAAATGGTGAGCAGCAGGGTGTCCGGCCGGGTGACCCGCTTGCGGTAGCGAAACTCCGAAGCGACCTCTACCTGGCAGGGGATCCCCGCCAGCTCCTCAAGCCAGTAGCGGGCGACCATACCCGCGTGAAAGCTGGTACCGCAGGCGACAATCTGCACCGCCTTGACCCGGTCGAATATGGCCGCGGCACCGGCACCGAAGCAGTCGTCCGGGCCGGGCAGCGCCGCTACCTGGGCAAAGGTAGCCGCCAGCGCCCGCGGCTGCTCGTGGATTTCCTTCAGCATGTAGTGGTCGAAACCGCCCAGGTCGGCGACTTCCACCGCCGCGGAAATCAGCGTCCTGGGGCGCTCTACCTCGTTACCCGACTCATCAAAAATTTGCAGCGATGAGGGCGTGATCTGCACCACATCCCCCTCCTCGAGGAAGATGAAGCGGTCGGTCACCTGGCGCAGTGCGAGCTGGTCCGAGGCCAGGAAGTTCTCCCCGATACCCACTCCGACAACCAGCGGACTGCCCTTGCGCGCGGCCACGACCTGGTCCGGGTGCTCATTGTCCACTGCCGCCAGGGCGTAGGCGCCCTCGAGCAGACCCACCGTATCCTGCATGGCGAGCAACAGGGACTTGCCCTGGAGCAGGGCCCGGTGCAGCAGGTGGACCACCACCTCGGTATCCGTGGCGGAGGCGAACTCGTAGCCCTCCCCCAGCAGTTGCTCGCGCAGTACCGCGTGGTTTTCAATGATGCCGTTGTGTACGAGGGCGACGCGCTGACCCGAGATGTGGGGGTGGGCATTGACACCGGATGGTTCGCCGTGGGTGGCCCAACGGGTGTGGGCAATGCCGGTGCAACCCAGTACGGGGCGCATTTGCTGGGCTTTCTCCAGCTCGCAGACCTTGCCCTGCTGTTTGTGCAGGTGCAGGTTGTGTTCGTTGTCCACCAGCGCCATACCGGCGGAGTCATAGCCACGGTATTCCAGCCGACGCAGTCCTTCCAGCAGTATCTCGGATACTTCCCGCCGCGCGGCGGCGGCCACTATGCCACACATAATCAGTCCTCGGTCTGTTCCTTGCCCGGCCGTTGCCAACCTTCGATATTGCGCTGGCGGGACCGGCTCACTGCCAGCTCAGCCCTGCCCACCGCCTTGGTAATTGTCGAACCGGCAGCCACGAAACCCTGCTCGGAAATCTGGATCGGGGCGACCAGGGTACTGTTGGAACCGACAAACACCCCGGCGCCGATTTCAGTTTTGTGTTTGTTCACCCCATCGTAATTACAGGTGATTGTGCCCGCTCCGATATTCACGTTTTCACCCATGACACAGTCGCCGATATAACTCAGGTGATTGACCTTGCTGCCCACGCCGATATCGGCTTTCTTCGTCTCTACGAAATTACCGACCCGCGCGCCCTCCGCCAGGGTTGTTCCCGGGCGCAGCCTGGCGAAGGGGCCGACATTGCAGCGCTGGCCGATAGTTGCCTCCTGCAGATGGCTCATGGCATGGATCTTCGAACCCGCCGCCACAGTGACATCCTGGAGGACACAGTTGGGGCCGATTTCCACCCCGTCACCCAGGCTCACGTCGCCCTCGATCAGGACATTGATGTCTATGCTGACATCCCGACCACAGCTGAGTGTGCCGCGTATGTCCAGCCGGTTGGCATCGGCCACCGCCACCCCGGAGCGCATCAGCTGCTCCGCCTGTCGGCGCTGGTATTCCCGTTCCAGCTGGTTCAATTGCACCCGGTCATTAACCCCCAGCACCTCGAGTTCCGATGCCGCCTGGCAGGAGGCGACAGTCCTGCCCTCCGCCACGGCCATACTGAGAATATCCGGCAGGTAGTATTCGCCCTGTTTGTTGTTGTTACCCACCCGCGGCAGGTATTGCATGAAGTCCGCCGCGGGGGCCGCGAGCAGGCCGGTATTGATTTCACTGATCTCAAGCTGGGCGGCGCTTGCGTCCTTGTGTTCAACCACGCCCACCAGTGCCCCGGCGGCATCCCGCAGGATTCTGCCATAGCCGGCGGGATCCCTCACTTGCGCCGTCAAGAGGGCAGGGCCCGCGGCGGCGGCGGCGACCAGGGAGGCGAGTGTCTCGCTGCCAATCAACGGCACATCGCCATAGAGCACCAGTACCGTGCTGTCGGGAGACAGGGCCGGTAAGGCCTGTAACACCCCATGGCCAGTCCCCAGCTGTTCGTGCTGGATCACCCAGTTGACCGGAAACGCGGCCAGGCGGTCCCTGACCTGCTCGGCCCCGTGGCCGATCACCACGTGCACGGAGCTCGGCTGCAGCGAGAGTGCCTTTGAGATCACGTGCTCCAGCAACGGCCGACCCGCCAGCGGGTGGAGTACTTTCGGCAGGCTGGACTTCATCCTGGTGCCCTGCCCTGCGGCAAGGATAATCACTTCTAGCTGCATAGTGTGGTAACCGGGTTATTGCATTATTCAGGGACTGCAGTTGGTCTGCTGCGCAATCCGACTGGCCCGAGATGGTCATGATAGACAGCGGCGGGGGCAATAGAACGTTTATTGTGATTATTTTTACCCAAATTGTGAACCCCGCGACATTGCTACAGCGACAGCCAGCGGATCACACCCTATCGGCCAAAAAAAACCCCGGCAGTGCCGGGGCTTTCATCAGGGGAGCGGCCCGACAGGTCCTCAGCCGCGGCCGGCGCGATTGCGCATTTTGCGCAGTGTCGCCAACTGTGCGGCGGCTTCGGCAAGCTGGGCGGAGGCGCGACCGTAGTCGAAGTCCCCGGTCTGGTTGGCCAGGGCGTGCTCGGCCTCCTTGCGGGCCTCCTCAGCGGCTGCCTCGTCAACATCGGTAGCGCGGATAGCCGTATCGGCCAGGATAGATACCACCCCCGGCTGCACTTCCAGGAAACCCCCGGAGACGTAATAGACCTGCTCCTCGCCATTCTGGGCGACGATACGAACCGGCCCGGGCTTGAGCGAGGTGAGCAGGGGGGCGTGACCATAGGTCACGCCCAGCTCACCCAGGTCGCCGGTTGCCACCAGCATTTCAACCAGGCCGGAGAAGATTTCCTCCTCGGCACTGACGATATCGCAGTGTATTGTCATGGACATTGGTTCGGCCTCTCTAAAGCCTGTTACTTCAGCTTTTTGGCTTTCTCGACAGCTTCTTCGATGCTGCCGACCATGTAGAACGCCTGCTCCGGCAGGTGATCGTACTCACCAGCCAGGATCCCGTTAAAGCCCGCTATAGTGTCCTTGAGGGACACGTACTTGCCGGGAGAGCCGGTAAATACTTCCGCCACGTGGAAAGGCTGTGACAGGAAGCGCTCAATCTTACGCGCGCGGTTAACGGTTTGCTTGTCTTCTTCGGACAGTTCGTCCATACCCAGGATCGCGATGATGTCCTTCAGCTCCTTGTAGCGCTGCAGCACTGACTGTACGCCCCGGGCAGTCGCGTAGTGCTCGGTGCCGATGATCAGCGGATCGAGCTGACGCGAGGTCGAATCGAGCGGATCCACAGCGGGGTAAATACCCTTGGCGGCGATATCACGGCTCAGTACCACGGTGGAGTCGAGGTGGGCAAAGGTGGTAGCAGGCGAAGGGTCAGTCAGGTCATCCGCGGGAACGTATACCGCCTGGATCGAGGTGATGGATCCCACCTTGGTGGAGGTAATCCGCTCCTGCAGAACGCCCATTTCTTCCGCCAGGGTAGGCTGGTAGCCCACCGCGGAGGGCATACGACCCAGCAGTGCCGATACCTCGGTACCCGCCAGGGTGTAACGGTAGATGTTGTCGATGAACAGCAGTACGTCGCGGCCTTCGTCACGGAATTTCTCCGCCATGGTCAAGCCGGTGAGCGCCACGCGCAGACGGTTGCCCGGGGGCTCATTCATCTGGCCGTAGACCATCGCAACCTTGGAGTTGCTGAAGTTCTTGACGTCAACGACCTTGGACTCCTGCATTTCGAAATAGAAGTCGTTGCCCTCACGAGTACGCTCGCCCACACCGGCGAATACCGACAGGCCCGAGTGCTCGGTCGCAATATTGTTGATCAGTTCCATCATGTTTACGGTCTTGCCCACACCGGCGCCACCGAACAGACCTACTTTACCGCCCTTGGCAAAGGGGCATACCAGGTCGATAACCTTGATGCCGGTTTCCAGCAATTCCTCAGAGGCCGCCAGTTCTTCATAGGTTGGCGCCTTGCGATGAATGGAGGCGCGCTCTTTCTCGCCGATGGGGCCGCACTCGTCGATGGGGTTACCCAGTACGTCCATGATTCGACCGAGAGTTTCGATACCGACCGGCACGGAAATGGGGTCGCCGGTGTTTTCCACCGCCAGCCCGCGGCTAACACCCTCGGATGAACCCATGGCAATAGTGCGCACCACGCCATCGCCCAACTGCTGCTGTACTTCCAGGGTAAGGTCTTTTTCGGTGACCTTCAGTGCATCGTATACCTTCGGCACGACATCGCGCGGAAACTCCACGTCGATGACCGCCCCGATAATTTGTACGATTCGTCCGCTGCTCATGTCCGGATCCTCTAGATCAAAGTTCAATTCTGTTTTGCCCCGGCACCCGAATTGACTGGTACCGCGACATAATTTTTTGCCTGCGCCTGCTACAGTTCAGCGGCCTCAGCCGATAGCCGCAGCACCACTGACGATTTCCGACAGTTCCTGGGTAATCGCTGCCTGGCGCGCCTTGTTGTAAATCAGTTGCAGGTCATCAATGATTTCACCGGCGTTTTCGGTGGCGTTTTTCATGGCCAGCATACGGGCGGCCTGTTCGCATGCGCCGTTTTCCACCACTGCCTGGTAAACCTGGGACTCGATATAACGGGTCAACAGCTTTTCCAGCAGCTCTTTCGCGTCCGGCTCGTAGATGTAGTCCCAATGGTGCTTCATCTCTGAGCTGTCCTGGGCCTGCAGGGGCAACACCTGCTCAAGTGTCGGGCTCTGGGTCATGGTGTTTACGAATTCATTACTCACCAGGAACAAGCGGTCAATTCGTCCATCCGCATAGGCGTCCAGCATTGTCTTGACACCACCGATCAGGTCGGCCAGAGAGGGTTCTTCACCCAGGTCGCGCACGGCTGCCGTGACGTTGCCGCCATAGCTGTTGAAAAAAGCCGCCGCCTTGGCGCCGATCAGTGACAGTTCAATCTCTATGCCCTGGTCGGCCCACTCCTTCATGGAGCGCACGGTGTGCTTGAACAGGTTGATGTTCAGGCCACCGCAGAGGCCGCGATCAGTTGAGACGACGATGTAGCCGACACGCCTGACTTCACGCTCTTCCATATACATGTGCTTGTATTCGGGAGCGGCATTGGCGATATGACCAACCACCGAGCGAATACGGCGGGCATAGGGTTTGCCGACCGACATGCGCTCCTGGGCGCGGCGCATCTTGCTCGCCGCGACCATCTCCATGGCACTGGTGATCTTCTGCGTACTGCGAATGCTCGAGATCTTGGTGCGAATTTCCTTTCCGACTGCCATCTGCTGGTCCTCGGTCTTACCAGGTCTGGGTCTTTTTGAACGTTTCGATCGCCGTCCGGAAAGTGGCTTCGATCTCCTCGTTGTAATCCCCGCTCTGTACGATACCGCTCATCAGATCGCCGTGCTCTGCATGCATGTAAGACAGCAGCGCGTCTTCGAAATCGCCGATCTTGTTCACCTCGATATCATTGAGGTGGCCTTCGTTCGCGGCGTACAGCACCACGCCCATCTCCGCCGTGCTCTTGGGTGAGTACTGCTTCTGCTTCATCAGCTCGGTTACCCGCTCGCCGTGGTCCAGCTGCGCCTTGGTGGCGTCATCCAGGTCAGAGGCAAACTGGGAGAACGCCGCCAGTTCACGGTACTGTGCCAGCGCGGTACGAATACCCCCGGACAATTTCTTCATGATCTTGGTCTGGGCGGCACCACCAACACGCGATACCGAAATACCAGCGTTCATCGCCGGGCGCACGCCCGCATTGAACATGTCCGCTTCCAGGAAGATCTGGCCGTCGGTGATCGAGATCACGTTGGTGGGAACGAAGGCGGAAACGTCACCCGCCTGGGTTTCAATAACCGGCAGGGCAGTCAGTGAACCGGTGCGGCCCTTGACCTCTCCCTTGGTGAAGTTTTCCACATAGGCGGCGTTGACCCGCGCTGCGCGCTCCAGCAGGCGTGAGTGCAGGTAGAACACGTCACCCGGGTAGGCTTCGCGGCCCGGCGGGCGACGCAGCAGCAGTGAAATCTGGCGGTACGCCCAGGCCTGCTTGGTCAGGTCATCGTAAATAATCAGGGCGTCTTCACCGCGGTCGCGGTAGTACTCACCCATGGAGCAGCCCGCAAACGGCGCCAGGAACTGCATGGCGGCAGGGTCGGAGGCGGTGGCGGCAACCACGATGGTGTGCTCCATTGCGCCATGCTCTTCAAGCTTGCGCACCACGGCGGCAACAGACGATGCCTTCTGGCCGATGGCGACGTAAATACACTTAATGCCTGAACCTTTCTGGTTGATGATGGCGTCGACCGCGATCGCGGTCTTACCGATCTGGCGGTCGCCGATAATCAGCTCCCGCTGGCCGCGACCGATCGGCACCATCGCGTCGATGGCCTTGAGGCCGATCTGCACGGGCTGGTCTACCGACTGGCGCGCAATAACGCCCGGGGCAACTTTTTCCAGGGCGTCGGTCATCGCGGCATTCACAGGTCCCTTGCCATCGATCGGGTTACCCAGCGCGTCGACCACGCGGCCCTGCAGTTCAGGGCCCACCGGTACTTCCAGGATGCGCCCGGTGCAGCTACAGGACTGGCCTTCAGCCAGGCCCTTGTAATCGCCCAGTACCACGGCGCCGACAGAATCGCGCTCCAGGTTCAGCGCCATCCCGAAGATGCCGTTATCAAACTCGATCATCTCGCCATACATCACATCGGCGAGGCCATGGATACGGATAATACCGTCCGTTACCGACACTACCGTGCCGACATTGCGAGCCTCGCTGCTGACATCGAGCTGGTCGATACGCTGCTTGATGATCTCGCTGATTTCTGATGGATTCAGTTGCTGCATGCTCTGTTCCTCAATCCTAGGAATTCATTGCTTCGGCCAGCTTGTCCAGCTTGCCGCGCACGGAGCCATCGATCACCAGATCTCCGGCCCTGATTAATACGCCGCCCAGCAAATTGCTGTCGGTCGATGTCTGAACGTTTACCTGGCGCTCGAGTCTCCGGCCCAATGCCTCGGCGAGGCGGTCCCGGGCGCTGTCTGCGAGATCGAAGGCGGAAATGACCTCGACATCCACAGTTTTCTCGCGGTTTGCCTTGAACTGGGCAAACTGGCCATAGATTTCCGGGAGCAGGGCGAGGCGCTTGTTGGCGGCCAGGATGGCAATAAAATTGCTCACCTGCGCCGACAGCGCATCGCCACACACCTCACTGAGCTTGCGGGCCTGTTGCTCCGCTGTCAGCGAGGGGTTGTCCAGTACCGCGCCCATTGCATCATCCGCCGCGACCGCAGCAGCCGTTGCCAGCTGCTCGTGCCACTGGGTGAGCTGGTTCTTGTCCAGCGCATACTCAAACGCGGCTTTCGCGTAGGGGCGCGCCAGTGTGCTCAGTTCAGCCATAGCTTCCTCGCGTTACAGCTCTGCAGCCAGTTCTTCGACCATGGCCTCGTGCGCCTTGGGGTCGATGGTGGCAGCGAGTATTTTTTCGGCGCCGGCCAAAGAGAGAACGGCCACCTGGCTGCGCAATTGCTCACGCGCCCGGTTGAGCTCCTGCTCTATTTCCGCCTGGGCCGAAACCTTGACCCGCTGGGCTTCCGCCACAGCGGCCTGCTTCGCCTCTTCCACCAGCTGGTTGCCGCGCTTGTTGGCCGACTCCACGATACCAGCGGCCTCTTCCTTGGCTTCCCTGAGGCGTTCTACCGCCTTTTCCCGGGCCAGCTCAAGGTCGTGGCTGGCACGGTCTGCCGCTGCCAGGCCGTCGGCTATCTTGTCTGCCCGCTCCTGCATTGCCGCTATGATAGGCGGCCATACAAACTTCATGCAGAACACAACAAAACAGACAAACGCGACCATCTGTCCGATAAGCGTAAGGTTAATATTCACGCCTTGCTCCTCACAGATTATTGGGGGCGCCGATCAAGGACGACCCCGTTTTCCGAATGTCCGGCTTAGCCTGCAACAACGAAGATCAGGTACATTGCGATACCAACACCGATAATGGGGATCGCGTCTACCAGGCCGGCGCCGAGGAAGAAGGTCACCTGCAGCTTGGGAGCCAGCTCTGGCTGACGGGCTGATCCTTCGATCAACTTACCGCCCAACAGGCCAACACCGATAGCGGCACCCAGACCACCCAAGCCCATCATGATGGCGGCAGCTACGTAGATTAATTCCATGATTTTCTCCTAGCGTTAAGAACCAAAGTTAAAGTAAATCAGTGATCTTCATGTGCCATGCTGAGATATACAATCGTCAGCACCATGAAAATAAAGGCCTGGAGGGTGATAACCAGAATATGGAATATCGCCCAACCAACTTGCAACAATCCTGCCGGTGCAGCCCAGGCGAGGCCCGCACTGAACAGGGCGGCAATCAGGATAAAGATCATTTCACCGGCATACATGTTGCCGAACAGTCGCAGGCCCAGTGAGAAGGGCTTGGCCAGCAGACCAACCACTTCCATAAACAGGTTCACCGGGATAAATACCCAGTGATTGAACGGGTTCATGGTCAGCTCCCTGACGAAGCCGAAGCCCTTGACCTTGATCGAGTAGTAAAGCATCAGGATGAACACGCCCAGCGCCATACCCATGGTGATGTTGGGGTCGGTGGAGGGCACGATCTTCTGGTAGTGGACTCCCGCAAGGGCCAGCAGGGAGGGGATGAGGTCCACGGGTATCAGGTCCATGAGGTTCATCAGGAACACCCAGACGAAAATGGTCAGCGCCAGCGGGGCCACCAGCTTGTTGTGGCCGTGGAAGGTATCCCGCACGGTGTTGTCTACGAACTCGACGATCATTTCCACCATGTTGAGAGTGCCGCTGGGGACGCCCGCTTCCGCTTTTTTGGCGACGCGGCGAAACAGCCAGCAGAAAATAACGCCCAGCCCTATGGACCAAAGCATCGAGTCGACGTGAATGGCATTAAAACCCATCGCCGCGGCTTCATCTCCGCCGTGGGCCATCACCCACGCACCGCCGTCGCCGATAATCGAGCCGTCTTCCCGCTCAAAACCCGCCGGCAATTTGCCATAGGTGAGGTTTGTCAGGTGGTGGACAATGTATTCAGAGATCGTCTGGGTTTCGCCTGCCATCTATCACAACTCTCTATCCGGAGCAGTCACCGCCTAAGCAACAACCAACTTCCCGTAATTTGTATCACCAGCATTGCCAGGTACCCCGCAAACACGGCGGGGGCATCTATCGGGCGCAGCGCAACAAACACCGCGGCGAACCCTGCAACACTGAGTAAAAACTTGCCTACTTGCCCGGCATAACTGGAGCGGGCTATGGCCCTGGCCGATCGCGCTCCGCGCCACCTGAAGGTAAGGGCGGCAAAATACGCCTGGGGCAAAATGGCAATCAAGCCACCACTGAACACCGAATACGCACGCACCTTGTCGGATGCCAGCAGAAACAGGCACAGCACCACCAAAATAACGAGCTGTGCCAGGGTTATGCGATATACCGGGGGGCGGAGAATTTCAGCACCGGCCATTTGCACCTCGCCACAACTCCCCTGCCACGGCCCAAACGTGAATCAAGCTCGTTTCGGGCGGGCGCATTATAGGGGTAATAAAAGGCCGGTTCAACCGGCTTATAGCCGGTATCGGGTTAAAAAATGCCAGCGGATAGCGACAGGATCGCTGCAATTCAGTGCCGGCAGGGGCCACCTTAGCGGCGTCACACATCATCTGGGGGTGCCTGGACCGGAAACTACCATATGGTGTAGTCAAAAACCCTACTTGATGTGGCCCAATATTCCGTCCAGCTCATCGAGGCTGTTGTAGGACAGAACCAGCTTGCCCTTGCCGCCGGCACCGTGCCTGATTTCCACCCGGGCACCCAGTCGCTGGGACAGGTCGTCCTGCAGATGGCGGATATTCGGGTCGGTTTTATGCTCGGGGGCGGGTTTTTCCCTGGGCTCGAGCAGGCCGCGCACCAGCGCTTCCGTCTGGCGCACCGACAGGCCCTTGCCTACTACGGTGCGGGCTGCCTGGGACTGTTGCCCCCCCACCAGTCCGAGCAGCGCACGGGCGTGGCCCATCTCGAGGTCGCCGTGCTCCACCAGGCGGCGCACGTCTTCCTGCAGGGTCATCAGGCGCAACAGGTTCGCCACGGTAGAGCGCGACTTGCCAACGGCATCTGCTACCTCCTGCTGGGTCAGCTCGAATTCCTGCTGCAGGCGCATCAGGGCAGCGGCTTCCTCGATGGGGTTGAGATCTTCCCGCTGGATATTCTCGATCAACGACATGGCGATAGCGGCGTTGTCCGGCACATCCCGAATCAGGGCGGGAATGCTGTCCAGACCCGCCAGCTGGGTCGCTCGCCAGCGACGCTCTCCGGCGATGATCTCGTATTTCCGGTCGGAAATGGCGCGCACCACTATGGGCTGCATCACTCCCTGTGCCTTGATGCTGTCCGCCAGCTCCTGCAGGGATTCCGGGTCGATATCCCGGCGCGGCTGGTACTTGCCGCGCTGGATCAGGTCTACCGGCAAATCCTTGAGGATCGAATCGTCGCCGGGGGTAAACTTTCCCCTGTCCCCGGCCGCCGCGGCATCAGCCGGCCTGTTACCGGCGGCGCCCAAAAGTGCATCCAGTCCCCGCCCCAAACCGCGCTTCTTCACTGACATCCCAGCTCTCCGTCTATTCCGTCGCCAGGGCGCCGGACTGTGCCTGCAGCGCCAACTTCTCTTCACGCCGGATGATTTCACCCGCCAGGGCCATATAGGCCTTGGAGCCGCGGGAGTATTTATCGTAGTACATGGCGGGCACCCCATGGCTGGGCGCTTCCGCCAGGCGCACATTGCGCGGCACCACTGTGCGGTAGACCCGGTCGCCGAAGTGGGTGTGCAACTGGGACGACACATCATTGGTCAGGCTGTTGCGGGGGTCGTACATGGTGCGCAGGATCCCCTCGATCTGCAGCCTGGGATTCACGGTCTCCGCCACTCGCCGGATGGTATCGACCAGCGCCGACAGACCCTCCAGCGCGAAGTACTCGCACTGCATGGCGATAATCACCCCGTCAGCCGCCACCATCGCATTCAGGGTAAGCATGTTCAGGGAGGGGGGGCAGTCGATGAGCACGTAGTCGTAATCGCCGCCGACCAGCTCCAGGCCCGACTGCAGGCGCCGCTCCATATTGTCCACGTCCAGCAACTCCACTTCCGCGGCCGTGAGGTCGCCATTGGCGGGCAGCACATCAAACATCGCTTCCCCGGCGTGCTGGATCGCCTGCTGTGGCGGCAACCGATGCACCAGCACATCGTAAATGCTGTGCTCCAACCCGTGCTTGTCTATGCCGCTGCCCATGGTGGCGTTGCCCTGGGGGTCCAGGTCTACCAGCAGTACACGCTGCCTCATCGCGGCCAGGGAGGCCGCAAGATTGATGCAGGTGGTGGTTTTACCGACCCCGCCCTTCTGGTTTGCTATGGCAATAATTCTGGCCACTGGCTACGCCCCGCTAGCTGGTTTCAACGAGCTTCTCCATTGTCATGCAACATTATTTCCACCAGGTGTCGCTGTTCATCCAGCCCCGGTACGGCCAGGGCATGAACCGCACGCACCTGCCAGGCAGGGCCCAGCGCCGCCAGCTCTTCTTCCGGGTATGCGCCTTTCATGGCGAGCAAGCGCCCGGCCGGCGCCAGCAGGTGCCTGCAACCGGCCGCCATATCTGCCAGCGAGGCGAAAGCCCGGGACACCACTGCGTCGAATAGTTCGGGCGGCCGGAAAGATTCCACGCGAGCGTGGTGTATTTCCATATTATCCAAGCGCAGGGCGGTTTTCACCTGAAAAAGGAAGCGGGTCTTCTTGCCGTTGCTGTCGAGCAGCGCAAAGCGGGTCCCGGGGAACATGACCGCCAGGGGCACCCCGGGCAGTCCCGCACCCGTTCCCACATCGATCACATGCTCGCCGCTGAAGTGGGGCGCCACAGCCAGGCTGTCCAGCAAATGCCGGGTCACCATTTGCTCCGGGTCTCGCACCGCCGTCAGGTTGTACGCGCTGTTCCACTTGAGCAACAGGGCAAGGTAATCCAGCAGGCTCTCCTGCTGGGCTGAATCCGGCGCAAGCCCCAGCGCTTCACAGCCTCGCTGCAGCCGGGTGAGCAAACGGGAGTCCAAGTCAGCCCAGCTTGTGCCGGGCGCCGGGGTCGGAGAACGGTTCGCCCTGACCGCTGCGCTGCAGGGCGCCGCGCCGCTTGAGATACACCAGCAACAGGGATATCGCCGCGGGGGTCACGCCCGGGATCCGCCCGGCACGGGCCAGGGTATCAGGCCTGGCCTGTGAGAGCTTCTGCCTCACTTCATTGGAAAGCCCGTCCACCACCGCGTAATCCAGGTCGGCCGGCAAGGTCGTGTGCTCGTGGCGGCGCAGGCGCTCAATATCCTCCTGTTGCCGGTCGATATAGCCCGCGTATTTGGCCTGGATCTCCACCTGCTCCGCCACCTGGGGATCGCTGCTCGCCTCGCCCTTGAGGCCGGCGATGTCGGCATAGCGGAGCTCGGGCCGCTTCAGCAGCTCCGCCAGGGAGTATTCGTGTCCCAGGGGAGACTTCAGCCTGGGAGCCAGAGCGTCTGCCTGGGGGGTGCCGGGGTGAATCCAGGTGGTCGCCATCCGCGCGGTCTCGCGCACTATGCCCTCGCGCTTGCGTTCGAACCGGCGCCAACGCTCCTCGTCCACCAGTCCCAGGTCGCGCCCGCGCTCGGTCAGGCGCAGGTCCGCGTTGTCCTCGCGCAGCAACAGGCGGTACTCCGCCCGGGAGGTAAACATGCGGTAGGGCTCGATGGTGCCCATGGTGATGAGGTCGTCCACCAGAACCCCGATATAGGCCTCGTCGCGACGCGGGCACCAGGGCTCCCTGCCCTGCACTGCCAGGGCGGCGTTGAGGCCAGCCAGCAGGCCCTGGGCCGCCGCTTCCTCGTAGCCGGTGGTGCCATTGATCTGGCCGGCGAAATACAGGCCCGGGACGGCCCGGGTTTCCAGTGAGCTGTTGAGATCCCGCGGGTCGAAAAAATCGTACTCGATGGCATAGCCGGGGCGAGTTATGTGAGCGTTTTCAAAGCCACGGATGGAACGCACCAGGTCTATCTGGACATCGAAGGGCAGGCTGGTCGATATGCCGTTGGGATACAACTCGTTGGTCGTGAGACCCTCGGGCTCGATAAATACCTGGTGGGAGGTCTTGTCCGCAAAACGATGGATCTTGTCCTCGATGCTGGGGCAATAGCGCGGTCCCACCCCCTCTATCACCCCGGAGTACATGGGCGATCTGTCCAACCCACCGCGAATCACCTCGTGGGTAGCTTCATTGGTATAGGTCACCCAGCAGCAGCGCTGCTCGGGATGCTCCTGCACACTGCCAAGGAAGGACATCACCGGCTCCGGGGTATCGCCCCACTGCTGGTCGAGCCCGCTGAAATCGACACTGCGGGCATCGATACGCGGCGGTGTGCCGGTTTTCAGCCGCTCTACCCTGAAGGGCAACTCCCGCAGGCGGGCGGCCAGGGCAATGGAGGGAGGATCCCCGGCCCTGCCACCAGAGCTGGACTCGAGGCCGATATGGATCTTGCCGCCCAGGAAAGTACCACTGGTCAGCACCACTCTTGGCGCCCTGAAGGTAAGTCCCATCTGGGTGACCGCACCCGCGACCCGGCCCTGCTCGATCAGCAGGTCGTCCACCGGTTGCTGAAAAATAGACAGGTTGGGCTGGGATTCGAGAATCTGGCGAATGGCGTTCTTGTACAGCACCCGGTCGGCCTGGGCCCTGGTAGCCCGCACCGCAGGGCCCTTGCGTGAATTGAGTACCCGGAACTGGATGCCGGCCCGGTCGGTGGCGCGCGCCATGGCGCCGCCCAGGGCATCCACTTCCTTGACCAGGTGACTCTTGCCGATACCGCCGATTGCCGGGTTACAGGACATCTGGCCGAGGGTATCCACGCTGTGGGTGAGCAGCAGGGTACGACAGCCCATCCGCGCCGCCGCCAGGCAGGCCTCAGTGCCGGCGTGGCCGCCACCGATCACAATCACGTCAAACTGCTGCTGGTACTCCACGGACACTGGCCTCGCCCGGCACCCGGGCGTTGTCATCAAGGGGGCGCGATTATACGTGGCGGGCGCTGCTTGTTCAAAATTTGTTCGCCGGTATAACTACCGACGGATTTGGACAGCCCCGGGCGGCTTGTGTACAGTGCGCCGCACCGCCGCCCGGGCGACCCTGCCTGCGGAGGCAGGCAATACCAACCAAAACTCATGGGGTTCTTACGATGGACTGGTTACTGGCCGCACTGGCGATCTTCAACCTGGTTTCCATGGCGACAGTATTTTCGCCGCGCTCGGTCCCGCGCAGGAGTGTTCCCTGGGCACTTTTCGGCACCGCATTGCTGGCCACGGAGCTGGCCTGGATCTGGCTGCCACTGCAGCTCTTGCTGGCCTGGTTACTGGTCGGCGCGGGCGCCCTGGAATCCGGCCTGGGTATTATCGCCCTGCTGGTGCTGCTAGGCACCTGGCCCGGCCTGGTGTGGAGCATCTGGATGAGCACCAAGGCGGAATCTGCCGTCGAGGGTGCGCTGCAGGCGGGACTGGGAGCCAACTACCGCAACCGGATACCACCAGGCCGCAGCCACCAGCTGCGTAACCGGGTCAGTGTGGCGGACTGGTGGCGGCCACTGGCCATGCCGCGCCCCGGGGTAGAGCTTATCAAACACATTCCCTACGGTCCCGCCGGGGTGCGCCAGCAACTCGATATCTACCGTCCGGCCGTCCTGCCGGCAGAAGGCTGCCCGGTATTGCTGCAGATCCACGGTGGCGCCTGGATGATGGGCGACAAGGGCTCCCAGGCACAGCCACTGATGTACCACCTGGCCAGCAAGGGCTGGATATGCGTGGCAGCCAATTACCGGCTTAGCCCCAGCGTCGGCTTTCCGACCCACCTGGAGGACTGCAAGCGAGCCCTTTGTTGGGTGCGCGAACACGGGCGCGAGTACGGCATGAACCCGGATTTTGTCGCTGTTACGGGGGGCTCCGCCGGGGGGCACCTGACGGCGTTGATGGGCCTGACTGCAAACCGGCCGGAATTCCAGCAAGAGAACCCTGAGGTCGACACATCGGTCCAGGCCTGCATTCCCTTTTACGGTGTGTATGACTTCCTGGTGCGTTATGACCAGCATCCCAACCGCCGGGTCTACGAGCGCTTCTTGACGGGCAAGGTACTGCACGAATCAGTGAAAGATAATCCCGCCCTGTGGGATCTGGCTTCTCCCGTCGCCCAGATCCACCCCGACGCACCGCCCTTTATGATCTTCCACGGCACTCACGACAGCCTGGCAGCCGTGACCGAGGGGCGGGTATTCAGCAAGAAGCTGCGCGAGGTCTCGCAGCAACCGGTGGTCTACATGGAAATGCCCGGCGCGGAGCACGCCTGGGAAATCGTGCACTCACTGCGCACGGAGCACACTATCGACGGCGTTCACCGCTTCCTGGAGTGGGCGCTGGCCGGGGTGTCGAACCCCCCTGCAGGATAGTGCGGGGGCAGGGTAAATTCCTTACTTTGCCGCCAGGCGCCTGTCGCACCACTCCAGCACGGCGGCAAAGATCGCCTCGCGTTCGGGTTCGTTGAAGATCTCGTGAAACAGGCCGGGGAATATCTCCAGGGTCTTGTCGGTGGAGCCTACATGCTCGTACAGAAAGCGGGAGCCTTCCGGTGAGGCCATGACATCCTCGCCACCGTGCAACAGCAGTATGGGCAGGGAGATGCGCCCGGCTTCGGCCTGTACCTGCTGCATGCCCGCGAACAACTCCGCCACCATACGGGCGCTCATCTTGTTGTGGTTGACCAGGGGGTCTCCGACATAAGCGGCAACGACGGCCGGGTCGCGGCTGACACCAGCGGCGTCGAGCTGCAGCACACCTGTCTTCGGGGCCACCACCGACAACATCCGAATCAGCAGCAACTGCAGGTACCCGGGCTCAATGTCGGTCTTGATCGCCGGCCCTGACAAAACGCATCCAACAAAGGCCTGTTGGTTCCTGAGCAGATACAGGCTGCTGATAAGTCCGCCCATGCTGTGGCCAAGCAATATCTGTGGCAGTTGCGGAAAGTCCGCCACCACCTTGCGCTGAAATATATCCAGGGTTGCAATGAAGTCCTCGAAGCGGTCGACATGGCCGTACCGGCCCTCGGACTTGCCGTGCCCCGGGTGGTCGAGCGCCGCGACCGCGTAGCCGTGCCGGGTAAAATACCGCGCCAGCGGCTGATAGCGATTGCTGTGTTCGCCTGCGCCGTGAACCAGCAGCAGGAGACCTTTCGCTGCTGATTCCGGTGTCCAGTACTGGTAGTAAACCGACAGCTTGCCGGCCCCTGCGAACTTACCCTCGGTTTGGTTCACTCGATTCTATCCCCGGTCATTATTCAGTTGGTCTCGGCAATAAACTCGCCGACTTCATCCCAGGCCTCGCGAGCCTCGGTGAGCTGCGGATAGAACATCTGCCAGACATGCACCATATGCGGCCAACTCTGCAGCCGCACGGGCGAACCCGCGGCAACGGCGCGATTAACATAGCGCACGGAGTCTCCGTACAGGATTTCCGCCTCGCTGGCCTGGACCAGGGTGGGTGGCAGCCCTGCGAGGTCGCCGAACAACGGCGATACCAGGGGGCTGCTCGGGTTGATGCGACTCTGCGCCCATGCAAACCACCATAACAGCGGCCGGGGAATATTTGCCAGGTCGCGAAACATCGGGCCCAGCATGGCATCGCTTTCCATATTGCGCAGGAAGGTGGGGGAGGACAAGGTCTGATCCGTCGTCGGGGAAAACGCCACAGCGGCATCGGGTTGGCGTATGCCCTGGTCCCGCACCCAGGCAGTAAGCGTCAGTGTGAGGTTCCCCCCGGCGGAATCACCTGCCACATAGACCCGCTGCGGCGGGGCCGGGCCCACCGGGGCCGTTAGCCACTATCCAGGAATAGGCCCTGCGACAGTCCTCGATGCCCGCCATTCGGCGATGCTCAGGCATCAGGCGGTAATCAATCGCCAGCACCGCGGCCTTACTGACCTCGGAAAAACGGTTGGTGATATTGCGATGACTGCTGGGGCTGCCCATCATGAACGCGCCACCGTGAATATACAGCACCCGGCGAGCCGGGTCGGCGCCGGGGGCAATCACCCATTCCGCGGGAACACCGCCCGCATCCACCGGGGTAATTGACGACGCCAGCTGCAGTCCCCTGGACATGTTGTCCATGTAGTCCCTGATCAGGGCCAGGCGTTTGCGGCGCGGCTCCCGCTGGATAGGTCCCGAGCTGATCGCCAGGGAGGCGACGACGGCGTCGTGCTCCTCACTGGGTTCGGGCGTGCCAGGAAACCGCTGGCCCAGTGGGGCATCAAACTGGCGCAGGTCAGGCCCGCGAAGGTGAAAATAGGTAATCGCTACGACCACTACCAGGAACAGGAATACCCAGGCCACGATAATCTCCATTGAGAATTGATGTAAACGGCATGGCAGTGTGCTGCAAGTTGCCGCCATCCGGGGCCGCGTAGTATACCCCTGATCGCAGCGTTTTGGCGCTGTCGTCGGCGCTTGTCACTGGCCAGTCTATTTAGGTAGCATGCAGTTACAACTGTAATAATAAAAACGGGAAAGTAACTATGGATATGCACAAATATTTTGTCATACCTCCCATTCTGGGCCTGGCGGGCCTGGGTGTCGCTTTTATCATCTACCACATCATGAGCCGGCATAACCACGGTGACGGCAAGGTCAGGAAAATCGGCGACCAGATCCACCTGGGTGCAATGGTATTCATGGCCCGCGAATACAAGATGCTCAGCCTGTTCGCCCTCGTGTTGCTGGTGGCCATTTTTGTCTCACCGCTGGGGCTCAATACCGCCATCGCATTCCTGGCGGGTGCGGTTTCCTCAGCCACCGCCGGCTACCTCGGAATGTATGCCGCTACCAAGGCCAACGTGCGCACCGCCGTTGCGGCCCACAACCACGGCCAGGGCCTGGCCCTGTCGATTGCCTTCTACGGTGGGTCCGTGATGGGTCTGTGCGTGGCCTCGCTGGGACTGGTCGGCCTGGGCTTCGTCTACTGGTACTTTGGCGGGGACGCCGACACCGCCCACGCCATTCACGGTTTTGGTATGGGGGCTTCGGTTGTGGCCCTGTTCTCCCGCGTCGGCGGCGGCATATTTACCAAGAGCGCGGACGTGGGCGCCGACCTGGTAGGCAAGATCGAGGCGGGGATTCCCGAGGACGACCCGCGCAACCCCGGGGTCATCGCCGACAACGTCGGTGACAATGTGGGTGATATCGCCGGTATGGGCTCGGATATTTTCGAGTCCTACTGCGGTGCCATGATTGCCTGCATCGCCATCGCATCCACCATGGCCATGAATATCCGCTCCGGGATGATGTTCCTTCCGCTGGCGCTGGCCAGTATCGGCCTGCTGGCATCGATCTGCGGCATCATCATCGTGCGCTTGCGCTCCAACGCCGCACCGGAGGCCGCGCTGCGCTCGGGTACCCTGCTGGCACCGGTTATCTTCGCCGCGATGGCATGGTTCATGATCGAGGCGATGGGCCTGGACTCCAACGTCTGGTGGTCCGTGGTCAGCGGCGCGGTCGGCGGTGTGGCTATCGGCCTGATCACCGAGTACTACACCGGCGGCTCCCCCGTGCGCAAGATTGCCAAATCGGGTGAAACCGGACCGGCCACGGTCATGATTACGGGCCTGGCGGTGGGTATGGAATCGGTGGTGCTGCCGATCCTTTTCCTGTCCTGCATAATCTATGTTTCCACCGAACTGTCAGGCCTGTACGGGGTGGGTATCGCCGCGGTTGGCATGCTCTCCACCGTCGGTATCACCATGGCCATCGACGCTTACGGACCGGTGGCGGACAATGCCGGCGGCATTGCCGAGATGGCCGGAATGGGCGAGGAGACCCGCAAGATCACCGACGGGCTGGACGAGGTGGGTAACACCACTGCCGCCATCGGCAAGGGGTTTGCGATCGGTGCCGCGGCGCTGGCGGCCCTGGCCATCATTGCCGCCTTCGTCGAAACAGTGGCTGTGCACAACCCCGGGTTTACCCTGGTGATAACCAACCCCGTGGTGCTGGTGGGCATGTTCATAGGCGGCACCATTCCCTTCCTGATTGCCTCCATCACCATGACCGCGGTCGGTGAAGCCGCGTTCGACATGATCAACGAGATCCGCCGCCAGTTTCGGGAGATACCCGGGCTGCTGGAAGGCAAGGCGGATCCCGATACGGCAAGGTGTGTGGATATCGCCACCACGGCGGCGCTGCGTCGGATGATATTGCCGGGCGCCATCGCCGTGGCAGCGCCGGTGCTGGTGGGCTTTGGTCTCGGCGCCGCGTCGCTGGGCGGCATGCTGGGCGGTGCCCTGCTGGGTTGTGTACTGATGGCTCTGATGATGGCCAATGCCGGCGGTGCCTGGGACAATGCCAAGAAGTATGTTGAAAAGGGCAACCTGGGCGGCAAGGGTTCCGCCACCCACTCGGCGGTGGTGGTCGGTGATACTGTGGGCGACCCCTTCAAGGATACTTCCGGGCCCTCGATGAACATTCTCATCAATGTCATGGCCATCGTGAGCCTGGTCATCGCGCCGCTGCTGTAAGCTTCCCCCGCCAGCGCATGGGTCCCCATGCGCTGGCTTCTCCAGAATCTGTCCCTTTGCGGGCAACGCATATCTGACACATTCGCGCCGGAGCGCTACTATTCCCGCTTCGCCAATTGCCGGAGCATGACGTGGCGCCACTGTCGCAAGCTGAAAAAACCCGACTGATCGAAAAAATGTGCGCTTTCATTCCCCATTCCATGCTGCAGGGCATCAGGCTGGAGAAAATCGATGACGAGGAAGTCACCATGCGCCTGCCCTACCGCCCGGAGCTGGTGGGTAACCCGGAGTCCGGGGCAATACACAGCGGGGCCCTGACCGTACTGCTGGACCACACTCTTGGGACGGCGGGTATTTGCTGCAACGCCGTGGGGGCAATGATCACCCCCACCCTGGACCTGCGCATCGACCATCTGCGCGTCGCACCAACCGGCAGGGATATCCTCGCCACGGCCCGGGTTTACCGGGTAACCCGGCGCATCCTGTTCGTAGAGGGGTTTGCCTGGTGCGAATCCCGGGACAAGCCCATCGCCAGGGCGTCGGGCAGCTGGGTGCTGATGCCTGAACTGGACCTGGGCGCTCTGCTGAAAAACATGGATGCCGGGGCGCAGCAACAATGACTATCTCACTCTCTGAGCTGCTGCAGCGCAAACCCGACGCGGATACCCTGACTCTTTGGCTGGAAAAAATTCCCTACGCGGTTTACCTGGGAATCAGGGCAGAAATAGGGGGCAACGATATCCTGTTCGTGTTGCCGGCGGACCGAAACTCATCGGCAACCCGACCCTGCCGGCGATACATGGCGGGGTAGTCGGCGCCTTCATGGAACAGGCTGCCACACTTCACCTGCTGGCAAAGATGGACGACCCGGTGCTGCCGAGAATCATCAACTTTTCCCTCGACTACCTGCGGCCGGCGCGACTGCGCGATACCTTCGCGCGCTGTGCGCTGACCAGGCAGGGACGTCAGATAGCCAATGTCAGCATCACCGCGTGGCAGGAAAACAGCGAAGTGCCGGTCTCCATCGCCCGGGCACATTTCCTGGTACAGGACAACAGGGACGCGACGGCCGGTCTCAGTCCCTGAACACCGCCGGTCGCTTCTCCAGTTCAGCCATCACGGCCTCTACCTGGTTGGGCTTACCGATAATCAGGTCCTGCTCCCGGGATTCCATCAGCAGGCCCTCCTCAGGAGACAGGTCATGGGCCGCGTTGAACAGGCGCTTGCTGGCTCGGATGGCATCGGGATTGCGCGCGGCGATTTCCTGAGCCGTGCTGAGGGCCAGGGCCAGCGGATCCTCCGCGATGCGGGTGACAAAGCCATACTCCAGGGCTTCTTCTGCAGAGAAAATCCGGCCGGTATAGGTCAGTTCGCGGATGATGTCGTCCCTGGCCAGGCCGCGCATCAACTGGGTGCCCGCCATATCGGGCACCAGGCCCCATTTTATTTCCATCACGGAAAAACGGGTGCCCGGCGCCGCGTAGCGAATATCCGCACCCAGGCAAACCTGGAAACCGCCGCCAAAGGCAACACCGTGCACCGCGGCGATAACAGGTACCGGCAATTCGCGCCACAGCCAGGCCGCGTGCTGCGGGTCGTTGGCAATTCCCCGGGTCCTCTTCGCCAATCTTCCGCCATCCGTTCCAGCGGTCGGACTGGCAGCAGCGGCCTTGCCCGGATCCAGCATACCCGCAAAGTTGGCCATATCCAGCCCGGCGCAAAATGCCCGACCCTCGCCGGAAAGAACTATGGCTCTAACCTCTTTCATCGAGGCGAGCTGTTCACCCGCCTCCGCCAGTGCCGCGAACATTTGATTGTCCAGCGCGTTCATCTTATCGGCACGCACCAGGCGCACATCTGCCACGCCGGCGTTTACGTTTATCTCTACTCGATCCTTCATCAATGAACCCTCCCTATGCCGGCACACTGCGGCTGATAAGTTTTTCCAGCACCCTGACAAAAGTCTGGGCCTCCTGGGCACCCGGCACGGGATAACTGTCGTTGAAATAAAACATGGGTACCGCGTGTACCTCCCGGTCCAGCCATCGGGCCTGCTCCTGGCGCACCGCCTGGGCATAGCGAGCTGAGGTCAGCACCACCTGTGCTTCCTCCGGGTCCAGGCCGATACGACCGGCGACAGCTGACAGCACATTGATGTCACCCACATTCTCGCGCCGGCTGAAAAAAGCCTCGAACAGGGCGAGCTTGAGTTCTGTCTGCCTGCCCTGTTGTGCCGCCCAGTGCAGTAACTGGTGGGCAAGGAAGGTGTTGTATATACGCATACCGTCGTAGTAATCAAAGCTGAATCCCAGGTCATCCCCAAGGGCGGTGAGCTGGGCCCTTGCACCGCGACTCTGTTCGGGACTTGTACCGTATTTTTCCGCTATGTGTTCGCGCAGGTCCTGGCCCTGGCCGGGCATGTGAGGGTTGAGTTCAAACGGCTGCCAGTGGATATCGACGGCAAAGGTATCCTTCATTTGCTCAAGTGCCTGCTGTAAACGTTTGTAACCGATAATGCACCAGGGGCATACGACATCCGACACGATATCAATACGCAGGGGAATCAATGGCTGCAAATTGCTCATGCTCGTTGCCCTCTTTCCTGGAAGCTACTGAAGGGGTCCCACTCTAAATTGGCCGGGCCGGAGTTGGAAGGCATAAATCTGGCTGTTACCTCGGGGAATCCGACCTGACTATTTGGGCTTGCACAACTACACTTGTCAAAACAGCGCTCACCCGGCGCCGGGCACCACAACACTGACCACAGCAAGCGAGTACTACCCATGATGACAGCTATCAATATCGGTGAATCACTGGCGACACGCGCCTTTCTCAACCCCGCCAAGGAGGCCCTGTACGATGTGGCCAAACAGCAGCGCTTCACCTTTACTGAACTGAACGCGAGGGCAAACCGCTGTTGCAACGGACTTCAGGCACTCGGCTGTTCCAGGGGAGACCGGGTGGCCCTGCTGGCCTACAACGGCCACGAGTTCGTCGAGAGTTTTTTCGGACCGGCCAAGGCCGGTCTGGTGCTGATGCCGCTCAACTGGCGCCTGACCGCCGACGAGTTGGCTTTCATTCTCAAGGACGGGGGCGCGCAGACGATCATCTTCGACGCCGATTTTGCCCCGGTAGTAGAAAAGATCCGGGCGATGGGGGACGCGGGCAGCGACCTCCGTAACTGGATTTGCATTGGCGATACCGGCCCCGATTTTGCCGTCGATTACGAGGGCCTGCTGTCTGACAACAGCGAGGCCGAGCCGGCTGACAAGGCAGGGGAGGAGGACAACCTGTTTATCATGTACACCTCCGGTACTACTGGTCACCCCAAGGGAGTCGTACACACACACAAAACCGTGTTCTGGGCACTGCTCACTCTTCTGAATACGGCGGAGACGCATTTATCCGACAAATACATGGTGCTGCTGCCATTATTTCACGTCGGTGCACTCACCCCGATGATCGCGTCGGTATACAAGGGCAATACGCTGGTTATTCTGCGCAACTTTGATCCCCAAAAAGCCTGGTCGCTGATAGAGACCGAGCAGATCAACACCACCCTGGCTGTGCCCGCCATGCTGGGATTCATGCTGCAGGTTCCCGACTTCCAGCGTTTTGACTGGTCCAGCCTGCGCGCCATCACCAGCGGGGCGGCGCCCCTGCCGGTTACCATTATCAACGCGTATATGGAGCTCGGCATAGAAGTGCACCAGGTGTATGGCATGACGGAGACCTGTGGCCCTGCCTGCCTGATCGGCCCGGATGATGCTAAACATAAAATTGGCTCCACTGGAAAATCCTTTTTCCACACCCGGGTACGCATAGCCGATGACAGCGGCAGGGAATTGCCCCGTGGTGAACCAGGTGAAATCCAGGTGCAGGGCCCGCACAACATGAAGGAGTACTGGAACCGGCCCGACGCGACAGCGGAAACAGTCATCGATGGCTGGCTTCATACCGGCGATATCGCGGTCATGGACGAGGAGGGCTTTGTCACGATCCAGGACCGGATGAAAGATATGATCATATCCGGTGGGGAAAACGTGTACCCCGCCGAGGTCGAAAACGTCCTGTTGTCTCACCCGGGAATCGCGGACGCTGCGGTGATTGGCCAGGATAGCGCAAAGTGGGGGGAGAGTCCCCTGGCAATTATCGTGCGCAAGGACACCGCGTTGACCGAGGTCCAGGTACTGGCGCACTGCCATGAAAAACTCGCGCGCTTCAAATTACCCAAGGCGGCTATTTTTGTCGAGGAGATACCCAGGAACCCAAGTGGCAAGGTACTCAAGCGAGTCCTGCGGGAACAGTACCCCGGGCCCGCGGCTGAGTAACGGGAACTGATCCCTTGGCTATAGATTAATTATTATTAAATATATATAGAGATATATATAAGGATTATTGTTGTTACTACTATTAGAGGGCCCCTGCGCTGTGGAAAAGGCTGTATTTTACAACAGATACAATCAGTTATAGCGCAGACAAGTACACGCAAAAGCCCTGCATTCGACCGTGAAAAGCCGTGTCCATCCGGTGTGCGAAACGCTTCTTTTTGTGGATGGTTTTTCAGCCCCGGAGATACGGCCTGTTTATCGGGGTTTTAACCCACGGCCGGTTAACGCCCTGTCCCCGTAGTTATCCAGCGAGTTGCTATGCGGGCGGGCTCGCGAGAGAATCCTGTGAGTAAGTTCGGTATTGCGTGTAGGTAAATGGGATGTAATGGCGTTTGCTGTGGACAGCCTGTTCATATGGCTGGGACAGGATAAGGACAGTCGTCGCTGCTATTTGCCGATGCAGAAACTGGAAAAAATCTTACCCAGCAATTCATCGCTGCTGAGGGCGCCGGTAATGTCACCGAGACTAGCCTGGCACTGTCGCAGATCCTCAGCCAGCAGTTCTCCCGCCCCGGCGTTCAGTAACTGCTCTTGCCCTGCCCGGAGAAAAACCGCAGCGGCTTCCAGTGCCTGCAGGTGACGACGACGGGCGCTGAAGTTGCCCTCGCTCTCGCTCTGGAAGCCCATGCATTGCTTGAGGTGCTCACGCAGCAGGTCCATGCCGGCTCCGGTTTTTGCAGAGAGAGTGACCGCGGTGTTCTCGCTGTTGGCGGTTACCCCGGGAGAGTGGCCGGAAAGGTCGCATTTATTGTGCACGATGGTGACCGGGATCGCCCTGCCCAGGTGTTGCTGCCGCTCGGGCCAGATCGTGTCGGGATCATCCCCGGCTGCCGGGTCGCTGTCATCCACTACCAGGAGTATCCGGTCTGCCGAGGCCATTTCCTGCCATGCCCGCCGTATACCCTCCTGTTCAACCTCATCCTCGCTGTCCCTGAGGCCCGCTGTGTCGACAATGTGCAGTGGCATTCCGTCTATCTGGATATGCTCCCGCAGAACATCCCGGGTAGTGCCGGCGATTGCCGTGACAATAGCGCTGTCGGAACCGGACATGGCGTTTAGCAGGCTGGATTTACCGGCATTGGGCTTACCCGCGATCACCAGTTTCATACCCTCCTGCAACAGGCTGCCCTGACGGGCCTGCCGCATGACAGCATCCAACTGCGCAATGATAGCCGCCAATTGCCGACCGACTTGCCCCTCCTCGATGAAGTCGATTTCTTCCTCGGGAAAGTCGATGGCGGCCTCGACATATATTCTCAGGCGCGTGACCATCTCTACCAGCTCGTCGATCCTGCGTGAGAATTCTCCCTGCAGGGACCGGGTGGCGTTCAGTGCGGCCTGTGCGGTGGTGCTGTTGATGAGGTCAGCAATCGCCTCGGCCTGGGCCAGATCGATCTTGTCATTGAGGTAGGCGCGCTGGGAGAATTCCCCCGGAGCTGCCTGGCGCGCGCCGAGACGGCAAACCTGCTGCAGCAACAAATCGAGAATGACGGGACCGCCGTGGCCCTGCAACTCCACCACGGTCTCGCCGGTAAAGGAGTGTGGCCCTGGAAACAGTAGCGCGATACCCGAATCCAGTACGATTCCGGCATCAGACAGGAAGTTGGCCATGTGTGCCCTGCGCGGCTGCAACTCGAGTCCGGTGATCGCGGCGCCAATGCGTGCCGCCATGGGTCCCGAGATGCGAATGATACCAATGCCGCCCCTGCCCGGGGCGGTCGCGATCGCCGCGATGGTATCCGGATCGATCAGGGTTTCGCCGCTCCGGCCTCGATCTGTTTGGTGATGACGTACTGCTGGGCCATGGAGAGGAGGTTGTTAACCACCCAGTACAATACCAGTCCCGCCGGGAACCAGAGGAAGAAGAAAGTGAAAACGACAGGCATCCACTTCATGATCTTCGCCTGCATGGGGTCCGGCGGTGGCGGATTCAACATCTGCATAAAGAACATGCTGGCGCCCATCAGCAAGGGCAGCACGAAATAGGGGTCCATTACCGACAGGTCCTTGATCCACAGGATAAATGGCGCCTGACGCAACTCGACACTTTCCATCAGCGTCCAGTACAGGGCGATAAATACCGGCATCTGCACCAGGATCGGCAGGCAGCCGCCCATCGGATTGATTTTTTCCTTGCGGTACAACTCCATCATTGCCTGGGATTGTTTTTGCTTGTCATCCGCAAACTGTTCGCGGATATCCTGCATCTTGGGCTGCACCCGCCGCATATTTGCCATGGACTTGTAGCTGGTGGCCGACAATTTGAAGAAAGCCGCCTTGATCAGTACGGTCAACAGGATAATCGCAACACCCCAGTTTCCCACGAGGCCGTGGATCTTGGTCAACAGCCAGAACAGGGGTTGGGCAATCCACCACAGCCAGCCGTAGTCCACGCTGAGATCGAGGTAGGGTGAAATCTCCTTCAGGCGGTACTGGTCCTTGGGGCCGGCGTAAAACTCTGCACCTACCTCACCCAGCTGTCCCGGGTCCAGGACCAGGGGGGGACTGGTAAATCCCGCTATATTGAAGCCGCCGCTGGTTACCCGGGTGCTGTAATTGTGGCTTTGCGCTTGATCGGGAACCCAGGCGCTAAGGAAGTAGTGCTGGATTATCGCTATCCAACCGCCGGGCAGCGTCGCCTTGAAAGGCTCCTCGGCCATGTCCTCGAAGGTAAACTTGGTGAAGTGGTCATCCGGCTGTGTTGTCGCAGCGCCCAGGAAAGGATTCAGGCCCATCCCACCGGAGGAGCTGGCGGAGGGAGCCGGGCTGCTGTCGCGCTTCAACTGGCCGAAAAGATTAGCCTGCCAGCGGTTCTGGCTTCCGTTGTTCACCAGGAAGTCGACCCGTATAAGGTAGTCGCCGCGACGCAGGGTGAAGCGTTTGGTGACCTCCACGCCGGTGTCATCCCGCCACTGGAGGTCTACCTCAAGTTCGTTCTGACCCTCTTTCATCCTGTATATAGAAGATGGCGTGTTGTAGGTAGGGCGGCCATCCCTGTCGATGCCATTGGTGCCGATCAGCCCGCTCTGGGCAATATAGGTACGGGTAGCGTTCTGTTCCAGCAGGACAAAAGGGACGTCCGGTGCATCCAGCTGGGCCGGATAGGCGGGCAGGGTGAGCTCTATGATATCCCCGCCTTCGAGATCTATAGCCAATTGAAGTACATCGGTGTGTATCTGGACTATGCGTCCGCTGTTGCTTACCACGGGATCTGCCTGGGTGGCGGCCGGGGTGGTATCGGCCATCGAGGGCAGGTCCTCTTCGGTTTGCGCAGCCTCGGTTGATGGCAGGTCTGGCACCGGCTTGTCCGGCGACGTCAGGCGGGTGTTTTCCTGGGTCAGCGCACTGGTCCTGGCATCCTTGAAGTCCACCCACTTGGTGAGGAGCATGAAGGACAGTACGGCGATAGCGCCAATGAGCAGTGAGCGTTGCAAATCCATAGTGTTATCTTTGGTTTAGTGAGAGTGCGAGCAGGGAGGGACGGGATCAACACCACCCTCATGCCATGGATGGCATTTACCCAGTCGGCGCAGGGCGAGGTAGCAGCCCCTGAATACACCGTGGGTCGCGATAGCTTCCTGGGCGTAGGTCGAACAGCTTGGGTAAAAACGACAGTTGTTACCCAGAAAAGGACTCAGGCAGGCCTTGTAGCAGTCGATAATAAAAATGAACAAGCGACGCATTAGCGGTCCTGGCTGGTATCCGATTCTGGCCTGGGGATTTTGTGGCTCAGTTTCTGCCACTGCTGCAGCAATATAGAGGATAGTTCTGCATTATCCAACTGGTCTATGCCGCGTCGGGTAAGCAGCACCACATCCATTGCTGGTTCACTGTCCGGCAGGGTGCGGAAAAACTCCCGGGCTACCCGTTTGATACGATTGCGCTGCACCGCCAGCCGGACATTTTTTTTGGCTATCACCAGACCCAGGCGATGCCCGTGTGCGGAACTTGGCCGGGCCAGCAGCAAGAGGTACTTGTGGGATGCTTTGGCTTCCGCTTTGTCAAAGACCCGACTGTAATCGCTGGCTTTGAGTAAGCGCCTGGCTTTGGGAAAACTATGACCTGAAGCCTGGCTGCCCACCCGCCATGACTGCCCGTCTTAGAGGGCGAGACGCTTGCGACCGCGGGCGCGACGACGGTTCAGGACCTGCCGGCCGCCCTTGGTTGCCATACGAGCGCGAAAACCATGGGTGCGAGCGCGTTTTAGTACGCTGGGCTGAAATGTTCTTTTCATAGCAATGTTCCAGAGTGATTACGGGCCAGAAGCGACAGTCGCACCCTCGGGCTTGGCTGCAGACGTTGACCGGAAAAAAGGTGGGGTATTCTATTGAAACGGCGCCGCTAATTCAATCGTAATGGCGGTATTATTACCCGGTACATGCCCGCATGACCCATTGGTACCCCCCTAGGCCCCACCCCGACGCCAACCACGCGGGATATGCCACAGCCATACGGGTTCTGGCTTGCGGCCATCAGCCCACATTTTCCCCAACAGATACTAACAGCTTATCCACAGGAAAAACTATACCCGCACGAATTTGTTAGGACTGCACAAAAAATGATCAATAATTTGTTAGCTGACTGATTTTAAAAGAAATTAAATTTGCTGCTTCCAGCGCTTATTTATGTGGATAACTTCCCTTCAGCAGCGTATTATCTCCCCCCACTGGAGACACAATAATCACCAGTGGGCAAGCAATATAAAAAGTCATCTTTCTATGCGTATGACCGGTCTGGCGGCCGGCATCAAGGGGTTCATTTTGCCTGAAGTAGTGTGGCAGCAGTGCGTGGATCGCCTGCAGGACGAGTTACCTTCACAGCAGTTCAATACCTGGATAAGGCCGTTGCAGGCCAGCACGGACGGCCGCAGCCTGATGCTCATGGCGCCCAACCGCTTCATCAAGGATTTCGTGTCAGACAAGTTTGCCGAGCGGATTTCCGAGTTGGTAAGGGAGCTGGGCAGCGAATCACTCATAGATGTGGTGGTTCAGGTTGGCGCGGGAGCTGTTCCCCCGTCGAGCCCGGGCGATACCAATACCGCCCTTGTCGTTGCGCGGCAGGCGCCGCCGACGGCCGATGTCGCCCAGGGTATGCAGCCTGCGATTTCAGGCCAGGCGATGAGTGGCAACCAGGCTTCGGCGGACACCCACTCCTTCAGGGGTAGCCAGCCACACACCAGCACCCTGCGTAAGGTGGAAGTCGTCGGGTCCCTGCAGCACCAGCACCACCTGGTGGAGAACTACACCTTCGGGAACTTTATCGAGGGTAAATCGAACCAACTCGCACTGGCGGCGGCAAAGCAGGTGGCGCAAAACCCGGGGGATTCCTATAACCCACTCTTTTTGTACGGCGGGGTAGGCCTCGGCAAGACCCACCTGATGCACGCGGTTGGCAATGCCCTGAAGCAGGAAAACCCCCAGGCCAAGGTGGTCTACCTGCATTCCGAGCGTTTCGTTGCGGATATGGTCAAAGCTTTGCAGCTCAATGCCATCAGTGATTTCAAGCGTTATTACCGGTCGGTGGATGCCCTGCTCATCGACGACATCCAGTTTTTCGCCAAGAAAGACCGATCCCAGGAAGAATTTTTCCACACCTTTAACGCCCTGCTTGAGGGCGGCCAGCAGATGATACTGACCTGCGATCGTTACCCGAAGGAGATAGACGGCCTGGAAGAGCGGTTGAAATCGCGCTTCGGCTGGGGTTTGACGGTGGCAGTAGAGCCGCCCGAACTTGAGACGAGAGTGGCTATTCTGATGAAAAAAGCCACCCAGGCGCGAATAGACCTGCCGCCGGACGCGGCCTTTTTTATTGCCCAGCGGATTCGCTCCAATGTAAGGGAGTTAGAAGGTGCGCTTAAAAGAGTGATAGCGAGCGCTCACTTCATCGGCAAACCCATCGATGTGGACCTGGTCAAGGACAGCCTGAAAGACCTCCTGGCGCTGCAGGACAAGCAGGTCAGCCTGGACAATATCCAGCGTACAGTGGCGGAATATTACAAGATAAAGGTGGCTGACCTGATGTCCCGGCGACGCAGCCGGTCGGTCGCCCGCCCCCGCCAGGTTGCGATGGCCCTGGCCAAGGAATTAACCAACCACAGTCTCCCGGAAATTGGCGACAGCTTTGGCGGCAGAGATCACACGACAGTCCTGCACGGATGTCGTAAAATCAAGGAACTTCGCGAAAGTAACTCCGATATTAGCGAAGATTACAAAAACCTGTTGCGATCGCTCACAACTTGATAATCTTTGCCAGTTAGTTGACCACCGGCCCGTATCGACCGCGTCTGCAGGCTGGGGCTGTGGTCACCGGTCAACAACAATAAACGCCATTTGTCCGAAGGAAAATCTGTCATATGAAGTTCACTATTTCGCGGGATGCCCTACTCAAACCGCTGAACCTTGTAGCTGGAGTGGTCGAGCGCCGGCAGACCCTGCCGATACTGGCAAACGTTTTGATGGTTCTGGATGGGGATCGCCTGGCGCTGACCGGTACTGACCTGGAGGTGGAATTGGTAGGCCGGGTTCAGCTTCCTGCCGCCGGTGACTCCGGTGAGGTAACGGTCCCTGCCCGCAAGCTGGTGGATATCTGCAAGTCCCTGCCCGAGGGCAGCAATATCGAATTCACCGCGCAGGACAGCAAGGTAACAGTCAAGTCCGGGCGCAGCCGTTTTACCCTGGCCACGCTGCCGGCCCGGGAGTTCCCCAATGTCGAAGACAGCATGGGAACCCACCAGTTCACCATCAAGCAGGGCCAGCTGAAGCGCCTTATCGATCGGACCGGTTTTGCCATGGCCCAGCAGGACGTGCGCTATTACCTGAACGGCATGTTGTGGGAGATCAGGGGCAGCCAGATGCGGGTCGTGGCGACTGACGGACATCGCCTGGCGCTCTGTACCCTGCCCGGCAAGATAGAGGCTACCGACGATACCCAGGTAATCCTGCCCCGCAAGGGCGTGCTGGAGCTGGCACGCCTGCTGCTCGAGGATGAGGCGGAGATCGCTATAGTGATTGGCAGCAACCATATTCGCGCCACCACCAACGACTTTACCTTTACCTCCAAGCTGGTGGACGGCAAGTTCCCCGATTACCAGCGGGTACTGCCCCGGGCGCCCGACAAGATCGTACTCGGCTCCAGGCTGGAAATGCGCCAGGCCTTTACCCGGGCAGCGATTCTCTCCAACGAGAAATATCGCGGGGTGCGCCTGAAGCTGACAAAAAACAGTCTCGACATCGTCGCCAACAACCCGGAGCAGGAAGAGGCGGAGGAGACTGTGCCTGTGGATTACCAGGGTGATTCACTGGAGGTGGGCTTCAATGTGAGCTACCTGCTGGACGTCCTGGGTGTGCTCAGCGGGGAGCAGGTCAAGCTGTCCCTGTCTGACCCCAATAGCAGCGCCTTGCTGGAAGAGTCGGATGCAGGTGACTCCGTCTACGTTGTTATGCCCATGCGTCTCTAGTGAGGCGCGAAGCCGCTTCGAACACTACAAGCAAAACGAAAATACAGGCCGCTTGGCGGCCTGATCCTTCCGGGCCAATGTGTCGCTAACCCGCCTCCAGATAAATAATGTCAGAAACCTGAAACAGGTATCCCTGCAGGACCTGGGGCAGGTTAATGTGTTTTTCGGCAGCAACGGCAGTGGTAAAACCAGTATTCTCGAGGCTATTCACCTGTTGGGGATGGCGCGTTCTTTTCGGGGGAGCAGCGTAAAGTCCCTCATTACCCATGGTCAGGCCAGCTGCGTCGCTTTCGGTGTGGCAGGCACGACCGGCTCCGCAACTGGTGCGGGGGTTAGTCTCGGGGTTCGTCGTGGAATGGCAGGGGAAGCACTGCTCAAGGTTGCAGGGAGCCCGGTCAAGTCCGTGGCCCGGCTGGTCGAGCACTTGCCCTTGCAGGTCATCAACGCCGACAGTTTTGAACTCTTGACCGGGGCACCGGGGGCCAGGCGTCGCTATCTGGACTGGGGAGTGTTCCACGTGGAACATCGCTTCCTGGAACAGTGGCAGCGTTTCCAGCGTTGCATAAAACAACGCAACAAACTGCTCCGGCATGGTAAAATTCGGGACCAGGAATTGTCGGTCTGGACCCGTGACCTTGCGACAGCAGGTGCGGCGGTTGGGGATTATCGCAGGACTTATTTCAAGCTGTTGGTCCCCCGCTTCACAGATATCGTGAAAGAGCTGGTGCCATCCCTTGGGGACAGGCTGGAACTGCGCTACCTGCAGGGCTGGGACCGGCAATCTACGTATGAAGCGGCGCTGCAGGGCAGTATTTCGTCAGACATAGAACAGGGATATACCCATGTCGGGCCCCAGCGAGGGGATATCAGGGTATTGATTGATGGACGCCTGGCGGCGGACACCCTGTCTCGGGGACAGCAAAAGCTGGTGGTATGCGGCCTGAAGCTGGCCCAGGGCCAGTTGATGTCAGAGCAGGGGAAAGGGAATTGCACCTATCTCGTGGACGACCTGCCCTCGGAGCTGGATCTGGCACACAGTAGGCAGGTTTGTGAGTTGCTGGCCTCGATGAAAGCCCAGGTGTTTATTACCTGTGTCGAGCAGTCGGATATTCTCTCGGTCTGGCCGGAGGGCGCCTCGGATATTGGGATGTTCCACGTGGAACATGGCACGGTAAGGCCGGCCGGCAACTAACCCGTATGAACATGCACAGCGATTTCCTGCCCTGCGGGGCAGCTATATAAATAGAAGCAGTATTGAGAGTGAAACTATGAGCGAAGGCGAACATAATTACGATTCCTCCAGTATCAAGGTCCTTAAGGGCCTGGATGCAGTGCGCAAGCGCCCCGGTATGTACATCGGGGATACTGATGATGGTACCGGCCTGCATCATATGGTGTTCGAGTTGGTTGATAACTCAATCGACGAGGCCCTGGCGGGGCATTGCAGTGAAATCGCGATAGCTATCCACCCGGATGAATCGGTTACGGTTTCGGACAATGGCCGGGGCATACCTACCGAAATGCACGAGGAAGGGGTGTCCGCCGCAGAGGTCATCATGACGGTCCTGCACGCCGGTGGTAAGTTTGACGACAACACCTACAAGGTATCCGGTGGTCTGCACGGCGTTGGTGTTTCGGTGGTCAACGCCCTGTCTGAGGAACTCGTACTGACGATTCGCCGGGAAGGGAAAATGTACGAGCAGGTGTATCGCCATGGTATACCGGACGCTCCTCTGGCAGAAATAGGAGCCACCGGGGTAACCGGCACCACCGTACGTTTCAAGCCCTCCCCCGCTACCTTTACCAATATCAAGTTCCATTTCGATCAACTGGCAAAGCGGCTGCGGGAACTGGCCTTCCTGAATTCCGGGGTGCGGATTGTATTGAAGGACGAGCGCAGCGCAAAAGAAGAGACTTATCAATATGATGGCGGCCTGAAAGCCTTCGTGAATTACCTTAATCTCAACAAGACGCCGGTCAACCGACCATTTCACTTCCAATATGACACTGAGGACGGGATCGGCGTGGAAGTGGCCCTGCAGTGGAATGATTCCTTTCAGGAAAACATCTTCTGCTATACCAACAACATTCCCCAGCGCGATGGCGGCACCCACCTGGCGGGTTTTCGTGCGGCACTAACCCGCAGCCTCAATTCCTATATCGAGAAAGAAGGCCTCGCGAAGAAGGCCAAGGTCAATACCACCGGGGATGATGCCCGGGAAGGCTTGACCGCGATTATCTCGGTCAAGGTGCCGGATCCCAAGTTTTCCTCCCAGACCAAGGACAAACTGGTCTCCTCCGAGGTTAAAACCGCGGTTGAGCAGACCATGAACACCCAGTTCAACGATTACCTGCTGGAAAACCCCGGCGAGGCCAAGGCGGTCGTCGGTAAGATGCTGGATGCGGCCCGTGCCCGGGAGGCCGCGCGCAAGGCCCGTGAAATGACACGCCGCAAGGGTGCCCTGGATATCGCGGGGCTGCCGGGGAAGCTGGCGGATTGCCAGGAAAAGGACCCGGCCCTGTCGGAGCTGTACCTGGTGGAGGGCGACTCAGCGGGCGGCTCTGCGAAGCAGGGCAGAAACCGTAAATTCCAGGCGATTCTTCCGCTGAAGGGTAAAATTCTCAATGTGGAAAAAGCTCGCTTTGACAAGATGCTGGGCTCCGCCGAGGTCGGTACCATCGTGACGGCGCTGGGCTGTGGCATTGGCAAGGAAGAGTTCAACGCGGACAAGCTGCGCTACCACAGCATCATTATCATGACCGATGCGGACGTGGACGGTTCCCACATCCGCACCCTGCTCCTGACGTTTTTCTTTCGCCAGATGCGGGAGCTGTTGGAGCGCGGGCATATCTTTATCGCCCAGCCGCCCCTGTACAAAATAGCCAAAGGCAAGCAGCACCAGTATCTGAAAGACGATGACGCGCTTAACCAGTACCTGACCCAGGGCGCGCTGGAAGGCGCTTCGATCTATGTGAACCCCGATGCCCCCCCCATCACCGGTAGCGGGCTGGAGGAGCTGGTGGCGCAGTTCCGGTCAGTAGCGGGCACCATCGATCGCCTGAGCCGCCTGTATACCGCTGAAGTGTTGTGGCAAATGGTCTATGGAGAATCCCTGTCCCTTGAGCAGATGCGCGACGAGCAGGCGGTTAGCCGTTTCAGCGACCAACTAAGTGAGCGCTTACTTACGGTGGCAAGCAAGGGTAGCCTGTACTCAGTCGTCGTTCGCAAAGACCAGGAGCGCCAGCTGTACTTCCCGGTAGTAAAACTCCTGGCCCACGGAGTCGAGTCCGAGACCGAATACCATCACGAATTCTTTGCCTCCGGCGAATACCGCAGCCTGATAGCACTGGGGGCTACGATCAATACCCTGGTCGAAGAAGACGGCTACTTCAAGCGGGGGGAAAAGACCCTGGCGACCCGCAGCTTTGCCGAGGGCCTGGACTGGCTGATGGCGGAAGCTCGCAGAGGTTACAGCATCCAGCGCTACAAGGGCCTTGGTGAGATGAACCCCGAGCAACTGTGGGAGACCACCATGGATCCGGAAGTGCGCCGCATGCTCAAGGTTACTATCGAGGACGCCATCGCCGCCGACCAGATCTTCACGACCCTGATGGGCGACCACGTGGAACCCCGCAGGCTCTTTATCGAGGAGAACGCGCTGTCGGTGGCGAATCTTGATGTCTAGGGTCCACGTTGTGTGTGGTTTCAAGCTGGCCGGAACATCATTGAAGAGGAACCAATTGCGTGCCTGTACGCGCCTGGCTTTCCTGAATCCCTCCACCTGTCCCTGAGCGACGGCCGGCCAGCTTACTGACTACCCGATGTCGAGGTCTGGCGCAGCACCAGGAAACCCTCCGGCGTGAGGTGCCCAACCCTGCCGGTCCTGAACCATCGCTGGCCATCGACCTCGAGGATCGCCGCCGCCGTCTGCTCCGGCGCATCGAGGTAGCCGGACATGACCTGGCTGCCACCGACCAGCAGCAGGCCATCGGTTTCCAGCGGCAGTTCCCTGCCGCTGAGTTCGTCTACTATCTTCAGGCTCGTGCCTGGCAGAGGCATCCCCATGGTGCCCGGGATATTGCCCTGTTGCACCTTCCAGTCACTGGCATCCATGGCATCGGGAATATTGACTGTCGTGACCGTGGTGGTTTCCGCGGCGCCGTAGCCCTCGTAGACGCGTTTGCCGAACTTCAGCTCAAACTCGCTGCGCAGTTCATTGGGCAGCGGTTCGGCACCGGAGACTACCAGGCGCAGCGAATCGAGCATAAGAGGGTGAATCTCATCGTTGCGCGCATAGAGCCCGATTGTTTGCGGTGAGGCCGGCAACAGGGTCGCCCGGTGCCTGGCAACTGACTTCGCGATACCCAGCGAGTCCAGCGGGTCCCCATGACAGGCTATCGGAATACCCTCGACCAACGGCATGATGGTAGTCAGCGTCAGCCCGAGCGGATGGTACAGGGGGATGCAGGACAGAATGACATCGTCCAAACGCGTGTTGAGCACATCCGACATCTGTCGGCAGTTGGAAATTATATTGCGGTGGGAAAGCAGAACTCCCAGGGGAGCAGGATCGTTGCTTTCACTGAGCAGTATGGCCGCCGGGTCTCCAGACTGGATGACCTGCCCTGTCAGTCGATAAAACCATGACGCGGGTAGCAGTGTGAAGGCGATAGCGTCGGCAATCCGCCGCCAGGCTGGCACTTTACGGGCCAGGTCCTCCATAAAGATCAGTTCCCTGCCCTGCAGCAACTTATCGGTATCGGTACCAGCCGCTGACAACGCTGCGAGATAGGCGTGGGATGTGACAACATGCTGCACGGATGTCACCTTGAACATGCTTCGGAACATTTCTGCCGGCAGAGTGTGATTGAGCGGCACGATAACCTTGCCGCGTAACAGCAGTGCGAGTATCGCCTGTAGCGCGGTGGTGCTTGATGGCAGCAACACGCCGATATGGCGCTCATTCCCGGGCAGCCTGAATTGCCTGCTCAGGCCGGCCACGGCTGTCACCAACTGCGAGTTGCCCAGGGTAGTTCCCGCATCATCCACGGCGCATCTTTGCCAGGGCTTGCGCCTGGCGCTGCGCAGCCATGCCAGTGGTATTGGCTCCAGCTGTTTGCTGTGAGAATCCCATGCGGTAATCGACAGCTCGAAAACTTTCTGTTTGAGTGCTTTAGCTGATGTGTCCAGCGGAAGCGGTGATCCAAAGGCGACGATCAGGTCCCGCTTCAGGTCGGGCGCCCTTGCGTCACGCAGGCCCTCGTCGGCGCGAGAAAGGCTGCTGCCCCACAAGCCGTGCAGGTAGAACGGAACGATAACTCCGTCTTCAACCCCCGTAAGAGCCCGTTCATAGCCGGTATGAAATTTCCCCAGATGACCGTTGCGACTAATAGCACCCTCGGGGAAAAGACACACACACTCACCAGAGCGCAGCAGGGCATTGATCGTTTGCAGGCTTTCCTGACTCTGCCCGGCAGCGATAGGAACTACCCCAAACGCCTTGAAAAATGGCTTGAGGTACCAGGTTTCGTAGATGCGCTTGAGCATTACAAAACGTATAGGCCTGGGACAGGCTATCTGCACCAGCGCCCAGTCGATCCAGGAAATATGATTGCCAAGCAACAGGGTGGCGCCCGCCTGGGGTATGTTGTCGAAGCCGATAACCTCAACCCGGTAGCGGCGCTTGAGTAACAGCATCGCCAGAATACGCGCCAGTGAGTGCGGTAATTTGCGTACCGTATAGCCGGTGCCGATTACGGCGGCAGCGGTGAGAATGTAAAACAGCCCGACGCTGTCGATACCCGCAATCGAAAACACGACTGTCAAAGCAAGGGCGCCAAGCATCGCTACGTTCTGAATCCAGTTGTTGCCCGCCAGGACGGTGCCCAGCCGGCTCTCGGGTGCCTGGAACTGGATAAGTGAGTTGAGGGGCACGATGAACAGGCCGCCCATGGCGCCCACCAATACAAAGGTCGCGGCCATACTCCAGCTGCTGTCCAGCCCGGGCAGCACAGCGATGCCGATGGCGATACCCACCGCCCCCAGCGGTATCAGCCCGGTTTCGATATAGTTGCGCGAGAACTTACCGGCCACCAGGGAGCCGATCACGATACCGAGCCCGGAACAGGCGAGAATGCCCTGGATCACAACGGTGTTGGTGATATCCAGGGCCTCCTTTGCGAATGCGGGAAACGCCGCCAGCATGACCTGGGAGATCGCCCAGAAAGTTGACAGGCCGATGATGGAAAGCCAGATCGTACTGTTGTTGCTCAGCACGGCCAGGTTGCGACGTAAGTAGTGCAGGTTGAGGTATTGGCCCAGCTCAAATCTCTCTGTTGTGCTGCCTTGTTGGCGGTCGGGGAGAAAGGCTGTGGAAAGCCACTCAACGGTAGCAAGGGCTACCAGCACCCAGCCGATGGGAGCGACACTGAACATGGTGTCGCCCGTTCCTGTGGTGCCGTTATCCGGCAGTAGCGCTTCGAACAGGATTGAAAATACAAACGTCCCAAGGAGAATTCCGGCAATCGTGACTGCCTGGACGATACCGTTTGCCGCAGCCAGGTTGCTGCTCCCGACCAGCTCCCTGATGTAACCGTACTTGGCGGGGCTGTAGATAGCGCTCTGCACGGCCAGGGCGAATGTCAGCCCGAATGCCGCCCAGAACCAACCCTGGTAGTAGGAAAAAGTAATCAACAGGGTGGCGACGACGGCGAGGAATGCCGAGTGTCTCATGATGCGATGTTTCGCGAACTTGTCCGCCAGGAATCCAGCGGGGGAGAACAGCAGGATGAAGGGCAACAGGATAAGGCCATTAACAATGGCTGTGAGCACCACCTGTTCCCGGCCGTCATAGCTTTTGAAAATAGCGTTCTGGATGACAATTTTATGTCCCAGGTCGACGAACGCGTTGAGAAAAACCACGGTGATGTAGGGTATGAAGCCTTTCTGCCTGAAACTCATGCGTCTCTCCAGGGGCTGGGGTTGGGGGAATACTACCCAGCCCGACAGCGACCTCCCACTATATAAACAGTTGCAGTGGCCTCCAAGACCTTTGGTACCATGGGCCGATACTTTCTGTTGACCGGGGTGGGCGATGGCTCAGGTAGTGGCTTTGGTAGAGGCGCTTAAAGCGGCGCTTAAATCGTCCCGGCTGACCTACGCCGGTGTCGCCGCCGGTATGGGCCTCTCGGAGTCCTCGGTAAAGCGCAAGTTTTCCCGGCGGGAATTCACCCTTGCTGAACTCGACCTTATCTGTTCGCTCTGCGACATAGAGCTGTCGGGTTTATTGCAGCTGATGGAAAACTCGGGCAAGCGTCTGCAGGCACTCACGCAAGCCCAGGAGAGCGAAATAGCCAATGACCTGGGGCTGCTGGTGGTTACAGTCTGTGTCCTCAACCGCTGGAGCTTTGAAAACATTCTGGAATTCTATGTCTTCGAGGAGCACCAGCTGGTGCAGATGCTGGCGAAACTCGATCGACTCCGGCTTATCGAGTTACAACCCAACAATCGCATCAAGCTGTTGGTGGCGCCCAACTTCGGCTGGTTACCCAATGGCCCCATCCAGCAGATTTTCCTGAAAACGATACAGCAGGATTTTTTTGCAGCGCGATTCAACCAGGAAGATCACGAGCTGATAGTGCTCAACGGCATGTTGTGTGAATCCTCAAACGCGGAATTCCGTCGCAAGATGGAACGACTGGCGCGTGAGTTTGACCTGTTGAATCGTGAAGACACAACCAGGCCGTTTGAACAGCGCCGTGGCTATACCGCTGTTATCGCCTTGCGCGACTGGCACTACAAGGGTTTCTCCGGCCTGCGCTCCTAGACCAACTGCCTGCGGTATCACTGCCTGCTACCTGAAGTGGCGCGGGGCGGGGCTTCGCACGGTCTCGTTGAGGTGCGCCGGTAACACACCAATACTCCACCACGTCGAGACAAACCAAGGGAGGTATCCGACGTGGATCAATTTGAACTCAACAGCAGTACTTCGGCCTGGGATTTCTTTGTCAAACTGGCTTTTGGCGTCGCAGTAGGCGCGACCTTGATGGGTATCTACATGATGCCTGGCGAAATGATCGTGAAAGGTTACTTCATGATCAGTTCGCTGTTTCTCGTTTTCTCCACCATCACCATGTCCAAGACTATCCGCGACAAGCATGAATCTGATCGCCTGCACAACAAGATCAGTGAAGCGCGCACGACGAAAATCATTCGCGAAATGGACAGGGAATAGGAGCTGTAATTATGAAACTTTTCGGAAAGCTGGATACCTTGTTGCGAGCAGGCGCAAGGGAAAGTGTCGAACGAATAACCGACGCCAATGCTATTCGCATCTACAGGCAGGAAATTGTGGATGCGGAAAATCTTTTGCTGCGCAGGCGTTCTTGCCTGGCGGGCCTGATCGCCATGCGCAAAGACCTGGAAAGCGAGATCGCCGCGGCGCAGCAGCGCATATGTAACCGCGAGCGGCAGATTGCCGAAGTCCCCGCTGAACAACGTTCAGAGCAATTGCTATTGCTGGCGGCGCGGGATATCTCCGCCGCCCAAACACACCTTGGGACACTGGAGCAGCGCCTTACAATATTAGTTGGCCGAATCAACTCACAAGAGCTGGCGCTGAGGAAGCTGGTGTCAGAAATCAGGGAGCATCGCAGGGAGGTGAGGGTGCTGGCGGCCCAGGTATCAGACAGCAGCTTGCCCTTCGGGGGAAACTGCGGCAGCACTGTTGCTGCGCAGCTCGCGACTTTGCGTGAAACCAGGGAAGCGATCTGTGTGGGACTGGCTGGCTCGGATCTGGCCGAGGACAGTTTCGAGGAGGCGGCTGAGCGGGTTGATGGTGACCCCTTCGAGCGTGAGCTGGCGGCCCAGGGGCGGGATCCGGCATCCATCGGGCTGGCCTGTGTGCTGGAGCGACTCAGGGGGCTGCAATCCCCGGCCTGAACAAGTCGGGGCTGGCGGCTTTTTGGTACTATAAACAAAGGGCTTTGGACAAATTAGGTACTAGTACCATTGAGCGGGAGATGGCTGCGGGCGTAGTATTGCTCGCCGTCAATCCCGACGCGTTTTTGGAGTATTTTTATGCGCAAAATCGCCCTTTGCCTGTTACTTGTCCTGGCTGCCACACCCGCCCTCGCCCAGAGGAAGGACTGCAGTGAACTCAAGGCCGAGATAGATGCCAAGATTGCCCGCAATGGCGTAACGGCGTTTACCACTACCATCGCCGATCGCGACGCTGAGGCCGACGGCAAGGTAGTCGGCACCTGTGACGGTGGCACGAAGAAGATCGTCTACAAGCGGGGCTACTGAGTCGCCCCTCCGCCCCCTAACTTATCGGCTTCAGTTTTGCCGGGGGGGTGGGTTTTTCCGTCAGGCTGGCCTGGGTAGCTTCCACTCCCTCCAGCCTGTCGTTTTCGATGTCGGCGTGGATGGGTTCCAGTGCAACCATTTCCTTGTTGGCCTTGGTCGACAGCTGCTGGAAACGCTCGATCTTCCCGTATAAACCCTGCTGCCCCGCAAGACCCCTGACCGTGTCATTGTAGTGGTTGTTTGCCGCCTTGAGGGTATTGCCCAGCTTGTTAAGGCGCTCCGCCACCAGGCACACCTGGTTGTATATTTCCCCTGCCCTGCTGCTGATCTCCCGCGCCTCGTTGTTGCTCTGCTCGATCATCCACAGGTTGGCCACGGTTCTCAAAATAGGCATCAAGGTGGTATGCGACACCATAATCACACCCTTGGTGTAGCCGTAGTTAAACAGGTCCTTGTTGTGCTTCATTGCCTCGATATAGGCCGGTTCTATCGGCATGAACATGAGGACGAAATCCGGGCTGCCGATGCCCGGCAGGTTGACGTAATCCTTGGATGCCAGGTCGTCGATGTGATTGCGTACCGCCTGCCCGTGTGCGTTGAGCGCCAGGGTGCGCTCCTCGTCGGATTCAGCTGACACTGCGCGGTCGTAATCCACCAGCGAGACCTTGCTGTCTATAACGAGGTTCTTGCCGTCCGGTAGCCGCACCACAAAATCAGGTAGTTTGCGTTTGCCCTGCTCGTCCTTGAAGCTGGCCTGTGCGTCATAGTGTTCACCAGCCTGCAACCCTGCCAGTTCCAGGGTGCGCTGCAGTTGCGCCTCGCCCCAGTTGCCGGTGGTTTTCTTATCGCCTTTCAGGGCGCTGGTCAGGTTGGTGGCCTGGTTGTTCATTTCCAGCCCGACCTCCAGCACTTTCTGGAGTTCCTTTTCCAGTGCGGTATGCCCGCGCAGCGATTCCGAGTGAACCTCGTTGATCCGGCTCTGGAAACCGGTAATCTGCTCGCGGAAGGGTTTCAGCATCGCCTCCAGGGACTCGCGGCTGGTGGTGGTAAAACTCTTACCCTTGTCCTCGAAAATCCGGTTGGCCAGGTTTTCGAACTCTCGCTTGAGGTTGTCCCGTGCCTCGTTCAGCAGCTGGACCTGCTCCTCATGCCGGTCCTGACGTTCCCGGTGTTCCGTGGCAAGGCGGGTGTGCTGGTTCTGCAGGGCGTGGTACTTGTGATTGACCTGGGTCATTTCAGCGGAAGCGGCGCGCAGCTGGGCGAGAGTATCGCGCAGTTGGGTGTGGCCCTGTTCCAACTGCACTTCAAGGCCGCGAATGTCGCTGCGGGCTTCCCCCAGTTCGGTTTTCAGCGCGTCGTTGAGTGCGGTCAGCTCGGCTCGCAGGCGGTCGGTGACGAAATGCCCGCGCAGCAGTCCGATGATCAGGCCGATCGCGAGGCAGGCGGCGGCGGCAATGCCGGCGGCTATGAGCAGGTTTATGTCTGGTTGCATGGCTCCACCCGGGTTGGTTGTTGCCAGTTTAAAACAAACAGCGCCGGAATCGGTGGCTTATTGCGGCGAGCGAGGGCTATCTGTCGCTTTTTCGATCCGGTTGCTGCCGCAGGAGCTCCCGGGCGGCGGCTGCAAGATCGTCATAAACAGGTATGGAGGCGGCATCGGCTAACGGCACCTCGGCAGACAGCAAGGCGCGGAGTGTCTCAGCACCCTTGCCGGTTTTTACCAGTAACGGCCGACAGCCATAGGCCCGGGCGGCCTGGAGATCCTTGAGGCTGTCTCCAATGAAGACGGCCCCGCGGGGTGTCACGCCCAGCTCGGTTTCCATGGCGACCAGTAAACCGGTCGCTGGCTTCCGGCACTGGCAACCCGCGTCCGGCAGGTGGGGACAGTAAAAAATACCGGCGATAAGACCGCCGAGCTCTTCGACCTGCCGGCACAGTGTAGCGTGGATGACTTCCAGTTCATCGAGGCCAAAATAGCCCCGGCTCAGGCCCGACTGGTTGGTGGCGACAGCTATGGTGTAGCCAGCCTGCGACAGGGCGGCGATAGCCTCGATGCTTCCCGGTATCGGCCGCCAGTCTGACAGGCTGCGGACGTAATCGTCGCGGTCCTCGTTGATGACACCGTCGCGGTCGAGAACGATCAGTGGCACCGTTTACTTGCCGACAACGAGCTGTGAAATATCGGCTACCTGCAGGAACAGTTCGCGGAGATCCTTTAACAGGTTGAGGCGATTATTGCGCAACGCCTCGTCATCCGCATTGACCATGACGCCGTCAAAGAAGGCATCAATCGGCTCTTTCAAACCTGCCAGGCAGGCCAGTGCATCGGTGTATTTACCTTGTTCCAGGTGCCCGGTGGCCACCGCGGCCAGTGCACCGATACGATCCGACAGGTCTCGTTCCTGTGGCTCTACAAGTAAGTTTGCGCTTACTTCGCCAAATTGGTGCGAGGCCTCAAGCTTGTCCAGGATGTTGGCAACACGCTTGTTGGCCGCGGCCAATGCGGGCGCCTCAGGCAGCGCAGTGAATGCGTGCACGGCGTGAACCCGTCGCTGGATATCCAGGGGCTGGCTGAGATTGCGAGCGCTCACAGCCTTGAAGACTTCGGCGGGAATAGACTCCTCCTCATACCAGGCCCGGAAGCGCTCTACCATGTAGTCGAACACCTGTGCGGTGGTGCCCGTTGCGATTACCCCTGCCGGATATTGGGCGGCCGCCAGTTCCAGGCAATCCCGCAGGTCCAGTTCCAGTTCCTGCTCTACCATAATCCGCAGTACCGCGAGGGAGGCGCGCCGCAGGGCAAAGGGATCCCTGGAGCCGGTGGGAGGCTGGCCGATGCCGAAAATCCCCACCAGGGTATCCAGGCGATCGGCCAGGCCCAGGGCGCAGGCCGTCGGGTTCTCCGGCAGGCGGTCACCGGCAAACTTTGGCCAGTACTGCTGTGCGAGGGCCGCGGCCACGTCCTTGTCTTCCCCGTCGTGCAGGGCGTAGTAGGAGCCGGCGATGCCCTGCATGTCGGCAAACTCCAGCACCATTTCGGTGAGAAGGTCTGTCTTGCTCAGCAGCGCCGCCCTGTGGGCCAGCTCTGGAGAGGTGCCCATGCGCTCCGCCAGGCCTGCCGCGACCCTGGCGACACGCTGGGTCTTCTCCAGCAGGGTGCCGAGTTTTTGCTGGAATACCACGCTCTCCAGCTTGGGCACCCGCTCTTCCAGCCGGGTCTTCTTGTCGGTTTCGAAGAAGAATGCCGCATCGCTCAGTCGCGGTCGAATCACCCGCTCGTTGCCGGCGATGACCTGTGCCGGGTCCCTGCTCTCGATGTTGGCAACAGTAATGAAATTGGGTTTGAGCTCGCCCTGCTCTCCCACCAGGTGGAAATACTTCTGGTGTTCCTTCATTGATGAGACCAGGGCCTCGGGCGGCACCTCGAGGAAGCGGGCTTCGAAGGAGCCGGTCAAGGCCACGGGCCACTCCACCAGCCCGGTAACCTCGTCCAGCAGGTCCGTGTCGATCACAGCCCTGGCCCCAAGGGCCAGCGCCTGTGCCTCTACCTGTTCGCGGATGGTTTCCCGGCGCTGCTCGAAACTGGCGACCACCCTGGCGCCCGCCAGTGCCTCGGGGTAATCCTCAGGCCGCTCCAGCCGGATCTCGCCACTGCCGTGAAAGCGATGACCCCGGGTAGTGTTGCCGGTGGCCAGCCCCAGTATCTCACCGTGGTCAGAGTCGCTGCCCAGCATCGCGACCACCCAGTGTACCGGGCGCACGAACTCCACCCGGCTTGCGCCCCAGCGCATGCGCTTGGGAATGGGCAACTGCTGGATACTGCTGCGGACGATTTCGTTCAGGCTGGCGCTGGTGCTGGCCCCTCTGACTGTGCTGCGCAGGCCCAGCCGGGGGCCCTTGGGCGTGTCGAACTCCTCCAGCTGATCCGGCTCGACACCCTGTTTGCGGGCGAAACCGCTGGCGGCGGGTGTCCAGTTACCCTCCGCATCGCGAGCGGCAGCCAGGGGCGGGCCCAGCACCTCCGCGGTCTGGTCCGCCGCCTGCAACTGCACGTCTTCTATCAGAACAGCCAGCCGCCTGGGTGTGGCAAACCAGCGCACCTCGCCAAAACCGAGCTGGCGCTCCTGCAGTCCGAGAACGATACCATCGCGGAAGGCCAGGCCAAGTGACTTGAGCGCCTTGGGCGGCAGCTCTTCGGTACCGAGTTCAACAAGTAGTGTATCGGTGGTCATCCTAGCTGGCCTCTGTCTGAAGGTTGCCAAGAACTTCCTGGCGCAGCGCTTCGGTCGCCAGCGGAAAGCCCAGCTTTGCCCTGGCATCGAAATAGGCCTGGGCTACAGCCCGGGCCAGAGTGCGGACCCGCAGAATAAACCGCTGGCGCTCGGTCACCGATATGGCGTGGCGCGCATCCAGCAGGTTGAAGGTGTGGGACGCTTTCATGACCATCTCATAGGCCGGCAGGGGCAGATCTTTCCCGACCAGGCGCATGGCCTCTCCTTCGCAGTGATCAAAGAAGCCGAACAGCTGGTCGACGTCCGCTTCCTCAAAGTTGTAACGGGACATCTCCACCTCGTTCTGGTGAAACACGTCACCGTAGGTCACCCGCCCCGCCGGGCCATCGGCCCATACCAGGTCGTAAATGCTGTCGACACCCTGCAGGTACATGGCAATTCGCTCGATGCCGTAGGTAATCTCGCCGGTCACGGGGTAACACTCCAGGCCGCCCGCCTGCTGGAAGTAGGTGAACTGGGTGACCTCCATGCCGTTGAGCCAGACCTCCCAGCCCAGGCCCCAGGCGCCGAGGGTGGGTGACTCCCAGTTGTCTTCCACAAACCGGATATCGTGAATGGCGGGGTCGACTCCGAGCGCGGCAAGTGACTGCAGGTAGAGTTCCTGGAAGTCCGCGGGTGACGGCTTCATTACTACCTGGAACTGGTAGTAGTGCTGCAACCTGTTGGGGTTTGTGCCGTAGCGGCCGTCGGTGGGGCGGCGGCTGGGCTGTACGTAGGCGGCGTTCCAGCTTTCCGGGCCAAGTGCGCGCAGGAAGGTGGCCGGGTGAAATGTGCCGGCGCCTACCTCCATATCCAGCGGTTGCAGCACCACACAGCCCCTATCGCCCCAAAACTGCTGCAACTTTAAGATAAGCTCTTGAAATGTAGTAACTTTCTGTTTGTCTGATGACACGGTTTCGCCCATTTTATGGCCGCAAAAAGCCGGCTATTATACAGCCTCTTTTGGCGGCATAATACGCGCTTTCCCTTAAAGTGAATCTCCCCCGGTCGCAACCGGCGCGTATCCTGGCTGGCGGTAGTGCCCGTGGTTTGGCGCGCCGCCGATGGCCGCGCAGGGTCAATACAGAAGGAGCCCCATGTTTTACGGCAAGGTAATAGGCGGCCTGATCGGCCTGATGGTGGCCGGTATAGTCGGCCTGGTAGTCGGGCTAGCGGTAGGGCACGCCTTCGACCGGGGGCTCCTCGCTACCTTCAAGTTCGGTTCTCCCGAAAATATCGAGCGTATCAAGACCAGTTTTTTTGAGACCACGTTCCTGCTGTCCGGCTACGTTGCCAAGGCGGACGGCCACGTGTCCGAGCAGGAGATCGAGCACACAGAGCTGGTCTTCCAGCAGATGAACCTGGACCCCGAGCAGCGCAAGCGCGCCATAGAACTGTTCCGTCGGGGCGCCGCCGCCGAGTTCGAGCCCAGGCCGGCCATCTCGGACTTCCTGTTGGTCTGTGGACCCCAGCGCCAGCTGCAACAGACCCTGCTGCTGTTCCTCATCTCCCTGGCCATGGCGGACCAGAAACTGGAGCCGACGGAAAAGGCGGCGCTGGAAAGCATCGCGATCATGATGGGCTTTGGCTCCGGTCGGCTCGAGCAGCTGCTGCGGATGGCCCAGGCCCAGGAACATTTCCACGGCAAGGACGGCTACATGGCCCAGCCGGGCACCAGCCTGGAGGATGCCTATGCCGCGCTTGGAGTGGAAAAAGACGTCTCCGACCGCGACCTCAAGCAGGCGTATCGTCGGCGGATGAGTGAACACCACCCGGACAAACTGATCGCAAAGGGAGTACCGGAAGACATGATCAGGGTCGCCACGGAGCGCTCCCAGGAAATCCAGGCCGCCTACGATATGATCAAGCGAACCCGGCCGACGATGCGCTGATACTTACCTGCGCCAGAAGGCCGGGGTAAACAGCACCAGCAGGGTAAAGATTTCCAGCCGACCCAACAGCATGCCGAAACAGAGAATGACCTTGGCGGTTTCGCTGATCGAGCCGAAGTCACCTGTCACCCCCGCTATCCCCATTCCCAGGTTGTTCAGGGCGGCAGCCACCGCGGAGAATGACGTGAGAAAATCCAGCCCTGTGGCCATCAGCATCAGCATCAGGATAATAAATGTCGAGGTGTAGACGGCAAAAAAGCTCCACACGGCGCTGACGATGGTCGCTTCCACCCGGCGCCTGCCTATCTTCAGCGGTATCACCGCGTTGGGGTGCACCAGCTGCTTCATCTCCCGGATGCCCTGCTTGTAGATCAGCATCAGGCGCATGGCCTTGATGCCCCCGGTGGTGGAGCCGACACAGCCACCCATGCAGGAGAAAAATATCGCCATGATAGGCAGCATCACCGGCCACAGTGCCAGGTTCTCAGTGGAGTAACCGGTTGTGGTGATGATGGAGATCACCTGGAATACACCGTGCAGCACCGCCTCCTGGTGACCGTGGATTTCCTCCCAGACCAGGTAGAGGATCGTGATAGTGATACAGACGCCGACCGCAGCCAGGAAAAACCGGGTTTCGGAGTCCCCTGCGTAGACCGCGAATGACCTGCGATGCCACAGCATATAGTGCAGCCCGAAATTGATCCCGGATACCAGCATGAAAAAACTGGCTGCCATGAGGATGTAGTCGTTCTCGAAAAAGCCGAGGCTGGCGTCGTGGGTCGAGAACCCGCCGAGCGCGACCGTGGAAAAAGAGTGGGAAATGGCGTCGAACACCGACATTCCCAGCAGGTAATAGGTGGTGGCGCAGGCGATGGTCAGGGTCAGGTATACCGCGAACAGGACCTTGGCGGTCTCGGTGATTCGGGGTGTCAGTTTGCTGTTCTTGGAAGGCCCCGGGGTCTCTGCCTTGTACAGCTGCATGCCACCAATACCCAGCATCGGTAATACCGCCACCGCCACGACGATAATGCCTATGCCACCAAGCCATTGCAGTAACTGGCGGTAGATGAGAATCGAATGTGGCAGGTTGTCCAGCCCGACGATGACGGTGCCCCCCGATGAAGTCAGGCCGGAAATCGACTCGAAAATCGCCCCCGCCACCGTCAGCTGCAGGTGGTCTGTGAGAAGCAGCGGCAGCGCCCCGAATACGCCCAGTACGGTCCAGAACATGGAGGTAATGAGAAAGCCGTCGCGTATCTGCAGGTCGTGACTGGCCTTGCGCACAGGCAGCCACATCAGCAGGCCCGAAAAGAAGGTGATGGCCAGGGCCGTGAGGAAGCCCGGGACGTTGTGATCATCTTCCAGTATGGAAAAAATCAGCGGCGTCAGCATCGTTGTGCTGAACAGCATCAGCAGCAATCCCAGGATTCTGAAGGAGACGGAAAAGTGCATGGTCTAGGAGAAAAACCCGAAGCCGACGGCGAACAGTTTCTCTACCGCCTTGATCATCCCGCGGTCTATCAGGAACAGGATTACGTGGTCATCGGTCTCAACCACAATATGGCTGTGGGCGATCAACACCTTCTCTCCGCGCACCACGGCGCCGATGGTGACGCCCTCGGGCAGCTTGATTTCGTCCAGGCGACGGCCTACCACCCGGGAAGAATAGGCATCGCCGTGGGCGGTGACTTCAATGGCCTCGGCAGCGCCCCGGCGCAGGGAATGCACGTTGCTGATGTCGCCCCTGCGGACATGGGTCAGCAGGCTGCCGATGGTGATCTGCTGGGGCGATATCGCGATATCGATCTCGTCACCCACCAGGTCGGCGTAAGCCGGGTTTGTTATCAGGGTGATGACCTTCTTGGCCCCGTGGCGTTTGGCCAGCATGGACATCATGATGTTGGATTCGTCGTTGTTGGTCAGGGCGCAGAAAACATCGGTGCCTTCTATATTTTCCGCCGCCAGCAATTGTGGGTCGGTGGCGCTGCCATTCAGTACAAGGGCGTGCTTGAGTCGCTCCGACAGTACACGGCAACGGTCATAGGACTGTTCGATAAGCTTGACCTGGTAAAGACCTTCGAGGTTCCAGGCCAGGGTAGCGCCGATATTACCGCCGCCTGCGATCATGACCCTTTTGTAGGGCTTGTCTATCTTGCGCAGTTCCGCCATGACCTGGCGGATGTTTTCCCGGGCAGCGATGAAAAATACCTCGTCATCGACTTCCACAACCGTATTGCCCACGGGGATGATCGGGCGGTCCTGGCGAAAGATGGCGGCGACCCGGGTATCCACCTTGGGCATGTGCTTGCGAATTTCCTGCAGTTCCTGGCCGACGATCGGCCCGTCGTGGTAGGCCCGCACCGCGACCAGCTGCACCCTCCCCTCCGCGAAATCCAGTACCTGCAGCGCACCGGGGTTGGCGATCAGCTGCTGGATGTTCTTGGTCACCAGTTGTTCCGGCCCGATGATCACGTCTACCGGTATGTGATCCTTGTTGAACAGTTGCTCCTGGTAGGCGAGGTACTGGGGAGAGCGAACCCGGGAAATCTTGGTCGGGGTGTTGAACAGGGTATGGGCGACCTGGCAGGCCATCATGTTGATCTCGTCGCTGTTGGTGACGGCCACGAGCATATCGGCGTCTTCCGCGCCGGCCTTCAACAGGGTGTTGGGATGGGATGCCTCCCCCGCGACGGTGCCGATGTCCAGGCGGTCCTGCAGCAGGCGCAGTTTCTCGCTGTCGGTGTCGACCACCGTGATGTCATTCTGTTCAATGGCCAGGTGCTCGGCCAGGGTGCCGCCGACCTGGCCGGCGCCGAGAATAATGATCTTCATTGCTCAGGGAGCTCAAATTGGGTTAACACGCCCGGATTAAGCGAGCACATTAATGAAAACACCTGGTGATTGTAAGCATTTGCCTGCCGTAATTGTGCACATTGCCAGGGGCCTCGATCATCAGTCCGATTTTCGCAGCATGGCATAAAACAGCCCGTCTGCCCCTGCCGGCGATGGCAGCAGCTGGCGCCCGCAACCCGAGGCCTCGCCCCAGGGGGCGTCCAGCGCCAGTGCCGCAGAGTCAGGCTGCTGGGCCAGGAATTGCTCTATCACGCCGCTATTTTCCTGTGCCAGCACAGAACAGGTAGCGTAGAGCAACACCCCCCCCGGTTTCAGCGCGGGCCACAAGCCGTGCAATATGCCCAGCTGCAGGCGCGCCAGCTGGTCTATGTCCTGCTCCCTGCGCAGTAATTTCACATCCGGGTGGCGTCGGATGACGCCGCTTGCGGAGCAGGGTGCGTCCACCAGGATACGATCAAAACTGGCCGGCGCCAGCAGGTCGCCCGGCTGAGTCGCATCGCCCGCCAGCAGGCTTGCCTGCAAGCCGAGCCGCTGCAGGTTCTGGGAGACTTTTTGCAGGCGGGTGGCATCCACATCCATGGCCACCAGCTCCGCCAGTTGTCCTTGCAGCTCAAGCAGGTGACAGGCCTTGCCCCCGGGAGCGGCGCAGGCATCGAGAATGCGCTCGCCCGGCGCTGCCTGCAGCAGGGGCGCCGCCAGCTGGGCGGCCTCGTCCTGCACGCTCACCTCGCCCTCGCCGAAGCCGGGCAACTCGGACACGTCCCGCGGCGTTGCCAGGTAGACAGCCTGTGGCGACAACTGGCCCGCCCTGGCGTCGATCCCGCAGTCAGCCAGTCTGTCCAGGTAGGCCTGCCGTGATATCCGCCCGGTATTGACGCGCAGCGTCATGGGCGGCTGGCAGTTGTTTGCTTCCAGAATTTGTTCAGCGGCGGCGGGCCACTGCTCGAACAGCGCCCGGTAAAGCCACTCGGGATGACTGGCGGCAGCGGCCGGGGGCAAAGCGCTGACCAGTGTTTCCCGCTCCCGCAGGAAGCGGCGCAGCACGGCATTGGTCATGCCCCTGGCCCAGGGTTTCTTCAGCACGGCCACTGCCCCGACGGTGCTGGCTACCGCAGCGTGGTCAGGTATGCGGGTACCCTCCAGCTGGTATAGCCCGCACAGCATCAGGCCCTGGATGTCCCGGTCCTTGTCCTTCAGGCCCTTGTTCAGCAGTTGCTGCAGAACAGCCTGCAGGCGCGGCGCCTGGCGCAGGGTGCCGTAGCACAATTGTTGCAGCAGCCCCCGGTCCCGCTCCGCCACTTGCAGCAGGCGCGGTGCCAGAACCTGGTTGAGGGACTTGCCCGCCAGGACGTCGCCGATCACCTGGGCGGCGGCGGCCCGCGGATCCAGCGCCATCAGGGTGTCCTGTCCGCGGGGAGTTCGAACCGCTGCCCGGGCGCAAACAACTCGCCGCGGGCATTGAGCACCTGTTCGGCCGACAGTTGCTTGCCGCCGGGGAGCTGCAACTGCTGCACCAGCAAGCGGCCGTCGCCGCAGCTGACCAGAATACCCTCCCGGTCCGCCCGCAATATGGTGCCTGGCGCCGCCCCGTCGCCGCCGGAACTGTCCGCCTGGGCCTGCCACACCTTTACCCTCTCAGCGCCAAGCTGGCTGAAACAGACCGGGAACGGATTGAAGGCGCGAATGGCCCGATCCAGGGCCGGCGCGCTCTGGCGCCAGTCGATTTCGGCCTCGGACTTGAGAATCTTGCCGGCATAGGTCGCCAGCTGGTCGTCCTGGGGCCTGGCCGCGCGGCGGAACACCTCAAAATCAGCCAGCACCCGCAGCAGCAGCGGCGGACCGAGCTCAGCGAGCTGGTCGTGCAGGCTGGCGGCGGTGGTCTGTCGGCCGATCTCGCAGCTGGATGTCGCCAGCATAGCGCCGGTGTCCAGGCCGGCATCCATCTGCATTATGGTAATGCCGGTTTCCCGGTCCCCGGCTTCGATCGCGCGCTGGATAGGCGCCGCCCCGCGCCAGCGCGGCAACAGGGATGCGTGCACATTGACACAGCCCAGGCGTGGGGTGTCGAGCACCGCCTGGGGCAGGATCAGGCCGTAGGCGACCACCACCAGCAGGTCCGCCTGCAGCTGCGCCAGCGCCTGCTGCGCGCCGGCATCGCGCAGGGAGGGCGGCTGGTAAACGGGTATGGCGGCGGCCTCGGCGAGGTGCTTTACCGGACTGGCCTGTACTTTCTTGCCCCTGCCCGCCGGTCTGTCGGGCTGGGTGTAAACCGCGGTCAGTAGGTGCTCACTATCAATTAAAGCTTTTAAGTGCAGAGCTGCAAACTCTGGTGTGCCCGCAAAGATAATCCGCAGGGGGGACTTGCCGGTGCTCGACGAGGTGGCGGGCATCAGGCGTTCTGACGCTGCTGTTTCTCCAGCTTTTTACGGATACGCTGTCGCTTCAGCGGGGACAGGTAATCGACGAAAAGCTTGCCCTCCAGGTGGTCGATTTCATGCTGCAGGCAAATCGCCAGCAGGCCGTCCAGTTCCCTGGTGAAGCTCTGGCCGTCACGGTCCAGGGCCGTCACTTTTACCCGGTTGGGGCGACACACGGTTTCATAGAAGCCCGGTACGGAGAGGCAGCCCTCGTCGTACTCCCCCAGTTCAGGGTCCAGCACAGTGATCTCGGGGTTGATGAACACCTGGGGCTGGTCGCGATTTTCGGAAATATCGATTACCAGAATTCGCTCGTGCACGTTGACCTGGGTAGCCGCCAGGCCGATACCGGGGGCGTCATACATTGTTTCGAACATATCGGCAATCAGCCCGCGGGTGGCCTCCGTCACCTGTGCCACCGGTTTCGCTTTTGTGCGCAGCCGCGGGTCGGGGAATTCCAGTATTTCGAGTACTGCCATCTGCGAAACTGCTCCGTTTTGGCCAGAATCGAGCCGAAAACGGCTGCGTGAATTAGTAACATTAAGCTTGCCAGCGACAATTCGCGGCAGCAAACTGTAGCGATTATACTACCTGTAGCGACGGGCCGCCCAGTGTCGAAGACGCTGGCGCGATGCTGCAGGTTATGGGCACAGCTCACGGGGAAGCTGTCCCGGCGCCAGTCTACCGGTCTACCAGGCCGCGGAGACAGGGGCTGCGGCAGACTATAACAAGGCGACGCAGGGACGAAAAAATGAAAAGAAGGTCACTCTCAGTTTGCCTGCTGCTGATGTCATTGCTTTTTAGCGCATGGCTGCAGGCGGCGGTTGAACTCAAGGAAAATGTACCCGAGACCTACATAGTCAAGAAGGGCGACACGCTCTGGGGTATCTCGGGCATGTACCTGCAAAAGCCCTGGCTCTGGCCCCAGCTTTGGGATGCCAACCCGCAGATTGACAACCCCCACCTTATTTATCCCGGCGACGAACTCTACCTGGTCTGGATCGATGGCCAGCCCAGGCTGCGCATGCGCCGGGGCCGCGACGTCAAGCTGGAGCCGAATATGCGGGTTTCGGATCTGGACATGGCGATACCCATCATCCCCCTCGACGAGATAGGCCCCTGGCTCAAGTGGTCCCGCATCGTTGCCGAGGGCGAACTGAGCAACGCGCCCTATATCGTTTCCGGGTCCCAGCGTCATTTGCTCAGTGCACCCGGCGACCGGGTCTATGGCCGCGGTGGTTTCCCGGAGGGCGAGCGCGCTTTTGGTATTTATCGCCCGGGTGAGGCCTACCACGACCCCATCACCAACGAGCTGCTCGGCTACGAGGCGCAGGATATAGGTAACGCCAGGCTGATCAGCAGCAGTGCGGACGAAGTATCGGAGCTGGAAATCACCCGGATAACAGAAGAGGTGCGCATTACCGACCGCTTGTTGCCCCTGCGGGAGCGCATCATCGACGCCACCTTCCACCCGCGCGCACCGGATGTAGAAATAGAAGACGGATATATGATCGCCGTGCCCGGCGGAGTGACCCAGATCGGCACCAACGACATAGTGGTCCTCAACAAAGGCGGGCGGGACGGCCTGGAGGTTGGCCAGGTACTGGCTGTCTACCAGGTGGGCGAGCTGGTGTTTGATACCATCGCCCAGGAAAACGTGCTGCTGCCCGATGTGCGGGCGGGACTGGCGATGGTGTTCGAGGTGTTCGACAAGGCCAGCTACGCCATCATCCTGAAGTCTGACAAGCCCCTGAAAGTGGGCGACAAAGTGAAGAACCCCTGATGTTCTAATCAGGCGCAGGACGATTCACACTAACGGGGCCTGGAGCCCCGTTTTTTTATGTGCAGCGTGCGTGCTGCAAAGGCTCCGTGACACCAACATCAAGGACGATGTATGCCCATGGAAGAAGCTCGCCTGTGCCTGCTGTTGCAGGCTGTGCCCGGAATCGAGGATGCAGCGCGCGCCAGGCTGCTGTCGCACTGCGGTTCCCCCGGCATCGCTGCTGAGCGGTGGCCCTGCCCTCTGGCTCGAAGCGGGTCTGTCGCCGGCGCAGGCGGGAGAGCTTGAGCGAACGCTGCTGCGCGGAAGTCGTTTGTTCGATATTGATGCCCAGCTGGCAGCCCTTGCCAGGGTCGGCGCCGAGGTGTTGCCGGTTACGGATGCGCGCTACCCGCCCCTGCTGCGGGCGATTCACGACCCTCCCCCCTGCTCTACGCCCGGGGTGATCTCGACATCCTGGGCCGGCCACAGCTGGCCGTGGTCGGAAGCCGCAGGGCCAGTCCCGCGGGCCTGCGTGCCGCAGGTGCACTGGCTGCCCAAGCCGTGGCGGCAGGCCTTGCTATTACCAGCGGCCTGGCCCGGGGCATCGATGGCGCCGCGCATCGGGGTGCCCTCGAGTGCGGGGGTGAAAGTATCGCGGTTGTAGCAACCGGTATAGACCGGGTCTACCCGGCTCAGCATCGGCAGCTCGCCGCCGAACTCGCCGAGGGAGGCTGCCTGGTGAGTGAGTTCCCCCCGGGCGTGCCGCCCCTGCAGTCCAATTTTCCCCGCCGCAACCGCATCATCAGTGGCCTTTCCCTTGGCGTGCTGGTGGTGGAGGCGGCGCTGCCCAGCGGCTCATTGATAACCGCACGCACTGCGCTGGAGCAGGGTCGGGAGGTATTCGCCCTGCCCTGGTCCATTTACCACGCGGGCGGCGCGGGCTGCCTGCAGCTGATTCGCGATGGCGCCAAGATGGTCCAGGCTATCGGGGATGTACTGGAAGAGTTGGGGCCAATGTATGCCGTACAGCGCGATTTGCCCTCACCCGCGCCGGCCGGGCAGGTGGTGCGTGAGCAGTTGTCCGGGCGACAACAGCGCGTACTGCAGCTGGTCGGCTACGAGCGTGTATCGGTGGATGAGCTGAGCCGGCTGAGCGCACTCCCGGTTGCAGCGGTGCTGGCTGAGTTGTCATATCTTGAAATGCAGGGCGCCGTGAGCCGGACTGAGGGAGGTTATATCCGCAGCTGAGGTGTCGCCAGGCTTGCGAAGTGACCCGCAGTTGGTTAACTTTCGCGCTTCTTGGCCGGTCGTTTCACAGGGCCGTTGCCAGTCCGCCAGGAGAGAAAGTATGAGCGAGTCATTTCTCGCTGCCCAGATCATGGCCGTGGGCAATCCTGCCCTGGGTCAGAAGCTGCGGGACGAGCGCGCCGCCAACGCGGAGGCTATCCGCGCCAAGGACGCCGCCCTGCAGGAAAGCCTGTGCAACTGAGCATGACGACTCCGGCTCCCGTGCCATTGCGCCTGCGCCTGGCGCTGCAGGCCATTGCCGCTGGCGGCGTGATTGCCTGCCCTACAGAAGCTGTCTGGGGCCTCAGTTGCGACCCGCAGAACCGCGACGCCGTACAACGATTGCTGGCGCTGAAAGGGCGCTCTCCGGCCAAGGGGCTCATTCTTGTCGCCGCGACGGAGCAGCAGCTGGAGTTTCTGCTGGCGGGCCTCGATCCGCGGTTGCGCCAGACCCTGTCGGCCAGCTGGCCGGGGCCCGCGACCTGGCTGGTGCCTCACCACGGTCGGGTGCCCGCCTGGATCCACGGGGAGCACGCCACTGTCGCCGTCCGCGTCAGCGGACACCCGCTTGTCAGTGCCCTGTGTTCCGGCTGGGGCGCGCCGCTTGTCTCCACCTCCGCCAATCCCTCGGGCAGCCGCCCGCCGCGCCAGGCCTACCAGGTGAAACGCTACTTTGGCGAGGAACTGGATTACCTGCTGCCCGGCGCCCTGGGGCATTCGGGCCGCCCCACTGAAATCAGGGACCTCGCCAGCGGGCGAATAATCCGGTCCTGACCCTTTCCACTGGCCCTGTTCAGGTATTGTTCCGGCCCCCGTGTGCGTATAATGCCTCGCCCATGAATCCGGGGGGTGAAACAAGCTATGGATATTGAACAGGTCAAATCCTACCTGCTCCAGCTGCAGGACACGATCTGCGCCGAGCTGGCAGAGGAAGACGGCGAGGCCGATTTCCTGACCGACGAGTGGCAGCGGCCCGAAGGGGGCGGCGGCCGCAGCAGGGTGCTGGCCGAGGGCGCGGTCTTCGAGCGCGCAGGTGTCAATTTTTCACACGTGCGTGGCGCAAGCCTTCCCCCCTCCGCCAGTGCATCCAGGCCGGAACTCGCCGGCCGCAGTTTTCAGGCCATGGGCGTTTCCCTGGTCATTCACCCCCGCAATCCCCATGTGCCGACCTCCCATGCCAACGTCCGGATGTTTGTCGCCGAGAAACCGGGAGAGGCGCCGGTCTGGTGGTTCGGTGGTGGCTATGACCTCACGCCTTACTACGGCAACCGGGAGGACTGTGTCAGCTGGCACAGGGTCGCAGCAGATGCCTGCGCACCTTTTGGGGAGGAGGTGTACCCGCGCTTCAAAGCCTGGTGCGACCAGTATTTCTATCTCAAGCACCGGCGGGAACCCCGTGGAATCGGCGGCCTTTTTTTCGATGACCTGAACGAGTGGGACTTCCCCACTTGTTTTGCCTTTATGCGCTCGGTTGGAGATTCCTATATAAAAGCCTACCGGCCTATCGTGCAGCGACGCAAAGACCAGGCGTTCAGCGACAGCGAGCGAAAGTTTCAGCTCTATCGCCGCGGCCGCTACGTGGAGTTCAACCTGGTCTACGACCGGGGCACCCTGTTCGGCTTGCAGTCTGACGGCCGCACCGAGGCCATTCTCATGTCGCTGCCGCCACTGGTGCGTTGGGAGTATGACTACCGGCCGGCGCCCGGGTCGCGGGAGGCAGAGCTCACGGAGTTCTACCTGCAGGACAGGGACTGGTTGGCGAGCTGATGCAAGCCGATCCGGGCGCGTGCCAGTTGCGGTTGCACACCGGGAGTCAGAAAAAGGAACAGCGGTAAATGAGTGGTATCAATAAGTACGCGGTATTCGGCAATCCGATCAAGCAAAGTAAATCACCGGCGATACACGCCGCCTTCGCCGCCCAATGCGAACAGCAGCTGCAGTACCGCGCCGTGCTGGTGCAAGCGGATGGTTTTGAGCAGGCAGCGCGCCAGTTTTTTGCTGATGGCGGGGCCGGCCTCAATGTCACCGTACCGTTCAAGCAGGAGGCTTTTGCGTTTGCCGACCATCTCAGCGAGCGCGCCCGACGTGCAGGGGCCGCCAATACGCTGACTCGCGCGCGCCGACGGCAGCATCGAAGGCGATAACACGGACGGTATCGGCCTTGTCCGCGACATGGTTGCCAATCTCGGCTGGGCCGTACAGGGCCAACGGGTGTTGGTGTTGGGTGCGGGTGGGGCTGCCCGCGGTGCGCTGGAGCCGCTGCTGCGGGAAAAACCGTCCCAGTTGTTAATCGTCAACCGTACGCCGGAAAAGGCGGCGCAACTGGCGGCTGAGTTCGCCGATATCGGCCCGGTGGAGGGCGGCGCCTACTCACTGATAGGCGAGCGCAGTTTCGATCTGGTGATCAATGCCACCAGCGCGGGCCTTAGCGGGACCATGCTCGATTTACCCGGCACACTGCTGACCGAGCGCAGTTGCTGCTACGATATGGTGTACGGTGCGGAACCCACGGTGTTTATGCGCTGGGCCGCCCACCACGCCGCCTGGGCGGTGGCCGACGGGCTGGGTATGTTGGTAGAGCAGGCCGCACAGAGTTTTTATATCTGGCACCGGGTGCGCCCCGAGACCCGCCCGGTGATCAGGCAGATTCGCGAGTCGTTGGCGAGCTGAGGCTGTTTCAACAGGCGGCTACCGGGCTTCCAGTTCCGCAATGTGCTGGTCTTTCAATTTGACGTAGTTGTTCGCGCTGTAACTGAAGTACGCCATTTCCTTCTCGCTCAGCTCCCTAACCTCCCGGGCCGGGCTCCCGGCGTAGAGATAGCCGCTGCGCAGGAGCTTGCCCGGTGTGACCAGCGCACCCGCGGCGATAACCACGTCGTCCTCGATCACCGCTCCGTCCATTATGGTAGCCCCCATACCCACCAGCACCCTGTCGCCCACGGTACAGCCGTGGAGGGTGGCATTGTGGCCGATGGTGACCTCGCTGCCGATCTGTAGCGGCCAGCCGTCCGGGTTGAACGGCCCGGCGTGGGTGATATGGAGCACACAGCCGTCCTGCACGCTGCTGCGAGCGCCCACCCGTATCCGGTGCATGTCACCGCGGATAACCACCTGGGGCCAGACCGAGGTGTCATCCCCCAGCTCGACGTCACCGATGACCACCGCGCTGGGGTCTATCAGTACGCGCGCACCTGTTCTGGGTCGCTGTCCGTTGAAGCTGCGCACATTGCCGTAGCTGTGATGTTTCATGATTAGGGCTCCGCCAGGTCTTTGGCCTACAATACCCAGCCAGTCCCGGCCTGACCAGCTCGTCGGAGAGCAGAGTATGTCTGTCAGCACAAGTCGTCGTCGTTTTATCGCCGGAGCGGTGTGTCCGCGCTGCGCCCAGATGGACAAAATAGTGGTGGACCTCGACACTGACCAGCGCGAGTGCGTCGCCTGCGGCTTTTCGGAAGCGAGGCCGGGCGACAGGCCTGATACCGCGGCAGTGCCCAAGGGAAATAGCGAAGCGGGCGTAAAAGAGTTGCCTACACGGGTCAGCCGGGCGGCTGCCCGCAGGGTCGAAACCCCGGCTGAGCCCGTTCGGCTGGTAGATCCACCCAAAAAGTAGCAACCCTGTCGCTTAACTTGCCGTGCAGGCCAGGCGCAACCGTATCTGGCGCGATGACCAGCTCAGCTTGTCGTATTTGAACAGCTGCCCGCTCGGTGCGGCGCTGGCGGGCAAGGTGCGGACCTTCGCCCACACATACTCCCGCTCCAGCAATTTTGTCGCCGTTTCATGCACCTTCTGGTCCAGCTGGTTCGCCAGGGCATCCCCCAGCAGGTGGTGAACGATGACATTGGCCTCGGTCATGTCCACCGGCAGCAGAGGCCTTTGCAGGTGCCGTATATGGTGGTCGTTTACCTCTTCCAGCAGGCGGTGCGCGAGAAATGCCTCATCCAGCAGCCCGTCCAGCCCTGCGTCGGACGGCAGGTCTGCCGGTGGGTGCAGGAAATACTCCTCAGCCATGTCCAGTAGCGGCGCGGCGTAATCATAGAAGCCCATATGCTTGCTTACCGCTGTTACCAGCAGCAGGCAGTCGGGCACGCTCTCAACATAGCCGGTGACGAAAGACAGAAGACCGGCCACCGGGTCTTTTTCGGGTAATACCAGTTTGTTGCGCAACTGCGGCAGCCGCTGCTCCAGGCTGCGGCCCAGCCGTCCAGTTCTGGCCTCTGCCAGCACGGCGCTGTGTATCTTTTTTCTTATGATTGTCGCAGCCATGGGACACCCGGTGTGGTCTGGCCTTGCTCGAAGGTACAGTTCAGGCTAGTACATCCTCGTTAAAGCGCTACCGGGTATTGCATTTCATTTATCTGCCTGGGCACATCGTGGGCGGTAAATTCGAATGGTTTTGAGCGGTTTTGCCGCGATTTGCCGCAGTTGTGGGCTGATTTGTGGCGTCATTGAGAGCGCTTCCTATCCAGCTCGGGTTGCCAGCCGGTGACGCCCATGCGGCCCCGTTTTGTGGGGCGCTCAACTGAGTAGGCTTTGGCCGTGAGATTCGCTATAATCGCCGGGTTTTGCCGCTGCGACCAAATGTCGCACCGCCGGCAAAGTCGTATCAGCTGGCAAGTTCAAGCAGTGTAAATGTCCCGATTGCCCCGCACACTGGCGGTATGTCGGTTTCGTATCACGCTGCCGCCGCACACATGCGGCGGGCCGTTTCAGAGCCAAGACGGCCGGTTGGGGGAAATATGATTCAATTCAAAATGGAGACACGGGAAATGTGTTTTAAAGCGAAGCGGCTGTTCAAGCTCGCCCTCGGTCCTGTGCTGATGCTGACGAGTGCTGTCGCGCTGGCTTACGGGCCCGAGGTCAACCAGATCAACATGGCGCCCGGACCTACCGAAGTAGGCGAGCGCATCTATGACCTGCACATGATCATTTTCTGGATCTGTACGGTCATCGGCCTCGGTGTGTTCGGGGTGATGTTTTATTCCATCATCTACCACCGCAAGTCCAAGGGTGCCGTACCCTCACACTTTCATGAGAGCACCAAGGTGGAGATCGCCTGGACAGTGGTGCCCTTCCTGATCCTGATAGGCATGGCGGTACCCGCCACCTCCACACTACTGGAGGTTTATGATAACGACGATGCGGAACTGGATATCCTCGTTACTGGCTACCAGTGGAAGTGGAAGTACGAATATATTACTGAAAATGGCGAAAATGTGTCATTTTTCAGTAACCTGCGCACCCCGCAGAGCGAAATAAACAACACCCAGCCCAAGGGCGAGCACTACCTGCTGGAAGTGGACGAGCCGCTGGTTATCCCGGCCAATACCAAGGTGCGCTTCCTGATTACTGCCAACGACGTGATTCACTCCTGGTGGGTTCCGGAACTGGCGGTCAAGCGCGATGCGATCCCGGGTTTCATCAACGAGGCCTGGACCAAAGTGCCCACCGAGGGCGTTTACCGCGGCCAGTGTGCGGAATTGTGCGGCAAGGACCACGGCTTCATGCCGATCGTGGTCAATGTTGTCAGCAGTGAAGAATACGGCCAGTGGCTGGGCGACAAGCAGGTTGAAGCAGCGGCGATCAAGGAGCTGATGGCCCAGACCTTCAGCCTCGACCAGTTGATGGAGCGCGGCGAGGCAGTCTATGCCCGCGCCTGTCTTGCCTGTCACGGCGCCAACGGTGAAGGCGGCGTGGGCAACGCCATTGCGGGCAGCCCCGTTGCAACCGGCGCTGTCGGCCCCCACCTGGAGATCGGCATCAACGGTGTGCCCGGCTCTGCCATGCAGGCCTTCGGCGGACAGCTGAATGACGTGGATATGGCCGCGGTCATCACTTATCAGCGCAATGCGTTCGGCAACAATATGGGCGATATGATCCAGCCCATTGATGTCTACAATCACAAGAAAGGCTAACCGGAGGAGTTAACGATGGGCGATCATCATCACGGTCCTGCCAAGGGCCTCAGCCGGTGGCTGTTTACCACCAACCATAAAGACATCGGGACCATGTACCTGTGGTTCTCGTTTGCCATGTTCATCCTGGGCGGCACCTTCGCCATGATCATCCGGGCCGAGTTGTTCCAGCCCGGCCTGCAATTGGTAGAGCCCGCGTTCTTCAACCAGATGACCACCCTGCACGGGCTGGTCATGGTGTTTGGCGCGATCATGCCCTCCTTCGTCGGCCTGGCCAACTGGCTGATCCCGATGATGATCGGGGCGCCGGACATGGCCCTGCCGCGGATGAACAACTGGAGTTTCTGGATCCTGCCGCCGACTTTCCTGCTGCTGGCGTCCACCCTGTTCATGGAAGGCGGCGCGCCTGCAGCGGGCTGGACCTTCTATGCACCGCTGTCCACCACCTATGCGGGACCCTCGGTTACGTTCTTCATCTTCTGCATCCACGTTCTGGGTCTGTCGTCGATTATGGGTTCCATCAACATCATCGCCACGGTGATGAACATGCGCGCCCCGGGCATGACGTACATGAAGATGCCCCTGTTCGTCTGGACCTGGCTGATTACAGCCTTCCTGCTGGTGGCAGTTATGCCGGTGCTGGCGGGTTGCGTAACGATGATGCTGATGGACGTACACTTCGGCACCAGCTTCTTCTCGGCTGCCGGCGGTGGTGACCCGGTGCTGTTCCAGCACGTGTTCTGGTTCTTCGGTCACCCCGAGGTATACATCATCATATTGCCGGCTTTCGGTGTGGTCTCCCAGATCATTCCCGGCGTTTTCCCGCAAGCCGCTGTTCGGCTACGACTCAATGGTTTACGCCACCGCGTCGATCGCGTTCCTGTCGTTTATCGTATGGGCACACCATATGTACACCGTGGGCATGCCGGTAGCGGGTGAGCTGTTCTTCATGTACGCCACCATGCTGATCGCGGTACCCACCGGCGTAAAGGTGTTCAACTGGGTTACCACCATGTGGCGCGGCTCGCTTTCCTTTGAGACGCCCATGCTGTTCGCCATCGGCTTCCTGGTACTGTTCACCATCGGTGGCTTCACCGGCCTGATGCTGTCCATCGCACCCGCTGACTTCCAGTACCATGACACCTACTTCGTGGTGGCTCACTTCCACTACGTGATGGTGGCCGGTGCGGTATTCAGCATGAGCGCGGCGATCTACTTCTGGCTGCCCAAGTGGTGCGGCCGGATGTACAACGAAACCATGGGCAAGACCCACTTCTGGATTTCGTTCATCGGTTTCAACGTGGCGTTCTTCCCGCAGCATTTTGTGGGCCTGGCCGGCATGCCGCGACGGATCCCTGATTACGCCCTGCAATTTGCCGACTTCAACATGATTTCCAGCATCGGCGCCTTTGTCTACGGCCTGTCGCAAATTCTGTTCCTGTACAACGTGATTGCGACCATCGTAGCCGGCAAGCCGGTATCGGATCCGAAAGTCTGGGACGGTGCTGAAGGCCTGGAGTGGACAATACCCACACCTGCGCCCTACCACACCTTCGAAACGCCGCCGAAGATCGATCCGGCTCACGCACACTCCTAAGGTGGTACTGCCCCTGTGATGCGATTCAGCGCCAACCCAAGCACAAACACCGCGATCAAGCTGGTCGCGGTGGCTGCGTTGATGTTTGCTTTCGTTTTTGTGGTGATGGTACCCCTGTACAACGTGTTGTGTGACGCCCTGGGCATCAACGGCAAGACCAGCGGCGAGGCCTACACCTCAGTGCAGGCCGGGGTCGACGAGAGCCGGCTGGTGTCTGTGCAGTTCGTGGCCACCAACAACGAGGGCATGCCCTGGGAGTTCGGCCCGAGCACCACGGTGATGAAAGTACACCCGGGCGCCCTGAACGAAACAGTGTTCCTCGCCCGCAACCCCCTGCCCAAGGCAATGATCGCCCAGGCGATCCCGAGTATTTCGCCGGCCAGGGCCGTGGCGTATTTTCACAAGACAGAGTGTTTTTGTTTCAACCAGCAGCCCCTGGACGGTGGCGCGGCAGCGGAGTTGCCACTGCAGTACATCGTCGACCGGGACCTGCCGGCGGATATTCACACCATCACCCTGTCCTATACGATTTTTGATGTAACAGATATGACGAGCGGCACTGTAGCCACTCGTTGATGCGCGGGTTCGGGATCCGCGTGACCTACATGGAGAATAGATAAAATGACAAGTCAGACTTCCGCAGCGTACGAAAAGTACTACGTACCGGAAAAGAGCCGGCTGGCCATCTGCGCCACAATCGGTCTTCTCCTGACCATTTTTGGTGCCGCCAGCATCATGAACGATATGACCTTTGGCGACCCTGCCAATGACACCAGTTCATGGACGATTTTTAATCTCGGTATGCTGTTTTTTGGCGTCACGCTGTTTGCCTGGTTCCGCACGGCGATCAAGGAAAACATCGCGGGCATGAACAGCGCCCAGTTGAAAAAGTCCTACGTGCTGGGCATGTTCTGGTTCATTTTCTCCGAAGTGATGTTCTTCTTCGCCTTCTTCGGCGCCCTGTTCTACGTGCGCGTCCTGGTCGGCCCCTGGCTGGCCGGCGAAGGTGACGGTGGACGGATGAACGGATTACTGTGGGAAGGCTTCAGCTTCAGCTGGCCGATGATGCAGACCCCACAGGAAGCGGTGGGTGGCGCAGGTGCCCAGCTGATTGCCAACAACGGCTCATTCACTTCACCTCAAACCAACTTGTCATTCGCGGATGCGCACGCATGGTGGGCATGGCTGCCAATGTGGAACACCCTCGTCCTGTTGACGTCCAGCTTTACCTGCCACCTGGCACACGTCGGTATCCTCAATGGCGAGCGCAAGAAGTTCAACTTCTGGCTGACAGTGACCGTGGTGCTGGGAATAATATTCCTCGCGCTGCAATACGCTGAATACCATGAAGCCTATGTGGAATACGGTCTCACCCTGAATGCCGGGATCTATGGATCGACCTTTTTCATGCTGACTGGCTTCCACGGTTTCCACGTGTTCATGGGAATGACCATGCTGTTGATCCAGCTTTTGCGGTCGGTGTTCGGTGGCCAGTTTACTGCAGATGACCATTTCGGCTTTGAAGCGTCCAGTTGGTACTGGCACTTTGTGGACGTGGTCTGGGTGTTCCTGTTCCTGTTTGTTTACGTGCTCTAGCAGCGGTTATTCACTAGCGCTATCCTGGGATGCTTCGGGCCCCGGCCCGACATCCCATGGGTTTGTGTGACCCAGTTGGCCTGTGGCTATGCCGTACACGATAACTGCCGCCAGGCAGATCGCCAGACCCAGCCGCACACCCAGGGAATGCATCGTCCGGCGCTTGGTTTTATCTCCCTGGTCTGTCATCAGAAAGTAAAATCCGCTTCCCAGGCTGGCAAGTAACGCCAGCATCAACAGCACTATCAACGCTTTTAGCAATGGAACTCTCCTTGGGTGATTCCCCGCAGTATAAACCAGCTCTACCCAAACAGGTCGAGGCTTACTGAAGTGCCTGCCGCGGACATTCGCCTGACATTCTACCCCGAATGGCGTACCACCCTGTTTACCCTGGTGCTGGTGCCACTGATGTTCGGGCTGGGTGTCTGGCAATTGCAGCGGGCCGAGGAGAAAGCAGCCATGGCTGCCTCCTGGGAGCAGCGCCAGAGCCAGCCGCCGGTGCCGCTGGAGCAATTGTGGGACAAGCCGACCCCAAACCTGGGCTATCTGCCGGTAACCGTGTCCGGCGTGTTCGAGCAGGACAAATACTTCCTGCTGGATAACCGTATTTACGAGGGCCGGTTCGGTTACGAAGTGCTCGGGATTATGCGCCTGGGCGACGGAGACAGGCGGGTCCTGGTCAACCGCGGCTGGATAGCCGGTGACCCGGCGCGGTTGGTAGCGCCCACGGTACCCGGGGTCAGCGGTCCTGTAGAACTGCTGGGCCATGTCTATGTGCCACCCGGTGTGGCCTACTACGCTGGCTGAACAGGAGTTGGGCGAGGGTTGGCCAAAATTGCTGCAGTCGGTTGAAATGGAGAAGATACTGCCCACCCTGGGCGTGTCTGAAGACGAGCAGGCGTTTCCCTATTCCGTTAGAATTGCGGCCGGACAGCCCGGTGCCCTCACCGTGGACTGGCAGGTGGTGAATGTCAGCCCGCAGAAGCATCAGGCCTATGCGGCGCAATGGTTTACCATGGCAGCGGTTTTGCTGCTTTTCTATATATTCCGCAGCAGTAACCTGTGGCAGTGGATAAGGCGATCCGGGAGTGATCGGAGCTAGATGGAAAACACCGACAGACGAACGAATAACCGTATGGTGCTGCTGCTGATAGCAGGGGTGCCCGTTACCATGATTCTGGGTGCCACCTGGCTGTGGTACTTTGTCGTGCGCGGTGACCTGGACCTGGTCGGGACCATCGGTACCGCCAACCGCGGCACACTTGTGCAGCCCCCCCGGCAAATCGATGATGCCGTGCTGGCCGAGCCCGATGGCACGCGCTTTGTCTATTCGGGGCTGGAGCCAAGATGGTCCATGCTGATCCCCGTGTCCGGCGATAGCTGTGACGCATCCTGCGAACATACGCTGTATGAAACCCGGCAGATCCACACTGCTATGGGCAAGGAATACAACCGCCTGAGACGTCTTTATGTCAGCGAGAGCGCACCTGAGGATACCCGGCTGGCTGTGCAGCAGCTCAGCGACGAACACCCCCTGCCAGCCAAATTTGCCTCCTATCTGGCGAATGAACATCGCGGCCTGCAGCCCCTGGTGCTGGGCCCGGGCCAGATCGACCAGTTGTTTGCCGAGTACCGGGCGGAACCGGGTACCTGGTACCTGGTGGATCCCGCCGGCTGGATCATGATGTCCTACAACGATGATGTTTCCTACAAGGACGTAATAGCAGACCTCAAGTTTCTCCTGAAAAACTCGGGAACCTGAGCAGATGACCGCAACTTCAGACAAGGTGACATGGCGTGACTACAAGGAGCTGACCAAGCCCAATGTAGTGCTGCTGATGATTCTCACCGCGGCCATCGGGATGTTTATGGCGGTGCCAGGTATGGTGCCACTGCAGATCCTGGTGTTGGGAAATCTCGGCATCGCCCTGTGTGCGGGCGCGGCGGCCACGGTCAATCACCTGGTGGACCAGCGCATCGACCGGCGCATGTCCCGCACCCACAAGCGACCCGTCGCGCAGGGCCGGGTCAAACCCGTGCAGGCGGCGGTGTTCGCCGCGATAATCGGAACCCTGGGGATGGCTATCCTGCTGATCTGGATTAACGCCCTTACCGCCTGGCTCACTTTCGCCTCCCTGCTGGGCTATGCGGTGGTTTACACCATGTTTCTCAAGCGCGCTACCCCGCAAAATATCGTGATTGGCGGCCTCGCCGGCGCCGCCCCTCCCCTGCTTGGCTGGACCGCCGTGACCGGTGAAGTCGGCGGGCACGGCCTGTTGCTGGCGCTGATTATTTTCGCCTGGACACCACCGCACTTCTGGGCACTGGCAATCCATCGCCGGGAGGAGTACGCCGCTGTTGATATTCCCATGTTGCCGGTGACGCACGGGGTGGCTTTTACCAAGTTGCATATCCTGCTGTACACGGTAATCATGTTCCTGATCACTTTGCTGCCCTTTGTCACCCGTATGAGCGGCCCTCTTTACCTGCTGGGTGCGGTGGTGCTGGGCGGGGGTTTCCTCTACTGGGCCATCGAGCTTTTGCGCGACAAAAACCCCAATGCCCCGATGGAAACTTTCAGGTACTCGATTATTTACCTTATGGCGCTTTTTGTAGTGATGTTGATAGACCATTATCTTTTTCCGGTAAGTAGCCTGTGACGGACCAGCAGCAGGCTTACCAGGCTAAACAGTCCCGTGGGATCAAGCTCACAGTGCTGGCACTGGCGGTGTTTATTACCATTATCGTTGCGGGCTTCGTTCACCGGATCCAGCAGCCGAGAATACTGACTGTTTCCGAAATGCAGGCAAATGGCCTCTATCTTCACCAAACACCGAGAAATTTCGGTGATGTATCCCTGGTGGATCATCGCGGCCAGGTGTTCGACAACGAGCGTTTGCTCGGCAGGTGGACCCTGGTGTTCTTTGGTTTTACCTATTGCCCGGACATCTGCCCCACGACAATGGGGTTTCTCAACGAACTGATGGGCCAGCTCGAGGGTACCGAGGCCCAGGACACCGAGGTGGTCATGGTCACGGTGGACCCTGCCCGTGACACGGTGGAGCAACTGGCCACCTACGTGCCCTACTTCAACCCCGACTTTACCGGCGTCACTGGTGAGTTTCTCGACATCCATCGCTTTGCCACCGCGCTGAACACGCCGTTCCGCAAGGTACCGGGAGAGGGTGAAAACTACCAGGTTGACCACAGTTCCAATGTGGCTCTCATTAATCCGCGGGGTGATTACCACGGTTTTTTCAAGGCGCCCCTGGATATGGCCAAAATGAAACTCACTTACCGTTCCGCCCGGGCCATGTGGGACAGGCAACAAAACTAGCTGCCAGAGGTTCCCTATGACCACAGACCCGGCCCCGATAATACTGGTTGATGGCTCTTCCTACCTCTACCGCGCCTTTCACGCGCTGCCGCCGCTGACCAATTCCCAGGGCCAGGCGACCGGGGCCGTCAAGGGCGTGATCAGCATGATCCGCCGCCTGCACAAGGACTATCCCGGCAGCCCCGTGGCGGTGGTATTTGATGCCAAGGGCAAAACGTTCCGGGATGAGATGTTTCCGGAGTACAAATCCCAGCGGCCGCCCATGCCCGACGAGCTGCGGGAACAGATCGAGCCCATTCACGGCATCGTCCGGGCAATGGGCCTGCCCCTGCTGTGCGTGGAAGGAGTCGAGGCCGACGACGTTATCGGTACGCTCGCGCGCCAGGCCGCGGCCCAGGGCAGGCCCGTGGTGATATCAACCGGTGACAAGGACATGGCCCAACTGGTGGACGCGCATATCACGCTGGTTAATACCATGACCGGCACGGTGCTCGATGTGGCGGGGGTGGAGCAGAAATTCGGTGTTCCCCCGGCGCTGGTGATCGATCTGCTGGCACTGATGGGGGACAAGTCCGACAACATCCCGGGGGTTCCCGGGGTCGGTGAAAAAACAGCGCTGGGACTGTTGCAGGGCCTTGGTAGCCTGGATGATATCTATGCGGGCCTGGACAAGGTGGCCGGGTTGTCCTTTCGCGGCGCCAAAACCATGGCGGACAAGCTCGCCGCGGAAAAAGACAAGGCCTATATGTCCTATGCCCTGGCCACTATCAAAACCGATGTCCCCCTGGACCTGGCGCCGCAGCAGCTGCACAACGCCGAGCCCGACCGGGGCCAGCTGACCGACTGGTATACCCGCATGGAGTTCAGGTCCTGGCTGGAGGAACTGCTGGACGACCCCGAGGCGCCAGAACTGGCGCCCGCCATGGAGGTCGACTACGAGATCGTCACCACCGCGGAATCACTGGATGCCTGGCTGGAGCAGTTGCGGGGCGCCGAGGTGTTTGCCTTCGACACCGAGACCACGGGCCTGGATTACATGGAGGCGCGGGTCGTCGGGGTTTCATTTGCGATCGAACCAGGGCGGGCGGCCTATGTGCCCCTTGCCCACGACTACCTGGGCGCGCCGCCCCAGCTCGACCGGGAGGAGGTGTTGGCCCGGCTCAAGCCTCTGCTCGAGGACGAGCAGCAGGCCAAGCTGGGACAGAACCTGAAGTACGATGCGAGCGTGCTGGCCAACCACGGCATAACGCTGAGGGGGATCAGGTTCGATACCATGCTGGAATCCTATGTGCTGGATTCCACCGCCACCCGGCACGATATGGACAGCCTTGCCCTGAAGTACCTGGGTCATAAAACCATCCACTTTGAGGATATCGCCGGCAAGGGCGCCAGGCAGCTGACTTTCAACCAGATAAAGCTGGAGGAGGCCGGACCCTATGCCGCGGAGGACGCGGATATAACCTTGCGGCTGCACAAGGTGCTGTGGCCCCGGCTGGCGGAGCTGGCCGGGCCCCGCACGGTTTTTGCCGAAATAGAAATGCCGCTGGTTCCCATATTGTCACGCATAGAGCGGCAGGGGGCTTTGATTTCCCGCGAGTTGCTGGTGGCCCAGAGCGAAGAGCTGGGCAAGCGCTTGCTGGCGCTGGAGGGCAGGGCACACGAGCTGGCGGGGCAGGAGTTCAATCTGGGTTCACCCAAGCAACTGGGGGAGATCCTGTTCCAGAAGCTGGAACTGCCGGTTATCAAGAAAACGCCCAAGGGCGCCCCGTCCACCGCTGAAGAAGTGCTGGCCGAGCTCGCCCTGGACTACCCCCTGCCGAAACTGCTGCTTGAACACCGCAGCCTCAGCAAGTTGAAGTCTACCTACACGGACAAGCTGCCGGAGATGATCAACAGCCGGACCGGGCGGGTACACACCTCCTACCACCAGGCGGTTGCCGCGACTGGCCGACTGTCGTCCTCAGACCCCAATCTGCAGAATATCCCGATCCGCACGGAGGAGGGCAGGCGCATCCGCCAGGCCTTCGTGGCACCTGAGGGTTACCGCCTGGTCGCGGCGGACTATTCCCAGATCGAGCTGCGGATCATGGCGCACCTGTCTGCGGATGCTGGGCTGTTAAAAGCGTTCAAGGAGGGCCTGGATGTGCACCGCGCGACCGCCGCGGAAGTGTTTGAGGTCGATCTCGACGAGGTGTCCGGCGACCAGCGGCGCAAGGCCAAGGCGATCAATTTTGGGCTGATTTACGGCATGTCGGCTTTCGGGCTCGCCCGCCAGTTGCACCTGGGGCGCAATGAGGCGCAACAGTACATCGACCGCTATTTTGAGCGCTATCCGGGGGTGCAACAGTATATGGACCGGACCCGCGCACTGGCCCGGGAGCAGGGGTATGTCGAAACCCTGTTCGGCCGCAGGCTGTACCTGCCCGAGATCAATGCGCGCAATAAAATGCGGGCGCAGGCCGCCGAGCGCACTGCTATCAACGCCCCCATGCAGGGCACCGCGGCAGACATCATCAAACGGGCCATGCTGGCTGTGGACAACTGGCTCCGGGTCGAGCGCCCTGATGCCAGGATGATCATGCAGGTACACGATGAACTTGTTTTCGAGGTAGCCAGCGCTGAGGTGGAGGCGGTGAGTACCAGGATTTGCGAGCTGATGTCCGGCGCTGCCGAACTCGCCGTACCCCTGCTGGTGGAAGCCGGTGCTGGCAGCAACTGGGACGAGGCCCACTGAGCCGCGGCCCCTGGTTGCGCCAGCTCGGATTGTCCCGGTTCAGCGCGGGTGTCACGATAAAAAGTTGTCGCAGCGGGGTGAACTTTTCACCGATGCCTGAGTCAGATCTTGTGTAGCGAGCGCTACAACTCCCGGGCTGGTTTCTCTCCATGGGCCAGTCCGGGGGAGTCTCTCATCCCCAGAGACTTCGACCCTGCCCGGCTGCTGACCCCTATCAGGTAGCCGGGTTTTTTTGTTCAGTCCATCGTCTCCTGCTCCCCGGCCGGCATGCTGGTGGCGGTAAGCCAGGCGTTGAGAACCGCCAGCAACTCGTCGTGTCCGCTGTGCTTCAGGGCGGAGAACAGCTGCACGCTGACCAGGTCCTGGTGTGGCTCGAGCCGGGCGCGCACTTTCAGCAGGGTGCTGGTCGCCGGCCCCTTCTTCAGTTTGTCCGCCTTGGTCAGCAGGATATGCACCGGCATGGTCGCAGCCAGGGCCCAGTCCAGCATTTGCTGGTCAAAAGGCTCCAGCGGATGGCGCACATCCATTACCAGTATCAGTCCGCGCAGGCACTGGCGCTGTTGCAGGTAATTTTCCAGTTGTTTTGTCCACTCGCGCTTGACCGCCAGGGGAACCTTGGCGAAACCATAGCCCGGCAAGTCGACCAGGCGCTGCTGCCCGCTCAGCTCAAAGAAGTTGATTAGCTGGGTCCTGCCGGGGGTCCTGGAAGTCTTTGCGAGCTTGCTATTCCCCGTTAAGCTGTTGATAGCACTGGATTTACCGGCATTTGAACGGCCGGCAAAGGCCACTTCCCAGCCCTCGTCCGGCGGGCACTGGGACAGCTTCGCAGCACTCGTCAGATAGGCGACTTTGCGGTAGTTGGGGGCTGCCGGGGGGTGATCGGGACAGGTCTCAGACATTGGCGGGTATTGCCTTTTGTGGGGATAGCATCTCGTATATAATGCCACAGCCAAAATCCTCCCGTTGCAAAATGCGCACGGGATCCTCCTCCTGAAGTCGAATTTGAGGTTTTGTATGAAAAAGCTGCTCGCTATTGTATTGACTCTCTCTGCTGCCAGCGCCTTTGCCCAGCCCGACATGGCGAAGTACGACAAAAGCTGCAAGGTGTGTCACGCCACCGGCGCCGCTGGTGCACCCAAGACTGGCGATGCCGAAGCCTGGGCACCCCGCATGGTCAAGGGTATGGACGTGCTGGTGAAGTCCGTCAACACAGGCCTCAATGCCATGCCACCCAAGGGCATGTGCTTTGATTGCACCGACGCGGACTATGCCGCCCTCATCACCTATATGAGCACCCCTGCACAGTAACTGACTTTGCAGCCACAGAATCATCTGGAACTGACATGAAAAAACTCGCAATTCTGCTCGGCCTGGCAATGGCCTGGGCACAAACCGGTTTTACCGCCGAGGCCAACCCGGCGGGCGATGCCGCTGCGGGCAAGGCCCAGACCGCGGTCTGTGCCGCATGCCATGGCGCCGACGGCAACAGCGCGGTGCCCACCTTTCCGAAGCTTGCAGGTCAGGGTGAAAAATACCTGTACAAGCAATTGAAGGACGTCCGCGACGGGGCTCGCCCCATACCGACGATGGCCGGCCAGCTGGATGGGAAATCCAACCAGGACCTGGCGGATATCGCAGCCTATTTCGCCAGCCAGGCAGGCACCGGGAGCCAGACTGACCCGGCGCTGCTGGCCCTGGGTGAAGCGGTCTATCGGGGCGGAATACCCGAGCGCAACGTCGCCGCCTGCGCCGCCTGTCACTCGCCGACCGGCAAGGGCAATGCTCCTGCAGGGTTCCCGAGCCTGGCCGGTCAACACGCCGACTATATTGCGGCGCAGCTGACAGCTTACCGCAAGGGCTACGAGGACGAGACGGGTCGGATAAACGACGGCGATACCCGCATCATGCGGATCACCGCCTTCGGCCTTAGCGACATGGAAATCCAGGCCGTGGCCAGCTACGCGGCCGGCCTGCACTAAGCCCAAACCAGCGCTTTGCGTTGCGAAAAGGTGGCTTAAATGCCACCTTTTTTGTCTGATGCAGAACGCCATGCAAAATTCGTTGTCTCACCTGCATCAAAATCATGGAGAAAATCATGTTGAAGAACCTGATGTTGTCACTGTCACTGCTGGCATTCGCCCCGCTGCTGGCCACTGCCCAGGCTTACGTCGAGGGCGAGAATTACGACCTGATCACCCCGGCGGTGAGGACGGCCGACCCGAAGAAGATCGAGGTAGTCGAGTTCTTCTGGTACGGCTGCGGTCACTGTTACAACTTTGAGCCACTGCTCGCAGCCTGGAAGAAGACCCTGGCGGATGACGTGGACTTCCAGGGCTCTCCCGCAATCTGGAACAAGGGCATGGAGTTGCATGCCAGGGCCTTCTACGCCGCCCAGGTGCTGGGCGTGCTGGACACCATGCATCCCGTGCTGTTCCAGGCCATGAACGTGGACCATAAGAAGCTGGCCACGGAAGAAGAGATCCAGGCACTGTTCGTCGCCAATGGCGTGGCCGCTGAAGATTTTACCAAGGCCTTTAATTCCTTTGGCGTGACCAGCCAGGTAAACCAGGCGTCCGCACGCGCCAAGGCCGCCAAGATCACCGGCACCCCGGCCATCATGGTCGATGGCAAATACCACGTCAGCACCCGCAAGGCGGGCAGCCAGGCGGATATGCTGAAGGTTTCCGACTTCCTGATTGAGAAAGAGCGGGCGGCTAAGGGCGGCTAGATCACCAGCCACTCCGGCACCGGCAGCCCCTTGTTCTCCAGGAACACGGGGTTGAACAGCTTGCTCTGGTAGCGGTTGCCGTAGTCGCACAGGATGGTGACGATGGTGTGGCCCGGCCCCAGGTGCTCCGCCAGGCGCACGGCGCCGGCGATATTGACGGCTGCTGAGCCGCCCATGCACAGGCCCTCGTAGCGCAGCAGGTCGAAGATGTAGGGCAGGGCCTCCTCGTCGGTGATGCTGAAAGACACGTCCACCCGGGCCTGGGCGACATTGTCGGTGACATGGTTGATACCGATGCCCTCGATAATCGAGTTGCCCGGGCTGGCCTGCAACTCGCCGCTGCGAAAATACTCGTATAAAGACGCGCCCGCCGGGTCGGCGATGCCTATGGTGACGTTCGGGTTGCGCTCCTTGAGCGCGGTCGACACGCCCGCCAGGGTGCCGCCGGTGCCCACGGCACAGATAAACCCGTCCACTTCGCCATCGGTCTGGTCCCAGATTTCCACGCCGGTAGTGCGCTGGTGAATTTCCATATTGGCCAGGTTGTCGAACTGGCGTGCCCAGATCGCGCCGTTTTCCTCCTTATCTGCCAGCTTCTCCGCCAGTCGCCGGGCCGTGTGAATATAGTGGTTGGGGTCGCTGTAGGAGGTGGCCCCCACCAGGTGCAGGTCTGCACCCAGCAGCTCCAGGGAATCGATTTTTTCCTTGCTCTGGGTGATCGGCATGACCACGGAGCTGGTGTAACCCAGCGCGTTGGCCAGCAGGGTGAGCCCGATACCGGTATTGCCTGCGGTGCCCTCCACGATGCGCCCCCCGGGGCGCAGCGCACCGGAAGCTTCAGCGGCGCGAATAATACCCAGGGCGGTCCGGTCCTTCACCGAGCCGCCCGGGTTGAGAAATTCCGCTTTTCCGAGAATGGTGCAGCCGGTCTGCTGCGACACCCGCTTGAGGTGGAGCAGCGGTGTATTGCCGATCAGGTGGGTAACATCAGGGGCGGTGTGCACGGCGTGTTCTCCGGAAAAAGTCCGCACGAGTATGCCACAGGCCCCCGCTGGGGGTCAGGGCTTTGTGCGGGTGTACAGGCTGTGTGCCCGCAGGCCCAGCAGCAGGCTGAGCAGCGCGATGACCAGCAGCATCCACACCATCGGTTTTGGCGTGGTGGTGAGGAATATGCCGGTGAGAGCGCTGGCGCCCGCGGCCAGGGACATCTGGATAAAACCCAGCAGGGCTGAGGCAGTGCCGGCTATATGGGCGAAGGGCCGCAGTGCTATCGCCATGGCGTGGGGCAGCACCAGCCCCATCGCGGTGGAGTACAGCATCATCGGCAACAGCAGCGCGAGCACGCTGGCGGGCCAGGCGTAGCAGCTGACCAGCAGCAGGCCGCTCGCGGCCACAGCCTGGAGCACGCCCATGCGCATGATTCGCTCCGAATCATATTGCCTGGACAGGCGTGCGCTGATCGCGCTGCCGGCCATGTAGCCGACCACCGAGCCGAGGAAGACAAGACCGAAATACTCCGGTGGCACTCCCAGCATATCGATGAAGATAAAGCTGGAGCTGGCCAGGTAGACCATCAGACCGGAGTAGATCAGGCCACTGGTGATGGTTACGGTAAGGAAGAACGGGTCTATCAGCAGTTCGCCGAAGTTGCGTGCGATAGCACGCGGGTGCAGGCTCTGGGTTTCCGGTAGTGATTCGGGCAGGTACACCTGCACCAGTACCATCATCGCGGCCCCGTAAACGGCCAGGAAGACAAAAACGCTGGGCCAGGGTAATACCAGTAGCAGCACCCCGCCCAGGGTCGGCGCAATGGCCGGGGCCAGTGCCATCATCATGGCAATCAGCGAGAGCGCGCGGGCGGCACCGGTGGGCCCGAACACATCCCGGGCCACGGCCCTGGCCAGGGTGGGCCCCACGCAGGCCCCGATACCCTGGGCAAACCTGAACAGCAACAATTCGCCGATGGTGTCAGAGCGGCTGCAACCTACACAGGCCGCGACGAACAGGATGGTGCCTCCCAGCAACACCGGTTTGCGGCCGAAGCGATCCGCCAGCGGCCCGCAGGCCAGGTGGAACAGGGCGAAACCCGTCAGGTAGCTGCTCAGGGTGAGGTGCATCTGGCTGATGTCGGTGTCGAAGGCCCGCATCATGCTGGGCATGGCGGGCAGATACATATCGACACTCAGGGGGCCGAGGGCGACCAGGGCCGCCAGCAGTACCAGCAGCCAGGGTGAGTCGGGATGTAGCTGTCGTCGGGCCATGGGGCGGCGATGCTAGCCCATGGCCGGGCTCAATGCAAAGCGCCTACTTTTTCTCGAAGTGCATAACGGTTTTCCACCACAGACCCGGGAACAGGGCGCGCCACAGGTAGAGTAACCGGGCCTCCCCGGGATAGATGATGTCCCGGTCCTTTTCCACGCCTTTTTCGATGGCGTTGACGATTTTTTCCGGGTCCGCCAGGCGGCCGCTCTTGCGTGCCTCGATAATGCTGGCCGGGCTGTCCGTTGCCAGGGTCTGGTCGATCAGGGCGGTATTGACTGCGGGGGGGCAGACCAGGTGGGCGCGCACACCCGAGTCGCGAATCTCGTGTTGCAGGACTTCCATATACGCGTTGACCGCCGCCTTGGTGGCACAGTAGGCGCCCATCTTTGGCACCAGCGCGATACCCGCGATCGAGCCGAAGGCGATGATACGCCCGGTCTTGCGCTCCATCATGCCGGGTAGAACCGCCCGCACCATGTAGGTGGTGCCGAAATAGTTGATACGAAAAAGTCGCTCCATGCCCTCGTGAGTGTGGTCGACCAGCAGGTGGCTGGGCATCAGGGCGGCGGCATGCACCAGCAGGTCGATGGGGCCGAGCTTCGCAATTACCCCGGCCACCTGGGCCTCCACCTCTTCCAGGCTGGAGATGTCGCAGCGGAAGGCGCTGATATTGTCCGACTCAGCGGCCGTTGACTGCAGCCCCTGATCGTTGACATCAAAGATTGCGACCCTGGCCCCCCTGGCCGCCAGCCGGCGGGCGATAATCTGGCCCATGCCGCTGGCTCCACCGGTGACTATCGCTACCTTGCCCGCCATATCCTTCATATCCGCTCCTTACCTGCGAGGACCTGTCTGTTTCGCTTCATAGTGCGCAGGACCCGCCCCGGCAACAAGACCCGATCCGGCCAGCTTGACTGACGGATTCGTTCTTCACCGAGCGGATGCCCGAACACCCCCCGCCCTGTCCCCAGAGAAAATGGCAGCCACGCCAGCTTGTGCCCGGTTTCGTTGGCCTCAAGAGTTAGTTGGTGCTTACAAATTTGTCAGGTCTGAGATGTGATCCAGCGGCAGCTCCGTGCGCTGCACTACCCTGCGCAACTCGAAACTGGAGTGGACCCCGGTGACCCCCGGGATCCGGGTGAGCCTGCCAAGCAGGAATTTCTCGTAGTACTCCATGTCCGGCACCACGGCCCTGAGCAGGTAGTCGGATGTTTGCCCGGTCACTACCGAGCAGTCCATGACTTCGGGGTAGCGGGCGACCTCCGCCTCGAACGCCTCGAATCGATCCGGGGTGTGGCGGTCCATGCTGATGCCGATGTAGGCGGTCAGCTTGAGTCCCAGCATGGACTGGTTCAGCAGCGTCACATGGCTGCGGATAAGGCCGGACTCCTCCAGGCGCTTGACCCGGCGGGAGCAGGGCGTGGGGGACAGGCCGACCAGTTCCGCGAGTTCCAGGTTGCTGATCCGGCCATTGCGCTGCATGGCCGCCAGAATCCGGCGGTCGATCCGGTCGAGCTTCATGTGGATTCCCTCTGGTAGAAGAGTGTAGTCATCATAAGCGGTTCGGTAAGTGAATATCACTAATATATACCGTTATATTAGAGATAAAATGCACAAAAAGAGAGTTTGTCTGGAATATTTGCAATCTATCCCTAGTTCGGGGCGCCTATACTAATACCCAGGCTGACAATTCACCTGGCGTTGTGGGTGTACACGGAATTACCGTTGCGTTGCGCGCCCCGCCCCGGCCTTACCAAGGCCCGGCCCCGTGCTAACGGACAGGTGAACAGCCCCTTTAATGACAAAAGAACCCAGGTAAGACGTCATGAGCAGCTTCGACCACAACAAGTACCAGCCCTTCCAGCCTATCGCCATGGCCGGGCGGCGCTGGCCCGACCGCGTTATCGACAAGGCGCCCCACTGGTGCAGCGTGGATTTGAGGGACGGCAACCAGGCCCTTATTGAGCCCATGACCACGCGCCAGAAGTCGCGCCTGTGGGACCAGTTGGTAAAGCTTGGCTTCAAGGAGATCGAGGTGGGTTTTCCCTCCGCTTCGGGCCACGACTACGAGTTCGTGCGTGATCTTATCGACAATGACCGCATTCCGGACGACGTCACCATCCAGGTGCTCACCCAGGCCAGGGCGGACCTGATCAAGAAGACATTCCAGGCACTCAAGGGCGCCCGACGGGCCATCGTGCACGTATACAACTCCACATCCACCGTCCAGCGGGAGCAGGTGTTCGGCCTGGATCGCCAGGGCATTGTCGATATCGCGGTCAAGGGCGCCGAGTTGGTGCGTGAGTGCGCGGCGCAGCAGCCCGAGACGGAATGGGTCTTTGAGTACTCCCCCGAGAGCTTCACCGGTACCGAGCTCGATTTTGCGGTGGAGGTCTGCGACGCCGTTACCGCCGTCTGGCAGCCGACGCCGGAGCGCCCCGTAATCATTAACCTGCCCGCCACTGTGGAGATGAGCACGCCCAACGTCTACGCCGACCAGATCGAGTGGTTTTGCGACCGGGTGGCGCGGCGGGACAGCCTGCTGATATCACTGCACACCCACAATGACCGGGGCTGTGCGGTAGCCGCGGCGGAGCTCGGGGTGCTGGCCGGGGCCGACCGGGTCGAGGGAACGCTCATGGGTAATGGGGAGCGTACCGGCAATATGGACATCATCACCATGGCGATGAACCTGTACAGCCAGGGCATCGACCCGCGCCTCAACCTGGGCCAGATGGACGAAATCATCGAGACCGTCAAGGAGTGTACGCAGCTGCCGGTGCATCCACGCCATCCCTATGCGGGTGAGTTGGTGTTCACCGCGTTTTCAGGCAGTCACCAGGACGCGATCAAGAAATGCCTGGCCCGGCGTGAGGACAGCAAACCCTGGGAGGTGGCTTACCTGCCCATCGACCCCGCCGACATCGGCAGGTCTTACCAGGAGGTCATTCGCATTAACAGCCAGTCCGGCAAGGGCGGTATAGCCTACGTGCTGGAGCGTGATTTCGGCCTGCAACTGCCGCGCTGGCTGCAGATCGATTTCAGCCAGGCTGTCCAGGCCTACGCCGAGGCGCACGAAACCGAGGTGGGCTCCGAGGAACTGTACCAGTTATTCCAGCAGACCTATTGCGCTGCGGAGGGCCACTGGGCGCTGGGTAAGTACCAGGTGAATCGCGAGGCGGGTGTCGACAAGCTGCAGGCGGAATTGCAGCAGGGTGCGGCCGTGCACAGCCTGAGCGGGTCGGGTAATGGCGTGGTTGCGTCATTTGTCGATGCCATGGAGCGTTTTACCGGCAAGCAGATTGTCCTGGTGGAATACAGCGAGCACGCCCTGAGTCACAGCGCCGACGCGGAGGCAGTCTGTTATATACAGCTGAACGTTAACGGCAACCGCTACTGTGGAGTCGGCCGCAGCCACGACATCATCCAGGCCTCCCTGGACGGCATCCTCGGCGCCATTAACCGGGAAGCCGCCAACGACCAGGAAGCGGCGGCCTGAGACAAGGCGCCCTGAGGGACTTCCAGGCGCTGGCCCCCGGCTGACTTGCCGGCGATTCGCGGAGGGTAGGAGCCGGTCCGGCCTCTGCCCTGAACTCACGAGCGAAAGTGCAATTTACCCCGGTTGTGTGTTACAAATCGGCACGATGTCGCCGATGACGGTCGTGGATATGAAAGGGCGCGGGGCCACAATAAGAATACCAGCCTGGGACAAGCTAAAGCGTCACTTCAGGGACGCGTTCTCCGAGCAGTTTGAATACCAGCGCAATGACGACGACCTGACTGGAGACGGGCGGGTCGCGAGAAAGCGCGGCCGGGACGCCTACCGTTATATATTGTCTTTGCTGGTACTCGTGCTGGCCCCCATGTTTATTCACGACCTTTACCTTGGCCAGGTACTGCTCTCGGCCGTGACTTTCGTGTTGCTGGTCATATTGTTGATCAATATCTGGCTGCTCAGCGGTGACCGCCAGGCGTTTCTCTCACCAGGGCCACTGCTTGCGCTGGGCATCGGCTTGATACTGCTGGCAGTCGCCATGGGCCAGAATTACAGCATCCTCTGGTTATATCCATTGCTGGCGGGTCTGCCCGTGTTGCTGCGCCTGCGCCAGTCCCTTGTAATTGGCCTGCTCTCCGGCGCCCTGGCCATGCCCCTGCTGTTTCTGCGGTTCGATCCGAGTACTGCTGTCGTGCTGAGCTTCAGCATGGCGATCACCTGGCTGGTAAGTGCCTGGCTGGTTTTTGCCGTTACCGAGCAGTCCCGCCGCCTCAGGGACATGGCTGTGACCGATCCCCTCACGGGCGCCTACAACCGGCGCTATCTCGAGGAACAGGCGCGCCACGCCATCGACGCCCTGCAGCGCGATGAAGTACCTGCCTCCCTGCTGCTTATCGACGTGGACTTTTTCAAACGCATTAACGACAAGTACGGCCACGGCGTGGGCGACACAGCCATCAAGAAACTGGTCGAGGTGATCTCTGGACGCATCCGGGCCGTAGATATTCTGTGCCGTTTTGGCGGGGAGGAGTTTGTCGTGCTGTTACAGGGAACCGCTATCGAAGGCGCGCTGTCGGTTGCGGAAGAGTTGCGCGACCTGGTAGAGCGCGCCAGAATTCTTCCCGAGGGCAGCATGACTGTCAGCATAGGGGCCTGCGAGGTGAGCGCAGGGGATACCCTCGACCAGTGGTTCAAGCTTGCCGACAACGGCCTCTACCTGGCCAAGCGCAATGGCCGCAATCGGGTGGAGACAGCCGGACAGGTTGTCGGGGATAGAATGCCTGTCCCCAGAACCGTGCCGGACTGGCGATAGCCGGGAGGCGGAACATGGCAGGATGGACAGGGACAACGTGGTTGAGAGCGGCAGTGGTGGCCTGTGTGCTGTGCCTCACTGCCTGCAGTGGCACAACTTTCGTTTACAACCGCCTCGATACGATCCTGCCCTGGTACGTCGATGACTACGTCGAATTGGACGGCAGCCAGGAGCGGCAACTTGAGGAGATATTGCGCCCGTTCCTGAACTGGCATCGCCAGCAGGAACTGCCGCGCTATGTTGAGCTGCTCAACCAGGTCGATTCCAGCCTGGACCGCGAGGTGACGCCGGCGGCGCTGACCGGGATCTACGACGAGATGCAGGTGGCCTGGCTGCGGCTGGAGCAGGAGTCGCTGGACGGCCTGCTGGAGCTGGGGGCTTCCCTGTCGGAAGCCCAGGTGCAGGAGTTCCTGGCCTACATGTGGGAACGCCAGGCGGAGTATGAAGAGGAATACCTCACCCGCTCCGGGCCCGACTACCGCGAGGAAGTCTACGAGAACTTCGCCGACACCATGGAGGACTACCTGGGGCGCCTCACCAGCCAGCAGAAGGAGCTCCTGCGTCAGGCCACTGCCGACTTCGAGCGCTCCGACGAGGTATGGTTGCAGGAACGCGCCGCCAGCATTGAGCGCCTGGCGGTGATGTTGCAGCGCGAGCCGGGCTGGCAGCAGCGGGTGCGTGAAGCTGTGGAGCGGAGGGCGGAAACAGTGTCACCCCGCTACCAGCAGGTATACCAGCACAACCTCGACGTGGTGTTCTCTGCCGTCGCGGGGGTGTTGAACAGTCGCAGCGAGCGACAGGATCGCTACCTGCGTGAGGAGTTGGCAGGACTGCGGGAAGATCTGCAAACCCTCATCGCCCAGGGGCTCCCGATATCCCCCGATTCCGCCTGAGTGAACTGCCCGGGCCAGCTGTGGATTAATCCAGCAGTGTGAGATCCCGCACCGCGCCCTTGTCCGCGCTGGTGACCATCTTGGCATAGACTTTCAGCGCGGGAGTGACCTTGCGAGGACGCTCTGCCTCGGGCCGCCAGGCCTTTTCACCCAGGGCTTCCATGGCCTGCCGCCGGGCGTCCAGCTCGGCAGCCGTCAGTGCGACATTGATACTGCGCCGGGGTATGTCGATGTCGATGGTGTCGCCCTGGCGGATCAGCGCAATGGCGCCACCCGCTGCCGCTTCGGGGGAGGCGTGGCCGATGGACAGGCCCGAGGTGCCGCCGGAAAACCGGCCATCCGTCAGCAGGGCGCAGGCCTTGCCCAAGCCCTTCGATTTCAGGTAGCTGGTGGGGTACAGCATCTCCTGCATGCCGGGCCCGCCGCGGGGTCCCTCGTAGCGGATTACGACGACGTCGCCGGGCCGGACCCTGCCAGCAAGAATATCCTCCACGGCGCCCTCCTGGCTCTCGCAGACATGCGCCGGGCCGGAAAACACCAGGATGCTTTCGTCCACCCCGGAGGTCTTGACCACACAGCCGTCCTGCGCAATGTTGCCAAACAACACGGCGAGCCCACCCTCTTGTGAGTAAGCGTTCGCTATCGATCGGATGCAGCCAGACTGGCGATCAGAGTCGAGGCTGGGCCAGCGGGTGTCCTGGCTGAAAGCGGTCTGGGTCGGTATGCCCCCGGGGCCTGCGCTGTAGAACCTGTGCACTGCGCTGTCGTCGGTCTGCACGATGTCCCACTTCTCCAGCGCCTCTTTCATGCTCTTGCTGTGCACTGTCGGGCAGTGGGTGTGCAGTAGGCCGGCCCGGTCCAGCTCCCCGAGAATACCCATGATACCGCCTGCCCTGTGCACATCCTCCATGTGGTACAGCGGCGTATTGGGCGCCACCTTGCACAGCTGCGGCACTTTGCGCGATAGCCGGTCGATGTCGGCAAGGGTGAAATCCAGCTCGGCTTCCCGGGCCGCGGCCAGCAGGTGCAGGATAGTGTTGGTCGAGCCGCCCATGGCGATGTCGAGGCACATGGCATTCTCAAAAGCGTCGAAACTGCCGATGTTGCGCGGCAGGACCGATTCGTCATTCTGCTGGTAGTAGCGTTCGCACAGCTCGACCACCAGGCGCCCGGCCCGCAGGAACAACTGTTCCCGGTCGGCGTGGGTAGCCAGGGTCGAGCCGTTGCCGGGCAGGCTCAAGCCGAGGGCTTCGGTCAGGCAGTTCATTGAATTGGCGGTGAACATCCCGGAGCAGGAGCCGCAGGTGGGGCAGGCTGAGCGCTCGTACTCCGCTACCTGTTCGTCGGTGGCGGAGTCGTCCACGGCAATGACCATGGCGTCCACCAGGTCGAGCTTGTGTTCAGACAGTTTGGTCTTGCCGGCCTCCATCGGGCCACCCGACACAAACACCACGGGTATGTTGAGGCGCATGGCGGCATTCAGCATTCCCGGGGTGATCTTGTCGCAGTTGGAAATACAGACCATGGCATCGGCGCAGTGGGCGTTTACCATGTATTCCACCGAGTCTGAGATGATGTCGCGGGAGGGGAGGCTGTAAAGCATGCCGTCGTGGCCCATGGCGATACCGTCGTCCACCGCGATGGTGTTGAATTCCTTGGCCACGCCGCCGGCCGCTTCGATCTCCCGCGCCACCAGCTGGCCCAGGTCCTTGAGGTGGACATGGCCGGGCACGAATTGGGTGAAGGAGTTCACCACTGCGACAATGGGTTTGCCGAAGTCCCCGTCCTTCATGCCGGTGGCGCGCCACAGGGCGCGGGCCCCGGCCATGTTGCGGCCGTGGGTGGAAGTTTTTGAGCGGTAGTCTGGCATAGTTATTCACCGTGCCCGGGACCGGCTTGGGCCGGTCATCCAGGGGTCTGAAAGGGGAGGGAAGGATAGCAAAAAAGCGCCGGCTTTAAACGCGCGAATTTCCTGCGTATTGTGCCCCATCGTCAGTCGATGGAGGTCTGGCCCGTTCGGTTCGCAAGCGCGAGCGCGCCTTACCAGTAGATCCGCAGCCCGGTAGTCAGGCCCCAGCCATGGCTAGCCCCGCCGTCGCGGGCACTGTCGCTCATGTCTGCGTACTGCAGCCCCGTTTGCCACTTGAGCTTGTGGCCATAAAAGAACACGTTCACCCCGGCATAGAGTTCGTTGTATTCATCACCCCGGGCCGGCACGATTTCCCGGTGATAACGCCCGAGTCGGACGCCGTTGTCCCTGTCGCTGCCAACATAGGTGTAGCGCGCGACCAGTTGCAGCAGTTCGCTGAGTTTATAAAAAGGCATCAGGCTGGCGCCCCATACATCGCTCTGCCCCCTGTAACCTGTGCCGGCAGCGAGATCCGTCCACAGGCCCCAGCGCCCCTGTTCCCACTTGCTGTAGATGGACAGCACATTGGACAGGTCGGGGGTGTTGTTGTTGCTGTCTTGCTGCTGGTAAACGTAGTCGACGGTGACTTCCGCTTTGTCGAGGCGCAGTTCAGTTGCCCAGTCGTGTTCGAGCTTCAGGAGGGTGAAATAGCCTGCGTCGAAAGCGTTGATCTCTTTGTTGCCGTCGTTGGAAAATATGCCGACCTTGTAGGATCCGTCATTGGGCGTTTTGCCCGCCAGGGTCATGCCCGGGAAGTACTCCGCGGTAAACCAGAGATTTTCAGCGAGGTTGCTGCGCTCCAGCGTCAGCAGGTTCTTCGACGAGGTGGCGCCGTCCAGGGTAAAGCCGGCGGACTGTTTCAGGGCTTTCAGTTCGGTGTCGGGGTCCGGCTTCCAGCTGACATAGGCGTCCGTCAGTCTTTCATACCAGTCGCCGTAGGACTCGTTGAGGTCAAAATCGCCCTCCAGCTGCGCCCCCAAATTACCGGCGAAGGCCGCCTTGAACCCAAACCGAAAGCGGCGCCAGGTCTGGTCTGTCAGGTCGCCCTCGTCGCTATCAAACCACGCGGCCTCGGCCTGCAGTCGACCGCTCAGGGCCAGGGATTGGAGGAAGCCCTCGCCGCTGTTGCGATAGAGTTCGGCGTGGCTCCAGAGGCGGTCGTAGGGCGATTGCGGCTTGTCGGCTTGAGCCAGAGCTGGCGCGCTGGCCAGGAGACAGGGCAGCGCACTCGCCACAAGGCTTGCCAGCGCCGGGCGACGCAGTGTTTGCCGATCGCGCCGGCTCATGCCTGGAAAGTCTCCGGTTTCATAGCACCCGTTGCGTTGGCGAGCCTTTGGTAACGCCCTGTCCCGGTGTGATTACAGGGCTTTGAAGAACACCTTGGAATTGCGCTGCAGGTTGTACAGCGATTGCTTGCGGCCCGGCAGCGCATCGCGGGAGCTCTCGACGAAGCCCTGCTCGATAAACCAGTGCGCGGTCTGGGTAGTCAGCACAAACACCCGGTCCAGTCCCTGGCGCCGTGCCTCCTGTTCCAGTTCGGACAGCAGTCGCTGGCCCCGCCTGCCGCCGCGGTAGTCCGGGTGCGAGACAATGCAGGCAATTTCGCCACAGCGCTCTTCGGCAAAGGGGTAGAGCGCGGCGCAGGCGATGATGCGGTGGTCCCGTTCCAGCAGCCGGAACTGCTTTATTTCAGTCTCCAGTAATTCCCGCGAGCGCTTCAGCAGGACACCCTGCTGCTCCAGTGGTTCGATCAGTTCGAGAATGCCGCCGACATCATCGATGTTGGCCTCACGGGCCTGCTCATAATTGTCATTGGCAATAAGGGTGCCGCTGCCATCGTGGGTAAACAGTTCTTCCAGCAGCGCGCAGTCATCGTTATAGCTGATGACGTGGCAGCGGGCGACACCTGCCAGGCAGGCACTCCTGGCGGCATTAAGCATGGCGGCCTGGTCCCGGTCGGGGATGTCCAACTGGCCGATCTCGCCCACCCTGCACTGGCGGATAAGTGTGCCATCGGCGTCGCTGATCCCCTCGGCATCGCCGAACATGATCAGCTTGTCGGCGCCCACAGCCGATGCGCAATGCACCGCGATATCCTCAAGCGTAAGGCTGAAAATTTCCCCGGTGGGGGAGTAGCCCAGGGGAGAGATCAACACTATCGAGCCCTCCTCGAGCTGGTGGCGAATGCCCACCACATCGATGCGGCGAACTTTTCCTGTGTGCTGGAAATCGACGCCGTCGACCACCCCGATAGGCCTGGCGGTGACAAAATTGCCGGAGCATACCCTGATCCGTGAGCCCTGCATGGGGGAGTTGGGCAGGCCCATCGACAGCAGGGCCTCGATCTGTGCCCGCAGGGAACCGGCCGCGTCCTTGACGTGTTCCAGCGCGGCGCTGTCGGTTATGCGCATGCCCTCGTGGAAAGCGGTCTGCTGTCCGGCCTGCTCGAGTCGCTGGGCGATCTGCGGCCGCGAGCCGTGGACCAGCACCAGGCGCACGCCAAGGCTGTTGAGCAGCGCGATGTCGTGGAAAATAACCGCGAAGTTCTCGTGCTGGGCAACCTCGCCCCCCAGCATCAACACAAAGGTCTTGCCCCGGTGCGCATTGATATAGGGTGCGGTGTTTCTCAACCAGCGTATATTGGCCCGACCCGGCGTTGTCACGATATCATCCAAGCTATTGATAAATAGAAAGTTATTAAGAGTACCGAAAGCCGGCCGGATTACCTAATGGCAATAATGCACAGGTCCCGGCCACCGCTTACAGGCAGTAGTGGCGAATGCACTGTTGCAGCAGCGCGATACACGGCTGGATCTGCTCCAGTTCCAGGTATTCGTCGGGCTGGTGCGCCCGGTCGATGGAGCCGGGGCCCATGACGATGGTTTCCATACCCAGGGCCTGCAGGAAGGGCGCCTCGGTTGCGAAGGCCACCGCCTCCGCCCGGTGTCCGGTAAGGCGCTCGGCGAGCCGCACCAGCTCACTGTCCGCCGCCTGCTCAAAGGGTGATATATCGTGCACCAGTGATCGCAGCGTAATGTCCAGGGAGTGCTCCTGGCCTATGCGCGAAAGGCGTTGGGCTATTTCCTCCCGCACCGCGTCGTTGTCCCCGGCGGGGGTCATCCTCAGGTCGAAGTGCAACTCTGCCTGGCCGCAGATACGGTTGGGGCTGTCGCCCCCGTGAACGCAACCCAGGTTGAGCGTCGGCCAGGCCACATCGAAGAAGTCGTTGCTGAAGCGCTCGCGCAGCCCTGCCCGGTAGGTCATCAGGTCGCCCATCACAGTATGCATCCCCTCCAGCGCACTGTTGCCGAGCGCCGGGTTGGAGGAGTGCCCGGCCCGGCCGGTGATCTGCACTGCCTCCATCATGATGCCCTTGTGCATCCGCACCGGAACCAGTGAGGTGGGTTCCCCGATAATGGCTGCCCTGGCCTTGGGCCGGCCGGCTTCCACCAGGGCGCGGGCGCCGTTCATCGAGCTCTCTTCATCGGCGGTAGCCAGCACTATCAGCGGTTGTTTTAGCGGGGTGTCCCGGAATGCGCTGGCGGCGGCGATGGCCAGCGGGAAGAAGCCCTTCATGTCGGTGCTACCCAGGCCGTAGAGTCGCTGGTCCCGCTCACTCAGGCCCAGGGGATCGCTCTGCCAGCGGCCCTCATCGAAAGGCACAGTGTCGGTGTGACCGGCCAGCACCAGTCCGCCGGGGCCGCTGCCCAGGGTGGCGATGAGGTTGGCCTTGCTGCCGTCGGCGGAGACCGGCTGGATCTCCGTGCGAAAACCCAGGTCCGCAAGCCAGCTTGCCAGCAGGTCAATGACTGCGCGATTGCCCTGGTCCCAGTGGGGGTCCGTGGAGCTGACCGAGGGCGTAGCCACCAGCTGCCTGAGTTGTTGAATGATCAATTTTTCGGAGTTGGGCATCGGGCCCCCGGGTTCAGGTAAAGAGCCCTAGTGTACTCCGCTGTCACTTTGGTTACATGCGCTGCGCTGCGAAATGCGGTCGGCAAGTGGTACATCTTCCCGACGGCAAAGGCCGGGCGCACCGCAGCTGCGGCGCCTGTTATTCGAAGCCGAAAATCGCCTTGAAAATATAGAAGAAAATTATTGCCAGCCCGGCGCCTGCGGGCAGGGTGATCAGCCAGGACATGAAGATCGAGCCGATGATGCGGGTATTTAGTGCCCCGATGCCCCGGGCGAAGCCCACCCCCAGCACGGCTCCCACCAGGGTGTGGGTGGTGGAGATCGGCAGGCCGGTGGCTGAGGCGATGACCACAGTGCCGGCCGCCCCCAGCTCGGCGGCAAAGCCCCGGCTCGGCGTGAGTTCGGTGATCTTGCGGCCCACCGTGGCGATAACCCGCCAGCCGTAGGTAGCCAGGCCCACCACAATGCCCACCGCGCCGACCATCAGTATCCACCAGGGCATCGCGGCTTTTGCGGAGATCACCCCACCGGATTGCACGGTGCTTACCACCGCCGCGAGCGGCCCCACCGCGTTGGCGACGTCGTTGGAGCCGTGGGCGAATGCCATTGAGCAGGCGGTGAACACCATCAGGATGGCAAATACGCGCTCCACACTGTAAAAGCGGTTTTGCTCGTTGGGTACTTCCTTTACCCGCCGCAGCAACAGGGCCCCGAACGCGGCCACGAGCAGGCCGATGAGCGAGGACGCCAATGCGGCGTTGGCAAAGTCGCTGCCCATCCCCAGGTCGAGGTGGACCCCGACATGCGTCAGGCCCTTGACCAGTGTCACCATCGAAATCATGAAGCCAACCAGCCACATGTAAACCGGGATAATGCGCTTGGCCCGGTGGAACGGGTCCTCGGTGTCGAGGATCAGGTATTTGACGCTGATGAACAGGCAGTAGGAAATCGTGCCGGCCATCAGGGGAGACACCACCCAACTGGCTGCGATATTGCCCACCTTGCCCCAGTGAATGGCGTCGACAGATATGCCCACCGCGGCAAAACCCACGATAGCACCGACGATGGAGTGGGTGGTTGAGACCGGCCAGCCCTGGATGCTGGCAATCAGCAGCCAGGTGGCCGCCGCCAGCAGGGCCGCCAGCATGCCGTAGACCATCAACTCGGGATGGCCTTCCATCACCTCGGCATCGATGATGCCTTTGCGTATGGTGGAGGTCACCTCGCCGCCCGCCAGGTAGGCGCCGGCGAACTCAAAAATCATGGCGATGAAAATTGCCTGGGTGATGGTCAGCGCGCGCGAGCCGACCGAGGTCCCCATGGCATTGGCCACGTCGTTGGCGCCGATGCCCCAGGCCATGAAAAAGCCGAAGACGCACGCCAGGACCATGAAGGTTGTCCCGTACTGGGCGATAATTTCCACGGTCTGCTCCTATTTGGCCATCAGGACTTGCAGGCGATCGCCCACGGCTTCGGCCTCGTCAGCCACCTGTCCCAGCAAAGACAGCACCCGGTAGTAGAACATGACATCAACGGGGGGCAGTTCGCTCTCCAGTTTGAATAGTTTTCCGCGCAGGTCGACGGCCATCTTGTCGGTGCGCCGCTCCATTTTGTCCAGCTGTTTCAGCATGGCCTCCACCCGCTTAACCTCGCGACCGCTGAAGCCCACCTCCAGTAATTCGTCCAGCTCCTGTATGGCCAGCAGTGCCTGGTTGGAGGTTGCAGAGCAGGCCTCGGTAAATTCCAGTACGTGCTCCTGCAGGGACTCGGGGAAGCGCATGTTGCGGCCCATGATGATCACGGCAACGTCGCGGGCGGTGTTGGCCACGCTGTCCTGCATACTCACCAGTCCCAGCAGGTCGGAGCGAGGCACTGGCAGGAACAGGCTCTTGGGCAGGTGACGACGTACCGACCGCTTGAGCTTGTCCGCCGCCCGCTCCGCCTGTTCGATTTCCTTGTGCAAGGCCCTGGCGGTATCCCAGTCTTCCGCGGTGGTGGCCCGCAGCAGGTCGGGCAATAGCTGAACGGCCTGGTTTGCGACCTGCATATGTTCCTGGATCGGGCCTATCGGCGAACGGCCGAACAGGTTGCCGAGAATGTTTGAGCCTGCCATTTGGGAACCCCCTGGTGGTCTTTGACTGCCGGTTACACCTCAGGGGCGATAGTGTAGGAGCAATACCGCTAACTGTCATAAATTTGTCACAATGGTCGCACGTCATCGCCACGATCTTACTGATACAAATCAAAATGGAGTCCGACAGCGTGTGTGTTAGCATGATTTGATCTGGGATTTCTGGGCATGGGCTGACATATGGCGACCAACTTTGGCGAGCAATTGATGGAGCAGCGGCTCGAATTGACGACTCTCGCCCGGGACCTCCATGCCAATGGCCGGCTCTCTACGGCCGATGCGACCAGGGTGATGAAAACCCCGGTAGTGAGGGTGCATCCCCTGGTTTTCCTGGCGGAGCAGAAACTGGGTGATGCCGCGGCCCCGGGTAAACTGCTGGACATGGATGACCTGCTGGCCTGGTTGGGGGGCAGGGTGGACCAGGCGGTTTACGAGATCGATCCACTGAAGATCAACGTCACCGCCATCGCCGAGGTCATGTCCCGGGCCTTCGCGGAACGCCACCGGATACTGGCCGTGGAGGTGAGCGACAAGGAAGTGGTGATTGCCAGCAGCGAGCCATTCCTGAGGGCCTGGGAGAGCAATCTCGAGCATGTGCTGCGCAAGCGCATTCGCCGGGTTCTGACCGACCCGCGGGCCATCGCCCGCCACACCGCCGAGTTCTACACCATGGCCGGCTCGGTGAGCAGGGCCCGGGGGGCGGACCGGGGGGACGGCGGAGCCGGGGTGACCAACCTCGAGCAGATGCTGGAACTGGGCTCGATGAAAGAGCCGGACGCCAACGACCAGCACATCGTCAATATCGTGGACTGGTTGTTGCAATACGCCTTTGAACAGCGGGCCAGCGATATCCATATCGAGCCGCGGCGCGATGTGGGCAAGGTCAGGTTTCGTATAGACGGCGTCCTGCACAGTGTTTACGAGCTGCCCCAGCAGGTGTGCGCGGCGGTAACCAGTCGCCTCAAGATTCTCGGGCGCATGGATGTGGCGGAAAAGCGCCGCCCCCAGGACGGCCGCCTGAAGACCCGTACGCCGGAGGGCAACGAGGTGGAATTACGCCTTGCCACCCTGCCCACTGCCTTTGGTGAAAAGTTGGTGATGCGTATATTCGATCCGGACGTGCTGCAGAAAACCTTTGAGCAGCTGGGCCTGGCTGACGATGATCTCGAGCGCTGGCATCGCATGACCGGCCAGGGCAACGGCATCGTGCTGGTCACCGGGCCCACCGGCTCAGGCAAGACTACAACCCTGTATTCCACCCTGCGCCAGCTCGCCACTTCCCATGTGAATGTCTGTACCATCGAGGACCCGATAGAGATGGTCGAGGGCGCCTTCAACCAGATGCAGGTAAACCACTCTATCAGCCTGGACTTCTCCTCCGGGGTGAGGGCCCTGATGCGGCAGGACCCCGACATTATTATGGTGGGGGAGATCCGCGACCTGGAAACCGCCAATATGGCGGTGCAGGCCGCCCTTACCGGGCACCTGGTGCTGTCCACCCTGCACACTAACGATTCACCCTCGTCTATTTCTCGCCTGCTGGAGCTGGGCGTGCCCGCCTACCTGATCAAGGCCACCGTGCGGGGCGTCATGTCCCAGCGGCTGGTGCGGATTCTGTGCTCGTCCTGCAAGACCTTTACCGCCCTCGACCTGGATGCCTGGCGGGAGCTGACCCAACCCTGGACCATGGAGCCGCCGCCGCAGGTGGCGCGACCAGTCGGCTGTAAGCTTTGCCGCGATACCGGTTATATGGGGCGCCAGGGCATCTACGAGGTACTGGTCAACAGCCCGGCGGTGCAGTCCCATATCACGCCGCAGCTGGAGACCGGCGACATCCGCAAGGTGGCGATGTCCGAAGGTATGCACACCTTGCGCCTGAGCGGCGCCAGCCGCGTGGCCAGGGGTGAAACCACCATCGAGGAAGTCATGCGGGTCGCGCCCATTCTGGACGCCTGAGTTTTCACGGGTACCTGTCACCATGCCAAACGACACAAGCAATTTGCCTGCCCCGCTGGCTGAGAAGGCTCGGATCAGCTGGAACAATATTCTGGAGCGGGCGCCGGCGACACTGGTCGGGCCGCTCGAGGCCGCCGCGCGCAACGTCCCCGCGGCCAGCCAGTTACCCCGGGTGCTGGCCTGCAGTCCCTTTGTCGCCGATCTCTGCCGGCGCCAGCCCGCCCTGCTGCTGGACCTGCTGGGCAGTGACGAGTTGCAGGCGTCCCTGGCCGAAACCGCCTTTCGCAGTGAGCTGCATCGCCTGCTGGCCGCCGCCGAGGTGGAGCCCGGCGCGGTGCTGCGGCGCTACCGCCAGCGACACATGCTGCGGATCATCTGGCGCGACTTCTGCCGGCTGGCTGACACCCGTGAAACCGTGCGGGATACCTCACTACTGGCCGAGGCATGCATCGCCGAGGCCCTCGACATCAGCCAGGCGGCAATGGAAGCGCGCTTCGGCGTACCCCGGGGCCGCACCAGCGGCCAGCGGCAGCAGCTTATAGTTCTCGCCATGGGCAAGCTGGGAGCGCGGGAGCTGAACGTCTCATCGGACATCGATCTCATATTCGCCTTTCCTGAAGAGGGCGAGACCGACGGCGAGAAAAAATCGATCAGTAACGAGGAATTCTTCACCCGGGTTGGCCGCGGGCTGATCAGCGCGCTGGACCAGGTGACTGCCGAGGGCTTTGTCTTCCGGGTGGATATGCGCCTGCGTCCCTACGGGGACAGCGGCGCCCTGGTGCACAATTTTGCCGCGCTCGAGGAGTACTACCAGGACCAGGGCCGGGACTGGGAACGCTATGCGCTGATCAAGGCCAGGCCGGTTACCGGCGACCCGGCCCGTGCCGACGAATTGATGGCAGCGCTGCGCCCCTTCGTATTTCGTCGCTACGTGGATTTCGGCGTGATCGAAAGCCTGCGCGGGATGAAACAGATGATCAGCTCCGAGGTGCGCCGCCGCGGACTGCAGGACAATGTCAAACTCGGCCACGGCGGTATTCGCGAGGTGGAATTCATCGCCCAGTGCTTCCAGCTGATCCGCGGCGGGCGGGATCTGGGGCTGCAGCAGCGGGAGCTGTTGGCGGTGCTGGGCGAGTGCCGGGAGCTGGGGTGTCTGCCGGCAGGCGCCGTCGCGGAGCTGACCGGCGCCTATCTCTTTTTGCGCGACAGTGAGCACGCCATCCAGGGCTACCAGGACAAGCAGACCCAGGCACTGCCCCAGGATGAAACGGCGCGGCTCGCCATGGCGACGGTCATGGGCTGCGCCGGTTGGGACAGCTACCTGGGGGCGCTGGATGAGCACCGCCGGGTGGTCGCCGATCATTTCAATGCGCTGATAGCCGAGCCAGAGGAGAGCGAGCCGCGGGCCGGGCAGGACGAACTGGATCTGTGGGGTGAGGAACTGACGGCAGAGGCCCTGTCGGCCCTGGGCTACCGTCAGCCTGAGCAGTCGCTGCAGGCCCTGCATGAACTGCAGCACAGTGGCCGGGTCCTCACGCTGCAGGCGGAGGGCCGCGCGCGCCTGGACCAGTTCATGCCGCAACTGCTGCGGGCCTGCGCCGAGGCTGGTGATCCGGATCTCGCGCTGGCGAGGGTGTTGCCGCTGGTGGTGGCGGTGGTGCGACGCAGCGCCTACCTGGTGCTGCTGCTCGAGAACCCGCCCGCCATGGATGAGCTGGTGGCGCTGTGCGGCGCCAGTCCCTGGATCGCCGAGCAGCTGGCGCGGCACCCGGTGTTGCTGGACGAGCTGTTGGACCGGGCGAGTCTGTATACCGCGCCGGACAAGGGCCACCTGGAGAACGAATTGCGCCAGCAGGTGGCGAGGTTGGCTGCGGATGACCTGGAAGCGCAGATGGAGGCGCTGCGTTATTTCAAGGCGTCCCATGTGCTGCGGGTGGCGGCCAGTGAGCTGGTTGGCAGGCTGCCGCTGATGCAGGTGAGTGACAATCTCACCTGGATTGCGGAGGTCATCCTGGAGCAGGTGCTGGCGGTTGCCTGGGCTGACCTGAGCAACAAGTACGGCGAGCCCGAGAGGGAAAGCACCGGTTACGGCTTCGCAATCTTTGGCTACGGCAAGCTCGGAGGGATCGAGCTGGGCTATGGGTCGGACCTGGACCTGGTGTTTGTTTCTGATGGCGCGGATCAGGGAGTTACCGACGGCGAGCGCAGTATCGATAACACCGTTTTTTATACCCGCCTCGGCCAGCGCATTATCCATATACTCGAAACCCGCACCAACCTTGGCCAGCTCTACGAGGTCGACATGCGCCTGCGCCCCTCCGGAAACTCCGGAATGCTGGTGTCCACCCTGCAGGGTTTCAACCAATACCAGCGGGAGTCGGCCTGGACCTGGGAGCACCAGGCCCTGGTGCGGGCGCGCTTCGTGGCGGGCGACCCGGCCGTTGCGGAGCAGGTGGAGGCCGTGCGGGCGGAGATCCTCTGCCGGCCCCGGGACCTGGCAACGCTCGCTGCCGAGGTGCAGCAGATGCGCGACCGCATGCGTGAGCACCTGCTGCCTGCGGGACCGTCCTATCAGGGGCAATTTGACCTAAAACAGGGCGAGGGTGGTATCGTCGATATAGAATTTATGGTGCAATATGCGGTCTTGGCGTGGTCTAACCGCCTGCCGGGGCTGGTGCGCTGGTCCGATAATGTGCGCATTCTCGAGACCCTGGGTCGGGAAGGACTATTCGAGCAACAGAAGTGCGAAGCGCTTACCGGGGCCTACATCGCCTATCGGTCCGCTGCCCACCAACTTTCCTTGCAACAGCAGCCGGGCATGGTTCCGGCGGAACGTTTCGTTGACTTGCAGGCCGCAGTCACCGATGCGTGGAAGGCGCTGTTTGCCACCGCGTAACTGAAATACCGATAAATTGACAGGAGTAGTGTGATGAGTCTGGCCGATCGCGATGGTGTTATCTGGATCGATGGAGAAATGGTTCCCTGGCGCGATGCCAAGGTGCATGTACTGACTCACACGTTTCATTACGGCCTCGGTGTGTTTGAGGGTGTGCGCGCCTATAACACGCCGCGGGGCACCTGCATTTTCCGCCTGAAGGAACACACCAACCGCCTGTTCAACTCGGCCCACATCCTGGGCATGCCGATGCCCTACGACAAGGCGACCCTGAACCAGGCGCAAAAGGACGTGGTGCGTGAAAACGGCCTGGAAGAGGGTTACCTGCGGCCCATGTGTTTCTATGGCTCCGAGGGCATGGGCCTGCGTGCCGACAACCTGAAAACCCACGTGATGATAGCTGCCTGGCCCTGGCCTTCCTACATGGACCCGGAAGCGCGGGATCGCGGGATCAAGGTGCGCACTTCGTCCTTTACCCGCCACCATGTCAACATCTCGATGTGCAAGGCCAAGGCCAACGGCAACTACATCAATTCCATGCTGGCACTGCGCGAGGCGCTGGACTGTGGCGCGGAGGAAGCGCTGATGCTCGACAACGAGGGGTATGTGGCGGAAGGCAGCGGTGAAAACGTGTTTATCATCCGCGACAACCAGATCTTCACCCCAGACCTGACCTCCTGTCTCGACGGCATAACCCGGGCGACCATCTTCACCCTGGCGCGGGAACTGGGATACACCATCCGGGAAAAACGGATCACCCGTGACGAGGTGTATATCTGCGACGAGGCCTTCTTTACGGGCACGGCCGCCGAGGTGGTGCCTATCCGCTCGCTGGATGGCCGGACTATCGGCAGCGGCAGTCGCGGGCCCCTGACCGAGAAGTTACAGGGCATGTATTTTGACACCGTGCGCGGCAAGCGCAGCGAGAACAGCGAGTGGCTGGAGCCGGTGGCCTGACAGGGCCGCGACAACCCGGGCCGATGCCAGGTCGGTTGGGGTGACCGCCGGTCCCGGCAATGTACTCGTCATCGGCCCGTCCTGGGTGGGTGATATGGTGATGTCCCAGGTTCTTTATATCTACCTGCAGCAATCCCGGCCCGGGGTGGGCATCGACGTGCTGGCGCCAGCCTGGAGCCAACCTTTGCTCGAACGCATGCCAGAGGTTCGCTGCGCCATTACCATGCCCCTGGGACACGGCGAACTGGGGCTGGGCCGGCGCTGGCGCCTCGGTCGCGGACTGCGGCCACGCGGTTATGACCAGGCCCTGCTGTTACCCAACTCTTTCAAGTCCGCCCTGGTGCCGCTGTTCGCCGGCATCCCGCGTCGCACCGGTTGGCGCGGCGAGCAGCGCTATGGCCTGGTGAATGACTTGCGTGTGCTGGACGAAGAGGCCCTGCCGCTGATGGTGCAGCGCTTTGTCGCCCTGGGCCAGGCCCCGGGTGAGCCGATTCCGGCGCGGCTCCCGGCCCCCCGGCTGGCGATAGACCGGGACCAGGCGCTGCGCTGCGGCCAGCAGATGGGTATGGAGCCGGACCGGCCCCTGCTGGCGCTGTGCCCGGGCGCTGAATTCGGCAGCGCCAAACGCTGGCCCGGTACTTACTATGCCGAGCTGGCAAACCGCTACCTGGCGGAGGGTTGGCAGGTCGCCCTGTTCGGGTCCGCCAATGACCAGCCGGTCACCGCCGCTATCAGCGAATTGTGCGGCGGTCATCCCCGCTGTCTCGACCTGGCCGGTCGCACCGGGCTCGCGGAGGCGGTGGACCTGCTCTCGCTGGCCACCGCAGTTGTGAGCAATGACTCCGGCCTGATGCATATCGCCGCCGCGCTGGCGCGGCCGCTGGTGGCGGTTTACGGCGCCACCTCGCCGGGTTTTACCCCGCCACTCAATGACAACGCCGCTATTGTGGCCAGCGACATCGACTGCGCCCCCTGTTTCCAGCGTGAGTGCCCCCTGGGCCATCACGGGTGTATGCGCTACACCCCCATGGAGCGGGTAGCGGAGGAACTGGAAACCCTGCTGGCGAAGGGGGCTCCCGGGTGAGGGTGCTGGTGGTGAAGCTGTCCTCCCTCGGGGATGTAATACACACCCTGCCGGCACTGGGAGACGCGGTGGCGGCCCTGCCCGGGCTGGTCTTCGACTGGGTTGTGGAGGAGGCCTTTGCCGAGATTCCCGCCTGGCACAGCGCCGTGGAGCGAGTGATACCCGTTGCCATACGGCGCTGGCGCAAGCGACCGCTGCGGGACTTTACCGGCCCCGAGTGGCGCGCGGCGCGAAAGTCCCTGCGGGAACAGGATTACGACGCTGTGATTGATGCCCAGGGCCTGCTCAAGAGCGCATTGATCGCCCGCATTGTCCCGGCGCCGCGCTATGGCATGGACCGGGCCAGCGCGCGTGAGCGGCTGGCGGCCCTCGCCTATGATCACCCCATCGGGGTGCCCCGGGACATGCACGCGGTAGAGCGCAGCCGCCTGCTGTTTGCCCGTGCCCTCGGCTACCGCCTGCCTAGGGCGATCGGCGAATACGGCCTTGACGCCGCCGTGCCCGCCGCCGCCGGCGACCTGCCCCGGGGCCTGTTGTTTTTTCACGGCACGGCACGGGCTGAAAAACAGTGGCCCGAGACGCACTGGATAGCGCTGGCAAGGCTCGCCAGGGAAGCGGGTTACCGGGTGTGGTTGCCCTGGGGCAACGACGAAGAACAGCAGCGGGCGCAGCGCATTGCCGCCAGCGGCAGCAACATCGAGGTGTTGCCGCGAATGAAACTCAAGCAGCTCGGCGGGCTGCTGCAGCGCGTCGAGGGCGCGGTAGCAGTTGACACCGGGCTGGGTCACCTGGCTGCAGCGCTGGCAGTGCCCACAGTCTCGCTGTACGGCCCCACCCGCACCAGCCTGGTCGGCGCCTACGGTCGCAACCAGGTGCATTTGCAGTCGCCCCTGGTCGATGGGGATATCACCGATCCGGCCATACTAATGCAGGCGATTACTGCCGCGGCTGTTTGGCCGGCGCTGGCGGCGGCTATCCGGGAGGCCGCCTGAGCATGCGTCTGGCATTCCTGATCTACAAGTACTTTCCCTACGGCGGCCTGCAGCGGGACTTCGTCCTTTTTGTGCTGGAACTGCAGCGCCGCGGCCATGACTGCCGTATTTATTGCACCGCCTGGCAGGGTGAAACACTACCCGCTGTCGAGCTGTGTATTGCCCCCGCTTCCGCCGGCAGTAATGTGCGTCGCAATGAGCACTTCCTGCAATGGGTGCAGGCTGAACTCGCAGCTCAACCGGTAGACGGCCTCATCGGCTTTAACAAAATGCCGGGTCTGGATGTCTACTATGCCGGAGACCCCTGCTTTATCGATATCGCGCTGCGCACGCGGGGCCCGCTGTACCGCCTGGGTTGGCGCTTCAGGCACTTTGCCGACTGGGAAAAGGCGGTGTTTGACCCGGCGGCCGCCACGCAAATACTGCTCCTGTCTCCCGGCGAACAAAGCAGGTTCGAACGCCATTACCATACGCCCGCCGGGCGCCTGCACCTGTTGCCGCCGGGGGTCACGCCGGATCGCCGGCGGCCGCCGGATGCCGTGGCCCGGCGCGCCGCTGCCCGCTACAAACTGGGACTTGCCCACGACGTCCATACCCTGCTGTTTGTCGGCTCCGGCTTTGTCACCAAGGGACTGGATCGCGCAATTCGCGCTGTTGCCACGCTGCAGGCGGCTAAGCCGGGGCGCAAGCTGCGTCTGCTGGTGGCGGGCCAGGACAGGGTAGGGCGCTTTGCCCTGCAGGCCCGGCGCGATCAGGTGCAGGAGCAGGTGACTTTTCTGGGCGGAAGGGACGATATACCCGACCTGATGCTGGCCGCGGATGTGCTGGTTCATCCGGCTCGCAGCGAGGCGGCGGGTGTTGTGTTACTCGAGGCCCTGGTAGCGGGCCTGCCGGTGGTGGTGACCGCGGCCTGCGGTTACGCGCATCACATCGAGGCTGCCCGGTGCGGCCTGGTGTTGCCGGAGCCCTTCGGCCAGGATGCCCTGGACAAGGCCCTCATCAGCACAATGGACGATGGATTCCTGCAACAGTGCCGTGACAACGGGCTGGCCTATGCCGCCAGGGAAGACCTGTATTCGCTGCACAGTACTGGTGCGGACCTGATCGAGCGGACTATCGCCAGCAAGCTGGGGGAGACCGGTGCCTGAATTTTATCTGGCCAGCGGTTTTGCCCTGGGCGAGCTGGCGCGGGCGCGCAGTGCCGGTCCCCTGCTTGGCTGGGCGCACGAGCTAGCCGCGCAGGCGCAGCCGGAGGATATTTACCGCAACAAGGAGGGTCGCAAGACTCTGCGATTCCTGTATCGCGGCAAGCCCTACTTCCTCAAGCTGCACAGCGGTGTCGGCTGGATTGAAGTGATCAAGAACCTGCTGCAATTGCGCCTGCCGGTAGTCTCCGCCCGAAACGAATACCGCGCGGTGCTGGCACTGCAGCGGGCGGGGGTGTACACCCTGACGATCGGCGCTTACGCACGCACGGGCTGGAACCCGGCCGCCATCCGCTCGATGATTGTGACTTCCGAGCTGACCGGCACTGAAGCCTTGAGGATTACTGCGCCGGGTGGGCAGCCGCGCCACCCCGCCCGCCGTTCGCATGGGCCTTATTCGTACCTTGGCAGACAGCGCCCGGCGAATGCACGGGCGGGTATCAACCACCGGGATTTTTATTTGTGCCATTTTCACCTGGACGAGACGAGCCTGCCGGAGCCGTTGCCGCGCTGTTACCTCATCGATCTGCACCGCGCACAGATTCGCGGTCGCACGCCGCGCCGCTGGCAGGTCAAAGACCTCGCCGGCCTGTACTTTTCCGCGATGGACTGCGGCCTGCAGCAGCGCGACCTGTTGCGCTTCATGCGTCACTACAGTGAGGGTGGGTTGCGCACCGCCCTCGGGGCGGAGCGCCGCCTCTGGCGGCGGGTGGAGCGACGTGCACTGGAACTCTACCGCAAGGCGGGTCGACCCGACCCCGGCGGATAGCGACCCGGGATTCGCAACATGGCCAGTGTTAGCCGGCCGCTGCGCGGGGCTCACTGGGCCGAGCCTGCCTCGGCGCGCCGCTGGTAGAGCCATCCGCCGACACTGCTAGCTGGATGGAGCGGCATACACGGCTGCTGAAATCCGACACTTTCAGCCGGGTGGGCCTACTGGAATTGCAGGGCCAGTGCTGTTTCCTCAAGCTCTACCTGGCCAAGTCTTCCCTGCAGCGGGTTGGTTTTCGGCTTGGCTACGGCCGCGGTGTGCACAGCTTTGACGCAGCCCGACGACTCGCCCGCGCCAGCCTCCCGGTTCCCTCCCCCCTGGCCTGCCTGCTCGTTGAAGAGGGCATGGTTCTGCTGACCGAGGGTATTGCCAACAGCCGTGACCTCAGGTCATTGTGGCTGGAGCAACCCGCGGCAGGGGCAGCGAGTCAACTGATGCAGGCCGCCGGCGACACACTCGCCGCTCTGCACCTGGCAGGGTTCGCCCATGGCGACTGCAAGTGGAGCAACCTGTTGTGGAACGAGGTGCAAATGTACCTGGTGGACCTCGAAGCGGTGCGCGCGGTCACAGCGGCGCGGCGACCGGCCACTGCCCCTGCACCCGCGCCAGCTGCTGGACCTTGCCCGGTTCACGGCGGATGCCGAGGCGCTGGGTGCCGGCCCGGCCCAGTACGGAATCTTCCTGGATCCTACTGCCTGGGGGTGGCTCTCGCCGGGAACTGGTGAGCGCCGGGATGTTGCCGGCGCTGGAGGCAATTCGCAAACGCCATCGGGAAAGCTATGGTCGCGACTACCCGCCCCTCGTCCCCTGACATATGCTGGTTGTGTCGTCAAGTTGCTCTTATTTCTGCGGATCAGGGCCAGCCTGTCCCTGAACCATCGGTCCAGAGGCTCGCAGCCCCGTGCTGCGCGCAGAGGCAAACTCGCCGGCCTCGCTGATATAAAGCAACTGCTTGTCCGCCCGACAATGACTATGGATGGAATGCCCTTTGCCACGGGCTTGCCGAACTGTTCGGTAAACGCCATATTCTTGTCCCAGTTGCCGATATCGACGTGGGCGACAACGAAATTGTTCTCGATGGTTTCACTCAGTGGGAGCTGCGCCATTTTTTCGTTCAGGCTGCGGCAATCGGGGCACCACTCGGAACCGAATACCAGTAAAACCAGCTTGTCCTGCTGCCCGGCCAGCGCAATGGCCTGCTGGTAGGTGGAAGCCGGGTCCGCATCGGGGTCATAACCGTAATCTGTCCGCCGCAGCGGTGATAGCGCTGAGCAGCAATATCCCGATGCACAGGTAGTTCAGCAGGCTGGTTACCCGCCTGGGAAGTTCCGCGCACGGCTTTGCATAATCGTCTCCCGCAGGAGCGGGTCTGCTTATTGCTTTTGACTGCGGCAGATTTCCTGGCTGGTTCAATTTAATCCGGCGTCTGCGCATTCAGCAGGCCCGCAAGCGTCTGGACATGTGCCAGCGCCTCGACCCCGGCATCGGTGAGGTAGCCGCCGTCAGGCTGACTGACCAGCCCTTCTTCAAACAGTCTCTGGCAGGCGTCGATGACTTCCTGGCGGGCGTTGGAGTGTACCTTGATGCCGCGGTCCAGTGTCGTGGTATCGAACTGCATCAGCAGGTTCAGCTCTTCGATGTGACTGGCATTGAATGACAAATCGATATCCTCATCAGTAGGGTCGGGCCATAAAACGGATACCGACAGCGATGAAAGTAGCAGAACTGCTCTGGCTGCGCCAATTGCGCCAGCTTACAACTTTCCCGTTTCGTACATTTGCCGCATCGCTTCATGATATGCCTCGGCCGCCAGGACCTTGGCCTCGATCGCCGACAGTTCCCGCAGTTGCCGGCGCCAACCCGCAAAGAAACGCATCCGGTCTGTCCTGCTGAGTACCCGCGGCGGCAGCAGGTTCAGCTGTACCAGGTTCATCAGTAGTTTTCTTCCCGGGAGGAGGGAGCAGTTTGACGGTGTGCTCGTTGTTGATAAGGCTGAATAGAAAGCGGTCTTCCCGCAGCTCTGCCAGTACGTCCGTTGCCTGCAGGTGCGCGGGCACGAAACCGGTGGCGTGCAGCCTGCCGATGAAACACGCCGAGGTCCTGGAGCAGTTTGCGCCGCAGCGCCAGCGGCTCGCCGCACCTCTCCGCCAGCGTGTCTGTCAGCCAGCTGGCGACATCCCGGCCGGCGGCGGCCCGGGTGAACAGGTATTCGCCTCCGTTCGGAAGCCTGCCCCAGGCCAGGCTCTCGGGTGCTTCTATTCCGGCGTACAGCAGCGCGTCGCTGTGTTTGCGCAATCGGGTCGCGCGGCTGCCGAACAGCAGCGCCGCGATCCTGCCCAGGGGGCTGCGCGGCGGAAATTCCTTGTAGTAGACCTGCAATGTGCGGTTCGGACGGCCACCCGGGCGCTACTGGATCCCGGCACTATATCCCAGCCCGGCGGCAGCTCCCCGGCGGCCAGTTGTTGCGCGCAGCGGTGGAGGTCTTCGGTCAATTGGAATATCTCGCTCACGGTATTGGCTCTCCAGTGGCAGGACGCGCAAATAGGCATCGGCACCGGGGCAGTATAAGATAGCGCGCGAGTCGGGTGTGAGTGCGGCGCAAGGGCAAGGCAGAGGAGGCGGTTTGGCGCAGAGGGCATTAGTGCTGGGAGCTGGCGGGCAGCTGGGCAGGGAGCTGCTTCGCTGTGCCGGTCCGGAGATGGACTGTGTCGGGCTGACACGGCAGGACCTGGATATTGCCGAGCCGGGGGCCCTGGATGCCTGCCTCGACAAGCTGGCACCCAGCACTGATCCTGAATGCCGCGGCCTACACAGCGGTGGACGCCGCGGAATCCGATGCCGCCGCGGCCAGGGCGCGCCAATGCGGAGGCCCCGGCCCACCTGGCCGCGGCCTGCCGGGACAGGGGGATCCGCCTGTTACACGTTTCCACCGACTTCGTTTTCGACGGCCGCTCTGCAGTACCCTATCGGACCGATGCGCCCACCGCGCCCCTGGGCGAGTACGGGCGCGGCAAGCTCGCAGGGGAACAGGCCGTGCAGAGCCTGTTGCCGGATGCGTTGATAATGCGCACCGGCTGGGTGTATTCGCGATTTGGCGGAAATTTTGTCAAGACCATGCTGCGCCTGATGGCCGAACGCGATGAGCTCGCCGTGGTCGCCGACCAACTCGGTACGCCGACCTGGGCAAGGGGGCTGGCCGGCGCGCTGTGGGCGGCCGCGGCGCGCCCCCAGTTGCATGGTATTTATCACTGGAGTGATGCCGGCCAGTGCAGCTGGTACGAGTTTGCCGTGGCGATCTGCGAGGAGGCCTGTGAGCTGGGCCTGTTGGCGCGACCGGTGAAGATCAGGCCGATTGCCACCAGCGAGTACCCCACGGCGGCGCAGCGCCCTGCCTACAGCGTGCTGGACAAAACCAGCAGCTGGCGCGACCTGGATCTCGCCGGCGTGCCCTGGCGCGAACAATTGCGTGCAATGCTGACAGATTTGAAGGAGTCCCGGGATGAGTAGATCCCTGTTGGTAACCGGTGCCGCCGGATTCATCGGCGCCAATTTCGCCCATTACTGGGCCCGTCACCACCCGGCTGACCGGCTGGTGGCCTACGATGCCCTCACCTACGCCGGCAATCTTGCCAACCTTGACGCACTGCAGGGCAGCGCCAACTTCAGTTTCGTGCACGCCGACATCTGCGACTACGACCGGGTGCTGCAGACCATGCGCGAGCACCAGGTGGACACCGTGGTGCACTTTGCCGCCGAGAGCCATGTGGATCGTTCCATCACCGGACCGGATGCGTTTATCGAAACCAACGTGGTGGGCACCCACAGCCTGTTGAAAGCCGCCCGTGAAGTCTGGCTGGCGGGTGGCACCGCGCTGCCGCATCGTTTTCACCACGTGTCCACCGACGAGGTTTACGGCTCCCTGGCCGCCGCCGCGCCGGCCTTTACCGAGGAGCACAAGTACGAGCCCAACTCACCCTATTCGGCCAGCAAGGCCGCCTCCGACCACCTGGTGCGGGCCTACCATCACACCTACGGCTTGCAGGTGACCACCAGCAATTGTTCCAACAACTACGGGCCCTTCCACTTCCCGGAAAAGCTGATACCCCTGTGTATTACCAATATCCTGCGGGGCCTGCCCCTGCCGGTGTACGGTGACGGCAGCAATATCCGGGACTGGCTCTATGTCGAGGACCACTGCCGCGGGATCGAGCTGGTGCTGCAGCGCGGGAAAATTGGCGAAACCTACAATATCGGCGGCAATAACGAGTGGGGCAACCTGGCTATCGTGGAGCGGTTGTGTGATTCGCTGGACGCGCGCTTTGCCCGTGACCCGCAGCTCGCGCAACGCTTTCCCTCTGCGCCCGGCGCCTCCGGCGGCAGTGCCCGCCAGCTGATCACGTTCGTGGAGGACCGCGCGGGCCACGACTGGCGCTACGCCATCGACGCCCGCAGGATCAGCGATGAACTGGGCTACGAGCCCCGGGAGAGTTTCGAGACCGGCCTGGAGCGGACCCTGGACTGGTTTCTCTCCAATGAGGACTGGTGGCGACCGCTTCTGGCTGGCTGAACGTTAGAGATTCCTGGCTCGGTTCGAAAGCAATACTGAAACGGACCAGCGCTCGACCGCGAAGATCAAACCACCGGTCGATCTAATCAAACAGCGGCGCATCACCCCAGGCCAGGCCCTCGGCATCCTTGGCGGACAGCTGCGGCAATTCGCCGTCGGGGATGGGCCACTCGATACCCACGGTGGGGTCGTCCCAGGCCAGGCTGACCTCGCTGGCGGGGTGGTAAATGTCGGTGCACTTGTACTGGAAGTCGGCGTAGTCGGAGGTGACATAAAAGCCGTGGGCGAAGCCCGGCGGAATCCACAGCATGCGGTGGTTGTCGGCGCTCAGGTACTCCCCGTACCACTGGCCCAGTGTGGGTGACGAGCGGCGCAGGTCGACGACCACATCGAACACTTCCCCCGAGGTGACCCGCACCAGTTTGCCCTGGGTGTGCTCGGTCTGGTAGTGCAGGCCGCGCAGGATGCCGCGGGCGGAACGGCTGTGGTTGTCCTGCACGAAGGGCAGGTCGAAGCCGGCGGCGCGAAAGGTCTCGGCGTTCCAGGTCTCCAGGAAAAACCCCCGCGGGTCGCCGAACACATGGGGTTTTACCAGGTAGACGTCCTGCAGCGGGGTGGCCTCAAACTTCATCGAACACCACTCCGTCATCACTGAGCAGGTTTTGCAGGTAGAGGCCGTAGCCGCTTTTTTCCAGCGGCGCCGCCAGCGCCATCAACTGCCCGGCGTCGATATAGCCCATGCGGAAGGCCACCTCTTCGGGGCAGGCAATCTTGAGGCCCTGGCGCTCTTCCACCACGCGAATGAAATTGGCGGCGTCCAGCAGGGAGTTGTGGGTGCCGGTGTCCAGCCAGGCGGTGCCGCGACTCATCACCTCGACCCGCAGGTCACCCCGGGCGAGATAGGCCTTGTTGATGTCGGTGATTTCCAGTTCGCCCCGGGCCGAGGGGCGGATGTCGCGGGCGATATCCACCACGTCGTTGTCATAAAAGTACAGGCCGGTGACGGCGTAGTGTGAGCGCGGTTTGGCCGGTTTTTCCTCGATATCCTGGGCCACGCCGTCGGCATCGAAGCTCACCACCCCGTAGCGCTCGGGGTCCTGCACGTAGTAGGCGAAGACCGAGGCGCCGCTGTCGCAGCTGGCCGCGTTCCTGAGTTTTTTGGTAAAACCCCCGCCGTAGAAGATGTTGTCTCCCAGCACCAGGCTGGCGGGTGAGTTGCCGATGAAGTCGGCGCCCAGGATAAAGGCCTGGGCCAGGCCGTCGGGGCTGGGTTGTACCGTGTAGGAGATATTGACGCCCCACTGGCTGCCGTCGCCCAGCAGTTCGCTGAATGCGACCTGGTCCCGCGGGGTCGTGATAACCAGGATGTCCCGTATGCCGGCCAGCATCAGTGTCGCCAGCGGGTAGTAGATCATGGGTTTGTCGTAGACCGGCATCAACTGCTTACTGACAGTGCTGGTCAGTGGATGAAGCCGGGTTCCGGACCCGCCGGCCAGGATGATGCCCTTGTAGGATGTGGCTGGCATAGATGGAAAGCCCCTTGGATTGGAGGCGGATTATAGCGATAAACCGATGCCCATGGCGAACTGCGTGGCAGCTGTCGGCTTACCGCAGCCGGTTGAAGGGACTGGATTTTTAGTGCCGGGCTGATTAAAATATGAGCTGTTTCGGCATGTGAAATGCCATTTGTGCAGCTCGCTACGTTCCTGCCCGCCAGCTCCAAGTCAGTGTATTCATTTTCGGCAAACAAACCTGAGGGGAAGCCGTTATCAGGCACCTGGATTTATTGCAGCTCGATACCCGGCCAAGCACTGAGCTGGTCGGTCCTGGTGTGGAGTCCACGTGCGTCTGCTTCCCTGCGCATTGCCCTCCTGGGCTATCGCAGCCAGCCCTTCGCCGGTGGCCAGGGGGTGTACCTGAATTACCTCAGCAAGGCCCTGGTGGAAGCCGGCCATCGCGTCGATGTGATATCCGGGCCTCCCTACCCCCAGCTGGACCCGCGGGTGAGGCTGATCCGCCTGCCCAGCATGGACCTGTTTGAGAACGGCCTGCTGTCGCTCCGCCCTCGCCACCTGGCCTCCCTGACCGATATGATCGAGTGGTCCAGCAAGCTTACCGGCGGCTTTGCCGAACCCTATACCTTCGGTCGCAGGGCGGTGCGCTACCTGCGCGAGCACGGCCACAACTACGACCTGATTCACGACAACCAGAGCCTGAGCTACGGCATGCTCGAGATCCAGGACATGGGCCTGCCGCTGGTGACAACTGTGCACCACCCCATTACCAGTGACTTGCGTATCGCCCTGAAAGCGGCGCACGGATGGTATGAGCGCCTGCTGATACGCCGCTGGCACTCCTTCCTCACTATGCAGAAAAAGGTGATCAAGCAACTGCGCCATGTGGTCACCGTGTCCGATTGCTCACGCCAGGACATCGCCCGCGACTTCGGTCTCCAGCCGGCGGGTATCGGCCTGGTGCACAACGGCATCGATACCGGGGTTTTCCGGCCCCTGCCGGGGGTCGAGCGCAACCCCCTGCGGCTTATGGCTACCTGCTCCGCCGACGCGCCACTCAAGGGTTTGCGCTACCTGTTGCGCGCCTACGCACGGCTGTTGCCGCAGTACCCCGGCCTGGAACTACTGGTCGTGAGCAAGCCGCGCCCCGGTGGCAAAACCGAGAAACTTGTACACAAGCTGGGCATAGCCGACAGGGTGCGTTTCGTCAGCGGGATCACCACTGAGCAGATGGTGCAGTACTACGCCGAGGCGGCGGTGGCGGTTGTACCCTCTGTCTACGAGGGCTTTGGGCTGCCGGCCGGTGAGGCCATGGCCTGTGGCGTTCCCGTAATCTCCTCTGACGGAGGTGCCCTGCCTGAAGTAGTGGGAGACGCGGGCCTGATCGTGCCGGCCAGGGATGTGACCGCTCTGGCGGAGGCGATTGAGTTGCTGCTGGGCGATCCGCAGCGCAGGAAAGAGTTGGCCGCCAGGGGCCGGGACCGCATCCTTGAGCAGTTCAGCTGGAGTGTCTGCGCCGGCCAGATGGTCGATTACTACCGCCAGGTGCTGCATGCAGACAGTTGAGTTCGATCACTTTCCGCTGGCCAGCGGCGACCGGGTACTGGACCTGGGCTGCGGTGAGGGGCGGCATGTGATTTCTGCCTACGTGGCTGCAGACGTCCACTCGGTGGGGGTGGATCTCTCCCTCGATGACCTGGTTACCACCCGGCAGAAATTCAGCGACTTTGACGAACCCGGTAACACGGCGAAATCTTTCGCGCTGTCAGCTGCCAGCGCCCTGGCCCTGCCCTTTGCCGACGATACATTCGACAAGATCATCTGCAGCGAGGTGCTCGAGCACATTCCCGATTACCGGGCGGCACTGCGCGAAATCGAGCGGGTACTCAAGCCGGGCGGATTGTTTTGCGCCAGCGTACCGCGACGCTGGCCGGAAAAAATATGCTGGGCCCTGAGTGACGGCTACTACAATACTCCCGGTGGGCACTTGCGCATCTTCCGCTCCGGCGAACTGCGCAGCGAAATCGAGGGGCTGGGCTTTGATCACTATCATCGCCACTGGGCCCACGCCCTGCATGTGCCCTTCTGGTGGCTGAAGTGCCTGTTCTGGAAAAGCCAGGACAGCAACTGGCTGGTGCGGCAATATCATCGGCTGCTGGTCTGGGACATCATGGAGCGACCCGCCGTCACCCGTGCAGCGGAGAAACTTATGAACCCCGTTATGGGCAAGAGTGTGGTTATGTATTTTCGCAAGGAGGCTGCCCCAGTGAGCGGCCTGTATCTGAGCCGGGGCCTTTTTCCCCATGAATTCCTGCGCCCCACCGTGCAGTTCATCCTGGATACACAGCGCGGCAGCGGCGAGATCCCCTGGTTTGACGGCGGTTACACCGACCCCTGGGACCACGTGGAAGCGGCGATGGGACTCACTGTAGGCGGCGAGTACGAGGCAGCCCGCCGGGCCTATGCCTGGCTCGCGGGCATGCAGCTCGAAGACGGCAGCTGGTGGGCCTCCTACCGGGGCGAGGAAATAGACAACTGTGAGCGGCGCGAGAGTAACTTCGTCGCCTATATCGCCACCGGCCTCTGGCATTTCCACCTGGTCACGGGTGACCGGGACTTTCTCGGCCAGATGTGGCCGATGATCGACAAGGCGATCGGTTTTGTCCTGTCCCTGCAGACTGAGCACGGCGAGATCCACTGGGCAGTCGAAAGCGATGGCACGCCAAAGGGCGATGCTCTGGTCACCGGCTGTAGCTCTATTTATAAAAGCCTTGAGTGCGCGATCAATATATCCCGTACCCTGGGTCATGCTCGACCGCACTGGCCGCGTGCCCGCGATGCCCTGGGTCAGGCCCTGCGGCACAAACCCGAGCGTTTTGATCGCACCTGGGCGAGCAAGTCGCGCTACTCCATGGACTGGTTTTACCCCGTATTGGCGGGGGTCTACAGCGGTCGCGAGGCGCAAGCCAGGCTGGCTTCCCGCTGGGATGAGTTCGTCGAGGACAAGCTGGGCTGCCGCTGCGAAAAACAGCAGCCCTGGGTGACCATTGCCGAATCCTGCGAGCTGGTAATGGCGCTGCTGGCCGCCGGTGATCACGCCCGCGCGGTGGAGGTCTACAGCTGGCTGCACCAGTGGCGCACCAGTGACGGCTCCTACTGGACCGGCTACCAGCTGGTCGAAGACCTGCTGTGGCCGGATGAAAAACCGACCTGGACCGCCGGTGCGATTTTGCTGGCGGCAGACGCGCTCACCGGCCACACCCCGGCCGCGAACCTGTTTACCCGGGTCGAGCTGGTGGGTGAGGAGCTTGCGGCAGATCTGGCCGAGAGCCCCCGCAAGCGTCGCCTCAAGGCCGACTGAGCGGACAGCCGGCGGCAAAAATCAGAGACGCCGCAGCAGCCCCAGGCTGTTGACCTGTCCCACCCGTTCAAACAGACCGGAAGCCAGCGCCAGGCGGTATACCGCATAGGGCGCCTGGCCCCCTTCGCGAGCGTCGGCAAACAGGTCGTGTATCGCCAGGATCCCACCGCGCACCACGTGCACCGCCCAGCAGCGATAATCCGCCAGGGCGGCCTCGAGGCTGTGGCCGCCATCGATAAATACCATGCCCAGCGGAGTATTCCAGTGCCTGGCGGCCGCCACTGAGCCCGCCACGATAGGCACCACCACATCTTCCAGGCCCGCCGCCCGGATATTGCTGCGAAACTCCCTGAAACTGTCCATGACTGCAGCGCCGTTGTCGTACAGCTCGGGGTCGTGGAACATTTCGCCGACCTGGTGCTCTTCCGAGCCCCGGTGATGGTCCAGCGCGAACAGGGTGCTGCCACTGCGCTGGCAGGCCAGTCCAAGGCATACCGTGGATTTGCCGCAGTAGCTGCCGATCTCCAGCACCGGGCCGGCGCCGCTGGCTTGCAGCGCGTGCTCATACAGGGCGGTCGCTTCATCGGGGGCCAGAAAACCCTTGATGAGGTCGATATCAATCGGCAGGTCGGGAATCATCTGGCGGAGCTCTCGGTGTCACGGCGGGGAGGGCAAATTAGCTGGTTTGCACGGTGCTGGCAAGCGCGCCGGCAGGCTGCCTCGCGAGTCCGTCATGTTATGCTATTTCCCCCGACGGCATGTCCCTCAGGGCAATCCGGCTACAGGAAATCAGCAACAATGAAACATGACATGCCCCGCTTCAATACCGCTCGCGTGCTCGTGCTGGGAGATATCATGCTGGACCGCTACTGGTCGGGTCCCGCTGCGCGCATCTCCCCGGAGGCGCCGGTGCCGGTGGTCAGGGTCGAGCACATCACCGATCGCCCGGGTGGCGCGGGGAACGTCGCGCTCAACGTGGCTGCCCTTGGCAGCGGCGTGCGGCTTGCAGGTTATACGGGCGATGACGAAATGGCCGGTTCCCTGCAGGATATGCTTACCGGCGCCGGGGTGGACTGCGTTTTCACCCGCCTGCCCGGGAGCGCCACCACCACCAAGTTGCGGGTGATCAGCCGCCACCAGCAGTTGATTCGGCTGGACTTCGAGCAACCGCCAGGCGCGGCGCCTGCGTCCATGGCAGCCGGCCTGGATGCCCTGCTGGAGGGTTGCGCTGTGCTGGTGCTGTCCGACTATGCCAAGGGCGCCCTGTCGGATCCCGGGCCGCTGATCGCGATCGCCCGCGAGCGGGGCATCCCGGTGCTGGTCGACCCCAAGGGCAGCGATTTTGCTCGCTACCGGGGGGCGACACTGCTGACCCCCAACCTGCAGGAGCTGGAGGCTGTGGTCGGCCGATGCTCGACGGAAGTGGAGCTTGTCGCCCGGGGCGAGCAACTGATGGCGGAGCTCGGGCTCGAGGCCCTGCTGGTCACTCGCGGTGAGCACGGCATGACCCTGTTGCGCCCGGGACAGGAAGAGCTTCATCTGCCGGCCAGGGCCCGGGAAGTATTTGATGTGACCGGTGCCGGGGATACGGTTATCGCCGTGCTCGCAGCCGTACTTGCGGCCGGTGCGGACCTGGCCAGGGCGGCGGCCCTTGCCAACATCGCCGCCGGCATCGTGGTGGGTAAACTGGGGACAGCGGTGGTCAGCGCGCCGGAGTTGCGGCGGGCGATCCAGCGGGACCAGGGCTCCGGGCGTGGGGTACTGAGCCTGGAGCAGTTGCAGGTAGCCGTGGCGGACGCCCGCAGCCAGGGGGAGCGGGTGGTGTTCACCAACGGCTGTTTCGACATCATTCACGCGGGGCACGTCGCCTACCTGGAGCAGGCGAAGCAGCTGGGCGAGCGGCTGGTGGTGGCGGTCAACAGCGACGACTCCGTGCGGCGCCTCAAGGGCAGGGGGCGGCCCATCAATCCGGCGGACCGTCGTATGGCCGTGCTGGCGGGCCTGGAGGCGGTGGACTGGGTGGTCTGTTTTGAGGAGGATACCCCGCGCCAGTTGCTGCATGCGCTGCAGCCCGACGTGCTGGTAAAGGGTGGGGACTACCGGGACAAGGAGGGCGTTGTCGGCTGGGAAATTGTCGAGGCCTATGGCGGCCAGGTGCGGCTGCTGGACTTTGTCGACGAGATTTCCACCAGTGCGATTGTCAGCAGGATTCGCCGGGCTCCAGACTCACCCGAATAGCGCTCACGCCAGCACGCGCCGCGCCGCCTCTGCGTTGGAGCGCAGGTGCAGGGGATTGATGGTGCCGACCACGGCCGCGCTGGTGCCCGGGTGCCCCAACACCAGCTCCAGGCTGGCCTGTGGGGCAGGGCGACCTGTGTCGGGTTCGGCGGCGGCCCGCACCAGATGGCCGCTGTCGAACACCTTTTTCACCAGCACGCCGCGCCCCAGGCGGGCGCATTCATCCAGTACCGGCCGCTCCTGCTGCGCTAGCGGGTTGTAGGTCACCATCACGACATCACAGGCCGCGGCTGCCGCGAGTCCGCCTGCCACGGTCTTGGTGGACATGCCAAAGGCGCGCAGCAGGCCCTCGCGCTTGAGCTGTGCCAGCGTCTCGAGTGTGCCCATCTGCTCGATGATCTGCAGGTCCCGGCCATCCGAGTGCACCAGTACAATGTCGAGCACATCGGTGCCCAGTCGGCGCAGGCTGCGCAGCACGGATTCGCGGGTGTGCTCCGGGCTGAAGTCGAAGCGGGACCGACCCTGTTCGAACTCCTCGCCCACCTTGGTGCAGAGGATCCAGCCGCGCCGATTTCCGGCGAGCAGGCGTCCCAACCGCTCCTCGCTGCTGCCGTAGGCCGGCGCCGTATCCAGCAGGTTGATCCCCAGCTCTGCGGCCAGGTCCAGCAGCCTGCGAGCGCTGCGCTCGTCCGGCAGGGTGAAGCTCGCAGGGTATTTCAGGGCCCGGTTGCGACCGAGCTTGACTGTCCCCAGGCCCAGAGCGCTGACCTGTATGCCGGTAGCGCCAAGCTCGCGCAGCCAGCTCATGTGAACAGGGTGTCCCAATAGGGCCTGGCGATAGCGGGCCGTGCCAGGCCCGCCAGCGCCGCCAAGTCCTGGGGGTGGCGCGGCAGAATATTCTCGGCCGCCAGCTGTCTTTCGAATTCATCCGCCAGATCCGGGCACAGGGTCAGCTTGGTGGGCCAGGCGGCGCGGGCATTATCGACACCATCGAGTTTGCCGACGAAGGCGCTGTCGGGCCGCAGCAATGCCCGCTGGCGCGGTTCCGCCCGGTCCAGCCGCAGGGTGGCCCACTCGGTGTCGCCCAGGTCCAGCCAGGGCAACAGTTCCGCCAGCTCACAGCGGGCCCGCTCGATCAGGGCCTCGGCGGGTTCCTCTGCCGAGGCGGTGGACAGGTCGCCCCCCAGGTACCACACCGGCCGGCCGGACTGGTCCCGGTGGCTGGAGATCGTCAGGCGCGGCGACGGATTGGAGCCCATGCAATGGCCGTAGAAGGGCTCGGGGTACTGGTGCCGCACCAGCACCTGCTGCAGGGGCCGTGACTGCATGGCCGGTTGTCCGCTTTGCAATTGCGCCAGTAACGCGGCATTCCCTGCGCCGGCGGTGAGCAACAACTGCTGCGGCACTACCGTGCAGTCAGCCAGCCTGAGTACTGCCCTGCTGCCCTCGCACTGCAGGGCGCAATGTTGCCAGTCGATGGCGAAAATCGCATCCTGCTGGCGCCGGGCCAGGGTCTCTACCAGTGAGGGAACATCCAGTACCAGGTCGGCCAGGCGGTAGACCTGGCCGTGAAAGTCGGGGGATTGCAGCGGCGCGGGGTAATCGGCGGGTGCTACTTTGCGCACGTGCCCGCGCAGCAGTTTGCTGGCGAAAAAAGAACCCAGGCGTGATTGCAGGTCACTGCCGGACCAGAGGAAGAAATCCTCACTCAAAACCCTGCAGCCACGCAGGTCTACTTTACCCTTGCCCGCCAGGCATGCGCGCCAGATGGCGGGCATCGCCGAGACGGTTTCGGAAGCGCCGCCCCAGGTCCCCGCCAGGGCGTACTTGACCCCGCCGTGGATCATGCCCTGGGAACCGATGGTCTGGTAGCTGCCCAGGCCCTCCTGCTCGAACAGCACGGCGCTGTAACCGTGGTTGCGCAACTGGTTCAGGGTCCAGAGCCCGGCGCTGCCCCCGCCAATGATCGCGATATCTATGCGCAGCGTCTGCCCGCCCATGGCCGCTCACCTGAAACTGAAAGCGCCCAGTGTACCGCAACCGGAGCGCTTTCAGTTTCAGGTGAGCGGCCGGGGATGTGAACCCCTGCTGGCCATGGGACCGGCCCTGTGCAGCAGCCACTGGCTGGCGGGACAGGTGGGCTGACGTTATGCTGCCGGCTGTTATCGCGCGGCCCCGGAGTTTCCATGCGCCTGCTTTACAGCGCCCTTTACTACTGCCTGCTGCCCTTGCTGGTATTGCGCATGTTGTGGCGCTCGCGCCTGGCGCCCGCTTACCGGCAGCGCCTGGCGGAACGCTGCGGCTTTTTTCCCGAGCCGGAGTTCGGCGCCGCCCCGGCCATTTGGGTACACGCGGTATCAGTGGGTGAAACCCTCGCCGCGGCGCCACTGATCGAGTCCCTGCTGGGGCAGTTTCCGGATTGTCCTGTAGTGGTAACCACCACAACGCCCACCGGGTCGGAACGGGTTCGCGCCCTGTTCGGCGATCGGGTCTTTCATGTTTACGCACCCTGGGATTTACCCGGACCCCTGCGCCGGTTCCTGCGCCGCACCCACCCCCGCCTGCTGGTGATTATGGAGACCGAGCTGTGGCCCAATATGCTGCACCAGGCCAGGGCCGCGGGATGCGAGGTTCTGCTGGCCAATGCCCGCCTGTCGGAGCGCTCTGCCCGGGGCTATGCCCGGGTGGCGGGCCTTACCCGGCAGATGCTGGCGAAATTCAGTACCATCGCCTGCCAGACTCAGGCTGATAGTGAGCGCTTCCTTGCGCTGGGAGCCCCTCCATCGGCACTGCAGCTAACGGGCAATACCAAATTTGACCTGGTGCTGGATGACAGCCTGCGCACGGCGGCTGCCAGGCTGCGCCAGGGCTTCGGCGGGCGCCCGGTGCTGGTGGCGGCCAGCACCCACCCGGGTGAAGAGCTGTTGATACTGGCGGCGTACCGCAGGATCAGGGGAGCGCTGGGGGAGTGCCTGCTGGTGCTGGTGCCGCGCCATCCCGAGCGCTTTGACGAGGTGTTCGGCCTCTGCAGCGAGCAGGGCTGGCAGGTGCGGCGCCGCTCCGCAGGCGAGGACGCCTGCGCCGCCGATGACATTCTGCTGGGGGACACCATGGGGGAGTTGCTGCTGTTGCTGGGTACCGCTACGGTTGCCGTCTTCGGCGGTTCGCTGCTGGGGCGCGGCGGGCACAATGTGCTGGAGGCGGCGGCCTGGGGAGTACCGGCGGTGACGGGGCCTCACATGGAAAATTTCGCCGGGATCACCGATTCGCTGTGCGCGGCCGGCGCCCTGGTGCGGCTCGACTCAGCGGCCGGGCTCGATTCCTGCCTGCTTGAGCTGCTGGCGGATCCGGCACGCCGCCAGCGCATGGGCGCGGCGGGGGTGCGGGTGGTAGCGGAAAATCGCGGCGCCAGTACCCGCCTGCTGGACCTGGTGGCCCGGCGTCTGGCGGGGGATTGACCGGCTTACTTGGTGGCTGCCGTGGGCGGCGGCGCCGCAACCAGGAAGGAGTCCAGGTTGAATACATCCTGGGGGCTTAACAGGCCGGCCTGTTCTTTCAGCCGCAGCATATTCAGGATGTAGTCATAGCGGCTGTTGGAGTAGTCCCGCTGGGCGATAAACAGGGTGTTCTGGGCATTCAGCACATCCACCACGTTGCGGGTGCCCACCTCATAGCCGGCCTGGGTGGCGTCCAGGGCGCTCTGGGATGACACGATACTCTGCTTGCGCGCCTCCACCCGCGATACGTCGCTGATCACCGTCATATGCAGTGAGCGGGTGCCGGTCACGGTGTTGCGGGTCAGGTTGATCAGGTTCTCCCGGGCCGCGTTATATTCCTGGGCTGTCTGGCGTCGTTTGGCGCTGATGGCGCCGCCGCTGTAGAGGGGCAGGTCTACCCGCAGCTGCCAGAGGCTCTGCTCCAGGTCGAAATCCGGGGAGGTCTCGAAGCCGGTGCTGGGTTTGACATCCAGATTGCCGCTGGTGTTGTAGTCCGAGTATTCATAGCCGCCGCTGACCTTGGGTGCGTGTTCCAGCTTGTTGGCCATCGCGTTCTGCCTGGCGGCCTCTTCCTGGTGCCTGGCCGCCTGCAGGTTGAAATTGTTCTCGAGGGAAAAGTCCACCCAGGCCGCGCGGTCGATAGGATCCGGCAATTTGAGCTCGAGATCATCCTTGAGCACATTGAGGGTGCCGGGATACTGGCCTGTCAGCACTGACAGGCGCTCCATGGCCACCGACACATTGTTTTCATCGACTATGCGGTTCACCCGGGACAGGTCGAACGCCGCCTGGGCTTCATACACGTCGGTAATCGCGATCAGGCCAACCTCGAAGCGCTGCTGGCTCTGCTCCAGCTGGCGCTCAAATGCCCGCTCCTGGGCGCGGGATGCAGCCAGGTTGTCCTGGGCCCGCAGAACCAGCAGGTAGGCTTCGACCACGCGCACTATGAGGTTCTGCTGATTGCCGGCAAAGGTAGCTTCCGCTTCCCTGCTGATTTCCTTGCCGGACTGGAAACTGAACCAGGCGGGGAGGTCGAACAGGGCCTGGTTGAGAGACACGCTGTAGCCATCAGTGGTGACGTCGGTATTGGACAGTGTGTTCAGAATTGGCAGGCCTGGCGTATTGAAGTCGCGGCTCTGTGCCTTGCGGTCCGAGTCCGAGTCGGTGTAGGTATAGGATGTTCCCACCTGCGGCAGCAGGGCGGAGCGGGAAAGGTTTTCCGTCTCCTTCCTGGCCAGGTACTGGGCTTGTTCGGCCTTCAACTGGGCATCGTTTTCAAGCGCGAGTTCGTAGATGTCTCGGAGGGATTCCGCCTGTGCCAGCGCCGATCCAAGCAAAAAGCCCGATGCCAGCAATGCGGCCACGGTTCGTTTCATGCAATATTCCCTAGAATAGTCTGGTTGTGAAAAGCGAGCTAGATAGTAGCAGTTTGCGACGTGGCTTGCATTTTTTGCAGCTTAAAGGAAAAGGTGCATTTTGCTCGTCGACTGTGTCAACCTAGGTGTTACACTTTGGGGGCGCTGAAGTATCAGTGGCGTGTTCGCAAGTGATTCCTTTTACTGTGTTTATTGGTCGGATAGTGGTCTGGAAATGATGTTGCAGCGGGCGAAAAAAAAGCCCTTCAAGCTTGATCTTGCTGAGATGCACGCGGTGTGTGAGGCCAACTATGCACGGCTCCTCCGGCTTTTCCCCGACTATGAGAACAGCAACAGCCGCGACTTTTCCGTCGGCGACGCCAGGGTAGTGCTGAAAGTGATCGAGCGCTGCCGCTATACGACAATATTCCAACTGCACCAGCACCATGCCCATGACAAGTGGCTGGGGCGGCTGCGGGTCGAGGTCCGGGCCTACCATGACGCCGGCATGCTGGAGGTGGGCATGTTCCAGTCACACCGCAAGATTGCCGCTCGCTACCAGTATCCCAATGAAGGGATGCACCAGCAGGACGAAAAGTCGCAGCAGAACCGGTTCATCGCGGACTGGCTGGAACACTGTCTGCAAAATGGTCGTGTATGTGCGGGTCCGGGGCTTGAGGGCGGGCTGTTCTGACCTGGCCCATGTCCCAGTCCCCAGCCAGCAGCCAGGTCATTGCTCACCCCGGTGGTACCGTACGGGTGGTGCAGTTGACCGATACCCACCTGTGCAAGTCCCAGGGCGGCACCCTGCTGGGCATGGATACCGATCACTCGCTGCAGGCCGTCATCGACCTGGTTAAGAGCGAGCGGCCGGTGATAGACCTGTTACTGGGTACTGGCGACCTGTCAGACCAGGGTTCCCTGGAAGCCTACCGGCGCCTGCAGCAGTATTTTACCCAACTTACCGATACCCACTGCTGGCTGCCCGGCAACCACGACAACCGCGAGAACATGGCCAGTGTCGCCGACCGGCCCCTGCGCCTGTGTCGTGAACTCAGGCTGGGTCGCTGGCAGGTTGTCATGCTGGATTCCCAGGTGCCTGGAGAAGTAGGCGGCGAACTGGGCCCGGCGGAATTGTCCCTGTTGGAGCAAACCCTGCAGGCCGCGGCAGCGGACGATGTCTTTTCCCTGGTCTGCCTGCATCACCAGCCGGTAAAAGTCGGCTGCGAGTGGCTCGACCAGCAGATGGTGGCCGACGCGGCGGAGTTTCTTGCGCTGCTCGAGCGCTTCCCGGGGGTCAGGGGAGTGCTGTGGGGACATGTACACCAGCAGATTGATCGCCGCCATGGCGAGATCCAGCTGATGGCATCGCCATCCACCTGTGTGCAGTTCGCGCCGAACAGTGTCGATTTCAAGGCCGACCCCGCGCCGCCGGGCTATCGCTGGCTCGACCTGGGGGAGGATGGCACCCTGCACACAGGGGTATCCCGGGTTCGCGGCGTGGCATTCAATGTCGACCTGGATTCCGGCGGCTACGAGTAATTCTTCAGCGCTACACCGGCCAGCTCCATCGCGTAGTTCATCCCACCCCGGTACAATAGGGCGCGTTTTCAATTTCACCAGCCATTCCAGGTAGACAAGCCAATACCATGAGCAACTACACCGCTGAAGATATCGAGGTCCTGACCGGGCTTGAGCCCGTGCGCAAGCGCCCGGGCATGTACACCGACACTTCCCGCCCGAATCACCTGGCCCAGGAGGTTATCGACAATAGCGTCGACGAGGCCCTGGCCGGGCACGCCAGCCAGATCGACGTGATACTGCACCGCAACGGCTCGGTGACGGTGGCCGACGATGGCCGCGGGATGCCGGTAGACATGCACCCGGAACAGGGCAAGCCCGGCGTGGAGGTTATCCTTTGTACCCTGCATGCCGGGGGCAAGTTTTCCAGTAAGAACTACCAGTACAGCGGCGGCCTGCACGGGGTTGGCGTTTCTGTGGTCAACGCCCTGTCCAGCGCCCTGGAAATAGTGATCCGCCGCAATGGCCAGGTCTACCGCATGACCTTTGCCGGCGGCGAAAAGCAAACCGAGCTGGAGGTTATCGACACCTGCGGCAAGCGCAATACCGGTACCGCGGTGACTTTTCAGCCCGACCCCCGCTATTTCGACTCGATAACTTTTTCCGTGTCCCGCCTGCGCCATGTGCTGCGCGCCAAGGCGGTGCTGTGCCCCGGGTTGCGGGTGAAGTTCACTGAGGAGAAATCCGGCGAGACCGACGAGTGGTACTACGAGGACGGCCTCACCGACTACCTGGCGGATGCCACCATCGATTTCCCGGTGATTCCGGAGGTGCCCTTTGTCGGCAGTTTCAGCGGCAGCAACGAGGGCGTCGACTGGGCGGTGCAATGGCTGCCCGAGGGCGGCGAGGTCATTGCCGAGTCCTACGTCAACCTGATTCCCACCGCCCAGGGCGGCACCCACGTCAACGGACTGCGCACCGGCCTGCTGGATGCCATGCGGGATTTCTGTGAACTGCGCAGCCTGTTGCCCCGGGGGGTGAAACTGGCGCCGGATGATGTCTGGGACCGCTGTTGCTATATCCTGTCGTCCAAGCTGGAGGACCCGCAGTTTTCCGGCCAGACCAAGGAGCGCCTGTCATCCCGGGAGGCCGCCGCATTTGTCTCCGGGGTCGCCAGGGACGCCTTCAGCCTGTGGCTTAACCAGCATACGGAAGAGGCGGAGAAACTGGCGGAGCTGTGTATCAACAACGCCCAGAGCCGCCTGCGCTCCGCCAAGAAAGTTGTGCGCAAGCGGGTCACTTCCGGTCCGGCGCTGCCGGGCAAGCTGGCGGACTGCTCCGGCGATGATCCCTCCCGGGGCGAGCTGTTCCTGGTGGAGGGCGACTCGGCCGGCGGCTCTGCCAAGCAGGCCAGGGACCGGGAGTTCCAGGCCATTCTTCCCCTGCGCGGCAAGATTCTCAATACCTGGGAGGTGGACTCCCAGGAGATACTGGCTTCGCAGGAAGTGAACAATATTTCGGTGGCGATGGGGGTAGACCCGGCCAGTGATGATCTCTCCGGCCTGCGTTATCACAAGATCTGTATCCTCGCCGACGCGGATTCCGATGGCCTGCATATTGCCACCCTCATTTGTGCACTGTTTGTCCGGCATTTCCGGCCCCTGGTCGCAGCGGGTCATGTGTTCGTCGCCATGCCGCCGTTGTATCGTATCGACGTGGGCAAGGATGTTTACTATGCCCTGGACGAGGGTGAAAAACAGGGCGTGCTGGACCGGATCGAGGCGGAGAAGAAAAAGGGCAAGGTCAATGTGCAACGCTTCAAGGGCCTGGGCGAGATGAATCCGCTGCAATTGCGTGAGACCACCATGGCTCCCGATACCCGGCGCCTGGTGCGCCTGGTGCTCGACGCGGGGGATGGCACCAACCAGATGCTGGATATGCTGCTGGCGAAAAAGCGGGCTGGAGATCGCAAGGCGTGGCTGGAGGAAAAAGGCGATCTGGCGGAGATCGTGGCCTGAGGGCGCCGCCGCTGGAATATTTGGCAAATTGAGGAGAGCAAAGCAAATGAAAACAGCAATCAACAGCCTGGCCCGGGTTATCACCGTCGCCGCATTACTCGTCGGTACCGCCGCTGCCCAGGCGCAGTGGCAACTCGATGGCGCCAGTTCCTCGGTGAATTTTATCTCTATAAAAAACGGTAGTGTCGCCGAGCTGCACCGCTTTGCGTCACTGCAGGGAGCCCTTGGCAAGGATGGCAAGGCCCAGCTGACGATAAGCCTGGACAGCGTCGAGACCCTGATTGCGATTCGTAACGAGCGTATGCGAGAGATGCTGTTCGAGACTGTTACCTTTCCCACCGCCACGGCAAGTGCCGCGGTGGCCCCGGAACTGGTCGCGAACCTGGCCGGGGGCGACACTGTGGTCACCGACCTGACATTTACCCTGGCCCTGCACGGCGTCGAGAAAGCGTTCACGGTCCCGGTTGTAATCACCGGCGAAAAGAGCGGTGCTATCCAGGTCTTCACCCCGGCCCCGGTCATCATCAACGCGGCTGATTTCGGCCTGGAGGCGGGGGTAGCTGCCCTGCAGTCGGTTGCGGGCCTCAAGGCCATCAGCACCGCGGTTCCGGTTACGGTTCACCTGGTGTTTGCGCCCTCGAACTGATCAGGGCAGGCCCTTCGGCCCTACTTCAGCTTTTGCAGCAACTCCTGGTAGGCGGTATTCCCGGGGGAGATCTCCGTCAGGGTCCGGGCGTAGCCCCGCGCCTTGTCCTTCTGCCCCAGCTCTGCCGAGTAGTTCGCCAGTGCCAGCAGCACGTCCTCGCTGCGCGGTAACTGGCGCAGCAGCGCCTGCAGTTGCCGAACCGCTTCCTGCGGCTGGCCCAGGTCGTGCAGGGCTATGGCGTAGACAAAGCGGTGACGGCTGCCATCAGTCTCCAGGGCCGCGGCCTTGCCCAGGTAATCCAGCGCTTTTTCCGGGGTGCCGCTGCGGGCTTCAAGCAGGCCCAGCGAGTGCAGGGTGGCAGCGTTGTCCGGCGCAAACACCAGCACTTCCAGCATCAGTTCCCGCGCTTCATCGTCGCGGTTCTGGCTGCGCAGCAGGTCGGCGAGGTTGAGATAGGCCGGTACCAGCTGCCTGTTCAACAGCAGGGCCTCCCGGTAGGCCGCCTCGGCGGAGGGCAGGTCGCCTCGCTCGACGTAAAAGACTCCCTTCTGCAGTTGTGTCTCGGGCATATCGGCATGCAGTGCCTGAATTCCCAGGTACCAGCGGAACAGTTTTTCAAGTGCCTGGGCCTGCTCCGGGCTCACCTGGTTGAGGGGCACGCCCGCCAGTGACTGGGCCACCTCCATGCGCACTGTGTCGGCATCGTCTTCCATCAGTGGCTGCAGCAGCTGGTAGCGCTGGTGCAGTGGCAGGAACTCGAGTGCGCGCACGGCGCTGACACGCAGTACGGGGTCGTCGTCGTAGAGCACGGATGTCACGCTCTGGATCGCCTCCCGGCCGCCTGCCTGGCCCAGCGTTTCCAGGGCGGTGGCGCGCCAGACAGGCGCCGCCGAGGGGTCATTGGCCAGCGCCGCGATTACCGGCACCACGCTGCGGTCACCGAGGTCGAAGCGCTGGAAGGCGCGAGCCGGATGCTTGCCGCTGTCCCGGTACTGCACGCCCCAGCCCCGTGTAGTGTCCAGCGCCCACTGGGCACTCTTGTCCTGGTGGCAACTGTTGCAGGCGTTCGGAATCTCCATCATCACGCTGAGGTCCGGGCGCGGCACCCGCATACTGTGGTCGCGGCGGGCATCCACACCCATATAGGTGGTTTCGGGCATATGGCAGTTGGCGCAAAGGGCGCCGCTGGACTGGTCCGGGTGGTGGTGATGCTCGGGCGTATCGTATTGCTGCGGCACATGGCACTGGGCACACACACCGTTACCGGGTGCCCGCATGGCGAGGCTGTGGGGTTCGTGGCAATTGCTGCACACTACCCCGGCCAGGTGCATCTTGCTCTGGAGGAAGGAGCCGTAGACGTAATTTTCGTCCAGCACCTGGCCGTCGTAGTAGTAGAGCGGCGGTTGCGGCAGTGCGACCCGGTGCGTTGCCAGCAGGTCGGCGCCGTAGTGGTAGTCCCCCAGGGTGCCCCGGCGCGAGTGGCAGCGCCCGCAACTGTCTATCTGCGCACGGGAGTTCAAGGGCTCGGTGCGAAGGGCGATATGCGCGCCCTCGGCCAGCGCCCAGTTTCCGCGTTGGGCCAGTGCGGTGGGAAAGCCGCCGTTGGGAGCGCTTTTCAGTTTGTCACCGGCGGCCAGTTCAAGGTGTTTTTCCCCCGGGCCGTGGCAGGCCTCGCAACCGACATCGATCTCTTCAAACGTTGTGTTGAAGGAGCGATCGACAGGATTGTAGTTCTTGACCAGGTCGGTGCTGTGGCACTCCGCGCAGCGGGTGTTCCAGTTCTGGTAGGGCCCCGTCCAGTGGAGGGGATCGCGGTAGTCGATCTTCTCGTCCTCGGAGTACAGATGGTACCAGCGCTGTCCGCCCTCGGCCGCCGGCCGGGAGTCCCAGGCAATGCTCAGGGCCTGCAGCCGGCCCCGTGACAGGGGCAGGAGGTACTGCTGCAAAGGGTAGACGCCGAACACGTACTCGACCGTGAAGTCAGTCAGTTTGCCGTCCTCACCATCGGTCTGGACCTTGAATTTATCGCCCTCACGATAGAAGCGAGTGCTTACTCCGTTGTAGCTGAATGTAGCGTCGTCAAAGTCCCCAAGGACGGTATCCGGGGTGGGTAACTGCATGGCCAGGTCGTGGTGGGAGCCCTGCCACTGGGCGTACTCCTGCGCGTGGCAGGCCTTGCAGGCCTCGCTGCCGGTAAAGGCATGGCTCGCCCCGCTGAGCAACAGCAGGGCGGATATCAGGAGTTGGCGGAACATGGCGGGCGCAGAACCTTGTAAAAAAAAGAAGTGACACATTACCCTATCTGTCGCCACTGCCCAAGGCTTGCAGGCCCCTCGGGCTGTGCGACACTCCGGCCGGGGATACATCCCAGGAATCGCGCGCCCAATCCAGCCCTTTAGTGTTATGGACAGCACCAGCGGCCCTGCCTATCATGATTTTTTTGGCGCTGGGTGGCTGCGCCAGGTGCGCATGAACGCCGGGGTAACAGGACGACGATGAAACTGGGTATTTTAAAAACCGACGCAGTGAGACCCGAATGGGTGCCCGAATTCGGGGAGTACCCCGATATGTTTATCCAGTTACTCGGGGAGGTAGACCCGGAGCTCGAATTCCGGGTCTACGACGTGGAACAGGGTGAGTACCCGACGGATATCGACGAGGTCGACGCGTACCTGATCACCGGCAGCAAATCCAGCGTCTACGACGACAAGCCCTGGATCGCGGTGCTGATGGATTTCGTGCGGGAGCTGGATCGCCGCCGGAAGAAGCTTGTCGGTATCTGTTTCGGTCACCAGTTGGTGGCCCAGGCACTGGGCGGGAAAACCGAGAAATCGCCCAAGGGCTGGGGTGTAGGCTTACACTCTCACCGCTTCAATGTTGCCCCGCGGTGGCACGACGGCGAAGCCCTGGATTTCGATATCCTGGTCAGCCACCAGGACCAGGTGGTCAGCAACGCCACCGGTGCGCGGGTACTGGCGGGCAGTGAGTTCTGTGAAAACGCGGTCTGCCAGATCGGCAACCACATCCTGACGTTCCAGGGCCACCCGGAGTTTGTGCCGGAGTATTCCCGGGAAATCATGGAGTTTCGGCGCGGGATGATAGGTGAGCAGACCTATATTGATGGGGTGGCCTCACTGGCAGCCGGTCCCCAGCGGGAGCGGGTGGCGCGCTGGATCCTGAATTTCCTGCGGGAACCGGCTGCGGCGGACTAGCGCTCTTCCTTGCGACTGCGCTGTTGCATTGCATCGAGGTAGTCGTCGAGTTCCTGCTCATTGGCGAAAACCGCCATGTCCGGTAGCGCCTTGAGTATTTCAAATACCTTATCGATGTGGGGCTTGCGATTGGCCGCGGCGATCCGCCGACCGGCAGCCTTGGCCTGCTTGGCCGCCTTGAAGATAACCCGCAGCCCGGCCGAGCTGATGTAGTCCAGGTCTTTCATGTCCAGTACGATCAGCTGGTGGCCGCCCTCGAGCACCTTGAACAATTGCTTTTCAAAGCCCGGTGCTGTGTCCGTGTTCAGGGCGCCGACCAGCGCCACCCTGGCAACGGAAGTCTGCTCATCGACGGCTACGGTGGTGGACAATTCCATGTTAGGCGCTCTCCTGCGGCAGAATCAGCATACTCCCGGGCTCATTCCTGAGCCTGTTCCAGCAGCTTCGTGACCCGCAGTATATTGCAGCCATCCACACGACGATAGCTTTGCCGGTCGCTGAGCGCAGTGATCAGGTGCAGCCCGAGGCCACCAATGTTGGCGTCCTCGATAGGGGCGCCCAGCTCGGTCAGCCCGGACTGTGCGAGAGGGTTGAACTCCACGCCACAGTCGCGCACTTCGATGCCAAGCTCGCCCGGGCCCGCGATCGTCATGACTGTTACGGTGGCCTCTGCGGGGAGCCCCGCGTACTTGTCCACGTTGGAGACGATCTCTTCCGCCACCAGCATCAGCTCGCCCAGGGTCTGTTCCGGCACGAGTTGGCGCCCCAGTTCCTGTCGCAGCCATGCCTCCACCCGGCCGGTGAGTTGCGGCCCGCTGGTAAATTCACGCGTGGTCTGTAGCACGCCCGGATCCCTGCCCTCAATGTCGAGCAGCAGCAGGGTGATGTCATCTGATTGGGTCGATTCCCCGACATGGGTGGCCAGCCTGGTAAACAGATCGACTCCTGCAGTGGCGGTGGGCAGGGCGCGCCCTGCCAGCAGGGCCGAGTTGAAACGCTCCACGCCGAACATCTCGTCCCGTTCGTTGAACGCCTCGTCGAAGCCGTCGGTATAGATCGCCAGCCTGTCGCCGGGCTGCAATTGAATAACGTTAATCGGAAAGTCCAGGGTCGGGGCCAACCCCAGCGCGGGACCGGTTTCCTGTGCCAGTGAGGTGACAGCGGCCCCGCGGACCAGGCTGGGGGCCGTGTGTCCTGCACTGGCAAAACGCAGCTCGAGGCTATCCAGGTCCAGAATCCCCAGGAACACAGTGACGAACATGCAGTTGTCGTTGTTGCTGGTCAGCGGATCGTTGAGGGCTGCCATTGCGCTGCCCGGATTCACGGCGGTCGCCGCCAGTTGCTGTACCAGGCTGATGGCCCTGGCCATGAACAGTGCCGCCGGTATCCCCTTGTCCGACACGTCTCCCACCGTTAAAAACAGTTGCCGCCCGTGCAGGAAGTAGCTGTAGAGGTCTCCACCCACCGAGCGCGCCGGCAATACCCTTGCCCAGAGACTGAAGGCCTCGTCCCGCTCGGTGGCCTCGCCACCCTGCGGCAGCATCGCCATCTGGATTTCCCTGGCGGCCCCCAGTTCACCTTCCAGGCGACTGCGCCTGGCCGTAGCCGCTTCAAGGTCAGTGATATAGGCTTTGAGATCGTGTTTCATGCCGGCAAAGGAATGCACCAGCCTGGCGACCTCGTCATTGCCGCCGGCTGCCGGCAGCGGGGCGTCGAGATCACCCTGCGCTATGCGGTCGCTGGCCAGCGCCAGGTCGGTCAGGGGACGGGTGAGCCTGCGGGTTACGATGGCGACGGCAATCGCCATCAGTAACAGGGTCAGCAAGCCCGCCAGTGCTGTTTTCACCTCAAACTCCCGCAGCGGCGCGATCATTTCCTCCTCCGAGTACACCACGCCCACGGGCCAGCCCGTGGATTCAAGCGCGCCCAGCCGGATAACGCAGCGGCCCGGCACATCGGTACAGGTCAACTGCCGGGTGACCACCTGGCCCTGCAGCGCCGCCTCGAACATCTCCCGCCAACGCTCGTGACCTGATTCCCTGATCAGCGCGCCAGAGTAGTGGCGCATGATATTGGTGGAATCCCTGCCACTGAGAACCGTGCCGCTACGGCTGAGCAGAATCCCGAAACCCGAGTCCCCCAGGCGCAGCCGCTGCAGGTAGCTTTGCAATGCCTTCAGTGGCACATCCGCTGTGACCAGAGCGTAGAGAAAGGGGTCGCCGCCTGCGTCCCGGCGAAAAACCGGAACAGCGTAGGTCGTCATCAGGACCCTGCCACCGCCGTCGTCGAAATAGGGTTCCACCCACAGCGGCTTGCCCGCGGCTACCGCGTCCAGGTACCAGGACTGGTGCTGGTAGTTGTAGGCCGGGTCAGCGAGATCGGCGTATTCCAGGGCGCCGCCGTTGCGAAAGAAATAGGGCGCAAACCCCCGCCCGACTCCTGGCTGCGATGGCACCAGGGCGATGGTGGCGCCGTAGATATTGGCGTTGACGTCGATTGCGTCCCGCAGCATCTGCACGAGGCCCGCTTCGGTGTAGTCCCGCTGCTCCAGCACGCGAGCCAGCAACAGGGTGGAGCTTTCCACGCCGTCCAGCCAGTTTTCCATGTCGATGACGACCGCGCGTACGGTATCCTGCGCCTCCCGTTCCAGCCGCTCGAGGATGTCATCCCGGGAAAGCCGGTAGTCGATCAGCATGCCCAGGCCGATGATGACCGCGGCGCAAATGGTGAGAAGGACGATCAGCCGGGTGGTCAGGCTGCCGCCTCCGGGCGCGGCCTGTGACGGGGGCGGGCTTGATTACCAGCTACCGGTATTCGCCATGGACTGCCATGGCTCCCGGGGCGGCAGGGCGTCGCCCGCCTGCAACAACTCTATCGAGATGCCGTCGGGTGAGCGCACAAATGCCATATGCCCGTCCCGGGGCGGCCGATTGATAGTCACGCCCTTGTCCATCAGCCGCTGGCAAACCTCGTAGATGTCGTCCACCCGGTAGGCCAGGTGACCGAAGTTGCGTCCGCCCTGGTACTCTTCCGGATCCCAGTTCCAGGTGATTTCCACCAGCGGGCTGCTGCCGTCCCCGGCGCGCTCCACGTCGTCCGGGCGCCGCCAGGAACACCAGGGAAAAACGGCCCGCCTCGCTGTCGTAGCGTTTCACCTGTACCAGGCCCAGTTTGTCGCAGTAGAAGTCCAGGGTTTCATCGAGATCGCGGGCGCGGACCATGGTGTGCAGGTATTTCATAAGCGAGAGTCCATACTGGGCGGTGAATGCTGGAGGGTCCGGAGCTTCACCTGCGCTGGTGACTATCCCGACCTGTTGCCCAATGTTAGGTGTGTGCGAGCGGTGGCACAAGGGTGGCGGTCAGCGCACACCCCGGCGGCGGTGCGGTCAGTGTACCGGCGCCTCGGCTGCCTGCTTGCCGGCGAGACGACCGGAAAAGCTGGCGTCGCCTACCGACATGCCGCTGCTGTAACCCTCGGCGCGACGCACCACGCCGCAGGCCGTGCGCCCGGCCGCGAACAGGCCCGGGACGATCTCACCCTGGGTGTTGAGCACTTCGCCGGTGGGTTTTGTGTCGAGACCCCCAAGGGTGAAAAAGGGTATGAAGGCGCCCCTGCCGGGGGTGATGTCCAGGGCGACCAGGGGTGGCTCCAGCGGCGTAAGCCACTCAGCGGCCTTGTGGTAGAGGCTGTCCCGGCCGCGCCCGCAGTCCTCGTTATACAGCGCCAGGCTGTGCTGCAAAACCCCCTCGTGCAGGCCCAGTTCCTGTTCCAGCTCCGCCACCGTCTCGCCGGTAGCGGCGACCGGTGCACCCAGGTAGCTGACCTTTTCATAATCGCCGTACTGCTCGACAGTAACGACAAAATAGATGCGCTCCGCCGGCTGGCGCAGCACAAAGGCCCCCAGACGACCGTGGTACACGTCCTCGTTGATGAAACGCTGGCCCTTGTCGTTGATCACAATGCCGCGGGTCATATTGGCGGGGGGATAGTAGGGCAGGCTGATGAAGCCCTCGTGCATATTAATGGCCGCGCCGCCCACCGCCATACCCATCAGGATGCCGCTGCCGGTGTCGCCCGGGTTGCCGATGGGCAGCCCACCCGGGACAGTCAGCATCGGCGCGTACTTGCGCAGCATCTCCTCGTTCATGGCGAAACCGCCGGCGCAGAGAATGACCCCCCGGCGGGCGCGCACATTGAGTTCCTGCAAATCCTGGCGCACCACAAGGCCCGCCACCGCGCCGTCCTCGTCGATAATCAGGGTGAGCGCCCGGGTCTCGTATTCCACCGTGATGGCATCGCGCCTGTCGACGTTCTCCTGCACGATCTTCATGAACAGGGGGCCGCCGTTGTCGCCCTCGACCTGCAGGTTATGGCCCCTGGGGCAGGGCTTGGCCTGCTGGGCAAAGGGGTAGGCCTTCTCACTGCCGGTGTACAACAGGCAGTCGTCCGTCAGGCACATGATGGCCCGCTCCTCGTGGAAGCTGTCCTTGAATGGAACGCCGATATCCACCAGCCACTGGAAATGCTCGCTGCTGCGCTCGCAGTAATTGCGAATCTTGGCCTCGTCCGCCTGGGGGCCGGCGCACATCATCATGTAGGTGAACATATCTTCGGTACTGTCATCAAAGCCGCAGGCCTGCTGAACCCGGGTGCCGCCATTGCCGCCCATGTAGATCTCGGCACTGGACATCGCGGTGGACCCACCCCCGGCACTGGCCAGCTCAAACACGATCACCTCCGCCCCCGCGTCAGCGGCCTCGATAGCAGCGCAGCCGCCGGCCCCGCCCAGGCCCACGATGACAACATCCGCCTCCCGGTGCCATTGGCTCACGTCCCGCAGCTTGCGTGGATGAGCGGGATTCGTCTTGGCGCTGTCTGACATGGATTCAACCTCTGGCAGCGAAGCTACCGCGGCCCCGCCTTGATTATCTTAAGAGGCTGAAATTAAAGCCTTTTCAGCCGCCCGAAACAACGCCGCCCGGCGCTGGCCGGCTCAACAAGTTGTACGTACCGCGGTTTTCCGTAAAAGCACTGACCGGTTGCGCATTCCGGGACCCAGACCCGTCGCGGGGATAGAGCGGTGTCAGGGCGTGGAAGTGGACTGGACCTTGCGGGACCGTAGAGCACATGGATGTGCGACACGAGCCTACATGGACGTATTCACGGCGAGTCCCGCAAGGTCCAGTCCGCTTCTGCGTCCGGGGTTAAGCGAGCTCAGAGTCGGTTCCGAACCCCCGTGGTCCCCAGGCCGCTGGTAATGCCCCACCACTGGGGTACAATCCCCGCCCTTTGCCGGAGTCAGTAACAGCTTATGTGGTTCAAGAATATCCGGGCATATCGCCTGACCAGCCCCTTCACGCTCACCCCCGAACAACTCGCCGAGCAGCTGTCCCAGCGGGCCTTCACCCCCTGCGCCAAATCCCAGGCCCTCGCCCTGGGCTGGGTGCCGCCCCTGGGAGGAGAGGACGGCGAACTGGTGCACGCCGCCGCCGGCCGCATGCTGGTCAAGCTCAAGCGCGAGGAAAAACTGCTGCCCTCCACCGTCGTGCGAGAATTGCTCGAGGAAAAAGTGGCCGAAATCGAGGCTGGCCAGGCGCGCAAGGTCTACCGCAAGGAGCGCCTCAACCTCAAGGACGAGATCATCCAGGACTGCCTGCCGCGGGCCTTCACCCGCTCCACCAGCGTGTACGCCTACGTCGACACCAAAGCCAACTGGGTCTTTGTCGATGCCGCCAGTGCCAACCGGGCGGAGGAACTCCTCAACCTGCTGCGGGAGTGTATCGGGAGCTTCCCGGTGCTGCTGCCCCAGGTCAACAGCGCCCCGGTGGCCGTGATGACGGGGTGGCTGCTGCACCGCAACCTGCCGCAGGATTTTGAACTCGGGCAGGAATGTGAATTGCGCGAGCCCGGCGAAGAGGGCGGCGTGGTGCGCTGCCGCGGCGTTGATTTGCTCAGTGAAGAAGTGGAAACTCATTTGCACGCGGGCAAGCAGGTCGCCCGTCTCTCCCTGGGCTGGGACGAGCGCTTGCAGCTCGTACTGGCCGAGGACCTGTGCCTGCGACGACTCAAGTTTGCGGATGAGCTGATGAAGGAGAACGAGGACATAGCCGAGGGTGACGAGGCCGCGCGCATGGATGCGGATTTCGCCCTGATGGCCGATGCCATCGGCACCCTGCAGGAGCGCATCCTCACCTTGTTTGGCGGCGAGGCCGAGTAACGCCTGCCTATGCCGGCCCGTCCCGATACCGCCAACTACCGCGCCCTGTTCCTGAACGATGTGCCGATGATGGACATGCGGGCCCCGGCGGAGTTTATTCACGGCGCGTTTCCCTGCGCCCACAGCCTGCCACTGATGACCGATGAGGAGCGCGCCCGTGTGGGAATCTGCTACAAGCAGCGGGGTCAGGCGGCTGCGATTGAGCTGGGCCACCAGCTGGTGGCGGGAGAACTGAAGGCCGGGCGGCTGGCGCAGTGGAGCGATTTTGCCCGACGCAACCCCGAGGGCTACCTGTATTGCTTTCGGGGTGGCTTGCGCTCCCAGACGGTGCAGCAGTGGCTGCGCGAGGCGGGCATCGACTATCCCCTGGTCAGGGGTGGCTACAAGGCCATGCGCCGGTTTCTGCTGGAGGAGCTGGAGCGCTCCCTGGCCTGGGCGGATATCGTCCTGATCAGCGGCAAGACAGGTACCGGCAAGACCCGGGCTATCCAGCGGCTGGAGTGCAGCGTGGACCTGGAGGGCCTGGCCCACCATCGCGGCTCGACCTTCGGCCAGTTGCCGCAACCCCAGCCCAGCCAGATCGATTTCGAAAACGCCCTCAGTATCGCCCTGATGAAATTGCTGGCAGGTCAGCAGTCCAGGGTTTACCTGGAGGATGAGGGCCGCATGATCGGCCGCGTGTCACTGCCCGAGACATTGCGCGAGCGGATGGCGGCCAGCCCGATGGCGGTAGTCGAGCAGAGCCTGGCTGAGCGGGTCGAGGTGATCATCGAGGATTACGTGCTGGACCTGGGCCGGCGCTTTGCCGCCGAGCACGGAGAGTCGGGCCCCGACCTGCACCGGGAGAAGCTGCAGGATGACCTGGGCCGTATCCGCAAGCGCCTGGGTGGTGAGCGCCACCAGCAGATCAGCGACATCATGGCCGCCGCCTTCGTCGCCCAGGACGAGAGCGGCGACCTGGCGCTGCACCGGGACTGGATTACTGCCCTGCTGGAGCAGTACTACGACCCCATGTACGAATACCAGCTGGCCCAGCGCGGTGGCGAGGTGGTGTTTCGCGGCAGCCGGGACGAGGTAGTCGCCTGGGCCGCCGGGGACGCCTGAACAATGCGCGCGCCCGCCATGATCAGCAAAGACCTCGTGCTGGTGGGTGGCGGGCACAGCCATGCGCTGGTCCTGCGCATGCTGGCCATGCGCCCGATAGCCGGCCTGCGCATCACGCTGGTGTCACCCGCCAGCCATACGCCCTATTCGGGCATGTTGCCGGGGCTGGTGGCCGGGCACTACAGTTTCGAGCAGGCCCACATTGACCTGGCCCGGCTGTGCCAGTGGGCCGGGGTGCGTTTTATCGCCGCGCAGGTCACTGCCCTGGACCCCTCCACACGGCGCCTGTCCCTGGCGGACCGCCCGGACATCGAGTACGACCTGGTCAGTATCGACATCGGTTCCCAGCCGGAGCTGGATTCAGTGCCCGGTGCGCGGGAATTTTCCGTGCCCGTCAAACCCGTGGCGGGCCTGTGGCAGCGCTGGCAGGACCTGCTCCAGCGACTGGCGGACCTGCCGGCCGGGAGGCGACAGCGCATTGCCGTGGTCGGTGGTGGCGCCGGCAGTGTCGAGTTGGGCCTGGCCATGGCGCACCGCCTGGCCCGGGAACCGGTCGACCTGGAACTGTGGTGTGGCGCGCCGGAGATCCTGCAGGGCTATAACCCGCGAGCGCGCAGGGCCACCATGGCGGCGCTTGCCCGCCACGGGGTGACGGTGGCGCTGGATGCCCGGGTCGAGCGGGTTGAAGCCGCTCACCTGCTGCTGGCCGATGGCCGGGAGGCGCCCTTCGACGAGCTTTTCTGGTGTACCGGCGCGGCGGCGGCGCCCTGGGTGGCGGCCAGCGGCCTGCCGGTTGATGAGCGCGGCTTTCTCGCGGTGACTGACAGCCTGCAGTCGGTTGCCGATGACCGGGTGTTCGGCGCCGGCGATATCGCCACCCAGCTCAATCACCCCCGGCCCAAGGCCGGCGTCTACGCAGTGCGCCAGGGGCCGGTGCTGGCCCATAACCTGCGCGCGGCCCTGCTGGGCAAACCCCTGCGGCAGCACCGTCCCCAGCAGCGCTTCCTGTCCCTGGTTTCCCTGGGGACCGCCAGGCCACGGCGGACAGGGGGCCTTTCAGCGCAACCGGCCGCTGGGTATGGCGCTGGAAAGATTCCATTGACCGCAAGTTCATGGCGCGCTTCGAGCAGTTGCCCACCAGTATGCCCGCGGGGCAACTGGGGCCGCCTGCCGCAACCCGGCACCGCGTCGCCACAGCCGCCCTGCGGCGGCTGTGGTGCCAAGGTGGGTGCCGACCCCCTGGCCCAGGCACTGGCGGAGCTGGCGCGGCTGTTCCCGCAGCATTGCCCGCCGCCCGGGTCAGCCGACGACACCGCGCCGATCCCCGGCGCCGCCGGTGCGATAGTGCAGAGCCTGGATATGCTGCGGGAGCTGGTCGCCGACCCCTGGTTGATGGGACGGATCGCCGCCAATCACGCGCTGAGTGACCTCTACGCCAGTGGCGCCAGGCCGGTATCCGCGTTGGCCGCCGTCAGCCTGCCCTTCGCGGGTCCGCGGATATTGCAGCGGGAGCTGCAGCAGCTGCTGGCTGGCGCCCTGCACGAGATGGCCCGGGTCGACTGCCTGTTGGCCGGCGGGCACAGCATGCAGGGCCCGGAACTCAGTATCGGCTTTGTGGTTAACGGCGTCGCCATGGCCGGCGACGGCCACTGGCTGCGCAAGCGCGGCCTGGCCATTGGCGACAAGCTTGTCCTGACCAAGCCGCTGGGTACCGGTGTGCTGTTTGCCGCCCATATGCAGCTGCTGGCGGATGGCCGGGATATCGCGACCGCTATCGATACCATGCTTGCCAGCAATGGCCCCGCGGCGGAGTTAGCGCTTGCAAACTCCGCCAGCGCCTGTACCGATGTCACCGGCTTCGGCCTGCTGGGACATTTGCTTGAGATGCTGGGAGAGGAGCATGCGGTGTCGCTGCAACTGGCGCTGTTGCCACTGCTGCCGGGCGCCCTGGCGCAACTGCGCGGCGGGGTTCGCAGCAGCATGCACCCGGCCAACGCGCTGGCCTCTGCCGGGCTGGCGACGCAGGGGCCGCTCGATGACGAGCTGCTGCAGATCCTGTTCGATCCGCAGACCAGCGGCGGGCTGTTGATAGGCGTGGGGGCCGAGCGGGCCGGGTCCCTGCGGGATGCCCTGCGTGGCTGCGGCTATTCGCAGGCCGAAATCATAGGTGAGGTGACAGCGCGCGACCCGGGCGCACCCGGGGTCCGGGTTAGCTAGCTCGCGTTATCGGGTAGAGGCTCTTGCCTGCGAGGGTTTATCTTGACGGCTGGCCGTCGCGCAGGCGCTCCGCCCCCCTTACTACCACCAGTGTCCCCGGCTGCAGGGCGCCCTCAATCGCGATTTCGCTGCCGCTGCCCGGGCTGGTGGTCACGGGGACCTTCACCGCTGTATTGTCCGGTGACAGTTTGTAGACGAATACTTCCCGGTCGCGCAGCACCAGCGCATCCCGCGGCACGCTCAGGGTATCCGCCGGCAGGCTGTCGGGCAGCTCGACGGTTACCGCCTCACCGATCTGCCAGTACCCGGGCTCGAGGGCCAGGCGCACTTCCATCATCCGGGACAGGCTGTCTCCCACCGGAACAATCGCGCGTATCATGGCGACCACCTGCTGGCCGTCGCCCTCCACCTGGACCTCTGACCCCGGCTGGTTGTAGCGGGCAGCCCGCAGCGGGGCGTTGACGCTGATTTCCAGTGAATCTGTATTTACCAGGCGCAACAGGGGGTCGCCGGGTTCGGTGTACTCTCCGACATCGGCATCGCGACTGGCAATGACCCCGGAAAAAGGCGCCCGCACCCTGGCGCGGCCCAGGTCGTAGACAGTGCGGTCCCTGGCGACCTCGGCGATACGCTGCTCCTGCAGCAGCATCTGCAGTCGGGACTGCACCTCGTCCAGCCCGGACCTGGATGTGTTGTTCTGTTCCGCCAGGCGTTCGAGCCGGGCAATCTGGCGCTGGTTGTACTCGATATCGGCCTTGATGCGCTCTATTTCGGCCCAGTCGTTGCGCAGCTGCAGTTGCAACAGGTGATCATCGATAATCGCCAGCGGCTCACCTTCGTCGATATGTTCCCCCACCTCGGCGACCCAGACCAGGCGGCCGGTGACCTCTGCCGAAATCTGTGCGTCCTGCTTACTGAGTACCGTGCCCGGCAGTTTCATCACAGCCGTACCGCTGCCCCAGGCCACCTCGGCCACCTCGACAATGGCTGGTGACTCGGTGGCGCCCAGCGCGGGTGCTCCCGGCAGTCCAAGGGCCATCAATACAAGGGCGAGAGCGCCGGGGTAGTTCATGGTGTGCTCTCCTTTTGCAGATTCATGCGGCTGACTTCAGTGGGTCGGGCTCTTCCCGCGTGTGAACCGCGCTGGCCTGATGGTCACTCTTTCCCATGCGCAGCAGGCAGGGCAGCAGCACCACGGTGAAAATAGTGCTGACACACATGCCGCCAACGATAACCCCGGCGAGGCCGCGATAGATCACGCTGCCCGCACCCGGCAGCAACAGCAGCGGCAGCATGCCGAAGATGCTGGTCAGGGTGCTCATAAATATTGGGCGCAGCCGGGTCTGCAGCGCCTGTTCGACCGCCTGGTCCCGGTCCAGACCCTCCCGCTCGGCTGTGCGGGTCTGGTGTACCAGCAGTATGGCATTGTTGACCACCAGCCCCAGCAGGATCACAAAGCCGATCATGGTTAACAGGTCAAGGGGCTGGAAGGTGACCAGGTTGAGCAGTCGCAGGGCGATAACGCCCCCACTGTGGCGAGGGGCATGGCGAGCACCACCATGGCGCTGTCCCGGGGCGAGCGAAACAGGGCGGCCATCAGCAGGAAGAGCACTATCAGCGCCAGGGCAAAGTTCCCCGCCATCGATTTGATGGCCCTGCCCAGCGCATTGGCGCTGCCGCCGTAGAGGATGTTGCCATCACTGGGCATCACTTCTTTCAGGCGCGGTTCGACCTGTGACTCGACGATGCCCAGCACGTGCTCCAGGGACACTTCATCGTTGGGGTAGATATCGAGGGTGACGGTGCGGCGGCTGTCGATGCGACGCAGTTGGTCCGGTCCCACGGTGCGCTGGATATCCACCAGCTCGGACAGCGGCACAACAGAGCCGCTGGGGGTCGCCACCGGCATCGACCCCAGCTTTTCCGGGGAGTCCCAGGGCTGCGCCCGCAGGATAATGTCCATGCGCTTTTCGCCGTTGAAGTGCTCGCCCACATACTGGCCCCGGCCCAGCGCCCGTACCAGCACCCCCACGTCCGAGCGACTCCAGCCGGCCTCGGATATACGCCGGTCATTGGGGGCCAGTTGCAGCTCCGGTTCGGCCTGTTCAAGGGCGGGGTGGGCGACAATACCGATGTTGGGGAGGGCCTCTTCCAGCATTGACTGGGCCAGCTGTGCAGCCTCCGCCAGCCCTGCCCGATCCCTGGACTGCAGGTGGATCTGTATCATCCGGTCGCCGCCGAAACCGGAAAACAGGTTGCCCTGGGCGGCGTAATGCTCGAGATCCGGCAGGTCGGCAAAAATCTCCTCGTTGATGATCTTCTCCAGGTCTTTCACCCGGTCCTGGTCCAGCACCCGGGCACCGATTGTGCCGCCGCCCGGCCAGTTGAGAATGTAGTAATTTTTCAGGGCGGGCTCGCGCTCACCGCTCATGAAAGGTGCCATGCGTTCGTCCAGTACCTGCAGGTACTCGCTGGCAATAGTGTGCTCGCCGGCGCCCGGGGGAAACCAGAAATAGGCGTCCACTGCGTCGCGCTTGACCGGCGGCAGGTAATCGAGCTCCGGCAGCAGGGCGACACTGAGAACCAGCGGTAGGCTGACCATGCCCGCGACGATCCCCCAGCGCTTTCCGGGGGTGTTGGTGATCGTCATGACCTGCCCCGTGATACGGCGCCACAATTTTATGTTGTGGTCTTCCAGGCGCGTTTCCCGCAGCCAGGTCCTGGCCGCCAGCGGAATGATGGTGACCGCCACCAGGGTGGACACGATCACGGCAATAGCTATGGTAATGGCAAGGTCGGCGAACAGCTGGCCCTCGACCTCGCGCATGAACAGCACCGGCAAAAAGATGGCAACGGTGGTGGCCGTGGATGCCAGCAGGGCGCCCCAGACCTGGCTTGAACCCTGCAGCGAGGCGTCGTTGGCGGGCAGGTCTTTTTCCCGCAGGCGCACAATGTTTTCCAGCACCACTATCGCCGCGTCGATTACCATGCCCACCGCAAAGGCCAGTCCCGCCAGGGAGATGACGTTGAGGCTGCGCCCCGCAGCATTGAGCATGATAAAGGTGGCCAGCAGGGAGATTGGGATAGCCGCCGCGATGATCAGTGTTGCCCTGATGCGGCGCAGGAACCACCATAAGACGCCAACCGCCAGGAATATGCCCAGGAATATATTGCCCGACACCAGGGAGATGGCCCGGTAAATGAATACGGAGGCATCGAATGACTGGGCCATTACCAGTCCGCGCTCCTTCAGTTCACCGGCATTGAGCTCCTCCACGACGGCCTTAACCGCGTTGAGCGCCTGTAACGCGTTGGCGCCATTTTCCTTGTCGATACGAATGCCGATGGCCGGGTTGCCGTTCTGGGTAGTAACCAGCACCTGCTCCCCCCGGGTCACCCTGATGTCGGCGATATCACCCAGCTTCACCGGGCGCCCGTCGCGCCAGTCCAGTACGAACTCTGACAGCTCCTGGGGTTCGTAGCGGCCGGTGAAACGCAGGGTGTACTGGCGTCGGCCCACCTCGACGAAGCCGCCGCTGACATCGTTGGCCTGGCCCAGTCGGGCCGCTGTTTGCGGCAGGTCGATGCCCAGTTGTGCAGCACGGTAGGGGTCGAACAGGATTTCAAGTATCTGCTCGTCGCGCCCGTTGCGCTGGGAAGCGCTCACCCTGGCCACCCCGGGCACCACCTCGAGGGCGGGCCGCACCGTGTCCTCGATGAACTGCATGTAGTCGCTTACCTGGCCGGGAGTGCCGGGTAACAGCTGCATGAAAAAGAACGTCAGGGCGGGCTTGTCACCGCTGTCGCCCCCCAACATGATCAGCGGCTGGGTGGCGTCGCGGGGCAGGGGATCCAGCCGGTTCATGCGGGAAATCACATCGACAAGGGTGCGCTGCATGTCGGTTTCCAGGCCGAACTCCAGGTTGATCCAGCCCTCCCCGGGATTGGCTTCGGCTGACATTTCCTTGAGGCCGGGCAGGCCGCGCAACACCGCTTCGATGGGCTCGATGATCTCGGATTCGATCTCCCGCGGGGACGCGGCGCGCCAGCCGGTTTGTATGGTTATTTTCGGGTTTTCGATATCGGGGAACAGTTGTACCGGCAGCCGCACCAGGCTGGCGATACCAAACACCAGGATAATGGTAACAGCAACGATGACTGCCGCTGGGTTATTCAGCGAGCTGGCTGTAAGTTTCACTGGTAAGCCCTTAGTCGGCTGGTTGTTGTTATTTTAGCTTTTCACGGCCCGATGTAGGGAAAAGGGAGGTTTTAACCAGCCCCGAAGGAAGAAATACGGTTATTTTCCACACTTTTGTTTCTTAATGGTCGTGGTTCCCATCACTGTCGCGCATGTTTGCCAGTTGCCGGTCGTGGACTCCGGACAGTGTGACAAGCGCGGCAATGGCCCCCAGCAGCGCCATCAGCATGTCGGACTGGGTGTCCCAGATATAGCCCTGGGTTCCCAGGAATGCCTCGGATGCCGTTCCGGTGAGGACCGCCACCCACCACTCGATGAGCTCGTAGAACGCGGAGAAGGCCAGGCAGGTACTGATCACGAACAGGTTGCGCCAGCCGGCAGCGGTGACTATCCCTTTGCGGATCAGGATCTCCCGGGCGAGGATCGCCGGCACGAAGCCCTGCATCAAATGCCCCAGCTTGTCGTAGTTGTTGCGCTCCCAGCCGAACAGCGGTTTCAGGTAGTCGAACAGGGGTACCTCGGCGTAGGTGTAGTGGCCACCTATCATCAGCACCACGCAGTGGGCGAGGATCAGCCAGTAGAGCAGCGGCGTGAGGCGAAAACGATCGTAGGTAAGCGGTCATGATGACCAGGCCCACCACCGCGGGCGCGACTTCCAGCGCCCAGGTGGGGTAGTCCCGGGGGAGTATTGCCGACCATGCCAGGACCAGGAAAAAGATGGCAAGCCAGAGCGCCTTCAACGGATTGCTCTCCAGGGAAATTGCGCGACCACTACGTCACGCCCGGTTGTGTCATGGCTTCAATCCCTGTCCCAGTAGCGAGTCATTTCCAGGTAGAGAAACGAGGCGGTCCAGGTGATTAGCAGCAGGCCGGTGAGGGCCTCGAGCCCGGTGAGATATCTCAACTCACCGTGGGGCACCACGTCGCCGAAACCCAGGGTAGTGTAGGTGGTAAAGGAAAAATAAACGCAATCCAGCAAAGTGCCCTCGAAGTTTCCGTCGAATTCGCCCCAGCCGTCGGCGTGGTGCATCCAGAAAAACGACAGGCGCGAATATCCAGACCTCGACCGCATGGGCGGTAAGGGCGCCGAAGACGCCCAGCACGATGCGAAAACGATGCCGCACTTTCATCTGCGGCATCAACAGCGTAAAGCGATACATGAATTCGTAGTGAATCATAACCACCGTGGCAATAACCATGATATTCACGGTGAATACGATAAGCACTGGGTCCTGGCTCCTGCGTCTGCTTGCTGCGGGTACTTTACCGATTTATCGCTTCCGGCGCATCGCTGCACTAATCGCCCTGTCGAGGCAGCGAATCTTCGAACGGAAACCAGCTCGCCCGGGACTCGCAGTGCACATGGACGGAGGGCTCGGTATCGATGTCTCCAACGAGGTTGGTGCGCACAATATGCACTTCCCCCGGCCAGCGCTCCGAGCGAAAGAACAGGGTGGAGCCGCAATCGGTACAGAAGCCCCGCTCGGAATCCGCCGAGGAGCGATACCAGCGCAGGGAGCGTTCCGCCGTCAGCGTGAACCCTTCCTGCGACACGCCGACCCAGGTAACAACCGGTGCCCCGTGAGCGCGCTGGCACAGTGAGCAGTGACAATGGGCGCACCACAGGCTGGGCGGCTGGTATTCAAAAGTGACCTCACCGCAGAGGCAGGCGCCCTTGTAAGTAGCCATGATCCGCAATCCCTCATTACCATGACTAATCATAAAGTATTCGCACAGAACGGGTGAGCCGGTAAATTAGCCAAAAAAAGGGGGTCAGAGTCGAATTTTCTCTGGCATATGATGATTAACGTAAGAGTCGTCTCTTAGGCACTGTACGATAGCAATGCGATCCCGGGGGATAAGAAAAACATGCCGCAGCTTCCTGAAGACACCAAGCCTGACGCCTGGCACCGCTACTTCGCCATGGAGTGTAACAATCGTGCCTGGGATCTGGCGGGCCAGCCGGTAAGGTCTGAAGATGAGTCCTGGGAAATGCTGAATGCCGCCCACGCTGCTGCATGGCACTGGAATATCGTTGGGACAGAGTTGAACCGGATGAGGGCCAGGATGTTACTCGCCCAGGTCCACGCATTGATTGGCTTTGGCGATTCGGCGCAGCACTTGTCTGGGCAAGTGAGAACCTACTTTCTATCGAGGGAGACTGATGACTGGGAGCTGGCATTTGTCCACACCATCCATGCTCATGCGGCGTTTGCAGCAGGGGATCTTGTTACCCACCGCGATTCGTATCAGGACGCGATCCAGGCTTTAGATGCAATAGCGGATGACGAGGATCGAAAAATCGTGCTCCAGACATTCAACCAGGTGCCAGTGCCGGTTGCAGAATAAGGACGCCTCTCGCGTAAATTTCTTGCCCCCTCCTCACTCCACCTGAGGCGCTGTTCAATTGAGTTCGAGCATTTTCCCCGGCGCTTACAAAGTGCAAACAAAGCGGGTTACTTTTTAACTGCAGAACCAAAAGTATCGATGAAAATAACAGGCAATTCCTATTTCGTTGGAACCTTCTCAGGCACAGCGGTTGCAATATTGTTTGCAGTCATTCCCGCCGCAATCGACTGGTACAACAATCCCGCTGGTATCTTCCGCACAGAAGCCGGTACCGAATGGCGCATCGTTATGGAGACCTGGTTTAGCTGGTTCTGGCCTTTGGCACTGTTATCAGTGTCGATGGCAGTGCCGGTTCATGCGTGGCGCTCCCATCGGCGCGCGACAGATTCTACTTAACGCGGCCCCTGTGGCGGCATGCATAAAAAAAGCCCCGTCAGTGATGACGAGGCTGTTTTTGATATGGTGCCCGGAGACAGAATCGAACTGCCGACACGGGGATTTTCAATCCCCTGCTCTACCGACTGAGCTATCCGGGCGAAATCGCAGATTGCGAGAGGCGCGTATTAAACCCGCCGCGACCTCTTGAGTCAATACCCGGCCCGGCCGGTGCCACTGCGCCGCTGGAGGTGATTTCCTGCATCAGGCTTTCGGGGGCACGTAGCCCTCCGCCTGGTCGTACTCCTCGCCCGCCAGGAACTTGTCCATCTCCTGTTGCAGGTATTTGCGCGCCTCGGGGTCCACCAGGCTCAGGTGCTTTTCGTTGATCAGCATGGTCTGGTGGGCCTGCCAGTCCTGCCAGGCTTGTTTCGACACGGACTCGAAGATTTCCTGACCCTTGGGGCCGGGATAGGGCGGTGCGGCCAGGCCTTCCAGTTCCTTCTGGTACTTTTTACAGAATACGGTGCGGGACATGGCTGTGCTCCATCAGGTGTCGGTCAGGCCAGTTGGGCCAACAGGTTTGCTACCGGGGCCGCGAGGCCCACGGCAGCGGGTTGCCGCCTGTTATACCAGAGCCGGTCCGGGGCTTCCATGACGGCTGCGGGATTGCCGGGCAGGGTAACCCGTACCGGCTGGATATCGAGGTGGTAGTGGCTGAAGGTGTGGCGAAAACCGGGCCACAACTCTATCGAATCCGGCGTCACTCCCCAGCGATCCAGGCACCAGTCGGACGCCTGGGCGGGGTCCGCAAGCTCGGGAAAACACCACAGCCCGCCCCAGATACCGGAGCCCGGGCGCCGTTCCAGCCAGATGTCGCCATTGCTGGCGCTGGCCATGATGAAAGCCGTGGACTTGACCGGCAGTGCCTTGCGCGGCTTCTTGCCAGGGAATGACGACTGCTGTCCCAGCGTCAGGGCCTGGCAATCGCCGGTCAGTGGGCAGCGCTCACAGTCTGGCGCCGAGCGGGTGCAGAGGGTTGCGCCCAGGTCCATCATGGCCTGGGAATAATCAGCGCTGCGTTTGGCGGGTGTGTACTGTTCGGCGATCTGCCATAGCCGCTCGTGCACCGCACTCTGCCCCGGCCAGCCGGCTACCGCCCGGTAGCGGGCCAGAACCCGCTTGACGTTACCGTCCAGAATAGCCGCCCGCTGGCCATAGGCGATGCTCACGATGGCGCCGGCGGTCGAGCGGCCTATGCCAGGCAGTTCACACAGCCCCTCAACCGTGTGCGGGAACTCGCCGCCCAGTTCGCTGCAGATGTATTTTGCCGCGCGGTGCAGGTTGCGGCCGCGGGCGTAATAGCCCAGCCCGGTCCACAGGTGCAGCACATCGTCCTCGCTCGCCGCGGCCAGTGCCTGTACGTTCGGCATTGCCTGCATAAAGCGTGCAAAAAAGGGGATCACCGTTTTGACCTGGGTTTGCTGCAACATGATCTCCGACACCCAGACCCGGTAGGGGCTGGTGTCGTGCTGCCAGGGCAGATCCTTGCGCCCGTGCCGGTCAAACCAGTGCGAGCACACGGCTTGCAAACGGGGAGTCGGCTGTTGGGCTGGCGGGCATATCGGGTCAATCGGGCTTGGCAATCAGCCTGACAGGGTAATGTTGAAAGCTCAAAACCGCCAGTGAATTAAGCCCCGCATTCTTCTATAATGGCCCGCTTTTTCGGGGGATCAGCCCCGCTCGTGGAGAAACCGATGGCGCAGCGCAAGGCCACAGTAGAAAGAAATACGCTGGAGACCCAGATCACCGTAACGGTGAACCTGGACGGCTCCGGCCAGACCCAATTTGATACCGGTGTGCCGTTCCTCGAGCACATGCTGGACCAGATCGCGCGCCACGGCATGGTGGACCTCGCGGTAAAAGCCGTCGGTGACCTGCACATCGACGACCACCACACGGTGGAGGATATAGGCATCACCCTGGGGCAGGCCGTCGCCAAAGCCGCGGGTGACAAGAAGGGCATCGTGCGTTACGGCCATGCCTATGTCCCGCTGGACGAGGCCCTGTCGCGGGTAGTGATCGACTTTTCCGGTCGCCCCGGGCTCGAGTACCACATTCCGTTCACCCGCGCCGCCGTGGGCGGTTTCGACGTGGACCTGTTCCTGGAGTTCTTCCAGGGTTTTGTCAATCACGCCCTGGTCACCCTGCACATCGATAACCTGCGCGGCGACAACAGCCACCACCAGGCGGAGACCGTGTTCAAGGCCTTCGGCCGCGCCCTGCGCATGGCCCTGACCGAGGACCCGCGGATGGCTGGGGTGACGCCCTCCACCAAGGGCGTTCTCTAACCCCCATGGCCGGTGTGGTTGCCGTCATCGACTACGGCATGGGTAATCTGCACTCGGTGGCCAGCGCCCTGGCTCACGCGGGGGCCGATGAGGTGCTTGTCACCCACGACGCCGAGCTGATTCATAAGGCCGACCGGGTGGTGTTCCCGGGTGTGGGCGCCATTCGCGACTGCATGGCGGAAATTCGCCGGCTCGGCTGTGATCACCTGCTGGCGGACGCCCTGGCTGACCGCCACAAGCCCGTGCTTGCCATCTGTGTCGGCATGCAGGCGCTGATGAGCCACTCCCAGGAAAACGGTGGGGTACCCTGCCTGGATATCATTCCCGGTGAGGTGCGTTATTTCGGCAACCCCCTGGTCGAGCGCGACGGCGCGCGCCTGAAAGTGCCACATATGGGCTGGAACGAGGTGCGCCAGGTGCGCGCGCATCCGCTGTGGCAGGGTATCCCCGACATGACCCGCTTCTATTTTGTGCACAGTTACTACGTCGACGCCGTCGATCGTGAGCTGGTCGCCGGCAGCGTGCATTACGGTGTGAACGCCGACGCTGCCCTGGCCAGCGGCAATCTTTTTGCAGTGCAGTTTCACCCGGAGAAAAGCCATACCGCGGGGCTGCGGCTGTTACGTAATTTTCTGGAGTGGAACGGCCAATGCTGATAATCCCCGCGATCGACCTCAAGGATGGCCAGTGCGTGCGCCTGCGCCAGGGCCTGATGGAAGACAGTACCGTGTTTTCGGACGAGCCGGTGGCAATGGCCCGGCGCTGGGTGGAGGCTGGTTGTCGGCGCCTGCACCTGGTAGACCTCAACGGCGCCTTTGCCGGCGAACCGGTGAATGGCGAAGTGGTTGCCGCCATCGCCGCTGCCTGGCCCGAGTTGCCGATCCAGATTGGCGGCGGTATCCGCAACCTTGAAACTATCGAGCACTATGTCAGGGCCGGTGTGAGCTACGTGATTATCGGCACCCGGGCGGTGAAGGATCCGGCCTTTGTGGCCGAGGCCTGCGCGGCCTTTCCCGGCCGGATTATTGTGGGGCTGGACGCGAAAGACGGCCTGGTGGCGACCGACGGTTGGGCCGAGGTGTCGAGCCTGCGAGCCGACGATCTGGCGCGGCGCTTCGAGTCGGACGGCGTCTCCGCCATCGTTTACACCGATATCGCCCGCGACGGCATGATGCAGGGTGTCAATGTAGAGGCCACCCTGGCCATGGCCCGCGCCTCCAGCATCCCGGTGATCGCCTCCGGCGGCATCACCAACCTGGATGATATCCGGGCACTCAATGCGGTTGCCTCTGAGGGCATCTGTGGCGCCATCACCGGCCGCGCCATATACGAGGGCACCCTGGATGTTGCCGAGGCCCAGCGACTCTGCGACGGCGAGGGCTGAACGTGGGCCTGGCGAAGCGCATCATCCCCTGCCTCGACGTCGAAAACGGGCGGGTAGTGAAAGGCGTCAATTTCGTTGACATCCGCGACGCGGGAGACCCGGTCGAGATCGCCATCCGCTATAACGAGCAGGGCGCCGACGAAATCACGTTCCTCGATATCACCGCCAGCCACGAAGGGCGCGACACCACCGTGCACACCGTGGAGAAAATTGCCGAGGAAGTATTTATACCGCTTACTGTGGGAGGCGGGATTCGCAGTGTGCAGGACATTCGCACCATGCTGAACGCCGGTGCTGACAAGGTCAGTATCAACACCGCGGCGATCCACAATCCCGAACTGGTGCGTGAGGCTGCCGAGCGTTTTGGCTCGCAGTGCATAGTGGTGGCGATCGATGCGAAACGCGTGGCGGACGTCGACGGCAGGCCCCGCTGGGAAATCTTCACCCACGGCGGGCGCAAACCCACGGGCATCGACGCGGTGGCCTGGGCGGTGCGCATGGCGGAGCTCGGTGCGGGGGAGATCCTGCTCACCAGTATGGACCGCGACGGCACCAGGAACGGTTTCGAGCTCGGGGTCACCCGGGCCATTACCGACGCGGTGGAGATCCCGGTCATCGCCTCTGGAGGGGTGGGTAACCTGGATCACCTGGTGGACGGAATTTTACTGGGTGGCGCGGATGCGGTGCTGGCCGCGAGTATTTTCCATTTTGGCGAGTACACAGTCCCCCAGGCCAAGGCCTACATGGCCGACCGGGGGATAGAAGTGCGGCTGTAGGCTCTTCGACCCTGCGTGTCTAACCGGATTTCTGGTTGCGCAAGCCCAGGATATTAATACCCTTGAGCAGGGTCAGCGCCTCGTATAGCTGGTTGTCGCTGGCCAACAGTTCGCTGGCGGCCCTGGCCGATGAGGCGCGGGATTTCTTCGAGTCACTTCCCCCGTTGCCGTTGCCATTGTTGAGGTGGCCCGACAGGTCGGCCTCGGTGATCTGCCCCGGGTTGTTATAGGCCGTCACCTTGGCCCGCTCTACCAGTATGTCCGGCACGATCCCCTCAGCCTGGATCGAGCGTCCGTTGGGGGTGAAGTAGCGGGCGGTGGTCAGCTTGATTGCCCGCGACTCCGACAGGGGGAGAATGGTCTGGACCGAACCCTTGCCGAAACTGTCCGAGCCCATCACCACGGCCCGCCCGCGATCCTGCAATGCCCCCGCCACGATTTCCGATGCGCTGGCAGAGCCGGCGTTGATCAGCACGACTATGGGCGTGCCATCGGTGGCATCCCCGGGTCGGGCGTCGAAGTGCATATCCGAATTGGGCAGGCGGCCCTCGGTGTAGACCACCGGCCCGCCGTCGAGGAACAGGTCTGATACGCTCACGCTGGCGCTCAGGACACCGCCGGGATTATTGCGCAGATCCAGTACCAGGCCCTTGAGCTCACCTTTTTGCTGCAGCTTGGCCAGTTCCTTCGCCACATCGTCGCCGGTGTTGAGCTGGAACTGGGCAATGCGTATATAACCGTAGCCCGGCTCCAGCCAGCGGCCCCGCACACTGGCCACCTTGATCGTGTCGCGCACCAGGGTCACGTCGAAGGGCTGGCTGGTGCCCGGCCGCCCGATAGTGAGTTCGATTTTACTGCCCTTGGGGCCGCGCATCTGTTCAATGGCCTCGTTCAGGCTCATCCCCTGCACCGGTGCATTATCCAGTTTCAGTATCACGTCGCCGCTTTGCAGGTCGGCCGCGGCGGCGGGGGAGCCGTCGATGGGCGAGATAATGGTGATGTAGCCATCTTCCATGCCCACCTCCAGGCCCAGGCCACTGAACTCGCCGGAGGTGCCTTCCTGCAGCTCGCTGAAATCATCCTTGTTCATGTAGACGGAATGCGGATCCAGTCCCATCAGCATGCCCTGGATGGCATATTCCAGCAGGGTGCTGTCGTCGATCTCCTCGACGTAGCCGGCGCGGATCTGGTTGTAGACGTCGGCAAAGGTGCGCAGTTCTTCCAGCGGCAGCTGGCTCTGGGACTCCGTGGCCGCCACGCAGGGTGGGCCTGCCAGCACCAGGGCTGTGGCGGCACCTCGCAGAAGTGACTTGTAGGGAAATTTGCAGCGCATGTGTACCGCCGAAGTGGCCGGGGGCCGATAGTGACAAAAGGGGTGTCAGTTTACCCTATTCGGTGTGCCGATACGCAAGCGACTGCAACGGCAAAGCGCGCCGTCAACCCTTGCACCACTGGGACGGGTTGGTTGGTTTCCCCTGGTGGCGGATCTCGAAATACAGGGCCGATTGCTCCTGGCCACCGCTGTTGCCTACCGTGCTGATAGGCGTGCCCGCGCTTACCCACTCGCCCACCTCGCGCAACAGGCTCTGGTTGTGGGCGTAGAGGCTCATATAACCGTCGCCGTGATCGATGATCACCAGCAGGCCGGAGCCCCGCAGCCAGTCGGCGTAGACGACACGGCCGTGGTGAATTGCATTCACAGTGGTGCCCTCCTTGGCGGGAATGGTTACCCCCTGCCAGCGCATCTTGCCCTCGTTGCGGGGCTTGCCGAAGCTGTTGCTGGGCCGGCCCGCAAGCGGCCAGGGCATTGTGCCCCTGGCGGACTTGAACGGCTGGTAGTCGTCGGGTACTTCGAGATCTACCACAGCCTTTTCGATTGCGGCGATCAGGCTTTCCAGCTCTCGCCGGTTTTGCTCCATTTGCCGCAGCTGCTCGGCTTTGGACTGGATGCTGTCATTGAGGCCGGCCACTGCGGTCTCGCGAGCCCCCTGGGCCGTTACCAACTGTGCCTGCTGCTCCTCCAGGGTGGCCTGTTGTCCCGCCAGCTGGTCGAGGGTTCCGGCAATACGCAGTTCCAGCTCCCGCAGTTGGTCCAGTGTCTGGCGGTAGTCGGCAACCAGCTCGTTGCGGGCCTCGAAAAAGTAGCGGTAATACGCCATGGCCCGCGCCACTGTGTGCGGGCTCTCCTGGTTCAGTAGCACTTTCACCTGGCCCTGCTGGCCAAGCTGCCAGGCGGCTTTCAGCTCAAACGCTATGCGCGCCTGCTGCGCATCCCGGGCCTTCTCCAGCTCGCCCCGTTGTTGCCGCAGCCCCTTGAGCTCCTCCTCGCTGGCGGCCAGGGCGCGCTGGTTGGCGGCCATCTCGGTTTGCAAGCGCCCGAGCTTCAGCTCGGCCTCGCGCAGTTCCTGCTGCAGGCTGTCGCGGCGGGCGCTGTCGGCGGACATTTCCTCGCCGATGCGCTTGATGTCACCGTGGAGCTGTTCCAGTTTGCTGCGGACCTCTTGCTCGTCGGGCTCCGCCGCCGCTGTCTGGGCTGTACCTGGCAGCAGCGCTGCAAGCAAAACCAGCCGGTACAGGGAGTAACGCGGGGGCACGGGGTTCAGTCCGGCAGGTGGGCCAGGTTCACCCCTGACATCTCCGGCGGCTGCGGCAGGCCCATCATGGCCAGCAGGGTCGGCGCTATGTCGGCCAGTTTACCCCCGGCCGGGTCCAGTTCCACGGCGCGCGGGCCGATGTAGACCAGCGGCACCAGGTCGGTGGTGTGCTGGGTATGTTGCTGCCCTGATTCGTAGTCGAGCATCTGCTCGCAATTGCCGTGATCCGCGGTGATAAGCGCTTCGGCCCCCGTTTCCAGCACCGCCTGTTCCAGCCGGCCCAGGCACTGGTCCAGTGCCTCGGTGGCCTTGATGGCGGCGGCCAGGATGCCGGTGTGCCCGACCATGTCGCCGTTGGCGTAGTTGCAGACGATCAGGTCGTACTGACCCGAGCGAATCGCCGCCACCAGCTTGTCGGTCAGCTCCGGCGCGCTCATTTCGGGCTGCAGGTCATAGGTGGCCACGGCGGGAGACTTGATCAGCTCCCGGGTCTCGCCCGGGAAGGGTTCCTCCCGGCCACCGCTGAAGAAAAATGTAACGTGGGCGTACTTCTCGGTCTCGGCGATCCGCAGCTGGGTCATGCCCTGCTGTGACACATAGTCGCCCAGCACATTGGCCAGGCTCTGGGGCCCGAAGGCGCAGCTGGCATGGATATCCGCCGCGTACTCGGTGGTCATCACGAAGTCGGACAATTGGGGCACGACCCGGCGCTCGAAGTGGTCAAAACCGGGCTCGATGAAGGCGCGGGTCAATTCGCGGGCCCGGTCCGCGCGAAAATTCATGAACAGGATGCAGTCCCCGTCCGCCACCACCGCGGCGGGCTGGTCAGCGCCCCGGATCACCGTGGGCAGCACAAACTCATCGTTTTCATCCCGCTCGTAGGCGGCCTGCAGCCCCGCCAGGGCATCCTCGGCGCTATGACCGGCGCTGCCTTCGGTCAGTAAGCCATAGGCCTGCTCAACCCGGTCCCAGTTGTTGTCCCTGTCCATGGCGTAGTAACGGCCGGTGATGCTGGCCACCCTGCCGCAGCCAAGTTCCGCAAACAGCGCCTGCGCCTTTTCCAGTGAGGGCGCGGCGCTGCGCGGCGGGGTATCGCGGCCGTCGAGGAACGCGTGCAGGTAAACCCGCCGGGCGCCACGCTTGGCGGCGAGGCGAACCGCGGCAAATATCTGTTGTTCGTGGCTGTGTACGCCACCGGCGGACAGCAGGCCGAGGATGTGGACGGCGCCGTCGGCGGCGATGGCTTTGTCGATAGCACTGCAGTAGGCGGGGTTGCTGTCAAAACTGCCATCGGTGATGGCCTGGTCGATACGGGTAATATTCTGGTAAATCACCCGTCCTGCCCCCAGGCTCATGTGACCCACCTCGGAGTTGCCCATCTGGCCGGCGGGCAGGCCCACATCCAGCCCGGAGCCAGAGACCAGCGTATGCGGGGCCTGCTGCCAGAGCCGGTCCCATACCGGGGTGTCACCCAGGGCGATGGCATTGTCCCGGGTGTCTTCCCGGTAGCCCCAGCCGTCCAGTACGATCAGGACGGTGGTTTTCCTGTCACCTTTACCCATCTTTCTTCCCGTTTTAGTCGACCTTGGCCGAGTTAATTGAAAGCGCCGCATTTTATCGTGTCCGGCACTGGAGCGCATTGCCTATCTGGCTCTGGCCACGCGCGGTCGGGAAGCCGGGCGGGGCTGGCCTCCCGGGGCTGGTTGGACCCTGCCCGACCCTGTATACTTGCCGCCTTTTTGAGCAGCCTGATCTGCCAGCAGCCCGTTACCCGCCGCTGGTTTGTCACCACACCACCTGTCACCACAGAACGATTGCTTTCCTATGGCGTTATTTCTAGAGTTTCTGACCCAAGAGTGGATCCTGACACTGGCGCTGCTGGTGGTGGTCATCATGCTGGTAATGCACGAAGCCCGCAAATCGGGTCCATCGGTCTCGCCCCAGCAGGCGATCAACCTGATCAACAGCGAGCATGGCGTGTTTGTGGACCTGCGCGACAGCGCCGACTTCAAGCAGGGCCATATTGTCGATGCAATGCATATCCCCGCAACCAAGCTGGCGGCGCGGGTGGCGGAGCTGGAGAAATACAGGGACAAGCCCATCGTGCTCGTGTGCAAGATGGGGCAGCAGTCGGGCGCTGCCGGCAAGCAGCTGAAAGCCGGCGGCTTCAACCGGGTCTACAAGATGACCGGTGGCATGATGGAATGGAGCAACCTGCAATTGCCCGTCATCAGTAAATCCTGACGCCGCTATGAGTGCCGAGGTAATCATGTACTCGACCCGGTTTTGCCCTTACTGCGTGCGGGCGCGGGGGCTGCTGGACAGCAAGCGGGTCAGCTATACCGATATCGCGGTGGACGGTGAGCCCGAGCTGCGACACGAAATGATCGAGCGAAGTGGTCGCTATACGGTGCCACAGATCTGGATCGGCGAGCATCATGTGGGCGGGTATGATGACCTCGCCCTGCTCGAGCGGCAGGGCCGTCTCGACGAATTACTGTCACCGGCGTCCTGAACGCCGCCATCATATTAATCACAGCAAATGGAGGACGGCGCAATGGCCGAGGAACAAGCAGCAGGCACTACCGAACAACCCCAGCAGCAATTCGCAATGCAGCGGATTTACACCAAGGACATCTCCTTCGAGTCGCCGGCGACTCCGGCGGTGTTCAAGAAGCAGTGGCAGCCTCAGGTCAGCGTGGACCTGGGCACCAAGAGCGACAAGATCGATGACACCGGAAACTTTGAAGTGGTGCTCACCATTACCATTACCGCCAAGGTCGAGGGCGAGACGGCTTTCCTGGTCGAGGTGCAACAGGCCGGGATATTCTTCATCACCGGTTTCGGTGCCGATGACCTGCGTCGCATCATGGGCACTGCCGCACCCAACGTGTTGTTCCCCTACGCCCGCGAGTGCATCGACAATCTGTGCGTGAAAGGCGGCTTCCCCCCGGTAATGCTGGCACCGATCAACTTCGATGCCATGTACCAGCAGGCCCTGACACAGGCGCAGGCAGCTCCTGCCGCCGAGCCCGCCACCCACTAGGCTGTGGCAGGCGCGATAAAGGGGCTTCGGCCCCTTTTTTTGTGGCGGTGGTCGAATAAATTCGACCATTCCCGCCAATATATCGGGTAAATCAGAGCATCCCGGCGGCAGTAAGCACTAACTCACCCTAGCCCCTCAAAATCCAGCTGGCGCAGCGCCTCGTAGGCCACCAGGGCCGCCGCGTTGCTCAGGTTGAGGCTGCGACTGTGGGGCAGCATCGGAATCCGGATGGTCGCCGCGTCTCCCAGGCGTTGCAGTAGATCGGTGGGCAAGCCCCGGGTTTCGGGGCCGAACAACAGGGCGTCGCCAGCCTGGAACTCGACCTGGTGGTAGTAACGCGTGGCCCGGGTGGTGACACCGTACAGCCTGGGCTGGCCGTTGCGCTGCATGAAATCCTCCAGACCTGGGTAGACCTGCACATCCGCATATTCGCGATAATCCAGGCCGGCGCGGCGCATCCTGCGATCGTCCAGGTCGAATCCCAGGGGGCCGATCAGGTGCAGCGAGCAACCCGTGTTGGCACACAGGCGAATGATATTCCCGGTGTTGGGCGGAATCTCGGGCTGATACAGGACAATTCTGAGCATGGGGCATGGTAACCGGCGGGCGTGTCGCCAGCCAGCAGGGGCTTCACCGGATTAATCGGCGGCGCCCTGGGGTCCTCTGGCGCGGGGCTGCAGCTCCTTCAGCTTGCGGGTCAGGGTATTGCGTCCCCAGCCCAGCAATTCGGCGGCGTCGCGTTTCCTGCCCTGGGTGTGCTGCAGTGCGACATCGATCATCACCTGCTCGAAGTCGGGCAGCGCGTCGCGCAGGATATGATCCTTGCCCTGCAGCAGCTCGTTGCGAGCCCACTGGGAGAGCATGTCGCGCCAGTCGGACTGGCCCGGATCGGCGACCCTGGGTACCGTCTTGCCAAGCTCCGGCGGCAGGTCGCGCAGGTGTATTTCGCGGCCGGCCGCCATTACCGTTATCCAGCGACAGGTGTTCTCCAGTTGGCGCACATTCCCCGGCCAGTCCAGGCTCGACAGGAACTCCTCGGTGCGCGGCAGCAGGATCTTGGTATCCCCACCCAGCTCCTCCGCCGCACGCTGCAGGAAATACTGCATCAGCCGGGGAATATCCTCCCGCCGTTCCGACAGCTTGGGAATGTGAATCCGGATGACATTCAGGCGATGGAACAGGTCTTCCCGGAACGCGCCCTGTTGTACCAGGGCCTCCAGGTTCTGGTGGGTTGCGGCGATGATGCGCACATTGGCGTTTACCGGCAGGTGGCCGCCCACCCGGTAGAATTCGCCGTCCGCCAGCACCCGCAGGAGGCGGGTCTGGGTTTCGGCCGGCATATCGCCTATTTCGTCGAGGAACAGGGTGCCGCCGTCGGCCTGTTCGAAACGCCCGGTGCGCCGGCTGTTGGCCCCTGTAAACGCGCCCTTTTCGTGCCCGAACAGCTCCGACTCCAGCAGGTCCTTGGGTATTGCCGCCATATTCAGCGCGATGAACGGGCTTTGGGCCCGGGGGCTGTGACGGTGCAGCGCACGGGCCACCAGTTCCTTGCCGGTGCCGGATTCGCCGTTGATGAGGACGGTGATATTGCTCTGCGCAAGCCGGCCGATGGCGCGAAACACTTCCTGCATTGCGGGGGCTTCCCCGATGATCTCGGTCTCGGGCAGCTGTTCCGCCTCGGGCAGGTCGCCGCGCTTTTCCCGCGCCTGGGCCAGGGCCCGTTCGGTTATCGCCACGACCTCGTCGAGGTCGAATGGTTTGGGCAGGTATTCGAAAGCGCCGCGCTGGTAGGAGGCGACGGCGCTGTCCAGGTCCGAGTGCGCCGTGGTGATGATGACCGGCAGTTCCGGGTGCTTTTCATTGATCAGCGACAGCAGCTGGAGGCCGTCCGTTCCCGGCATACGGATATCGCTGATAATGACATCCGGCTGCTCGTTGCTCATGCGCTGCAGCAGCATGTCACCGTCGGCAAAACTCTCGTTGTCGATACCTGCCTGGTTCAGGGCCCGTTCCAGTACCCAGCGAATTGAGCTGTCGTCGTCGACCACCCAGACTTTGGCTGTTCTATGCATCGTCTTGTCTCATCGGTATGTATAGGGTGAAGCAGGTATTGCCCGGTTCGCTTGCGCACTCCAGCAGACCGCCGTGGTGGTTGATCACCGACTGGGCGATGGCAAGGCCGAGGCCAGTGCCCTCCGCGCGGCCGGTCACCATCGGCACGAAAATGGCGTGTTCCAGTTCCCTGGGAACGCCGGGGCCGTTATCGGTAATGTCCACCTGGCAAACCAGGCGGTGCAATTCGGTGCCGATCGTGAACTGGCGCCGTGACCGGGTGCGCAGCGTGATGACACAGGCCTCCGGGTCCGGCGCCACCTGCATGGCGTTGCGCATGATATTCAGCACTACCTGGATCAGCTGGGTCCTGTCTGCGTGAATCTCCGGCAGGCTGGGGTCGTAGTCCCGCACAAATGTAACTCTGTTATCAGACTCTGCCAGGATCAGGTTGCGCACATGCTCCAGGATCTCGTGAATATTGAGGGCTTGTAACTGCAGTTGCTGGTGGGGTCCCAGCAGGCGGTCGACAAGGTCGCGCAGGCGGTCCGCTTCGCGAATGATAACCCGGGTATATTCCGCCAGCTCCTCGTTGGGCAGCTCCCGCGCCAGCAGCTGGGCGGCGCCCCTGACACCGCCCAGGGGGTTCTTGATTTCGTGGGCCAGGCCCCGGATAACTGCCCGCGTGGTTTCCTGGGCGTGCAGCAGGCCCTCTTCCCGGCTGATTTTCAGCAGGCGGTCTATCGGCTGCAGCTCCACCAGCAGGGCGCTGCGCAGCTCGTTGCCCACGGGGGGCAGTGGGGTAACAATCAGGTCGATATGGATTTCCTGGCCGGTGTGCAGGGTCAGGGGCATGCCGCGACGGGTCAGTGCCGTTCTGGTGCTGCTGACCTGCTCCAGGTTATCCAGCCACTCCCTGTTGTCCAGCACCAGCTGGCGGGCGTGGGTTCCCAGACAGCGGGCGGCGGAGGTTTTCAGCAGTGCCTCGCCGGCGGCGTTGAGGCTGGTAACCAGCAGATCCCCGTCCAGGCCCAGCACCCCGGTGCTGATGTTGTCGAGAATTTCCCGGTACTGCTGCTCCATGACTGCCCCATATTTGAACGCGTGAGCTTGGCTCGCCTGTTGAGAAAGCAAAAATAGAGCCAACATACGGCTTTACAGAAAATTAGGCCGAATAAGCTTGGATAAAGCACTTTAAGCGAAAGTCAGCGATCGCGCGCGAGCGAGCCCTGGCATTTTGCTGCCCCCAGTGGGCGATGCTGGCGCTGCGATATCAAAACTTCGACACCAGAGTGCACCAACATGGTGCACGAGGGGATTGGGGCTGTCCAGTGTTATCGATGCAGCCGGTCGGCTAGCGGGGTGTGGGGCGCAGGGGTCGATTCTGTCTGTTCGCGGAATTGACCGAGGGGCGCAATACGTAAACTCGAACCGGTTCGGAAGTGGCCAGTTGGTCTCCTTTCTCGTCCACAATGGCCACGCTCAGGTCATGGGCGCCGCGAAAGACGTTGGTGAGCTCCCAGGTGTTACTCGACTGGGGGTTGCCTGAGGCCGAGCCGTCCACAAAGAGCTGTAGCAGCGAGCCGCTGGTGAGGCCAGGCTCAACGGTAGCGCTGACGGCAAAATTGCCCGGGCCCATGGGTATGGTTGATTCATTGGCGGGCGAGTTGATGGTCACGCTGTAAGCCGGCCCGGCTGCCTCGTCCTGCGCTGCCCCTGAATCGGGCTCCAGTGATTCAATGACCTCCGGCGGCGGTGCGCTGTTGGTCTCTCGCAGCTCGATCTGCTCCGACGAGCCGTTGGCTTGGGGCATATCGGAGAACGTCACATTACCCTGCTCATCGGTGCTCTTGTAGATCTGCGCCGCGCCCAACTGCGGCAACAGCAGCAAGATGCCCAGGAAAAGTATTCTCATAGCCGTACCCTGAAATGTCAGAAACCAGGAGACACACTATCAGAAAAAGCCGGACACAAAAAAGCCCGCTCGGATGAGCGGGCTTTCTGTAGAGGAGCCGGAGGCTCTTACAGGGAGTAGTACATCTCGAACTCGACCGGGTGTGTGGTCATGTCCAGCCGCTCGATCTCCCCTTTCTTCAGGTCGATGTAGGCATCGATCATGTCGTCGGAGAAGACACCGCCGGCGGTGAGGAAGCCGCGGTCTGCATCCAGGGCGGCAAGCGCCATGGTCAGGCTTGAGCAGACGGTGGGGATCAGTTTGCCTTCTTCCGGAGGCAGGTCGTACAGGTCCTTGTCTGCCGCTTCGCCCGGGTGGATCTTGTTCTGGATCCCGTCGAGACCAGCCAGCATCATGGCCGCGAAGGCCAGGTAAGGGTTGGCCGTGGAATCCGGGAAGCGGACTTCGACGCGCTTGCCCTTGGGGCTGGGCTCGTAGGGAATGCGGATCGAGGCGGAGCGGTTGCGGGCTGAATAGGCCAGCATCACAGGCGCCTCGAAGCCCGGTACCAGGCGCTTGTAGGAGTTGGTTGAGGCGTTGGTGAACGCGTTCAGGGCACGGGCGTGCTTGATGATGCCGCCGATGTAGTACAGGGCTTCATCGGAAAGGCCCGCATAGCCGTCACCGGCAAAGATGTTCTTGCCGTCCTTGGAGATGGACTGGTGTACGTGCATACCGGAACCATTGTCTCCGACTATCGGCTTGGGCATGAAAGTAGCGGTCTTGCCGTAGGCGTGGGCCACGTTCTGTACGCAGTACTTCAGTATTTGTACCTCGTCGGCCTTGCGTACCAGGGTGCCGAAGCGCACGCCGATCTCACACTGGCCCGCGGTAGCCACCTCGTGGTGATGCACCTCAACATCCAGCCCCATCTGCTCCAGGGCTGTGCACATGGCGCCCCGGATGTCGTGCAGTGAGTCAACCGGCGGCACCGGGAAGTAACCGCCCTTGATGCCGGGTCGGTGGCCGGTGTTGCCTTCGTCGTAGGCCAGGCCGGAAGACCAGGCCGCTTCCTCGGAGCCGATCTTGCAGCTGGCGCCGCTCATGTCGATATGCCACTTCACGTCGTCGAAGATGAAGTATTCGTTCTCCGGACCGAAGAAGACGGTATCGCCGATACCAGTGGTTTTCAGGTATTCCTCGGCGCGCTGGGCAACCGAGCGCGGGTCGCGATCGTAGCCCTGCATGGTGGTGGGTTCCACCACGTTACAACGCAGGATGACGGTAGCGTCGTCGGTGAAGGGGTCGAGCACTGAGCTGCTGTCGTCCGGCATCAGCACCATGTCGGAATCGTTGATGCCTTTCCAGCCCGCAATGGAGGAGCCGTCGAACATCTTTCCGCCCTCGAAGAAGTCCTCGTCGACGAGCTTGGAGGGCATGGTGACGTGCTGCTCCTTGCCCCGGGTATCGGTGAAGCGCAGGTCTACCCAGCGTGCTTCGTTCTCTTTTATCAGGTTCAGAGTTTGCTCTGACATCTCAATTCCTCCATGGGATGGTATTCTGGCCAGTCCTGCCGGCCTGCGTGCTTTGCTCTGGTCGCATCGGGAAGTGACCAGATGTTCTAGGCAGTTTCATTGGAAGCAAAAGCTGTGCCAAAAAGTGGCGCCAGCTAAGGTCCTGTAAAATGGACCGTTTTCAAGCGGGATTGTCATGATCAGTCTGGCATTGCACCAAATCAGTGCGAAATCGCACCATCTTGGTGCCATCAGCGGCGGCCGCGATACCTTGGCTGCCTGAAACACACAAAACCCCGTCCCGGGTGGTCTTGTGTGCACCCGGCCGGTGGCGACGTTATGGCGCCTATGAAATTTATTGTCAAGTATTTCTCGGAAATCGCCAGCGATGGCGAGCGTTGGCGACTCCCCTCTGTCTCCAGTCTCGCCGCGAACCTGGGCCGGGGTTCGCCCGGGCAACCCGCACGAAGTTGATTTGAGCAGCCTGCATGCCAGCCAACCGGGCTCTGCGAGGTTGCCGGGTGTCGATGGATGCGCGCCGTAATTTGCCTGTGCTTGTCAAAGACCCTTGGGGTATAATCCGCGCCCTTTTTTGCATGGGCGCAGCCGCCCCGAGGTAACCCCTTGATCGACAAGCTTCGCAATATCGCCATTATTGCTCATGTAGACCATGGCAAGACAACGTTGGTGGACTGCCTCCTGCAGCAATCCGGCACCCTGGATCGCCGCTCGGAAGGGTCGGAGCGGATCATGGACTCGAATGACCAGGAGCGCGAACGCGGTATTACCATCCTGGCCAAGAACACGGCGATCGAGTGGAATGACTACCACATCAATATCGTGGACACGCCCGGCCACGCTGATTTCGGCGGTGAAGTCGAGCGGGTACTGTCGATGGTCGACTCGGTCCTGCTGCTGGTGGATGCCGTTGACGGCCCCATGCCACAGACTCGCTTCGTAACCTCCAAGGCCTTCGAGCAGGGCCTGAACCCTATTGTGGTGGTCAACAAGATCGACCGCCCGGGCGCGCGCCCCGATTGGGTTGTGGACCAGGTGTTCGACCTGTTCGATCGTCTCGGCGCCACTGAGGAGCAACTGGATTTCCCGATTATATTTGCCTCCGCCATCCAGGGTATCGCGGGGCTGGATCACGCGAATATGGCCACCGATATGCAGCCGCTGTTCGAGACAGTGGTGGAAAAGGTTCCCGCGCCGGCGGTTAATTCAGACGGCCCACTGCAGATGCAGATCAGTGCCCTGGACTACAGCAGCTATGTCGGGGTCATAGGTATTGGCCGTATCACTCGCGGCAAGCTCGCCCCCAACACCCAGGTGGTTGTGGTTGACCCCAAGGGCGGTACGCGCAAGGGCCGGGTCCTGCAGGTGATGGGCTATCTCGGGCTGGAGCGTCTCGACGTGGAATCGGCCGAGGCCGGGGACATAGTCTGTATCACCGGCATCGAGGGGCTGAATATTTCCGACACTCTGTGCGATCCGTCCATGATCGAGGCCATGCCGCCACTGTCGGTGGACGAGCCTACCGTGAGCATGACCTTCCAGGTCAACGACTCACCCTTCGCCGGCCGGGAAGGCAAGTACGTCACCTCGCGCAATATCAAGGAGCGGCTCGAGAGGGAGCTTATCCACAATGTGGCACTGCGGGTGGAGCCGGGTGACAGCCCCGACAAGTTCAAGGTCTCCGGCCGCGGCGAGCTGCACCTGTCGGTGCTGATCGAGAATATGCGCAGGGAGGGCTTCGAGCTGGGGGTCTCCAGGCCGGAAGTCATCCAGAAAGAAATAGACGGCAAGATGCACGAACCCTTCGAGCAACTGGTGATCGACTGTGAAGAGCAGCACCAGGGCGCGGTCATGGAAGAGCTCGGCCTGCGCCGGGCGGAGCTGGAAAACATGGTGCCGGACGGCAAGGGTAGAATTCGACTTGAATTCATAGTGCCGGCGAGGGGCCTGATCGGGTTTCGCTCCATGTTCCTCACCATGACCTCAGGCTCGGGCATCATGACCCATATCTTCGATCATTACGGACCGGTCAAAAACGCCGAGATTGCCGGCCGGGCCAACGGTGTGCTGGTGTCGATGGTGAAAGGCAAGACCCTGGGCTATTCGCTGTTCAACCTGCAAGACCGGGGCCGGATGTTTATCCAGCCCAACATCGACGTCTACGAGGGCCAGATCATCGGCCTGCACAGCCGCAACAACGATCTCGCGGTCAATCCCACCAAGGGCAAGCAGCTCACCAACGTCCGCGCATCCGGTACGGATGAGGCGCTCACCCTGACGCCCCCCGTGCGCCACACCCTGGAGCAGGCGCTGGAGTTCATCGAAGAGGATGAGCTGGTGGAAGTTACGCCGCAGAGTATTCGCCTGCGCAAGAAGCTGTTGCAGGAACACGAGCGGCGCAGGGCAGACCGCGGCGGCTGAGAGCCGGTGAAGGCACTCCTGCAGCGAGTCAGCAGCGCCAGTGTAAGTATCGCCGGCGAGTGTGTCGGTGAAATTGGTGCGGGGCTGCTGGTGTTACTCGGACTGGATCGGGGCGATGACCGGCCCGGCGCGGTGCGCATGCTCGAGCGAATCCTCGCCTACCGGGTGTTCGCAGACAGCGAAGGTCGCATGAACCGGAGTGTCACCGATATCCAGGGGGGTGTCCTGCTGGTATCCCAGTTCACCTTGTCGGCGGAGACCGGCAGTGGTTTGCGCCCCGGATTCTCCCGGGCGATGGCGCCGCAGGAAGCCCAGCCCCTGTACGACTTCGTGCTGGCCGAGTTGCAGCGGCGCCACTCCCCGGTGGCCGCCGGGCTGTTCGGCGCCGACATGCAGGTAAGCCTGACCAATGACGGGCCGGTCACTTTCCTGCTCGAGTCAGGCTGAGCGCGGGTAAACCATCTGGATATGGGGAATGTCGTCCTCGTCGAAAACATCGCCCTCGGCGGCAAAACCCAGCTCAGCGTAAAATTCCTGCAGGTAAGCCTGGGCGTTGATCCGGATAGCGTGATGGGGCCAGCGCTCCAGGTTGTGCTTTATCCCGCGCCGCACCAGTTCCCTGCCCAGGTTTTGCCCCCGCGCCCGGGCGCTGACGATTATCCGGCCCAGTGCGCTTTCGGTGAAGTTTGTGCCGGGCGCGAGGCAGCGCTGGTAGGCCAGCAGTTGGCCATCGCGCCAGCACATGATATGGATGGCGACCTGGTCAAGGTCGTCCAGATCGAGATAGAGACAATTCTGTTCGAGCACGAAAACCTGCTGTCGCAGGCGCAGGGCGGCGTATAGTTCAAGGGTATTGAGGCTGCCAAAATCGCAGGTTTGCCACTGATAAGTCATCGACGTTCCACCCCGGGGACAAATGTTCCGGGAGGCGTTCTCCCCCGCCGGATTAGTTGCTACTATAGGTCGCAAACAGCGGTGGAGAAAGAATTTTACCCTTCTACTGCAGCTGCAATAACAGGGTGTATTCCACGGTGGCGACGGCGGCCGGGGTCAATGGGACAGGGGTTTGCCGATGTTGGCTGATGCTGAAGTCGCGCAGGATTTTACGATACTTACCCAGCAGTACCGCGAACTGGTTGATGCCCTGCTGGGCGTCGTCGGCATGCCTGGTATTCCTGTGGAAGTCGCACCTGCCGGAGAGGGAAACTTCCGCGGCTTTGATGGCAACCAGTTCTATGTCGTGCAGCGCGGGACCGTCAATGCCTACTATCGCGGCAAGACAGTGTATGTGCTGGAGGAAGGCGACATCCTGCTGCCCGATATAGCCGGCAGCGGCCAGCAGGACAGCACTGTCTATTTTCGCAGCGTTGCAGGGGCCAGGCTCGACAGTTACCCCGCGCTGGAGTTCATGCGGCGAGTATTCAGCGACCCTGCGGCCGTGCGCCTGTGGAGCCGGGTGCTGGTCACTTACTCGGGCCTGTTGCTGCGGATTACCGCCGCCCATGTGCCGGACGAGGCGCCGGCGACCCCCGGTTATGAGGATTACGCACCCGGCGATATCATAATCCGCCAGGGCGAGCGGGCGGATTATGTATTCAACATGTCCAGCGGTGTGGCCGAGGTACTGGTCGATGATGTCGCCGTGGGGCGGATCGGTGAGGGTGAAATCTTCGGCGCCATGGCCGCGCTCACCCATGCCGACCGCAGTGCCACCGTGCGCGCGAAGACTGCCTGTTCGGTGGTGAAAGTGCCGCGGGAGCAGTTTACCGAGCTGATCAAGAGCGACCCGGCAACCATTCACAGCCTGCTGGTTGATATGGCAAATTCGATTGTCAATCTCAATGAGCAGCTGGTGGGCCTGCAGGTCACTCACGTGGAGCACTAGGCAATATATAATCCGGGCCCGCACAGCGGGCCCGCAGCGGTTCCCTCCGGGTGTAATGCCCAGCTTAACTTTACCCAGACAGGTCGGTAGTAATGTCCGAAATTCTCGAAATTGATAACGACGGCGTCGAGCAGGTATCTCTGAAAACCTATGCGGAGAAGGCCTACCTGGACTACTCAATGTACGTCATCCTCGATCGCGCCCTGCCCCACGTCGGCGATGGTCTGAAACCGGTGCAGCGGCGTATCGTCTACGCCATGAGTGAGCTGGGGCTCAAGGCCACCGCCAAATTCAAGAAATCCGCCCGCACCGTCGGCGACGTGATCGGTAAATTTCACCCCCATGGCGACAGTGCAGCCTATGAAGCCATGGTGCTGATGGCCCAGGATTTCAGCTACCGCTACCCGCTGGTTGACGGCCAGGGGAACTGGGGTTCGCCGGATGATCCAAAGTCATTCGCCGCAATGCGCTACACGGAGTCCCGCCTCACGGCCTACGCCGACGTGCTGTTGGCGGAACTGGCCCAGGGGACTGTGGACTGGGCGCCCAATTTTGACGGTACCATGGACGAGCCCCGGGTGTTGCCGGCCCAGGTGCCGAACGTGTTGCTCAACGGCACCACGGGTATCGCCGTGGGTATGGCCACCGACGTGCCACCCCACAACCTGCGGGAGGTGGTGTCTGCCGCCATTCGCCTGCTGGAGTCGCCCAAGTCGACGGTGGCGGAACTGTGCGAGCACGTGCTGGCGCCGGATTTCCCGACCGAGGCTGAAATCATCACTCCCCGGGAAGATATCCTGGCCATGTATGCGAGCGGTCGCGGTGGACTGCGCATGCGCGCGGTGTGGGAGCGAGAGGGCAGCGACCTGGTTGTCTGCGCGCTGCCCTACCAGGTATCGGGCTCGCGCGTGCTGGAGCAGATAGCGGCGCAGATGCAGGCGAAAAAGTTGCCCATGGTGGCCGACCTGCGGGACGAGTCGGACCATGAAAACCCGACCCGCCTGGTTATCGTGCCGCGTTCGAATCGCATAGATGTCGACGGACTGATGAATCACCTGTTTGCCACCACGGACCTCGAGCGCAGCTACCGCATCAACCTGAACATGATAGGCATCGACGGCCGGCCCGGGGTCAAGGGCCTCGACCGTATCCTGCGCGAGTGGCTTACATTTCGCACCGAGACGGTCAGGCGTCGGCTGGAATACCGGCTCGAACGGGTACTCAAGCGCCTGCATATCCTGGAAGGTTACCTGATCGCGTTCCTGAATATCGATGAAGTCATCCATATCATCCGCACCCAGGACAAGCCCAAACCCGCCCTGATGGAGCGCTTCGGTTTGAGTGATACCCAGGCGGAGGCGGTGCTGGAACTGAAACTGCGCAACCTCGCCAAGCTCGAGGAGATCAGTATTCGTTCCGAGCAGGATGACCTGGACAAGGAGCGCGACGAACTGCAGAAGATCCTGGGCAGCGCGGCCCGCCTCAAGACCCTGATCAAGAACGAGTTGCTGGCGGTAGCGGAAAAATTCGGCGATGACCGCCGCTCACCCCTGGTGACCAGGCCCGAAGCAAGGGCCTTCAGCGAACTCGAAATGATGAGTGCCGACCCGGTGACCGTGGTGATGTCGGAAAAGGGCTGGATTCGCGGCGCCAAGGGCCACGATATCGATCCTAACAGCCTCAGCTATAAATCCGGCGACAGCTTCAAGATGGCGGTGCGGGGGCGCAGTAACCAGCCGGTTGTGATCCTGGACTCAACAGGCCGGGCCTACACCGTGGCCAGCCATAACCTGCCCTCGGCGAGGGGCCAGGGAGAGCCGGTGACCGGGCGTATCAACCCCCCTTCGGGCGCGAACTTCGAGGGCATGATGATGGGCGCGGAGGACCAGCTGTTTCTCCTGGCCAGTGATGCCGGCTACGGTTTCGTGGCAAAACTGGGGGAGTTGCAGACCAAAAATCGCGCCGGCAAGGCGGCCATAAGCCTGCCCAAGGGCGCCCGCGTGTTGCAGCCCTCGCCCATTAGCACCATCGAGGGCTCCTGGGTGGCCGCCGCTAGCAATGAGGGCCGCCTGCTGGTGTTTCCCCTGGCAGACCTGCCGCAACTGGCCCGTGGCAAGGGCAACAAGATCATCGGGATTCCCGCCGCCCGGGTGCAAAGCCGCGAGGAATTCGTGGTGGCAGTGCAGGTCATCAGCGAGCAGAACAGCCTGCTGGTGTACGCCGGCAAGCGGCACATCAAGCTCAAGTTTTCGGAGCTGGAGCACTATCGTGGCGAGCGCGGCCGGCGCGGCAACAAGCTGCCCCAGGGGCTTTCAGAAAGTGGACGCTATCCGTATCGAGGGCTGAGCCGGCTTCAACGCCGGCTGGTAGTGGCCGTGAGGCGCTTGAGAATCAGGCGCAGCTGCCGCTCCAGCAAGTCCTGGTAGGGCTCGGCAAACTCCTCCAGCATCGCAAAATCCATGACTTCGGTAGCCTGGTGTTGCAGGCGCGAGGCGATGTCCGGGTCCTCGCAGACCACGGGCGCCAGCAGCACCCGCGGCGGCCGGTTGGCGCAGATGGTCTCGAGTTCGTCCAGGGTGTGCTGGATATACAGGCCCGGGTAGATGTCCGCGCGGTCGCCCGCGCCGAGTTCGCTCTGTGAAATGGCCATGGCGATAGCCAGTGTGCGGCGCATCTGCTGTTCGAGTTCCCGGCTGGCGGCCTGGATCAACCAGGCGCATGACGCCGCGCGAAAGGCGGCGCTGCCGGCGCTGTTGGGGCCGCTGAAATACACAGCCAGGCCGAACTGGCGTGCCACCTGCAGATCACCCGCATAAAAATCAGCCGCTGCCAGCACCAGCTGGTGGAGCCTGTCCGTGTAACGGTGCAGGGCCTGCTCGTCCAGCGTATCGATATAGTCCGCCAGGCTGGTGAGGTGCAGGTAGAGCACCGCGGTAGTGCGGTAGTTTTCTTCCCGCGGGTTCGTTTCGCTGCGGGTACGCAGCAGGTCCATAGGCAGGGCATCGATGTTGCGCGCCAGCGCATCCACCTCGTTGCCCAGCGCGACGCGCTCCACCTGGTCGTCGAGAGCAATGGAACTGGCGAGGGTACCCAGGCGGTTCGCCAGGCGCTGGCCGAAGTGTCGGGTAGTGATGTAAACGGTCAGGCTGAGCAGTACCGCCAGCCCCAGCAGGCTGAGTACAAACTGCAGCTGCGCGGCGCCGGCGGTGTCGGTGCTGATGGTGATGACGACCTGGCCGGCAACGTCCGCTTCTACCCGTACCGGTGCCCGGTACTGCCGGAGGTTCTGTCCGAGGGCGTCCCCCGCCTGTCCCAGCGCCTTGCCTTCGACATCGAATATCGCCACCTCTTCCGCAGAGGAGGTTTCGACAAAGCGCTGCAGGGAGGCAGAAACACTGAGCAGGTCGCCCGTTTCAAGCGCGGTGCTTATGCGGGTGGCGATCTGGCGGGCCAGGGCTGAACCGTACTCTTCCTGCTGCTGTAGTTGCATATGCCGGGTCGAGATGGCCGCCAGGGTGACCAGGGCCAGGCTGACCAGCAGGCACAGGCCCGCAGTGAGGAGCGCCAGTTGCTGGCCGATGCTGCTGTGCTGGAATGGGTTTTTCACGTGTGGTTGACTGTTTGCCGTATTGGGACGCGCGCCAGTATAAACCACAGCGCACCCGGCGGAGACTTTTTTCCCGCGGGACAACTGGCTGCGGTCCGTTGCTTCCCAGTCCCTGACGCGAACGAGTAGAATACGGGCCTTGCCATTATCCCGGGACGGATAGAGTGACTGACATCCTGTTGATCAGTATTTCCGGTGAGGACCAGTCGGGCCTCACCGCCGGGATTACCGCTATCCTGGCCGGTTACTCGGTCAATGTGCTGGATATCGGCCAGGCGGTCATTCACGCCACGCTTTCCATGGGGGTGCTGGTGGAGGTGCCGGACAACGGCGACCCGGCGGGCATGAGCGAGGCGGTAAGGAACTACGCCCAGAGCCGGGGCATGCAGATACGCATTACCACGGTATCCCCGGACAGCTATGCGCTGTGGGTGGATGCCCAGGGCCGGGCCCGCTACATCATCACACTACTGGCCCGCAAAATAACCGCCGACCAGCTCTCCCGGGTGACCGCAGTCGTGTCCCGCCACGGTCTCAATATCGACGGCATCAGCCGGCTGTCCGGTCGCATTCCGCTGGGAGAATTGCCCGCCCTGAGCAAGGCCTGCGTCGAGTTCTCCGTGAGAGGGCCGCTGCAGGACTCCAGTTTGTTCCGTCGCGACCTGCTGGAGGTGGCCAGCGAGCTCGATGTCGACCTCGCGTTCCAGCAGGACACCATGTACCGGCGCAATCGCCGGCTGGTGGTGTTTGATATGGACTCGACCCTGATCGAGGCGGAGGTGATCGATGAGCTGGCGCGGGTTGCCGGTGTCGGCGAACAGGTCAGCGCCATTACCGAACGCGCAATGCGCGGTGAGATCGACTTCAGCGAGAGTTTTCGCGCCAGAGTGGGTTTGCTGCGGGGCCTGAAAGAGGAAGCCCTCGAGGAAGTGGCTTCTACCCTGAAAATTACCGAGGGGGCGGAACATCTGCTGGCCACCTTGCGAGCCCTCGGGTACAGGACCGCGATCCTCTCCGGCGGCTTCACCTACTTTGCCCGACATCTGCAGACGCGGCTTGGCATCGACTACATCCATGCCAACGAGCTTGATATCGAGGGCGGTGAGGTAACGGGTAAGGTTGTGGGTAGTATCGTCGATGGCGCCCGCAAGGCCGCACTGCTGCGACAGTTGGCGCAGGAGCAGAATATAGACCTGCAGCAGGTAATCGCCGTGGGCGATGGCGCCAATGACCTGCCGATGCTCAGTATCGCCGGTCTCGGCATCGCTTTCCGGGCCAAGCCCCTGGTAAAGCAGTCGGCGGAGCAATCCATTTCAACCCTTGGCCTTGACGCTATTCTCTACCTGCTGGGTCTGTCCGATCGCTACCAGAACCACGTGGTGGCCAACCAGTAGTAGTTCTCAGATATTGGTCCACAGTGAGTCGAAGGCGGAATCCCTGGGCCGGCTCTTGTCCTCCGCGAGTATTTCTCCGAGCTGTTTTATATAGCGGAATTCAAACTGCACAAAGCTGCTGGTGATGGCTACCTGGTGCAGCAGCTGGATGAAAATTTCCTCGCCGCGTCGCATCAGAATAATTTTCTGTCTCTCTCGGAAGCCCGCCCGCGGTGTGATCAGGGTTGGAGCCTGTCCCACCAGCTTTATTTCCGGAAGCAACAGGGCCCGCATCGGGTTCGACTCCTCTGCCTTTTTTGTTTGTTGCATGCAGGCACCAAAAGGTATCGCGTTGGGGCTTAGAAGCTCAAGCCCCACCAGGGTTCTGTCGTTTTCGAGCTGGCTCATCCAGCGGACTACCGCCAGCGCCCAGCGCGCACTGTCATCCTCCCGCACGCAGACGATCTCGCCTGTCGCGATGTTACCCGCCAATGCCTCGCTCCACTCCAGGCAGTAACCCCCGGGACTGGCGTCGTACATGCTCACGCTGTGGGCAGCGTAGCGCCCGCGCTCCGGTAACTCCCAGACGGGTTCCCTGCCCTGCAGTAGCGCCAGTGTCTCCTGGTCCAGTTGCGTGTCGGTTTCCAGCGGTGCCCCAGGGCCGGGTTCTTCATCCTGCTTAACCTGTTGCCAGGGGTCGCTGCTGGCGCGCCGCTGCAGGAAGGGGTTGCCGCTGCTTCGCTCGGAGGGCGCGGGAATGTAGTTACCCCCGTACAGCACCTGCTCAAAGGTCTGTTCCCCGGCCATGAAATAGTGACAGGTGCTCAGCCCCATCCCTATCCATACCGACTTGCTCGTGCGCTGGCGGGTGAAATTGCGCATGCTCAGTTTGCTCAGGGAGTGTATCAGGTGAGCGATCAGCGGCGCGGTTACGACAGTGTCCTTGTCGAACACAAGCTCCGCCGGGCCTCCATTGGCGGACAGCTTCTCCAGGTGCTCCACCAGGGGTGTGGTATCGATGTAGCGCATCCTCGGGCCTGGTGTTTCGCGATACAGCTGGCTGTACATGGCGGGCCGGTCGCCGTCGAGATCGGCGAGGAACAGGCCCTCGTGCTCCGGATTGCGCTCCACCTTCAGCAGTGCAGCCCATTCCTGCAGTCCGCGGTAGATAGCGCTGAGGTCATTCTGGCGCAATTGATTGGGTTTGCAGCAGCCAGTCATCAGGGCCTGCAGATAGGCGGTGGCGATGGTCCCGCCACCTGACAGGCGGTCTTCCACTTGCAGCTGCGTCAACTGCCGCCCCTCCGCCAGGGAATAGAGCTGGTGCAGGTTGAGCCAGCCCCGCAGGGGGACGGCCCGGTACAGCTGGAATGTCTGTAACAGCCGGGCGCCGGCAAAGCGCAGGGCGCGGTGGATGGATTCGCAGGTAAGCTTTGCCGCATTGACCTCGCGAATACTGTCCCTGCGCTGGATAGCGTGCACGGCAACTATCGTGTAGGCGGTGCCCGCCAGGTGGTACAGGTTATCGACCAGTTCGGCCATCCGGCGCGGCTCTTCAGGCATAACCAGGGGCTGCCTCAGGAAGCGCCGCGACAGGCTGGCGACGGCTACCAGCAGGGTTGGCCGCAGTGTTTCCATCAACTGGAAACGCAGCTCAGGGCTGAGTTCCACCCGATTCAGGCGGGCGATAACGTCCCGCAGTTGCCCTGCGACCTGGCTGGAGCTGGTGACGGGCAGGGCAGCGGCCCACTGCCGCGCAGCCTCTACAGACAGCGCAAAGTGGTCGAATTCCTGCATGTCCTGAGGTGGAATCCGCAGCTTCACGGGGGTGTCCCTACTCATGCAACTAAAGCCTTTGTTTTTGTCGGGTGTGGCGGGACGATCTGACCTTGAGTATCTTATAAATCAACACAGCGGCCAACGTGAAAATCTGGCTATCTGCCATTGGTTCGTCGGCTGGGTTATCATTGGCGCCTTTTTTGGACACACACTCGAGATCACCATGGCTAATTACTCCACCAACGATTTTCGTTCGGGCCTCAAAGTCATCCTGGATGGCGAGCCCTGCAGCATTCTGGAAAATGAATTTGTGAAACCCGGCAAGGGCCAGGCGTTCAACCGGGTGCGGTTGCGCAACCTGAAGACCGGCAGGGTGTGGGAGCGCACGTTCCGCTCGGGCGAAACCCTGGAAGGGGCCGACGTTGTCGACCGCACCATGGAGTATCTCTACACCGACGGCGAGTTCTGGTACTTCATGGAACCCGACACATTTGAGCAGCACCAGGCCGATGCCAAGGCCGTCGCAGATGCGCTGAACTGGCTTAAGGAGCAGGACCCCTGCGAGGTCACCCTGTATAACGGCGTGCCCCTTTCTGTCGCCCCGCCGAACTTTGTCGAGCTGGAAATCGTGGAGACCGATCCCGGCCTGAAAGGCGACACGGCCCAGGGCGGCAGCAAGCCAGCCAAGCTGAGCACCGGGGCCGTGGTCAAGGTTCCCCTGTTTATCAACCAGGGTGAGGTGATCCGGGTCGATACCCGCAGCGGCGAATACCAGAACCGCGTTTCCAAGTAGTACCCCCACCGGTCGTGGACTGGCAGCCTACTGCGGATCCCGACATGTTGCGGGCCCGGGCCGGGCTGTTGGCCCGGATCCGCGCTTTCTTTGCCAGCCGCGATATTCTCGAGGTGGAAACACCGCTGCTGTGTGGCGCCGGCATCACCGACCCCGCCATCGAACCCCTGGCGGTGGACCGTGGCACCTCGCTCAAACAACGGCGCTACCTGCAGACATCCCCCGAATATGCCATGAAGCGCCTGCTGGCCTGTCACGGCCTGCCCATCTTCCAGCTGGCCAGGTCGTTTCGGGACGGTGAGGCGGGTGCCCGGCACAATCCCGAATTTACCCTGCTGGAATGGTACCGCCCGGGTTTCGACCACCATGCCCTGATGGCCGAGGTGGCGGAGCTGGTGAGCTGCTGTCTGGGTGAGCAGCCCCTGCACTACTTCAGTTATCGCCAGTTGTTCCTGGATATCCTGGCGCTGGACCCCTTTACCGCCGCACTGGATGAGTTGCAGGCGGTGGCGCGGGCGCGCCTGGACACTGGCACGATAAGCGGCGACCGCGACCTCTGGCTGGACCTGTTGATGAGCCACCTGATCGAGCCGCAACTGGCTGGCCGCGGCATGTGCTTTGTCTATGACTACCCGGCTTCCCAGGCCGCCCTGGCGTGTATCGAGACTATCGACGGCGTCGCCGTGGGCCATCGCTTCGAGCTGTATGTCGACGGCATGGAGCTGGCCAACGGCTATCTCGAGTTGCTGGACCCGACCGAACAGCGCGAGCGCTTCGAACGGGATAATCTCCGGCGGCGCGAACAGGGCCTGCCCGAGCACCCGCTGGATGAGCGCCTGCTGGCAGCTCTCGAGCACGGGCTGCCCGCTTGCAGTGGGGTGGCCCTGGGGGTGGACCGCTTGCTGATGATCGCAAGCGGGGTCGCGGACATTCGCAAGGTACTGGCCTTCGACTGGGCCCGCGCGTGAGTGGCGGGTCGCGCCTGGCAGCGGTTCAGGCGGAAGACCGGAAAAACTCGGCTGTTTTGGTATCGGTAGGGTAGAACGCCTCGATCCGCAGTTCGTCGGTCGTGATGTCCTGGGGGGTACCAAAGGTTGAAATAACCGAGAACAGGCTCAATTCCAGCTCGCCGATATGCAGCTCCAGTGGTAATACCGGCAGCAGGCTGGGGGCAATGGGTTGCGCGTCCTCCAGGGGGCCGGCAAGTTCAATATAGCGCGCAAATTTTTCCTCCACCACCGGGTCCCCCGAGGCCAGGGCCTCGCTCTTCAGTCGACGGATGAATGCCGGGGCCGCCTGGTCCCAGTTCGCGATGTACGGCCTCAGGCCCTGGGGGTGGACAGTCAGCAGCGCCAGGTTGAATCCGCCGTCGCCGCCGGTCCGGGCGAGCATTTCTTCGGGGTCGCCGCCGATACTGAACATCAGGGCAGCCGCCCTGTTTTGCTTTTTCACATTCCAGAACCGGTCCACAACCACCGCCGGCAGTGGCTCGTGGTGCAGCAGGACATGATTCAGCGCATCCAGCACGGGTGCCATGGCGGGTTCGTCCAGTCGTGTCTCGTTGTAGGCTGCGGCGTAGCCGGCCGACTGCAGCAGGACGTTGCGTTCCCGCAGGGGAATATCCATCGCGTCCGACAGCCTCGCCACCATCTCGCGGCTGGGCTGGCTGCGCCCCGTCTCCAGCCAGCTCAGGTGACGCTGGGAAATGTTGGCCGCCAGCGCCAGGTCGAGCTGGGACAATTTGCGGAAATGGCGCCACTGTCGACACACTGCCATGAACTGTTGCGAAGTGTTCTGGGTCGATGTCGCCATGGGCATCCTCCTGGTAAGTGGGCATTTTCAAACCGGCTCAGGGTCGATTCAATAACCTTCGAGGTAATTGCTTCGAGTCAGCCAGTGGAAGAGCATAGCCTGAAACCAGACCCCCGAAAGCAAACCAAGGAGCTTGTTATGAACAGACGCACACTTGCCATCGCCATGCTGATTCCGTTTACCCTGCTGACCCTGTACGCGGTTTCCCGGGTGGGCTATATCGGCATTTTCGAGTACCACCTGCACAGCCCGGCGGGCTGGCAGGTCATCGCCGACCTGGTGATCGCCCTCGTCCTGGTACTGACCTGGCTGGTGCCGGAGGCGCGCAAAGCGGGGCGCAATCCCTGGCCCTGGGTGGTGGCCACCCTGTTGTTGGGATCTATCGGGCCGTTGCTGTACCTGGTTTTTGCGGGGAGAGTGGTGGAGCGGGACTAGCTGTTTTCTTGCAACACCGCCGGCCCATAGCCTTCCAGGAACTCCCTGGGCATCCGCCGTGGCTTGCCGCTGCTGATTTCTATGCAGGCGAAGCGCATCCCCGCGCGCAGCAGGGTGACGCCGTCCTGCAGGCGGATCACCTGGAAACGCCGGGCCATTGTGAGTTTGTTGTCCGAGCTGACGATCCAGGTCCCCGCGACGATTTCATCCCCCTCGCGGGAGGCCTGCAGGTAATCGTATTCGCTGTGCGTGATGGCCATGGCCCGATCCAGTTCGCGGTAGCGCGTCTCGTCCAGGCCCAGGCTGACCGAGTGCGACCAGGCTACCTGCTCACACCACTTCACGTAGACAGTGTTGTTGGTGTGATTGAGGGCGTCCATATCGCCCGGCATGACCGTGGTGTAAAAGGTGTGGGGATCGGGGTAATCCCACAGTGCGGCGAGATCCGTCATGGTGATTCCGCCAGCGCAGCTGCCGGTTCCGCCGGCTTCAGTGCGAACCCGGTGAAGCCGTAAATGATGGCGATCAGCGGACACAGCAGGTTAAAGAATGCATAGGGTGCGTACTGCATCGTGGCGACCCCCAGGGTGGCGGACATGTACGCGCCACAGGTATTCCAGGGAATGAGGGGGGAGGTCAGGGTGGCGGAATCCTCCAGGGTGCGAGAGAGGTTTAGGCGCGACAGGCCGTGGCGTTCGTAGGCATCCTTGTACATCCGACCCGGCAGTGCGATGGCGATGTACTGGTCGGCGGCCAGGGCGTTGGTTCCGACGCAGGTAAACACGGTTGTGGTAATCAGCGAGCCGTCACCCCTGACCCTTCGCAGTGCAAGTTCCAGCAGGTAGCCCAGAATGCCGGTGCGCTCCAGAATACCGCCGAAACCGAGGGCGCAGATGATCAGCCACACGGTATTGAGCATGCTGCTCATGCCGCCCTTGCTCAGCAGGTCGTCCAGGAATGCGTTGCCGCTGCGGGACGAGTAACCGTCGAACAGACTGATCCAGATGCCTTTGAGTTGCGTGAAAAAGCCACCGAGCGGGCCGGGTTCACCCGCCAGCCGGGCCACCGCTTCAGGCTGGAACAGCACTGCAAACAGGGCGCCGACCAGGGCGCTGAGCACAATCGCGGGATACGCGGGAAAGCGCTTGTAGACCAGTGCGAGCATCAGTGCCAGCGGCAGCAGGAGGTGCAGGCCAATATTGAATTCCGCGCCCAGTGACTGCTGCAGTGCCTCGATCTCCCCGGGCGCAGTGGCGCTGGCGCTGCCCAGGAGTGCAAACACCAGCAGCGCGATGCCAAACGCCGGTATCGTGGTCCACAACATGTGGCGGATATGGTCGAACAGGTCCACCCCGGTGGCGGCCGAGGCGAGGTTGGTGGTATCCGACATGGGGGAAAGCTTGTCACCGAAATAGGCCCCGGAGATTATCGCCCCGGCGGTGATGGTGGGTGACAGCTCGAAACTGCCGGCAATTCCCATCAGCCCGATGCCGAGGGTGCCTGCAACCGTCCAGGAACTGCCGATGCTCAGGGCGACGATGGCGCAGATCGCGGCGCTGGCGGCGTAAAAAATTTCCGGGTTTAGGATCTGCACCCCGTAATAAATCATCGACGGCACCGTGCCGCAAAGAATCCAGGTGCCGATCAGCATACCCACCGCGAGCAGAATCAGGGTCGGGCCCAGGCCCAGGGCGATACCGTGGATAATGCCTTCCTCAGCCTGGCGCCAGCTGATGCCGACCTTGCGGCCCACCAGGGCAGCCACTCCGGACGCCAGCACCAGGGCTATCTGGTTGGCCCCGTAGGATGAGTCCGAGCCGAACAGGTAGACCGAGCAGGCCAGCAATGCTATCAGGAAAAGAATGGGCGCCAGGGCCAGGGCCGGGGTCAGCGCGGGGCTGTGGCTGGGGTCGTGGGGTGCGCTCAAGTCGCTCAGCTCTCTCGTCTTGCGGTAGTGGGGCAGTCCTTTGCGCCGGTATTGCAACAGGGCCTGGGCCACGTGACGCATGGGCCTGAGGATGCCTCAAAAATACGCCGCGGTACAGGCATGGCAAGGCCTGCCCACCCTGGATTACCCGCCGCTGTCTGGCTTTGTGGCGGGGATGACGTAACATATGCCCGGAATTTCAGGGTCCGGCGCGCCGGTCGACGTTATGCAGGGATACCGAAACAGGGACCGCCAGGCACTGCTCTACGGGCTGGGCGCAGTGCTCGCGTGGTCCACTGTCGCGACGGCTTTCAAGCTGGCTCTGCGCGAGCTGGACGTGCTGCAACTGGTGGCCTATTCGGCCTGCTTTTCCGCCCTGGCGCTGCTGGTTATCCTGGCGTGGCAGGGCCGGTTGTCGCTGCTGCCGGAATACGCCGCCGCTACGCCGGGCTACTTCCTGCTGATGGGCCTTGTCAATCCGGTCCTTTACTACCTGGTGCTGCTGCACGCCTACGACCTGCTGCCTGCCCAGCAGGCCCAGGCCATCAATTATACCTGGGCGATTACCCTGGCGCTGCTGGCCGTGCCCGTGCTGGGGCACCGACTGACCCGGCGCGATCTGCTGGCCCTGGTGCTGGGGTATAGCGGGGTGCTGGTCATCGCCACCCGAGGGCGGGTATTCCTGCTTGAGTTCGACAGTCTGGTGGGTGTCGGCCTGGCCCTGTTGAGCACACTGATCTGGGCGCTGTACTGGCTGTACTCGACCCGCAACCAGCGGGATCCCGTCGCCTGTCTCTGCCTCAACTTTGCCGTCGCCGCACCGGTGGCCCTGGCCCTTTGCGCGGTGTTTTCCAGCCTTGCAGCACCAGGCTGGCGCGGCCTGGCGGGAGCTGCCTATATCGGCCTGTTTGAAATGGGTTTAACCTTCGCGCTCTGGTCGACGGCACTGCGCCTGTCTACCGGCGTATCGCGAATTGGCAACCTTATCTTCCTGTCACCCCTGGTGTCGCTGGTGTTTATCGCCACTATCCTGGGTGAGGCCATTCACCCAGCCACACTGGTGGGCCTGGCCCTGATTATCCCCGGCGTACTGCTGCAGCAGAGCCAGCAGCCAGTCCCACCGGTGTAACTGGCAGTCATGGCTAGCGACAAGTCGGTCGAACTGGCGCCCCACTACTACCGGGACAACTTCCTCGCCCTGTGCGATACGGTCGAGGCCCAGTACGGCGACCTGCTGTTGCCCGGGGAACAGCAGTTTCTGCAGGACTTTCGCGCACTCCCGTTCGATGCGCAGTGTCTCTATGTCAGGTTGGTATCCCGGGTCGGCCCCTGGTTCCGGGAGAGCAAGCTCGTCTACCCGGAACTCGGGGCGATTGCACCCCTTGTCGACAGCCTGCTGCAAGCCGGGATGGTGGAATCAGCCCATGAAATGTCGACGCCGGAGTTGGGTGGGCTGTATACCCGGGCGGAGCTGGTGCAGGCCTTTGCGCCTTTGCTCGAGCGCCCGCTTCCCGGGAGCAAGCCCGACTTGCTCGAGGCAATCGAGGCGCTGGCGCTGGACGAAATCCACCAGAGGGATCTGTTGATCCCCATTGACGACGGACGCATCATCGCTCCCCTTGGGCTCGCGGAAGTGCAGTTGCTGCAGGTGCTGTTTTTCGGCAACCGGCGTCAGAGCCTGACGGATTTCGTCCTCAGTGACCTGGGCGTGGCCCGCTACTACCCCTATTCGCTGGACCGCCAGCACCGCCTGTTTCCACAGCGCGAGGCGCTGGATGAATACCTGGCCTGCGGCACCCTCAGCGACAGCTGGTATGAACTGCGGGAGCTGGAAGATCCGGCTGCGCTGCCCGAGCTGGCGGCTGAACTGGTGACAGTCGAAGTCCGGTTTCCCTCCAGCGAGAATCGCTGGCACCGGTTGTGCAACGGCCTGGCCAGGGACCTGGAACGCCTGGGCGAGCTCGAGCTGGCCGGGCGGCTTTACGCCCGCAGCCGGCGCCACCCCGCCCGGGAGCGGCGGCTGCGTATCATGGAGCGCAGCCAGGACTGGGTCGGCGCGTTGCAGCTCGGTGATGAGATCCTGGCGGAGCCCTGGTGTGAGGAAGAGCGCGATGCGGCCGAGCGGGTGCTGCCCAGGGTGCAGCGCAAGCTGGGAAACAGACCGCAGCCGCGGCGCCGGGATGATTTCGCCAGGTTGTTGCTGGAACTGCCGAGGGAGGAGGCGCCGGTGGAGCTGCTGGCAGCGCAGCAACTCCAGTCACAGTGGCGCGCCGTGCACTATGTTGAGAACGCCCTGATGAATACCCTGTTCGGGCTGGCCTTCTGGGAGCAGATTTTCACGCCGGTGCCCGGGGCCTTCCACAACCCGTTCCAGAGCGCACCCACCGATATGTACAGCCCCGACTTCAGGGCCCGCCGCAAGCACGCACTGGCCGTTCGCATGGCGGAGTTGAGCGCCGGGGAGATCGGGCCCATGTTGCGGGAGGCCTGGCGCAACTACGCCGGCTTCCAGTCCCATTGGGTGGACTCCCGGTGGATTGACGAGGCGCTGGTGGCAGAGGCGGGCCGGATTATCCCGGATAGCCACCTGCTCGCCATCTGGGAGCGGATGCTGTTCGATCCCGGTGAAAACCGGCGGGGCTTTCCCGACCTGGTCGCCCTGGGGGAGCAGCCCGGGGACTACTGCCTGATAGAGGTCAAGGGACCCGGGGATGCCCTGCAGGAGAGCCAGAAACGCTGGCTCCGCTTTTTCGCCCGACAGGGCATCCCCGCGGCGGTCGCCTGGGTTACCTGGCAGGATGCAGGGGGCGGCTGCGCCGATGATTGAACTCGATATTACCGTGCGCGACCTGGTGGCCTTTTGCCACCGCGCCGGGGACATCGATCACCGCTTCACTCCATCCCCCACGGGTGTGCAGGGCGTGGCCGGGCACCAGCAGGTGTACCGGCGTCGGGGGGAGAGCTACTGCAGCGAATACCCGGTAAGTTACTGCCACCGCCAGGGCGGTCTGCAGCTGAACCTGCGCGGCCGGGCCGACGGTTATGACCCGGCCGCGGGACTGGTGGAAGAAATCAAGACCTGCCGCATCCGGCCGGCACTGATCCCGGACACGGTCAGCCGTATGCACCTGGCCCAGGCGCGTCTCTACGCCGCACTGATTGCGATTGCCCAGGACCTGGTGCAGCTGCAGGTGCGTCTTACCTGGTTCAATATAGACAGCGGCGAGGAAACCCCGCTCAGCCAGGATTATTCCCGGCAGGAGCTGGAGGATTTCCTGGCCGCCTCACTGGCGCGTTTTTCCGGCTGGCTGGGCACCCTGGCCGAGCTGCGCCTGCAGCGGGACGCGAGCCTGCGGGCACTGGCGTTTCCCCACGGGGATTTCCGCCCGGGCCAGCGCGAGATCGCCGAGCTGGTTTACAAGTGCGTGGACCAGGGGGGTGAGTTGCTGCTGGAGGCCCCCACCGGCATCGGCAAGACCGCAGCGGTGCTGTACCCGGCGCTGAAGGCGCTGGCCACCGACAAGCACGATCGAATCGCCTACGTAACCGCCAAGACCGTCGGCCGGCGCACCGCCGAGGAAACTCTGGACACGTTCCGGCGGGCGGGACTTGGCCTGGTCGCCCTCAGCCTGACGGCAAAGGAGCGTATCTGTTTTTCCCCGGGCAAGGCCTGCCACGGGGACGATTGCCGCTATGCCCGGGGCTATTACGACCGCCTGCCTCGGGCGCTGGATGCGGCCATACGCTCGGTCGCCCTGCACCAGGCGGATATTGAAACCCTGGCCAGGGAGCACGATGTGTGTCCCTACCAGCTCGGCCTGGACCTGCTGCCCTGGGTAGACCTGGTGATAGCTGACCTGCACTACGTCTACAGCCTTACCTCGACCCTGGGCGCCATCATGCAGCTGGACGGCAGGCGCTGGAGTGTGCTGTTGGATGAAGCCCACAACCTGCCGGAGCGCGCCCGGCGCATGTTCCGCGCCAGCCTGGCCAAGGCGGACCTGATGGCGCTGCGACGCGATGCGCCGCGAGGCCTGGGAGCTGCCCTCGATCGGATCAACCGGGCGCTGCTGGAGCTGCAGCGGCAGCAGTGGCAGGAGCCGGATTACGACAGCCGCGCGGATATCCCGGCGGAGCTGCAACGGGTGCTGACGGACTTTATCGCCAGCGCGGGCGAATTACAGGCCCAGGATCCTGCCGTTTTGCACCGCCAGCCGCGCCTGCTTGATTTTTACTTCGGGGTGCTGCAGTTCCTGCGGCTGGCGGACCACTGGGGGGATGATTTTCGCTTTGAGCTGGCCCGGGGCGAGGGTCGGCAGAGCCTGCAGGTGACTCTCAACTGCCTCGACCCGGCCCGGCTGCTGGGGGAGCGGCAGGCCCTGCTGCACTCGATGACGGCCTTTTCCGCCACCCTGTCGCCACCGGACTGGACCCGCAAGGCCCTGGGACTGTCAGAGCGGGCGGTATTTCGCCGCGAGGCCTCGCCCTTTGAGCGGGGACAGCTGGAAGTGTTTCTCGCTACCGGGATCGATACCCGCTACACCAGGCGCGAGCAGTCCCTGCCGCTGCTGGCCGCCACCGTGCTGGACTGGTTGCGCCGGGAACCGGGCAATTGCATCGTCTATTTCCCCTCTTACCGCTACCTGCAGGATTGCCTGGAGAGAATGCGGACCCTGGGGCTGGACGCAGCGAGACCGGGCCTGTGGGTGCAGCAGCGCGAGGATGCCGGTCGCGACCAACTGTTGCGGCTGCTGGAGGAGCGCCGGGACGTCGCCGCCCTGTGCATCCTGGGGGGCGTCTTCGGCGAGGGCATAGACCTGCCGGGAGAGCAGCTCAGCAGCGTGGTGATCGTCGGCGTCGGCCTGCCCCAGTTCAACCGGGATACGGAGCAGTTGCGCGCCTGGTACCAGCAACAGTATGGCGCCGGGTTTGATTACGCCTACCTGTTCCCGGGCATGCAGAAGGTGGACCAGGCTCTGGGCCGGGTTATCCGCGGTAGCGAGGACCGGGGGCGTGCACTGCTGATCGACAGCCGCTACGGTGAGCGGCAGTACCGCGAGTTGCTGCCCCCCTGGTGGACTTACCGATCCTGGGAGGAGGCGAACCGATAGCCCGGCTTGGCGAACGCCAGCTGTACGGTGCCGATAATGCGCTCGCGGAAACCGCCCTCGCAATACGCCAGGTAAAACTCCCACATGCGGATGAAGCTGCGCTCGAAGCCCATCTTTTCCACGCTGGACTGGGCCGCCAGGAAGCGCTCCCGCCAGCGTGCCAGGGTGAGTGCGTAATCCCGGGTGATATCCCGCAGGTGAATCATCTGCATATCGGTATCCCGGGCCAGGTGGTCGGCGATGACGGCGACGGAGGGCAGGCTTCCACCGGGGAAAATGTAGCGCTGGATAAAATCCACCGAGTTGCGCGCCGCCTCATAGCGTTGGTCGGCGATAGTAATGGCCTGGATAACCATCTTTCCTTGCGGCTTCAGCAGCTCGCTGCAACGCTGGAAATAGCTGCTGTAATAGTCGTGGCCTACCGCCTCGATCATCTCGATTGAAACCAGTTTGTCGAAGCTGCCCTGCAGGTTGCGGTAGTCCTCGCACAGCACGGTAACCCTATCCTGCAACCCGGCTGCCTGGACCTGCGCAAGGGCGTACTCGTACTGCTCGCGGGAAATGGTGGTGGTGGTAACGCGGCAACCGTAATGCGTTGCCGCGTGGATTGCCATGCCGCCCCAGCCGGTGCCGATTTCCAGCAGGTGATCATTGCTGTCCAGTTCCAGCTGGCGGCAAAGTTCCTCCAGTTTGGCGGTGGAAGCCTCCTCCAGGCTGGTTTCGTCCGTCCTGAACACCGCGGCTGAATACATCATGGTCGGGTCCAGGAACAATTTGAAGAAATCGTTGCCGAGATCGTAATGGGCTGAAATGTTCTTGCGCGAACCACTGCGGGTGTTGCGTTTGAGTGCGTGGGAGAATTTCAGGCCAAGCCTCACCAGTAAAGACTGCTTGGATTCGAGCAGTTCCAGGGTCGCGAGATTGGCGCTGAAAAGGCGCATTACCGCCACCAGGTCCGGTGAGGTCCAGAGACCCTGCATATAGGCCTCACCACTGGCGATGCTGCCTCCGGACAGCATCATGCGGTACAGGGACCTGTCGTGAACGTGGACCTCGGCCTGGGGCTGTGTCGGATCTTCGGATGTGCCGAAGTGGAAGGTATCCCCGCCATCGTGGAGGGTGAGGCTGCCGATCTCCAGCCTGGCCAGCAGGCGCAGGCAGAGACTGCGGGCGAGTTGTCGGCTAAAGGGGCGCTGGCGGTCTGCCTGGGGCAGGCCTAGGCTGCTGGCAGTCAGGTCGCTGGGGTTGCTCATATCAGGCTCCGGATGGCTTGGTATCGGGATGGGAATGGAATGGCACACCCTTGATGAACAGGCGCAGGGCCTGCCAGTAGATGGCCAGGGCGATCCTGGCGGTCATAAGGGGGTAACGCCACAAGGTGCGGTTGAGGTTTGTCGCTGTCATGGGCCTGGCCGTCAGGCTGAGGCTGGCGTCAAAGATCCTCCGGCCCTGCTCTGAGTTGGCCAGGTGCAATACCAGCCGGTGATCCGGGGTGCTGCTGCGCCAGTGGTAGCGCATGTCCATGGGATTGAAAGGCGACACATGGAGTTGCTTGTCAAATTCTGTCTGCAGCCACTTGCCCTGGTCGGGGCCGGGCAGGACATAGCTGTGGCGCTCATTCCAGGGGGTATTGTTGACCTCCGCCACCAGGAATTCCAGGCGGGATTCGTCCTCGCTGAAGCAGTAGTAGCAGGCGATCGGGTTCATGTTGAAGCCGAAATAGCGCAGGTTGGCCAGCAGGTAAATGGGGCCCCGGTGGCTGACACCGGTCTCCTCGAAGACACGCCGGCGTACTTCGTCCTGCAGGGGTACATTCGGGTCGCCCAGGAAATCACTGCGCCTGAATTGCGCCGGGGCCCGGCCGCTCGCTGACCACAGGAGGCGGCCCTCGAACAGTTCGGGCAGTTCCTCGAGGCAGATATAGGGCATGAAAACCCTGTAACTGAATTCGTGGGAGGTGGGGTGGAGCCGTCGGTGTCTCACAACCCCCTCGTAAAGCCTTGATCTCATGCAGCGGCCTGTCTCTGCTGGTTCAGGGCATTCGCCACGCGCAACGCGCTGACGACACCGTCCTCGTGAAAACCATTGTGCCAGTAGGCACCACAATACCACGTGTTGCGCTGGCCGTTGATCTCTTCCCAGCGCTGCTGGGCGGCTATGCCGGCTATGGAGAACACCGGGTGGTCGTAGCTGAAGCGCCCCAGCACCTTGACCGGGTTGATGGCCTCGCTGTTGTTCAGGGTAACGCAGAAAGTCTCCGGCGCGGTGATGCCCTGCAGGATATTCATGTTGTAGGTGACCACTGCCCGGTCACGGCCGGGTTCCAGGGAGTAGTTCCAACTCGACCAGGTTTTGCGATTGCGCGGCAGCAAACGTGTATCGGTGTGCAGCACTACGTCGTTGGCCTGGTAAGGCAGTGCACCGAGTATATCCCGCTCTATGGGACTGGGCTCTTCCAGCATTGCCAGCGCCTGGTCTGAGTGGGTGGCCAGCACTACCTGGTCGAAGTTGCAGGTTGCGCCCGTCTGCCATGACCAGGGTGACCTGGTTGGCCTGCCGCCTGATTCTCGCGACCGCGCAACCGGTGAAAATGCGCTGCTCGAAGCGCTGGCAAAGCGGTCTCAGGTACTCTCTGGAGCCGCCTTCTATAACCCGCCAGGTGGGCCGGTCCTGGACCGACAGGAGTCCGTGGTTGCGGAAGAAGCGCAGGAAAAAATTCAGGGGGAAGTCGAGGATGGTGGCGCAGTTTGCGGACCATATCGCAGAGCCCATGGCGGCGAGGTACTGGCGCTTGAAGGCCTCGCTGTAGCGATTGCGCTCCAGGTATTCACCCAGGGTCTGGCTGTCACTGACCCTGCCCGCGTCGAGGTCTGCCACCGATTCCTTATTGAAGCGCAGGATGTCCCGCACCATGGTGAGGAAGCGCCAGGAGAGCAGGTTGCCGCGCTGGGCGAACAGGCTGTCGAGATTGGTGCCGGAGTATTCGAGTCCGGACTGCTCGTCCCGCACACTGAAACCCATGGTGGTGGGCTTGCTGGGGACCCCCAGGCTGTCCATGAGGGCAATGAAGTTGGGGTAGGTCCAGTCATTGAAGACTATAAAGCCGGTGTCGATGGCGTAGCGGCGGGTGCCCAGTTTCACATCCACCGTGGCGGTGTGGCCACCGACAGTCTTGCCGGCCTCAAATACCGATACCTCGTGAGCTGTGCTGAGGTAGTGCGCGCAACTCAGTCCGGAAATTCCGGATCCAATAACAGCTATTCTCAAAACGCCGGTCTCCAGGCCTGGGCCGCTGTTCGGGATTTCCGAGGATCAGCGGGGTAGTGGTGTAGTTTCTTCATACGATGGGGGCGGGCTATCGGATTTGTTTACAGTATGGCCCAGCCGGCAGTGATCTGCCTTCCTCAAGCTGGCGTATACTGTCCACAAGCGCTTGAGAGAGAGAAAAATCAGTGGTCGATAATTCCGAGGAAACAAGGTCAGGTCCGCAGGAGATAGTGGGGCGGCGCACCGACGAGTGGAGCGAGTGCCTCACTCTGATTGCTGCCAACCAGGACAGGGCGGCTTTTACCCGATTCTTCCGACATTTTGCCCCCCTGATCAAGGCGTTTGCACTTGCCGGCTCCAGTCTGTCGGCCTCGGTGGCTGACGAGCTGGTGCAGGAAGTGATGCTCAAGGTGTGGCAGAAAGCCGGTGGGTTCAACCCGGAGAAAGCCGCTGCCAGCACGTGGGTCTACACGATCGCGCGCAATTGCCGGACCGACATGTTCCGCCGCCTGCAAAAGTTTGACACCCCGCTGGCGGAAGAAGATGTATTTCCCGAGCAGGAGAGCGAGGAGCCCTTTGCGCTGCTGCAGGGGCGCCGTATCCAGGAACGCGTGAGGGACCTTATGGCCACCCTCCCGGCGGACCAGATGCAGATCCTCGCCAAGGTTTATATGGAAGGAAAATCACACGCGGAAGCCGCCGCGGAGCTCGACCTGCCCCTGGGCACGGTCAAGTCCCGGGTCAGGCTGGCTATCCAAAAACTTCAAATTCAGATAGATCGTTAAAATTATGGCTAAATTTCACCCAGAGCTTGACCTCCTGACTGAACATGCGGCGGGAAACCTCCCCCTGGCCCAGGCGGCCTGTGTTTCGGTCCACATGAACTACTGCGAGCAGTGCCGGCGCACGTCCGGCCAGCTGCAGAACCTCGGTGCCGCGCTGTTCGATAACCTGCACGGCGAGCCGGTGGGCGATGCCCTGCTGAACTCGGTGCTGGCGAGGCTGGACGATGCTGCGCCACTGAGTTACGCCAGCTCCAGCGAGTGGGCCGCCGGCAAGACCCCGGCTATCCTGCAGCGCCTTATGAGCGGCGACCTGACAGACCTGGTATGGAAAAAGATTACCAGCACCCTGCGGATCAGCTATCTCAAGACAGGGGACCCGAATTATGAATTCGCGCTCTACCACATCAAGGCCGGGGGCAGGATTCCGGAGCACACTCACCGCGGGTCGGAAATGACCCTGATACTCGAGGGCGGTTTTTCCGATGCCGACGGCAGCTACCACCAGGGTGATTTCCTGCTGCGGCAGCCCAGCGACGTCCACGCCCCGACGGCAGTGCAGTCGGAAGATTGCATATGCCTGGCGGTATTGGACGCACCCCTGAAGTTTACCGGCTGGAAATACCGCTGGATGAACCCGTTCCTGCAGCTTAATACCGGCTGAATTGCGGGGCTCCGGCCCCGTTGCCTGCCGGCGCCGCCGCTCCCTGCGGTCGCCGGAGTAACCCCGCTCCAGAACAGTGCCACAGTCCTTTGTGGCCGCGCCTTGCTTATGGTGGGTGATATCCTCGATTCACGTCGTGAATAGTGGTCATTGTTCACGCCAAGTGCCGGCTGTGCTACAGTCGGCGGCTGCCCGCATTTGGGGCACCGGAAAATGCCAGTACCAGCGTTCGATCAGGCCCGAGAAACCCGCTGAACCGGGGCTGCTCAAGTCGACGCTGGCGTTCAAAATAATCAGGTACGGGGGTATACATAGCTATGCGCATCGCCATTCCCAAGGAAACGCACCCGGGCGAAAACCGGGTTCCCATCACGCCGGAATCGGCCAAGAAGCTGTGTCGTATGGGTGCAGAGGTCGTTGTCCAGGCCGGCCTGGGCGCAGGCTCAGGTTTCGCCGACGCGGAGTACATCGAGGCGGGGGCCACCGTTTCCACCGATCGCAAAGCATTATTCAGTAATGCCGACATACTTCTGCGGTTGCACAAGCCAACGATGGAAGACGTGGGCCTGATGCGGCGGGGCTGTATCCATATCAGTTACCTTGACCCCTTCAATGAGCGGGAACTGGTGACCGCGCTGAAGGATGCGGGTGTTACCGCCATCAGTATGGAAATGATCCCGCGGACCACCCGCAGCCAGAAAATGGACGCTCTCAGTTCCCAGGCCAACCTCGCAGGCTATGTGATGGTATTGCTGGCGGCGACCCATCTGCCCCGGATTTTCCCCATGATGATGACCCCGGCGGGCACCCTCAAGCCCGCCAACGTTTTCGTCATCGGCGCCGGCGTCGCCGGCCTGCAGGCCATAGCGACCGCCAAGCGGCTCGGCGCCAGGGTGACGGCGTTCGACACCCGGCCCGTGGTGGCCGAGCAGGTGCAGTCACTGGGTGCGAAGTTCCTGGAGATAGACCTCGGCGAGACGGGCCAGACCGCCGCCGGTTACGCCCTGGAGCTGACCCCCGAGCAGGTCGAAAAGCAACGGCAGGCCCAGAAAGACGTTATTGCCAAGTCGGATGTGGTTATCACCACCGCCCAGGTATTCGGACGCAAGCCGCCGGTGCTGGTCACCAAGGATATGATCCAGGGCATGGCACCGGGTTCGGTGATAGTCGATATGGCTGCTGAAACCGGCGGCAATGTCGAGGGCTCAGTGCCCAACGAGATCGTGGAGTGGAGTGGGGTGACCATTATCGGCAAGGGCAACCTGGCCGGGGAAGTGGCGCGCCACGCCAGCCAGATGTACTCCTCCAATCTGTTCAACCTGGTGGAGGACAACTGGAACGAGGAGCACAGGGTGTTCAAGGTGGATTTCGACGACGATATCCTGCCCGGCTGTATCATCACCCACGGCGGTGAGGTGGTGCATGAAACTATCAAGAAGATCCTGGAAGGGGGAGCATAAAATGATACCCGCAGAAGTTTTTCTCACGTTCATCCTTATGCTGTCGATATTTCTGGGCTTCGAACTGATCAACAAGGTGCCTGCGACCCTGCACACACCATTGATGTCCGGCGCGAATGCCATATCCGGAATCACCGTGGTTGGTGCCGTCAGCCTCGCCGGCAACGGGCAGCAGGACCTGGCCAACTGGCTGGGTGCGGCCGCCGTTGCACTGGCCACCATCAACGTGGTGGGTGGATATATGGTGACCGACCGTATGCTGGCCATGTTCAAGAAGAAGGGGAGCTAGGGTGATGGATAGCCTGATTCAATACGCCTATGTGGCATCAGCCGCCCTCTTTATCTACGGCCTGAAACAACTCGGCTCCCCTGCGACTGCGCGGCGGGGCAATATGGTCTCCGCGATGGGCATGTTGCTCGCCATCGTGGCGGCGCTGCTCGACCAGGGCATCGTCGACTACCAGTGGATCGCCATCGGTTTCGTGGCCGGTGCTGCGATCGGCGGCGCCGCCGCCCGCATGGTGGAAATGACCGCCATGCCGGAGATGGTGGCCCTGTTCAACGGGTTTGGCGGTATGGCCAGCCTGCTGGTGGGCTGGGCAGCCCTGGCTCCGGGGTCCGCAACCTTTACCCTGGTCACCATTATCCTGTCCATCCTGATCGGTGGCGTGACCTTTACCGGCAGCATGATCGCCTATGGCAAGCTCAGTGAGCGGATTGGCAGCGGCGCGGTGTTGTTCAGCGGCCAGCAAATAGTCAACAGCATTATCGTACTGGGTATCCTGGCCGGTGCCGTGATGTTCTGCCTCGAGCCTGCCAATCACCTGTGGTTGTACCTCGTGGTCGCCCTGTCACTGGTTTTCGGTGTGATGGTGGTAATACCTATCGGCGGGGCGGATATGCCGGTGGTGATTTCCCTGTTGAACTCCTACTCCGGCCTCGCGGCCTGCGCCGCCGGATTCGCGGTCAACAACAATATCCTGATCGTGGCCGGCGCTCTGGTGGGTGCCTCGGGTATCATTCTTACCCAGATCATGTGCAAGGCGATGAACCGCTCCCTGGCCAACGTCCTGTTCAGTGGTTTCGGCAGCGGCAAGACTGAAGCCACCGTGGTCGAGGGCGAGATCAAGCCGATCAACGTCGAGGATGCCTACTATATCCTCGAGGCTGCCAGCAACGTCGCCATCATCCCCGGATACGGTATGGCAGTGGCCCAGGCCCAGCACGTGGTCAAGGAACTGGCCGAGCTGCTGGAGCAAAACGGCGCGGAGGTCAATTTTGGTATTCACCCGGTAGCGGGGCGGATGCCCGGGCACATGAACGTGCTGCTGGCCGAGGCCGATGTGCCCTACGACCAGCTGCTGGAGATGGACGATATCAACCCCCGCATGGAGAATGTGGATGTGGCTATCGTCATCGGCGCCAACGACGTGGTCAACCCGGCGGCCAGGGAGATCGAGTCCTCGCCCATCTACGGTATGCCGGTGATCAATGTCGACAAGGCCCGCACGGTGTTCGTGCTCAAGCGCTCCATGGCCTCCGGCTTTGCCGGCATCGAGAACCCGCTGTTCTACAAGGACAATACCCGTATGCTGTTCGGCGACGCCAAGGAGTCCATTGGTAATCTGATTCGCGAATTCAGCTGATCGGATCCCTCCAGCGAAAAACGCCGGCCCTTTGCCGGCGTTTTTTTTGCTGCCGGGGCCGTTTGTACAACAATGCAGACCCTGCGCGGGATCAATGTTTTAGCGTCTGGGACAGGCTAGGCTGAAAGGCCTATGCTTGGCAGACATTTGCCGGAGACGAGACTATGGCAGCCGATACACGCAAACCCGTGAAGCGCAAAGCGCCGGTCAGGAAGAAGGCGCCCGGCAAGAAGAAACCGGCCACTGCGGCCAAAAAAACTGCCGCCCGTAAGAAACCTGCGGCCGCCCCTGCGCAGGCAGTGAAAAAATCCACTACCCAACCACCCCTGCTCAGGGCGCTGTACGCGGAGCATCGCCATATCGCCAATGTCATGCGGCTGTTCAGCGAACAGCTGGATGCGATCGAGGCGGGCGAGCTGGTGGATACCCACGTGGTCTACGAGATCATGGACTACATGGTGACCTGGCCGGACCGGTTCCATCACCCCCGGGAGGATCTCATTTACGGCCGGGTGGCAGAGCTTGATGTGGCGGCGGGCGACAGCGTGGACAGCCTGCAGCGCGATCATGACTATATGGCGAAAACGGGCCAGGAGGTGCTGCGCAATATCCAGCTGTGGCGCGATGGCGAGCTCACGGGTGGGATGCTGGTGAATGGCGGGCGCGCTTACGTCCAGCACATGTACGAGCATATGAACAGCGAAGAGAAACTGGTATTTCCCCAGATTGAAGGAGTGCTGAGCGCGGCAGACTGGGCGGAGCTTGAGCGGGACGACCGGCTGCGCCCGGTAGTGGACCCGGTTTTTGGCCAGCGCGTGCAGCGCGAGTTCCGCAATATGGCGCGCAAGCTGCGCAGCAGCGTGCGGCGCGGGGTCGAGCGCGGCACCCTGGTGGAGTGGCTCAGCGTCGAGGCCCTGATGGAGTCGCTGGAGGTGGTCTCCATGGCCTACGAATCCGCCCGCGGCAGTGCCGGTGACCACGTGAAGATCGCCTGGGATGAGGGGCTTGAGATGTTTCGCGAATCACCGGTCACGGCTCCCCTGCGCTGCGCAGCCAACAACGCCCGCCTGGGCCTGCGCCTGATGCAGGAAGTCGCGGAAATTTCCCGCGATGCCGTGGGTGACCTGGCTCGGGTCAACCAGGAGCGCAAGGACCGGATTCGCCTGCTGGACAGCCAGTCGAACTAGTTCAGGCGTCGGCTTCAGCTTCAGCCGGCAAGTCCCCCGGCCGGGTATCGCGAAACTGCAGGCTGGCCAGGCGCTGGTACAGTTCGCAGCTTTGCATGAGCTCGGCGTGGGTGCCGCAGGCGACCAGCCGGCCCTGGTCGAGCACCGCGATGGTGTCGGCGTGCAGTATGGTCGACAGGCGGTGGGCGATAATGACCGTGGTCCTGTTTTTCATCAATTCGTGCAGCGCCTGCTGTACCTGGTATTCGCTTTCGGTATCCAGTGCGCTGGTGGCCTCGTCCAGCAGCAGAATTTCCGGGTCATTGAGGATGGCCCGGGCCAGCGCGATACGTTGGCGCTGGCCGCCGGAGAGACGTACCCCCTGCTCTCCCAGGTGACTGCCATAGCCGTCCGGCAGGCGTTCTATGAATTCATCCGCGTGGGCTGCCCTGGCGGCAGCGGCGACCTCCGCGTCGCTGGCCTCGGGCCTGCCGTAGGCGATGTTGTAGCGCACATCGCCGGTAAACAGCGCGGGTTGTTGCGGCACCAGGGCGATATGGCTGCGCAGCTGTTGCAGGCCCAGCTCGCGGATATCCTCCCCGTTCAGTAACACCCTGCCCTGTTGGGGGTCGTAAAAACGCTGCAGCAATTCGAATACGGTGGACTTCCCGGCACCGGACGGGCCCACCAGGGCCAGGCTTTTGCCAGCCTCGATAGGCAGGGAGAAGTCCTGCAGGGCCGCCTGCCCGGGTCTGGTGGGATAGTAAAAGCTAATCCCTTCCAGGCGCAGCTCCGGGCGTTCGCGCTGGCTGGGCAGATCCTGCGGGCCCGGGTCGTCAATCAGGCTGCGGGTATTGAGCAGCTCTATCAGGCGCTCTGCCGCCCCGGCCGCCCGTTGCAGCTCACCCCATACCTCGGACACTGTGGCCACCCCGCTTCCCACCATGATGGCGTAAAACACGAAAGCACCCAGCTCGCCGCCGCTCATCTGGCCGCTGATCACGTCCTGGCCTCCCTCCCACAGCATCCCCGCCATGCCGACGAATACCAGCAATATAGCCCCCCCGATCAACAGGGAACGCTGCCATATCCGCCGCCGGGCGATTGCGAATGCCCGCTCCACCTCGCGGGAAAATGCGGCTGACTCGAATTGCTCCTGGGTATAGCTCTGTACCACCCGGATGTGCTGGATCACCTCGCCGGCATAACTGCCGACACTGGCAATGCTGTCCTGGCTCTGGTTGGACAGGCGCCGGACCCGGCGGCCGAAGAACAGGATTGGCAGCAGAACCAGGGGCACGCCAACGGCGATAATCAGGGAGAGTTTCAGGTTGGTGATGAACATCATCACCAGCGCCCCGACCAGGGTGAGGCTGCTGCGCAGGGCCATACTGAAAGAGGAGCCGATAATGGTTTGTAGCAAGGTGGTGTCGGTGGTGAGGCGGGACATTATTTCGCCGCTGCGATTGAGCTCGAAAAAACCCGGGTGCAGGTGCACCAGGTTGTTGAACACGGCCTTGCGCAGGTCCGCGCTGACCCGCTCCCCCAGCCAGGAGACCAGGTAAAAGCGGACAAATGTGCCGACCGAGATGGCGGCGGCTATCGCCACCAGCAGGCTGACGGCGCCGGCCAGGTCGGAAGTATCGCCGGCGAAACCCTGGTCGATCAGTACCTGCAGGCCCCGGCCGATGGACAGGGTGGCGCCCGCGGTGAACAACAGGGCCAGGCTGGCCCCGACCAGGCGCAGTTTGTAGGGCTTGAGAAATCCGAGAACCGGCAGCAGCGAGGGCAGGCTGGCAGACCCGGCTTTACCCGGCTTCATTGGGCCTGTTGCGGGTAATCAATCGGCCGAAGTACACCCCCAGCTCAAACAGCAGCCACATGGGTATTGCCAGCAGGGACTGGGAGATTACATCGGGAGGCGTGAGCAGCATGCCCATGATAAAGCAGCCGACAATGATGTATGGCCGTTTTTTTGCCAGGTTCTGGGGGGTGGTGATACCGGTCCAGATCAGCAGAACAGCGACGATGGGAATTTCAAATGCCAGGCCGAAGGCAAAGAACAGCTTGAGGACAAAATCGAGGTAGCTGTTGATGTCGGTCATGATGGCAATGTCCGCCGGCCCGGTACTGGTAAAAAAAGCAAAGATCAGGGGGAACACGGCGTAGTAGGCGAATGCGGCGCCGGCATAGAACAGCGCGACACTGGAGACCAGCAGCGGGATGGCTAGACGTTTCTCGTGTCGGTACATACCCGGGGCGATAAAACTCCATACCTGGTAAAGCACGTAGGGTATGGCCAGGAACACCGCGGCCACCAGGGTGAGCTTGAAAGGGGTCAGGAAGGGCGATGCGACCTCGGTGGCGATCATGGTGGCGCCCGCGGGCAGCATCTCCCGGAGCGGCTCGGAGACGAACGTGTAAATCTCGTTGGCGAAGGGGAACAGGCCGATGAACACGATCAGTATCGCCAGCAGTGCCCGCAACAGGCGGTCGCGCAATTCAGTCAGGTGGGCTACCAGCGGCAATGGCTGGTCGGTGTTTTCCGGTTCGCTCATTCTGCGCTTTTGTCCGCGGGCTGCGCCGTTTTGGCCGGAGTTTCGACGGCCGGGGGCTCCTCGGGCAGCGGTTTGCCCAGCCCCTTGCCTGTGGAGTCCAGGCCCTTTCCGAGCTGGTCCGCCTGGGCCTTGAGCTGCTGGCCGGTCTCGCGCAGCTGCTGCATAACCTCATCGTTGTGCAGCTCCTGCTGGACCTCCCGCTTGATATCGTTGAAGCCGCGCTTGAGGCGATTCAGCCACAGGCTGGCCGTACGGATGGCGCCGGGCAGGCGCTCCGGCCCGATAACCAGCAGGCCCACCACTCCCACAAGCACCAGCTCGGTGAATCCGATATCGAACATTCAGGCGTTACTTGTCCTTGTCCGCTGCCGGCTCGTTCGGCTGCTCCGTACCGGCGTCCTTGTCTGCCCCGGTATCGTCCTGCATGCTCTTGCGAAAGCCCTTTACAGCGCTGCCCAGGTCGGTGCCCAGGGTGCGCAGGCGCTTGGTGCCGAACAACATGATGACGATCGCGAGAATGATCAACAGTTGCCAGACGCTAATTCCACCAATTCCCATATCTCTCTCCTGCTGTGGTTGTCCTGATTGCGGTTTGCGCGCCCGGGTCAGTGCCCGCCGCTGCGCGCTGCCTTTTCCTCGATGCCCGAAGTCCCGAAACGTGCGCGCAGGCACTCGGTGACCTCGCTGATATCAACTTCCAGGTGGGACAGCATGACCATGCTGTGAAACCACAGGTCCGCAACCTCGCCGACCAGCTCGGCCTGCCCCTCACCGTTTTGCATGTCCTTGGCCGCGAGAATCACCTCGGTGGCCTCCTCGCCGACTTTCTCCAGGATTTTATTCAATCCCTGGTGGTGGAGGCTGGCCACGTACGATGTGTCCGGGTCTGCCCCGCGGCGCTGCTGCAGGGTGGCGGCCAGCTGTTCCAGCACATCGCTCATGGTGAGTTCCCGTATATGTCGCCGGGCGCGCGGACAACCTCGTCGGTGACCAGCCAGCCATCCGGCTCCCGCTTTTTGAAGAAGCAGCTGCGGCGGCCCGTGTGGCAGGCGATGCCGCCAAGTTGTTCCACCTTCATCAGCACTGTGTCCGCGTCGCAGTCGATACGCAGCTCCTTGAGTCTCTGCACATGCCCCGACTCCTCGCCCTTGCGCCAGATCGCCTGGCGCGAGCGCGACCAGTAGATCGCCCTGCCTTCACTGACGGTCAGCTCCAGCGCCTCGCGATTCATCCAGGCCAGCATAAGCACCTCGCCGCTCTGCCAGTCCTGGGCGATAGCGGGCACGAGGCCCTGCTCGTTCCAGCGGATGTCCTGTGTCAGTGTGCCTGGTTCGTTCATCGTACTGCCTTCTGTGGCCGGACATTATGGCACAGGGGCCGCTTCCGGCACATGTATTCAGCTGTCGCGTGGCCACAACAGCGCGACGGCCAGCCCCGCCATTAACCAGCTGACCACCGGCGCATCGGCCAGTTGCTGCCAGGCGCCGGGCACGACACTGACGGCTACCCCCAGGCAGGCGATTGCAGCCAGCAGCTGGCGCCGGTGGCGCCGGGTCTTCGCGGCGCTGCGTTCCTGCAGTTCCTCCACCTGTTGCTGTTGCTGGCTGAAGCGCATTTCCACGTCGCGGGATTGCTGCAGGTTATCCAGCATCGCATCCGGCAGCAGTGGCAGCTGTTCCAGCCATGACGGGGCCTGTCGCTGCAGGCGACGCAGCACAGACTGGGGAGAGTAACGCTCCTGCACCCAGTCCTCGAGGAAGGGTTTTGCTGTGTCCCACAGGTTGAGCCCCGGATACAGCTGCCGGCCCAGGCCCTCTATGTTCAACATGGTCTTTTGCAGCAGTACCAGCGAGGGTTGGATATGCATGTCGAAACGCCGGGCCGTCCGGAACAGGTAAATCAGTAACTGGCCGAAGGAAATCTCGCCGATAGGGCGTTCGAAAACCGGCTCGCATACGGCCCTCATGGCGGATTCGAAATCCTGCACCCGGGTCTGTGGTGGCACCCAGCCGCATTCCACATGCAGCTGGGCAACCTCGCGGTAGTCGCGGCGAAAGATGCTGAGCAGGTTGCGGGCCAGATAGTACTGGTCCGAATCGCTGAGGCTGCCGATGATGGCGCAGTCCACCGCGATATAGGTGGGGTCCGCCGGGTCAGTGGCATCGACAAAGATATTGCCCGGGTGCATGTCGGCATGAAAAAAGCTGTCGCGAAATACCTGGGTGAAAAAGATCTCCACGCCGCGCTCGGCCAGTAGCTTCAGGTCTGTGCCCCGGGCCTCCAGCGCGGCCATATCGGTGACGGGAATACCCGATATTCGCTCCATGACGAAAACGTTGCGGCAGGTGTAATCCCAGTAAACCTGGGGAACATAGACGAGCTTGCTGTTCTCGAAATTGCGCCGCAACTGGCAGGCATTGGCCGCCTCGCGCCCGAGGTCCAGCTCATCGAGAATGATGAACTCGTAGTCCGCCACCACTTCCACCGGACGCAGGCGCCTGCCGTCCGGCACATACCTGGCCACCAGTTTGGCCAGGGAGAACATGAGGGCGAGATCCTGGCGAATGACGGGCTCTATGTCCGGCCTGATTACCTTGACGACCACGCTCTCGCCGCTGTGCAGGGTGGCCGCGTGCACCTGGGCTACCGAGGCAGACGCCATGGGTTTCGGGTCGAAACTGGCGAACAGCTCGGCTATCGGTTTGCCCAGGCCTTTCTCGATGATGGCAATCGATTGCTGCTCCGGGAAAGGCGGTACATTGTCCTGCAGCTTGGCCAGCTCATCGGCTATGTCGGTGGGCAGCAGGTCGCGCCGGGTCGACAGCATCTGCCCGAACTTGATAAAGACGGGGCCCAGCTCTTCGAGCGCCTTGCGCAGCCTTACGCCCCGGGCCAGGGCCGGCGCCCGCTGCAGGCGCCAGGGAGACAGCGCCAGCGCAGTGCGCGCCACCGGTCCCAGGGCATCGCTGTCGATGAATTCGTCGAGGCGGTAGCGACCGATGGTCCGAAAAATGGTTGCCAGGCGGGTTACGCGGGACATGGTGGCAACCGGGTCACTGGCGCATCTGCTGGAGTCGCTTGCGCAGGCGACGGGCGCGGGATTCCAGGCGGTCTACCCGCAGGCCCAGTTGCTGCACGTCGCGGAAAAAGTCCTCCATCTCCAGGCGGGGCGGAGTAAGGCGGGCCTCCTCGTGGATAAACTCGTCCAGCTGTCGCCCGAGACTGCTGGAGGCCTGCCTGCCCCAGCCGTAGGCGCCGCGCAGGAGTTGCGCCAGCTGGTGGCCGGCCACGTCGCCGAGGGCGTCCACCAGCGGCGCTTCCCAGTCGATATCCAGGGCGGTGATAATCTTCTGTAGCTCTATCAGGGGGGCGCTGTCACCCTTGAGTTCCAGGTTGCCGTTGATCAGCGCGGCTGTCGGGTCCGCAGCGGTAACCAGTTCGGCGAAGTCCGAGGCAACCCCCCGCACGCTGGCGGTCACCGGCCCGTCGTAGAAGCCCATCAGGCGGACGCGACCGTCCCCCGGCTGCAGGTAAACTTCCAGTGGCGGAGCTGTGCAGTGCAAGGCGAAGACACAGTCGGACAGTTCGTTCAGGCGTTTCCTGCCCGCCGGAGCCAGCTCGAGTGCCTGGTTGACCACGCGTTCCACAGCCGCGAAAACGGCCGTGTGCAGGGTGGGGTCGATTACAGGGCTCATCGTTTATGCCGGCTGCGCTAGGCCTTGACGCCCTTGTGCAGGGCAACCACACCACCGGTCATGTTGTGGTACTCGCATTTGCTGAAGCCAGCGTCCTCCATCATGTCCTTCAGGGTTTCCTGGTCCGGGTGCATGCGAATGGATTCCGCCAGGTACTGGTAACTGTCAGCGTCGTTGGCCACCAGCCGCCCCATCAACGGCAGCACCCGGAAGGAGTAGGTGTCATAGGCCTTGCTCAGCAGGGGGTTTGCCGGCTTGGAAAACTCCAGCACCAGCAGTCGCCCACCGGGTTTCAATACCCGCAGCATGGAGCGCAGCGCGGCATCCTTGTCGGTTACATTGCGCAGGCCGAAGGCGATCGTGACACAGTCAAAACTGTCGTCCGGAAAGGGCAGGCACTGGGCGTCGGCCTGGACGAACTCCAGGTTGCCGAGGCGGCCATTGTCCAGCAGCTTGTCCCTGCCAACCCGCAACATGGAGTCGTTGATATCGGCCAGCACCACGCGGCCATCGGGGCCGACGATATCGGCAAAGCGGGCGGCGAGGTCACCGGTGCCGCCGGCGATGTCCAGCACGGCGTTGCCGCTGCGCACACCACTCAACTCAATGGTAAAGCGCTTCCAGACGCGGTGGATCCCGCCGGACATCAGGTCGTTCATCAGGTCGTAGCGCGACGCCACGGAGTGGAACACGTCGGCCACCAGCCCTGCCTTCGCCTGGGTGTCGACTTCCTTGAAGCCGAAGTGAGTCGTGTCTTTGTCGCTCATGGGTTTGCGCCTTGCCGCCTTTGGACGGCGTATTGTAGCGCGATGCGGCCCCGCGGTCAGGTTGGTTCTGCGCAGGCCCCTAGGGCTGGAACTGGATGACCTGGACGTCCGGGTCGCGGCCGGCGCCGGCCTGCTGCAGCCGGTCGAGATACTCCTGCCAGCGCCGGGGCTGCTCGGTGCACAGCTCATAGAGGTAATCCCAGGAGTACAAACCCGTGTCGTGACCGTCATCGAATACCAGCTGGACGGCGTAGCGGCCCACCGGCTTTACGGCGTCGATACCGACCTTGAGCTTGCCGGTTTGCAGGACTTCCTGGCCGGCGCCATGGCCGCGTACCTCGGCGGAGGGGGAGTAGACCCGCAGGTACTCGCAGGACAGCGAATAGTGTTCGCCGTCCGGATACTCCAGTTCCAGCTCCCGTGAGCGTTTGCGCAGCTTGATTCTCAGGGGTCTTTTGTCTGTCGCCGGCATCTTCGCAGGCTACAGGATAAAGCGGGACAGGTCCTCGTCCGCGCTCAGGGCTTTTAACTGGCCGTCCACATAAGCCGCGTCCACCAGCAGGGGTTCGGGGTTCAGGCCGCTATCCGCCGCGGAGAAGGAGCTGTCTTCCAGCAGGCGCTCCATCACCGTGTGCAGCCGGCGAGCGCCGATATTCTCGGTTTTCTCATTGACCTGCCATGCGGTTTCGGCGATACGGCGCAGGCCGTCGGCGGTAAACTCCACCTTCAGTCCCTCGGTTGCCAGCAGGGCCTGGTATTGCTCGGTGAGCGATGCATTGGGCTCGGTGAGAATGCGCTCGAAATCATCCGGCGTCAGGGCGGACAATTCCACCCTGATAGGCAGGCGGCCCTGCAGCTCGGGGATAAGATCTGAAGGGCGGGCCAGGTGAAAGGCGCCCGAGGCGATGAACAGGATATGATCGGTCTTGATCATGCCGTGCTTGGTGCTCACGGTAGAGCCCTCGATCAGCGGCAACAGGTCGCGCTGTACCCCTTCGCGCGACACATCCGCGCCTGCGCCCTCGCTGCGTTTGGCCACCTTGTCGAGTTCATCGATGAAGACGATGCCGTTCTGTTCCGCCGCGCTCACTGCCTTCTGTTTCAGCTCGTCCTCGTTGACCATTTTTGCCGCCTCTTCATCGCACAGGGCCTCGAAGGCGGCTTTGATGGGCATTTTCCGGGTCTTTTCCTGCTGCCGTGACATATTGGAGAACATGCTCTGCAGCTGGTTGGTCATTTCCTCCATCCCGGGTGGAGCCATGATCTCGAGGGCGGAGGCGCGGGAACTGATGCTGACCTCTATCTCTTTCTCGTCCAGCTCTCCCTCGCGCAGCTTCTTGCGCAGCAGCTGGCGAGTTCCGGCGCCGGATTCCGCCTCGGCATTGCGGGCCGGTGGCAGCAGGATATCCAGGATTCTCTCCTCGGCCATTTCCTCGGCGCGAAAGCGAACCCGGGTCATTTCCTGTTCCCGCAGCATCTTCATCGATACGTCGACCAGGTCACGCACAATGGAGTCGACGTCGCGGCCGACGTAACCCACTTCGGTGAACTTGGTGGCCTCCACCTTGACGAAGGGCGCATTCGCCAGCTTGGCCAGGCGCCTGGCGATTTCTGTCTTGCCCACGCCGGTGGGCCCAATCATGAGGATGTTCTTGGGGGTGATCTCCGCCCGCAGTTCCTCCGGTAGCTGCATCCTGCGCCAGCGGTTGCGCAGGGCGATTGCCACTGCGCGTTTGGCCTCATCCTGGCCAATAATATGCTTGTCCAGTTCGTGGACGATCTCGCGGGGGGTCATATCGGACATGGCCTAAAAATCCAGTTGTTCTATGGTGCGGTTGTGGTTGGTGTAGATACAGATGTCACCGGCAATGCCCAGGCCCTTTTCCACTATGGTGCGGGCATCGAGTTCGGTGTTGTCCAGCAGCGCCCGGGCCGCCGCCTGGGCAAAGGGTCCGCCGGAGCCGATAGCGATCAGGTTGTCTTCGGGCTCGATGACATCGCCGTTACCGGTGATGATCAGTGACGTGCTCTTGTCGGCAACCGCCAGCAGGGCTTCCAGCCGGCGCAGGGCGCGTTCGGTGCGCCAGGCCTTGGCGAGCTCTACCGCCGCGCGGACCAGGTGGCCCTGGTGCTTGTCCAGCTGGGCCTCGAACAGTTCGAACAGGGTAAAAGCATCCGCCGTACCCCCGGCGAAGCCCGCCAGGACCTGGTCCTTGTGCAGGCGTCGAACCTTGCGGGCATTGCCCTTCATGACGGTATTGCCCATGGACACCTGGCCGTCCCCCCCGATCACGACACTGTTGCCGCGACGTACCGAGAGAATGGTTGTACCTCTGAATTGTTCCACGCTGCATCTCCTGACCCGGGCGTTGGTGAACTCAGGATGATGCTGGTAATCGCCGGCTCCCACGCGCTCCTGATCAGGCAGTTATGGGGGTCGGCGCCGGGAATTCAAGGTTTAACGAGGATTAATCAGGGTGTTCCGCGTTTGAGCAGCAGGGTGTCTATGTCCTGGGCGGCAGTGAGGCTGCGGGCCCGGGTCATTTGCCCGTGGGAGCTGAAGGGGCCGAGGTAGACCCGGAACCAGCGCCCGTTGTCGCTGTTGGTTTCTTCCACCTTGGGTTCAAGCCCCAACAACAGCAGTTCCGCCCTGCGCCGGTCCGCATCCTCGCGCTGGCGGAATGAGCCCGCCTGCAACAGGTAGGACTCGCCGGTGGAGCCGGAGGGGGGGCTGGTTACCTCCGCCGGCTCGACGGGTCCGTCGATGGTCTGCTGGGGCAGCATGGTATAAAAGTCGAAACGTGGCTTGGGCGGTTCCGCCGGCACCGCGGCTGTCGCAGCGGCCTCCGGCGCGGGGCCGGGCTCCGGGCCGTCGGCTGCGGGCATGCTGCCCAGGTACAGCAGGAAGCTCAGGAAAACACCGCTGAGCAGGCCGGCAAGGTAGCTGCGCCACGCGCTGCCGGGGCGGCTGTCCCGGGCGCTTCTGGCGGATCCCTCCCGGCCACGCTGCGGCGCCTGCCTGCGCGCCGGCGCCTTCGAGCCTGGTTTGCGTGTCTTGGCGTAGTCCCGTGCCATGAATTACATTGTCTCCGGCGCGGAAACACCCAGCAGCCCGAGGCCGTTGGCGATCACCTGGCGAACCGCCTCTGACAGGGCGACGCGGGCATTGCGCAGGGCGGTTTCGTCCACCAGCACCTTGTGCGCGTTGTAACAGCTGTGGAAGTCCCCGGCCAATTCGCGCAGGTAGGTGGCGACAGTGTGGGGTTCACTTGCCGCGGCGGCCCCCGCAACCACTTCCGGGTATCGGTCCAGTTGCCGCAGCAGGGCCTTTTCGTACTCCTCGGTCAACTCGTCGAGGTGGGCCAGGCCCTCCTGCGGGGTCCATTGCCAGCCCTGTTCGACCATTTTGCGCATCACGCTGCAGGCCCGGGCGTGGGCATACTGGATGTAATACACCGGGTTGTCGTTGCTCTGGGACATCGCGAGATTGATATCAAAGGTCAACTGCGAACTGGCTGCCCGCGCCGTCAGGAAGAACCGGGTGGCGTCGCAACCCACCTCGTCAATCAGGTCGCGCAGGGTGACGTAGCTGCCCGCGCGCTTGGACAGCTTGACCTCCTCGCCGTCGCGCATGACAGTTACCATCTGGTGCAGCACGTAATCGGGCCAGCCCTCGGGAATGCCGGATTCCAGCGCCTGCAGGCCCGCCCGCACCCGGGTGACGGTGCTGTGATGATCGGCGCCCTGTTCGTTGACGACGCGCTCAAAGCCCCGCTTCCACTTGTTCAGGTGATAGGCCACATCCGGCAGGAAGTAGGTATACCCGCCCTCACTCTTGCGCATGACCCGGTCCTTGTCATCGCCGAAGTCGGTGGTTCGCAGCCACAGGGCGCCGTCTTTTTCGTAGGTGTGCCCACGCTCGATGAGGCGCTGGACAGTGGCTTCCACCTCGCCGTCCTCATACAGGGAGGATTCGAGGAAATAATTGTCGAAATGTACGGCGAAGGCCTGCAGGTCCAGGTCCTGTTCGCGGCGCAGGTAGGCGACCGCAAAGCGGCGTATGTCATCCAGGTTCTCCGGGTCGGCGCTGCTGCTGACATGCTGGTCCGTGGCGTCGATGCGGTCGCCCCGCAGGTAGGCCTGGGCCACCTCCTCGATATAATCACCCCGGTAGCCATCGGCGGGCCAACCCGGGTCTTCGGGTCCGACACCCCTGCAGCGCGCCTGTACCGAGAGGGCCAGGTTGCTGATCTGCTGGCCCGCGTCGTTGTAATAGAACTCCCTGGTCACGTCCCAGCCGGTGGCCTGCAGCAGGCGGCAGATGCTGTCCCCAACCGCTGCGCCGCGGCCGTGACCCACGTGCAGGGGACCGGTCGGGTTGGCGGACACGTACTCCACCTGTACTTTGCGACCCGCGCCGGTGGCGGTGGTGCCGAATGCCTCACCCTGTTCCAGGATGCGCCGGATGACCGCCTGGCTGCTGGCGCCCGAGAGGAAAAAGTTGATGAATCCGGGACCGGCGATCTCAGTGCGCGCAACGAAAGTGGCCTCGGGCAGGGCCCGGCAGATCAGCTCGGCCAGTTCTCGCGGTTTTTTGCCGGCCGCTTTGGCCAGGCCCAGGGCGACGTTGGTGGCCAGGTCGCCGTGGTCCGGGTCGCGGGTGCGCTCGATCTGCACGCGGACTGGTGCGTCAGCGGGTAACTGGCCCTCAGCCACCAGTTTTTGCAGTGCCTGGAGTATAAGCTGGGTAAGTTGTTCCTTCATTGCGAGAGGATATACCTGAATTACTTCAATAGGTTACCGGGCCTGCCGGGCCCGCTGGCCGGCCATTATCCTTATAAGTGCCTGCCGTGGCTAGTGATCGGGCGGGGGCGCGACTAGTACAGGTCCAGCGGATCGACATCTATCGACCATTTCAGGCCGCGCCGGGCCGGGATATTCTCGGCCCGGGCAACCAGCAGGCCCGCGGCCAGTTGGGCCGCCCTGCGGTCGGGCGCCAGCAGGATAAGCTGGCAGCGGTACATGCCCGCCCGGCGCTGCATGGGCGCCGGCAGGGGGCCGATCAGCCTGGCGCCCGACGGCATTGTCCGTTCGGCCTGGCTGCGCACGGTTTGCAGAAACTCTTCACCAAGGGCGGCATCGCTGCAGTCCGAGCGCAGCATCACCAGCTGGCCCGCGGGGGGCATCCCCGCCTCCCGCCGCTCGGCCAGCATCGCCCTCGCCTGGTCGCCGTAGTCCACGTGGAGCATCGCCTGCAGCGCCGGGTGGTCGGGGTAGTGGGTTTGCACCAGGACCTCACCGGGCTGCTCCGCCCTGCCCGCCCGCCCGGCCACCTGGGTCAGCAACTGGGCCATCCTCTCCTGGCCGCGAAAATCCGCGCTGAACAGCAGGGCATCCGCATCGATCACCGCCACCAGGCTCACGCCGGGGAAGTGGTGGCCCTTGGTGAGCATCTGGGTCCCCAGCAGGATGCCGGGTTCGCCCCGGTTGATCAGGCTGACCAGGTCGCGCATCGCGTGCCGGGCCTGCATGGAGTCGCTGTCCACCCGGAACACCGGCCACTGGCCGAATCGCTGGTGCAGGAAGTCCTCCGTTTGCTCGGTGCCCAGCCCGGCGGTTATCAGGCTGCTGCCCTGGCACTGGGGGCATCGCTGGGGTATTCGCCTGCCGGCGCCGCAGTGGTGGCAGCGCAGCTGCCCGAGGCGGCGATGGACGGTGAGCCGGGCGTCGCAGGCACTGCACTGGGCTACCCAGCCACAATCATGGCATTGCAGGGTGGGTGCGTAACCGCGCCGGTTAAGAAACAGCAGCACCTGCTGCCGGGCCTGCAGGGTGTTGTCGATGGCGCTCAGCAACGCGCTGGAGAGGCCTGCCTGCAGCTCCTGCCGGCGCACATCGATGGCCCTGATGGTCGGCAGCGAGCTGGTCCCGGCGCGCTGGCGCAGGCGGTGCAGCTGGTAGCGGCCCGCCGCCACGTTGTGGAGGCTTTCGAGGGAGGGCGTGGCGCTGCCCAGCAGCACCGGGCAGCCTTCCAGCTGGCCGCGCTTCACCGCCACATCCCGGGCAGAATAGCGAAAACCGTCCTGTTGCTTGTAGGAGCCATCGTGCTCCTCATCGATAATGAAGAGCCCGGGCTTGTGCAGCGGCGTGAATATGGCGGAACGGGTACCGATGACGATGTGCGCGCTGCCGTCCCTGGCCGCCTCCCAGGCGCGATAACGCTCGGCCTCTCCCAGGCCGGAGTGAAGGATCACTATGTTGGCGGCGAAGCGCTGCCTGAACCGCTCCAGGGTCTGTGGCGTCAGGCCTATTTCGGGAATGAGCACCAGCGCCTGCCTGCCCCGCTCGAGGCAGTCGGCGATGAGCTGCAGGTAGACCTCGGTTTTGCCGCTGCCCGTCACGCCCTCCAGCAGATGGCAGCTGAAAGCCTGCCCTGCCTTTAACAGTTCAGCCACTGCCTCGGCCTGTTCCTGGTTGAGCGAAAGCCCCGGCCTGCTGGTAGGGGCTGTGGGCGGGTGCGCCACGTTGCACTGTTGCACCAGCTCCTTGTCCGCCAGGTTGCGCAGTACCGCCGGGCTGATGCCCCGTGCCCGGAACAGCTCGTTGGCTACAGCCGGCGCCCCCTGCAGCAGCGCCAGCGCCTCGGCCTGGCGCGGTGAGCGCGACAGTGCGCCTGGCGGCAGGCCCATCCCGCGAGTTGTCAGTTGCCAGCCGGGGCTGCCACCCGGCCGGTGGGGCCTGCCCTGGCGTAGAGAGGCGGGAAAAGCAGCGGCAAACACCTCGCCCGGGGGATGATGGTAGTAGCGCGCGGCCCAATCACATAATTGCAGCAGGGTGGCGGGCACCAGGGGTGTTTCATCCAGCAAAGTATCGGCATGCTTGAGCGCGGATTCCGCCAGCTCGCTGTCCTGGCAGACCTGGACCAGGTAGCCGGTGACGGTGCGGGAACCGAAAGGCACTCTCAGGCGCAGGCCGGGTTGCAGGGTCTTCACAGCCGCAGCGCTCATCCCGCTGGGGGGCAGGTAATCGAACAGTCGACGCAGGGGCGAAGCTATGGCGAGGCGAAGTACGGACATTGCGCCCCTTTCCGGGCTGGCTGTGGATGGCAGGCGGCCAGTGTATCAAATCGGGGGTGGGAATATCGGCCGGGAACCCGCCGGCAGCGGATTCCGGCCCGCGGCAGCGCGGCACATAATGACTATTGCTTCTGCCCTTATGTCTGGTAAGATGCGCGGCTATTTTTTGGTGCGGTGCCCGACAGGGATCGGGTGGCGGCACCTATTACGAGGAGAGGCATTATGAGAAAAGATATCCACCCCAAGTACGAAGCCGTGACGGCAACATGCAGCTGCGGCAACCAGGTCGCGACGCGTTCAACCCTTTGTGAAGACCTCCAGATCGATGTCTGCTCCGAGTGCCACCCGTTCTTTACCGGAAAGCAGAAGGTGATGGATACCGGTGGTCGTGTCGATCGTTTCAACAAGCGTTTCGGCAGCCGCGGCTCCAAGCGCTAGCAGCGGGGCGCCCCGCGCCCCTGTCGCATTGCAAAAACGCCGGGCCCGCAGTGGTCCGGCTTTTTTTTGGGTGCTGAAAACGTCCAGGGGACCGGCATTTTGTCGCCTTGTTACGCGACGTCCTTTTCTATATCCTTTCGGACCTTTTTCCACAAGTGAAACTCATGCCCAAGGACTTCAAGCAGGCTGCGCTGGATTATCACTCGAACCCGGTCCCGGGGAAGATCAGCGTGGAGCTCACCAAGCCGGCTGAAACCCAGCTCGACCTGGCGCTGGCCTACAGTCCCGGTGTCGCCGAACCCTGCCGGGAAATCTTTGCAGACTGTGAGAACGCCTACCGCTATACGGGCAAGGGCAACCTGGTGGCAGTGGTCAGTAATGGTACCGCCGTCCTCGGGCTCGGCAACCTCGGCTCACTTGCCAGCAAGCCGGTGATGGAAGGCAAGGCACTGCTGTTCAAGCGCTTTGCCGGCATCAACTCGATTGATATAGAGGTCAATACCGAGGACTCCGCAGAATTCATTAACACCGTGGCTCTGATCGCCGATACCTTTGGCGGCATCAACCTGGAAGACATCAAGGCGCCGGAGTGCTTCGAGATCGAAGCTGCCCTGTCCGAGCGCTGCGCGATACCCGTATTCCACGACGACCAGCACGGCACGGCCATCGTCACCGCCGCGGGCCTGTTGAACGCCCTCGAGGTGCAGGGCAAGCGACTGGAAGAGGCGGTTATTACCTGCCTCGGCGCCGGCGCTGCAGCGATAGCCTGCATGCGCCTGCTGGTCAGCCTGGGGGCCAGGCGCGACAATATATACATGCTGGACCGGCGCGGCGTAATTTACGCCGGGCGCGAGGGCGTCAACGCTTACAAGCAGGAGTTCGCCAACCAGACCAACAAACGCAGTTTGTCCGATGCCATCAAAGGGGCGGATGTATTCATCGGCCTGTCCGGGGCGGATTTGCTCAGTGCCGACATGCTGCTGTCGATGGCCGACCGCCCGGTTGTCTTCGCCTGCTCCAACCCCGACCCCGAGATAAAGCCAGAGATAGCGCGTGCCACCCGGGATGATGTGATCATTGCAACTGGCCGGTCGGACTATCCCAACCAGGTCAATAACGTGCTCGGCTTCCCGTTCATTTTCCGGGGTGCGCTGGATGTGCGGGCGTCCTGTATCAACGAGGAGATGAAGATCGCGGCGGTGCACGCCCTGTGCGAGCTGACCCGCCTGCCCGTGCCCCGGGAGGTATTGACCGCCTGCGGTGTCGAGTCCCTGTCCTTCGGCCCGGAATATATTATCCCCAAGCCGGTGGATCATCGCCTGCTGGAACTGGTGGCACCTGCTGTGGCGCGGGCCGCCGTCGACAGCGGTGTTGCCCGCCTGCCCTACCCCGACAACTATTCACCCGGCGCCTGAACCGGGGCACTGCCCCGGGCGAGCGGCTTGTCCTATCGCTAACTAGAAAATATCCCGCAGCAGGTCATCCGTGCCCCCGCTGCCCTCCCCGGGGCCGGCTTCGCCGCCCGTTCCCGAGGGTACATTCTCTTTCAGGAAGTACTCGACGATGGCGTTGGCCTGCCCCGGTCGCGCCAGCAGGCCGGAGTCGGGGTCGATCCGCACGCTTACCGTGCCCGGGGGCAGGGGCCTTTGCCGGACCGGGCTGTCCCGCAGCGCCTCCCTCATGAAGTCGATCCAGATCGGCAGGGCCGCGGTGCCGCCGAACTCCCGCCTACCCAGCGGGGTATAGCCATCAAAGCCCACCCAGGTTGAAGTGACCACGTCACTGTTGTAACCCGAGAACCACACATCCATGGGGCCATTGGTGGTTCCGGTTTTGCCGGCGATGTCGCTGCGCTCCAGCACCAGTGCCTTGCGACCGGTTCCCCTGGTGATAACGTCCTTGAGTATGCTGTCGATAATAAAGCTCACCCGGGGATCCATGATGCGCGGGGCAGGGGGTAGCCTGTCCTGGCCTTCGCCACCGCCGCTGAGGATCTGCTCCATACTCGGCTCCCCGGAGGGCTGTTCCGGTTCCGGGCTGTCCTCGCAGTCGCGGCATACCGTCAGCGGCCTCGCCTTATACATTTCCTTGCCGTCGATGTCCTCGATCCGGTCGATCAGGTAAGGCTCGACGCGATAGCCGCCGTTGGCCAGTACCGCGTAAGCCGCGGCGACATCCATCACGCTCATCACATGGGTGCCGAGGGCCAGGGAGAGGTCGCGCGGGAAACTGGAGGTGTCGAAGCCAAAGCGGGTCATGTAGTCGAGCAGCTTGCTCACCCCCAGCTGCTGGAGCAGGCGGATGGATACGAGGTTGCGCGATTTTGTCAGCGCCCAGCGCAGGCGCGTGGGGCCGTAGAACTTGCCCTCGTCGTTTTCCGGCCGCCACATGCCCTCGTCGAGGGAGCTGTCCTCTACCACTACCGGCGCGTCGTTGATGATACTGGCAGCGGTGAAACCCGACTCCAGGGCGGCGCTATAGAGGAAGGGCTTGAAATTCGACCCCGGCTGGCGCAGTGCCTGGGTGGCCCGGTTGAATTTGCTCAGCTCAAAGCCGATGCCACCGACGATGCTGATGACGGCGCCGTCGTCGGGGCGCAGGGAAACCAGTGCGGCCTGTGCCGCGGGGACCTGGCTGAGGAACCAGCCTTCCTTCTGTTCTCCCTCCTCGCCCTTTTCTACCTTGCGAGCCACACGGATCAGGTCGCCCACGGCGAGCACATCGGCGGGGGTTTTGGGCCTGGGCCCGACCGCATTCTCGTTCAGGTAGGGTGATGCGTGGTTGATGCCGTTTTCCCATGGCACTGCGCCGCTGCTGCCATCGGCAAACAGGATGGCCACCTGCTCCTCGCCCACCCCGGTGACCACTGCGGGCAACAGGTCTGCAATCACAGCCGTCTGGCCCAGGGCGTCCAGCCAGGCCTGTTCCGTGTTGGTACTGCTGTCCCCGGGTGGCAGTTTCTGCTCCGGCCCGCGGTAGCCGTGCCTGTCGTCGTAGGTCAGGAGGCCGTTGGTCACGGCTTGTCGTGCTACCTCCTGCAAACCGCTGTCGATGGTGGTGTAGACCTGGAACCCGTCGTTATATGCAGCCATCCCGTATCGATCAAGCATCTCCTGGCGCACCATCTCGGCCGCGTAATGGGCGGAGAAACTCAGCTGTTCGTCGTGGTGCTTGGCGGTATCGGGTTCCACTACAGCTGCGCTGTACTGCGCCTGGTCGATATAGCCCAGGTCGCGCATGCGTCCGAGAATCCAGTCGCGGCGCTCTTTGCCCGCAACGGGTCCACTGATCGGGTTGTTGCGTGATGGCGCCTTGGGGATGCCCGCCAGCATGGCGTACTGGGCCAGGTCCAGTTCGCTGATGCTCTTGCCATAATAGACTTTCGACGCCGCTTCAAACCCGTAGGCCCTGTGCCCGAGGAAAACCCGGTTGAAATACAGTTCAAAGATCTCGCGTTTATCGAGGGCCCTTTCTATTTCTATGGCCAGCAGAATCTCGTTGAACTTGCGCATGAAAGTGCGTTCCAGGGACAGGAAGTAATTCCTGGCGACCTGCATTGTCAGGGTGCTGCCCCCGGAGCCTTTTTCTCCCGTCAGCATCAACTCGGACACCGCCCGGAACAGGCCGGGAAAATCGACCCCGGAATGGCGGAAGAAATTGGCATCCTCGGCGGCGAGCAGGGCTTCTATGAACTGCGGTGGAATCTCGTCAAAAGGCAGTGGGCTGCGTTTCTGTTCGCCAAACTGGCCTATCAGGTACCCGTCCCGGGTATACACGCGCATCGGTGTCTGCAGTTTCACATCGCGCAGGGTAGCGACGTCGGGCAAGTTCGGGCTTAGATACAGGTAGACGCCTGCCATTAGCCAAAAAGCTCCGAAAAGTCCAAATAATGAAAGACGAAAAAGGGCGCGTAGGATTATCATTTATCCCTTATCAAACAGTGGCTTGTATTGGTTTAAAGCAGCAATGGGAACGGGCGTGTGGTAATTATATGCTTTTTTTCAGTTTTGATATATTTAGGTCTGTGTTATATCTAACAATTAATGTAGCTACACATAAAAATATCCTAAGTTAGTGATACTGATAGGGAAAAAACGTGTTCGGGCGAATGGGGAAGAGAAAAGCAACGCCGGTTCTCGGGCTGGACGTGAGTTCAACTACCGTCAAGTTGCTGGAATTGAGCTATACGGGGGACCGCTATCGCGTAGAGAGTTACGCGGTAAGTTCGTTGCCGCAGGATGCGGTGATCGAGAAGAACGTCAACGATGTTGACGGTGTGGCGAATGCCATCCGCAGTGTCGTGGCCCAATCCAGGACCAAGCTGAAAACGGTTGCTGCTGCGGTCGCGGGTTCTTCTGTTATTACCAAGATGATCGACATGCCGCAGGGCCTGAGCGAGGACGAGATGGAAACCCAGCTCACCCTCGAGGCGGACCAGTACATTCCCTACCCGCTCGAAGAGGTATCCATCGACTTCGAGGTCCAGGGCCCCTCCCCCGAGCGCAACAACATGGTCGAGGTACTGCTGGCCGCCTGTCGCCGGGAAACCATCGACACCCGGGTCGAGGCAATCGAGGGCGCCGAACTGGTACCGCGGATCATGGATGTCGAGGCCTACGCCATGGAGCGGGCCTTTTCCCTGATTCAGCACCAGCTGGAACTGGAAGAAGAGAGCACTGTGGCGGTGGTGGACATCGGCGCGACGATGACCACCCTGAGTGTGCTCAGCAACGGCCAGACTATCTATACGCGCGAACAGCTGTTCGGCGGTAAGCAACTCACCGATGAGATCATGCGCCGTTACGGCTTGCCCATGGAGGAAGCGGGGCTGGCCAAGAAACAGGGCGGCCTGCCGGATGATTACGAGCCCGAGGTGCTTGAACCCTTCAAGGAAGCGGTGGTGCAACAGGTGGCCCGCTCGCTGCAGTTCTTCTTTTCTTCCAGCCAGTACAACGATGTCGACTACATCATCCTCGCCGGCGGCGTGTCCTCCATGGAAGGGCTGGCCGAACTGGTCCAGGACAAGCTGGGCACACCGGCGACTGTGGCAAATCCGTTCGCTAACATGTCCATTTCACCCAAGGTCAATGCCGTCGCCCTGAGCAGCGACGCGCCGGCGATGATGATCGCCTGTGGCCTGGCCCTACGGAGCTTTAACTAATGGCACAGATTAACTTACTGCCATGGCGGGAAGAGCGACGGCAGGAGCTCAAGAAAGAATTTCTCGTCACGACCGCCCTGGTGATTGCACTGGCGGTAGGTCTGGTACTGCTTGGAGATCGTTTGGTTAATGGCCAGATCCAGCACCAGATAGCGCGCAACCAGTATCTGACAGACAACATCAAGATACTTGACGAGCAGGTGGCCGAAATCCGTGAGTTGCAGAAAAAGCGCAACCAGCTGCTGGACAGGATGCGCGTCATTCAGGAGCTACAGGGTAACCGCCCGATCATAGTGCGGGTGCTGGACCAGCTGGTCCGCACCGTCCCCGATGGTGTGTTCTATACGAATCTGCAGACCAAAAACAAAACGATCACTATTAAAGGGGTCGCCGAGTCAAACAACAGGGTTTCCAGCCTGATGCGTCGCCTGGACGCCTCCGAATGGCTGGCGAATCCGAATCTCGATGCGGTGAAAGCTGCGCCGGAGTACGGGGACCAGGCAAATACCTTCAACTTGACGGTGCAGATTCAGGCGCCGGCTTCAGAAAACAAGTCAGGGGAGGGTTGAGCGATGGCATTTGAAGATACCATGCGCTCGCTGCGCGAGTTTGATGTAAACAGTCTGGACTTCGACAATGTCGGTTCCTGGCCGGTGCCGGTCAAGCTGTTTATCTGGGTAGTCCTGCTGGTCGCCGTGCTAGCGGCGGGTTACTACTACCATATCGAGGAGTTGCAGATCCAGCTGGCCAAGGTGGAAAAGCAGGAAGTCGAATTAAAGAAAGACTTTGAGAAAAAAGCGTTCCAGGCCGCTAACCTGGAGGCCTACCGGCAGCAGATGGTGGAAATGGAGGAGTCTTTTGGCGCGCTGGTCAGTCAGTTGCCCAGCGATACCGAGGTTCCCGGGCTGCTTGAGGACATAACCAACAAGGGCCTGCTCAACGGCCTGGAAATAGCGAGTATTGACCTGCAGAAGGAAACTGCCAGGGAATTCTACGTAGAGCTGCCGATAGCCATCAACGCCTCCGGTTCCTACCATGACCTGGGCGCCTTTATCAGCGGGATGGCCGGCCTGCCGCGCATCGTAACCTTGCACGACTTCACCATCAGTGCGAAAGGCAACGATGCCAATCACCTGCGGATGAACATCGTGGCGAAGACTTACCGCTACAAGGACGGGGATGCCTAGTTATGACAAGCTTTCCCCGTACACTGGTAGCGATATTGTCTTTGGGAGCCCTCTTGTCCGCCTGTGCCCAGAAGAACTTTTCAGACCTCGACGCGTTCATGGCGTCCAAGCGTGATCGCCCCGGCGGCGTCATAGCACCGATACCGACTTTCAAGGCCTACGAGGCGTTTTCCTATAGCGCCACCACACTGCGCAGTCCGTTTGACCGGCCGGTAGAGGTGCGGGAAATCGCCCAGCTCCAGGCTATCAGCGCAATCAAGCCGGATGACAGTCGGGCGAAGGAGTTCCTGGAACAGTACACTTTCGACTCGCTGCGCATGGTGGGTACCCTGGAGCGCGACGGTGTCGACTGGACCCTGATAAGCGATCCAGAGGGCGGTGTGCACCGGGTGACCATGGGCAACTATCTCGGTCGTTCTCACGGCAAGATCGTTGAAATGACCGACAGTTACATCGGCGTTGTTGAAATAGTCAGCGACGGTACCAAGGACGGATGGGTAGAGCGCCCACGTACAATTAAACTAAGTGGCGTATAAGCCAGGGTCATGGGTGAAAACCATGTCAAGTAAAAAACAATATCTGGGGACGAAGGCCGTGGGGATAGCAAAAGAAAACATCGGGAAAAGACTGCTTGCAGTTGTTGGTGGCCTGGTGGGCGTTTTATTGGCCGGAGCAGTGCATGCCACAGCTACCATCGAAGGCATCGAATTCAGCGCCAGGCCGGGCAGCAAATTTGAAATCCGCCTGGACTTCAGCGAAGCGCCGCCGGAAATGACGTCGTACACCATTGAGAAACCGGCTCGCATAGCAATCGACTTCCCCGACACCGCCAGCGCCCTGGAGCGCAAGCGCTACTCATTGCCCTACGGCAATGCAACCGGCGTTGTGGTACTGGAATCCGGCGGTCGCACCCGCATGGTGGTCAACCTGGTGAAGGTCGTGCCTTACGAAACCCGCGTCGACGGCAATAGTCTCTTTGTCGTGGTGGGCCAGGAAAGCAGCGGTGACTATGTCAAGCAGGGTTCCGACCCCTACCAGGTCAAAACCGCGGTAGAGCAGGTTACTCAGGTATCCTCCGAGATTACCGACCTGCAGTTCCAGCGGACCCCCAGTGGGGAGGGTCGCCTGACTCTGGAGCTGACGAATCCGTCGGTAGACGTGAACGTCTTCAGTGAAAGCGGTGACATCAAGGTGCAGTTTGTCAACACCTCTGTGCCGGAACGCCTGATGCGCCGCTACGACGTTACCGATTTTGCCACCCCGGTGACCAGCGTGGATGTGAACTCCACTGAGCGCGGCGCAACTTTGACCCTTAAGAATACCGGTGACTTTGATTACCTTGCCTACCAGACCGACAACCAGTACGTGCTCAGCGTCAAGCCGCTTTCCAAGAAGGAGGTAGAGGAACGCAGGAACGAATTCGTCTATGTCGGTGACCGGATATCCCTCAACTTCCAGGATATTGAGATCCGTGCGGTGTTGCAGTTGATCGCCGACTTTACCGAACTGAACCTCGTGGCCAGCGACACGGTGCGCGGCCGCATCACCCTGCGCCTGCAGAATGTGCCCTGGGACCAGGCGCTGGAACTGGTGTTGAAAACCAAGGGCCTGGACAAGCGCCAGATCGGTAATGTACTGATGGTGGCGCCGGCCGCTGAGATTGCCGAGCGCGAGCGCCAGCAAATTGAGGCGAACAAGCAGATCGCCGAACTGGCGCCGCTGCAGTCAGAGTTTGTCCGCATCCGCTACGCCAATGCAGCCAATATCGTGCAGCTGTTTCAGGCGGGCTCCGAAGAGGGCGGCAGCCTGATCTCCGGCCGCGGCTCCGTGGTGGTCGAACCGCGCACGAACTCGCTCATCATTACCGAAACAGCGCCCAAGCTGGCGGAAATTCGCGGCCTGATCGAGCTGGTTGATATCCCGATCCGGCAGGTGATGATCGAGGCCAGGATTGTGATCGCCCAGTCCGACGCTACCAAGAACCTGGGTATCGAGTGGGGCGGCGCTTACCTCAACACCAATAATGACAACATCACCTCTGTTTCCGGTAATACCCAGAACGTGGTCGGGCTGAACGAATCCGTGATCAACGGCACCCAGCCCCAGGTGGATTACCCCGGTGCGCTGCTGGTCGACCTTGGCGTGACCCGCAACAGCGGCTTCGCGGTGGGCTTTACCAGCGGCGACCTGTTCCTGACCGCGGAATTGTCCGCCCTGGAAGCGGCGGGTGAGGGCGAGGTGGTATCCCAGCCCAAGGTGATCACCGGCGACAAGCAGCAGGCCTCGATCAAGTCCGGTACCGAGATTCCCTACCAGGAGTCCTCTGCCAGTGGCGAGACCACAACCTCCTTCAAGGACGCGGTGCTGGCACTGGATGTGACGCCCAATATCACCCCGGATGACAGGATCATGCTGGAGCTGCAGGTGAACCAGGACTCCATCGGTGAACTGGTGCCCAGCGGCCAGGGCGGATTCATTCCCTCCATTGACACCACCCAGTTGAATACCCAGGTGTTGGTGGGCAACGGGGAGACGGTTGTTCTGGGCGGCGTGTTCAAGACCGAGGACATCGAGTCGATCAACAAGGTGCCCTTCTTCGGTGACCTGCCCTATATCGGCGCCTTCTTCCGCAATGAGTCCACCAGCCACAAGAAGACCGAGACGCTGATCTTCATCACGCCGCGGATTCTCGCCGAAACTCTGCTCGACTAGGGCTTCGCCGCAGCAAGATGCCCAGACTTCACAGGATTTTTCTGGTCGGCCCCATGGGGGCCGGCAAATCCACTATTGGCAAGTACCTGGCCCAGCACCTCAAGCTGCGTTTCGCAGACACCGATACCGAGATAGAGGCGCGTACCGGCGCGGATATCCCGTGGATATTTGATGTCGAGGGTGAGGCTGGCTTTCGCGAGCGAGAGGTACAGGTTGTCGAGGAACTGACGACCTGGGACGACATTGTGCTGGCGACAGGCGGCGGTGTGGTCATGCGGCCCGAGAATCGGCAGGCGCTGGGCGCGCGCGGCTATGTGGTCTATCTGCACGCCACAGTCGACGAGCAGGTACGGCGCACCCGCAAGGACCGGCGCAGGCCCCTGCTGCAAAAGGGTGACCCGGAGGAAGTGCTGCGCACCCTGATGGCGATTCGCGACCCCCTCTATCGGGAGATCGCCGACCATATCATCGATACCGATGGCTGCAGTCCCCGGACCGTAGCCCAGCGGCTGGTGCGCGACCTGCAATAGGCCCTGAACCCCAGGCGCCAGCCCTCGCCCCGATTCGGTGTTTGGAGCGCCGGCCCCCAGGCGGTATCATCGCTTCTTTTTCACCCTATAGCCGAGGATTCCAGGTGTCCCTGTTGATGCACACCCTGCATGTTGATCTGGGGGAGCGCAGCTACCCTGTGTACATTGGTCGCGACCTGCTCGCCGACCCACAGCTGCTGGCCGGGCATATTACCGGTTCCCAGGTCGTTATCGTAAGCAACGCAACCGTCGCCCCGCTTTACATGGACCGGGTCCGGTCGGCCCTGGGCTCTGCCGGTCAGGTCACCGAGGTGATCCTCCCGGACGGGGAACAGTACAAGACCCTCGCAACGCTCGGCGATATTTTTGATGAGGTGATGGCGGCCGGTCACAATCGCAGCACCACTTTTGTCGCCGTCGGCGGAGGTGTGGTGGGCGACATTACCGGTTTTGCGGCTGCCTGTTACCAGCGCGGGGTCAGCTTCGTCCAGGTCCCCACGACCCTGCTGGCGCAGGTTGATTCGTCTGTGGGGGGCAAAACGGCTGTCAATCACCCCCTCGGAAAAAACATGATAGGGGCTTTCCACCAGCCAGTTGCAGTGCTGATCGACACCAACACGCTGCAGACCCTGCCGCCGCGGGAACTGGCGGCGGGACTGGCGGAGGTTATCAAGTATGGGCTGATCTGTGACGAGCCCTTCTACCGCTGGCTGCAACAGCATATGCACAGGCTGCTGGCGCGAGAAGAGGCTGCCCTGGCTGAGGCGATCGAGCGCAGTTGCGCCAACAAGGCGAAAGTGGTGTCTGCCGATGAGCGCGAGGGGGGAGTGCGAGCGATCCTGAATCTCGGCCATACCTTCGGGCATGCGATCGAAACGGCCCAGGGCTACGGCCAGTGGCTGCACGGTGAGGCCGTGGCGGTAGGTATGCTGCTGGCATTGGAGCTGTCGGCGCGGCGCGGAATGGTCCCCGCCGCGGAGGTGGCGGGCCTGCGGGATCTGCTGCTGGCCGCGGGACTCCCGGTGGAAGCTCCCGCCGATATGACAGCTGCGGATTTTCTCGAACTGATGGCGCGGGACAAGAAGGTGATTGATGGGCGTATGCGACTGGTGCTGCTCGAAGCCATTGGCTCTGCCTGTATTGTCGATGATGCAGATGAACGGGAGCTGGTCGAACTGCTTGAGGCGCCCGTAAAAGACTGATTCGGGCCCCCCGGGCCGATTTGTCCGGCAATGCCTGTATGTGTAGAATGGTGACCCCCCTTCTTGCCCGGAATCTGCCGTGGCGCCGGGTGCTCCGCTGTAACTTATTGTTATTACTTATTATTTTGGACCGACTATGAGCGCAGGCCTCTTTAGACCTGAAGAATTCCGTGACAATTGCGGTTTCGGACTGATTGCACACACTGCAGGCGTCGCCAGTCACCGCCTGCTGCGCACTGCCATCGAATCCCTGACCTGCATGACACATCGGGGCGGCATAGCCGCGGACGGCAAAACCGGTGATGGTTGTGGCCTGCTCATGCAGATGCCCGACCGCTTTATGCGCACCCTGGCCCGGGAGTGTTTTGGGGCCGAACTGGGTGATAACTACGGCATTGGCCAGATTTTTCTCAGCAGCGACCCCGAGCGCGCCGCCAGGGCCCGCAGCGCAACCGAACAGGCTGTCACCGACCAGGGCCTGCGAGTCCTGGGCTGGCGCGAGGTGCCAACGGACAGTTCGGTGTGTGGCTCTATCGCATTGTCGAGCCTGCCGGTGATCGAGCAGTTGTTCGTCGATGCCTCCGGGGTGTCCGAGCAGGAATTGAGCACAAAGCTGTTTGTCGCCCGGCGCAAGGCGGAGATCGCCAACGCCGGGGACAGTGATTTCTATATTGTCGGCCTGTCGGGCAAGGTCATCGCCTACAAGGGGCTGGTGATGCCGGTGGACCTGCCCCGGTTTTACCTGGACCTGGATGACGAGCGGCTGGAAACCGCGATCTGTGTTTTCCACCAGCGCTTTTCCACCAATACCATGCCCCGCTGGCCGCTGGCCCAGCCCTTCCGGATGCTGGCCCACAATGGTGAGATCAATACCATCGAAGGTAACCGCAACTGGGCCGATGCCCGCACGGCGCGCTTCGAGACCGACCAGCTGCCGAACATCCAGGAGATTGCGCCGCTGGTGAATCGCACCGGCTCCGACTCATCCAGCCTGGATAATATGCTGGATGTGTTGCTTACCGGCGGCGTGGACATGGCGCGCGCCCTGCGCATGCTGATTCCCCCTGCCTGGCAGAATATCGAGTCGATGGACCCGGACCTCAAGGCCTTCTACGAGTACCATTCCATGCACATGGAGCCCTGGGATGGCCCGGCGGGTATCGTGCTTACCGACGGCCGCTACGCGGTTTGCCTGCTGGACCGCAACGGCCTGCGTCCCGCCCGCTGGGTGACTACCAGGGATGGCTTTATCACCCTTGCTTCCGAAGTCGGAACCCATCCTTACAAGAGCGAGGATGTGATCGCCAAGGGTCGCGTCGGGCCCGGCCAGATATTGATGGTCGACACCCACACCGGCGAGCTGCTGCAAAACGACGAAATCGACAACCGCCTGAAAGCCCGCCAGCCTTACAAGCGCTGGCTCAAGGAGAAGGCGCAGCGTATCGAGGGAACGTTCGCCGGTGAAATGGCTGCCGATATCGACTCAGCCCGACTGAACACCTACATGAAAATGTTCCAGGTAAGCTTCGAGGAGCGGGACCAGGTATTGCGGCCATTGGCGGAAACGGGCAACGAGGGCGTCGGCTCGATGGGTGACGACACCCCGATGGCCGTGCTGTCGCGCCTGGAGCGCTCCCTGTACGACTACTTCCGGCAGAAATTTGCCCAGGTGACAAACCCGCCAATCGACCCCCTGCGCGAAACCATCGTCATGTCGCTGGAGACCGATCTGGGCGGGGAAAAGAACATTTTCCTGGAGGGCCCGGAGCATGCCGACCGGGTCATCCTGTCCTCGCCGGTGCTGTCACAGGGTAAATTTACCACCTTGTCGCAACTCAACCGGCCCGGCTTCATGCCCAGGCGACTCGACTGTACCTACAATCCCGCCGAAAAAGGCCTGGGCCAGGCGATCGCAGACATGGTGGCCGAAGCCGAGGGCGCTGTTCGGGCCGGCAGCTCGATCCTGATACTGTCTGACCGGGGTATCGACAAGGAGCGCCTGCCCATACACAGCCTGCTGTCCGCGGGCGCTGTGCACCACCACCTGATAGCACAGGGCCTGCGGATCGACGCCAACATCGTGGTCGAGACCGCCAGCGCCAGGGACTCGCACCAGATAGCCTGTCTGCTCGGCTTCGGGGCCACCGCCGTGTATCCCTACATGGCCTACAGTGTGCTGGAAGACCTGATTCGAAGCGGGGAGGTGCTGGGAGAGCCCAGTGCCTGTTACAAGAACTATCGCAAGGGCATCAACAAGGGCCTGCTGAAGATCATGTCCAAGATGGGCATTTCCGCGGTCAGCTCCTACCGCGGGGCGCAGCTGTTCGAGGCCGTGGGCCTCGCGCGGGAAGTGGTCGATGTCGCCTTCCGCGGCGTATCCTCGCGAATTGGCGGGGCTGACTTTCACGAGCTCGAGCAGGACCAGAAAGCGCTTGCCCGCAGGGCCTGGACCCTGCGCAAAGGCATCGAACAGGGCGGCCTGCTCAAGTATGTCCACGGCCAGGAGTACCATGCGTTCAACCCCGATGTGGTGATGACCTTGCAGCAGGCGGTGGCCAGTGGCGACTACGCGGTTTACCAGCGCTATTCGTCGTTGGTAAATACCCGGCCCGTGGCAACCCTGCGCGACCTGATGAAACCGGTCGAATCCGATGCCCCGCTGGCGCTGGACGAGGTAGAGTCCATCGAAAAGATCCTGCCGCGTTTCGACTCTGCGGGGATGTCCCTGGGGGCACTGAGTCCCGAGGCTCACCAGGCCCTCGCCGCCGCCATGAACCGGATGGGCGCCCGCTCCAACTCCGGTGAGGGCGGCGAAGATCCCGAGCGCTTTGGCACCGAGCGGATGTCCAAGATCAAGCAGATCGCATCCGGCCGCTTCGGCGTAACCCCGCACTACCTCGTCAATGCGGAGGTCCTGCAGATCAAGATTGCCCAGGGCGCCAAGCCCGGCGAGGGCGGCCAGCTGCCCGGCGGCAAGGTCAATGAGCTCATCGCGCGCCTGCGCTATTCCGTCCCCGGGGTAACCCTGATCTCGCCACCGCCGCACCACGATATCTACTCCATCGAGGATCTGGCCCAGCTGATTTTCGACCTGAAACAGGTCAACCCCCAGGCGCTGGTTTCCGTCAAGCTGGTGTCCGAGCCCGGCGTTGGCACAATCGCTGCGGGTGTCGCCAAGGCCTATGCCGACCTCATTACGATATCCGGCTACGACGGTGGCACCGCCGCCAGTCCCCTGACCTCGATCCGCTATGCGGGCTCGCCGTTTGAGCTGGGCCTGGCAGAGGTACAGCAAACCCTGCGGGGCAATCACCTGCGCGGCTTGATCCGCCTGCAGGCGGACGGGGGTCTGAAGACAGGGCTGGATGTGATCAAGGCGGCGATCCTCGGCGCCGAGAGCTTCGGCTTTGGCACCGCCCCGATGGTGGCCCTTGGGTGTAAGTACTTACGTATCTGCCATCTCAACAATTGCGCGACCGGGGTTGCTACCCAGAACCAGAAACTGCGGGACGATCATTTCAACGGCACCGTCGAAATGGTGATCAACTTCTTCACTTTCGTGGCCACCGAGACCCGGGAGTGGCTGGCTCGCCTCGGGGTGCCCTCGCTGGAGGCACTGATCGGCCGGACGGACCTGCTGGAGCTGCTGCCCGGTGAGACCGCCAAGCAGGGCAAGCTCGATCTGTCGCCGATACTGCATAAGGCCGTGGAAGCCGACGGCCAGCCCGAGTTCTGCCAGGTGGCTTCCAATGTGCCCTTTGACCGGGGGGAGAAGGCCGAACTGATGCTGGCGGCAACCCTGCCGGCGATCGAGGAAAAGAGCGGCGGCGAATTTGCCTTCGACGTGACCAATTGCGACCGCTCCATCGGCGCTCGTCTGTCCGGCGAAATAGCCCGGCGCCACGGCAACACGGGAATGGAATCGAACCCCGTTGTGCTGCGCCTGACCGGCACCGCGGGCCAGAGCTTTGGCGTCTGGAACGCGGGTGGCCTGCATATGTATCTCGAGGGTGATTCCAACGACTATGTGGGCAAGGGCATGGCGGGCGGCAAGCTGGTCATTTACCCGCCGCGCAACAGCCAGTTCGAATCCCGTGAGACGGTGATCATAGGCAACACCTGTCTTTACGGCGCCACCGGCGGGCGGCTGTTCGCCGCGGGTATTGCCGGTGAGCGCTTCGGCGTGCGCAACAGCGGCGCCCACGCCGTAGTGGAGGGCGCGGGAGACCACTGTTGTGAGTACATGACCGGCGGTGTCATCACCGTACTGGGACCGACCGGGGTGAATTTTGGCGCCGGTATGACCGGGGGCTTCGCCTATGTACTCGACCGCGACCGCAGCTTTATCGACAAGTACAACAGTGAACTGGTGGAAATCCACCGCGTCAGCGCGGAGTATATGGAGCCCTACCGGAACCACCTGCGGGCCAATATCCGGGAGTACACGGCGGAGACCGGGTCGAAATGGGGTGCCTACCTGCTGGAGAATTTCGAAGACTACGTCGGCAAATTCTGGCTGGTCAAACCCAAGGCGGCGGATTTCGACCGCCTGCTGTCGAGGTTGCGCAACACAGACTAGGAAAAGGCTATGAGCAAGCGTTTTGAAAACAATTTCCAGTTCATTGATGTCGGGCGCAGCGACCCTGACAAGAAGACCCTGCGCACCCGCAAAACCGAGTATGTGGAGATTTACAATCCCTATACCCAGGAGCAGGTAGCCGACCAGTCCCACCGCTGCCTCGAGTGCGGTAATCCCTACTGCGAGTGGAAGTGCCCCGTGCACAATTTTATTCCCAACTGGTTGAAACTGGTCGCTGAGGGCAACCTGTTCGAAGCCGCCGAGCTGAGCCACCAGACCAATACCCTGCCGGAAGTCTGCGGCCGGGTGTGTCCCCAGGACCGGCTCTGTGAAGGAGCCTGCACCCTGAACGACGGCTTCGGCGCCGTGACTATTGGCGCCTCCGAGAAATACATCACCGATACCGCGTTGGCCATGGGCTGGCGGCCTGATTTATCCGGCGTGGTGCCAACCGGCAAAACCGTGGCGATTATTGGCGCCGGCCCGGCGGGACTCGGCTGTGCCGACGTTCTGGCGCGCGGCGGGGTGAAGCCCGTGGTGTTCGACCGCTATCCCGAAATTGGCGGCCTGCTCACCTTCGGCATACCCGAGTTCAAACTGGAAAAAGAAGTTATGGTCCGCCGGCGGGAGATCTTCGAGGGTATGGGAATCGAATTCCGGCTCAATACCGAGGTCGGCAAGGACATCACCATCAACGAGATCCTCGAGCAGTACGACGCGGTATTCATGGGCATGGGCACTTATACCTACATGCGCGGCAACTTCCCCGGGGAAAACCTGCCGGGGGTATACGAAGCGCTGCCCTTCCTCGTGGGCAATGTGAATCACAACCTGGGTTTCGAGCAGCCGGCCGATGCCTACGTCAACCTCAAGGGCAAGCGGGTGATCGTGCTGGGCGGTGGCGATACTGCCATGGACTGTGTGCGAACCGCGGTGCGCCAGCAGGCCGAGCACGTGATCTGCGCCTACCGCAGGGACAAGGCGAATATGCCGGGTTCGCGGCGCGAGGTGCAAAATGCCCGGGAAGAGGGCGTCGAGTTCCTGTACAACCGCCAGCCCCTGGAGATCGTCGAGTATTTCGGCCAGGCCTGCGGCGTGAAAATGGTCAAGACCAAGATGGGCGAACCCGACGTCGATGGTCGTCGACGCCCCAAGCCCATTCCCGGCAGTGAAGTGGTACTGGAGGCGGACGCTGTCATCATTGCCTTCGGCTTCCAGCCCAGCCCGCCGGACTGGCTGGGTGAGATCACGGTGCAGACCAACGACTGGGGCGGCGTGGTGGCTGCGGAGGCCCAGCAGTACAAGTTCCAGACCAGCAACCCGAAAATCTTTGCCGGGGGCGATATGGTGCGTGGCTCCGACCTGGTGGTTACCGCCATCTGGGAAGGTCGCCAGGCGGCCGAGGGTATCCTGGATTTCCTGGAAGTTTAATCCGCAGCAGAAGGCCAAAGCCCCCATGAGTGAACTCAAGAACGACCGATTCCTGCGTGCCCTGCTGCGACAGCCGGTTGATCGTACCCCCATCTGGATGATGCGCCAGGCGGGCCGCTACCTGCCTGAGTACCGGGCGACGCGGCAACAGGCGGGGTCGTTCCTGGACCTGTGCAAGAATGCGGAACTGGCCTGCGAGGTGACGATGCAGCCCCTGCGCCGCTATCCGATGGATGCGGCGATCCTGTTTTCCGACATCCTCACTGTTCCCGATGCGCTTGGCCTGGGGCTGTACTTCGAGGAGGGCGAGGGCCCGCGCTTTCGCAAGACCGTTCGCAGCGAGGCGGACCTGGCGGGCCTGAACAATATCGCGGCGGAGGACGACCTCGGCTATGTGATGAACGCGGTGCGCACTATCCGTCGTGAACTGAACGGCCAGGTGCCGCTGATAGGTTTTACCGGCAGCCCCTGGACCCTGGCCACCTACATGGTTGAAGGGGGCTCTTCCAAGGATTTTGCCCGGGTCAAGGCCATGGCCTACGACCAGCCCGCGCTGATGCACGCGTTGCTGGCCTTGCTGGCGGACGCGGTGGGCGATTACCTGTCGGCCCAGATCCGGGCGGGTGCCCAGGCGGTGCAGATTTTTGATACCTGGGGCGGCAGCCTGAGCGCCGCTGCCTACCTCGAGTTTTCCCTGGCTTACATGAAGCGGGTGATAGCCCGCCTACCCACTGAAGCCGACGGCCGTGCGGTGCCTGTTATAGTTTTTACCAAGGGCGGCGGCCAGTGGTTGAACGCCATTGCGGGCAGTGGCGCCCAGGCGGTAGGTATCGACTGGACGACAGACATTGGTGTTGCGCGCCAGCTGATCGGCGACCGGGTGGCGCTGCAGGGCAATATGGATCCCAGCATGCTGTACGCCTCACCCGCGCGTATCAGGGAGGAGGTGGCGGCAATACTGGCCGCTTACGGCAATGGCCCCGGGCATGTGTTCAACCTGGGTCACGGCATCACCCCGGGCGTCGATCCCGAACATGTGACTGCATTCGTGGATGCGGTACAGGAGCTGTCGCCGCAGTACCACCTGGCGGATAGTTGAGGCCGGGCGGGGGTAATCAGCCAGCTTTTTGCTTGGCAGCGGCCTCGTCGCAGCAAAAATCGTGGTCCATTTCCAGCGCCGGCTGATCGCTGGCAGGACGCCCGACCACTTTCGCGGGTACGCCGGCCACCGTGGTGTGGGCAGGAACGTCTTCGAGCACCACGCTGCCCGCACCGACCTTGGCACCCTCCCCCACCCGAATATTGCCGAGGATCTTTGCGCCGGCGCTGATCAGCACGCCGTCGCCGATTTTGGGGTGGCGGTCGCCCTCGTCCTTGCCGGTACCGCCCAGGGTCACGGACTGCAGGATGGACACATTATTGCCAACACACGCGGTTTCCCCGATCACCAGGCCCGTGGCGTGGTCGAGCATGATGCCCTTGCCCATGCGCGCCGCCGGGTGGATGTCCACCCCGAAACAGGTAGACATACGGTTCTGGAAAAACAGCGCCAGCGGCTCCCGCCCCTCCCGCCAGAGCCAGTGCGCGACCCGGTGGGTCTGCAGCGCGTGGAACCCCTTGAAGTATAAAAACGGTATGTAAAGCTCGTGGCAGGCAGAGTCCCGCTCCATGACGGCCTGCAGGTCTGCCCGCACCGCCTCCCGGATGCCGGGGTCGCTTTCGAAGGCCTGGAGGATGACTTCCCGCAGCAGCAGGGAGGACGCCGTGGGGCTGTCCAGCTGGTTCGCCAGGTGGAAGCTCAGCGCATCTTCCAGCGCAGTGTGATTCAGGATCGTGGCGTGCAGAAAACTCGCGAGAATCGGCTCTTCGCTGGCATGCCGCGTCGTTTCCTCGCGAATTCGCTCCCACAGAGCGTCTGGAACAGGGCTGGACATAAATCACCTCGGTGTCGGTATGGCACTTTAGCCCAGAAGCGACGATTCGTCACGGTTGTGACCAGCCTGCTCAGCCCGGTGCGGGCTGGGTTTTGTCGATGAGACCGGTGAAAGCCCACAGCTGGTGCCCGCTGTCGCGATACTTGCGTTCAAACAGGCTCAGTGGAGAATCCGCCGCAATCCGGGCGACGCGGCCGCGGTTTCCCGCCAGGTGCATAGCCACACCAAACTCCTCGACATAGGTTTGCCAGTTGCTGCGCAGTTCGATCCTGGTTGAAGAGCCGGCGGCTAGCTGGAGCAGCCAGTAAAAACCGGCGCTGCCATGTACCCTGCGTTGCAGGTGCGCGGCCTTTGGCCAGGGGTTGGGATAAAGCAGGTAGTGATGGTCTACACCCATCCCCCGGGCGGCCAGCAGCTGCCACAGGGTTTCACATTCGGCTCGCAACAGCAGGTAATTGTCAGCCTCCACGATGGGCTGTCGGTCCAGGCGCGCCGCGGATTTGTCTATGCCCACCACCAGGTGGTCGGGGTGGCGCCGGGCCAGGGCAGCAGTGCTGTGGCCGCTGCCGCAAAAAGAATCCAGTACCAGCGGCCGCGGCTTTTTCGCGAGCTCGGCGAGCAGCAGCTCGAAGGCATCGACAGTATGCTGCGCCACCGGCGTGCGCGGGCGGTGCGCCAGATGTCGTCGCACAGTCTCCGCCAGTCGCGGATGCAAGTGCTGCTGGTTACTGCTGGGGAGGCGTGACGGTGATTGCAAGAGCGCCTGATTCCTCGCGTTTGACGGTGACGGCAGCGCCAGGTTTGATGTTGCCGCCTGCCGCTGCGATGATAACCCCCGATCACGCACACATCCACAGACGAGGTAGTTCGCCCATGCGCGAAGACTTGCGACCCTACTGGCTGAAAAAGGCCTACCTGGATTTTCGCCACTGGTACGCGGAATACTTCCTGCGCCCGGAGTGCGCGCAGCTGGGGCCGCACCACACCATCATGAAGCCCTGGTACGTGCATATTTCAGGCAATAACATATCCATCGGCCGCTGCTTCACCGCGATCGGGGAGCCAGGACAGCGGGTGGAAATCGGTGTCTGGGGGCGAGCGGACGGGCAGGGCCGTGTGCAAATTGGCGACTGCGTGCTGATGAGCCCGGGCTCGCGCATCAGCGCCAGCGATGAGATCACCATCGGCAACGGCGTGATGCTGGCCAACGGCAGCTACGTCACAGACTCCGACTGGCACACCATCCATGATCGCACGGTGCGTGATGAGCGGGTCACCCCGGTCACCATCGGCGACAACGTCTGGCTCGGAGATCACTCGACGGTGCTCAAGGGTGTGACTATCGGCGAGAACAGCGTGGTAGCCGCCCGGGCCGTGGTGACCCGGGATGTGCCCGCCAATGTGGTGGTGGCCGGCAATCCGGCCAAGGTGGTGAAGGAGCTGGACCCCGAGCGGGGTTTTGTCACCCGCATGGATTATTTCAAGGACCCGGTTGAGCTGGAGCGTTTCTTTGATGCTATCAATCGGGAGGTGCTGGAAGGGAACACCTTGTGGCGTTGGTTGTGGTCAGTGGTGTACCCGGCGTCGCGGGGTTGAGGCCTGAGATTACTATGGATAGCGTTGCTTCCCTTATCAGTTGGGTCCTGTTTCGGGTTGGCGACTCGGGAGCATCCGCGCTGTTCGGGCGCGGGTACCGATAGTGAAACCATTGAAACCAACGAATGGCTGCGTGTTTTGAGTTATCGATGGTTTGTTTTTAGCAGGTAAGAGGTGCAGTCACTGACAGGCTGTGCGGAACCGTTGAGGCCATGGATGGCCGATACGAGCCCCCATGGATGGGTTCACGGCGGGTTACGCACAGCCTGTCAGTGACTGTACCGGATAGCATGCACCCAAATTCTCAAAGTCAAAGTCAAAGTCAAAGTCAAAGTCAAAGTACGCCGGCACAATAGCACTCGCACCGGCGCAAACCAGGCACCGAGCCCAGAAAACGAAAAGGAAAAGGAAAAGGAAAAGGCTAGAGTAACTGCAATGGCTCCTCCTGCAGCGCTGACATCTGCTCGCGCAGCTCCAGGATGTGGTCGGCCCAGTAGCGCTCGGTGTTGAACCAGGTGAAAGCGTGGGGAAATGCAGGGTCGTTCCAGCGCCGGGCCAGCCAGGCCGCGTAGTGGGTGATACGCAGGGTACGCAGGGCTTCCAGCCAGCGCAGCTGGCGCGGGTCGAAATCGCAGAACTCCGAATAGCCCTCTATCAGTTCCGCCAGTTGCAGCTGGCGATAGGGGCGGTCGCCGCTGAGGAACATCCACAGGTCCTGAATGGCCGGGGCGGTGCAGCAGTCGTCCAGGTCGACGAAATGGGCCGTGTCATCGCGCCACAGGATATTGCCCACATGGCAGTCGCCGTGAACCCGGATCATATCCGCGGCTTTCACCTCGGCGTATATGCTTGAGACTGCCTGCAGGAGGTCGCTGGTCAGCGTGCTGTAGGCCGGCACCAGTGACTGGGGAATGAAGCCCTCCAGCAGGAACTCCCGGCTCTGGGTGAGCATGCGCTCCACGGTGATCTGCTGGCGTACCTTGAACTGTCCCGGCCTTGCCCACCGCGTGGATCCGGCCCAGGGTCCTGCCCAGCACCAGCAGGTTATCGAAATTGTCCAGCTCCGGGGGGTGGCCGCCGCGGCGCTGGAACAGGGCGAAACGGAAACCGTCGAACTCGTGCAGGGTATTGCCCTGTGCATCCACCATGGGCGCCACCACGGAGATCTCCGCATCCTGCAGCTCCAGGCTGAAGGCGTGCTCCTCGAGGATCTGGGCGTCGCTCCAGCGCTCCGGGCGATAGAACTTTGCGATCAGCGGCGTATCGTCTTCGATGCCGACCTGGTAGACGCGGTTTTCGTAGCTGTTCAGCGCCAGCAGTCGCGCGTCACTGAGATACCCGGCGGACTCGACGGCGTCGATGACCATGTCGGGGCCGAGGCGGTCGTAGGGATGTTCACTCATGGTGATCGGAAGACTCCATCAATAAGGCCGCGCTCTTGATCTGGGCAAAGAGGCGATCGCCCTGCTGCAGACCCAGACGGGTGGCGGATTTGCGGGTTATGCGCGCCAGCAGGTACTGGGAGCCCAGGGCCAATCGCAGAAGTACCCTGGCGGTGCCATCGGCTTCCATCTGGGTGAGGGTTACCGGGAGGATGTTGAGAATACTGCTGTCTTCCGGTTTATGCCGGCACACGCTCACATCGCGCGCTGGAATTCGCAGCCGCCTTGAGGCACCCACCGAGGTTTCGGCGGACGCGATAAGCAGGGTTTGCCCCTCCACCACCAGCTCGGTCAGGCCGTATTCGGGGTCGTGCCTCCCGATGCTGCCCAGCACGATTGCGGCAGCCTGTTCCTCGCGGGATAGCCGGGTATCGAGCCGGCCGCAGAGGTCGATCATCGGCCCCTGGTCGATAAGCTTGCCCTGCTCCAGCAGTACCAGGTTATCCGCCAGCTGGCTGACCTCCTCGATATCGTGGCTCACATAGAGCATGGGCAGGTCCAGTTCCCGGGCCAGCTGGCTGCAGGTAGGCCAGGCACTGCTGGCTGGCGCTGTGATCGAGGTTGGCGAGCGGCTCGTCCAGCAACAGCAGTTGCGGCGAGGATAGCAGCGCGCGACCGATGGCCACCCGCTGCTTCTGCCCGGCGGAAAGGGTGGCCGGTGTGTGTTGTAACAGGCCCTCCAGTTCCAGCCATTGGATTACCTGCGCCATCGTTGCTCCGCCCTTGGCGCCGCGTCGGGCATCCGCGTAATCCAGGTTCTGCCGGACGTTGAGGTGGGGGAACAGCCGGCCATCCTGGAATACGTAGGCCACGCCCCGTTGCCAGGGCGGGACGAAAGTCCCGGGGGCCAGCCAGTGCTCACTGCGAAAACGCACCACTCCCCCCGCCCCTGGCCGCCGCAGGCCGGCTATGCAGTCGAGCAGGGTGCTCTTGCCGCTGCCGCTTGGGCCGTAGATAGCGGTGATCCCCGTGTCGGACAACTCACAGTCCAGCTGCAGCCGAAAGTCGTCCTGGCCGGGGCAGTCGAGCCGCAGGGCCAGGCCGTTCACGCCTGCACCTTCCAGCTGTCGCGCCTGTCGCGGCGATAGAGCAGGTACAGCAGCACCAGGGAGAAGATCACCAGCCCCCCCGCCAGGCGGTGGGCCTCGGCGAATTGCAGTGACTCGACGTAGTCGTACAGGGCGATAGACAGCACCTGGGTTTCCCCGGGAATGTTGCCTCCTATCATCAGTACCACGCCGAATTCTCCCACGGTGTGGGCGAAGCCGAGGCTCGCGGCGGTGACGAAGCTGCGCCGGGTCAGGGGCAGTACTATCGAGCGAAACTGGTCCAGCGGCCTGGCGCCGAGCGTTGCGGCGACCTTGAGCAGATCTTCCGGCACCCGCTGGAAAGCGGCCTGAAGTGGCTGCACAACAAAGGGCAGGGAGTAGATGACCGAGCCGATTACCAGTGCGCTGAAGCTGAACGCGAGTTGGGTGCCGGTGAGTTGCTGCCAGGCCGCGCCCAGCGCCGTATCGGGCGCGAACAGCAGCAGCAGGTAAAAACCCAGTACGGTGGGTGGAAGAATAAGCGGCATCGCCACCAGGGCTTCCACCAGGGCCGGCCAGCTGGCCTTTTTCCGGGACAGCCACCACGCCAGGGGGGTTCCCAGGATCAGTAGCAGTACCGTGGTGATCGTGGCCAGGGCGATGGTCAGTTGAATCGCGTCCAGCTCTGCAGCACTCAGGGGCAAGGTTCGTAGCCAGCGTCGAAAATCAGTGTGCGCACCGTATCACTTCTGATCCAGTTCAGGTAGCTGGCAAGTGCCGGGTGTGCGGTGAGCGGGGTCAGGGAGATTGCAAACTGGTCCAGGGGCCGGTGCCAGCCCTGCGGAATCGGTGTTGCGTTGGGCGCCAGCGCTTTCGGCAGCAGGGCCAGCCTGGTGCCGCCGCCATGCCAGAACTGGAGGGCCTGCACCACGTTGGCACCGCGCACCAGCTTGCGCTCGCTGCCGGCGGCAAATTCCGGGCGTGCCAGCACGGCCATCGCCGCCTCGCCATAGGGCGCTGTGACCGGGTTGGCAATGGCCAGGCTCAGGGCGGGGTTGGCCAGCTGGGCAAGGTCGCCATTGCCGCCCGCCAGTACCAGGCTGCCCCTGGCGTAGCAGAAGGGTTCGCCCAGGGTATCCCTGGCCTCCTCGGCAACCAGTTTTTGGGTGGAGGCTGCGTCCGCGGAGAAGAACAGGTCGAAGGGTGCCCCGTGCAGAATCTGGGCGTACAACACGCCGGTAGAGCCCGAGCTGAGAGTCACCCTGTGCCCTGTCTGTTGCTCGAAAAGGTCGCTTATCTGCTGCAGTGTGGCGCGAAAGTTTGCGGCCACGGCCACCCTGAGGGGCTCACCCGCAAGGCCCTGGCAGGTGACGAACAGTAACAACAGCAGCAGGTAACGCATGCAGGATTCCGGTGACAGTAAGCTCGAGGTGACACGGTTCAGCTGCCCGGGGCGGGAGTCCGTGCCAGGCACCACACTTCCACGTGGTGCGCGCCGGCATCGCGCAGGACGCCCGCCATGGCTGCTGCAGTGGCGCCGGTGGTGAACACGTCGTCGATAATGCCCACTCGCAGGTTGTCATAGCGATTGTGCACTGTAAAGGCGCCCCTGAGATTGCGGGCGCGCAGCGTGGCGCCCATCCCCGACTGGGGGCGGGTTGCCTGGCTGCGCCTAACGCCACGGTGATCGAGAAGCGCCGCTGCAGGTCCGCAAGCCGTGGAACGCAGTTGCCGCGCCAGCAACTCCGACTGGTTGAAACCGCGCTGCCACAGCCTGCGCCAGTGCAGTGGCACGGGTACTATCACATCGACAGGTTCGGGCTCGCCCAATCGCAACAGCCAGAGCGCCGCCAATAGCGGGGTCAGTCGCCTTTCCCCGTGAAACTTCCAGCGCTGGATCAGGTAGGCCAGTTGCTCGCAGTACAACCAGGGCGCAATCACCCGGTCGAAGGGTGGCGGTGAGTGCAGGCATTTGCCGCACAGGGCGCCGCTGGGTCTGTGCGGCGAATTCGGGAGCGGAATGGCGCAGCGGTAGCAGCAGCTGGTGTTCGCCTGGAATTCACCCTGGCAGGCGAGGCACAGGGGCAGTGGGCGGTGGCTGCGCAGGCCGCACAGGCGGCAATACTCCGGGAACAGGCCGCTGAAGAGGGTATTCAGCGCCCTGTTAACCACCTCTGCCCTCTTTGGTTGACAGCGGGTGGGCCGGCGGTATGATTGGAGGCCCTCATTTTCCGGTCCCGGCAGGTTCTTCATGTCTTCAGCAGCCACTGCAATGTCCCCAGGGGATGCCCCCCGCTCCAGCGAAATACGCCACGACTGGACCCGCCAGGAAGTGGAGGCCCTGTTTGCCCTGCCCTTCAACGACCTGTTGTTCCAGGCCCAGACTGTCCATCGCCGTTATTTTGACCCGAATCAGGTGCAGGTGAGCACGTTGCTTTCCATCAAAACCGGCGCCTGTCCGGAAGACTGTGCCTACTGCCCCCAGAGCACCCGCTATGACACCGGCCTGGAAGTCGAGAAATTGATGGAGGTGGAAAAGGTGCTGGAGCAGGCGCGGGCCGCCCGGGAAAGCGGCGCCACCCGGTTCTGCATGGGTGCGGCCTGGCGCTCCCCCAAGCAGCGGGACATGCCCTATGTGGTCGCCATGGTCAAAGGCGTGCGGGAACTGGGCCTGGAAAGTTGCATGACGCTCGGCATGTTGACCCCGGAGCAGGCCCAGGAGCTGGCCGCAGCCGGGCTCGATTATTACAACCACAACCTGGATACGTCCCCGGAGTTTTACGGCGATATTATTACCACCCGCACTTACCAGGACAGGCTCGAAACCCTGGAGCATGTGCGCGGTGCCGGTATGAAAGTGTGCAGCGGCGGCATTGTCGGTATGGGCGAACAGCAGGGCGATCGCGCCGGCCTGTTGCAACAGCTGGCGAACCTGCCGCAGCACCCTGAGAGCGTGCCGGTCAATATGCTGGTGCGGGTCAAGGGCACGCCCCTGGCGGACGAGGCTGACCTCGATCCCTTTGAGTTTATCCGCACCATTGCGGTAGCGCGCATTATGATGCCGGCCTCCCACGTGCGGCTGTCGGCGGGTCGGGAGGAAATGAATGAACAGATGCATGCGCTGGCGTATTTCGCGGGCGCGAATTCTATTTTCTACGGTGAGAAACTGCTCACCACACCCAACCCCCGCGCCAATAAGGATATGGCCCTGTTCGACCGCCTGGGTATTGAACCCGAACAGAGGCAGGTAGAGCGGGCACCGGCTGTGCCAAACCCGCAATTCTACGACGCCAGCGTCGCTACTGCGCAGGGTGCCAGTTAGCCCGACTTTATGGGGCCTCTCGCTGATCGCCTGGGTGCGGGCCTGGCCCTGCGCCGGCAAGACAACCTGTTCCGCCGTCGCCTGACCCTGCAATCCGCCCAGGGGCCGGTGGTGCAGATGGACGGTCGGGAGTATCTCAATTTCTGCAGTAACGACTACCTCGGCCTGGCGGCGCACCCCAGGGTCGTAGAGGCCTTCCAGCGGGCTGCCGCCAGCTACGGCGTCGGCAGTGGCGCATCCCACCTGGTGTGCGGCCACAGCACGCCGCACCACCAGCTGGAGGAGGCACTGGCGGAGTTCACCGGCAGGCCCCGCGCCCTGCTCTTTTCCAGCGGCTACATGGCAAACATGGGCATTCTCACCACCCTGCTGCGTCGCGGCGACCACGTCTTTGAAGATCGCCTGAACCATGCGTCACTGCTGGACGGGGGCTTGCACAGTGGCGCCCGCTTCCAGCGCTTCGGCCACAGCGACGTCGCGGCCCTCGAGCGCAAACTCGCCCCGGTGGAAGGCGTAAAACTGGTGGTGGTGGACGGTGTCTTCAGCATGGACGGTGACACCGCGCCGCTGCAGGAGCTGGTGGCTGCCTGCTCCCGCCACGATGCCAGCCTGATGGTAGATGACGCCCACGGCTTCGGCGTGATGGGTAAACGCGGCGCGGGCAGCACTGAAGCCGCAGGCCTGGATGCGACTTCGGTGCCGGTGCTGATGGCGACCCTGGGCAAGGCCCTGGGTACTGCCGGCGCCTTCGTCGCCGGTAGCGAGCTGCTGATCGAGTCGCTGCTGCAACAGGCGCGAACCTATATTTACACCACAGCCCTGCCGCCGGCGGTCGCCGCCGCCAGCCTGGAATCCCTGCGCCTGCTGGAGGAGGAATCCTGGCGCCGGGAGCATCTCAACCAGCTTATAGCCCGGTTTCGCCAGGGCGCGGGGCAACTCGGCCTGCCGCTTATGGCCTCGGGCAGTGCGATACAGCCCCTGGTGGTGGGAGACGCCCGCAAGGCCCTGGATTTGAGTGAGAAGCTCAGGCAGGAAGGCCTGCTGATTGGCGCTATTCGGCCACCCACGGTCCCTGTGGGTACGTCGCGCCTGCGTGTCACCCTGAGCGCGGGGCACAGCGAGGCCCAGGTGGACCGCTTGCTGGAGCGGCTGGCGTCCTGCTGGGCCGCTGCCTGATGGGCCCGGAGTACCTGCCGGCGACGCGGGCAGCCCGCCAGGAACTGGTTCTGCTGCACGGCTGGGGCAGCAGCCGGGAAATCTGGCGACCTCTGTTGGCACAAGTGCGCTCCTGGGCAAACATCACCCTGGTGGACTTGCCCGGCTGTGCCCCCGGCCTGGCAGCCGGTGAGAACTGCGACCTGGCTGATGTAATAGATGCCGTGCTCGCGGTGGCCCCGCAGCGAGCGGTGTACCTGGGTTGGTCCCTGGGCGGACAGCTGGCGCTGGAACTGGCCGCGCGCAACCCTGAGCGGGTCGCAGCGTTGGTGACGGTGTGCAGTAATCCGCACTTTGTCGCCGACACCGACTGGCCCGGTATGGAGGCGGGAGCATTTGCCAGGTTTCAGGCCGCCTATGCTGCAGATCCCGCCGCGGCCCTGCGGCGCTTTGGCAGTCTCCAGGCGCAGGGTGCCAAGCACCCACGTCAGTTGTTGCGGCAGTTACAGGGCCAGCAGGCGGCGCCACCCGGGGCCGAGCTGTTGCCGGGCCTGCGCTGGCTGGCGGGCCTGGACCAGCGCGGGCTGCTGCAGGATCTGCAGCAACCCCGCCTGCATCTGCTCGCCGAACACGACCAGCTGGTGCCGGCCGACCTAGCGCGAGTGTTTGCCAACTTGTCTAGCCCCGCGGCTCCGGCACAGGTGCAGTTGCTCAGGGGTGCCAGCCACCTGGCCCCGCTGGACAGTGCGCCGCTGGTCGCCGCGGCTACCCGGGACTTTCTCGCGACGGCAGGGCTGCTGCGGGATGACGACTATCTGGAAACGGGGCCCGCCAAGAAAGACGTGGCCAGCTCATTCAGTCGGGCCGCCCAGGACTACGATTCGGTAGCCGGATTGCAGCGGGATGTGGGCCGCGAACTGCTGGCCAGCCTGGATGATGGGCCGAAGTCCCCCGCTGTACTGCTTGACCTGGGTTGCGGGACAGGCTTTTTCCAGCCCGATCTGTGCAATCGCTACCCCGGGGCCAGCCGCATCGGCCTCGACCTGGCCCCGGGCATGGTCGAGTATGCGCGAGCCCACGACGCGGGCGGCGGCCACTGGCTGGTGGGCGATGCCGAGTCGCTGCCGCTGGCAACGGATTCCGTCGACCTGATTTTCAGCAGCCTGGCCATCCAGTGGTGTCACCGGCCGGAGCTGCTGTTCGCCGAGTTCGGCAGGGTGCTGCGACCCGGCGGGCGCTGTGTCTTTACAACCCTGGGCCCGGACACCCTGCGGGAGCTGCGCGCGGCCTGGGCAGCGGTGGATGATCGCCAGCACGTGAATAGCTTCCTGCCGTCACAGCGGCTGGCGGCTGCCGCCGGGTCGATACCAGGCATCAGGCTGACCCTGCAGACGCGACGCCACTGCATGCAGTACTCGCGGGTAGGTGAGCTGTTGGCGGAACTCAAGACTCTCGGCGCCCACAATATGAACCGGGGTCGGCGGCCCGGGTTGACCAGTCGCAAAACCTTGCAGGGTATGCTGCAGGCCTATGAGGACTGGCGGGTGGATGGGCTGCTGCCGGCAACCTACGATGTGATTTTTGGCGTGGTGGAGACGATATGACCAGGACCTGGTTTGTGACCGGTACCGATACCGGTGTGGGCAAGACCGCAGTCAGTTGTGCCCTGCTGGCCGCCGCGGGCGCGGCGGGATTGCGCACCGCCGCGGTAAAGCCGGTCGCCGCCGGTTGCGACGCAGCGGGGCATAACGAGGATGCCCTGCTGTTGATGGACTGGATGAGCGAGCCCCTGGACTACGCGCAGGTAAACCCTGTCGCCCTGGAGGCGGCCATCGCGCCGCACATTGCGGCCCGACAGGAGGGCCGGAACCTGCAGGCCAGTCGGCTGGAGGGCTTCTGTCGAGGGGTGATGACCAGTGGCGCGGAGTTCGTGCTCATCGAAGGCGCCGGCGGCTGGCGGGTGCCGATCAACGAGCGCGAGACGTTGGCGGACCTGGCTGTGGGCCTGCAGGTGGGAGTGATCCTGGTGGTGGGCATGCGCCTGGGCTGCATCAACCACGCCCTGCTGAGCGCCGAGGCGATTGTCCGGGACGGCCTGCCACTGGCGGGCTGGGTGGCGAATCAGCCGGGAGAGTCGATGCCCTGTTACGCGGAAAACCTGGACAGCCTGCGACGCCGGCTGCCGGCACCGCTGCTGGGCGAGGTCCCTTTCATGTCGCCCTTTAACGCGAAAGCGGCGGCTCGAGCCCTTTCATTGGAAGCGCTGCTAAGTTAATAAGCGCTTACTATTAAAAATATTGATCCAGGTCTATATAGCCGATTAATAAGGCTCCCGGGCCCGCTCCGGCCAAAAATATATTTGACTTCCGGCGAGAAAAGCCGAAAATGTGTGCACTGAACACATAATCTTTTCCGCACGTCCGTGCAAGATTTTTTCAGATCCAGGACAACCAAGAGGTAGTTACCATGCCAGCTTACAAGGCTCCCCTGCGCGATATCAGTTTTGTCATGAACGAGTTGCTCGAGTCCGAGAAGCTTTACCAGACCCTGCCCGGGTATGAAGAGGCCACCGCGGATCTCATGAACGCGATCGTCGAAGAGGGCGCCAAGTTCGCGGAGAACATACTGTCTCCGCTCAACCAGAGCGGCGACGAGGAAGGTTGTCACTGGACCCCCGAGGGCGTCACCACCCCCAAGGGATTTGCCGACGCCTACCACCAGTATGTAGCCAATGGCTGGCCCGCCCTCAGCGCTCCGGCGGAAGTCGGTGGTCAGGGCATGCCCAACCTGATGGGCATCATCATCAACGAAATGGCCGGCACCGCAAACTGGTCCTGGCTGATGTATCCCGGCCTGAGCCACGGTGCTGTAAAAACGATTGAGGAGCACGGAGACCCCGAGCAAAAGGAAAAGTACCTGGGCAAACTGGTCGAGGGCGCCTGGACCGGCACCATGTGCCTTACCGAGGCCCATTGCGGCAGCGACCTCGGTATGCTGCGCACCAAGGCTGAACCCCAGGCGGACGGGAGCTACGCTATTACCGGAACCAAGATATTCATCAGTGCCGGCGAGCATGATATGGCCGAGAACATCGTGCACATCGTGCTGGCGCGCCTGCCGGATGCACCAGCTGGTACCAAGGGAATTTCCCTGTTCATCGTACCCAAGTTCAAGGTCAGCGAGGATGGCTCTGTCGGCGAGCGCAATGCTGTTAACTGTGCGTCGATCGAAAAGAAAATGGGCATCAAGGGCTCGGCGACCTGTGTGATGAACTTTGATGGCGCCACAGGCTATCTTATCGGCCCGCCGAACAAGGGCCTGAACTGTATGTTCACTTTTATGAATACCGCCCGAATCGGCACCGCCATCCAGGGCCTGGCCCACGGCCAGCTGGCCTACACCGGTGCGCTTTCCTATGCCAGGGAGCGCCTGGCCATGCGCAGCCTGACCGGCCCGAAAAACCCGGACGGCCCCGCGGATCCCATTATCGTCCATCCCAATGTCCGGCGCATGCTGCTCACCCAGAAAGCCTTTGTAGAGGGGAGCCGCGCCTTCCTGTACTTCCTCGCACAGTTGGGCGATATCGTCGACGCAGGTAACGAGGAGCAGGCCAAGGCGGCTGATGACCTGTTAGCGCTGCTGACCCCTATCGGCAAGGCCTTTGTCACCGAAACCGGCTACGAGGCGGCCAATATCGGTGTCCAGGTTTACGGCGGCCACGGATTTATCAAGGAGTGGGGCATGGAGCAGATCGTGCGCGATGCGCGAATCTCCATGCTGTATGAGGGCACCACGGGGATTCAGGCACTCGATCTGCTGGGCCGTAAGGTGATTGGCAGCGGCGGTAAACTGCTACTGGGCTTTACCGCGTTGATTGAGGAGTTCTGTGCCGCCAACGACGCGCCTGAGGATGCCGAGTTTATCGACGTGCTGAAGGCCTACAAGGACGAGTGGCTGGGTCTGTCCATGAAGATCGGCGAAAATGCCATGCAAAACCCCGATGAGGCTGGCGCTGCGGCAGTCGATTACCTGATGTACAGCGGTTATGTCACGCTCGCTTACTTCTGGGCGCGTATGGCGGTGCTGGCGCGCCGCAAGGTTGCGGAGGCAGATGGGGATGTGTCCTTCTACGAGGCGAAACTGCTGACGGCCCGTTTTTACTACGACCGGCTCTTGCCCCGTACCCTCTCGCACAAGGACATGATGCTGTCCGGCGCAGACAACCTGATGGACATGCCGGTAGCTCTGTTCGAGTTCTGATACAGCCGGCTGCCCGGTAAGCTCACCCTGCGGGGTGACTTTCCGACCTTAAGGGGGGAGAATACACAAAGTTGTTCTCCCCTTTTTTTTGATAACGAACGATGCCTGACGAAAAAGACAATAGCTACCAGAACCGCCTGCACCCGGAAGACCAGGCACGCGTGGACGAGTTTATTAAACGGGGTGTGAATTCCGTTGAGCGAAAGCCCTTTCGACCGATGCGCCTGTTGTTGATCCTGATTGTGATCGTGATGGGCCTGAGTATCTTCAGCCAGTTTATTGCGCGCTGGTCTGGAATCTACTGACCGAACAGGTCGGTTCGCGCCTTTGCACGTGGGCATTGGTTCCGCCAGCCTCTTTTGTTATAGTAGCGCGCCCTGAAATATCGGTGTGTGGCGCAGCCTGGTAGCGCACTTCCTTCGGGAGGAAGGGGTCGGAGGTTCGAATCCTCTCACACCGACCAATTTTCAAAATCCAATAGTTTCCAGTGAGTCCTTAAAGCCCTGTTTTACAGGGCTTTTTCATTACATTTCCAGTGTGCCGTGGGCATGTTAACAGTTCCGGAATAAAGGGGTTGGTGGCGGGCTCAACCCGCCAGTTAGCCCTCGCGCTCAAGGATTGCGTAGTTTCAGCTTCGAGATCATTGCCCTGGTTGCCATGAACAGGTCATTCATGGGGTAGCGCTTGCAGTAATCATCCAGGTAGTAATTGATTGCGGCGTAGTCTGTATGCTCTATCGTTGCATTTCTCCATCCCGCTCCCGATATGAATCCTGTTACCCAGGCCTCATAGCGGAAAGCGTCCTCGCTGTTGCTTGTCCTTGCCTGTGTCCAGGACAGGCAGGATACGGAGTGGAAACCGTACAGCATGAAGGTCTGCTGATTACTTGCCGCAGTTACCCCGTCCTCGGTGGTCGCCTGGCTGCTGGAGTAGGGGTTGAATGCCAGTTTGGCGGAGGCACTTTCTGCTTGTCCCGTTGCCATGGGTCCCCTGAGCATGGCCCAGCCGATGCCGACCAGTATGCCGTCGCGAAAAATATAAGGTGTGTACTGGTCATCGCTGAGCAGACCACTGGACTGGTAGCTTGAACGAAAATAGTAGACCTCAAAAGTGGCGCCACCTTCGACATACCGGTCCGGGATCTTTTTCCACTGGGCCTCCAGGTTTGCCTGGGTCGGGTCCAGTAGCGCCAGCACTTGTTGCCTGCTGTCGCCCAGCCTGACCTGCTCTTTCACCTCGTCGTAGTCTGAAACGCTTCGGTCTATTTCGTTGGTGGTGCAGGCGGGCAGCGTGGCCAGCGCAAGCGCCAGAAAAATTCCGGTCAATCTCTGTTGTGGCATCCTGGTCTCCTCGGGTCCGGGGTATTCTTCCGGGTTGGCTGTGCTTGTTACGCCGATAAGGTGTCGGCTCCCCATCGGGTCAGGTATTTTTGCATTGGCAAAAACGGTAGCGCAACCTTGCGCCTGTGCCACGTGATGCGGTGACCCTGCTGCCGCTTGCCATCCAGAATCAGCCGCCTACTGCTACCTTGGAAGGAGCGCCTGCCTCTTCACGCACCAGTTTTGGCACCAGGTACCCCGGAAGTGTAGCGGTTATCCCGGCGAGCAATTCACGTGCCCGCGCCTCGGGCACGTCAAAGTGGGCGGCACCCTGGACCCTGTCCAGCAGGTGAAGGTAGTAGGGCAGCACGCCTGCCACAAAGAGCCGTTCGCTCAGTGCCGTAAGCGCCGGGACATTGTCGTTGACGCCGGCCAGCAGGACCGACTGGTTCAGCAGGGTAATGCCACCGGCGGACAGGCGCGCCAGCGCGGCGTCCACCGGCGTGTCGATCTCGTTGGCGTGGTTGCTGTGAATCACGGCAACGGTCTGCAGGTTTTGCCTTGTAATTGCCTCGACCAGGCCCGGCGTCACCCGGTCGGGCATCACTACCGGCAGGCGGGTGTGGATGCGCAGCCGGCGAACATGCCCGATCGCGGCGATTTGGGTTACCAGCTCATCAAGGTAATCATCGTTCGCCAGCAGCGGGTCACCTCCGCTCAAAATAACCTCGCTGAGGCTTGTATCCTCGCGAATATAGCCAAGCGCCTCGCGCCATTCACGCCGGCTGTTCTGGTTCTGGCCGTAGGGAAAGTGGCGTCGGAAACAGTAGCGGCAATTGATTGCGCAGCCGCCGCTGACTATCAATAAAACCCGCCCGTGATACTTGTGAATGATACCCCTGGCAGGGTTTGCGGCGCCAATCTCGCCCAGCGGGTCTGGGCCAAAGCCGCTGGTCTGTGTGAGCTCCTGCGAGAGTGGCAGAACCTGAAGTAAGAGAGGGTCGCGTGGATCACCAGGGCGCATCCTGCGGACAAAGGCCAGCGGAACCCTC
>CAWBXR010000017.1:0-47690 GCA_963792815.1 uncultured Gammaproteobacteria bacterium
TGTATCCAGCAGCACCCCCGGGTTCATCATGCCGTTGGGGTCCAGGGCCTGGCGGGCGCCGGCAAAGGCCTGGCGAAACAGCGGCGGCACCTGCTGGTCATAGCCCATGGGGCGATGATCGCGTCCCACCGCGTGGTGATGGGTCACCGTGCCCCCCAGGCTGGTGACGGCCTCGTTGGCTGCCAGCTTGATGGTGCGCCAACGGTCCAACATGGAGGCCATGTCGCCGGTTTTACTGCCCATGCAGTAGAACGTGAAATAGGGCGCGGGGCCGTCCGGGTAGACGTGGGTAAAACGGCAACTGAGCATCGGCTCGGCCCCGCTCACTTCCCGCAGCACCTTGCCCACCTGATCACGCACGCCGGCATAGAATGCCTCAAAGCGGTCCCAGGTGATGGCTGTCTCAAAGGTGTCCAGGATAAGTCCGCAAGGCGTCAGGTAATTGCGGTAGTACGGCGCCCGCAGGAACTGGTTGCGCCAGTCTCCCGCGGCGCCCTTGCGGTGCTCGCCCTCCCCTGCTTTTTCCTTTGAGGGCGCGGCCATGGATCGATCGACGCTGTCCTGGTCCCAGCGGCCGCCGTGATCCGCCACCAGTTCCAGGGCGCGGGCCATCCAGGCCTGCAGGGGGTGGTCCGCGGATTCGAACGCCAGCACCAGCAGGGCCGTGTTGCCGTCTCCCACCCCGTTCAGCATGGCTTCCAGCGGGTCGAGCAGGCGGCAGTTGCTGGGAAACAGGCCCGCCTGGCTGATGGCCTGCACAGCGGCAGCGGCCTGGGGCATACCCGCAAAAGTCACACTGGCGGATGCGCGAAACCGCGGCCGGTCCTGCAGCCGCATCCAGGCGCGGGTGATAAAGCCGAGCGTACCCTCGGAGCCGATCATCATGCGGTCCGGGGAGGGGCCGGCGCCAGAGCCCGGCAAGCGCCGGCTTTCCATCGCGCCCTGTGGCGTCAGCATGCGCACGCTTTCGACAAAGTCATCGATGTGGGTGTAGTTACTGGCGAAGTGACCACCGGCGCGGGTGGCGATCCAGCCGCCCAGGGTCGAAAACTCGAAGCTCTGGGGGTAGTGGCGCAGGGTCAGGTTGTGGGGTTTGAGCGCCGCCTCCAGCTCCGGGCCCAGGGCACCGCCCTCGATCAGCGCCGCCCGGCTGGTTTTATCCACTTCCAGCACCCGGTTGAGATACTGCAGGTCGACGCTGATCACCGCACCGTAATCACCGCCGACATCCGGCTCCACGCCGCCGCAGACACTGGTGCCACCGCCGAAGGGAATCAGCGCTGCGCCACTGCTGACGGCGAATTCCATCAGGGCGTCGATGTCCTCTTCACTGCGGGGAAAGGCTACCCAGTCCGGCGGATGGGGCATGCTGCGCTGCTGCATCCGCACCAGGTCGGCAAAGGACTTGCCATAGCCGTGGGTAATGCGGTCGTAGGGTGTCGAGGACAGGATCGGCGCCAGTGCCGCTGGCGCGGCAACGCGCGGGGCCGGCAATTCGAAGTCTTCCAGGCGGGGCGCATCCCCGGGGGCCACGCCGGCACCGAGTTGGGTCGCCAGCTTCTTTACATGCGAGAGCTCCGCCGGCGTAAGGCCGGCATCGGCATAGCCCCAACCCCAGAAGCAGAGCTCTTTTCGGTGTGCGTGAGTATCCGGCATTATGATTTCACTCCTGGTTGTTTGTGCCCTGGGCAGGCAGGCGCTTTACGGCCACTGTCAGGTCAGCGCCCTTCACCGGTACGTAGGCGCGGAAAACCGCATAAAAATTTTTGCCGGTGGGAATGGCATTTATGCCCTCACCCGCCGGGTTGAGCGACACGGTATAAGTACCGTCGGCATTGGCGCTGGAGGAATAGGTGGTGCGGTCATACCGCCCCTGGGGATTGGGAATAAGTCCCTTGTTGTCAGTGCCATAAACGGTGATCGAATAATAACCGTCATCGTGAACAATACCGGCGGGGACGGTCAGCAGATAACTGTCCTCGCCACTGAACGGCGCGCCGCTGTCATCCGTAAAAATCACCTTGTAACGCACCGAATCCGTGGGCGTTCCCAGCTGGCCGAGGTTAACCGCGCGCGCCAGTACCAGCGGGTCGACATCCCCGGACTTTTTACCAAAGGCCACGTCCGGGTTCATTGCCACATCGGTCCGCTGAATCTCGGCCAGGGCGGCCTTGCTCGACCTCCGGTGAGAATGTCGCAACCGCACGGTTCATGTCACCGTCGCCACCGGTCATGGTGATCGATTTACTGAGTTCGCGCACTTCATCCATGTTGTCGACCACCACCATGCGGGTGAACGCCAGGCCCTGGTCGGTCTCGAGTTCAACTACCGTGAAGTCGCCCTCAGGGACAGCCTGGCCCGGGCGCATTATCACGATCGGCTTCTCCGGGTTGACGATCACCGCAGGGATATTGTGGTTCATGTCGAAAATGGAGACCGAGAAAAATCGGTCGTAGTGCGGCGTGTTGATAATGGCGGGGCCGTTGGTCAGGCTGAACCAGTTGTAGCCGTAGTCTACCGTTGCCTGCGGCGTCACCACGGTGGTCTCTGTCGGGTCCACCAGCCCGGTAAAATAGAAGGTGCCCGGCTTGTTGCTCTTGAGCCAGGCATTCATCATCCGGGTCTGCTGCTGGTTGGGATATTCCCGGATATAGTCCTCGACGGTATCCGCCGCCCTGACGGGAATACTCAGGCTGGCAACAGCCGCCACAATCGCAAGCAATTCCAAAACCCGCCCGGTCAAAACTTTCAGCATGATCGATCTCCTTTTGCCTTACCCATTCGATTCGCCCTAGCGTACATGCATATAAAAGCCCTGATTCTCCCGGTCGAGATAGGCGATCATGTCTGCCAGGGCCTTCGTGTTTCCGGCACCCTCCGGCGCCGGCTTGCCCGCCAGCACATCCCGCAACTGCTGAGCCGTAAGGCGTACGGCAGGCATATCGGCGGGCAGCGGCCCGGGGCTTATCTCGAGGATGCTGTTGCGCAACTCCACCGCATAACTGTCGCCGGAATCGGTAAACTCGAAACCCAGCACCACCCGGCTGTCACCGGCCTTGTCGGGGTCCACCTGGTAACGCCAGCTTTCCAGCAACTCGCCGCCGCTGAGCCTGGCCTGGAACGACTGCATACCCAGCTTCATCAGGCCCGCCGGGTTGACCTTGCCGTCCAGCTCGTTGGCGCCGTTGAGGTACCAGGCCCGGGCGATGGTGTTGATCTCCTGGTAACCGCGCTGGCGCAGGCTCGCGGCCTTCAGGTGGCGGGCGTCCCAGTCGTTGTGGTCAATGCGCACCAACAGCTGGGTCAGCTCCGCGGCGAACTGGCCGTCGCCGTCGGCAAAGGCCTGCTTTGCGGTCGCCAGGACCTTGTCACGTCCGCCCATCAGCTCCGACGTAGCGGCGAGCCTTGCTCACAGGCTCCGTGGGCGACAGGTCGGTGGCGTCCCCGCCGAACCAGCTTACCCAGCCAGTATACAGCTCCGGCGCGATGATCCAGGGCGTACCGTACATGGGCCGGGTATAGGGGGCGATATCGAGATACGGTGGCAATTCCCTGAACTGATTTTGCAGCTCGGCCGGGGTGTAGCCCTTGTTGATGTAGCGAATGCCCTGGTCCCACAGGTACTGAATGGCGTCGTGACTGGTGGTGACATAGCGCTGGATATCCTCCCGCCCCTGGATCGGCATGATGTGAGAGCCCAGCAGCCACTCGGGTTTGATCTCGCGCACCGTATCCAGCGCCTTCATGTAGTTTTCCGGCAGCCGCGGCTTGGAGCCCCGGATCGAGTGCACGTTTGCCAGCGCGTAGAAAAATTCGTCGGCGATCAGCACCATATCGAAGTCCGGCAGGTACAGGCCGAATTCCGAAATCGCCTCGCCACCGGTGTAAAACACCTGGATGCGCACCCCGGCAATCGTCAGCTCGGCATCCTCGCTGAAAGTGTCCGTGGGAGGAATGTAACCCGACTGCCCACCCAGTACCCGCGGGGCGCAGCAGCCGTGGTAGTGCTTCTCCTCCGGCGGCAACAGGTCGGGCCCATAATAGAAAACCCCCATCAGCTGGCGCGGCATGATGGCGCCAAATTCATTCGCCACCTCTTCCTCGAAATTATCCCAGGCATATATTTTCACGCTGCCGTCGGCCACCTGCTCGGGTGTAACCAGTGCCGAGGTGCCGTTGTAGTGGTCGGTGTGGTGATGGGAGTAGAAAATCGCCTTGATGGGCTTGTCGGAGATCTTGCGGATCTCCCTGGCAATGAAGGCCCCTGCCTCGACGTTGACACTGGTGTCATAGACGATCAGTCCGTCATCGCCCTCTATTATCGTGCTGTTGCCAATCCACCCACCGGGCACATGCACTGTCCATACCGGATATTTACCGGCCTTGTAGGTACCGGCTTTCTCGGTGAACAACTTCTGGTGTTCAAGAAAATAGGGAGGCCAGCTGCGCTCTACCTGGTAGGGATTCGGTGGCGGCGGTGGGGCAGGCTGGGCTGAAACCACCAGGCTGCCGGCTGCAAGCAGCGTGGCGACCGCCACTGGGATAAGTCTGGATACTCCGGTAATGAAGCGCACGGGCTGTCTCCTGTTCTTATATTCTGGCTTTCCCGGAGGCCGGGAGACGGGGCAGGCACAATCAGTTGCCGATGTATCCCGGAGAGGAATCAATATACAGCCGGATTGGCCAGTTGGAGTCCTTGCCCAGGCGGATGACCAGACCGTAATTATCGTTGTCGTAGTCGTCCAGCCACTCATAGCTGATGTCCAGGGGCTCGGGTTTATCCGGCCGCTTGCCATAGACAACCACTTCCTCAATGTCGCCGGGACTGTTGATCGAGGATTTCGGGATTGACAGGGTAATGGTGCGGCTATCGGCAGTCGCCCCGCTCTCCACTTCCTTCATTTCCACACCGGTCGCCTTGTCGCGATAGCCCTTGACTAACTGCATCCAATCGCTCTGTAATGGCTGGGCAGTGTCCTGCGCCAGAACCGCCAGCGGGACAGATAAAAACAGTGCGACAACCAAGTGGTGCCAGGATGAAAAACCCATATAAAACCCCTTCTGGTGAAAGTGACCCATCATAGCGGTCATTGTGGTCCATGTCTGACCGCAAATGACATGATACTGATCAATTCTAGCACCCCACCCGATAACCGATACTGCAGGGAGCACCGCAGGAGAACACGATAATGGCCAATTCTGAACAGATAGAGTACTGGAACGGCGAGGCAGGTAAACGCTGGGCCCAGGACGATGACACGATGGCACGCCTGCTCGGGCCCATCAGCCAGGCACTGCTGGACCATGCCCCGCTGGAAGGCTGCACCAGTGCGCTGGATGTGGGTTGTGGCGGCGGCAGCCAGAGCCTGATGCTGGCACAACGGCTGGGTGAAAGCGCGCGGGTGCTGGGGGTGGACATCTCCGAGCCCATGCTGGAGGTGGCGCGGCGCAAGGCGGAAACGCCTGCAGCCGGGCGGGCAAGCCTGGAGTTCCTGCGGGCCGACGCCTCCTCCCATGCATTCCCCCCGGGCAGCTTCGACCTGCTGTTTTCACGCTTCGGGGTTATGTTCTTCGATGACCCGGTAGCGGCGTTCACCAATATGCGCGGCGCGCTGCTCGGCAAGCTCGCATTCTGCTGCTGGCAGGCCGTTAAAGACAATGACTGGGTGCGAATTCCGCTGAAGGCCGCATTGCAGCATCTGCCGCCGCCGGAACCCCCGCCGCCAAATGCGCCGGGGCCTTTCGCCTTCGCAGACCCTGCCCGGGTGACATCCATCCTTGAATCAGCGGGCTTCAGCAACGTGGCCCTGCATCCCTTTTCTACCACCTTGCGCATCAGCGAGGCGGCGGGGCTGCCCGAGGCAGTGCGCGAACTCGCCCGCATCGGGCCGGTCAGCAGGCTGCTGGCGGACCAGCCGCAGGCAATGCTGGACAAGGTATTCCCCGCCATGGAGTCGGCCCTGGACCCGTATTTCAAAGACGGTGCGCTGGACCTGCCGGCATCGGTCTGGCTGGTTACCGCGACCAGTCCCTGATCACCACCCGGGGCGTTGCAAACAGTGCTTTTGCGTTGCACAGCCCCTTCGTTGCCCCTACCATGACACTTTCTTGAATGTTATTAAAACCAGAGAGAGAACGATAATGAAACTCCTGCGCAAACATGTCTTCCACCTCAGTGAAATTCCACGGGATCTCGATTCGGTCATCAACATCGACACGAAACAGGAAACAGATCCCCGTGAGGTCGGCCTGTTGCACTCCGATGTCGACCGGATCTGGGACAACATTATCAAGGTCTACCGGACCGGGGTTCACCCCGCCATCACAGCCTGTGTGCGCCACCAGGGCAAGGTTCTGCTATCGCGCTCCATTGGCCACGTGCGCGGCAACGGCCCCGCCGACGGGCCCGACAGCGAAAAAGTGGTCGCCAAACCCGATACGCCCATGTGCCTGTACTCGACCTCCAAGGGCATCACCGCGCTGCTGATGCACATGCTGCAGGAAGACGGGCTGATCAATGTCTCGGACCCGGTGGCGTTCTATGCTCCCGAGTTCGCCCGCAAGGGCAAGGACAACATCACCATTCACCAGATCCTGGCTCACCGCGGGGGTATCCCGGGCCTGCCAAAGGATGTGGACATCGAAGTGCTGTGGGACGAGGACCAGACCTGGGAACTGCTGTGCGACGCGGAGCCCATCGTCACCGATGGCTCCAAGCTGGCCTACCACGCTATCACCGGGGGCTTCGTGCTGGAACGGGTCATCCGCAAGGTCACCGGGGAAAATATCAACGCTTACATCGCGAAGAAAATTCGCGAGCCGATGGGCATGAAGTATTTCAGCTACGGTATCGAGCCCCAGTACCTGGATGACCTGGCCGCCACCTACGCCACCGGCCCGAGGCCGGGGCCGCTGATGGGCGCCTTTATCAAACGCGCCCTGGGCACCGACATCGTCTCACTGGAACAGGTCTGCAACGATCCCCGTTTCCAGGACGCCATTATCCCGGCGGGCAACCTGGCGGGTACTGCCGAGGAAACCTCCCGTTTCTTCCAGATGATGCTTAACGGCGGCAAATGGGGCCGGCGGCGCATTTGCTCGGAACTGACGGTGGCCCGCGCGGTGCAGGAATTCGGCACCCGCACCCTGGACCGGACCCTGTTTATCCCCATGCGCTTCAGCGCCGGCCTGATGCTGGGCGACGAGCCCTTCGGCGTTTGGGGTCCCAATACCCGCGAGGCCTTCGGCCACGTGGGGCTGATCAACAAGTTCGCCTGGGCCGATCCCCAGCGGGATCTTTCCGCCGCCGTGCTGACTTCGGGTATCCCCGTTATCGCCCACCATATTCCGGCGCTACTGAATGTGATGCGCGGTATCGCCAATACGATTCCGGTCAGCGAGGACCCGACCCCGTTTGCCCTGCGCCTGGCGTAGCCGTGCCGATCAGCAGATTCGCGACCATCTCGGCGTGGCGTTCGACAAACTCGTCGCTGCGCGGGTTGACACCGAACAGTTGCCGGCACTCCTGCTCGGCGCTGAATACAAAGGCGCCGGCCCCTATAAAAAGGTAATAGCGGTGGGCGTCCCGCTCGCCCCACAACAACGCCGCTGCCGCGGGTAAGGTATCCGTTAATCCGTCCAGCATAGGCCGGATGTAGTCGTCGACCAGGCAGGCCACCCGCCAGGAGTCACCCGTGCACTCCTGCATCATCAGCCGGTTCAGCTGCGGGTGCGCGGCACTGTAGCGCACAAACGCCCTCACCATGGCGCGCGCAGCCTCTGCCGGAGCAACGTCCCCCAGGGCGGCTACCCGGCCGATGAAGTCGTCCCGCAGCGCCGCGAACAACTGCTCTACCGCGGCCCGCCAGAGCTGTTCCTTGTCGCTGAAGTGATAGGCCACCAGGCCGCGCTTGACGCCGGCCGCCTCCTCGAGCTGGCGCACCGAGACACCCTCGAAGCCTTTCTCACTGAAGGCGACAATAGCGGTGCTCAGCAGCACACTGCGAGTATCGAGCGAGCGTTGCTGCCGGCGGCGGGTAGTGACTGAGGCTGTCTCTGGCATTGGCTGGGGTCCGGCAAATAATCAGTGTTGAAAATAATACTTGCAATATGACAATTTTAAAACTATTTTATTTCGTCATTCTACAAGTTTAAGGAGTTGCGCCAATGGCCAACCCAGCTGCCCACCCCGATTCCGGGGTCCCCTACCAGCCCCTGCCGCGCGCACAAAACCCCTGGGTAAAGGCACACGACCTGGCCCTGCTGGAATTCGCCGGGCCGGAGCCCGAGCGCGCCAGGGAGTTCTTCACGACCTTCGGCCTGCAGTGCAGCGGCGGCCCGGGCGACAGCCTGCTGTTTGCGGCGGAGGCCGGTGCGCCCGTGGCGGTAATTTACCGCCCGGCGGCGGTGGCGACATTCATCGGCCCCACCTTTGCCGTGCGCACCCTGCAGGAGCTGGACCAGCTCGCGAGCAGGGCCGGCCTGCAATCACCCTGGCCACAGGACCTGCCCGGCAACCCGGCGGGTGTGCTGCTGACTGATCCCAATGGCCTGCAGGTGCGGGTTGCCTGTTTTGAGGACTGGAAGACAGTCCCGACCTGCGAGGCGGCGCCGCCGGCTAACCGCGGAGCGGACCGACCTCGCACCAACTCGCCACTGCGCCATGCGCGTGTTCCTTCCCGGGTCCTGCGGCTGGGCCATATGGTACTGGGTACCCCCCGCTGGGAGACCACGGCGCGATTCTATATCGACACCCTGGGGCTGATTCCCTCGGACGTACAGGCGCTGCCCGACGGCCGGCCGGCGGTAGCCTTCATGCGCTGCGACCGCGGCGACGAGCCGGTGGACCACCACACCTTCGTCGTGGCCAGGCTACCTGTCCTGGATTTCGAGCATGCGGCTTTTGAGGTCCCGGACCTCGACGAGGTCGGCATGGGGGGACAGATGCTGCAGGAGGCGGGCTTCAGTCGCGCCTGGGGTATCGGCCGGCATATTCTCGGCAGCCAGATCTTCGACTACTGGTTCGGACCCGACGGTCGCAAGTTCGAACACTTTGCCGACGGCGACCTGTTCGATGCCGAGCGCCCCACCCGCTATCACGCCATGTCGACCGCGGGCCTGGCCCAGTGGGGGCCGCCAGTACCACAGGCCTTCCTGCGGCCACGACTGGGCTGGCGCGAACTGGGAAAACTGCTGCGCAACCTGCTGACGGATTCGGGTTTTGGCTTGACGGAATTGCGCCTGATGGGCAGGGCCCTGCGCAGCAAAAGCCTGCCCGACTGATGCCGGCCCGACTGATGAAAGTACCAAAGACCCGGACCCAACTGACAATCACACCTCGGAGACAGCCACATGGCTATAAATATCGTTCGATTCAATGATGGCGGCACACCCCGCTGGGGCCTGGTGGTGGGCGACCAGGTCCAGACCCTGGGGCTGGATGCCAGCAGCACTGCCCAGCTGATGGACGGCGGCATCGAGATCGCCCGCGCCGCCGCTGCCAACCCTGCACCGGACAGGGCGCTCGCCGGGCTTGAGTTGCTGTGCCCGGTGACAGCCGATCGCCAACTGATCTGCCAGGGCCTCAACTACGCCTCGCACCTGCGCGAAATAGGCATTCCCTCCGGCCGGCTGCCCTTCAATACGTTTTTCCGCAAGGCCTCGTCCTGCATGGCCCCGGCCGATACCGACGTGGTGCGCCCGCCCCACGTGCGTCTGCTGGATTACGAAGTGGAGATCGGCCTGGTGCTGCGCCGGGCCGTCACCGCACCGGTCACCGTCACCCGGGACAACCTCGCAGACTACGTGGGCGCCCTGGTGCTGCACAACGACGTGTCCGCCCGGGATGTACAGCTGCCGCAAACCCAGTTTTACAAGGGCAAGAGCTATCGCACCTTCGGCCCCACCGGTCCGTGGCTCACCCTGGTGGATGCGGCGGACCTGGCGCGACTGGACGAAATCGAGCTTGCCTGCTGGTGAACGGCGCCACCAGGCAGCAGGGCTTTGCCGCAGACCTCTCCTACAAACCGGCAGAAACCCTGACTGAGTTGTCCGGCTTGCAGGACATGGGTCCGGGCGACCTCATTGTCACCGGGACCCCGGGAGGCACCGCGGTAAAGGCACCCGGTGGCCTGAAAATGGTGATAGCGCGGCTGCTGCCGGACGCCAAACGCTGGAAGCTGTTTATATCAAATGCGCTCAAAGACCCGGACTACCTGAAGGATGGTGATGAGATGCAGGCCTGGGCAAAAACCCAAGACGGCCAGATCGACCTCGGCGTGCAGCACAACCGGATTGTGCCCCAGGCCGCGTCGTGAACATCCCGGCTGAATCCAGTGTACTGATCGTCGGCGCGGGCCCGGTCGGCCTGACCCTGGCCAACCTGCTGGGATGCGAGGGCGTGGCGACGGTACTGGTAGAACGCAACCCGGGCTGTGTGCCGGAGCCGCGGGCCGTGGCACTGGACGGCGAGTCCCTGCGCACTTTGCAGGCGGTGGGCCTGGCCGATACGGTAGTGGAGGATATCCACCAGGGTTTTGTTGCCGATTACATCAACGGCGAGGGCGTTCAGCTGTTCAGCACTGACCTGACCGCACGCCCCTACGGATTCTGCCTGCAGAACAGCTTTGACCAGCCGACCCTGGAGCGCCAATTGCTGGATGGCCTGGCGCGCTTTCCCTGCGTCACCGTGGCGCACAGCACCGAGCTGGTGAGCTTTGCGCAGGACAGCGACGGCGTGACCGCACAGCTGCGCGACAGCGTCGGCAATACACTGGCCTTGCGCGCCGGCTTCATGGTGGGGTGCGACGGCGGCCGCTCCAGCGTGAGACAACACCTGGGTATCGCCATGGCGGGCGACCGCCTGCCCCAGCGCTGGTTGGTGGTGGACACCGTGGACACCCACCTGGGTGAAGAGCCCGCCTGCCGTTTTTACTGCGACCCGCAACGCCCTGCCATGACCATCATCCGGCCCGGCGCCGAACGCCGTTGGGAATGGATGCTGGTGGGCGACGAGGACAGTAAAGATATGCTGGATGACCGGCGCATCAGGCAACTGCTGGCGGAGCATACCGACCCCGGCAAGGTCGATGTCTACCGCAAGTGCGTATACAGCTTCAGCGCGGTGGTGGCCGAGCGGTTCAGTGACGGGCGTGTGTTCCTGGCCGGTGACGCCGCCCACATGACGCCCCCCTTTGCCGGCCAGGGTCTGAACGCGGGGGTTCGGGATGTGCGCAACCTGAGCTGGAAACTGGCCCGGGTCGTCGAGGGCTCACTGCCCATGAGTTTACTGTCGACCTATGACCTGGAACGCAGGGAGGCGGCCAGGGCCATGGTTGAGCTCGCGGTTGCGCTGGGAGACCAGATCCAGCCCACGGACCCGGCGATAGCGGCCGGGCGCGACGCGATGTTCGCCGAGCTCAACAAGGACCCGGCGGCGGCAAAGGCTTTCGGCGCCGACGCCATCGCACCGCTGAGCGACGTGCGATTGCCCGCGGGTTGGTTTATAAACGACGGTTGTGGCGGCCGGATGTTACCCCAGCCGCGGGTTCAGGACGGCGCGCGCGAGGTGCTGCTGGATGACGTGCTGGGAAAAGGGTTCTGCGCTCTGGTGCACACCGGTACGGCGCTCCCGCCGGAGCTGGCAGCGCATCCCCTGTGGCGCTCACTCGCGCCGACGCTGCACACGGCGAGCTGTGATAGCGACGACACGCTGGAGGAGTTTATCGCAACTGACGGGGCCGGGATCACCCTGGTCCGGCCAGACCGCTTTGTGCTGGCGAGGCTGCCCGCGGATTCGGCAGGCCTGGGTATTCTCGACCGGTTGCAGGCAATGCTGGCGCCAGGCTAAGCCGGCACGTGCCTACTTGATAATAGCCTGGACCCTCCTGAAAGCCGGGTGGTCGGCGTCGCCCATGAGTTCGAACAGGGCCATTTCGGTGCTGGTAAGGCCCACCCCAAGGGCGGTCATCTTGCGTACCCCCACCGACCTGTTGCTGGGGATCCGCGCGGCAATGGCGTCCTCCACCACCTCCACGCTATAGCCCGCCCGGGCCAGGTCAACCGCTGTCTGGTAGACGCAGACATGGGCTTCCATGCCGGTGACCAGCACCTGTTTGCGATCCAGTTCTTCCAAAGCGGCCACGAAGCGAGGACTGCCGGCGCAGCTGAAGCTGGTCTTGGCGATGGGTTTGGTATCGCCCATCAGCCCGGCTATCTCCGCAATGGTGGGGCCGAGTTTATCCGGCATCTGTTCCGCCCAGAGGATCGGCACGGACAGCGCCTGGGCACCCCGCACCATGCGTTGGATGTTGGCAAACACGGTTTCCTTGTCGGCCATGAGCTGGGCCAGCTTGCCCTGTACATCCACCACTACCAATACCGCATTTTCAGACGTCAACATGGGCTTTATCCTGGGGCTCGTGCTCGATAATGACACCACTGCTGCGATTCTCCAGACCGCGGCTGGAGTCCAGTGTAAGCCAAAGTGCCCGCAACATATTTACTGCCGCCATACTGAGGTGTTGCTCGGCGGCGCCGAGCGCCAGCTCCGCCGCCTGCTGCTTCTGAACCGGGCTCAGGTGGGCCGCCTTCTGGCTCATTTCGGCGTCGACACTGTCCAGCAACAGCTGGATCTCCCGGGCGACCTCATCGGAGGCCTGGCGGATCTCCCGCAGGAAGTGGTCGATATCCCCCGGTACGGCAACCATGGCTTTGGCGCCCTTGAGCGTCATGCGGGCAGGCAAGGTGGCGAGGTCGAAACCTAGTGAAACCATTTTTCCGAGCATGGGGTTAATTCCTCAATGAAATGCGTGCGGCCGGTGGTTTTGGCCGAATTAATTCGGCCACAAGCCACCCGCGTTATTCCGCTATGAGCCAATTATAAGCCCCCGGTGACAGGATTAGTACGCCGGCGGCTCAAAGGGCTGGTGCCCGCCCCGGCGGCGCAGCCAGTTCAGGGCCCCCAGCACACCGGGACGCCCCACCAACCAGCGCTCCAGCCGGTATTTGCCGGGAAAGTTCATCAGCAGCAGCCCCACCAGCAGGGTGAGCAGGCCCTGCCCCGGCGTCACCAGCATAATCACCCCCAGCAGTACCAGTACGGCTCCGAGCAGGTTCTTCAAGCCGCCCAGCACCAGCGCGAACCAGGGCTCATCCCCGAGGAAACGCCAAACCGCCCGGTGCGACTGGTTGAAGTAGTCACTGGGCAGGCGCGCAACCACCCACGGTACACCGACAATCGTCGCTGCCAGGGCCAACAGGGAGAGGCCACTGCCCCACAAAAGGAGTGTTTCCAGCCGGGGGTCCATCAGGCGCCCTCCCCCCCGCCCTTTCCCTGTTGCCCTGCAATCCACACCATAATGATAAGTCGCTCCATTTCATTCAATCGCGGCGATCGGGTAAACTCCGCGCGGCACGCAGATACCGCGTTGACACACATCGAGCTTGTACCGTTTGGTAAATATTACCAATCCATCCCGGATTAACCACCTGGCCAAGTTGTTACGGGGTAAAATGTGCCATCAAGACCAACAATACCAAATTCGGCTAATTCTACTGTATGCATCCTGACAGGGGACACCTCATGAAAACCAGACTGCTTTCAACCCGCAAAGCCATGGCATCGGGCATCGCGCTCGCCCTGGGCTGCGCGTTCGTCACTGCCACCCAGGCGGCGGTGATCATTCCCGAAAAAAGCGGCTTCAGCGGTTACGTCAACCTTGGTGTCGGCGGTGTGTCAGTGAAGTCGAACATGCTGGCCAGCATCGTGAACGGCAAGGTAGACGTTGGCGACAAGACGATCGACAACCTCGCCGACTCACCCAACAGCAGTGAGGGCGGCGCCATCCCCGCCGTTAACTTCGAGCTCTCCTATACCTTTGCCAGCACCCGCACCCAGTTACATTTTGGTAACCTGCTGGAAAACTACCTGTCCATGGAAATGAACACCCTGTTGGGTATTCGCCAGGATATCGGCAGGGCGGGTAATATCGGCGCCGCCGTAACAAACACCTCCATCGACACCCAGGTCTGGAGCGACCCCTACCTCACCGATGCCAGGCGCAAGGATACCGACCGCACAGCCAAGGGCTTCAACCTGTACTGGCAGCAGATCATGCGCAGCGGGCTGGAGCTGAAGTACTCCACCTCCGAGGTCGATATCGACAAGGAGCGCAGCGGCTACAGCCTGGCGCTGAGCCAGGCCCAGCGCAAACTGCTGGACCGCAACGGGGATGTCGATCGCTACACCATGTCCTACGAGTTTGCCTCGGATGACAATCGCCACGTTGTGACCCCGTCCATAGCGTACGTGGACAGGGACCTGGACGGCGAGGCCATGGCCAACGATGGCGGCGTCGTTTCCCTGAACTATATTTACAAGCCCGACAGTCGCTGGCGCTACGTGCTCAACGCAACCTACGGCGATTACGACTTCAAGGAAGCTAACCCGATCTATGGCAAGGAAGACAGCTCGAACAGCTACGGCATCAGCGGCACCGTGTTCTACAACGAACCCTTCGGCTGGAAAAACTGGTCTTTCAATACTACCGCTGGCTATTACGAGGAAGACAACGATATCGATTTTTACGATACCGAAGTCGGCATTGTGATGTTTGCCATGTTCCGCAAGTTCTAGACATCCCCTCGGGCACGAGTTCCCCGATGGGAGCCCGTGCCTGCCCTGCACCACCGCGTGATCAGTTATACTCCTGACACCCCAATACAGCCTGTCCGTTCCCAACCATGAAACTATCCGTACTGGACCAGTCCCTGGCCCGTTCCGCAGAGCAGGCGTCCACCGCCCTGCATGAAACCATAGAGATGGCAAAGTGGTGCGAGGCCCTGGGCTACGAACGCTTCTGGGTATCGGAGCATCACGCCTTTCCGGCGGTCGCTGGCAGTGCGCCGGAAGTGCTGCTGGCCGCCATCGGCGCCGCGACCGAATCCATACGCATCGGCTCCGGCGGCGTCATGCTGCCCCACTACAGCGCCTACAAGGTGGCGGAAGTCTTTTCCCTGCTCGCCAACCTGTACCCGGGTCGCCTCGACCTCGGTGTCGGCCGAGCCCCAGGCGCCGATATGTCCACAGCCGTGGCCCTGGCCACCGACGGGCGGCCCAAATTCGAACGCTTCCCGGAGCTTGTAGCCAAACTCAGCGACTACCTGTGGAGCGAGCACACCAGCCCGGTGGTGAGCCCGAAAGCACCGGAACACATTCCACTGTGGATGCTGGGCTCCAGCCCCGACAGTGCAGTGCTCGCAGCACAGCGCGGCCTGCCCTACAACCTGGGCCTGTTCATCAACCCCCAGGCGGACCCGCGCCTGATCGAGCTGTACAAGTCCCGCTTCCAGCCCAGCGCCTTGCAGGCAGAGCCCTACGCCATCCTGACCATCAGCGTGTTCTGCGCCGACACCCAGGAGCAGGCCCAGGCCCTGCAACTGACCTTCGACCTGAACCTGTTCCGGTTTTTCTCGGGGCAGTCCAACGGCACATCCCTGACGCCACAGCAGGCCCTGTCCTATCCCATCGGCCCCCGGGAGCAGGCATTTATCGCCAGCCGCAGAGACAGCCGGGCGGCGGGCACGCCACAGCAGGTAAGACAGCAGGTTGAGGCTCTTGCTGCCCTGCACGACGCCGACGAAATCATGGCGGTGACCAACATCTACTACTTCGAGGACCGCAAGCGGTCCTTTCAGTTGCTGAAGGAGGCATTCACTGAGAGTCCCTGGCAGGCTTCCAATGTCGCCCATTCATCGTAGAATGAGCGGTACATGACCAAAGCAATTATCTACCTCGACCCGGACAGTGGGCTTAACCTGCAGGGCCAGATTCGCCAGAAGCTGGTAGAGGCCATCCTCAACGAAACCTTCAGTGTCGGGCGCCGCCTACCCTCCTCGCGCAAGCTCGCGGACCAGTTGCAGGTCGCCCGCAACACGGTGGTATTGGCATACCAGCAGCTGATCGACGAGGGCTACCTGATATCCCGGGAACGCAGTGGTATTTACGTCAATGACAAAATCCTCGAGCGCAGGGTCGGCTTCGAGCGCCCCGCCGCCGGGCCCCGCCCCGAGAACCCCTTCTGGCGTTCACGCCTGAAAACCAGCCTGCCGGCGGAGCGGGAATTCAGTTGCCCGCCGAACTGGCAGCAGTACCCCTACCCTTTCATCGAGGGTCAGTTTGACCAGTCGCTGTACCCGGTAAAGGAATGGCGCGAAGCCAACCGCCTGGCGCTGGGCATACGCGATATCAACGAGTGGGCCGGCGAGACCGGTGATGTCGACGACCCCATGCTTATCGATGAGATCCGCAAGAAAATTCTCCCGCGCAGGGGCATCCAGGCGACACCCGCAGAAATTCTCATTACCGTGGGCACCCAGCAGGCACTGCACCTGATCGTCGAGTTGCTGGTTGACTCCACGGTTCCGGTTGCCATCGAGGAGCCGGGCTATCCCGGGATGCGGCGCCTGCTGGAGCGCCGGGGTGCGCCGCTGGTCTACCAGCCCATGGACAGCGAGGGCCTGATCGTCGACGGCCGGCTCGACCAGTGCCAACTCGTCTACGTCACGCCGAGCCACCAGGCGCCAACCGCGGTCACCATGTCAATCGAGCGTCGCAGGGCTCTGCTGGCCAAGGCCGCAAGCAATGACATGCTGGTCATCGAGGATGACTTCGATTCGGAGAGCAACTACCTGGGCAACCCGCACCCGGCACTCAAGAGTATCGACTCGGCGGGCCGGGTGATCTACATGTCCTGCTTGTCCAAGGTGCTGTCACCCGGCTTGCGCCTGGGGTTCCTCGTGGCGCCGCCGGAGGTCATAGAAGCGGCGCGTTACCTGCGGCGCCTGACGGTCCGCCACCCACCACTGAACAATCAGCGCACCGCAGCCTATTTCCTGGCGCTGGGTCACTACGACACCTTCCTGATGCATCTGCATGAGACTTTCCGGGAGCGCTGGATAGCACTGCGCAGGGCCCTCAACTACTACCTTCTACACCATGTGATCATGGCCCCGGCCCAGGGGGGTTCAGCGTTCTGGGTCAGGGGTCCCAGCGACCTGGATGTAGACTTTGTCGTCGCGGAAGCGGCCCGGCGCGGCGTGCTGATCGAGCCAATCACCGATTACTACGCCACCTCCAATGTCCCCGAAAACTGTTTTCGCATGGGTATTACCAGCATTCCACATGACCGCATCCGCGAGGGAGTACTGCAGCTGCGCGACCTGTTTTACGATTTGACTGAAAACAAGACGGAGAATTTCGCGAGGTCACAGGGCACCCACGTTACCGGGGCGGCCCTGCGCGAGGTGATCGCCGACAGCACCATGGTCTCCCTGGTAGCCTATGGCGACCCCTGCACAATCGAACTTCACTCAGACGGCTCAATGATCGGCAGGGCAGGCTATGCCAACGAGGATTGTGATACGGGCCGCTGGTGGATAACTGAAGGCAAGTGGTGCCGCCAGTGGTCTCGCTGGGCGTGGGGAGAAGCCTTTGAATACGACGTGGTAATGGACGGCGAGACCATCAAGCTGTTTGACGAGGAGGGACGCCTCATCGAACGCGCCCATCTGCGCAGTCAAGCGCCCGCAGCGGCGGCAAACGATCTGGACTAACACGCGGCATCCAACTGGCTCTATCTGCGCCCGAACCGATTAACTACAGTAAAAACCAGATCGACAATTATAAGTACTCAAAGGCCATGCTCTGAGGGGCGCGCATGAATCACTTTGCCATAGCCGGCCTGCAGCTCGCGGTATCCGAGCAGGATAACCGCTACCTGATCCAGTCACAGGTTGAAAAGATAAAACGGGGCTTTCCCTGGGTCGACATGATCGTGGTCGGTGAACTGGCCAGCTTCGGCCCTGGCACCGGCAGCGCCGAGCGCCTGCCGGGCAAGACCGAGACATTCTACCGCGACCTCGCCCGGGCAGAATCCGTATGGCTGGTACCGGGCTCGCTCTATGAAAAAGCCGGCGACAATATCTACAACACGGCACTTGTGATAAACCCCGAAGGCGAAGTGGTAACGCGTTACCGCAAGCAGTTTCCCTTTCTTCCCTATGAAAAAGGTGTGAGCCCGGGTGCGGATTTCGCTGTATTCGACGTGCCCGGCGTTGGTCGTTTCGGTCTTTCGATCTGTTATGATCAGTGGTTTCCTGAGACCACACGCCAGCTCACCTGGTTAGGGGCGGAGGTGATCCTGTGCCCGACGATGACCAATACCATTGATCGTGACCTGGAGCTCTGCATTGCACGCGCTAACGCCACGATGAACCAGTGCTACTTCTTCAATATCAATGTCGCAGGGACTCTGGGTAATGGCCGCTCTATCGTGGTCGGGCCCGACGGAACAGTCATTCACGAGGCAGGTGCCGACACCGAGATCATACCGGTCGAAGTCGACATGGATCTGGTGCAAAAGGTGCGCAAGCGCGGAACCCTGGGCTTGGGACAGGTGCTCAAAAGCTTTCGCGACAGCACGCTGGAGTTTCCCTGCTACGCGCCCGGAAAACGCCGCTCCGATGCGCTCGAAGGGCTTGGCTGTCTGGCCATGCCAAATAACACTGACGCAAAAGACAGCTGAAACTGGACTAATCGAGAGCGGGCAACTGGCACTACGTCTGGCGGCGGCACTCTTATAAGTTGGTGGCGAAACTAGCTTCAGGCGGATATCCGCAACAATAACAACATTTAAATACAGCTAAACTCCAGGGGAAAACAATGAAAGCAGCGAAGATTTTCAGGAAAAGAACCCTGTCCGCGGCCGTCGCCGCCGGCAGTACACTCCTGGTCTACGGCAACGGCGCACATGCCCAGCCGACCAATACGCTCGAGGAAGTGATCGTAACCGCCACCTCGCGCAGAATGGCCATCGAGGATATACCCTACAACATCTCCGCGATGCAGGGTTCGGAGCTGGTGGACCAGCAAATCAAGGACCAGTCAGACCTGTTGCGAGCGATGTCGGGCGTTTCCGTGGTGGATCGGGGCTACCGCAATTCCGGCACCGTCAACAGCATCATCATCCGCGGCATCAACGTCGATAACGGCCTCAACGGCGACATCACCCTAAACGCAGTGCCCACGGTGGCCACCTACGTCGACAATACCCCGGTGTTCGCGAACTTTGTCCTCAAGGACCTGGAGCGGGTCGAGGTGCTGCGGGGGCCCCAGGGCACGCTCTACGGGTCGGGCTCGCTCGGCGGCACCGTGCGCTACATCACCAGCAAGCCCCACACGGAGAAGCTCGAGGGTGATGTCAAGGGCGACTACAGCCAGACCGACGGTTCCGACGGCGACAACTACGACCTCGACGTCATGGTCAATATACCGATCGGTGAGAACTTCGCCGTGCGAGGTTTTGTCGACCGCATCGACAACGACGGTGTTATCGACTACGTCAACGCCTACCAGCTGAACAGCTATGGCGAGCCACTGATTGCCGACGGCGACAACTGTGTCGACCCGCGTGAGGCCAGCGACGACCAGGTGCTGAACAACGGCGCCTGTTTCAAGAACAAGGAAGACGCCGACGACGTCAAAATCGATCTGGCGCGGCTGGCGGCGAAATGGGACCCGACAGATGATATAAGTGTGCTGGGCAGCTACCAGTACCAGGAGGACGAGATCGGTTCGCGCCGCGCCACGACCCTGGGCAACAACAACCAGCCCGAGGACGGAACCTATTTCGAGTATGACGATGATGAAAGCGGGCAGGTGCTGCTGGAGCCCTCGAAGCGCAAGGTCGACCTGTACGCGCTCGACGTGGACTGGGACCTCGGCTTTGCAACGCTCACCTCCAACACCTCCTACTTCAAAACCGATGGCAGCGGCGAGAGCGACAACGGCGGCCTGTGGGTGAGTGGCGGCGAGGAAGACCCGTCCGCCAGCCGCGACTGGATCGACTCCTTTGGCTACGGCGGCTGGCCGCGACCGGCCCAGCGCGCCGAGCGCGGTTACGACACGAAGACCTAGGTACAGGAGTTCCGGCTGGTCTCCAATGAATCGGTCAACAGCATCGACTGGCTGGTCGGGGTGTTCTACATGGACCAGGACAACACGTTTACCAGCTCAGCTACAACCCGGGCATGAACCTGTTCAACGAGAGCTGTCGTGCCGACCGGTCGGCCGTGTGTGGCAACTTCTGGCCGCGCTTCTACGACGGCCTGACCGAGCGGCGACTTCGAGTACCGCCGCGACGCCAGCTACGAGGAAGTCGCGCTGTACGGCGAGCTGACCTACCACTTCACCGACAACTTCCGGGTCACCGGCGGCCTGCGCTGGTTCGACAACGAGACCGTCAACGACACGATCCTCGGCTTCCCGCTGCCGCCAGGCTCGACCTCGCCGGCCGCGCCGCAGCTCGCACGGACGCAGGACGACGACGTGCTGGTGAAAGCTGAACACCTCGTGGATCTTCAACGCCAACAACATGGCGTACTGCACCTACTCGGAAGGTTACCGCCGCGGCGGCGGCCAAGGCGGTCCCCAGCCTCGACAATGGCGACCCGTTCGGCGAACCCAACGCCGAGGGAATCCGCACTTACGAGTCGGATTCGGTGCAAGAACTACGAGCTCGGCGTCAAGGGCAGTACCGACTGCATGGCAGTACACGGCGATCGGCGTTCTACGTCGACTGGCAGGACCCGCAGCTCAATACGACCTCGGACTGTTCTACGGCTTCTACCTCGCCGCCAACGGCGACGAGGCGACGACGCAAGGGTATCGAGCTGGAGCTGAATGGCTACCTCGGCGACAGCTTGCACTACCGGGCGGGCTACACCTATCGTCAACGCCGAGCTGGAAGAAGGATTTCATCAGCCCGCAGACGGGCGGCGTCGTGGCGCCGGCAAGGGCTCGACCCTGCCGGGCGCGCCGGAGAGCGTGCTCAGTTCCTGAATCTCGACTACACGTGGCAGGTGGGCTCGGACATGGACCTGATCGAGCGCCGTGGACGTCTACTACCAGAGCGAGTCGGAGAACTTCATCGACCAGGCAGTCGCTGGTCAAAACGAGAACCTACGATTCGTTCACCCTGCTACGGACGCGAGCGTCAGCGCTGGCGATCGGACGCCATGGCGGGCGACGCTGTACGGCCGCAACCTCGACCGACGAGGACGGCGCCGAGCGGCGGCTTCGCGCAGAGCAACTGGAGCTATGACACCGGCATATTCGAGAGCTGGTACGGCAACGGCAATCGCCAGTTCATCGTGCAGCCGGAAGATTAATTAATAATTTTTGCGCTATATGCCCTCATATTACTGGTCAAAGTTTTGCTGGGCTTTGCTTTTGCAGTTTACCGGGTGCTGCCGCCGCGAACATGTGGATTGTCAACATGCGCCGCTACTGGATTGGAGACACAGCTTGAAACCAGATATGGCTCAGGTTTCCTCGACTACGCAATGATGCTAGCCTTTTTCCAGCCGCAAATTAGGCGCTTGCGCTAATGTGTGGAGAGGGTTACACACAGGACATATGTGCTGTAGGAATGTACTGCGAGATGGTGGGCTGATCTGCTGAGAGGGCGGTGCAAAAAATAAATTTATTATTTTATAAATAATTTTATTAAATTATTATTTAAATTATTTGATTATTTATATTAAATAGAATTTATTATATTTTTTTATTATTATAATATAATTGTAATATATTAGTATTTATTTATTTATATTAGTATTAAAAATTATATAAAATTTTTTTATTATAATTGTATATAATATAAATTATTTTATATTAATTTAATATTATGAATATATATATTATATATATGTATAAATAGTAATATATATTTGGCATGGATACTCCACTACAGCGAGATCAGGTCATGTACTGGTTGGCCAATGTCGGCGTGGGGATCACCTGGTCTTTCATCATCTCCTACCTGCTGGGTATGTGCTCGGACTTCGACCAGACCGGCCAGACCGCAGCGCTGGGCGGCTTCGCTTCAAAGATGGGGCTGGCCAGCGGCCCGTTATCGCCGCACTGGTAGTGGGGCAGGACAACTACGGTCTGCTGGTCAACCTGGCAGTGATTGGACTAGTGCTTTGCCTCGCGGTATTTGTCGCGCCGGCGGCCCTGCTGGACGGGAAGAAACCGGCTGACGCAGCCGCGCTGGAACCCGTGCGCTAGCAGCCCCCGAGTCAGTCAACGCCCCAGCGGTTTTGCCAGGCGCTCGCGCCGGCGGGGCCCGGTCGCCAGTGTCGCACTAAGCGCCCTCATTTTTGGTCGGGCTGGCACTGGTTTTCGGGCGCGCCCGGCTTTTGCCTTTGCTTTTGATTTCGGCCTGGCCTTTGGTTTTGCCTTCGCTTTGACTTTTGCTTTGACTTTAGCTTTGGCTATGGCTTTTACTTGCTTGGTTTTGCTTGGTCCTGGCTTTAGCGCGGCCTGGCTGCGATTTTGTTTTGGATTTGGCTTTGTCTTGGTCTGGACTCTCGGCTTTTACTTTGGCCTTGGCTTCACCTTTGCCTTGGCCTTCGCCTTTGTCTTGGCCTTGGTCTTGGTCTTGGCTTTGGTCTTGCCGCCCACACCCGCCGCGGCCTTCGCCGGCGTCTTCACCTTTGTTGTTCTGGCTTTCTTTGTTGTTCTAGCCTTTGCCGCCGTGCTGGCCCTGGGTGTACTGATACCCGCCGCTTCTTCAAGCTCAACCAGCGCATCTTCCAGGTAATCGATGAACCGCTGCACCTGCGGCAAGGTCCGGCGACAGGCCATGATGCCGAAGTCCACCTGGGTATCGTAGGTGACCAAAGTGATGTTGAGCGCGATGCCCTCGGTGACGATCGACGCGGGGTAGATCCCCTCCAGCCGCGCGCCGTTCCAGTACATGGGCTGGCGCGGGCCGGGTACGTTGGAAATGACGGTGCTGTAGGGGGGGAAGCGACTGCCCAGGCCCAGCGGTATCAGCAGCAGGCCGGGCAGCTGGATCAGCTGCAGGAACAGTGACGCCTCGTTGGGGGACATGTCCTGGAACATGGCCTTGCCCGCCTCCATCGATGCCTTTATCGCCGCGAAGCGCTTGATCGGGTCCTTGATATTGGTGGCCAGGTCGGCGCTGATCGCGCCCACGGCGTTGGAAGATTCCATGTCCCCGGGGCGACGCAGGGAGACCGGCACCATGGACTTGAGTGACTCGCGCGGCAGCTCGCCGTGATTGAGCAGGAAGATACGCAGGGCACCTGCGCACATCGCCAGCACCGCGTCGTTGAAGGTGCCATCGAGCGCCTTGCCCACTGCGCGAATCCGGGCAAAAGGCCAGGATTGGGCGACGAACCGGCGCGCGCCGTCGACCCTGGTGTTGATAGTGGACTTGGGCACGTTCTGCCAGGGCACTACCAGCGGGCTATTGCCCGTCCAGGCGCCCGCGTAGCGCCGCACGGCACCCAACAGGTGACTGCTGCTGTCGAAGGCCGCCTTCAGGCGGTCTGTCACGTTGCGCAGTTCCTCGTCGGTCGGGGAGTCAACCTCCATGGCTGCCAGGTAACGGTCCCGGGCCGCCATGGAAAGAGGTGAATGGTGGATGCGTTCTTTCGGGTCCGCCGAGTACATGCTCTGGGTCAGGTGGATGGAGCGCACGCCATCGATGGCCGCGTGGTGGAACTTGGAATACACAGCAAACTGGCGGTCCTGCAGCCCCTCGATCAGGTGCATCTCCCACAGGGGGCGGTTGCGATCCAGCAGGGTGCCGTGCAGGCGCGAGACCAGGGCGAACAACTCCCGGAACCGTCCCGGCTTGGGCAGGGCCGAGTGGCGGATATGGTATTCGAGGTCCAGCGAGTTGTCCGGCTCCCAGAACAGCGGGCCCAGCATACCGAGACGCCCCACCTTGAGCTTTTCACCGAAGGGCGACTGGAGTTCATCTGCCGTGCGCATATTTTCCGCCAGCCCGTGCAGGAACTCCTGCTCATTGGCCCCTTCCGGCAGGGTGAACAGATTGAAACCACCCACGTGCATGGGTGTTTCCCGGCTCTCCAGCATCAGGAAGGCGCTATCGATGAGACTCAGTTTTTTCATTATGGGATACCAGTTTCAATTGAGGCCGCCAACTGGCTGGCCATGTTCAACTTGTCGCCATGAGTGTAGCAGAAGTGCTTACGAAACTGATGACCGGTTTTTCGGAACCGCCCTGGCTTTCGCACGCCTCGCCACCGGCGCTTTCTTGCGCGTTGTTCTTGCCGGGTTTTTTTTCGTGGCTGCCTTCTTTGCAGCGGTCCTTTTTGCAGCGGTCTTCTTTACAGCCGTCTTTTTTGCTGCGGGTTTTTTCCGGACGGATTTCTTCGGCGTAACCTTTTTTGCCGCCGTGCGCATGCCTGCCCCACGCGCCGGAATCAACGCATGTTCCAGTTTATCCACACTGTCGAGTAACAGTTCGATGTAGCGCCCGGGATTGGCCATTGCCTCCGGTGTACTGGCCACCCCGAGGAAAATATTGCCCATCACGCTCACGAAAGTGATATTCAGGCAGGGGCTGGGCGGGAGAATCGGTTGCCCCATCGGCACCAGGTCGGCGATGACCTGGTTGCCACTGGCTTCCTGTCCCTCCACCCTGGTGGACAGGGGCATGGAAGCCACCAGCGGCTACTCTCTGTCATCGCATCACCCTCTCAAGTCGATTTCCAATCAAGTTTTCCGACAGCTTCGGCCTGCGCATCCGCCAGCCAATCGGGAATTCCAGTTTGGGCTAACTTATTGATAATTTCAGCCAGTTTAGCCTGCTGCCCATTCCCGGGCGCAGGCCAGGCCGCCGCCAGATGGGGCAGTAAAAAAGTATCTATGTATACTTTATATGATTTGTAGTATATTTATATACCAATTACGGTAAGCGGAGCTGAGCAAACATGAGCAATGCAGTCGTGCAGCAAGCCGATGCAGGACTGGTGACCAACGCCTTCATCGAGGCCGGGCGGGAACTCGGCATGACCCTCGGCCAGCTGGCAAAAGTCATCGGCGTCAGCGAATCCGCCATGAAGAACTACTCCCGGGGTTCAGCCGATATCAACTCCCCCAAGGACCAGGAATTGTCTTTGGGATTCATCCGTGTATATCGGGCACTGTTCGCCGTACTGGGAGGCAACCGCGAGCAGATGCAACACTGGATGCACACGCCCAACCGCCACCTGAATCAACAGACACCGGCGGCACTGGCGACCAACTACCAGGGGCTGGCGGAGCTGAATGTGTACCTTGACGCCATGCGGGGTCGCCTTTGATTCCCGCAGCGCTGCTGCAGACCACGCCCTCGGCGGGCGCAATCTGGCGCATCGTGGAAAACCAGGAACAGGCTGCGACCCGCCGCATCACCCGATCGGCCGACGAGCAGTCCCGGCTGGAGCAGCTGCTGGATAACAACAAGCCACCCTACCTGCCAGGCACGCAGCAGCTCCACTGGCTGCTGAAAACCCCCTTCCGTTACCCGCCCCTGCGCCACGGCTCGCGCTTCGGTTCGGCCTTTCAACCCGGCATTCTCTACGGCTCCCGGGAACTGGCCACCGCGATGACAGAATCGGCGGTTTACCTGTGGTTGTTTCGCGCCGCCCCGATCGAGCTCGGGCCGCTGGAACGGATCAGTGACGGCAGGACCGCGATTCAGTTCAGGATTTCCCACGACAGGGTCAGCGACCTGACCACGGGCGCCGCGGCCAAAAAGTACCGCCGCAAAATCTCGGCCCCGGGCAGTTACACCTTTTCCCAGGAGCTGGGAGGCCGCCTGCGTGAGCAGCACACCGCCGCGATCTGGTTCCACTCCGCGCGGGCAGCCAAGGGCGTCAACTGCGCGGTGCTGGAGCCCTCCGCCATCCCCCCGGGCACGGAACCGAGCCAGCAGCACTGGCAACTGCAGCTGGATTCCAGCGCCTGCTGGTGGGGCCTCGCAGGACAGGAATCATTCGAAGTTCGCTATCGGGATGTGGCGGACGCATCCGGGCGAATACCCCACCCGGCGCTGTAAGGGCGCCCCACTCCCGGTCAGTCCCCGAGATAGTGAGTTTCGTCGAAGGTTTTCACCAGCTGCGGGTAGAACACGGTGAGCGTGGTGACGATCATCCCGTTGATAAAACCCTCGGGGAATAAAATCAGCAGAAGCAGCGGCCAGTTCTGCAGCGCCTCAGTGACCCACAACTGCTGGTCGCAAAGCCACAGCAGGCCCAGGCTTGCCAGCACCGTGGCCAACATCGCCAGCATGCCGCCGGCAAAGCCGACGCCCAGCAGGTACAGGAACAGGTTGTTGGAACGCAAGCCGCGCACTCTGTAAACCACCAGTCTGGAGACAAGGGCCGGAGCCGCCACCGTTGCCAGCCAGGCGGGCGGCGCCCCGGCCAGGGGCTGGTCGATCAACAGGGCGAACAGCGCTGTGGCAACGGCCCCCACCAGCAGGGCAAACCGCAAGCCAACCAGCGTCACCAGGGCGGTGATCCCGAGGAAATGCAACCACAGGCTGTCGATAATATGCACGGACATCAGCCATAAGAGCACGCAGGAGAAAATGCCACCCAACAGCAGATGCTGCCTTACCGAGACCTGGCGAATCGCCGGCCACGGCGCATACCAGGCGCACAGGCTGCAGGCCACCAGCATGACAAGGCCGGCGGCGATGGCAAGCCAAAGGGGAATCAGTTCACTGGCTATAAACATAAGGTGAGTCGGCCTCTATTCTTTCGGGGCGTCCTCGCGCAGCAGGTTGTCGCGCCCCTCCTCGCTGTGCTCGTCTGCGCGCAACTGCGACCTCGCGGCGGCCTCCGGGGACTCGCCTGCTTCCGGCCGGTGCTCTACCGGCTCGGGCGAGTCATCGGCGTGCTCCTGGGCCAGTATTCCATATGATGTGCCATCGCTGACGGACTCACCCAGCAAGTCACTCTGGCCCCCGATCCGCAGGCGATAGATCGGCTCGGGCATGTCGAAGTCCGCCTGCTGGAAGGCTGCCTTCACCCGGCGGATCGTCTCGCTGCGCACGGCGGAATAGTCAGATTGGGTCTGGTCGATCCAGGCGTAGAAGCGCAGCAGCACATTGGAATCACCCAGGGAGTGAATCTGCACACTTGCCGCCGGGCTGGCGAGCACGCCGGGGGATTCCTGCACGGTCGTCCTGGCCAGTTGCATGGCGTCCAGCAGGTTCACGTCCGTGCCGACACCGAGCTCGAAGGAGAAACGGCGATTCGGATTGCGACTGTAGTTGACGATAACGCCCTTGTAGACAATCGCATTGGGAATGCGAATATGGTTGCCGTCAAAACTCATCAGCAGGGTTGCCCGGGAGGTGAGGCGCAGTACCAGTCCCTCCTGGCCGTCGATGACGACATGGTCGTCGGGCGAGAACGGCTGGCGCAGGCTCAGCAGGATACTGGCGATATAGTTCTCGACCGTATCGCGGATGGCAAAGCCCAGGGCGAGTCCCGCCAGGCCAAGGGCGCCAAGCACCGAGCCGATAACCGACGTGGCATCGGCAATTTCCAGGGCAATAATCAGGCCTACCAGCGTGACTGCAACCCGGATGATCTGGCGAACGAGGTCGCCGATAAACACGTTGGGCGCCCAGCCGGCGAGGTAGCCGCGCTCCCGGGTTGCCCAGCGGGCAAAAAACCAGAACGCGATAAATACCAGCAGTGCCACTAACAGCACGGGCAGGAACTGCAGCAGGTCCATCCCCTTTTTCGCCAGGTCCTGCCAGATGGCCTGCAGTTTATTACCGACGTCGCGGTTGTAGACCAGTTCGTTCTGGACGCTCACGACATCCGCCGTGCGCGCGGCAAGTTCCAATGCCCTGTCCTCATCGGCTCGCTCGGAGATCTCCCCGCGCAGGGTGACGATACCCTCGTCCACAAGGACCTCGATATCCTGCAGGCCGTTGAGGTTGGAATAAATATTGCCAAGGCGCCGCTTGATACGGGCGTCACTTCCCGGATCTGTGGTCACGTTGATCGGGGTGTCGAGGCGCTCCTCTTCCTGGGCCAGCGGCGCTGGAGCAAAGACGAAACACAGCGACAGCAACAACAGGCTCGCGCCGGCGAGCCTCAACCCAGCGCCGCGTCCCGCGCTCTCACTCGTAGGCTGTCGATGGGCAAAAGACCACACGTTGCTTATCCTCATGCTTGTTACTCCAGGATCCGGTGCGGATCTGCTACTGATTTAGTCATCGCCAGGCTGAAGTTCGAGCCGCTCCAGGCGCCCGGTCCTGCTCATTAGTTTACTGTAGCGCTGCCTGAAATCCCGCAGGTCGTCCTCCAGGTGATCGCCGCGTCCGATTTCTTCATATACCAGGCTACCCGCCCGGGCAATGGCCGCGAGTCGCGAGCGCCGCGTAGTCAACTGCGCCAGTCCGTCCAGTGACTGCACCAGGGCAATCAACACCGGTATATTGCCGCGGGAAAACTGCCGGGCCGGGGCATAAAAAGCCTTCAGGATACCGTTAAAATCCGTGTACCTGGCGAGCACCCTTGCGCCCTGCTCGCTGTCCAGGAAAACCTTGCCGGGCAAATCTTGATCGACGATCTGGCCCAGCGCCATACTGAACCAGTCGACGCAGGTGATGGCGGTGCCCGGGTCGTTGATCCCCGGCGAGAGCGCTCGCGCCGCCACCTGGTTCAGCTGGGTGATAGGGTATTCAGGGTCCTGCACAGGGGTTCGCATCGGGCCCGTCAGAAAACAGTTGTGCAGGGAATCGAGCTTCCCAGCCAGCGACTGGGGATCACCACCATAGATTTTCGCCAGGGTGGCGCCGCCCAGCATAAAATCCCCGGCGCGAACACGTACCTGCAGTCGGCAGTCGACATCCTCGCTCCAGCGCACCAGCGAAGGGTAGTCGATGTTTTGTACATAGCCGCTGACCCGGGCAGCGATCACCACGGGCCGACTTGCGCGAGCCGCACGCCGCCAGCTGGCCAGGTCATCGTTGCGGCCAGCCCGGTTCTCGTCTTCAGCCAGTTGGCTGAGCAGGTGCTGCAGTTCGCCGCCAATGCGCTGGATAATCTGGTCCGCCTGCAGGTCGGTGGCAGTGTTGTGGATAAAACCTATAAACCCTGCAAGGGACAGGATGGTGAGGACAAGGGCAACCATTACCGTGATATTGGGCTGGTCGGTATCACCGTAGCCCGCCAGGGTCACCAGGCTGTAGACACTGGTTCCCAGGAACAGCCCGAGGCTTATTTTACTGGAGCCGGTCGCTGAGGAATTGGCGCAATACCTTGGGGCCGTATTGGCCGGATGTCAGGGTCAGCGCCACCATCGTCACGGAGAATACCACCCCGCCCACGCTGAGCACCGAGGTTGCGATCACACCGAGCACCTGGCGAGCGGACGTGACCGACATGGAGACAAACTGCAGCGCGGAATCGAGCATGGGAACATTGCGCTCGACCCACAGCAGCAGCAACGCCAGGGCGAAGCCGGCCACACACAACACCAGTGGTATCAGCCAGATACTGACCTGGAGCTTTTCGCGCAGTGCGGACAGGTGGTTTTTCATCTTGTGCTATTGCCCTTCAACGGAAAAGGAGCGCCGTATTGCAGCGCGGTCAGGCGCTGCGCCTGTATCGGACCGACGGTCTCGGATAACAGTATGATAGCAGCACTGCACCAGGCCTTCGCAGGACGGACTGTTTCACTGCAGGCGCCGCTGCACAAACAGTGTAGCGGTGGTAAGGGTGACCGCCGCGATAATCAGCATGGGCCAGACATTGCTCCACACATCCGCCGCGGGCATGGACTTGAGGAACGAGCCCTGCACGATAATCAGGAAATGCTTCAGGGGGCTGCCCTGGGCAAGGTGCTGAAGGAACTGCGGCATATTTTCCACCGGCGTGGCGAAACCGGAAATCATCATGAGGGGGGTCAGCGCAAAGAAGATCCCAAGCACCGCCTGCTGCTGGGTATTGGCCAGGGAGGAAATAACGAGGCCCACCCCCACCACTGACAACACGAAGGGAAACATCGCGCCAAACAGCAGCAGGAAGCTGCCGTAAAACGGTATACCAAAGCCGAAAATGGCGATACCCACAATGATGATACCGACAATCTCCCCGGCCAGCAGGGCCGGTATGGTCTTGCTCACAATAATTTCCAGCGGCGTGCTGGGAGAGACCAGCAGCTGGTCGAAGGTGCCCAGTTCCCGCTCCCTGGAAATAGACAGCGCAGTGATCATCAGGGCGATAATCATCGACAGGCTGGCGGCGAGGTTAGGCACCATGAACCAGCGGTAGTCCAGGTTGGGGTTGAACCAGTGCCGGACGGCTGTTCGCCGGCGGGTCGACGAAATCCGGCTCGGTGCGGGCGAGTTCCATCCCCAGCTCCGCCGCGATGGCAGACACATAGGAAAAGGTTATCTGACCCGCATTGGCGCGACGGCCGTCGACAATTACCTGCAGTGTCGCCGGGCGCCCGGCGGCGACGTCGCGGGAAAAATCCGCCGGAAAATGCAGGCCGAGCAGAACCTGCCGCCGCTCCAGGCGGGCGGTGAAATCCGCCATGTCGTCCGGGTGCACCACGCTGCCTATAAAGCTCGCGGAACTGACCCTGGCTACCATTTCCCGGGACCAGCGACCGGCGTCCTCATTGATGATGGCCAGGTCGACGTGGCGCACCTCCAGCGTGGCGGCCAGGCCGAAAATCGTCACCTGCATGACCGGTATGCCAAACAGCATCGCGCGCGAGCGCGGGTCCCGCAGGAACAGGCGCATCTCCTTGAGTATCGATGCCAGCAGGCGACCAAACATCAGTCCAGCCTCTTCTTTGACTTGAGCCGGGTGATGCCGAAAAACAGCGTGCCCACCGCCAGCATCGATGCAATATCGCGCAGGAACAGCGGCCATACATCCCCGGCCAGGAATACGGTCTGCAGGCTGGAGACAAGGTAACGCGCCGGGATCAGGTAGGTAATCTTCTGGATAAGCCAGGGCATACTCTGGATTTCGAACAGGAAGCCGGACAACAGAAACGACGGCAGGTAGCCGGTCATCACAGCCAGCTGGGCCGCCATGAACTGGTTTTTCGACAGGGTGGAAATGAGTATTCCCTGGCCCAGTGCCGGTACCAGGAATGCCGCGCTGATAACCATCAGCGCGCCAAATGATCCCACCAGCGGCAGCCCCAGTACCTGGACTGCCAGGAAGGTACAGCCGGCCATGGCAACCCCACCCAGGACAAAATAGGGCAGCAGCTTGCTGAGAATAATCTCGCCCAGCGTGGCGGGCGTGGCCAGCAGTGCCTCCATGGTGCCGCGCTCCCACTCCCGGGACACGACAAGGGCCGTCAGCAACGTGCCAATCATGGTCATTACCACCGCGATCGCCCCCGGCACCAGCGTGCGCCGGCTCTGCAACTCCGGGTTGAACCAGAAGCGCTGTTCCAGCCCGACACGCGCGCCCTCCCCGTTCGCCCCATTGCGCGACTGCAACCAACCCGAGAACGCGCCCTGCAGGTAGGCCGCGGTAAAAGTAGACGTGTTGGGATTGGAGGCGTCCGCGATGATCTGGATCGCCGCACGCCCCTGTCCTTCCAGCAGGCGCGCTTCGAAATCTGCCGGGATTACCACATAGGCCTTGAGCTCACCGGACACGAGCTTGCCCTCCACCTCCTCCCGATGGCGGGCGGGGGTGACCTGCAGGTAGCGGGTTGCGGCAAATGCCGCCGCCAGCTCCCGGGCTACCGGGCCGTCGCTTTCCAGTACGACCCCGACCCGCACATCCTGCACATCCAGCGACACGGCAAAGGCGAACAGGAACAGCAGTATCGGCGGCAGTACGAAAGTGATCAGCAGCGCCGATGGATCCCGCAACACCTGGTAACTCTCTTTCCTTACCAGTGCCCAGAGTCGCCTCACGCCGCGCGCTCCTTCTCATCTTCCAGGGCGTTGCGGCGCTCAATCAGGCGGATAAACGCCTGTTCCATGGTGGGGTCCGGCAGCGCATCGTCCGACACCATTGCCTTGAGCGCGTCGGGTGTATCCAGCGCGATCAGCTGTCCCCGGTTGACCAGGGCAACCCGGTCACAGTACTCCGCCTCTTCCATGAAATGGGTGGTTACCAGGACCGTCACGCCCTTGCCCACCAGCCCGGTGATGTGAGTCCAGAACTCGCGCCGGGTGATCGGGTCAACGCCCGAGGTGGGCTCGTCAAGAAACAGCACCTTGGGGCTGTGCATCAGGGCGCAGGCCAGCGCCAGGCGCTGCTTGAAACCCAGCGGCAGGTCATCGGGGGAATCATTGAGCATGGGCGCCAGCTCGAACAGTTCTATCATTTCCCGCACCCGCTCCTTGCGCAGGGCCCGATTGAGGCCGTATACGCCGGCAAAGAAGTCCAGGTTCTGGCGCACCGACAGCAGGCCGTAGAGGGAAAACTTCTGCGCCATGTAACCCAACTGCAACTTGGCCGCGCTGGGCGAATAGCGCAGGTCCAGTCCCACTACCTCGGCGACGCCGCTGCTGGGTTTGACCAGGCCGCACAGCATCTTGAAGGTGGTCGACTTGCCGGCGCCGTTGGGGCCCAGCAGTCCCAGGATCTCCCCCTGGCTGACATCAAAGCTGACGTCCCGGGTAGCGGTAAAGTCTCCGAATTTTTTGGTCAGCTCGTGGCAGCGCACCATCACTCCGTCCCGGGCAGGAATGGGCGCCATGTGCGCGGCGATACTGGAAACCCCGCCGGGGCCGCCGCCCAACAGGTCGATGAAGGCGTCCTCGAAGCGTGGCGGGGTCGGCACCAGGTGCGCGCTGTAGCTGTCGGCCAGGGCGTCGATCTCTTGCGTACCCGCACCCTCGGCGAGCACCAGCCGCACCGACGCCCCCTGGATCACCCCGTCGCGCACGCTGGGCAGTTGCAGGCCCTGAGTGAGCGCGAGCCGGCGGTTGCCCGCGATGTCGCGCATCAGGTAGCTGCGACCCTGCAGCCGCGCGGTGAGGTCGTCGGGTGGGCCGTCATACACAACCTTACCCTGGTTGAGCAGCAGCACCTCCTGGCAGCTCTGGGCTTCATCGAGGTAGGCGGTAGACCACACCACCGCCATGCCCTCCTCTACCAGTTCCTGCACCATGCGCCACAGGTCCTGCCGGCTCACCGGATCGACCCCGACGCTGGGCTCGTCCAGCAGCAGGACCTGGGGCCGGGCCATCAGGGCACAGGCCAGGCCGAGCTTCTGTTTCATGCCGCCGGAGAGGGCACCGGCCAGCCGCTTTGCGAAAGGTGCCAGGCCGGTAAACTTCAGCAGCAGGGCAAACAACTCGCCACCGGGCCCCGCGTCCAGCCCCCGCAACTCGGCGTACAGCTGCATGTTCTGCATGACCGACAGGTCCTCGTACAGGCCGAAGCGCTGGGGCATGTAGCCGGTGATCTCGTGGATGGTGCCGGCCTGGGTGACCACATCGTGACCGCAGACCGTGATCGCGCCCTCGGTGGGCAGCAGCAGGGCCGCGAGGCAGCGCATCAGGGTCGTCTTGCCGGCGCCGTCAGGCCCGACCACACCGGTGAGCTGGCCACCGACAATGCGGGCCGTGACACCGTCCAGCGCGGCTGTGGCGCCGAAGCGCTTGACCAGGTCGGTGATGACAATTTCGACCGACACGGCGCGACTCAGCCCGGGGGCAGTGTGATGGTGACCGGCATACCCTGGCGCAGGCCGTCGTCCGCGTCGGTGATCACGATCCTGAGGCGATATACCAGGTCTGTGCGCAGTTCCGGGGTCTCCACCGACTTTGGGCGTGAACTCCGCCCGGGGCGACACAAAACCCACCTGGCCGGTATATTGCCGGTCGGAAGTGTCCGTGGTGACGATCAATTTCGCCCCCGGGACCACCTTGCCCAGGCGCGACTCATCCACATAGGCGCGCACATATACCGTGTCGGTGAGCGACAGTGTGTACACCGGCATCCCGGCGCTGAGGATAGCGCCGGGTTCGCGTACCCGTGTCAGCACCACCCCATTGTTTGGTGCTTTCAATTCCGTGTCCTGCAGTTGGGTGGCAGCCTGCTCACGCTGGGCCTGGGCTCCCGCCAGGGCGGCCTCCGCGGCGGCGATATCTTCAGCCCGCGCCCCCTCCACAGCCAGCGCCAGCGCTTCACGGCTGGCGGCCAACCGGGCCGAGGCCTCGTCGCGTTGTGCCAGCGCATTGTCCAGCAGGCCCTGGCTGCTGAGACCCTTGCCGGTCATTTCCCGCTGCCGTGCGTATTCCTGCTCGGCGTTTTTCAGTGCCGCCCCGGCCTCGCTTACCCGCGCCCGGGCCTGTTCGATTTCCTGGGGCCGCGACCCGGTGCGCAGCACTGCCAGTCGCGCCTGTGCTTCGGCCACCCTCGCTTCCGCCAGCGCCAGGCCATCGCGCATCGGCTTGCTATCGAGGGTTGCCAGCACCGCGCCGGCAGTCACCGCATCGCCCTCTTCAAAGTTCATCTGCTCGAGGCGCCCGGCCACCCGGAACCCCAGCTGGACCTCGCGAATATCCACATTGCCGTAGAGCACCAGCGCCCCGTTCTCGCCATTGCGTGGCCACTGCGTCCAGGCGGCATAGCCCGCGCCCAGCAGCAGTACAAGAACAATGACAATACGCTTTTTCATGCTGGCGGAACTCCCGGGGGAAACTGTGATTCGAGTACGATACGGAACTGCTTTTTTAAGGGCTGCGATGTTATCGACGCTCAGCTCCTCCCAACCCAGGTGCCGCGATGCCGTCCCCCGGACCGTGTAAAAGACCAGCAGCTGACCGAAAATCATCATGGCGCGGATGCGGCACTCTTCCGAGTCCTGCTCGAGCCCCGACCCCAGGGCCACGAGCCGGGTTAACAGGCCCATCATGCGCGACAGGATGCTGTCATAGAGCAGCTGGAACGCCTCGGTGGGGTCCTGTTGCTCGCGCAATATCAGTCGCACCCAACCCTCCCGGACATGCTGGAAATTCATATCGTTGAAAGCGTCGAAAATGTCCTGCATCAACTGCAGGGCCAGCGCCCGCCGCTGCGGCCATTCGGGCGGAATTAGCTCCAGATCACGCTCGACCCGGTCTGCCACTGGCGCCATATGCTGTTGCATCTGGCCGATAATGTGTTCAAACACCCCCAGGTAGAGGCCCTGCTTGCCCCCGAAGTGATAGCCGATCAGCGCCTGGTTGACACCCGCAGCCTCAGCGATGGCCCGGGTGCTGGCGGCATCGAAACCCGAGCGCCCGAACACCCCCAGGGCGGCCATGATCAGGGCGTCCCGGGTCTGGTCACCGCGAGAGAGAACTTTTGCATCAGTCATGGCGGAGAATGTTAGTCAAACGATTAATTTAGTCAAGTGATTAACTCTTGGTGTGACGTTCGAGCCTTACTCCAGGGCGCGGTATGGTCCAACTTCGCAACGGACACGGGGACCAGAGCCGGACCGGGATTCGGCTGCACGCACCCGGTCATCGCCTGCGGCCAAGCGCCGCCAGCGCCGACCCGGCGACCACCAACAGGGCTCCCAGCCAGTTCAGCCAGTCCAGCGGTTCCGTCTGGATGTGAGCCCGGCAGGAAGGTATTGCTCAAATAGACAAAAAAGAGGGTCAACAATGGCGTGATAGGAATAATGGCACTGACCCGGCTCGCATCCCAGTGGGTCATCGCCATGCCGAAGCTGCCGTAGGCGATGATGGTGTTGAGTGCGACGAAGGCCAGCACGCCCAGACCCAGGCCGTCGAGCTGTTGAATCTGGCCGGGAGAGGCAGCCGGCAGGAAACAGACAGCGCCAGCGACATAGATCAGAATGAGCAGGTCCTGGGCGCCGATATGTTTGAGGAGCTGTTTTTGTGCCAACCCGTAAGCCGCCCAGGCTGCGGCGGCGAGCAGCAGCATGAATAAACCGAGCAGGTAGCTGTCATCGACAGTCGCCAGGGCGAGCAGGCGATGATGAAAGAAAAGCAGCAGACCCAGACTGAAAGCGATCACGCCCAACCACTGTGGTACGGAAAAAGGCTCTTTAAACAACCACACGCTGCCGAGCAGCAGCATCAATGGCGCCAGCTGGATCAGAATCTGTGCTGCTTCGGCGGTGGTGTGGTCCAGGCCAATAAGATAAAAAATATAGTTCGCCAACAGCCCCGCCACGGCGAGCAGGGTAAGTGGCCACAGGGGCGGCCTCAGCATGCGCTTGACCGCACCCAGGCTGCGACGGCCATACCAGACAATTGCGATCAGGGCTGAAATCGAGAAGCGATACCAGGTAACGGTCATGGTATCCATATCGCCCAGGACCACCTTCAGTGCGATCGGAAGGCCGCCCCACATGAGAACGGTGACCAGCGAAAAGCCAAGCCCCAGGCGCCAGTCATTGGCCATGATTCACCGGCTCTTGCTTTCGGGAGCGGCCCGCGCGGGAACCATCAATGCGATCGGTGTCGTCCACGCAACACCGCCCGCGCCCGCTGGTCCCATGATGTACTCTCCCTTCCACGACACTGAAACAGCCCGGCTATCCCGCGCACAGCCTATCACCAATCCCCTGATAGTGAGAGCGCCATCCTCGCCTGCACGGCGGGAGCTCTGGCAGGCTATGCGTATGATTCTCCCCCCTCAAGCCCGCCGGGTTTGTCGTGGTGGAACTACAGCAAATTGTCGGGCGGACCGGGTGAGTCACAGGTATTCAGGCTGCTGCCCGCGTCGGGCTCAACAGGATCATCGCGGCGGCTACCAGCGATCCCAGTGACATCACCAGGGCGACCGTGGCCAGACCCTGGCCACCCTCGAACAGGAAGCCGGCAATTATCGGGCCCAGTACGGCCCCGCCGCGTCCCACGCCGATAACAAAACCTGTCCCACTGGCGCGCACACGATCGGGAAACGCCTGGGCAAGTATCGCGTATAGCCCCACTACCGCCGAGTTGGTGAAAAAGCCGGCGCAGGCGGCGACCAGCGCGAGCTGGGTGAGATCGGCCTGGCCCTGGCCAAAAATATTCACCATGACGGTTGAACCGAGCATCGCGACTACGACCAGTGCGCGCGCATTGATTCGCTGTGACAAGGCGCTCAGCAGAAGTGCGCCAGCAAGCCCGCCGACATTGGCCCAGACCAGTACGCTGCCGGCATAGGCGGCCGTAAAACCCATGTCGACGACGATCTTCGGAACCCACTTGAGGATAAAATAGAATGTCATGATGTGGGTGAGGTATGCCAGGGTCAGCAGCACGGTGGTGCGGGCAAGTTCCGGGGTAAATAATTGCGCCCAGCCGGTCCGCTTCGGGGCCATGGCCGGTGCCGGAAACTGATCGACGCGTCGTGACCCATGTCTGCTAGGATCGCGTAGACCCTGCCCAGCGGCATTTGATGGCCTGCGTTGTAACAGGTAGGAAACCGATTCAGGCAACAGGAACCAGGCCAGCGGTATAAGGGCGGCGGTAACGATTCCGCCGAATACAAAAACTGCCCGCCAATCAAAGTTCGCGAGCAGCACGGAAGCGATAGCGCCGCCCACGATTACCCCGAGGGGATAGCCCGCCGCCACAAGTGACACACAGGCACTTCGGCGCTGGTTGTTCGAATACTCCGCAGTCAGGGCACTGACAGAGGCCAGCACACCGCCGATACCCAAGCCGGTAACAAAGCGAATAGCCGAGAGTTCGACGACACTGGCGGCGGTTGCTGCCAGCAGCATACCTGCGGCCATTACTATAAGGCAGCCCAGGATAACCGGGCGCCGGCCTGCGCGGTCCGCCAGGCCTCCCAGCAGGACCGAACCCAACGACATGCCCACCAGCTCCATCGACAGTACAATCCCCAGGGTACCGCGACTGATCCCCCACTCCCGGGTTATGCCCGGCGCAGCGAAGCTGATTGCGTGAACTTCGAAGCCGTCTAGCGCAACAACAACACGCAGGTAAAGTAAGCAGCCGATGCAAACGGCTCATGGGTGAGGCGTCAATAATTGCCAGCGGATTGATTGTCATTTTTATACTCCAGCGCGAGGCGCCAGTGTATTGGGGATGTGCTGATTTCGCCAGTCAACCCTATTCCATACTCCATTGGGCCCAGTTGATGCTGATGCTATATTTGCGCCCGCTGGCCAGCTCTGTCAGCGCGTATCGATTCAGGAGCAGGATTCTGGCTTACGCATTATCGGCGGCGGCATCGGCGGCCTGACAACGCGCTGGCGCTGCAAAGGCGGGAATTTCCTGCCGGATATCTACGAGAGCGTGCAGGAGCTGCGGGAACTGGGTGTAGGCATCAACCTGCTGCCGCACGCGGTACGGGAACTCGACCGAGCTGGGCCTGCAGGAAGCAGTTGCGCGAGACCGCGGTAGAAACCTCGGAGCTGTGCTACTTCAACAAATTCGGCCAACTGATCTGGCGCGAACCGCGCGGCTGGCGGCGGGCTACCACTGGCCACAGTTTTCCGTTCATCGGGGGCAGCTGCAGAACCTGCTGCTGCGGCGGTGCTCGAGCGACTGGGCGACGGCTTGCCTGAGCACAGGGCATCACCTGCAGAGACTACGACGTTACCGTCTGAACGGCGAGGTACGCGCTGCAGTTCATCGATCGCAAGAGCGACACATCACTGCCATGCAGTGGAGTCAGACTGCGTGATCGCCGCCGACGGCATCCACTCGCGCGATGCGTGCCATCCATTACCCCGATGAGGGCATGCCGGTCTGGAACGGCGCCATGCTTGGCGCGGCGTCACCGAGTCCGAGCAGTTCCTTACTGGCCGCTCAATGTTTATGGCCGGGCACCAGGACCAGAAGTTCGTGTGCTACCCGATAAGCGCCGCAGCACTATCACGCAGGGACAATCGTATACCAACTGGATTGCCGAATTACGCTACGAACCAAAAGCGCTCACTTCGCGGGAGGACTGGAACCGCGCCGGCGTGCTGGAAGATTTCCTGCCGCAGTTCGAGTCCTGGCAATTCGACTGGCTGGATATCCCGCAACTGATCCGTTCGGCCTCCGCATCTACGAGTTTCCGATGGTGACCGGACCCGGTCGCGAGCTGGGTGTTCGGCAACGTCGCACTGCTGGGAGATGCGGCGCACCCCATGTACCCCATCGGCTCCAACGGGGCCTCGCAGGCGATTCTCGATGCGGCCTGTATCACCCGCTGCCTGCTGCAACACCCCGACCCGGCGACCGCCCTGCGGGCTTACGATGCCGAGCGCAGGCCCAAAGTCTCGGCATCGTGCTGGCCAATCGGGGCAACGGGCCGGAACAGGTAATGCAACTGGTCGAGGAACGCGCACCTGGCGGCTTCGACGATATTGCCGACGTGGCCAGCCAGGTAGAATTACAGGCAATTGCAGACCGCTACAAGCAGATCGCGGGCTTCGACAAGGACACGCTCAACCGTGGCAGCCAGGCTGCCCAGCCGTGAACAGGAACTTTCCCGTGCTTCCCATGATCAGCGAGTTGATGCTATGCCCGCGTACGTAATTTTCAATTACCTCACCGTACTTGATGAGCAGCGGATACAGCAGTACCGCCAGCGAGCCCATCCAACGGTGGCAGCATTCGGGGGCAAGGTAGTCATCAGACCCGGGGGACTGCAGGTGATGGAGGGCGCCGACAGCGCTTACCTCATCGTAACCGAGTGGAAGGATATGGCCGCGGCGCTGGCCTGGTACCACTCCGAGCAGTACCAGCAGGCGCGCAAGCTGCGCGAGGGGGCGGCCGAGGTGCAGGTGATTATCGCCGAGGGCGCGACATGGCAATGAAGGTCAGTTGAAGGAATGCAAAAGCTGCAAGGCCAGGATGGTCGACCTCTACTGCCGCAGGTGCTGTTGAAATATCAGCAATAAACTAACTATATAAACACGGACAATAGAATAAGCACGCCCGCACCCAGGCTGAGCATGGCTGTACGACGCAGTTTCGGTATTGCCAAAGCCAGAAATACACCGCTTGCCAGGATCACAATCAATGCGATGGCCATACCTATAGAGAATATCCGGATCAGTGGTCCCGCCTCAGCTCTGTGCACCCGCATGACTTGTGCCAATGGGCTGCGTTCGCGATAGGTCAGTTCAACCTGCAGCGGATCGCTGGTCGGCTGAATCACGACCAGGCGTTTCAGGTCCCCCCAACGATATTCGTAAGCACCCTTCTTTTCTGCAATTGAGGAATCACCGCCTGGCGCGACGAGGTTGCGCTCAGACAGTGCGGCCTTCGCCAGGGCAGACAACTGGGCCAATTCCGGCACAAAAGGATTTTCAAGCGGGATTTGGTAAACCTGCTTGTCTATTTCGCCCTTGATGTCGGATGAATACAGAGCTCCACCGACAAAATATAGCGCTGCCATAGGCAGAATAAGACACGCCAGGAAAGCATGGGTCTTTATGATCAACAGCCGTTGCACGGGCATGGTGGCGACTGGTTTAATCGGGCGCGTCAAGGGACAGGTGGAGGAGTGTCCACGACCTGGGCGGCAAGATCGGGTAGGTAACCTGCGGCTGCTCACCGGTCAGCGCCAGGAGGAAGGTCTCGATACTCGCAACTTCTTCGTCGTTGAGTTCCTGACCCAGTTGGCTGGTGGCCATGACGGCAATAGCCTGCTTCAGGTCCCAGGATTTTCCTGAGTGGAAGTACGGCGGTGTCAGCTCGATATTGCGCAGGGTAGGCACCTTGAAAACGTACTCGTCGCTGGTGGTACTGGTAACCTGGAAACGACCTTTATCCGCCGGCGGCAAAAAGTCCGCGCCGGGCTTTTCAACGACGCCAAAGGGCGCATACATGCCCCCGCCGACATTGACGCCGTTGTGACAGGCGGCGCAGCCCTTATCGACGAAGAGCTTGAGGCCGGCTTTTTGCTGAGCACTCAGAGCGTTTTCATCACCCTTGAGGTACTGGTCGAACGGCGCATTCGGGGTCAACAGGGTGGCCTCGAAGGCCGCGATGGCGGCGCCCACATTGGCCAGCGTCACCGGGTCCGGGTTGCCCGGGTACGCGGCGGCGAACATGGGCTGGTAACCCGGTATTCCTTCCAGCATACCCACCGCATGGTCAGGGCTTATCGCCATTTCGATGGGGTTCTGTATCGGTCCCACTGCCTGCTCGCTCAGGTCCGCTGCACGGCCGTCCCAGAACTGAGCCGTGTTGAAAACCGCATTCAGCACCGTCGGCGCATTGCGCCCGCCCTTCTGCCAGTTATGCCCAATCGAGGTTGGCAGCATGTCCACCCCGGAAAATTTGGCGTTGAGCGCATTGGGCAGGCAGCAGTGTGCGACAGTTGGAACAAAGGGGGTCAGAAAAAGGGGGTCAGAGTCCCTTTAAAAAAGGGGGTCTGACCCCCTTTTGTTCTTTTGTTTGCGATACAGGAACAGCGACCCTACGGCCGCCATCCTGTGGTTACCGTTCGGTAATTAATCGACCCTCACAACTGCCGGCGGCTGCCAGCTGCCCTTGCCGATCGGCAGAATCGAAGGCGGCTCGGTCTTTGGCCAGTACAGCCGCATCGCCAGGTAGATAGTGTCGTTGGGCGCCGGCAACCAGTTGGACTCCTTGTCCGCACCCGGTGAATCCTTCTGGATGTAGATCGTCACGGAGCCATCGGCGTTCTTCTTCATGTCCGGCAACATTGGCGAATTGATAAGGTAGCGATCGATAGGGTTCTTTATCAGGAACTGGGTCTTACCGTCGTACATGGTCACCGACCAGAAGGCGTTGACAGGCGGCAACTGCCCGGCGGGGAATGTGAGCGTGTAGTTGTACTTGCTACCATCGAGTTCCTCACCGTTGCTGTCCTTGCGGGTGAGCGGGTAAGCGGCCTCGATGGAGTCATTGCCATATATGCCCGCCTTGGCGCCCGCGGCCCGCTTCAACCAGTCGCCGTTGTAGAACGCGCGGTCACCGAAGTAACTGGAAAGGCTCCAGCTGTTGATGTCGATCAGCTGGGTCGCCAGGTATTTTTCTATCTGGGCCTCTCCGGCTTTCATGCCCGCCACGATTTCGGCCTTGTGTGCCGGTGAGAGGTCCTTGAAATCAAAGGTCTTTCCCGGGCCAATACCGATACTGGCCAGCTTTTCCCGAATCGCTGCCTCCTCCGGTCCGGCGGGAGCAAACTGCAGGGAAAAATCGAGGTATTCGAAGAAGTTGGTCTTAACCATGGCAGCATCGGCTTTCGGAAATTCTACAGCAGGCGCCGCAGGTGCTGGCTGCTTCAGGTAGGCCGACAGCGGTTGGGCTTTGTAACCTGCCTGGACCTTCTCCACGTTGGGCATGTCGGCCGGGTTGAACAGCTGGGTGCGATAGATCGCCACGGAGAACTGGGTGGTTGAACGGAATACTTTCTTGATGCCCGCCGGGGTATCGCCCTGCCACTCTGGCCCGACCACCAAGTAGTCCCCCGCTTCGTTACCCGTGGCGCGACTACCGATGTAGCCATAGTTAAAGGTGTTGCCATCCTCCAGCTGAATAGAGTAGTAACGGTTTTTCTCCACTGCGGGGACTGACAGCACCATCGGCTCGGCCCGCAGGTCCATCCACACGAAGGAATACGGTGTGTCGCTGTTGGGGGTCACTACCGCCGTGTCCTCGTAGGTATAAACCCGGGGCTCGTTCTTGATCTGGTTGAAGGGTGCCTTGAACTGGCCGGAGTTCTTATCGACCGCATACTCGTACATCACCGCGTAATTCATCACGATAGGCAGGCCATAAACAAAGCCCTGCTCGGCGATGGCCCGTGTTTCAGCCGGGCTGGGCACGGTGATCCCTGCCGCCGCAGCGGCATCAGCCTGGGCATAGGTAAAGGTCAAAGGTGCCATACCGACCAGGCCACACAGTGCGCCGGTGGCTAATAATCGTTTTGCGGGATTCATGGTTTCAGTCTCCGAAGTGGTTGTTGTGCGTTTGAGCGGTGATATCAAGCTGCAGCAATACGCCGAAGTGCGCGCGAATCATCGCCAGAAAATTTTCCATGGCGACATCCTGCATTGATCCTTCCAGCGACAGGGCCGCCGCGAAAGCCGGCACGCCGAGTGAAGCGACCAGCAGTGTGGTGGCGCGGATGGCTTCCGGGTCAGCTTCCGGCGCCAGGGCAATGAAACGCTCGCTGAACAGTTGCGAATTACGCGCGGTATCCTGATCGTCGAGCTTGCGCAGGGCGGGCAGGTAGCGGGTCGCCGCCCACAATCCGCGCGCGACCGGATTGTTGCGGTAGATCTCGAAGCCCAGCGCATGGCTGTCCAGCACGGCCTGGACCAGTTCACCCGCAGTTCTGGCCTGCGCCAACCGTGCGTCCACCCCCCGATCATAGTCGTCCATTATCCGCGACACCAGGGCCGCCAGAATGGCCTCGACCGACTCGAAATAGTGATAGATAGAGGTGTGGGTGATGCCGGCCCGGGCGGCGATCCCGACCATGGTAAGCCCATCGTAGCCATCATCGGCGAGCAATGCCTCAGTCGCGGCGAGGATGGCCTGGATGCGATCCAGGGCCCGCTTCTGCTGCGGCGCGCGCTTTACCGGGATTGCTCTTGCTGCGGCAGCAGACATGCAGATGTATTCCTGTTCGGGTGGGCACTGACCATCGTGCGACAGTTATAACGACTTGCCGATCGTTCGGCAATCAGATTTTGACAGGGTGTCACATTTTATTGACACCTTGTCAACTTGGGCGGAATATCTTACAGCATTTCCTCACAGCCACGCTGACAAAGATAAAGAGTCGCCGGTGTGGTGGCCGCAGTTCGATGCAGTCTGCTCCACCAGCCAAGGCGAAGCACTGCAGTGTCAGGCGGCTTATCCGCGCCTGGCCCGTTTTTGGAGACTATTGACCATGGAAAATGAACGTCGCGAATTCCTGAAATCTGCCGGTGCACTGGCTCTCTCCGCCACGCTCGGTGCCGGTTCCACACAGGCGTCCGGGGCGCCTCCCGCCGGGCCCGCGAGACCAAACCTTGGCGTGCGCGGCAGCGTACCCGGCAAACAAATGAAATTGAACGGAGTGAACTATCACGTTGGCGAGCAGGGCAGCGGCGACAAGATCGTGCTGTTGTTGCACGGCATGCCGGATACCTCGAGCACCTGGGACTACCAGGTACCGGCGCTGGTCGAGGCCGGTTACCGCGTCATTGTTCCGGATATGCTCGGTTATGGTGAAACGGAGAAACCGGCTGAAGCCGGCCGCTATGCGCTGGAGAACATCCTGGGCGATATGCTCGCCCTGCTCGATACCCTGGGTCCCAAACAAGTAGACCTTATCGGCCACGACTGGGGCGCGGTAACCAGTTGGGAGCTGGTGCTGAATTTCCCCGAGCGTTTCCGGCGCCACGTCGCCCTCTCTGTCGGCAACACAGACCTGGTCATGACCATGGAGTCGATCTCGCAGGTGAGCTCGAGTTGGTATATGTACCTGAATACCGAGGAGGCCACGCCGCAGTTATACGCCGCCAACGACGGAGCCTTTTTCAAACGCTTCATCATTCCAACCCACCCGGACATCGACGAGGTGTGGTCGCGGGTGAAAGCACCTGAAGCCATGCTCGGCATGCTGAACTGGGACCGGGGCAACCCGATGGCCTCAGCCTATCTCGCCATGGCGACCAGTACCGCCGCTCCGCGCAAGTGCACCGTGCCCACGCTGGGCATGTGGAGCACGGGCGACACCTACCTGTGGGAGAGCCAGGTGAAAGACAGCGGGACGCTGATGGCGGCGCCCTGGCGCTACCTGAAGGTGGACAATGCCAGCCACTGGCTGATGCTGGACCAGCCGCAGCAGGTGAACACGGCGATACTCGAGTGGTTGAGCGCCAGTTGATGTTGCTGTGAACCGACGCACCAACCGATTCGGCGTGTAGATTGACCGTTTAAGTAATTAAAAAAGGAACCAACGATGTTAACTCTCAAACCAAAACTGCTTCTTATCACGGCTGCGCTGTCAGCCCTTCCCGGCTGGGCGATGGCCGTGGACGAGGTATCGACCGCCACGCTGCAGGCGATTTCGATCCCGGATAAGGTAGACACCAACTTCGGAAGCCTGCAGTTCTTCGACGGCGTACCGACCAAAGCCACCGCCGACAAGCTCTATGACAACCTGGATCGTATGCGCGCCGTACAGGTGTTTCTCGACAATATCGGCGCCGTGTCCATGTACAGCGTGCGCAAGGGCCTGGCCGAAGCCGGCGCCAGGGGCGCAAACAGAATCGCGATATTCGAACAGCTGATGGATTCACAAACGGTGGTGGTAACTGCCAATACCTCGACGCTCTATGCCTATACCTACACCGACCTGGCCAATGACGGCCCTACGGTTATCGAGGTGCCACCCGGCATGCTCGGCTTCCTGGACGATGGCTGGCAGCGGTTCGTCGGCAATATGGGCGTTACCGGGCCGGACAAGGGCAAGGGCGGCAAGTACCTGGTGCTGCCACCGGGCTACAGCGGTGATGTGCCCGATGGCTACTTCCTGTTGAAACCGCCGACCAACCGCAACTTCCTGTTTCTGCGCGGCTCGATTGCCAAAGGCCTGGAGCCCGCTGTGCAGAACATAAAATCCCACCTCAGGGTCTACCCCCTGAAAGATGCGACGAAGCCGGCCCCGACGGAGTTCGCCAATATGTCATTCAAGGCGTTCAACACCGTATTTCCCAGCGATTTCAGCTATTTCGACTACCTCAACGAGGTCATACAGGATGAACCGATCGACGCCATCAGCCCGGATGTGCGCGGCGCGATAGCCGCCATCGGTATCGTCAAGGGCCAGCCTTTCGCCCCCGACGAGCGCATGAAAAAACTGTTGACCGAGGCGGCCACCATCGCCGCCGCCACGGCGCGGGCCATCACCTATCAGCCGCGTATCGAAGGGGTGTTCATCTATCCCGACAGCAAAAGTGCCTGGAGTACGGCGTTCGCCAACCACGACACCTCCTTCGAAGCTGACGGCGCGATGGGGCTTGACGCCCGTGTGCTGTACTACTTCAACGCCGGTGGCGTCACGCCGGCCATGGCGACCAGCCATGTAGGCCAGGGGTCGGATTACGGGCTCGCCTGGCTGGACGCCAACAGCCAGCCATTCGACGGCTCCAAAACCTACAAGCTGCACCTGCCCCCCAATGTTCCGGTAAACGATTTCTGGGCGCTCACCGTGTATGACACCCAGACCCGCTCACAACTGCAAACGAGCCAGCCATTTCCCACAGTGGGCAGTCAGTCGAAGGGGATCGAACAAAATGCAGACGGCTCCTTTGACATCTACTTCGGGCCGCAGGCGCCGGCCGGCAAGGAAGGCAACTGGCTGGCGACGCTGCCGGGCAAGAGCTGGTTCACCATTCTGCGCATGTACGGCCCGCTGGAGCCGTGGATCAACAAAACCTGGCGGCCGGGGGAGATCGAGCTGGTTAAATAGGCTTATCTAATCCGGGGATAGTCTACTTCAATTCAATTAACATTAATTGAATAAGTAAACTGTCCCCGGTATCAGTCGGCAACCCGGCGCACTGGCGGCGGCACATAGGTTTGATCAATCATCGACTGGTTGGGAAGGTAAAATCTGAAAAACAGATTGAAATCGCCACTCGGTAGCGGAATCCAGTTTGCACGCTTTGCCTGGTCTGGCTGATCCTGTTGTAAATATATCTCCAGCGATCCGTCTTTTCCGTAAACCAGTTCTTTTGAAGTGCTGCTTACGAGGTATTTGTTGAAATCATTTTCTGCGAGGTTAAATTTATCGTCGTAGACAGTGATGGACCAAAATGCCCGGGCAGTCGGTATCTGGTCCTTTTCGAAATGGAGCACATATCGATTATTGCCGTTCAATACCTGCCCATCCGCGTCCGAGAAAGTGCGCAACTTCGCCGCCATCTCTACCCAATGTTCAATTCCGCCGGCATAAGCCTGTGGTGATGCCCGACCGAGAAAATCGCCTCGTTCCGCCATTCGGCCCCAGTTTTTGTCGCCGAAAAACCAATTGTTTACCACCTTGGTATCACCACCAGCATCTGCAAGTTTGTCCAGTAAGGTGTTGCCATCGAGCAACGCCCTTTGCAGTCCCCTGCGGGTGCTTTCATCCAGGTCGTCAAGGCTTACAGTCGCCTCGGGGCCGAGACCTACCCTGGCAAACTCGCGCATTAGCGCTGCATCGCGTGCCGGCGGGGGGTTTTCCTTCATCGCGGCATTCATGGTTCGAAAATCTGCGAGCGGGTCATTTTCGGCTGGATACGGATCGAGTACATCTTGCCTTGTACCCGCAGTGGCTTTTCCAGACTTCCATTGTGAAAGCGGGGCAAGGGCAAATTCCGATTGAATTTTCCGGGCAGTGTCCAGGTCGTCACCACCGGCGGTATAGACCCGTGCTACAGTCCAGACCCATGGGGTCGGTGCGCGAAGCACGCCATCGAATTCGCTCTCGGGTATCGGACCGTCCCACGCAGGGCCCACCAGAAGGAAGGTAATCGCCTTGCCTCCATGCATATGAGGGCTGACGTAGCCAAACACGTCGGAATAGAAATCGGCCAGCTCTATATCGACATAACGACCATCTCCCTGCGGGGCGTGCAGCACCACCGGCTCGTCATTCAGGTCGATCCACGATAACGAATATATCGTGTCATTGTTTGGCGAGTTGCTGTATTTGTCGTTGGAATCGGCTAGCCGAGTGACATGAAAGAAGTCATTTATTCGGATCTGCACAATGCCGGTTGGCTTTTCCACCATGTAGTATCGGTCCCGGGTATAGCGCAATGCTGGATAACCGTAGATATAAGCCTGCATGCCAACGATATACGCGTAGTCTTCGCGCCAATCAGTGGCGGCGGTGATACCAGCGGCAACCTCATTTGGCTCTA
>CAWBXR010000018.1:0-32258 GCA_963792815.1 uncultured Gammaproteobacteria bacterium
CAAAGCCCTTGACGCCGCCGTCCACCTTGCTCGCCTGTTCCAGCAGTCGCGCCATGGACAGTGGATTGTGACGCGCCAGCGCGCCCTGCATCAGTGAGATACGGTTCTTCCATACCCGCCTGGCATTCAGCGCCTGCATCACGCCCTGGCCGTCGGCGCACTCGAGTTGCACCTCGTACAGGGTGCGGATTTCCCGGGTGAGGGACCACAGGACGATCGCGGGCTCGTGCCCTCGCCGCGCAGGCCATGCAGCATATGCAGGCTGCCCGCCGCATCGCCCTTGAGGGCCTTGTCCGCCATATCAAACACGCTGTAACGGGCGTTGTCGGATACCGAGTCAGACGACTCGCGCGGTATCTGTGAATCGCTGGCGAGCAGTTTCAGTTTTTCCACTTCCTGGCTGGCCGCCAGCAGGTTGCCCTCCACCCGGTCGCACAGCAGCTGCAGGGCTTCATCGTCGATACTCATGCCCGCGGCGGATACCCGCTGGCGCACCCAGCGGGGCAGGTTGCGCGCATCGACCGGCCAGACCTGGGTCACCACCCCCGCCTTGTCCAGGGCCTTGAACCACTTGCTGTTGGTGGATTGCTTGTCGATCTTGCCGGCGACTGATCAACAGCACATCGTCACCGCTGGCGATCTCCAGGTATTCGCACAGGGCCTTGCCGCCCTCCGTGCCGGGTTTCCCGCTGGGTAATCGCAACTCAATCAGTTTGCGCTCGGCGAACAGCGACATGCTGCTGGCGCTGTGCAGGATCTCATACCAGTCGAAGCCGGAACCGCTGGCGTCTATGACCTCCCGGTCCGTGCAGCCCTGTGCGCGCGCCTCGCGCCGGATAAGATCACAGCACTCCTGAAGTTGCAGGGGTTCATCCCCGGTCACCAGGTAGACTGGCGCAAGCTGTCGTTTGAGTTGGGCGCTAAGCTGGTCGGGGAGGCTTGCATCAGGGGCTGCTGGTGGCAAAAAACCCGATGCGTCGAATGATCTGCTGGGCCAGCTCGGTGCGCATCTCCGCTTTGAGAATGCGCACCTCCTCACTCTTGCCCATTGCGTTGCGCGGGTCGTTCTCCATTTGCCGGGTCACCGAAGCGACGGTGTCCGGCATCACTTCCGCACCGCCCGATTCACGCACGGAAAAGGTAGCCAGCATGGTGAGTTCGTACTGGGAAACGCGGGCTTCCTTGTTGAGTGACAGGTTGGTCTGGTTGAACCTCTCCGGCCCCAGCACCAGTGTGTAGCCGGCCTGGCCCGTTCTACCCAGACGATATCGTTGGCGGTGAACATATTGCGCACCGCCTGGCTGAATTCGCTGTTGGGGTTGCCTGTGGCCAGGTGCATTGTCTTCCAGGCGTCTGGCAGGGCGGCTCCGCCACCACCCGTGCCGCGTAGCTGGAAGCCGCAGGCGGCGAGCAGGCAGCTCATGCCCAGGATGAGTGTGTAGCTGGCAAGGCGCCGTTGCATGGCAGTTATCCGGTTAGGCATCAGTTGGCCACAATATTAACTAATTTGCCCGGTACCACAATGACCTTGCGCACGGTCACCCCCTCGAGGAAGCGGCCGACGTTGGGTTGTTTTACTGCCAGCGCTTCCACGGCAGGCTTGTCAGCATCGGCAGCCACCGTCATTCGGGCCCTTACCTTGCCGTTCACCTGCACCACCATATCTATCGTGTCGCGTTCCAGTGCGGACTCGTCGACCTCGGGCCAGGGGGCGTCCATAACGTCTCCCTCAGCGCCCAGTACCTGCCACAGGTGGTGGCAGATATGGGGCACGATGGGGCACAGCATGAGTACGGCGGCACGCAGCGCTTCGTCCGCCAGGGCCCGGTCCTGCGGCTTCGCCTCGTCGAGCCTGGCCACCTCATTGCACAGCTCCATCACCGCCGCGATGGCGGTGTTGAAAGTCTGGCGCCGGCCGTAGTCGTCACTCACCTTGGCGATGGTTTCATGGGTTTTGCGGCGCAGCGCCTTCTGGTCGTCGTCCAGGGCGGCGATATCCAGTGCCGGGGCGGGGGTCTCCAGTAGCCTCGCCACCAGTTTCCACAGGCGTTTCAGGAAGCGGTTGGCGCCCTCCACCCCGGAATCTGACCATTCCAGTGACTGCTCCGGCGGCGCGGCGAACATGCTGAACAGGCGCACGGTGTCGGCGCCGTAGCTCTCGATCAGGGACTGCGGGTCAACCGTATTGCCCTTGGACTTGGACATCTTGCTGCCGTCCTTCAGCACCATGCCCTGGGTCAGCAGCCGGGTGAAGGGCTCGTCGGAGTGCACCAGGCCCTCGTCGCGCATCAGCTTGTGGAAGAAGCGCGCGTACAGCAGGTGCAGGATGGCGTGTTCGATGCCGCCCACGTACTGGTCCACCGGGGCCCAGTAGTCCGCCTCGGCATCCAGCATGGCACTGTCATTGCGGGCGCAGGCGTAGCGGGCGTAGTACCAGGACGACTCCATAAACGTATCGAAGGTATCGGTTTCCCGGGTGGCGGGGCCGCCGCAGCCGGGGCATGTGGTCTCGTAGAATTCCGGCATTTTCTTGATCGGTGAACCCACGCCCTCGAAGGCCACCTCGGTGGGCAAGACCACCGGCAGGTCCTGCTGCGGTACCGGCACGGTGCCGCAGCTGTCGCAGTTGATGATGGGGATGGGCGCGCCCCAGTAGCGCTGGCGCGACACGCCCCAGTCCCGCAGGCGATAGTTGGTGGTGCGCTCGCCCTTGCCATCCGCCTGCAGGCGGTCGGCGATGGCATTGAAGGCGCCGTCGAAGTCCAGACCGTCGAATTCGCCGGAATTGACCGTCACGATCCCGCTCTTGTCGGCATACCAGTCCTGCCACCGGCGCTGTCGTAGGGGTGGTCGCCCTCGCTCCGGGCGATCACCTGCACGATGGGCAGGCCGTACTTGAGGGCGAACTCATGGTCGCGCTCGTCGTGGCCGGGTACCGACATGACCGCGCCGGAGCCGTAGGACATCAGCACGAAGTTGGCGACCCAGACGGGCAACTCCTCACCGGTCAGGGGGTGAAGTGGCATTGATACCGGTGGCCATGCCCAGCTTTTCCATGGTGGCCAGCTCGGCCTCGGCCACCTTGCCGCGACTCTGCTCCTCGATGAACGCCGCCAGTTGCGGATTAGTTGCCGCCGCCTGGCGCGCCAGCGGGTGCTGGGGCGCCACCGCCACATAGGTCGCGCCCATCAGCGTGTCCGGCCGGGTGGTGTACACCTCCAGCGAATCCTCGCCGCTGGCGAGGGCCGCAGCCAGGCCAAAGCGCAGGTTGACGCCCTCGGAGCGGCCGATCCAGTTGCGCTGCATGGTGCGCACCTGCTCCGGCCAGTGCTCCAGTTTGTCGATATCCGCCAGCAGTTCCTCGGCGTAGGCGGTGATCCTGATAAACCACTGGTCGATCTCGCGTCGCTCCACCGGGTTGTCGCAGCGCCAGCAGCAGCCGTCGACCACCTGCTCGTTGGCCAGCACGGTCTGGTCTGTTTCACACCAGTTGACCTCGGCCTTTTTCCGGTAGGCCAGGCCTTTCTCGAACAGGCGGGTAAAGAACCACTGCTCCCAGCGGTAGTACTGCGGGTTGCAGGTGGCTATCTCCCGGTCCCAGTCATAGGCAAAGCCGAGTTGCTGCAGCTGCGCGCGCATGTAGTCGATATTCTGCGCGGTCCATTTCGCCGGCGGCACGTTGTTCTGGATCGCGGCGTTTTCCGCCGGCAGGCCGAAGGCGTCCCAGCCCATGGGCTGCAGCACGTTCTTGCCCTGCATGCGCTGGTAGCGGGCGATGACGTCCGCAATGGTGTAGTTGCGCACATGCCCCATGTGCAGTTTGCCGCTGGGATAGGGGAACATGGCCAGGCAGTAGAATTTCTCCCGGCTGTCGTCCTGTTGCACGGCAAAGCTGTTGTTGGCCAGCCAGTGCTGCTGGGCAGCTGCTTCCAGTTCCTGTGGCTTGTAGTCTTGATCCATCACGGCTTTCAGGTTTCGTCCTTAACTGTACGGTAACGACTGGCCGCAACCCCTGATATGTATGGGATTGGCTGGGTCTGTCACCGGTAAAAAGAAGCGCGGATTCTATCAGTATTTGGATTTGGCTGCGATGGCTGCGCTTCTATGCCCGCCGAATCGCGGATGCGCTATATGCCCTTCCAGGACCCGCCGTGAACCCATCCATGGGGGCTTGTATCGGACATCCATGTCCTCAACAGTTCTGGAAGGGCATATAGCGCATCCACAATTCTCTATTGTTAACAGTAATGCGTATCGCTGGCTGTTATGTGAAGACTCCAGCGAGCCCGTGGCGGCGAGTACAGCTCGCTTTCCTGGACAACGCCTGCGCGGACCAACGTTGCGAGTAACCTGGCAGACCAGAAAACTTGACCCAAATCGTGGCGCAATCAGCTTTTAGCGTCCAAGCTTAGCCAATGCGAAAAACCAGCGAGATCATCTGGCAGGACGCTCAGCACCAGGTTCTGTTCGAAATACTGGATCTGCTCAAGGAACCGACAGCAGACCGGCAGGTATTGTGCCGGCTGGAAGACTACACCGACTACCACTTCAGCCTCGAAGAACAGTACATGCTGGAGCTGAACTACCCCGGCCGGCGAGAGCATATCCAGGCCCATGAACGCTTCCGCAAGGAAATCGCCCAGCTGCTACAGGGCGAGGACGAACCGGATGCGGTGTTCAGGGATATTATCTCTACCTTCCTCACCGAGTGGCTGACCCGCCACGTGTTCGGCATCGACAAGGAGCTGGAGGACTTCATCATGCAGTCCCCCGCGAAATAAGCGGATCCGCCTCAGGTCTTCTCGCGCCAGAAGCCCAGGTACATCAGGTTCATCAGCAGCAAGGTGATACCGCAGCCGGCAATGACCGGGGTCACCCCGAACATGCCAAAGGGCGTGTTGCCCAGCATCACCTCCACCTCACCGCGGAGGGTCTCCTCCACGAACTGCTCGCTGCGGGCCACGATCTGCCCGCGCTGGTCGATAATGGCGGACACCCCATTATTGGTGCCGCGTATCATATAGCGACCGTTCTCCAGCGCGCGCATCTGGGCCATTTGCAGGTGTTGCAGGGGGCCGATGGACTTGCCGAACCAGCTGTCGTTGCTGATGGTCAGGAGCAGGTCGCTGTTGCGGGCGCTGCGGGCCACCATCTCCGGGTAGACCACTTCGTAGCAGACCGAGGGGGCGACCCGGTAGGGGCCGGCGCGCAGGGGAGACTGGTCGGCGGGGCCTGAACTGAAGGCCGACATCGGCAGGTCGAAGAACGCGATCAGTCCCCGCAGCAGGTCTTCCAGGGGTACGTATTCACCAAAGGGCACCAGGTGCTGTTTGTGGTAGACGCCCGAACCCTGGCCCAGTGCGGTCACGCTGTTGTAGTAGCCCTCGCCCTGCTCCGCCTGGAACGGCACGCCGACGAACAGGGTGGTTTCATTGGCGGCAGCGCGCTCGGCAATGGGATCGAGAAACCCCCGGGCGCGCTGGTAGAAATTCGGAATGGCCGCTTCCGGCCACACCAGGATGTCGGCGCCGTAGTAGGGCTCGCTGGCCTCGCGCAGCTGGCGCAGTATGGGCTGGTACCAGGCCGGGTCCCACTTGTGTTCCTGCGGCACGTTGGGCTGGTAGATGACAACCGATAGCGGCTGTTCACTGCCCTTCGCCACCCATTCGATAGGTTTTAGCACCGCGCCGCCGCCCCACAGGGTTATCACGATGACCGCGTAGGTGGTGCAGGCAATTGCCTGGCGGCTGCGCCAGGCGAGGAACAGGCAGATGCCGGTCATGGCGCAGATAAAAGACAGTCCGTAGACGCCGACCACCGGGGCCCAGCCCGAAATCGGCGTATCGATATGGGCATAGCCGAGGTAGAGCCAGGGAAAACCGGTGAACAGCCAGCTGCGCAGCCATTCTGACAGTACCCAGGTGACGGGAAAGCCCACCAGCATGCCTCCCGGCAGTGAGCGCACGAAGCGCACGTAGAACCAGCCGAAACTGACCTGGAACAGAATTGACAGGCCGGCGCAGAACAGCACGATAAGAAAGGTGGCCAGCACCGGGCCGGCGCCGCCATAGTCGTGGATACTGACATAAACCCAGGACACGCCGCTGCCGAACATGCCCAGGCCGAACAGCCAGCTGCGCCAGATACCCTCGCGCACGCTGCAGGTACACAGCAGGTAGGCGTACAGCGCGCAGCTGATGATCCCCAGTGGCCACAGCCCGAAGGGCGCCAGTGACAGGGTTATCAGCACGCCCGCGAAGGGCGCGAGAAACAGCACGAGCAACGGATGCAGGCCGGGTTCGGTTCTCATCAGGGGATTGGGCCGGGTCAGTCTTGCAGCGGCCGCATGCGCAGGCTGTGGATCTTGCGCTGGTCCGCGTTGATCACCTGGAACTCGAATTTGTCGATGGTGGCGGTTTCGTTGCGGGTCGGCATATGCCCCAGGGCCTGGATCACCAGGCCGCCTATGGTGTCGAAGTCGTCGTCACTGAACTTAGTGCCAAAGTACTCGTTGAAGTCCTCGATCGGGGTCAGGGCTTTTATAAAGAAATCGTCCTCGGTGATCTTGCGAATGAACTGGTCGGTCTCCGCATCGGTTTCATCCTCGATGTCACCGACGATCTCCTCCAGCACATCCTCGATGGTGACAAGGCCGGCGACGCCGCCGTATTCGTCTATCACGATCGCCATGTGATTGCGGTTTTCGCGAAACTCCCGCAGCAGGACGTTGAGGCGCTTGCTTTCGGGCACCACCACCGAGGGGCGCAGCAGCTCACTGATATTGAACTCGCTCTGGTCCTTGTTGAGAATTTGCGGCAACAGGTCCTTGGCCAGCAGAATGCCGTAGATATCGTCCAGGTTGTCGCCCACCACCGGGTAGCGCGAGTGGGCCGTGCGCACGATGTGCGGCAGGATCTCCTCCAGCGAGGTGTCCGCCTTGATCACCACCATCTGGGTGCGGGGAATCATGATGTCCCGGGCCTGCATGTCGCTGACTTCCATCGCGCCTTCCATGATGCTGCGCGCGTCGCCGTCGATGATCTCGTTCTCGACCGCGATCGCCAGGATGTCCTGCAGGTCCTTGCGATTGCGCGGCTCGGAAGAAAACAGTACGGCAAACTTGCTGATCCAGGATTTTTCGCCCGTATCGTTGCCTGATCGTTCGTCGCTCATGCCAGGGAGTTCTCCCGAGGTAGGTTGGCCTGGTAGGGACAGGGGTAGTGCAGGTCCGCCAGTATGGCGCTTTCAAGGGCTTCCATGGTGATCGCTTCGTTTTCTTCAAGGTGGTCGTAGCCCAGCAGGTGCAGCGTACCGTGCACCGCCATATGGGCCCAGTGGGCTTCAAGGCTCTTGTGTTGCGCCCGCGCTTCCGCAGCCACCACGGGGGCACAGATGACGATATCCCCGAGCAGGGGCAGGTCGAGCCCGGGTGGCAGGTCTGCGGGAAAGGACAGGACGTTGGTGGGGCCATCCTTGCCGCGGTAGGTCTTGTTCAGGCCGGCCATTTCAGGGCTGTCGACCAGGCGCACACTGACCTCCGTATCGCCCCGGGCTGGCTGGCTGGCCAGGGCGGCCGCTATCCAGCTGCGTAAGTCGTCCTCGTCGGGCACGGGTTCGGTGCTGGCGCACTGGATGTCAACCGTGAGGCTCATCGCCGGGTCCTGTCCAGGGGGGTGGCCTTGTCTTCGTGGCTGTCGTAGGCCTCAACAATGCGCTGCACCAGTGGGTGGCGCACCACATCCTTGCTGCCGAAGTAGGTAAAACCTATGCCCTCGACCCCGTCCAGCACGTTGCTGGCGTGGGTGAGGCCTGAGGGGGAGCCCTTGGGCAGGTCGATCTGGGTGGCGTCGCCGGTGATCACCGCGGTAGAGCCGAAGCCTATCCGGGTGAGGAACATTTTCATCTGTTCCCGGGTGGTGTTCTGCGCCTCGTCCAGGATGATGAAAGAGTTGTTGAGCGTACGGCCGCGCATAAATGCCAGCGGGGCAACCTCGATGACATGACGCTCGATGTATTTGTTGACCGTTTCGAAACCGAGCATCTCGTACAGCGCGTCGTAGAGGGGGCGCAGGTAGGGGTCGATTTTCTGGCTGAGGTCGCCCGGCAGGAAGCCGAGTTTTTCGCCGGCCTCCACCGCCGGGCGCACCAGCAGGATACGGCGCACCCGGTCTTCAAGCAGGGACTCCACCGCACAGGCAACCGCCAGGTAGGTTTTGCCGGTGCCCGCGGGCCCGATGCCGAAGTTGATATCGCACTGCCCGATGGTACTCACATAGCCCTGCTGGTTCTTGCCGCGGGGCTTGATCGGGGCGCGTTTGGTGCGTATCACCCGGATGGCCTGCACTGGCTGGCCGGGGTCTGACTCGAGCTCGATGAGGTGCTCGAGCTCGGTGTGCTGCAACTGCAGGTGCAGGGATTCCGGCGTCAGCTCAACTCCCAGGCAGACCTCCGCGTACAGGTGCTTGAGCAGGCGGGCGGCGGCCGCCACCTCATCCGCCGGGCCCTCCAGCAGGAACTGGTTGCCGCGGGCACTGACAGTGAGGCCGAAGCGGCGTTCGATCTGGCGCAGGTGACTGTCCAGCTGCCCGCATAGCACCGCCAGGTGGCGCGCATCATTGGGTTCCAGGATCAGAGTATGTTGCGTAGACGTTGTCTGGGAGGGGTCGCTAGTCAAAATAATGGGCAGCCGCAAAGGGCAGTAGTAAAGAAGTTAAGGATATACCGGAAATCACCTGCGTCAACCGGCCAGGATGCCGCGCAGGGAGTTCGGCAGGGCCTCGAGGATGTCCACCTCGACAAACTGGCCGATCATGCCCTGGTCGGCGGAGGAAAAGTTGACTACCCGGTTGTTCTCGGTGCGTCCCTGCAACTGGCCCGGGTCTTTTTTGGAGACCCCGGTCACCAGTATTTTTTCCCTGTTGCCCACCATCCCCTCGCTGATCAGCCTGGCGTGCTGGTTGATCCTGCCCTGCAGTACCTGCAGGCGCTGTTTCTTGGTGTTCTCGTCGGTGTTGTCCGGCAGTTCCGCTGCAGGCGTCCCGGGACGGGCGCTGTAGACGAAGCTGAAAGAGTTGTCGAAGCCGATCTCCTCCACCAGCTTCATGGTAGCGGCAAAGTCCGCCTCCGTTTCGCCCGGGAAACCGATGATGAAATCGGAGGAAATACTGATATTGGGGCGCAGTTTGCGCAGGCGCCGGATCTTTGACTTGTACTCCAGCACGGTGTGGCCGCGTTTCATGGCCATCAGGATCCGGTCGGAACCGCTCTGCACCGGCAGGTGCAGGTGGTCTACCAGCTGCGGTATATCCGCGTAGGCATCGATAAGCGCATCGGAAAACTCCACCGGGTGAGAGGTGGTGTAGCGAATGCGCTCGATTCCCGGGATGCGGGCCACCACGTGGAGCAGTTCGGCAAAATCGACGGTTTCGCCCAGGTGGTTGTCGCCGCGATAGGCGTTTACGTTCTGCCCCAGCAGGTTGACTTCCTTGACCCCGCCGCCGGCCAGGTGGGCGATTTCCGCAATCACGTCGTCCAGGGGCCGGGATACTTCCTCGCCGCGGGTATAGGGCACCACGCAGAACGTACAGTACTTGCTGCACCCCTCCATCACCGACACAAAGGCGCTGGGCCCCTCTACCTTCGGCTCCGGCAGGCGGTCAAATTTCTCGATCTCGGGGAAGCTGATGTCCACCACGATGGTACCGCCCGGGCCGCGCTGCTCCATCATCTCGGGCAGGCGGTGCAGGGTCTGGGGGCCGAATACCAGGTCTACATAGGGCGCCCGCCGGCCGATCTCCGCCCCTTCCTGGCTGGCCACGCAGCCACCCACGCCGATGATCAGGCCGGGCTTCTTCTGCTTCAGGTGCTTCCAGCGACCCAGCTGGTGGAACACCTTTTCCTGGGCTTTTTCCCTTATAGAACAGGTATTTAGCAGCAGGACGTCGGCATCCTCCGGGTTGTCGGTGGGAACCAGGTCATGGCTTTCCTGCAACAAATCCCGCATCCGCGCAGAGTCGTATTCGTTCATCTGGCAGCCGTGGGTCTTGATAAAAAGTTTTTTGCTCACCTGGCCTCTGCAGCGGGCATTCCGCTGACTATTGATCCATACTCAAAATGGCAGCGGATTATACAGAGGAACATCGTCGAAACCCACCCCGGCTGGTATTCTGCGTTCACGGTGGTAATATTGCCGCCCCCTGGAAACAGGTGGTCTGGGCAGGGCTCTCCCGCCCGGTCATCGAATGAGGAAAGCATGGCAAGCCAACCCGTCTACAAGGTGATTTTCCAGAACGGCAACCAGGTGTTCGAGGTGTTCGCCCGGCAGATCTACCAGAGCGACATGTGGGGCTTTATCGAGGTCGAGGAGTTCGTCTTTGGCGAGCGCTCCAAGATTGTTGTCGACCCCAGCGAGGAAAAGCTCAAGAACGAGTTCAATGGGGTCAAGCGCAGCTACATCCCGCTGCAGGCCATTATCCGCATCGACGAGGTCGACAAGGAGGGCAGCGGCAAGGTGTCCGACTCACCCGCCGGCGGCAATGTCGCCAGCTTTCCGTTCTCCGGCATCTCCCCGGGGCAGCGCGGCAGCGAGGAGTAGAGTCTCCAGCGCCCACCTGGTGCGCCGTCCCCCGGCGCCAGACCGCAAATTGACGTTTTTCTCTCAAGAATTGAATATGCTGTTGCAGCTACTATGCTGCTTCAATCAGGTATTCAGGAGAAACTCCATGCGCCCTGTATCCAGCTATCTGTCGCGACAGCCTAAAATCGGTGCCACAGTGCGCCATCTCGTCCTGCTTCTTGCGATGCCGGCCGCGGGGGCGTTTGCGGCGGAGCCACCACCGGCTGATGCGGCCGCTGTTGAGCGCGGCGCCCAGTTATTCCAGCAGTACTGCACCGAGTGCCACGGCCGGGACGGCCGCGCCCAGCTCGATGTGATTGCCGATGCCACCGACCTGACCATGCCCGTGGACTACTATAACGGTTACTCGGACCAGGACATTTACAACAGTATCGCCAACGGCGCCGGTGTGGCCATGCCGGCCTGGCGCCCCGTGGTGGGCAGTGACGAGGCCGTGTGGGACCTGGTCTATTTCGTCAAGAGCCTGTGGGCGGAACAGCCCTGAGCCGGGCCTGGGAGCCGCCGGTCACCCGATACACGCACAAATACAATATAAGGAGACCAGTATGAAGAAGCCGGAGCAACAGGCTGACCAGGAACGGGAGAGCGAGGCAGCCACGCCCAGCAGTTCACGCAGGGATTTCCTGCGCAAGTCCGCGGCGGGAGTGGGCGCCGCGGTGGCCGCGGGCGCCAGTGCCAAGGCTTTTACGGCGGACCAGTTGAATGTGGCCGACGTCACCATCCCGTCCATCCGGATACCCGCCGACTTCACCGCCTCACTGGACGAGGCCCCGGTCCCGGGCAAATTCGAGGGACGCGGCATGAGCGGGGCCGAGGTCTTCGCCCAGCTCTGCGTCAAGGAGGAACTGGCGGGCCTGTTCTGCTGTCCCGGCAACTACACGGTCATCAATGCCCTCGCGGCGGCCGGCATTCCCGCCTACGGCGGTCGCATGGAGGGATCCATGTGCGCTATGGCCGACGGCTTTTCCCGCGCCACCGGGGAGGTCACGGCCGCCTCGGGTACCGAGGGCCCGGGCTTTGCCAATATGATCATGAACATCGCCGCCGCCAACGCCGCGCGCACGCCGCTGCTGGTACTGGCCAGCAATATGATGCTCGCCGGGGACGACCGCGAGGCATTCATCCAGACCGGCTACCAGCAACCCCTCACCACCGGCATCAAGAAATACGGCAAGCGCCTGATCGACCCCTCCCGGGTGCATGAATACGGCGGTTACGCTTTTCGCGAACTGAAATCGGGCGTACCGGGCCCGGTGCACCTGGATTTCCCCGCGGAGGTGGCCAGGGCGCGTTTCAAGAGCCCGGACGAACTCAAGGACTATTACGACAAGAACCAGTATCGCAGTACCTCCCGGCCCTATCCCGGGCCCGGGGAGATCGCCCAGGTGGTGAAGATGATCGACAAGGCCCAGCGCCCGTTGATCGTGGCGGGGCAGGGCGTGTTCCAGCGCAAGGGCTGGGATGCCCTGGTGAAGGTCGCCGAGAAGGGTGATATTGCCGTGGCGACCTCGGGGCCGACCCGCGGTGCCATCTCCGACGATCACCGCCTGTGCGTGATGGCGGCACCGGATGCGCTGCTCAGTGCCGACCTGGTTATCTTTATTGGCCAGTACTGCATGCCCAGCCCCGGCGAATACCGCCTGAGCCCGGACATCAAGACTATCAGGGTGCATCCGGACCAGAACGACCTGGGCCGCAACTGGCCCCTGGACCTGGGCGTGGTCAGCGACGCGGCCCTGTTCCTGGAAGCCCTGCAGGATGCGGTCAAAAGCAAGAAGCGCGCTGCCTGGGTGGACGAGATTGCCAAAGCCAAACAGGCCTACCAGGCGCACATCGACGAGACCTACCGGCTGGGGCTGGAATACAGCAAGAAGACCAATCACCTGCACCCGGCGGTTATCGGGCACGAGACGCAGCACTTCATCGACAACGGTACCGAGGATCGCCTGGCGGTAGTAACCGGTGGTGGCGGCTGGACCATCGGCCTGTTCGGGTTTCGCTACATGCGCGCCCGGCGCCCGGGCCAGATGATCGTGCCACCCTACCAGTACGGCGCTATCGGACCGGATATGTCGATGATGATGGGCGCCTGCGCCGCCGTGCAGCGCGGTGTCGGCCCGCAGAAAGGCTACGAGGGTGCGCCGACCATCTGTGTGACCAGTGACGCCGGCGTCGCCTACAGCATGTTCGAGCTCGACACGGCCGCCAAGTACGGGCTGCCCACCATCACCATCGTTTACAACAACAACGCCTGGGGCGTGTGGACCAACGCGGCCCGCTCCGCCCGGTCCCTGCAGATGTACCTGTTCCAGGAAAACCTGCGCTACGACCAGATGGCCCAGGGCCTGGGCGCCAACGGCGAATACGTGCGCACCGTCGAGGAGTTTCGCGCCGCGCTGGCGCGGGCCTGGAAGCTGGCGCGGGACCAGAAGGTCTCCAGCCTGATCAACTGCCAGGCGCTGAAGGAGTTCACCTCCCCGCGGGATTATCCCCCCGGGGTCTCCCTCAATCCGGAACCCGGAGTCGGTGCAGTAGCCCACTGATGGGCGCCGCGGAGCAGGTCGGTGACCTGCTGGAGTACTATGCCGGCCGTGGTATCTTCAGCGGTTTCAGCCGCCAGCAGCAGGGACCGGGACGCGCCCGCTTCCTGCTGCGCTGGCACCGCGACCAGTTGTTCGAGTGGGTGTGGAGCGAGCCGAAGCAGACCCTGCGCATCAGCTGTATGCTGCCGGCAGTGCCGGCCGATTCCGCCATGTACCGGGACCTGAAGGCCTGGCTGGCCGCCCGCCAGGACGAGGCCCTGCCGGACCACCGCCGCTGCGACCGGAGCAAGGTCGCGCTCAAAACCTATAACCGCGGCGGCGACGTGGCCCTCACTATGCACGTCCTGGATGGTGACATCGACTACGCGGTGAAAAAGCTGGTGAACCTGGTCAACGAGATCTACCAGGACTTTCTCTCCAGTGGCCGTACTTCGACTGGATGGTGGAGACCTTCGAGCTGGACCCGGACAACCCCTACTGAGGGTGCCGGGCACCCGCGCCCTGATGCAATTTCTGCCTCACCGAGGCCACCCGCACACACACGACAAAAGCCGCTACCGCTTCTTTTACTGCCTGTTCTGCCGGGAAGGTGGGGGACAGGCGTATGTTGCTGTCTTGCGGGTCTATGCCATAGGGAAAGGTCGCTCCCGCCGGCGTCAGCTTGACCCCGATGGCGCCCGCCAGCCGCACTACCTCGTTGGCCAGCCCGGGGCGGGTATCGAAGGAGATGAAATAGCCGCCACGGGGATGGGTCCACTGCCCCATGCCGGTCCCCGCCAGCTCGCTTTCGAGGTTGTTGAGAACGCTCTCGAAACGGGGGCGGATGAACTCGGCGTGCCTGGCCATGTGGCCGGCCAGGGCGTCCTGGTTCCGCAGGAAGCGGACGTGGCGCAGCTGGTTTACCTTGTCGGGGCCGATCATCTGGAAGCCCAGGTGCCTGGTCAGTGCCGCCAGGTTCTGCTTGCTGCTGCCCAGGAAGGCCACACCGGCGCCGGCCAGGGTAATTTTTGAGGTAGAGCCAAACTGGAACACGTTGTCCATGGTGCCGTGCTCGCGGCAGTACCTGTCGATGGGCGCCAGCGCGGGGGCGTCATCGTACAGGCTGTGCACTGCGTAGGCGTTGTCCCACATTACCAGGAAGTCTTCCCCCGCTATTTTTGGCAGTTGCGCGATGCGTTCCACGGTGCGGTCATCGTAGACGCAGCCGGTGGGGTTGGAGAAGCGCGGTACGCACCAGATACCCTTGATGGACTCATCCTGCCTGACCAGCGCTTCCGCCGCGTCCATGTCGGGGCCGCCGTCCAGCATGGGTACCGTGACCATCTCGATGCCCAGGTGCTCGCAGATGGCAAAATGGCGGTCGTAGCCGGGTACCGGGCAGAGGAATTTTACCGTGTCGTTGATGCCCCAGGCGGAGCCGGGCCCACGCAGGCCCTCGCTCAGGGCAAACTCCACCACCTGGTACATCATGGTCAGGCTGGAGTTGCCGCCGACCAGTGTTTCCTCGGCCCCCAGGCCCAGCACGGAACCAAACAGGGCCCTGGCTTCGGGTAGTCCCTCAAGCCCGCCGTAGTTGCGGGTGTCGGTGCCATCGGCAGCCTTGTAGTCGCCCTCGAGAATGCCATCGAGCCCGTCGGACAATGCCACCTGCCCGGTGCAGGGCTTGCCACGGGTGAGGTCCAGCGCCAGTCCTTTTGCGCCGAGTGCGTCGTACTGCTGCAATATCGCGGTCAGTTCCGCTTGCAGCTCGTCGCTGGAAAGCTGGTCTATGTTCACATTCACTGCATTGTTCCTCGCGTGGTCCCTGTGCGAAAGTGGGGCGTCCCTGGTGCGAAAGTATACCCCCAGATCGATCGGCGTAGAATCACATGTGTCTTGCCCGGCTTGAAAAACCCCGGTCCACCCTCATATACAATTGACTGTCCAGATTGCTGATAAAGGCTCCTGAATGATGACTGAGCGCGATGACGCTACAGACGGGGAAGTGCTGTCTTCCCGCTCCGACTCGCATACTCCTGCGGTGGCCGACGATGTGCTGCCGGAAACTCTCTGCCTGATGCCCATTCCCAACCGCCCCTTCTTTCCGGGGCAGGTTCAGCCGGTGGGAATCAACCCCGAGCAGTGGGCCTCTACCCTCGAGGCAGTGGGCAAGGCCGGGCACGGGCTGATCGGCCTGTCCTATATCAAGCAAGCCGACCCCACCGGGGTCGATCCCCGCCAGTTTCCTGAAATGGGTTGTGTCGTTCGCCTGCACCGTCCTCCGCTGGCGGACCAGCGCGGCCAGTTTCTCGCCCAGGGCGTGAAACGTTTCCGCATTGTGCGCTGGCTGAGCGACAAACCGCCCTACCGGGTGCAGGTCGAATACCCGCGCAGCCAGGGTGACCGTGAGTCCGATGAGATCAAGGCCTACACGATGGCCCTGATAAAGGAAATCAAGGAGCTGTTGCCCCTCAACCCGCTGTACAGCGAAGAGCTTAAACAGTACCTGGCCAACTTCAGCCCCAACCAGCCCAGCCTGCTGGCGGATTTCTCGGCCGCCCTGACAACGGCTTCCGGCGACCAGTTGCAGGAAATCCTGGACACCCTGCCGCTGGTGTCGCGCATGGAAAAAGTGCTTGGACTGCTGCGCAAGGAGCGGGAGGTCGCGCAACTGCAGGGCCAGATTACCAGCCAGGTGAACGAGAAAGTCTCTGCCCAGCAGCGCGAGTTTTTCCTGCGCGAGCAGATGAAAATCATCCAGAAGGAACTCGGCATTTCCAAGGATGATCGCACCACCGACGTGGAGATGTTCGAGGAGCGCATCCGCGACCTCACCCTGCCGGAGCCTGCGGCCCGGCGTATCGAGGAGGAAATGCGCAAGCTGTCGGTACTGGAGACCGGCTCACCGGAATACGGGGTGACCCGCAATTACCTCGACTGGGCCACCTCGGTACCCTGGGGGGTGCACACCGAGGACCAGCTCGACCTGAAGCACGCCCGCAAGGTTCTCAATGAACACCACGAAGGCCTCGAGGATGTGAAAGACCGCATCCTGGAGTTCCTGGCCGTCGGTTCTTTCAAGGGGGAGATCTCTGGCTCCATCCTGCTCCTGGTAGGCCCTCCCGGTGTGGGCAAGACCAGTATCGGGCGCTCGGTGGCGGATGCGCTGGGCCGGGAGTTTTATCGCTTCAGCCTCGGTGGTATGCGTGACGAGGCGGAGATCAAAGGTCACCGGCGCACCTATATCGGCGCCATGCCGGGCAAGTTCGTGCAGGCGCTGAAAGAGGTCAAGGTCGCCAACCCGGTGATCATGCTGGATGAGATCGACAAGATCGGCGCTTCCTACCAGGGAGACCCGGCCTCCGCGTTGCTGGAGGTGCTGGACCCGGAACAGAACAGCGAGTTTCTCGACCACTACCTGGATCTTCGGGTAGATCTCTCCAAGGTGTTGTTCATCTGTACCGCCAACCAGCTCGATACCATTCCCGGGCCCCTGCTGGACCGTATGGAAACCCTGCGCCTGTCGGGCTATGTGGCGGAGGAGAAGCTGGCCATAGCAAAGAATCACCTGTGGCCGCGCCAGCTGCAGCGCCACGGGCTTACCGAGGATCAGCTCAAGATCAATGAGGCGGCCCTCAAGTACGTGATCGATTCCTACTGCCGCGAAGCGGGAGTGCGCACACTGGAAAAGCAGCTGTCGCGAATCATGCGTAAGTCTATCGTGCGTATGCTGGATGAGGGTGATGAGAAGTTGCGTATCGGCAAGAAAGATATCGACGACCTGCTCGGCAAGCCACCGTTCCAGCCGGACAAGCCCCTGCGTGGTCTCGGTGTTGCGACCGGCCTGGCCTGGACCGCCATGGGCGGCGCCACCCTGGCGATCGAGTCGTCCCAGATCCACACGCTGAACCGTGGCTTCAAGATGACCGGCCAGTTGGGCGATGTGATGAAGGAGTCGGCGGAAATCGCCTACAGCTATGTGTCAGCCCATTTGAAAGATTACCGCTGTCACCCGGATTTCTTCGACATCAGCATGGTGCACCTGCACGTCCCTGAGGGCGCGACGCCCAAGGATGGCCCCAGCGCCGGCATTACTATTGCCACCGCGCTGGTATCGCTGGCGCGCAAGGAGCGCATCAAGCGGCCGCTGGCCATGACGGGGGAGCTGACCCTGACCGGGCAGGTGTTGCCGGTGGGCGGCATCCGCGAGAAGGTGATCGCCGCCCGGCGCAGCAAGATCATGGAGCTGATCCTGCCCCACGGCAATCGCCGCGATTTCGAGGAGCTGCCGGACTACCTGCGCGAGGGTATCAACGTGCATTTCGCCCGCACTTTCCGCGATGTGTTTGAGTGTGTGTTCCAGGATCACCAGGTAGACAAGTCGCTGCACTGATGGACGCCATTAGCTGAGTATTTTCAGCTCACATGCGCAAGCTGGTCTCTGTTCGGCGAGGCGGGCGCGACCGGGGAGCGGGTCCTCGAAAAGGCCGCAGCTGCGCAAACAAAAGTGGCTGCTGCGGAACTCGACCATTTTTTGCTGCGCAAAAAATCGGGACTCGGACAGTACCCGAAAAGCGGGGCAGGCCCTCCTCGCAGAAAGCCCCACTTTTGTTTGCTCCGCTGAGCGCGGCCTGATTTTTTCGAGGACCCGCTCCCCGGCCGCGCCCTTGTATCGAGATCTACCTTATGTGATTTTGCGCCGCGGCTGGTTTCCAGTTCCCCACCCATGTTTGTCCTTCTGGTTGGGGGCACGGTGGCAGCGGTGGGTATCTGGGCTCTGGATGGGCAGGACCGTTGAGCGCATGGATGCGCGAACCGAGCCTACATGGAGGTACTTGCGGCGTGTCCTGACCATCCAGACCAGATGACCGGTGCGGATAGCGACGCACGAAACCAGACACTGCAGCCGCGAGGAACTCAATCCCAACTGAAAACTCGCCAGGTTCCCATTTGCCAGGCACCCGCGCGGTAACAATCGCCCGTCTTGGCGCCGGATACCCCTCGATTGATTTGGTGCTGTCAGTCGGATCCAGAAAATCCGCCAGCGAGTGAAAACGCATCCACTCGGTAGAGCGCTGTTCCTCGGTTGAGGTCACCGTGACGTCCACCAGTTGGGGGTCGACGAAACCCAGCTTGCGCAGCCAGCCCAGCAAAGTATCGCAACTGGGAAGAAACCAGACATTGCCCATGCGGGCGTAGCGGCCCTGGGGTACCAGGGTGTCGCCCGGGCCACCCTCGATCACCAGGGTTTCCAGCACCAGCTGGCCGCCGGGGCGGAGGCAGTCGCGCAGTTCCAGCAGGTGGTCCATGGGCGAGCGCCTGTGGTATAGCACGCCCATCGAGAAAACCGTGTCGAAGGCATGCAGTTTTGCCGGCAACTGTTCTATGCCTGCGGGCAACACCCACACCTCGTCCCGTCGCAGGTACTTCTGCAGGGCCCAGTACTGCATTACGAACAGGGGAGTGGGGTCGATGCCGATCACCTCGGCTGCGCCGGCGCCCAGCATGCGCCAGCAGTGGTAGCCGCTGCCGCAGCCCACGTCCAGCACCCGGCGGCGGTCCAGATCGTCGATGGCCGCGGCCAGCCGGTCCCACTTCCAGTCGGATCGCCATTCGGTGTCTATATGTATGCCAAACAGCTCGAAAGGGCCCTTGCGCCAGGGGTGCAGGCCCTGCAACTTGCTGCGCAGCAGGTTTTCAGTGTCGGTGGGCAGTTCGCTGTTGCAGCCGGCTCCCACCCGGGCGCTGTCGAGACTGATGTGGTCCGGCTCAAGGTCAGGTAGATCTGCCAGTACCTGCAGCCAGCGGGGCAGGTCGCCGTAACGGCTGGTGGAGAGTCCCCGGGCGACCTGGTCGGGCAGCAACTGTGCCCAGGCGTCCATGTCGCCGCCCAGCCAGCGGTCGATGAGTGGCTGGTAGTCGATCACTTGAGGGCGATCAGGGAAGCGAAGTTGAAGCACTGGAACCAGACGTCGCAGCTGCGGAAGCCGGCGTCGGCAATGCGCTTGCGGTGGCGCGCCAGGGTTTCGGGCAGGAGTACGTTTTCGATGGCGTTGCGCTTGCGCGCGATCTCCAGCTCGCTGTAGCCATTGGCCCGCTTGAACTGGTGGTGCAGGTCTATGTTCAGCTCATCCAGGTGGGGGTCCTCAAAGGTGACTTTTTCCGACAGGATCATAATGCCGCCGGGCCGCAGGCCGCGGTAGATTCGCGCCAGCACCTCGTCCCGCTGTTCCCGGGGAATGAACTGCAGGGTGAAATTGAGCACCACCACGCTGGCGTTTTCGATGGCGACATCCTGCAGGTTGCCGCAAACAAGATCCACCGGCGTGTGATGGGTGTCGGTGTCGATGATGCTGCGGCAGCGATCGAGCATGGCGGCGGAGTTGTCCACGCCGATGATGCGGCAATCGGGTTCGCGGATGTTCTGGCGCATGGCCAGGCTCGAGGCGCCCAGCGAACAACCCAGGTCGTACACTGTGCTGCCCGCTGTGGCGTAGCGACCGGCGAGCAGGCCCGTCATTGCAACGATGGTGGAGTAGCCCGGGACCGAGCGCCGGATCATGTCGGGGAACACCCTGGCGACACTCTCGTCGAAGCTGAACAGCCCTGTGCCCGCCACCGGGTCTGCGGGGGCGCTTGCAGCGGGATCGGCGTAGATGTTGTCGCGGGAATCAGTCAGGTCAGTCACGGAAAACGGCCGTTTGAGGCCCCAGCGGGCTCGATGTGGATGGGCAAAGCCGGTAATTCTAGCATGAAATATTAAACCCGCCGCGGGGGGTTTTTGCTGTATTTGGCAGTGATAATGGCCACAATGGGGATCGACGTCTCACAGGAGGGGGAGCACATGAGCGTACCGCGCTATACCCGGCCAGGAGACGTGCGCCCGCCCCGCCTTAGGCACAGTGTCATGGAGTTCGGTCGGGTAGTCTTGGAGATGGGCAGCAGTGCCATGCTGGCACCGGTGCTGAACAGGTTGCCTCACGGCGACGGGCATACCATCATGACGGTTCCGGGCTTTATGGGCGCGGACGGTTCTACCGCTACCCTGCGAAAATTTCTCAAAAAACGTGGCTATAACGCCATTCCCTGGGGACTGGGGCGCAATGCCAGTGAGGTGCGCCCCGCCAGCCTCGATGAATTCCTCGCCCACCGCCGTCGCACCGAAGACCAGATAGCTCAAAAGATCGAGGCTGAATACCTGCGCACGGGTCGCAAGGTAAGCCTTATCGGCTGGAGTCTGGGGGGCTTGTATTCGGTAGCCCTGGCGCATCGCTTTCCCCAGTGGGTTCGCCAGGTCATTACCCTGGGCACTCCCTACGGGGATCCCCGGGGCACCTCGATCTACAACCTGATGGGGCGCGCTTACGACTATAAGGTGGCGGTTGATGAGGACGCCCTGGCGCGCTGGGTGGCCTATACCTACAGCGAGGGCGAGTTACGGGTGCCTGTGCTGGCCCTGTACAGTGAATCGGACGGTATTGTCGGGGCGGGTATCGCCAGGTGTGAGGGTGACCCGCGCTATGTCACCAATATGGCGGTCATGGCCAGTCACGTGGGATTTCCATTCAACCCGCTGGTGTTTGCGGTTATTGCCAATCACCTGGTCGAGCCGCACGAGCGCTGGGCGCTGTGCACGAGCGAGTATATCAAGCCCTTTGTGCGTCTCGCCGACGCCTGAGAAGCCCCGGCTAGTTGGCGCTGCGAATCAGCTGGGCGTCTTCGCTGCGACGCTTGCGGCGGGTGAGGGGCTGCAACCGGGCGAACTTTTGCTGGGTTTCCCCTGCCTCGGTCGAGACGACCTGTTCCCGGGAAAACTTGATGCTTCCGAGAAATTCCACCAGGCTGGGCCTGCCATCGTGCGGTTTGTTCATGTCTTACTCGATTGATTGGGTAGTCATCACTGTTACAAGTCTATGACTGTATGACCCATATGGGTCGTGAAAAGTGCCCCCTAATTTTGTGAAAAAAGCCCGGTTTAGCGCTGGTGCCCCAGTACCGCCGCCAGCTGCGGCAGCAGTGCTGCCAGTTCCGGCTTGTTCGCGGCCAGTTCCGCCAGGGTAAGGCCCTCCAGTTCGTGGGGAAAGACCAGCCAGTCATCGGTGGTGTGCAGAAAATAATCCGGGTCGCACCCGCTGCGGTTATTGCCCGGCTTGAAGTAGGGTGTTGCGATCCGGATCGCCGGGGTATCCGGGCCGCAGATCCGGGCCAGATCGGCGCGGACCTGGGCCAGAGACAGGCCGCTGTCATAGACGTCATCCACCAGCAGCAGGGCGTCGTCCCCGCCGAAGTTGCGGGTCAGGTAGTCCAGCCCGTCCACCTGCACCGCATCGTCGCGCTGCCCTATACCGGTGTATGAGCGGGTGCGTATCGCGGTGTGGTCCGCCTCGACACCGAGTACCTGCAACAGCTCGTGTACCGCTATAGCCACCGGGGTGCCGCCGCGCCATACACCGACAATGCAGGTCGGCCGGAAACCGCTGTCAAAAACCTGCCAGGCCAGTGCGAACGCATCGGTCAGCAGTTGCTGCGGCGTGATGTAGCGCTTGTTCATGCTGTCGCCCCGGGGGTGTGTGGTGAAGGCGGGTGCAGGTTATCACAGCACGCCACCGGTAGTGGCCTTGTCATGCCCTCGGGTATACTCCCGTTTCTCGTTGAGGAGCCTCGTTTTGAAACCTGCACAATACCCGCTTGAACCCGCCCAGTTGTGGGAACATTTCTACCAGATCACCCAAATCCCCCGGCCCTCGAAGCAGGAGGCGGCGGTACGCCAGTATGTGATCGACCTGGCGGAGCGGGGCGGCCATCCCTGGCGCATGGATGAGGCCGGCAACCTGCTGGTTTCCGTGGCCGCCACCGCGGGCAGTGAGGATCGCCCGGCAGTAATCATCCAGAACCACCTGGACATGGTGACGGTGAAAACCGGGGACAAGGACCACGACTTCTCCAGCCAGCCCCTCAGCCTCCAGGTCGTCGACGGCTGGGTGATGGCCGATCGGACCACCCTGGGTGCCGATAACGGGGTGGGCTGCGCGGCGGCGCTCGCATTGATGACGGACACGGATATTGCGCACCCGCCGCTGGAGCTGCTGTTCACCGTGGACGAGGAAACCGGGCTGGGTGGGGCGCTGAGTCTGGATCCCACCCTACTGGACGGCAAACTCATGCTGAACCTGGATACCGAGGACTGGCACGAGCTGTATGTAGGCTGTGCCGGCGCCGGCGGCTGGCAGATGCAACGCACGTTCGAGACCGCCGCGCCGTCCGCGAACGCCGAGCAGTGGCAATTGTCGCTGAAGGGACTGGCCGGTGGACACTCGGGTATCCAGATTCACCAGCAGCTGGGTAATGCGATCAAGTTGCTGGGCCAGTGCCTGGCGACCGTCGACGGTGCGCAGCTGGCGCACTTCGACGCGGGGCTCGCACACAATGTTATTCCGCGGGAGGGCGTCCTGGGCTTCAGCTGCCCTCCCGGCGGCGGCGCGCAATTGCAGGGCAGCCTGCAGGACTTGCAGGCCCAGTGGCTGGGCTATCTGCCCGCGGCGGATGCCGCCCTGGAACTGGCCCTGCAGCCGGCGAGCCTCGAGCGGGTGCTAAGTGCCGCGGACACGCGCGCGGTGCTCGACCTCATCGCCCTGTTTCCCCATGGCGCCCAGGCTTATAACCTGGTGCAGCCGGCGGAGCTGGTGGACCTGAGTATCAATTTCGCGCAGCTGCAGCTGGCAAGGGGCGAGTTGATGGTGGAATCCAGTTTCCGCTTCTTCAACGAGACCCAGAGCCTGCCGCTGCAGCAGCAGGTGCTGGCGCTGGCCAGGCTGTCCGGCCTGACGGTGACTGACGCGGTGTCCTACCCAGGCTGGCAGCCTGACTTCGACAGCCCGCTGCTGGCCCGGGCATCGGCCCTGCACGAGCGCCTGTTCGGGCGGCCACCGGCGGTGAAAGCGATCCATGCCGGACTGGAGTGCGGCATACTCAAGGGCAAGAAGCCGGATATGGATATACTGTCCTTCGGCCCCACGATCCGGGGCGCGCACTCCCCCACCGAGCGCCTGCGGATCGATACCGTGACACCCTTCTGGCAGTTCCTGACGGCATTGCTGGCGGAGCTGTAAATCCTCGACAAGCGGCCCCGCGACGAGTGCGATCGCGGCGGCCCGACGGAGCAATACCTATGCTGGACAAACTGGAACGCCTGCCGGCCGATACCATCCTCGGCCTCGCCGCCGCCTGTCGCGCGGACCCGAACCCCGACCGGGTGGATCTGACTATAGGCATTTACATGGACGAACAGGGTCTGTGCCCTGTCTTTGACGCGGTGCGGGAGGCGCAACAGGCCCTGGTGGCCCAGGAGACCACCAAGGCCTACATGCCCCCGGCTGGCGACGAGGCGTTCAACCAGGGGATGCAGCGCCTGGTGCTGGGCCAGGACAGCCCGCTGCTGCGGGACAAGCGGGTCGGCAGTGTGCAGGCGCCCGGCGGTTGCGGCGCACTGCGCATCGGCGCCGAGATTATCCGCGCAGCCGCACCGGACGCGCGGGTCTGGGTGAGCGACCCGACCTGGCCGGTGCATTTTCCCCTGCTGGGCAGTGTCGGCCTCGGTTTCGAGACCTACCGCTATTACGATCCGGCCAGCCACGGGGTGGATTTTGACGCCATGGCACAGGACCTGAAAAAGGCGGTTGCGGGGGACGTGGTGCTGCTTCACGGCTGCTGCCACAATCCCTGCGGGGCCGATCTCTCGCTGGAACAGTGGGGCGTGATAGCGGCGATGGCGGAGCGCCAGGGCTTCACGCCCTTCGTGGATTTCGCCTACCAGGGCCTGGGGGATGGCCTCGAGCAGGACGCTGCCGGCCTGCGCCTGCTGGCGGAAAAACTCCCCGAGCTTATTGTCGCCGCGTCCTGCTCGAAGAATATGGGTCTCTACCGGGAGCGGGTGGGGGCTGCACTGTTTATCTGTCGCGATGAAGCCAATGCCCAGGCACTGGTCAGCCAGGCGCTGGTTGCGGCACGCCGGATCTATTCCATGCCCCCGGCCCACGGCGCCCTGCTGGCGGGCAGGATCCTGTCCAGCGAGGCATTGGGCGCATCGTGGCGCGGTGAGCTAGAGGTCATGTGCCGAGCGCATCAATGGCTTGCGTAGCGGCCTGCGCCAGAAACTGGAAGAGAAAAGCGGGCGGGATTTCAGTTTTATCGAACGGGAGAAGGGTATGTTTTCCTTCCTGGGTCTGAGTCCGGAGCAGGCGCTGCGGTTGCGCCGGGAGTACAGCGTTTATATGCTCGATTCTTCCCGCATCAATGTGGCCGGTGTCAACGCCCGCAATATCGATTACCTGGCGGAGTCGGTGGCCGCGGTTCTCTAGCCCTCGGCGTCGAGTTCAGCCCAGCGCTCGAAGGCGGCCTCCAGCTCCTGCTGGACCGCGGCCAGCTGGGCAATGACTTCCTGTACCTGGCTGTGTTCCCGCTGGTAGAAATCGGGCCCGGCCATGGTCTGCTCCAGCGCCTGCTGGCGCTGTTCCAGCGATTCGATCAGGGCTGGCATCGCCTCGAGTTCCCGCTGGTCCTTGTAAGACAGTTTCTTTTTTTTCTGCGCCTGCGCTGCCGGTTTCGCCGGGGCGGGGGTGACTGCGGGCGCTTCGGTTGTTTCGCTTTCCTGGGCGCCGCTACTTTCCACCAGCCGTCCGCCCCGCCTGAGCCAGTCGCTGTAGCCGCCTGCGTGTTCGCTCACCACTCCGTTTCCTTCCACCACCAGCAGGCTGGTAACCACGTTGTCCATGAACTCGCGGTCGTGGCTGACCAGTAATACGGTGCCGTCGAAGGTCAGCAGTATCTCTTCCAGCAACTCGAGGGTTTCGATGTCCAGGTCGTTGGTCGGTTCGTCCAGTACCAGCAGGTTGGCGGGTTTGCTGAACAGCCGTGCCAGAACCGCCCGGTTCTGCTCCCCACCGGACAGTGCTTTCACCGGCGTCCGCACCCGCTCGGGGCTGAACAGGAAATCCCCCAGGTAGGAAATCGCGTGACGCCGCTTGCCGTTGATCTCGATAAACTCCTGCCCGCCGCAGACGTTGTCTATCAGGTTTTTTTCCGGGTCGAGTTGCCCGCGCAGCTGGTCGGAGTAGGCCACCTCCAGTTTGCTGCCACGCTTGACCACCCCGCTGTCGGGTTGCAGTTGTCCCAGCAGTATTTTTACCAGGGTCGATTTGCCGGCGCCATTGGCGCCCACGATGCCGATACGGTCGCCGCGCTGCACGATGGTGGAGAAGTCGCGGATAATGGTGCGGCCGCCGAAGGCCTGGCTGACGTGCTCCAGTTCGACCACGATCTTGCCGGACTGGCCGGCATCCTCCACTGCAAAGTCAGCCCTGCCCTGGCGTTCACGGCGCTGTGAGCGCTCGTTGCGCATGGCCTCCAGTGCCCGCACCCGCCCCTCGTTGCGGGTGCGGCGGGCCTTGATGCCCTGGCGGATCCACACTTCTTCCTGTGCCAGTTTCTTGTCGAACAGTTCGTTGGCGCGCTCCTCGGCCAGCAGTTGCTGTTCCCTGTGTTGCAGAAAACCCCGGTAGTCGCCGCGCCACACCGTGAGGTGGCCACGGTCGAGCTCGGCGATGCTGTTGGCCACGTTTTGCAGGAAGCGCCGGTCGTGGGTGATCAGGATCAGGGAGCCTCTAAAGCTGCGCAATTGCTCTTCCAGCCAGTTGATGGCGGGAATATCCAGGTGATTGGTCGGCTCATCCAGCAGCAGGATGTCCGGGTCACCCACCAGCGCCTGGCCCAGGGCGACCCGGCGACGCCAGCCGCCGGACAGCTCGCCCATTTTGCTGTCCGCCGGAAGCTGGAGCTGGCTGATAATGGTTTCAACCCGCTGCTGCAGGGTCCAGCCGTCCACGTCCTCCAGCTGCTGCTGGACCCGGGCGAGGGTGTCCAGGTCGGTGTTGGCGGCGTCGTGCACCAGGCGGTGGTACTCCGCGACCAGCGCGCCCGCTTTGGAGAGGCCGGCGGCGATAACGTCGAAGACCGTCAGTTCATCGCCCTCGGGCAGGGTCTGCTCCAGGCGCGCCAGTTTCACCCCCGGCCGCAACCAGCGCTCCCCGCTGTCCGGTGACATCTCGCCCGCCAGCACCTTGAGCAGCGTGGTTTTGCCGGTACCGTTGCGCCCCAGCAGGCCCAGTTTTTCGCCCCGGGTGATAACCAGGTCCACCTCGTCCAGCAGTACCTGGGTGCCGAAGTGGAGGCTGGCCTTGTCTAGTCGCAGTAGTGGCATAAGTGATGGCGTCGGTAACGGGGTCGCGCATTCTACGCCAGCCGGCAGGGTGCTGGCCACATTTGCGCAAGCAGGTTAGAGTGTGGCGGTGGTTGAATCGGGGTTTTACGGAGAATGGCGGCAGTGCTGACAGCGAGAAAAAAGCAATGAACAGAGCGCTGCTGTTGCCACTGTTGTTTGTTGCCTGGTGCGCCTGGGCCCAGGACACAATCACCAGTGTCACCGTTGAGCAGCTGGATGCATCGGTGGCCGATGTGACAGCGAATCTCACCCCGGATGACCCCAAGCGGGCCAACTTGCTCAGGCTTTACGGTGATACCCGGGCGGCGCTGGTCGCCACCCGACAGTTCAAGGAATCTCGTGAATCCTTTGCCCAGGCCCGTGCCGGCGCCGCGGACAGGGCGTCCGCTATAGAAGCCGGCTTGTCCGAGCGTGAGGTGGCCACTGACTCGGCGGGAGCGAACCCCGATGCCTCCCTGGCCGACATCGAGCAGACCTTGCAGGTGCGCAAGGCGGAACTTGACGCCCGCCGGAGCAGGTTGGCCGAAATCAATGACGCGGTGGCCGCCATGCCGGACAGGGCGGCCCAGATCCGCGCCCGGCTGACGGAGCTGGGCAGCTCCTTGCCGAAAATGCAGTCGCAGCTGGCACTGATGCCGCGGACGGTAGAACCCGGCAGTGCCGCCGAGGCCAGTCTCTGGCTGGCGGAGGCCCAGATAGCCAGTGCGATCGCGGAAAAGGCCTCTCTGGACGAGGAATTGTTGAGCCAGCCGATGCGGTTGCAGTTGCTCGCGGCGCAACAGGACCTGAACGGCCACGACATCCGGAATCTCGAACGGAATTTGCAGTCGCTGGACCGCAGGGCCGCTGCGTTGCGCAAGGGCGAAGCCAGCCAGGCCCAGAGCGCGGCTGAAGAAGTGGCCGTCAGTGCCCAGGGCAAACACAAGCTGGTGCAGCAGCTGGCGGATGAAAACGCTGCCCTGAGCGCGTCCTTCAGCAAGCTGAGCAGCGATATCGATGAAACCCGTCAGCGGGACCTGGAGGTGGAAGAGCAGGCGGACCGGCTGGAGAGTGAGCTCAAAGGCATCGAGCACAAGCTCAGTGTGCTCGGGCTGACAACCAAGGTGGGCCAGATCCTGCGCGAGCAGGAAGCCCAGCTGCCCAGCAAGCAGGAGTTCAAGAAAAGGATTGCCGCCCTGCGCGGGAGGATTACCGATGCCAGCGTGCACCAGCTCTCCCTGGCCGACGAGCGTCGCCAGCTGGCCAGCGCACCGGATTACGTCGAGCAGCTGCTGGTCGGGCTGGATCAGGATACCGCGAACCTGGTGCGCGAGGATTTGGTGGCGCTGGTGCACGCTCGGCGCGACCTGCTCAAGCAGGCGCTGGATCTGGAGAACACCTACCTGGCCGCCCTTGGCAGTTTCGAGCTGGACCTGCGACGTTACTCGGATGCCGCCAAGGGCTACCGCAAATTTACCGAGGAGCGATTGCTCTGGATCCCCTCCCGGGCCCCCTTCACCCTGCTGCGGGAAGAGGGATTGGCGAGCCAGCTCGATGAAGTGCTGGTAGCCGAACGCTGGAAAACAGTGCTGGTGCAGCTGCCCCAACAGCTGGTGTTGCAGCCCCAGTTCGCCCTCGGCCTGTTGCTGTTGCTGGTGCTTGCCTATCGCGGGCCCTTGATCAAGGCGCGCCTGGTCGGTACCGGACGGGAGGTTGGCTATGTGCGCACCGACCTGTTCGCGAATACCCTGAAGGCGCTGGGTTATACCCTGTTGCAGTCCGCCAAGTGGCCCCTGCTGCTGTGGTCCATCGGCCAGCTGTTTGAGCAACTCGACCAGGAGCCTGAGCTGGCCACAGCACTGCACTCGGCATTTGCACGCAGTGCCCTGTACTTCTGGGGTCTCGAGTTCCTGCGGACCCTGTTCATTCCCAAGGGACTGGTAGACGCCCACTTTCGCTGGCCCGCGGCACGTACCGCCGAAATGCACCACCGGATGGCGCGGCTGGAGCAGACCATCGTGCCGGCGATCCTGTTGGTACGGTTTACCCTGTCGCTGTTCCCCCTTGAAGTGGGCGGTGCCCTGGGTGCCCTGGGTGTCTTTTTCATCCTGCTGTCCATGGCGTATTTCTTCCGGCGTATGCCGCAGTTCATGCAGGGCAAGGTGAGCATGGCACTGGCCAGTGAGCCCGCCACTGAACACGCCTTCCTGAGCAGGTTCATGCGACTGCTGCTGGTTCTGGTGCCGGTGGCGGCGGCTATCTCTGTGCTCTTCGGTTATATCTATACCGCCATGGAATTTGCCCTTCTCCTCCTCAAAACCCTGGGTGTTGCCGCCTTGCTCCTGCTCTTCCATGAACTGGGCTTACGCTGGTTGCGGATGACCCGCCGTCGAATGGTGGTGAAAGCCAAGGCGGATGCCGCCCAGACACCCGCCACAGAGGGGGAATCCGAACCGGAGGAGGAGATCCTGCTGGAGAATGATTCCGAGCTGCTCAATGACGACGGCACCAGACTCCTGAATATACTGACCTTGTTCGGGGCACTGGCAGGAATCCTCACGGTCTGGTCGGAAGTACTGCCCGCGCTGGGCATTCTTGACTCAGTGCAGTTGTGGCACCAGACCACTGTGGTGGATGGCCAGGAAGTCGTTGTCCCCGTGACCCTGGGCAGGGTGGTGTTTGCCCTGCTTATATCGGTGCTGGGTTGGGTATTCCTGCGGCGCATTCCGGGACTGCTGGAGATTCTGCTGCGCCAGAAGATGGGCGTGCGGCCGGCCTCCGCCTACGCCGCCACCCGGGTATTCCAGTATGCCGCCACCGGCATACTGGTGGCGGCGGTGCTGAGTTCACTGGGTGGCAGCTGGTCGCAGATCCAGTGGGCGGTGGCAGCCCTCAGTGTCGGTATCGGCTTCGGACTGCAGGAGATTGTCGCCAATTTCATCAGTGGCCTGATCATCCTGTTCGAGCAGCCTATCCGGGTGGGCGATACCGTCACGGTGGGCAACATCTCCGGCAAGGTGACCAAGATCCGTATCCGGGCGACCACTATCCGTGACTTCGACCAGCGCGAGTTGCTGGTACCCAACAAGGAATTCATCACCCAGCAGTTGCTGAACTGGTCCCTGTCGGACCAGGTGACCCGCTGGTCGGTGGAAGTGGGGGTTGCCTACGGTTCCGACCTCGATGTCGCTATGACGGAAGTGCGTGACGCGATCGATGCGCAGCCGCTGATTCTGCGGCACCCGGAGCCCATGGTGACCTTTGAGCAGTTCGGCGATAACAGCCTGCTGATCAAGGCGCGTTACTTCATGGACCAGCTCGACCAGCGCCTGCGGGTATCCAGCGATCTCATGCTCGATATCAACCGGCGCCTCAACAACAAGGGCATCGTGGTGGCGTTCCCGCAGCGGGATGTGCACCTGGATACCAGCCAGCCCCTGGAGATCAGGATGATGCGTGGGGAACGGGACGAGCCGGGCCAGTCCGGTGATGCGCCAGGACCCGGTTTTTAGGCCGGCAGACCAGTCGTGCCAGCGAAGGAGAGATAGATGTCAGGATTCGACAAGGTGGTGGGCAGCTATGAAGAAGCCATGGCGGGCCTGGAAGACAATATGACGGTCGTCGCCGGCGGCTTCGGCCTGTGCGGCATTCCGGAGAACCTGATCAAGGAGATCAGGCGCAAGGGGACCCGCGGCCTGACTATGGTGTCCAACAACTGCGGTACCGACAAGTACGGGCTGGGGATTCTCCTGGTGGACAAGCAGATCCGCAAAATGGTGGCCTCCTACGTGGGTGAGAACGCCCTGTTCGAGGCGCAGATGATGAGCGGCGAACTGGAAGTGGAACTGACCCCCCAGGGCACCCTGGCGGAGAAGATGCGGGCCGGTGGCGCCGGCATCCCGGCCTTTTACACGGCCACCGGCTACGGCACACCGGTGGGCGAGGGCAAGGAGGTCCGTGAGTTCAACGGCCGCCACTTCATCCTGGAGGAGGCTATCCAGGGTGATTTCTCCATCGCCAAGGCCTGGAAGGCGGACCGCTACGGTAACCTGGTTTTTCGCAAGACCGCGCGCAATTTCAACCCGATGGCGGTCACTGCCGGTAAAATCGCGGTGGTGGAAGTTGAGGAAATCGTCGAGGTGGGCACACTCGATCCGGATGAGATTCACCTGCCGGGTATTTACGTGGACCGGCTCATCCAGGGAACCTTTGAAAAGAATATCGAACAGCGCACCGTGCGCGGCGCATAGGGAGTAACCGGCAATGGCTTTGACCCGTGAGCAACTGGCGCAGCGTGTGGCGCAGGAATTCCAGGACGGTTATTACATCAACCTCGGGATTGGCATTCCCACCCTGGCGGCCAATTACGTCCCTGACGGGGTCGAGGTCATGCTGCAGTCGGAAAACGGCCTGCTGGGTATGGGTCCTTTCCCCCGTGACGAGGAAGTAGACCCGGACCTCATCAACGCGGGCAAGCAGACGGTCACCATGGCCAGGGGCGCTTCCCTGTTCTCCTCCGCCGATTCCTTTGCGATGATCCGGGGCGGTCACGTCGACCTGACCGTGCTGGGAGCTTTCGAGGTGGATTGCCAGGGCAATATTGCGTCCTACATGATCCCGGGCAAGCTGATCAAGGGCATGGGAGGCGCCATGGACCTGGTCGCGGGCGCCGACAATATTATCGTCACCATGACCCATGCGTCCAAGCACGGCGAATCCAAACTGTTGCGCGAGTGCACGCTGCCACTGACGGGCAAGGGCTGTATCAAGCGGGTGCTCACGGACCTGGCCCTGCTGGATATCGAGGACGGCAGGTTTATCCTGCGGGAGCGCGCCCCCGGGGTCAGTGTCGAGGAAATTGCAAAGCTCACCGCCGGCGAACTGGTGATCCCGGATGTCGTCCCGGAGATGACCTTTCCCTAGCTCGAACCTGGGGCGCCCCCGGGCTTGTCTTGAAATCGTCCGCTGTTTCCACTTGCCTGCGACCCCTGGTTGCCTGTCTAACGGTCCGATTTCGTGTATCATTTCGCGCCATCCAAGCCCCGGTTCATAGCCCATGACACTGACTGTACAAGACCGGTACGACCGCCAGGTCGCCACCTGGCTGCTGTTTTGCGCCGCGGTGATCCTCGGCATGATCGTGCTCGGTGGCGTCACCCGCCTCACCAACTCAGGCCTATCCATGGTGGAGTGGAAGCCACTGGTGGGTATCATCCCGCCGCTGTCGGAGCCGGCCTGGCAGGAAATGTTCGACAAGTACCGCCAGTTTCCCGAGTACCAGAAGGTCAACCGGGGCATGAGCCTGGAAGCCTTCAAGTCGATATTCATGTACGAATACCTGCACCGGGTGCTTGGACGCCTGATCGGCCTGCTGTTTTTCATCCCCCTGGTGTATTTTGCGGCCAGGGGACGAATCCGCCAGGGATTGCTACCGAAACTGGTACTGCTGTTCTTCCTGGGTGGCTGCCAGGGCCTGCTGGGCTGGTATATGGTCAAGAGCGGGCTGGTGGACAACCCGCGGGTCAGCCAGTATCGCCTGACCGCACACCTGGGGCTGGCCGTCGCGATCTACGCCTACATGCTCTGGCTGGCTTTCGATTTATTGTTTCGGGGCAGGGCGGTGACCGGGTCCAGGCCGTTCGCCGGTTCATCCCGTGTGCTGGTGGGCCTTGTTTACCTGATGATTCTTTCGGGCGGGCTGGTAGCGGGTATTCGCGCGGGGTTTGCCTACAGTACCTGGCCCCTGATGGGTGACAGTTTTATCCCACGTGGCCTGTACGCCGGGACGCCGGCCTGGCTGGATATGTTTGAGGATATTACGACGGTGCAGTTCAATCACCGCATG
>CAWBXR010000019.1:0-16217 GCA_963792815.1 uncultured Gammaproteobacteria bacterium
TGCAGTTGTCCCAGCAGTATTTTTACCAGGGTCGATTTGCCGGCGCCATTGGCGCCCACGATGCCGATACGGTCGCCGCGCTGCACGATGGTGGAGAAGTCGCGGATAATGGTGCGGCCGCCGAAGGCCTGGCTGACGTGCTCCAGTTCGACCACGATCTTGCCGGACTGTCCGGCATCCTCCACTGCAAAGTCAGCCCTGCCCTGGCGTTCACGGCGCTGTGAGCGCTCGTTGCGCATGGCCTCCAGTGCCCGCACCCGCCCCTCGTTGCGGGTGCGGCGGGCCTTGATGCCCTGGCGGATCCACACTTCTTCCTGTGCCAGCTTCTTGTCGAACAGTTCGTTGGCGCGTTCCTCCGCCAGCAGCTGCTGTTCCCTGTGTTGCAGAAAACCCCGGTAGTCGCCGCGCCACACCGTGAGGTGGCCACGGTCGAGCTCAGCGATGCTGTTGGCCACGTTTTGCAGGAAGCGCCGGTCGTGGGTGATCAGGATCAGGGAGCCTCTAAAGCTGCGCAATTGCTCTTCCAGCCAGTTGATGGCGGGAATATCCAGGTGATTGGTTGGCTCATCCAGCAGCAGGATGTCCGGGTCACCCACCAGCGCCTGGCCCAGGGCGACCCGGCGACGCCAGCCGCCGGACAGCTCGCCCATTTTGCTGTCCGCTGGAAGCTGGAGTTGGCTGATAATGGTTTCAACCCGCTGCTGCAGGGTCCAGCCGTCCACGTCCTCCAGCTGCTGCTGGACCCTGGCGAGGGTGTCCAGGTCGGTGTTGGCGGCGTCGTGCACCAGGCGGTGATACTCCGCGACCAGCGCGCCCGCTTTGGAGAGGCCTGCGGCGATAACATCGAAGACTGTCAGTTCATCGCCCTCGGGCAGGGTCTGCTCCAGGCGCGCCAGTTTCACCCCCGGCCGCAACCAGCGCTCCCCGCTGTCCGGTGACATCTCGCCCGCCAGTACCTTGAGCAGCGTGGTTTTGCCGGTACCGTTGCGCCCCAGCAGGCCCAGTTTTTCGCCCCGGGTGATAACCAGGTCCACCTCGTCCAGCAGTACCTGGGTGCCGAAGTGGAGGCTGGCCTTGTCTAATCGCAGTAGTGGCATAAGTGATGGCGTCGGTAACGGGGTCGCGCATTCTACGCCAGCCGGCAGGGTGCTGGCCACATTTGCGCAAGCAGGTTAGAGTGTGCCGGTGGTTGAATCGGGGTTTTACGGAGAATGGCGGCAGTGCTGACAGCGAGAAAAAAGCAATGAACAAAGCGCTGCTGTTGCCACTGTTGTTTGTTGCCTGGTGCGCCTGGGCCCAGGACACAATCACCAGTGTCACCGTTGAGCAGCTGGATGCATCGGTGGCCGATGTGACAGCGAATCTCACCCCGGATGACCCCAAGCGGGCCAACTTGCTCAGGCTTTACGGTGATACCCGGGCGGCGCTGGTGGCCACCCGACAGTTCAAGGAATCTCGTGAATCCTTTGCCCAGGCCCGTGCCGGCGCCGCGGACAGGGCGTCCGCTATAGAAGCCGGCTTGTCCGAGCGTGAGGTGGCCACTGACTCGCCGGGAGAGAACCCCGATGCCTCACTGGCCGACATCGAGCAGACCATGCAGGTGCGCAAGGCGGAACTTGACGCCCGCAGGAGCAGGCTGGCTGAAATCAACGACGCCGTGGCCGCCATGCCGGATCGGGCGGCCGAGATCCGCGCCCGGCTGACGGAACTGGGCAGTGCGCTGCCAAAAATGCAGTCACAGCTGGCATTGATGCCCCGGTCGGTAGAACCGGGCAGTGCCGCCGAAGCCAGTCTCTGGCTGGCGGAGGCCCAGATAGCCAGTGCGATCGCGGAAAAGGCCTCTCTGGACGAGGAATTGTTGAGCCAGCCGATGCGGTTGCAGTTGCTCGCGGCGCAACAGGACCTGAACGGCCACGACATCCGGAATCTCGAACGGAAATTGCAGTCGCTGGACCGCAGGGCCGCTGCGTTGCGCAAGGGCGAAGCCAGCCAGGCCCAGAGCGCGGCTGAAGAAGTGGCCGTCAGTGCCCAGGGCAAACACAAGCTGGTGCAGCAGCTGGCGGATGAAAACGCTGCCCTGAGCGCGTCCTTCAGCAAACTGAGCAGCGATATCGATGAAACCCGTCAGCGGGACCTGGAGGTGGAAGAGCAGGCGGACCGGCTGGAGAGTGAGCTCAAAGGCATCGAGCACAAGCTCAGTGTGCTCGGGCTGACAACCAAGGTGGGCCAGATCCTGCGCGAGCAGGAAGCCCAGCTGCCCAGCAAGCAGGAGTTCAAGAAAAGGATTGCCGCCCTGCGCGGGAGGATTACCGATGCCAGCGTGCACCAGCTCTCCCTGGCCGACGAGCGTCGCCAGCTGGCCAGCGCACCGGATTACGTCGAGCAGCTGCTGGTCGGGCTGGATCAGGATACCGCGAACCTGGTGCGCGAGGATTTGGTGGCGCTGGTGCACGCTCGGCGCGACCTGCTCAAGCAGGCGCTGGATCTGGAGAACACCTACCTGGCCGCCCTTGGCAGTTTCGAGCTGGACCTGCGGCGTTACTCGGATGCCGCCAAGGGCTACCGCAAATTTACCGAGGAGCGATTGCTCTGGATCCCCTCCCGGGCCCCCTTCACCCTGCTGCGGGAAGAGGGATTGGCGAGCCAGCTCGATGAAGTGCTGGTAGCCGAACGCTGGAAAACAGTGCTGGTGCAGCTGCCCCAACAGCTGGTGTTGCAGCCCCAGTTCGCCCTCGGCCTGTTGCTGGTGCTGGTGCTTGCCTATCGCGGGCCCTTGATCAAGGCGCGCCTGGTCGGTACCGGACGGGAGGTTGGCTATGTGCGCACCGACCTGTTCGCGAATACCCTGAAGGCGCTGGGTTATACCCTGTTGCAGTCCGCCAAGTGGCCCCTGCTGCTGTGGTCCATCGGCCAGCTGTTTGAGCAACTCGACCAGGAGCCTGAGCTGGCCACAGCACTGCACTCGGCATTTGCACGCAGTGCCCTGTACTTCTGGGGTCTCGAGTTCCTGCGGACCCTGTTCATTCCCAAGGGACTGGTAGACGCCCACTTTCGCTGGCCCGCGGCACGTACCGCCGAAATGCACCACCGGATGGCGCGGCTGGAGCAGACCATTGTGCCGGCGATCCTGTTGGTACGGTTTACCCTGTCGCTGTTCCCCCTTGAAGTGGGCGGTGCCCTGGGTGCCCTGGGTGTCTTTTTCATCCTGCTGTCCATGGCGTATTTCTTCCGGCGTATGCCGCAGTTCATGCAGGGCAAGGTGAGCATGGCACTGGCCAGTGAGCCCGCCACTGAACACGCCTTCCTGAGCAGGTTCATGCGACTGCTGCTGGTTCTGGTGCCGGTGGCGGCGGCTATCTCTGTGCTCTTCGGTTATATCTATACCGCCATGGAATTTGCCCTTCTCCTCCTCAAAACCCTGGGTGTTGCCGCCTTGCTCCTGCTCTTCCATGAACTGGGCTTACGCTGGTTGCGGATGACCCGCCGTCGAATGGTGGTGAAAGCCAAGGCGGATGCCGCCCAGACACCCGCCACAGAGGGGGAATCCGAACCGGAGGAGGAGATCCTGCTGGAGAATGATTCCGAGCTGCTCAATGACGACGGCACCAGACTCCTGAATATACTGACCTTGTTCGGGGCTCTGGCAGGAATCCTCACGGTCTGGTCGGAAGTACTGCCCGCGCTGGGCATTCTTGACTCAGTGCAGTTGTGGCACCAGACCACTGTTGTGGATGGCCAGGAAGTCGTTGTCCCCGTGACCCTGGGCAGGGTGGTGTTTGCCCTGCTTATATCGGTGCTGGGTTGGGTATTCCTGCGGCGCATTCCGGGACTGCTGGAGATTCTGCTGCGCCAGAAGATGGGCGTGCGGCCAGCCTCCGCCTACGCCGCCACCCGGGTATTCCAGTACGCCGCCACCGGCATACTGGTGGCGGCGGTGCTGAGTTCACTGGGTGGCAGCTGGTCGCAGATCCAGTGGGCGGTGGCAGCCCTCAGCGTCGGTATCGGCTTCGGACTGCAGGAGATTGTCGCCAATTTCATCAGTGGCCTGATCATCCTGTTCGAGCAGCCTATCCGGGTGGGTGACACCGTCACGGTTGGCAACATCTCCGGCAAGGTCACCAAGATCCGTATCCGGGCGACCACCATCCGTGACTTCGATCAGCGCGAGTTGCTGGTACCCAACAAGGAATTCATCACCCAGCAGTTGCTGAACTGGTCCCTGTCGGACCAGGTGACCCGCTGGTCGGTGGAAGTGGGGGTTGCCTACGGTTCCGACCTCGATGTCGCTATGACGGAAGTGCGTGACGCGATCGATGCGCAGCCGCTGATTCTCCGGCACCCGGAGCCCATGGTGACCTTTGAGCAGTTCGGCGATAACAGCCTGCTGATCAAGGCGCGTTACTTCATGGACCAGCTCGACCAGCGCCTGCGGGTATCCAGCGATCTCATGCTCGATATCAACCGGCGCCTCAACAACAAGGGCATCGTGGTGGCGTTCCCGCAGCGGGATGTGCACCTGGATACCAGCCAGCCCCTGGAGATCAGGATGATGCGTGGGGAACGGGACGAGCCGGGCCAGTCCGGTGATGCGCCAGGACCCGGTTTTTAGGCCGGCAGACCAGTCGTGCCAGCGAAGGAGAGATAGATGTCAGGATTCGACAAGGTGGTGGGCAGCTATGAAGAAGCCATGGCGGGCCTGGAAGACAATATGACGGTCGTCGCCGGCGGCTTCGGCCTGTGCGGCATTCCGGAGAACCTGATCAAGGAGATCAGGCGCAAGGGGACCCGCGGCCTGACTATGGTGTCCAACAACTGCGGTACCGACAAGTATGGGCTGGGGATTCTCCTGGTGGACAAGCAGATCCGCAAAATGGTGGCCTCCTACGTGGGTGAGAACGCCCTGTTCGAGGCGCAGATGATGAGCGGCGAACTGGAAGTGGAACTGACCCCCCAGGGCACCCTGGCGGAGAAGATGCGGGCCGGTGGCGCCGGCATCCCGGCCTTTTACACGGCCACCGGCTACGGCACACCGGTGGGCGAGGGCAAGGAGGTCCGTGAGTTCAACGGCCGCCACTTCATCCTGGAGGAGGCTATCCAGGGTGATTTCTCCATCGCCAAGGCCTGGAAGGCGGACCGCTACGGTAACCTGGTTTTTCGCAAGACCGCGCGCAATTTCAACCCGATGGCGGTCACTGCCGGTAAAATCGCGGTGGTGGAAGTTGAGGAAATCGTCGAGGTGGGCACACTCGATCCGGATGAGATTCACCTGCCGGGTATTTACGTGAACCGGCTCATCCAGGGAACCTTTGAAAAGAATATCGAACAGCGCACCGTGCGCGGCGCATAGGGAGTAACCGGCAATGGCTTTGACCCGTGAGCAACTGGCGCAGCGTGTGGCGCAGGAATTCCAGGACGGTTATTACATCAACCTCGGGATTGGCATTCCCACCCTGGCGGCCAATTACGTCCCTGACGGGGTCGAGGTCATGCTGCAGTCGGAAAACGGCCTGCTGGGTATGGGTCCTTTCCCCCGTGACGAGGAAGTAGACCCGGACCTCATCAACGCGGGCAAGCAGACGGTCACCATGGCCAGGGGCGCTTCCCTGTTCTCCTCCGCCGATTCCTTTGCGATGATCCGGGGCGGTCACGTCGACCTGACCGTGCTGGGAGCTTTCGAGGTGGATTGCCAGGGCAATATTGCGTCCTACATGATCCCGGGCAAGCTGATCAAGGGCATGGGAGGCGCCATGGACCTGGTCGCGGGCGCCGACAATATTATCGTCACCATGACCCATGCGTCCAAGCACGGCGAATCCAAACTGTTGCGCGAGTGCACGCTGCCACTGACGGGCAAGGGCTGTATCAAGCGGGTGCTCACGGACCTGGCCCTGCTGGATATCGAGGACGGCAGGTTTATCCTGCGGGAGCGCGCCCCCGGGGTCAGTGTCGAGGAAATTGCAAAGCTCACCGCCGGCGAACTGGTGATCCCGGATGTCGTCCCGGAGATGACCTTTCCCTAGCTCGAACCTGGGGCGCCCCCGGGCTTGTCTTGAAATCGTCCGCTGTTTCCACTTGCCTGCGACCCCTGGTTGCCTGTCTAACGGTCCGATTTCGTGTATCATTTCGCGCCATCCAAGCCCCGGTTCATAGCCCATGACACTGACTGTACAAGACCGGTACGACCGCCAGGTCGCCACCTGGCTGCTGTTTTGCGCCGCGGTGATCCTCGGCATGATCGTGCTCGGTGGCGTCACCCGCCTCACCAACTCAGGCCTATCCATGGTGGAGTGGAAGCCACTGGTGGGTATCATCCCGCCGCTGTCGGAGCCGGCCTGGCAGGAAATGTTCGACAAGTACCGCCAGTTTCCCGAGTACCAGAAGGTCAACCGGGGCATGAGCCTGGAAGCCTTCAAGTCGATATTCATGTACGAATACCTGCACCGGGTGCTTGGACGCCTGATCGGCCTGCTGTTTTTCATCCCCCTGGTGTATTTTGCGGCCAGGGGACGAATCCGCCAGGGATTGCTACCGAAACTGGTACTGCTGTTCTTCCTGGGTGGCTGCCAGGGCCTGCTGGGCTGGTATATGGTCAAGAGCGGGCTGGTGGACAACCCGCGGGTCAGCCAGTATCGCCTGACCGCACACCTGGGGCTGGCCGTCGCGATCTACGCCTACATGCTCTGGCTGGCTTTCGATTTATTGTTTCGGGGCAGGGCGGTGACCGGGTCCAGGCCGTTCGCCGGTTCATCCCGTGTGCTGGTGGGCCTTGTTTACCTGATGATTCTTTCGGGCGGGCTGGTAGCGGGTATTCGCGCGGGGTTTGCCTACAGTACCTGGCCCCTGATGGGTGATACTTTTATCCCACGGGGTCTGTACGCGGGGACGCCGGCCTGGCTGGATATGTTCGAGGATATTACGACGGTACAGTTCAATCACCGCATGTTCGCCTACCTGCTGGTGGTGTTCATTGCAGTGTTTGCAACGCTGGTGTACCGCAGCGGGCAGGGGGGGCGAGCCAGGCTGGCGATGACATTGCTGCTGGTGACCCTGGCGGTTCAGGTCATGCTGGGGATCAGCACCTTGCTGTTACATGTGCCGGTGGCGCTGGCTGCGGCCCACCAGTGCGTGGCGATGCTGCTGCTTGCGGCAGCCCTGTTTGCCAGCCACGTGCTGGTGCGTCAACCGCTACCAGAACTTTAGGTTTTTATCGTCGGCCCGGCGACCGGCGCAGACCCTGCGGTCGGTCTTGTCCAGCTCGAAGCGCAGATCCTCGCGGCGGTCTTTGTGGCCGCGGCGGTGTTTCCGCCTGCGCTCTGCCCCCGCGTAGCTTTCTGGCCTGCGCTGTCTTTCCTCGAATACCGCCGGTCTGCTGCTGTGGCTGCGATTGCTAATGTCCAGGTTCATGAAATTACCCCTTATTTTCTGCCCGGTCAGGCGCTTGCGGGCATGATCCATTCTGGCCGAAACCCGCGCGGATAACCGCATTTTTGACCAGGATTTGACCAGTTCTGGCCCGACTTGTGAGGCGGCTCACAAAACGAGGCAGCGCCGGGGGCGAGAATGGCGGGCGGGATTGGCTACTCGAGTGAGCAGGCGCAGATACGACTGATATGGCTGTAAGGTAGGCCTGATTCCTCATGCCAGCGGTTGAAGATTGCCTGGATCAGCAGCTGTTCCCGTTTGCTGACAGGGTTATTGGTGATGTCCGCGCCGGCCCTTTGCAGGCAGCGTGTGACATCGCCGGTAATCACGAAAGTATCCTTGCCCATATTGCGCAGCACCCGCTGGCCGGTCATGCCACCCAGGCGCGAGCCGTGCTTTTTCATATAGGTGAACAAGCCGACCAGGTCAGTCTCGGGCCAGCGGCCGATCAGCTTGCCGAAGCTGCCGTGCTCTCGCGCCACGTCCAGCAGAAATCTCGCGTTGTGCTGTACGCTGAGAATTTTCTGGCGGTTACGGATAATGCGCGGGTTCTGGCAGAAGCGGTCGATCTGGTCCGGGCTGAGCAGCACAATTTTCTCCGGTGGAAAACCGAAGAAGACGTCCTCGAAATCATCCCACTTGTGATCCACCACCCGCCATACGAAGCCAGCCTGGAAGATGCAACGTGTCATCTCGGACAGGAATCGGTCGTCAGGTATATTAGCGAGCGCCCGGGCCCCGCGCACTTTGGGCATGAGTCGCTTGAGCGCGGCGTCGCCGCCTTTGCGCTCGCTGGCGCGCCGGTGGATCGCAGCAAACTTTTCCACCTTGCCTGGTCCGGGCATCAGCTGTTGTGGCTGCCGTCACACAGGGGTTGTTTGCCCGTTGCCTTGCAGCCGCAAAAATACACCTTGCCGCTCTTGTCAGCGTCGTAGCGCACGGGGGAGAAGCCGGTGTCCTTGTGCGAGCCATCGCACATGGGCTGGTTCTGGCTGAGCCCACAGGCACACCAGAAGTAGGTTTTGCCGGTTTCCACATCGACAGGGAAGGGTGTCTCTGCAGCACGCTTTGGTGTGTCCATTAGCTTATCCTGGTTGATGAATGCAATTACTCGGAAGCGGAACCAACACGATAGGCCAGCAGCATGTTGCCGGGCAACTGTCCGAACATCGAATAACCCGACTGCACGTAGAGCCAGCCATCCGCGATGACCTGGCCGCTGACATCAATGGCGCCGCCGTGGCCGGTGACACCATTGTCCGCGTTGAATGACTGCGCGGTTTCGGCCTGCCAAAGCAGCTCACCCCCGGCGATATCGAAGGCGCGGATCCTGCCGTCCAGCCCCGCGCTGAAGACCAGCTCAGGCGTGGCCAACACGGCCGCAGACAGGCCGTAGTAAAACGAACAGCGGTACTGGTCCTCCAGCTCTACCTTTTTGCCGGCCCGCATGTTCTGCAGGCCGATCATCGGTTTGTCCTCTTCCGCAATTTCGCAGCCGCGGGTGACGGCCTGGAACCACTGGGGCTCTCCGTCCGAAAGGTTCAGCGCATGCAGTCCGGGCTTCGGTATGTAGTCCGGGCGCACCCGCTCGGGGTCGGCTGCGGCCACCAGCAGCCGCTCACCTGAGAGGGCCATGCCCCAGTGGACGCCGCCATTGGTGGTGCTCTGGGCGAGGTCGGGCCCGATTGCGGCGTTGCTCACCTGCTGGTGCCACAGGACTTCACCGTCCGGACCCGCTGGGTCGGGGTTGAGTGCATAGACGTCCCCGGATTTTTGCCCCGCCAGCAGCAACTCTGAGCCATCGGGCAATTCCGCCAGGATCACCGAGGCGCCAAAGTCAAAGTCGCCGCCGGCGTTCTCCGGGCAATTGGCTCCACCGTTCAGGCAGGCCGCGTTCCAGACGTCGTCGGCCGTGGCCTGGAAGCGCCAGGCGAGTTTGCCGCTGTCCATGTCCAGCGCGACGATCGCATCGGAGGTGTCCGTCGCAGGGTGGGAGAGGTTTTCCCCGGTGCCGAAATAGATGCGATTGCGCCTGGCGTCGATGGTGGGCGTGCTCCACACACTCACCCCGGAGGGGCCATAGATCTCACCGCCGGCGCTGTTGCGGCCCTGCAGGGTGGCCTCCGCGGTGCCGTGCCACTCCCAGAGTTTATTGCCGTTGGTCGCGTCCAGGGCGATCACTCCACCGTGGGATTTACAGCAGACGTGGCTGGGGCTGCCGGAGACCGCCACCTCGTAGGATGAAACGGGCACAAACAGGCGATCGCCGTGGTAGCTGATGGAGCCGGTGATCACGGAGGTCTCGTAGATGCGCGCTGCCTCCTGCCAGACGGTCTTCAGCGTATCCGGGTCCAGCGCGTAGATTGAGGCCAGGGAATCGGCAAACACCAGTAATTGCCTGCCGTCGCTGAGGGTGGCAACAGTGATGGCGGAGCGGATGCCACTGAGCACCTCGGCGTGATTGCGAATACAGCCGCGCTTGCGGTCGATGGCGTAGACCTTGCCTGTCTTGTCACCGAAGTACATGGTGTCACCGATAATCGCCGGCTGTGAGCGCATATCGGTGACCTTGGGGAAGGCCAGGCTCCAGGCCAGCTCCAGGTCGCCCACGTTAGCCCGGTCGATACCGGCCTGTGTCCCGTCCATGAAACGCCGGTTATGGGTGCCAAGGCCCCAGTTTGTCACGTACTCGGTGCCGTCATCCGTGGCTGGCGCAGTGCAGCCGTGTTCGGCAATCCACTCGTCCGCGGGGGCAGAGCCGGCCAGGTAAATGGCTATCAGGCCGCGCTCCTGCTTGCTCAGGTGGGCCGCCATCGGCTGCATCTTGCCGAATTCCAGAGCCACCATCACTGTCTCCTTGGAAAAACCCGATAGGGCTTCCCGGCTAGGCGCATGCATGGCCGGGTTGTCGTGGCAGCTGGAGCAGTGCTTGTCGAACAGCTTTTCCCCGAAGTAGGCCAGGGGCAGCTTGTTTGCGTGGCGCATGGCGAAGGATTCCAGGGTTTTCATGGGCGAGTCGCTGAGCAGTAGGCCACCGCCGATCAACAGTATTGCCCCTAGCAGCAGCAGGCCGAGCAAGCCCAGCATCTTTTTCATGGCTCTATGCCTCCTTCAGCGGCCTGGTTGTTTGCCGCAACGAGATAAATGAGCGGCTTTTTTTGGCCGCTCAGGTACGGTCGACAAGTTTCCACAGCGCAATTTCGGAACCCGGCATTTCGATAGGTTCGAAAGCGTACTGGTCTGCGAGGCCATCGCGAACCATGCGGGTAACGACGATATCGTTGGTGTCACCGCAATCCATCGCATGATCGGCGGCAATGACGGCCGCACCCCACAGCTGGAACAGAAACTGCCCCTGCCCCCTCACATCTGCAATCACCGGCCCCGAACCAATACCGACGGTCAGGCCAAGGTGCGAGTCCTGCTCATTATTAAAGTTCATCACGATCTCCCGGGCGGAGCGAGCAAACTCGACTGTCCGGTGCATGTGGTCCAGCAGCGGCAGCGACAAGCCGGTAACGGCCAGGTAAGTATCGCCAACGGTTTTGATGCGTTCCACCCCATGCTTTGCGGCCACCTCATCGAAAGCGCCGATGAGGCGCTTCAATGCAGCCACGGATTCGTTGTCCGAGGTCGCCAGTGTATAGTCGGCAAGGCCCCGCAATTCCGCGAATACCACAGTCACGTCTTCAATGGTTTCACTGATATCGCCCTGGCTAACCCGCATCCGCTTCGCCATCGCCTTGGGCATGACATTTTCAAGCAGCTGTTGGTTCTGCAGGGTCGCATCCTCCAGCAGGCGCGTCTGCTTCTTGACCCCCGCGATCAGTTCACTGAACGAACGGGACAGGTCGCCGATCTCGTCACCGGTTTCAGTCGCGAATGTGACATCTGTATTGCCGCTGCGGGCCTGCTGTACCCGGGCAATAAGATCGTTGACCGGCCGAACGAAGGAGGTGGCCAGCATCATTACTGCCAGGGTAATTAACAAAAGTATCAGCAGCGCCTGAATCAACATGTTGCGCGCCATTTTGCGCAGTGGCGCGAATGCCTCGTCGGTGTCGATCTTGGCGACCAGGCCCCAGTCCAGGCCTGCCACCCGCAGCGGCGACCAGGAGGCCAGGATATCCGAGCCCAGGTAGCCGACGATAGCGGCGGTTCCCTCGTTTCCCTCGAGGGCCTGTTCGGCGGCGAAGCTGGCCACCTTCATATTGAGAATCGTCGATTTCTGTCGAAGGATGCGATCGATCTCGTCCTGCGGCATTTTCAATTTCAGCTCCTGCTCGACGAAGGCATCGGGCGTCTCGATCAGAGAGCGGGAATTTGAACGCATGAGTAAGTCCGCGCCGACCAGGTAGACCTCGCCGGTCTTGCCGAGGCCGTCACGCTCCCATTGTTGGTTGCCAGTCATTACCCGGTCGATCTCGTCGACAGGCAGCTCCAACGCAAGCACCGCAAACGGGCGTCCGTCCCTGAAAAGGGTCGTCCCCATGAAAGCGGTGGGGATTCCGCGCCGGGCGCGGTGTCGCTGGAAATCCACGATCTCCACCCGGCCCCGATCGGGCGAGCGCTGCAGTGAGCGGAACAAGTCTGCCAGATTGCCATGCGAGTAGGGCCCGTCGGACAGGCTTGTGGCAAAACTTATATACTTGCGCGCCGTGTAGACCACGGCACCGGTTTCGATATCGATAAGGATGACATTGCTGTAACCCAGTCCCAGGAAAAGGTCAGATAGCCTGGTATGAAATTTGCCGTGCGCCCGGCTGTAATCCGAGCCATCTTCGGCGCTTACCATCCCCTCCCTTTCACCAAACGGAAATGGGTTGTTGGCGATGTATTCATACTGCAGGTAACGCGCCACCAGTGGCTCCGGATACACCGCGTTGAGCTCCACTTTCGCGCCCGAATCCTCCGTCAGTGCCGTTAAAATCTGCTCGCGATAAAACTCGCGCAGCGCCGCGTCCTTGGCCGGGTCCAGCTCGACCATGTCCGCTTCCAGTTGGCGAAATGCAGCAACAAGCTCTCGGGCAGCATCGACAGCGACGCCTTCGCTGTTCGCCCGTGCTTCGAGTACCAGGCGATCGAGCAACTGCACTATCTGTGCGGTTCGGGCGGTCCTCAAGCTTGTCATGTGAGCAAACTCACTGGCTTGCAGCGCGTGGTAGGTGGCGTAATAGTTCAGTGAAGCGATGACAGCGGTGGAAAACAGGCTGACCGACAGCAGCATCACCAGTAGTTTTGATTTGATGCTCAGGTTTGCCATTTCATTCCTCTCCCTGCCGCTCGGCATTATCCGCTGAGATTTCCTGTCCTTGCTGAGCCGACCGGCGCAGTACCTCGGAGCGCGTCTGCCATATCCGCGCAAACTGGTTACTGAGCGCGGGATGTTCGTGCAACGCTTTGCCGACGACATCGCTCGGAATACGCAACGCCGCGACATCCGTCACCGCGACGACCCGTATATCACTGGCCTGGGCCCGCGCCAGGGAGGTCACGCCAATAACCTCGTGGGCGCCCAAGGGGACCTCCCCGGCATTGCCTGTCTCCCCGACCAGGGTGCCCAGCGCCTCGCCAGCGGTTATCACGTAAACGTGTCGGGATATCTCGCCCGCCGCGAGCAGTTGTTCGCCGGCGCCAAACGACACGCGGTCGCAGCAAGCCGCTAGCCGCGCGATGGCGTCCGCAGGCAATACCCGGATGCCCTCCGCGAGGCTCAACAGCGACTCCAGCTCCTGCTGAATCGCCGTTGAGTCTTCGGCGAAGTCGCGTACCTGCAGTTCCACGGCATGTGGCAGTGGCAGCGGCACACCCGCTCGGCGCGCCGCATACCAGACCGCCGAGGTATAGCTGTCGACGACCAGGGGCAGGTACCGACCGTCCTCGATGGTCACGCGCGCCTCGTAGCGAACGCGGTCTGCCAGGACCTCGCAGGTCACTGCCGCCGGGGCGGGGTCTGTCAGGATCTGCGGAATCTCCCGAGCGACCTCGAGCAGCATGCCTTTTACGACATTGGGCGGCGCATCGAGCCCGAAGCCGAATGACAGGCGCAGCATCTGCTGTTCGCTCGGCTGGGAATAGTTGGTAATGGTATCGCGCGCCAGGGCCGAGTTGGGAAGCACCAGCAGGTTGTTTTCCACAGTGCGCAGGTGGACGGAGCGCCAGCTGACTTGCACTACCCTGCCGCGCTTGTCGCCGACGGAAATAAAGTCGCCGACCGAGAATGGCCGCTCGAAGAACAGTGCGATGCCGGACATCAGGTTGCCCAGGGTTTCCTGCAGAGCAAGACCCAGGACGATAGAGCCGACACCCAGCGCGGCGACCAGGCCGCCGAGGTCCTGACGCCACACCACTGACAGTACGATGGCGGCGCCAATGACGACCAGCAGAAGGCGAATCAGGTCCTGGAACAGCTTCGGCGCGCGACTGCGCCAGCTTTCCTTGGCGGCGTTCTCGAATACCAGCACGTTGAACACGAGTAGCACGACGTAAACGATACTGACCCAGAGTCCGGTTTCAACAAGGCGCACCGACACGGATCCACGCTCGATCTCCAGCAAGCGCGTCAGTAAAATAAACAGAACACCAAGGGGCAATACTATGTTTCGCAGCACCCGGAAGATAAGGACGACCGGCAGCGTGCGGCGATCGGCACGGTAGATTGCTTCGCCCAGGAGAACCACCAGCAACTGGAAACCGAGGATGAGGCTGACGCCCCAGACGAACCAGTCAGTAGCGAGCAGTTCACTCACGGCTGAAAGGTGTCCACAGCGATACTCCGGAGCCCGCTATCCGGCGGGGCAGGCTGTGTCGTTCCGGCATCTCCGGGCTCATCTCATTGATTTCCAAGTGTTGTTCCCTGCCCATACGGTGATCCTGCACGCGGCGCGCTCGCGCAATTCCGCAGTCGTATTAGACTATAAATTCTGCTGAATGACAGCTGCTCCGGAAAGCACCGGGGGCCCAGGCTATGAATCATCCAGCCCGTCTGTCAGTCGGGCAACGCAAATGCGTACAGGTAGTCGCCCATCTCCCGGCCGAACATATGATGGCCGCCCGCGTTGATGACCACGTATTGTTTGCCCTGGTAAACGTAGGTCATGGGCGTAGCGGCGGCGTCCACCGGCAGGGTGTACTGCCACAGGGTCTCTCCGTTTGCCACGTCGAAGGCGCGAATCTGCCGGTCCATGGTGGCACCGATAAAGAACAGGCCGCCGGCTGTGGCGATCCCGCCCCCCAGGTTGGGAGTGCCCCACTCGATGTGGAAAGGCGCGGTCACCGGGCCCATTTCATGAACTGAGCCCAGGGCGGTTTCCCAGGCAATGATGCCCGTGATCAGGTCTACCGCCACCAGTTTTCCCCAGGGCGGCGGGTTGCAGGGAATACCCAGCGGCGATTGCAGGCTGCCGATCTCGATATTGTAGGGCGTGCCTTCCATGGTGACCTGCATGCGATGCCCCGCCGCCGGGTGGTCCTGCTTGCGGCTGTCCGCATCGGCTTCGTCCGGGGTGGGTATCAACTGCCCGGTGAAGGCCACGTTGTTCACGTTCACCAGCAGCACGCCCGAATCGCCCAGCAGGGCGCCACCGCCCCAGTTGGGTCCTCCCAGGCTGCCCGGGAACATCATGGTCAGCTTCTCGCTGGTGGGGGTGAACAGGCCCAGGTTCTGCAGGGAGGCAATCTGGTCGGCGCAGTTGCCGCGGTCCCAGGGGGTCAGGCCCCAGGCGTCCGAGGGCATCAGGAAAGGGTTCAGCAACTGGGGCGGCGCGATCGGCTTGGGCTGGGTCAGGGCGGCGTGCTCTCCCGGAATCTGGGAGGGCGGTACCGGCTGCTCGGTAATCTCCCACAGGGGTTTGCCCGTCAGGCGATTGAACACGAATACAAAGCCCTGCTTGGTGAGCTGGGCCAGGGCCGGTATGGCCCGGCCGTTCTTGCGCCACTCGAACAGGATGGGCTGGGCCGGGGTATCGTAGTCCCACAGGTCGTGGCGCACATGCTGGAAGTGCCAGCGCAGTTCGCCGCTGTGCAGGTCCAGCGCCACCACGCTGTTGGCATAGAGGCCGTTTCCGGGCCGGTCCACGCCATAGTAATCGGGGGATGCGGCGCTGGTGGGCAGGTACAGGAGGCCGTGCTCCACATCTACCGACATGGGGGCCCACACATTGGCGCTGCCGCTGCCGGCGTGGCCCTGCAGCGGGTCGAACTGCCACAGGGGCCTGCCGTTGAAGCTGTCGAAGGCCATGACCGTACCCCTGGGCGTATGGGTGCGCACGAAGTCGATCACGGTGGAGCCGGTCACCACCACCCCATCGGCCACCACCGGGGCAGAGGAATTGCTCACTTCCCCGGGTACCAGACCCTCTGCGCCGAACAGCTGCACCTTGCCGCCGTCGCCGAAGTCCCCGCAGGGCTTGCCATCGATGGCATCGATCGCCCAGAGCCGGCGGTCGTGGGTGCTCATGTAGAGCCGGTGGCGGCAGGCTTTGCCGGCAGCGGTGCGGGTTTCCTCGGCGTAACTGACACCGCGGCAGCGAAAGGGCCGGTCGCCGCGGCGGTCGATTTGCGGGTCGAAGCTCCAGCGCTGCTCGCCGCTGGCGGGGTCCAGGGCAATCACCCGGTTGAACGGCGTGCAGTACACCAGGGACTCACCGGCAGCTTCAGGCAGCAGGATGGGTGTGCTCTGGGTGGAGGTATTGTCCATCGCATCGCCGTAGCTTTTCATGTCGCCACTGCGAAAAGCCCAGGCCACCTCCAGGTCATCCACGTTGGATCGATTAATTTGCACAGCCTGAGAATAA
>CAWBXR010000020.1:0-21472 GCA_963792815.1 uncultured Gammaproteobacteria bacterium
TCCGGCCCCAGCTGTTGCTCACTGCAGTTTTGGGTGCTTGTGTTCTACCCTTGGCTTACTGCTAGCGGGTTCGGGGGGTGGGGGTAAAATTCGCCCGCTTCCCCGATAATCGCGGACGAATTTTACCCCCACCCCCCAAACCCTCGTGCGGGCCTTTAAACCAAACCCTGTTACCTGTAAACGCCGGGCCCAAGGATCTGGCTGGGGAAGCGTTTTTGTTCGCGATTATCGGGGAAGCGAACAAAAACGCTTCACCGGCTGGAGCCGATAGCGGGAGCGAAACAAGGTTTACCGGCTAAGACAAGTAGTCGCATAAATTATGCCGCAAGCTTAAATATGAGGTTCAACGCAGCTTGACGGTAAAGGAAGCATCCCGACGCTCGCCTGACCGCTGCAGAATGTCACGCTTCTGCTGGGGGCTCGCCATCAACCAGTCGGTGATCTCATCGGCGCTGCGAAAGCAGCCCTGGCAGATATTCTGCTCGTCGAGCAGGCACACCGAGATGCAGGGGGATTGTGGTTCGTCTTCGATCATTCCTGCTCCTGCAGCTCCGCGCTGAAACGGCGGGCATTGCCGATGTAATGATCGGCGTTATGCATCAGCGCAAGCCGTTGCTCGTCTGACAGGTGCGTCTTGATTTTTGCGGGTGAGCCCAGCACCAGGGAACCGTCCGGTATTTCCATGCCCTCGGTCACCAGCGCGTTGGCGCCGATCAGGCAGCCCTTGCCCACCTTCGCGCCATTCAAAACCACAGCGCTGATACCCACCAGGGAGCCATCGCCGATGGTACAGCCGTGAAGCATGGCGTTGTGGCCCACTGTGACATTCTTGCCCACCACCATGGGATATCCCGGGTCCGCGTGCAGCACTGTACCGTCCTGGATATTGCTGCCTGCCCCGACCTCGATCCGCTCCGCATCGCCTCGCAGCACGCAGCCGAACCAGACGCTGCTGTTCTCGTGCAGGGTGACGTTGCCGATAACGGCCGCATTGGGTGCGATGAAGTGTCCCTCACCCACCAGTTTGACCTTGGTCTCGCCCAGGCTGTATTTCATGGTTTTTTCCGATTGTGCCAAAAGTTGAGGCCCGCATCCTAAGTGCAGGCGGGGCTTTTGTGCCAGTATGCCATTGGCCGAAATAGATAAGTCGCTCAATCGCGCCACTGTAACTGATTGATTTTATCAAACTCGGAGTTTCGATTGCAAACCTGCACCAGAATAAAAACAGAGCGCTAACTGCTCTGCCGGCACGACTAACGGAAAATACCGCGGCGAGACTTTATCTGCACTTTTCTCCAGTTATTCGTTTTACTTATGTTAGAAAATATCTACATTCCTGATCGAGGGCTACTCCTAGATCGCAGCTTCAGAAGAAGGCACGCGGCGACAGGGTCGGGAAAACTGATAAGCAACTTACGGGGCAAAAGAAATGAACACCACCAAACTGCATTGGCGCAAGGCCGCCTTGTCCATAGTACTGGCAGGCGCATCCGCGGTCAGTTTCAACGCCGCGGCGACACCCAAACCGCCCGGGCTGTTCACCAAGGTGCCGGGCAAGGTGCAAGGTCGAGCTGCCGAACAGGCCATCTGGCCGGCAGGAGCAAGGCGGTAAAAGTGAATAAGGGCCATCTGCGCAATGGCCGCTTCTTTGTCGAACTGCCCGACGGGGTGTCCTTCGAGGCGGTTCGCGAAATGGAGTACGACTTCGGCGGCGGCAAGTCCGCCTGGGTCGGCCACGCCAATGGCAACTCGAAGGACAGGGTGGTTATCGGCCAGAGTGGCGACGCGATGTCAGGTACCTTCGCAGTCGGTAAAAGGCTGTTCAAGCTTGAGCCCCGCGCCGACGGCAGTCATGTGATCAGCGAGGTGGAACCCATCCGATCCGGCTCCCGAGCTCGATCCCATCCCGGTGGCGGATGTTGCAGGATCCGGAACGTAGCATCGGGTGATACTGCTGTTGCAGCCGACGGAGCGCCCACCATCGATGTACTGGTTGCCTATACGCCGAGAGTCGCCTCTATCTACGGCACTGCCGGTGCAGAAGCCCTGGTCATCCAGGCAGTGGCCGAGACAAACCAGGCCTACGCCAACAGCGGTATTACTGCGCGGCTCAACCTGGTGCAGGCGGTGCAGACCAATTATGTCGAGTCCGGCAGTATGAGCACCGACCTGAGCCGGTTGCGCGGCAACCAACGACGGCTACATGGACGAGTTGCACTCGCTGCGCGACAGCACCGGCGCCGACCTCGTCAGCCTGATCGAAGACGAGCCGGCTTACTGTGGTATCGCCTATCGGATGACCAGCCTTTCCAGCAGGCTTCGCATCGAGCGGTTTCAGCGTGGTCCACCGCACCTGCGCCACCGGCTACTACTCCTTCGCCCACGAGCTGGGCCACAACCAGGGCGCGCACCACGACCCGGCCAATGCCAGCGGCGCGATTTACCCCTACGCCTACGGCTACCAGGAGCCCTTCAACAGCTTCCGCACCGTGATGGCCTATAACTGCAGCGGCGGCTGTACCCGGGTTGCCCAGTTTTCCAACCCGGACGTCCTCTACAACGGCAAGTCCACCGGTACGTCTTCCAACAACGACAACAGCCGCACCCTGAACACTACAGCGGCTACCGTAGCCAGCTTCCGGGCCGGACCGGGACAGGTCGAGCCGCCCCCCACACCGGCCGTACCCCCGGCTGCACCGGGCAACATGGACGCGACGCCGGCCGGGGCTTCGACGATAACCGTCAACTGGAGCGACAGGTCCAGTGACGAATCCGGCTTCAAGGTGGAACGATCAGAGGACGGCGTGAATTTTTCCCAGATCGCCTCGCTGCAGGCCAACAGCTCCAGTTACAGGGACGACAACCTGGCCCCGGATACGCTCTACAGTTACCGGGCCCGGGCCTGGAGCAGCGTGGGCAACTCCGACTACAGTAATGTCGCCAGTGCCGCTACTGAAGTACCCCCGGCTTATGTCGAGCAACTGGCGACTGCGGATGTAGCCACCACGGGCACGCGCAGCGGGACCTACCAGGATACCTGGTACCAGGATGGCGCATCCGAGCGCATCACCGAGCGCCTGTCCGGCAAGAAAAGGGACAAGCAGCGCTACGGCTACCTGCAACACACCTGGAGCTTTAACGTGGCACCCGGCAAATCGACGGTGCTCACCGCAAAGGCCACGACGAACGCGAGCACAGATTCATTCACCTTTGCCTACTCAACAGACAACCAGAGATGGGTCAATATGTTCACGGTGAGTGACAGCACCTCGGGTGAACTGCAGTTCTTCCTGCCCACCGGTATCAATGGAACCATGTATGTCCGCGTACAGGACAATGTCCGTGACCTGTCCGAAGCCACGTCATATTCGGTGCAGGTCGACTACCTGATGATTCGATCCGAAAACGGGACCGGGGAAGCACTTTCATTGCCGAGCGCGCCCACAGGGCCTTCGGCAAACACAGTTGGGCAGGACAGCATCAGCATAAGCTGGACGGACGCCTCGACCAACGAGTCTGGCTTTACGGTCGAGAGAGGAATCAATGGCACCTGGCAACAGGCGGGAACGGTAGACGCCAATTCCACCTCCTTCGTGGACAGCAACCTCTATGCCGGAACGCTTTATAGCTATCGTGTGAATGCCTTCAATACTGCCGGGAAATCGGCGTACAGCCCGACTGTCGGGCTCAAACCGAGACGGCTACGACGAGCGGCGGAGCAAGTGCGGCAATCGACCTGCAGGCCAGTGGCTACAAAATACGGGGAGTCCACAACGCCTCCCTGTCCTGGTCAGGCGCTAACGGCACAAAAGTCGATATCTACCGCGATGGCACGGAAGGTCACGACTACCAACAATAATGGCGGTTACTCGGACGACATCGGCCTGAAAGGCAGCGCCACCTACAGCTACAAAGTGTGTGAGGCCGGCACCTCGACCTGCTCCGGCGACATCAGCGTGGTCTTGTAAAGCCTGATAAAGAAACAGGAAAGCGTTTGGACGGTAACACCCTGCTCAGGGTGTTACCGTCCAGTTTCGTTGCAGGTCCAGGCCGGCATCAAACGCCAGGTTCGCCAGCTGAGCCAGCACCGCCGCAGTCACCCCCCAGATATTGTCATCGCCCAGCTGGTAATGGGGCACCATGCGGGTGCGCACACCATCAGACATGGCTTCGAGCCGGAACAGGTCCCTGTCGGCAAAAATCTCCAGCGGCGCCATAAATACACTGTCGAATTCACGGGGATCCACGACCAGTTCGAGCTCAGCCGGGACCCTGGCCACGCAGGGGTGTACCTCGAAACCGGTGCGGGTGATCAACGGCGATAACTCACCCAGGGGTTCTGCCAGCTCACTACCGAGGCCTATTTCCTCATGCGCCTCCCGCAGGGCAGTTACCCAGGGCGTGACGTCCTCGGGTTCGCGCTTGCCCCCGGGGAAAGCGACCTCCCCCGGATGCAGGGGCAGGTGCATGGCCCTGCGGCCCAGGATCACCCTGGGCGCGGTTTCGGTGGTAAGGGCGACCAGCACAGCGGCCTCGCGGGCCTCTCCGAAGGGAGCCCTCCCAGGCCAGGCCCCGCAGGGGCAGTTCCCGGTCGAGGCGCTCGAAAAGGTCGTGCAGAACAGCCATCAGCCGGGCAGGTCCGTTACGATTTGCAGGACATGCCAGGCCGGCTCCTCATAGGGATGAGCAGCCTTCATGGCATCGACCGCCGCCGCGATACACTCCGCCGCGCAGACCATTTCAACCCGGTATTCCGCCAGCGTTTCGAGCTTCCCCTGCTGCACCTATGGCCGGATTACTCCCCGCCAGGGGCCTGAACTGCCCCTGCCCCTCGACCTGCCAGCAGCACTGGTCGTAATTGCCGATGCGGCCGGCGCCAGCGGCGAAGACCGCGGCTTTCACGTCTTCCAAGGCGGAAACAGGCACATAAAAGCACAGCGTATACACCGCTAGACACCCCGCGCCTGATTCTCGTAAAACTCGCGGGCGAAATCGTCAAGCCGGTGCTCGATGATCGCCTCGCGAATAGCCGCCATATGCGCCTGGTAGAAGTGCAGGTTGTGAATGGTGTTGAGCTGCGAGCCGAGAATCTCGTTGCACTTGTCCAGGTGGTGCAGGTAGGCCCGGCTGAAATTCTGGCAGGTATAGCAGCCGCAGTTTTCATCCAGGGGCGAGGTATCCGTCTTGTGACGGTTGTTGCGCAGCTTCAGCACGCCGCGGGAGGTAAAAATATAGCCATTGCGGGCATTGCGGGTGGGCATCACGCAATCGAACATATCGATTCCCCGGCGCACACCCTCCAGCAGGTCCGCCGGCGTACCCACTCCCATCAGGTAGCGGGGCTTGTCCGCGGGCAACTGCGACTGCAGCGCATCCAGCACCAGCAACATGTCATCCTTGGGTTCGCCGACCGACAGGCCACCGATGGCATAGCCGTCAAAACCTATGGCCTCCAGCCCTGCCAGCGACTCCGTGCGCAGCTCCGGGTACATGCCGCCCTGGACGATACCGAACAGGGCCGCGTCATTTCCGCCATGGGCGGCCTTGCTGCGCGCCGCCCAGCGCAGGGACAGTTCCATGGAAGCCCGGGCTTCCTCCGCCGTCGCCGGGTAGGGTGTGCACTCATCGAAGATCATCACGATATCCGCGCCAAGGCTGCGCTGGATCGCCATGGAGGTCTCCGGGTCGAGAAACACCCTGGCGCCATCCACCGGGGACTGGAACTTCACGCCCTCCTCGGAAATCTTGCGCATATCTCCCAGGCTGAATACCTGGAAGCCGCCGGAGTCCGTGAGGATCGGCCCGTCCCAGCCCATAAAATCGTGCAGGTCGCCGTGCTTTTCAATAATCTCCGTGCCCGGGCGCAACCACAGGTGAAAGGTGTTGCCCAGGATGATCTCGGCGCCGATGGCGCGAATGTCCCGGGGCAGCATGCCCTTTACCGTGCCGTAGGTCCCGACCGGCATAAAGGCCGGGGTTTCCACGGTCCCCCGGGGAAACTGCAGCCGGCCGCGACGGGCTTCGCCGTCACTGCCCAGTCGCTCGAATTGCATACGGCAGGGCGCGCTCATGGTGATTCCTGCCGGGTCTTGTTGGCCGTAATAAACATGGCATCACCATAGCTGAAAAAGCGGTAGCGGTTGGCGATGGCCTCCGCGTAGGCCGCCAGCACATGCTCCCTGCCGGCAAATGCACTCACCAGCATCAACAGGGTGGATTCCGGCAAGTGGAAATTGGTCAGCATCGCGTCCACGTTGCGGAAGCGGTAGCCCGGGTAGATAAAAATATCGGTGTCGCCGCCAAAGGGACTGATGTTTCCCTGCTCATCGCTGGCACTCTCCAGGGAGCGCACGGCGGTGGTCCCAATCGCCACCACGCGGCCGCCCCGGGCGCGGGTTTCGCGCACCGCCGCGCAGACAGACTCATCCACCTCCACGTACTCGGCGTGCATCACGTGGTCCTCGATGCGATCGGCCCGCACCGGCTGGAAGGTGCCCGCCCCCACGTGCAGGGTAACGGCTACCCGGCGAACGCCCCGGGCGTCCAGCAGCTGGAGTATCTCCCGGCTGAAGTGCAGCCCCGCTGTCGGGGCTGCCACCGCGCCTTCGCGCTCGGCATAGACAGTCTGGTAGCGCTCCTGGTCTGCCGCCTCGTCCGCCCGGTCGATATAGGGCGGCAGTGGCATATGGCCGATCTCCCGCAGGATATCCGGCAGCGGCACCCCGCCTTCCGAGGAGATCTCGAACAGGGCATCGTCCCGCCCGGTAACCGTAAGCCGGTAGGGGCCGGGTTCCGCTCCCTCGGCCGGGGACAACTCTATGATCGACCCGGCTTTCGGGGATTTGCTGGAGCGGATGTGCGCCAGTGCCTGATGGCTGCCTGTGAGCCGCTCGATAAGAATCTCCACCTTGCCGCCGGTTGCCTTGCGACCCCACAGCCGCGCGGGAATCACCCGGGTGTTGTTGAAGACAAGGAGATCATCGGGGCCAATGAAATCGGGGAAGTCGCTGAAACTGTGGTGGCTTATGGCGCCGGTCGGCCCATCGAGGCGCAACAGGCGACTGCCGGTGCGCTCAGGCAAGGGATGCTGGGCTATCAGCTCCGGCGGCAGGTCATAACTGAAATCGGTACGTTGCATAATCGGGTCTGTTGGTGCCAAGGGGGACAACCGCTAGGGGTCAGGGCCCTTTAACGACGCACCGTGTATCCTGTGAAAAAAGCCGGCCAAAGGGCCGGCTCTGTCAGGTCGCGATTAGACTTACTTGTCTTCTTCCGCGGGTGCTTCTTCGGGAGCGGCCGCTTCAACTTCGGCGGTTTCCTCCGCAGCTGCCTCAACCTCGGCCACTTCTTCGGCCGGGGCTTCCTCTGCGGCAGCTTCCTCCACTACAGGCTCTTCTTTCTTGGCGGGGGCAGCCACTTTCAGCAGCTCTTCGGCTACCAGGATGCGCACCTTCTCATCGCCGTTGACCGCCTTCTTGCGCGCGTCTTCCACCGCGTAGCGCTTGTCGCCGCGCAGGTAGATGCTGTATTCGTCTGTCTTCTTGACCAGTTTCATCGCCATGCTCTTTTCTCCTTCGGTACTCAGATCGTGTGTCCCGGCTCATGCCGGGTAATGGATGTGTGGCCCTGATTGAGCCGGCGGGGAGTGTACAGCCTAAGTACTTCGGGGTTAAGGAAAATTTATTGAACTTTGACCACCTGTTGCTATAATCCCGCGCTCTCCAGAGGCGGCACTTCCCGCTTCGCCCCCCTGCGCCGGTGTGGTGGAATTGGTAGACACGTCGGATTCAAAATCCGATGCCCTTAAAAGCGTGCCGGTTCGAGTCCGGCCACCGGTACCAAAACTCTCCAGAGCTTCAGCCAAGGTAGCCGCGAATGACAGGAATCACCACACAGACAATGGTGAGGCCCTGCATCCAGTAGACCAGGTTGAACCTTCCCTCCATGCGCTCAAGCCGAACATCGATACCGGCGAAACGACTCTCTACGCCGGCAAAACGCCTCTCGATCTTCGCCTCGAGACGGGTTTCGAATTCGGTAAAACGCGCATCGAGGTAATCCCTCGTCACGAGGGCGTCTACATTGTGAACAAACGCTTCTTTCATCGCCTCTGCCTCTGTACATGATCAGAATTATCCCGGAACAACCACCTCCGCCTCCGGCACCAGCGCCCGGTACCTACGCTGTAACTCCGCCTTGGCATCTTCATCCCCATGCACGATGCGAATCTGGCGCGGCTTTATTTTCATGCGCTTTACAAAATCCACCAGGTTCTTCTGGTCGGCATGGGCCGAGTAGCCGCTGATGGTATGCACGCCGGCCCGGATATCGAAGCGCTGTCCGTCCAGGGACACCCAGCCGCCCTTCGGGCCGTGGCGCTGGATATCCCGCCCCGGCGTGCCGGCTGCCTGGTAACCGATAAACAGGATATCCGTGCGCTCGTCCTCGATCAGTGCTTTCAGGTAATTGACCATACGCCCGCCGGCGCACATACCGCTGGCGGCGATCACGATACAGGGGTGGCCGCGGGACTTGATGTAATTCACCGCGGTCTGGTGCTGGGCGTGGTCTCCCACGGTGTACAGCTGTTCGAAGCTGAGCGGGTGGCGGCCACCCCTGACCCGGGTGAGTGCCTCCGCGTCCCAGTAGGGCCTGAGCTGGCGATAGACCTGGGTGAAACGAGCTGCCAGGGGCGAGTCCACGATAATCTCGATGTCCTGCCAGCGATTCGGGCCGGCCTTGTCGCCCCCGTAGCGGTGAATCAGCCCTTCCAGTTCGTACAGGATCTCCTGGGTGCGGCCAATGCTGAAGGCGGGGATCAGCAGGGCGCCATTATTCTTCAGGGCCCGCTCCACCACCTGTTTCAGTTGCAGGCTGCGCTCACGTCGCCCCTGGTGCAGCCGGTCGCCGTAGGTACTCTCAATCACCAGGGTGTCCGCCCTGTAGGGTGACCGGGGGGCCGCAAGCAGCGGCGCGTGTGGCGCCCCGAGATCACCGGAGAATACCGCCCGGTGGCGCTGGCCCCCGGATTTGACCTCGCACTCCACATAGGCCGACCCCAGGATGTGGCCTGCCGGCTGGAATTTAATGGCTATGGAACCACCCTCCCCCGTTACCAGTGGATGCCACTTTTTGTAGGGAACCGCCACTATGCGTGCCGTGATGAGCTTGATGAACCGCTCCACCGTGCGCACATCCCGGGTAATACCCATTTTCACCGCGTCTTCCAGCACCAGCGGCAACAGCCGCGCCGAGGGAGGGCGTGCACACGATCGGGCCCTTGAAGCCAGCCGCCAGCAACCAGGGAATGCGCCCCACGTGGTCGATATGCACATGGCTGACCACCAGTGCCTGGATATGCGACAGGGGAAAATCGATGGCCAGGTGATCTGCACCCGCGCCATTACCGGAGGTCTCCGCCCCCTGGAACAGGCCGCAATCCACCAGCAGCCCGGGGCCATCGGTCAGGCGCAGTTCATGGCAGGAGCCGGTCACACCGTTGACTGCCCCGTGGTGAGATATTTCAAAGAATGAATTCATGCCGGATCCACCCCGATTTCGTTGATTTCGCACTATCTGCAATGTACCTAAAAATCTGTAGATTTCGCCAGTATTGTGTTGGAACCCCACCCCAAACCCACTAGATTCAGGGAAAGCCACACAAATAGTGCGCTGTAATCGACAATCGGGGCGGAACAGGGTGAAAAAATTCGACATCACCTTCAGGGGCGAGGTGCTTCCCAAGCACGATCCGGAGCGGGTGAAAGCCGGCTTCGTCGAGCTGTTCAAAATCAGGGACAGCGGCATGCTGGAAGAGATCTTTTCCGGTGAAACCGTCGTGTTGCGCAGCAACCTCGACCGCAAGGCCGCTGCCGAGTACTTTGTAAAGGTCAACCAGCTGGGTGCTGTCATCGAACTGGTGACGTCCACCGCCCGCGCTGCGGACCATGAGCATGAACCGGCAAACGCCGGCAACGGCGGGGAAATCATTCCGCAAATCGTCCGGGGGAACCAGGCCGGCGTTGGCCTGAACGGCGATATCCTCGTCAGACAGCCCGGCCTGGTAGACCGAAGCTGGCCGGTCAGTTCGGCCCGGTTGGGCCGCCATCGCCCGCGCGCAGACGGCACCAACGGCAAGCCCGTCAATGACAACGAAGACGAGCAGCTGAAGCAACAGGCAGCGAAGGCCGCGGCAGATAAATTGAAGGCCGAGCAGGAGCAGGAGCAGGAGCAGGCAGAAGCAAGGCGCAAGGCGGAAGAACTGAAAGCCCGCAGGTTGCAGGAAACGGAGAGGCCAGAGGCCAGGGCGCTGGCAGAAGAGGAACGGCGCTCGGCCGAGGAAAACAAGCGGCTCAAGGCACTGGCGCAGAAAATCGACGAGATTACCCGGCAGGAGCTGGCCGACCTGCAGGCCCAGGGGCAGGAAGTACAACAAGGGGTGGAGCAACGCCTCCGGGAGCTCGAGCAAGAGCTTGTCATCGCCGGCACAAGCGCAGAGCAGGAGATAGCGCGACTCAAGGAACTGGCAATGGACGCCAGCGACAAGGCACAGGATGAGATGTGCCGGCTGGAACAGCTTGAAGCGGATACCCGGACCCAACGCGATGAGGATGTAGCCCGGCTCGAGGAGCTTGAGCTGCAGAGCAAGCGCAATGTGGAAGACCAACTCGCCCGCCTCCGTGCCTGCGAGGATGCAATCAACACCACGGCGAAAGAGAAGATCAATGCCCTGGAAAATAATATGCGTGAAACCCGGCGCAAGGCCGCGGAGGAAATCACCCGACTGGAGCAGCTGATCGCCGATGTACAGCGGCAGGCTGAGATCGATGTCGGCGACCTGGAGGACCTGATAGACGCGGCCCAGTCAGATGCGGAAAAGGAAACGGCACGACTGGTAGAGCAACGCCAGCAAGCTGAACGAGCCGCCACGGCAGAAACTGCCACGCTGCAGCAGCAACTGCAGGAGCAGACCGAGTCCGTAGAGGCTCGACTGACGGAAATAAAGAAAATGCAGGCGGAAGCCCGGCAGGCCGCCCGGGAGGAGCTGGAAAACCTGGACAGCCTCGAGCGGGAGGCAGACCTGAAGGCCGAAAAGAATATAGCCGAACTGAAAGCGGCGATGTCCCAGGCCAGGGACGAGGCGGTTAAGGAACTGGAACGGCTGCAGGCCCTGGAAAGCGAAGTGCTGTGCAAACAGGCGGCCCAGCTGGCCAAACTGAAACGCTGAACAGCTGCCCTCCTGCATAAGATTCCCTGCCGCCCAGTGCCGCGCTTGGGGTATCGACTGGCCGGTATTTACAGTTGTGGTTTCGGCCTGCCACGTTACAATCCCTTCCCTGTCCTATTCCCGCAGCTTTGCTATCCATGTCTTTCTGGCAGCCAAGGTCCGTTTTACAGCTTGTGCTGGTCGGTTTTTTTACCGCCCTCGCCCCGCTGTGTCTGGCGATCCTGTTTACGGCCCAGACACTGGAAGACCTTGCAGACAAAAGCCGTGCGGTTACCCTTGAGGTCATCGAGGTCACGCGGCTCGGCCAGGAAATCCAGGCCGAACTGCTGCAGCTGGAGCGGCACGCCCGCCAGTACCTGACCCTGTTCGATCCTGAACTGTCCCGCCTGGCGCAGGAAGAACGGGCGCTGTTGCTGCGACAGCTGAGCGACCTGCAGGTGCGGGTAACCGGGCAGGGGGTCGATGCCGCCGCGCTGGAGGACTCCCTGCAGAAGCTCGACCTGGCCCAGCCAGCCCCGACCGATGTCGGTGGCGAGCCGATACAGGCCACCCTGGCCGTGGACGGGCTGGAGCAAAGCTTCGCGATTATCAGCCAGCACCGGCGCGGTTTGCAGCAGTGGCTGAAAACCTGGGTGGACGAACTGCAGGACAGCACCGCGACCCAGGCCGAGGTGGTCATCGACGCCCTGTACGTGCAACTGACCTTCCTGGCCTTCGCCACGCTGGCGCTGTTGCTGCTTTTTACTTACTGGATCAACCGTCCGGTACAGCAGTTGACCCAGGAGATCCACAAGCTGGGAACCGCTGGCCTGGACCACACCGTGCGCATATCAGGGCCCCAGGAGGTTGCGGAGCTGGGCCGCAAGCTCGACTGGCTGCGCCAGCGGCTGCACGATACCGACCAGCAAAAGCAGCAGTTCCAGCGCCATATATCCCACGAGTTGAAAACGCCCCTGGCCAGCCTGCGGGAGGGAACCGACCTGCTGGCGGACCAGGTCACCGGCCACCTGTCGCAACAGCAGCAGGAAGTGGTCGACATCGTGCGGGACAATGCGATAGAGCTGCAGCGACTGATCGAAAACCTGGTGGACTACAACCAGCTGCCCAGCCAGGAGCTGACATTCGAAAAGATCAACCTGCTACCGCTGTTTGACTCAATACTGAACCATTACCGCATCACGATGACCCAGAAAAACCTGCAGCTGAAGTTGAGTGACAAGGTGGACAGCTGGGTCGCGGACCGGCACAAGCTGAAGACAACACTCGACAACCTGCTCTCCAATGCTGTGAACTACACGCCCGAGGGCGGCGTGATCGACGTTGTATGGCGGCGAGAAGCTGCTAACCTCGTTATCGAGATAGCAAACTCGGGACAAGCCATACCGCGGGAGGACCACGAGCGCGTGTTTGAACCTTTTTACCAAAGCACTGCCAAGCGAACCGGCCCGATCAAGGGTTCCGGTGTCGGCCTGAGTGTAGCCCGGGAGTGTATCGAGCTGCAGGGTGGCGAGCTCAGGCTGGTGCCCCATAAACGTTTCCCTGTGTGTTTTCGCGTCCTATGTCCCGCTCACTAATCCGCCTCTTAGCTCTCTCTGCCCTGCTGGGTGTCTTTCTGGCTGGCTGTGTCACCGCGCCACCGGTTGAAATCATAAAGGAGGCGCCACCGGTTAAAACACCCACCCCGCCAGTCCAGCGCTGGCTGCGGTGGCAGGAGAGCGTATCGACGATGAGCCCCTCACAGCTGACCACCGCGCTGGAAGGGGCCGCGGACCCGGGAAACGCGAACCAGCTGTTCTATTACGGCCTGCTCAACCAGCAGTCGGACGCCTACGACGGCTGGGTGGCGGCCCGGGACATTTTCAGGCAACTGAACCAGAATGAGGCGCTGACCACGCCGCAGCGGCAACTGGCCGGGCCTGCTGGAGCGGTTCAACCAGAGCCGGATCAACTGGTTCCACAGCCGGGGCGAACTGCGGCTGGAATACGAGGCGCTGCAAACCCGGGTGACCGAATTGCAGGAGCAGAACACCCTGCTGGAACAGAAAATCCAGGCGATTACTGACCTCGAGGCTACCATAAGCACCCGCAAGGAGGAGTAAGGACATGCAGGATCGCTTATTGCTGGTGGACGATGACGCCAGCCTGCTGAAACTGCTGACGATCCGGCTGAAGGCAGAGGGTTTCTCCATCCTCTCGGCCGCCTCCGCCGACGAGGCCCTGCAGGTGCTGCGCAACAACCCCGTGGACCTGGTGCTCACCGACCTGCGCATGGAGGGGGCCAGCGGGCTCGACCTGTTCACCCAGATACGTCATTTCTACCCCGGCCTGCCCGTCATTATCATGTCCGCCCAGGGCACGATTCCCGAAGCGGTGTCCGCGACCCAGATGGGCGTATTCGAATTTCTCACCAAACCGGTCGATAAGAACACGCTGCTGAAGACCATCCGCGCCGCGCTGGAGCAATCCGGCGCCACCCAGGCGGAGATTTTCGAGGATTGGCGCGAGCACGTGGTCACCCGCAGCCCGCTGATGGAACGGATACTCAACCAGGTGCGGCAGGTTGCCAGTTCCGAGGTGAGCGTGCTGATCACCGGCGACAGCGGCAGCGGCAAGGAGTTGCTGGCGCGGGCCTTACACGAGGCCGACAAGCAGCGCAGCGGCCCCATGGTGGCCATCAACTGCGGCGCCCTGCCCGAGCAACTGCTGGAATCCGAGCTGTTCGGCCATGTGAAGGGGGCGTTTACCGGCGCCGTCAATGAACACCAGGGCCTGTTCCGCGCCGCTCACGGCGGCACCCTGTTCCTGGATGAGATTGGCGATATGCCCATGCCGGTGCAGGTCAAACTGCTGCGGGTGCTGCAGGAGCGCCGGGTTCGCCCGGTCGGCAGCACCTCGAGTGAGGCGGTGGACGTGCGCATCATCTCCGCCACCAATCGCGACCTGGAACGGGACATGCGGGAAGGCCTGTTCCGCGAGGACCTGTTCTACCGTCTCAACGTGGTCAACTTCCACCTGCCCTCACTGGCGGAGCGGCGCGAGGACATCCCCCTGCTGGTCAGCCACTTTTTGCGCACCACTGGCGCCTACCAGATGGATAAAGTGACCAGCTTCGCCCCCGCCGCCATGGATATCCTGATCCAGGCCCCCTGGCCCGGCAACGTGCGCCAGCTGCAGAACGTGGTGCAGCGCACCGCGGCCCTGTCGACCACCCCGGTCATTCCCGAGGCCCTGGTGCGGGAGGCGCTGACGGTGGAAGACCAGTACCTGCCCTCACTCAACGAGGCGCGGCAGCAGTTCGAGCACGACTACCTGGCCAAGGTGCTGCGCCTGACCAGTGGATCCGTGGCGGAAGCGGCCCTGCTGGCCCAGCGCAACCGGACCGACTTCTACAAGCTGCTGAAGCGGCACAATATCAACCCCGAGCAGTTCAAGGAGGAGTGACATAACCCTGTGTCGCAAATTGGCGACACTCCATCTTATTGATTTTATTGGATATTTAATTTTGGCCTGATTATCTGTCGGCAATCGCCCACAAAAGAACAGCAAAGTACCGTGAATTTTACCCATTTCCCGGGCGCCTGAAATTATAAAATATTCTATCTCATTGTTTTTAAAGTATTTCCTCTGAATTGGCCTAGTTCCTGCTGTATTACATCCAGTTAAAGAACACCCTGTATCAGCTTCATCGGTATCAAGCTTGGTCACTAAATGCAGAGGAAATGATTGTGTCGATTGAATTCATAGTAAGCCAGGACCCCGAACTACTGGAGCAGTACTACCAGCTCCGCCAGGCCTGCTTCCGCAAGGAACTCGGCATTCCGGACTTCGACGGCTCGGAAGACGCACTGGACCGGCGCAGCCACATACTGCTGGCAGTCCAGGATGGTCGCTGCATCGGCGGCGCCCGCATCTCGCCCAATATCCCGCTGGAGGGCCAGCTCCGGGAGCTGGACCTGGCGGAAGACGACTGCTGCATGTGGGAGCGCTTCGTGGTGGACCCCGCCGTGCGAACCATTCAACTGATACGCGACTTCTGCGCCAAGCTCATCGAGTATTCCCGCTACTTCGGTTACGAGTACGCCCTGGTGCTCAGCTCGCTGCGCAACGCCCGCTTTTACCGCCAGTGCCATACCGCCCTGGATGTCGGCTTCCAGATTCACCGCCATGTGCCGGATTGTGCCCAGGGGGCGTTTGCGGGGCTGGAGCATTACCTTTCGGTGTCGAATCTGCAGGATGTTTCGGCCGCTGCCTTGCGGGAGTGTGTGCCGGTCAGGCTGGCTGCGTAAGACCGGGGCAGCTGTACCCGCAACGGGCTTGCCATCTTTCGATCTAGCCGGCGCACCAGATTTTGTCAGTAATTTCTTACAGTTTTCTGCCCTACCCCCCACAGCTTGACGTCTCGCCAGCTTGTAACCCACTGATTTCTATAAATATTTCTTCATTGGCCTGATACCTGCATAGCTACTCATGACACATGCGATAGCATCGTTTACATGCGTCAGTCTCTCAAACAGACCAATAAAGGACTTCATTATGACAATACACAAACTTTATCCCCTGCTGGGACTGGCTCTGGTCGCGCAACAAAGCTTCGCGGTGACAGGCCCTGGCGACCCCAGTCCGGACTGCCGCTGGAAATGGGCGGCATTGCCGCGGTGGCCGCATTGAGCCTGATCATCGCCACCCAGCTGATCAAGCGTCGCAAGTAAGCCCGGCACACGCCCGTCACCACTTACATGTAGCCGGGCGGGTGTAAACCCTTCGCGGAGTTGAATAGCTTTACCACCATTCCTGGCTGTGGCAGGCTTGCTGCTGCTGCTGGAGCGCATTCCGGCACTTCGCCGGCAGGCAGTCGGCCTGTCCAGCTTCGCTGGGCCACCAATATCGGGCCTTGCCCTGGCAGGGGCGCTCGTGGCGTCCACCCTATTCCCTGCCAGCATTACGGACGTCGCGCTGGACCTCGATGGCGGGATCGTAGGCAATCTCCAACTACCCCTGATCCCTGAAGCCATCCTGCTGTTTCTTTTCTGGGATTTCTGGCGCTACTGGCAGCACCGTGTATTTCATGAGGTGCCATTGCTGTGGCGCGCCCATCTCGTGCATCACAGCGATACCGCCATCGACGTTACCACCTCGCAGCGCCACCACCCGTTTGAGGGTATTATCGTCACTGTTACGGCTTTCATACTCATCTTCGCCCTGGGTATTTTCAGCGGAGGCGCTCGGTATCTACCTGTTTGCATCCATACTGTCTGCGCTTTGTCAGCCACGCCAATATCAAGCTGCCGGAAGCTATCGATAGACCGCTTGCGCGCTTGGCTGGTGACACCGGCAGTACATGCCATGCACCACTCCAGCTACCAACCGGAAACTGACAGCAATTACGGCGCGGTGCTCACGATCTGGGACCGCATGTTCGGCACCTATACCGCGCCAGGCAACGGACCCACCCGCTTCGGCCTGGAGTATTTTCGCGGTCCGAAGACAGCACGCTGCTGGTCGACTTTGCTGCAGCCCTTAGTACCGAATAGTGCGCAATGGACTGAACCACAGTGCAGATATGAAGCCCACGCTAAGTCGGCCAGCAACACAGCCAGCTGAGCGCGGCCTGGCGCCAGGCCATGCGTTATAGTGGCTATCGGCTTCGCACATGGCCCTGCTCATGATGTGGCCCACGGTCTTGGATCTGGGCAGATTATGGACCGAAGGCGACGCAGGAGCCTACCAGTACGCCTGGCTGGTGCTGCCCATATTTGTCTACCTGCTGGGCTGGTATCACCGTGACCGCATTCTCGCCATGACACCCCGGCCCGGGCTCGGCGGGCCTGCCACTGGCCGTTGCTAGCACTGGATTGTGGCTCGCCGCTTTCATCACAGACTTCAAGCTCGGCCAACAGCTGGCACTGGTGCTGGTGCTGCAGGCCATAGCCCTGTATGCCCTGGGCAGGGAAACCTACCGCAAGCTGCTGCCCACCATGCTTGCTGCTGTTCCTGATGGTCCCCTGCGGCGATATCGCGACAACCGCTGCTGCGCGACCTGACGCTGAAATGGCTGGAGTGGTTCGCAGTCATGTTCGGCCTGCCCCACGCCGTCGACGGCTATTACATATCCTTCGGCGACTATCGACTATGTGATTGTTGGAGGCCTGCTCCGGCCTCGGCTTTCTTCACCCTGGCCGGATTCCTGGGCTACAGCTACGGACTGATGCTGTATCGTTCGCTGCCAAAGGTGCTGGCAATGGCCGCCATGGGCGCAGCGCCTGGGAATAGTGACCAATGCCCTGCGGGTCTGCCTGATCGTCACCATCGATATGCTGTAACGGAACCCAGATGGACCTGGCGGGTCACGAAGACATCCAGTGGCTGGTATGCTGGGCTATTCATCGGGATGTTGTTGTTCCTTGCCGGCAAACTACAGCGGGACAACTGGGATGGACTCGACAAAGCTGACGTCCTCACCGAGCCTGACGAATTGCGACACCAGCGCCGGATTCACGGCCAGTTTGGATTGGTCAGCCTCAGCCCGCCTGCACTATACTCGATCACCAAGCACCGTTGAAAAAGCCAACAACCAGGGGCCACCAGCCAGCCATGGGCAATCCGCTGCGCTTCCAGCCGATTCACATCGATGTGGCCCGCAACGCCACCGATGACTTCAATCCCTTCCACGACAAGCACCGGTGGCAGAGGATTGTCGCCAATCCCTTCAGTGGCCCGATTATCCTCGGCTTCCAGCTGGAATGCCTCATCGAGGATCAGATGCACCAATATCGTGCGTCGCAATGGCGAAAACGCCCTGCTGGAAGAGCACAAACTGCGCTACAGCAACTACGAGTTCAAGTTCGTCAACGCGGTGCTGCCGGGTCAGGAGATCGAGGTGCTGATCAAGGAATCACAGCTGAAAGGCGACGACACACCGGTACTCGGAAACCGTGTCAGCCTGAAAGCGGACGGGAAGCTGGCCGTTGCCGGGTTCAAGCGCGAATCCAGCATGCCCCTGGCACCCGCCACAATCGACCTGGCCGGCCTGGGTGATCTGAACAAGGTGACAGACCGAACTTCCTGGATCCCGACCGGGCAAGCAGGACATCTTCCTGAAACGCAAATTCCTGACCGTCAGCAACGCCAAGAATTTCCTGTCCGGGTCACTGGTGGAACAATCGGACTACATCGACGAACTGGACGAGCGAATCAACTTCCCGGAAACCTTTCCCTGCGCCCTGCTGTCCTCCGCCCTGCTTGAAAGGGCCTGGCAGCAGGGCCATGATTTTGAGCGCGAGCCGATGGTCTACAGGTCACACAGCCTCAGTGTGGATCGCGAGTGCCTGCGGCAAGCGCGCAGTAACGACGTGTTACACCTGCTGAGCCGCCACGCGGACCCGGCGGCCAAAAACCATGTGTATGACTGCTTCGGGGTAATCGGGACAGACCGGCTGTTGTTCAGCGCCAGGATCGACCTGATGCCGCTGGCAGGACAGCATCCTGATGTTGCGGGGTCACCAGAGGATTGCTGCTGCCCGATCATCCTACATGGGGATGCTGTTCGCCCTGTCCTCGATACCGGGAGATTTGCCCGAGGATGCAGCTGAGGCAAGGTATTCCAGTGGATCAGCCCAACTGGCAGAACCTGCTGCACGTGCCGCTTTACGCCGGGCTGGCTGCCTGCTGGCTATGGGCGCTGGCGCAAAGAGCAGATAAGCCAGCACGCATGGCTGGCTCTTCGCGTTTCTTTTAACCATAAGCTGGGCAGTACTGGATGAAACTCACCAGATGAGTGTGCCAGGCAGGTACGCGTCACTGACGGATCTGGCGCTCAACGCTCTGGGGGCATTACTGGCTGCGGCCTACGCCGGCCTGAATCCACAAAAATTCAGACCACGTCGACATAATTCTAGAATCAACGCTTCGTTACCAACGCTGCGCTAGAAGCCGATCGACAGGATGCTGCCGTCGCTTGTCAACAGGCACTGCCCGCGCGATGGCCGCCGAGGCATCACCCCAGCCCTCGCAGCGCGAACGCCCGCGCTGCCCGCGCAGCAGGTTCAGAATGCCCTTGCAGAACGCGTAGACATGGAAAAACCGCACAATACTGCCTGCGCTCAGCCGCGGTGAGAGGCCCGTCAGCGCACACCAGTTTGTCGTCGTACATGAAACGCTCGGACAACCCCACCGCCCCATAGGCGCTTACCTGCACCCTTGCTGCCTACGGCGAGGCGCGGCCCCAGCACGAGAGCGTCCAGATAATCCCCTTCGCCGCCGATATACTGGTGAACCGAGCCATAGTTATAGGGACAGGGAAAGGGCGATACAAAATCGATATGGCCGTTGCTGCCCCTTTTCAGGAAACTGCCCCGGGGAATCTCTATAACCACCTCCACGCGAGGTAACCGCGGCCCTGTGTTGCACTCATCGATTCAGGCATGACTTGAACACTAACGCGCACCTTGCCCGGCTTACAACCAGAGGCCGCCCTCCCCGCACTAGTCCCGAGAGTTCTGCCCGTCTCCGTCGTCGTGATCCCCATCGTCAACTGACCGGTTGTTTTGTCGCCGCTCCAGCCTGGGCGTGCCGTCCTGCATCAGCCTTGGGTCTGGCTGGGTGGTGTAGCCGAGTTGTCCGCTCACCTCCTGCGGGTACAGGTGGACACCGGAGAGGGTGACATAGGCCGGCTGGTCCCGTTTCGGGCTGAGGAACCCGTACAGCCAGACGCTGAATATGCCCAGGCCCAGGGCGGCGCCGAGGGTGCCACCCAGTAAGAGCAGGTAATCCGGGCCAATGCGCTGACTCTCTGGGCCCGGTCTTTCGATCACGGACACCTGGGGATATTTTTCCACCTGGCGCACCTCAACCTGCACCAGCCGGGCCTGGGTGTCACGGTTCAACTGCTCCAGGCCGGCCAGGTCTTCCACCAGGGCCTCGTGGGTCGCATAGATGGTATTGAACTGGGCTACGTCCTGTTTGTGCTCGTCGAGCTTGCGCTGCAGATCGACGACAGTCTGTTGCGCCGCGGCATGGGCCTGGGTCGCATTTGCCAGCTCCGCTTCCCTGCCCTGGCTGAGCGCCTGGGCCAGTTTGGATTTCAGCTCATCGATCCGCTCGGGTATCGCCCGCAATTGGGGCTGCTTCTCAATATACTCGGGCGTATAGCGTTTGCTCATCTCCAGCATCTGGACCTGCAATTCGCGCAGTTCCGTGTCCATGGCTTCCACGTCACGGCGATCATCCCTGGGGACCACCTGCGCACCCCTGGTGATGGCCTCTCGCAGGGTGTCAAGGTAGGCCCCGGTCTTGGCCTCCTCCTCGATGGCGTTATTGAGGGCCTTGTTGAGGCCATCGAGCCGGGCCAGCACCTCGTTTTCCTGGCGCTCCATGGAGATGATCTCATGCTGCTCGCGGTAGTCCTCCAGCGCCGGCCGCGCCTGCTCCAGCTTGATCGCCAGGCCATCGAGTTCGTCCTGCACCACCTGCATGGTTTGCTCGTTGCTCCGCTGATGTCCTCTGCCCGCACGGCCAGGTAGACATCGATCCAGGCATTAACCAGGCGGCAACAGCTGCCGTCCGCGCCCTGGGCCGACATTTCGACCAGGTTGGTGTCAGGTAGAGGATCAACCTTCAGTAAATGCCTGAGTTCAGTTGAGTTCAATTCGGTTAAACCAATCGCGCTGACCCGGTTCACCAGGCGCGTGATAACGGGTTCCCCAAGCAGGATCTTGCTCTGAATTGCGACTCCCTGGATATCGGCCTCAGCGGCGCCGACATCGATCGCACTCGGGAGCGCTCATAAGAACGGTAGCACTACTTCGGTAGACCACCGGCTGGACGAGTGTCCAGGCCAGACCGATCAACAGCGTGAGTCCCGCCACCAGGGCGGACAAGGTCACCGGCCCTGGCAGACCGTCGCCAGGGCTCCTGCGGAACTGTAGCAGCCTGCGGACCAAGTCTTGTTAAAGGCTCCACCCGGTGGAAATTCCTGTCCATTCCTCCCGACCCCCGGTGCCATTGTGGTAGGGATTATCACCACAGCTTCGGCATGATGTGGAACGGTGTCAAGTCTGGCTCATGCGTCGAAATAAAGCCATAATTTCAGGTGCAACCCTTGAGATGGTTCTCAAAATACGGCCGCCATTTCGGTGTTCACCCGTCATTCGCCAATCGCAGCATAATTTTTCAAGCTCGGCCCCTGTCCTCCAAAGCTTGTGAATAGCCTCACATTAACGGAAGTTTCCAATTTCATTGAGTCGCCAG
>CAWBXR010000021.1:0-85612 GCA_963792815.1 uncultured Gammaproteobacteria bacterium
GCTCCGGTCATAGCGCCTTGCTGAATCTTAGCCTGCAACCACGACTCAGTTACCGGCGCCTTATCCTATCTTGACGCTTTGCAGTGAAAATACGCCCAGCGGATGTGAGCTAAACACTTTGTTTCGCGACGATACTGTCTACAAAAGCTACGAAATCTTCCTGGAGCAACGGTCTATTTAATGGGCTTGTTTCCCATGATAATTTCATTCCTGGTGTACTGCATAAGCCACCTATAACGTGCTCAAGTTCCTCCAGGTCTCTGGCCTCTTTTGTCGATGAATATTGGCCCCAATACATCCAAAAATAGTAACAATTGGCCCAGTCGACTCTGGTGGCCTCCTCGACAGAATCGCCAAGCTTCTCAGCCAACCCTTCGTAATATGCTACCAGGCCCCAGTTTTTTGTCTGGGTCATTCTCAACGCATCGTTTCTACACATTTCCAAACACATGTCTCGCACGCCATTCGCACGAATAAGACGACTATTATCGGCTGTGGCTGCTTTTGCATGCTTAACCTGCACTGCCAAGTAACCTAGGGTTACTACAACTGCCAATGCTCCTACTATCTCGCCAATGGAACTAATCGCTTCCCAGTTCATGTTCTATCTCTCGGTTATTGGACTCACAAAAGGATAGACGGAAAACGAATTACCGTTTGGTGATTATTATGTCTCTTTAGCGTCGTTAGCTGCCGTCAGCGGTCTCACCCGATCTCGTCCGCTCCTCTCCCGATAGCGGTCATGCGCAAGCCGCAACAGCTGTCGCATGGAAGGGAAGTTTGTGCCACTTTCAGTCACTCGTCTTGCGCTTACAGTAAATAGGATAAAATATCGTAGCCACAAACATCGCTAATGCCATGACTTGTCGGCTCAACTGTCCTAACATGGAATCATTGGCAACTGGCGCATATTTCAACCAATTAGTAGCCGTATTGCTTAGCGACATTCCACTATCGGCTAGCTGGCGCAGGTCCATGGCGAGGCCTTGCAAGGCATACATTTGCACACGTAGTAAAAGGCCAATCTGCAAGGTAAACAAGACATAGATCAATAGAAATATGGCTATAACAATTGCGTTCAGCTTGCTTGCTACAAAGTGCGATCCAATCAATACCGCAATTGAAACACTCGTCCAGTATTGCATCAAACTCCAAAGGAATTCGCCTACTGAATTGATTTGCGACAACATTTCAGCTTCGGACATAAATTTCCCTTTGAGAAGTAATTTGCTTTCTCAAGAATATAACGTTTTTTGTACTGTTTAATAGTATGTCGATGTCCGCTTCGCGTCGTTAGCCGCCATCAGGCTTCTGAGGCCCTCAAGTCTCCTTTCCACCCGAAAGCCGCCATTCAGATCGCCCAGGGAACCCTCCCAGCTAGTCTGAAAGGTGCCATGAACCGCCAGTCAGTAACGCTTCGGTTTGGGGCGGACCACGCAGCGGAACGTCCCAGCCGTAAGTGCCGATACCGACGTTTTATGTTCCTGGTTTCCAGCTTTAGTTACTTTACTTTTGACACGACAAGACCGCTTCGGGAGTATGTACTGACGCCATTGAAATTCGCCAAATGCCATCCAGTTTTACGATGGAATAGGACGCCCCTGATTCAAGAAGTACCACTCCTTCAGAACTGTACCGCTTAAGTGCGACGCTCACGATTGCGGCATCGTCGGTAAGAATACAGGTGTTTTTAGTTACAATTTCCGTTCTGCTGTAGTTTTGATCCGATAGAGCAGAGAAAACCATAGTGAGATGCTCACGTACCTTTTCTCTAGATTCCAATAAGAGCATCTCGCTGCCCGTTCTCAGGTATATTGGAGCCACAAAGTACTTCTCAGCTACCAATTCTTTATCACGAGCTGCGAAGGCCGCCAGGTATGTGTCAAAGAACTTCTCGACCTCTACTCTAGTGCCTCCGGCGCCGAGGCCCAAGGCCACCATGGGATGTACCAGAAAAATAACTGAGGCGACAGCAATCTTTTTGAGCACTAGATTAAACTCCGTCGGCTGTGGATGCGCATGCACGATTCGCTGAGTGAAGCATAACAGTTACATAGACAGAAATGATTCCGTTGAAAAACCGGATTCAGGGTTTTCACGCGTGCCGCCTACGATTAAATACGCCACCTTCTACCGCAGTATATCCAAATCCGTCTCTTGTGCGTCGTTAGCTGCCAAGGGGTATATCAGGGGCTGATGACTGCTCTACTCCCGAAAGGAGTCATCCAGGTCGACCTGGGCATTCCCTTATCATGTCTGAAAGGTGCCAGGATGGATCATTTTTCCGCATTATATTTTTGCATATTGCTATCAACAAATTCTATGAATTTGCTGCCCAGTAAGGGCTTGGTAAAAGGGCCATTCTCCCAAGAGTACTTGATGGCACGAGAGCCACTGTAAAACTTGCCAATAGTATCCCCAAGCTCATCGAGGTCATCTTTGTTGTTGGTTGAAGAATACTGGCCCCAGTGTAACCAAACCCAGTAAAGGCTAAGCGCATCGAGCCTCATAGCTTCCTCTGCAGTGATGCCAAGAGCTGCAGATAGCTCATCATACCAGCTTCCAAAATCGTTTCCCGCACTGTTGATTCGTGCGAGTGAATCGTTGGTGGCACAGGCCAGTTGAAAATCGCAGACACCTCTTGCCCTCATCAGTCTATTAGCATCTGCTGCTGCATTCTTTGCATACCGAACTTGGGTAGCCAAGTAAATTAATGTAATAAGGACGAGGATCGCACTTACGGCTTCTCCCAGTGCTCCAATTGCTTCCCAGTCCATCTCAACTCTTCCCGTGTGATTGATTGATGTAGGGTAGCTCAGCAGATTAGAAATGTCTCTTATGCGTCGGTAGCCGCCATCGGGCTTGGATGTCTCCTCCTCACCCGAAAGCCGCCATTCTGGCTGCCCTGGAGCCGCTCTCATCTTGGCTGAAAGGTGCCAGCAAGGGCCGTCACCAATTTTATTGAACCGAATTACATTTCGGAGGTGCCGATAACCATCAGTGATGTCGCAGCACCGAGGCGAATATCCTTTATTGGCTGATACTCTGGATCGTCAAGAAATGCCTTAGCTGCTGCTTTGTCTGCGAACTCCACTATCAATAGCCGCTTGGGAGACCAGTCGCCTTCTACCGTTTCAAAATCAGATAGTCTATGAGTTATCGTCCCGCCATGTTTCTCAATAAGTGGCCGCACCAATGGTGGATACTTTGAGTATTCTTCTGGATCGTGTATGTCCATATCAAGGATTGCATACGCCTTCATATATATCTGACTCCGAGTTCAATAATGGGGAATAAGAGGTTACTACAATCACAGCATAGCCCAGAGAGGAGAAAGTAAGCGAAAGCGACCGCATTGCGTCGTTAGCTGCCGTCAGGGTGAATCTTCATAAGGGCAGGCAAGAAACCCACCCAAGACGCCCACCAGCTATCGCCTAATTTGAGACATTAGGACCAAATTGAAGCGATGGCGGCTTTCGACGCATTGCTGCCTTGGGCTAGCTCGGCTATCCTCATGCTGACAGGCCGCTTCTTACTCAAGGCGGCCGAGAGCGACACATCACTCGAACCACTAACCTGTGAAAAAGGCATGAATCTTGAACAGCTAGGCAACGCCGGAGATTTTCTCGGCGGCATCGCGGTTATCATTTCATTGTTTTACGTGGCCATTCAGCTGCGCAGAAACTCGCAGTCTCTTCGAGCCTCAACCTTTCAGGCTGTGTCAGAGTCGTTCGTCACACTTTTGACTGCCGTGTCTGCCGACCCAGCTGCTCTTCGTATCTACATGACTGGGCTACAAGGTGGCGATCTATCCGATGAAGAGAAACAGCGGTTCGCTTTCCAGTTGGTCAGCTATATGCGCCTGTTGGAGAGCGCTTTCGTCCAGTGGCGATCCGGTATTATCTCGCCAGAGCAATGGGAAGGATTATCAAACACCGGAAATCGCATCCTTCGCTCTGCTGGTGGCCGAGAGTATTGGCCGTTTTGGCGCTGGCACTTCAGTCAAGCCTTCCGGGATTTCGTCGAAGAAACGCAGGCACGAGAGTCACGCAATTCTGACCAGTCCTAAGGTAAGCTTAGGGCTGACAGCGCCCTGTCGCCCACTACCATTTCGCAGCAAATGCTGGAAAAATCGTAATGAAAGGGGACGCAACTATTTTCATGCTGACAACGAGTTCGAGCCTCCTAAAAAATAAATGCGTCCCCTTTTTCCCTTTTTCCACAGGAGATTTGGGCGATCCGTATTCGATTGGAACTTTCTGGAAAATATCAGGAGTTGGCCCTTTTTAACCTTGCGATCGACAGCAAGCTGCGCGCATGTGACCTCGTTAAGCTTCAGGTCTCCGACGTAACGCAAGGTGATCGAGTTCAGTCTCGCGCACGAGTTATGCAGCAAAAAACTCAGCAGCCCGTACAATTTGAGATCACACCACAGACACGGAGGACTTTTGAGGACTGGATAATCGAATCACGTCTGGGTAACTCTGATTATCTGTTCAGGAGTCGGAAGCGCAGGTATTACCATCTCTCCACCAGGCAGTATGCTCGGATTGTGAAACGCTGGGTCTGTTCAATTGGCTCAGATCCGGTCCTTTATGGAACGCATTCGATGCGTCGGACGAAAGCTGCCCTGATCTATCGAAGAACCAAGAATCTCAGGGCTATCCAGTTGCTCCTCGGGCATACCAAGCTGGAGAGCACGGTCCGGTATTTAGGAGTTGACGTTGACGATGCCCTGCAGCTGGCGGAACAGGCAGAGTTATGAGGAAAGCGGGGGGCGGCTGCGCGCTGATGGGCGACCCCCGCCAAACTCTGCCGCCAAATATGAATGGCGGCTTGCGAGAGCAGAGCGGACCAGATGGCGCCTATGCCCGTGGTCCGCTTTCGCCACGGTGGCGGTCATCGGAATGGTGTCAGCTTTATTTACAGAAAGCCCATTCAAGCCAAGCTCCTTCTTAAGGCCAGCCTTGTTTCTAAATGTTTTTTACGTTTTGGAACATTACTTGCACAGGAGTCAGTTGTAGCTCCGTCAGCTCACGAAGGGTGCCCAGAATGTCCAATATTAAAATTTTCATATTGTTTTCAGCGATGGCTTTGTCATCACTCGGAATGACCAGTAATTCGAGCGCCGGGGTGATTTCACTCTCTGATGGCTACCAAGTAAATTATGGCATAGGTATGAACCCAGGCACTTCCAATGGCAGTGATATTGAAGGTGTGTTCGTTTTCGAATGGGATAATAATAATTATGACGCTTTTTATGGCGGCGTAATCGCAAGTAGAGGGACTACCTATTTGCGCCATGAAATCGATTTCTTGCCTACCTCTTCGCTGATTATAGGTTATGGTGCCGGAATCTCCGGCGTGGGTGACGAATTGGACCACCTCTATACTGTAACAAATCTGGCGTTCTCAAATATTGTGGGTGGTCTTAAATGGAGCGAGGCTTTTCCGGGCGTGCCTCCAGACCCGCGTATAGGCCATAATGCTATGGTCGATCTCCTAAAAGATGCCGCATCGGGCTCATTAAGCGCACTGGAAGATATTTACGACTGGGTAAAACTAGAAGGGTATAGGGCGGCATTCGACCCCAGAGGCAATTTCGCTGTTCTTGAGTGGACCGGGTGTAATGCCGGCGAAATACCTGTTCAAAATTCCGATGGTTCTTTCGCATGTGAACCAGTCGGCGGCTCTATCCCTGCGCCCGGAACATGGCTCTTACTGGCGATTGGACTTTTAGGAATAGTGGCAACGCAAGCATTCAAGCGAAGTTCTGTTCTCGCAGATTCCTAGAAGAAAGAACTGCAGTTTGGCGGTTTTACCGAAAGAATATAGCCTGCTAAATTGCTGGCCCTCAGTACACGAGTGATGATTTCCTTGCCGAGCTGGAACAAAACGGCATCATGCCCAAGATGAGTGGCTCGGGCAATTGCTATGACAATGCGGCCGTAGAGAGTTTCTTTGGTGTGCTTAAACGGGAGCGAGTGAGTCGTGTCAGTTATCGCACCAGTGCTGAAGCACAGTCCGATGTGTTCGAACACACTGGGGTGTTCTACAATCGAAAAAGGCGCCACGGGTATTTGGGCAATATCAGTCCCGCAGCGTTCGAGAAGGGGGCACGCGGATTATCTGAAACGGTCCACTAAAGCGAAGCAAAACCACTGAGATTGTTGGTGCCATTGCGATAACAGCGCGTCTTTTAGAACTAGCCTGGTTTTCTCGCGCCGCGACGTATTCTAAACGGTCTTTAAGTTTTAGGCCTTTTCGATGAGCTCAGCAGCTGATTCGCCACTATATAAGTGACACTTGCTACTGGTAGATGACTGAATTACCCAGGCTTGATCTGGTCATGCTTGTCGGACGCCATCAGTGTCGAGATCAGCGGATAGCTCGCCTATTGCAGTGTCACAAAATCGTAGTTGCCGGCACCCAGTCCGCGGATTCGCTGGCACGCTTCATAGCCCTCGCGGCTTCCCTCGTCATTGGTGTTCCCTTCAATGGTCTGGAACGTCAATGCATTGGGTTTGCCGGACGCTGTCATGGCGAAGCCGGTGTGGGTCCAGGCGGTGGCTGTTCGGCGTCGCAGAAAAATGCAGCTTTCACCCAGGGCATTCCAGGGAACCGAGCCCCGGGCGACTGAGCGGCCGGAAACGAAACGGCCGGCGTTTTTAGCCTGGGCCGCCAGGCTGTCGCAGGAGACAGAGCCCTCGATGGGGGGCCTGGTGCCCTGGTAAAAATGCGCCTGCTGCATGATAAATGTGACAAAACCCGCGCACCAGGCCCAGTCTCGCCCGTCGTTACCCTCGCAGTACAGCCGCACCCACGGGCCCTGGTTCTGGCCGCCGATCTCGACCGGATGCTGTGCGAGATGTTGGCGGGCTATGGCGCCGATGGCGGCTGCGATTGCCAGGCTTTCTATCCCGGGCGGGGTTTCCAGCGCCGTGAGCATCGGCGTGACCAGCGCTTTCCAGGTCGCGGCATTTACCTGACCGCTGACCGGCAGCGATGCCCTCTGCTGGAATTCCTTTACACAGGCCGTGGTGGCAGGGCCATAGGCGCCATCGATCACCGCTCCACAGTGGTGGAAGTTAAGCCACTCCTGGATGCGTCGAACGCTCGCGTTTCTGGCGCCAGAAGAGACGACCCTGGTCGGCGCCTGAATTTCCTTGCGAATATAGCCCGGTACCTTATCGAAGTTAATCGCCATATTGTTCGCTCCGGTGTCGCCTGGGGTTCCAGGCGTTTCTCTCAGCGCATACGCCACACATTTGGCCAGCCGTGCCTGACAGCTTCGCGTGACCTGGATTGGTCGTCCTGGTCCAGCTTGTCGAGGCTCTGGCGAATGTCGTCATTCACGCGGCCATTCAGGTAATAACTGTGTTCGACAAAGCCTGTGACGATAGTGCCGCAGTCTACCTGGTGCACACGCCCGTCGAGTTCCGCAGGGCGATTCGCGCCTCCCCAGCCCAGGCGGTCACTGTTGCCCTTGGTGTAATCCGATACCGGCATCGCCATGTCTCCACGGTTATGGTAGACGGTAACCTGCTCGGCAATCTCCGGCAGGCGCCTCATCGGCTTGTCCGGTTCGAAGGTATTGTCCGCAACATCGGGGGCGCAAAGCAGAACCTGGTCAAACAGGCGCGGTGGTTTACCGCCGGTTGAAAACTCCTCAATACGCGCAAGTGCCTGCTGCAGGACGAAATTGCCCATGGAGTGGCACAGCAGGTGAATCGACTGGCGGCAGGGTTCGCTTCCTTCCTTCGCATCCTTGCGGCGCGCTTCAATCAGGAAGTCGCGCAATTTCAGGAAACCGCGGCCGATCGCGGCCCCGGAAAATGTCGCATCACTGCGATCTGAAAAATAGGACCAGTAGGGAATCGCCTTGCCGTCTGATGGCCAGGTAAACAGGAAAACCAGGATCTCCTTGTTGTTTGGCTCGCGGTTCAGCATCAGTTGCAGGCTCGCTGCCGCGGCTACTGCTTCCCACCAGCTGACATTGAAACCGTGGATATACACAAGCACTTCACAGCCGTTGCGCATGGCTTTTTGCAGCTCTGCAAATGTACGACTCGAGCCGAACTTGGCCTTGCGTTGGGAAGTGTCCGACACTTTCGACTCGAGGGTTTCTTCAAAGGCCTCGATGGTCCCGGTACGACGCTGTGAACACAGGTATTCCGCCAGTTTTTCACCATGGCCGGCACCAAACCCGCAGTCTCGTTTTAACAGGCGATCAGCCCTGGCGCTGTCGTACTCCATCGTGACTGCGCCAAATCGTAGATTCTCGGTGCCGTCCTTGCTGGGTTCCGGGCCGTAACTCGTAGGCTGCCAGCGATCCTTGCCGCGGTGGCGTCGATTCGTGGCGTAGTAGAGGCTCAGTTTTGCCATTTAGTTCTCCCTCTCATTTACTGCGCGGTGCGAAAAGTCACTTTATGGATCAGGAATGCCAATGGAGACACCAGGGCAAACAGCGCAATGACTACTGTTGGGATTCCAAGTAGCAACCAGACAGCATCGGAATAGCCCAAATCGATGTCGAGTGTGACCGCACCCTCAACTCCCCCGGTAACCAGTACCACGAGACCCACGACAAGGCCCATTGCCAGGGATGAGCACAATGCGAACTTTAGCTGTTGTGAAAAATACTTGCCAAATCCCATCGCAGTCGCCCTTTCTAGAACCAGTAATCCGCAACGCATCGCCCGTCCGGAGCCAGGTCTTCAAAACTTTCGAGTCCTTCGAAATGCCGGATCGGGACCTGCGCAACATGCTCTGGTTCGGCGAGGCGCAGGTTCACGGCGATACGCCGGCGGCCATCAGTGTCTGCCTCCTGCGCCCGCCAGCAGGCCACGCAGCCACAGTTGGTGCAGAAATGGAATTCGATCGAATCGCCCCGGATATAGGCCTTGCAGGGGCCGGAAAGATGGATATCCTCGCCGTCATAGCCATACGCCCAGAGTGTGCCGTAGCGGCGACAAACGGTACAATTACAGGCTGTGGCTGATTCGGGTATTCCATCCAGGGTCCATCGAACCTTGCCGCAGTGGCAGCTGCCCTCAATCATGTCAGTCAACTCTTTGGTTTGCCTCAATCCAGCTATGTCAGTATAGCAAGGCATGTACCGGGCGCAGCGCTATATAAAATCGCCAAAGCAACCCCAGGCTTGGCAGATTTTTCCCTGAATGTGCGGCCTCGTCGGTTCGCAGCCGCTATAATCTCGCGGTCAAAGCCTGCACCAGAGTCGGCGTTAATTGGCAGTGGCGGCACATTGAAAGGAGCTTGAAATGGGCAACAAGAGAGTGGGTCAGTCTGCGAATTCGGGCGGTACCCGCGGCAGCTGGCAGTTTCTGAGGCGATGCCTCGTGCTCGCTTCGCTGTCAGTCGTATGGCCGGCGCTGGCGCAGCCGGGTGAAGATCAGCAGGACGAGCCCAGTCTATTTTCGCCATCACCGATCGTCTACGCCGAACCGTCGCCCCTGATCACCAATATTCCGAACCGCAACACCCGATCACTCAACGGCAGCTGGAACGTGGTTATCGACAAGCTGGGCATCGGCGAGCGCGGTATCTTTGGCGAGGGCTACTACGCTAACAGCAAGCAGCAGTCAGGCATGGAGCTGATCGAGTACAGCTTCGACGAGCGCCAGCAACTGCAGGTCCCCGGTGATTGGAACTCGCAACAGGAGCGCCTGTTCTTCTATGACGGCTCCATCTGGTACCAGCGCACTTTCATCGCACAGCCGCGGCGATCAGAGCGTTATTTCCTGCATTTCGGCGGCGCTAATTTCACCACAACCGTTTACCTGAACGGACAGGTTTTGGGGCAGCACCGAGGCGGCTATACGCCGTTCAACTTCGAAGTTACCGGGCTGCTTGAGGATGGCGACAACGACATCGTAGTCAGGGTAGACAACACTCTGGACATGTCCAGCGTGCCCACTAAACGCACCGACTGGTGGCAGTACGGTGGCATTACCCGGGATGTCAGCCTGGTGAGTGTGCCAGCTACGTTCGTGCGCCAGTTCCAGGTCTGGTTGGCGGACCACGACACAGGCGAAATCCGGGGCTGGGCCCAGCTCGACGGCGCGGGGGCCGGTACTGAAGTGGCACTTTCGATCCCGGAACTCGAGGTTGCCGTCAGTGCCACCGCTGATGCGCAGGGGCGGGCGGCGTTTAACGTGACAGCGAAACCGCAGCTGTGGTCGCCCGAGCAGCCGACTCTTTACGAGGTCTCGGTCAGCGCCAGGGACGATACCACTACCGACCGGGTCGGCTTTCGCACGGTGCGTCGGGAGGGGGACAAGATCCTGCTCAACGGCAAGCCGGTATTTCTGCGCGGTATCAGCATGCACGAGGAAACGGTACTGAGACAGGGAGTCGCCACCGGGCGTGCGGATGCCGAGGCGCAGTTTGCGCTGGCCAAACAGCTGGGTGCCAACTTCGTCCGGCTGGCCCACTATCCCCACAACGAGCATACCGTGCGGCTGGCCGATGAAATGGGGTTCATGCTGTGGTCCGAGGTGCCGGTTTACTGGGCCATCGACTGGCGCAATGAGGACACCAGGAAACTCGCGAACAGCATGCTGGCCGAATCGGTACAGCGCGACCTGAACCGCGCCGCCATCGTGATCTGGTCCCTGGGAAATGAAACCCCGATAAGCGAGCCACGCACGGCCTTTCTGTCCAGCGAGGCAGATACGGTGAGGCGCATCGATGCCAGTGGCCGACTGATTGGAGCTGCATTGATTGGCGACCCGATGCGTGAGTTGGGCGAGGTCGCTGAGCACGTGATGGTGGCCTTACTGAAGGACTCCGACGTCAGTCTTGCGGACAAGGCGCGGATGGTGGCCTTTATCGGCAGGGAAGTCGTGTCGGGGCTGCTTGCTGAAGACGACCCCGGTGCTGAAGCCGAGCCTGCTGAGGCGGCATCAACAGAAAGTGACGATATACTGGTTGAACTGGATGATCCCCTCGGTGAGATCGTCGATGTGGTGGGTTACAACGAGTATTTCGGCTGGTATTACTCTGCCGCTTTTGCGGCCAACCTCCCTGCCAGCGAGGCGGACATTCGGCGGGTCATGCTGAGGGACATCATGCCGCGTATGCGGTTCAGCAACCGCTACGGTAAGCCCATGGTGATCTCGGAGTTCGGCGCCGGCGCCAAGGCCGGCTTCCGCTCGCCGGAAGCGCTATTGTGGTCGGAGGAATACCAGGCCAGCGTCTACCGCGCCCAGCTCGATATGCTGCAGCACAGTCCGCTGGTCCAGGGCATGTCACCCTGGGTACTGAAGGATTTCCGGGCCGCCCTGCGCCCCCTTAACGGTATCCAGGAGTTCTACAACCGCAAGGGCCTGGTGGATGAGCAGGGCAACCGTAAACTCGCGTTCCAGGTGCTCAGTGACTTCTACCATTCACTGCCCGGGAAATGACGTCACTGGCCGGACGCGTGTTTGTCCTTGACCTTCTGCATGATGGTCGCTTCCATCTCGGATTTTTTTTGCTCGTACAGGCTGTACTGTTCCGGGGTGAAAATCGCTTTCAGTTCGGCGTCCTTGGCGTTGGAGTGTTGCTTGAAAGCCATCAGCTTCTTGAATTTGGGCTCGTCAGTACTCATCAGGGTCTCATTCTCCTGAGCGTACTTCAGGTTGATAGCTGAGACGCTGGCACTGGTTTTGGCATCCAGTGAGAGGTTGGTTTCCATCCATTTCGTCTGCATTTGAGCGCGTTGCGCCGGCGTGGTGTCTTTAAGCGGGTCCATCTGCGCCAGGGCACGCTGGGGAATGCAAAGGAGCAGGGTGCAGCTGAAGCCCAGGGAACGCCACAGTTCAAGCCGCCAGTCTATCTATCTCCCTGGCGGCTGTTTATCATAGGCTTTCATCTGATTTAGCACGGGGTAGCTTACTTGAAGCAGGCTTTGGTCAATATGCTGGCGATGCAGCATGCAATGAACACGCGGGTGCACGAGAACTGGGTGGAGCAGGACTTTGCGTGGTACCGGGCGGCCTGGATCGAATGCGGCGAGCTCATCGAGCACTACGGTTACAAGTGGTGGAAAAAGCAGGTGCCTGAAATCGAGCAGGTGCGGCTGGAGGTCATCGATATCTGGCACTTTGGCCTCTCTGCCCTGTTTGGGGAAGGCAAGACCGTTGAGCAGATTGCCGACGACATCCTCGTAGAGCTGCAAGCGCACCAGGCCTCGGGCCTGGGCGTGCGAGAGGCTACCGAGGAACTCGCCCTGCACTGCCTGCAAACGAAGGGCTTTTCTCCCGCCCGCTTCTGGGACCTTATGATAGCCTCCGGTCTGGATTTCGACACGCTCTACACAGCCTATGTAGGCAAGAACGTCCTCAATTTCTTTCGCCAGGACAACGGCTACAAAGACGGCAGCTACGTCAAGAACTGGGACGGCAGGGAGGATAACGAGCATCTCTCCGAACTGGTCGCGGTGATGGATCACAGCGCTGACGACTTTGCAGACCAGGTGTATGCAGTGCTCGCCGAGCGCTACGCCGAGCTGGTCCTGGCACAGTAGCTTGCCGCCCGATATGGAGCAGGAGAACAACAGGCTCTCGACCACCGCGTTGGCGCGCAAGCTCAATATTCCCACCCAGCAATTGTTCGCCACGCTCAGGGATTACGGCTGGATAGACAGGGCAGGGGAGTCCTGGGTGCTCACCCCAAAGGGCGAGTTCGAGGGGGGTACCTACCAGCAGAGCCGACGCTATGGGCGCTATATCGTCTGGCCGGAGAGCCTCGACCACCATCCCCTGCTGGCGGCGATCGAATCCAACCAGCGCATTAACGCCGCGTCTATGCGCCGGTATTACCCGCGCCTGCACGCCCGCCAGATCAACCGGGCATTGGCCGAGCTCGGGCTGCAGACCCACAGTATTATCGGTTGGGAACTGACTGAGCGTGGGAAGGCCCTTGGCGGACTGCAGGAAGAGAGCAACAACAGCGGCGCCTTCTATGTCACCTGGCCCCATGAAATCATCGACAATCCGGTGATACACCGCGAACTCACCAGGCAATCAGACCAGGGCCAGGCGTCCGTCATCCAGGGTGATGGGGAACCGGACCTGTTTGCTCCGTCCGCTACTGCGCCCTGTATCGGTATCGACGGGCACCAGTTGGCCTCGGCCATGCAGGTTCGTGTCTGTGACTGGCTGTATCTCGCCCAGCTGGCCCATGCCTACCAGCGCGCACTGCCGCTGGAAGAGGCTGTTTATGCCGACTTCTATGTGCCCGAAGGCAATGTGTATATCGACTGCTGGGAGGCGGATGTACCTGCCCAGGCGCTGTCGGCCATGCTGCACAAGCGCGAGCTTTACCGCACCCTGAAATTGCGGCACATCGAAATCAACGCCGGGGATGTCGACCGGCTGGACGAGGTGTTGGGTCGAGGCCTGCTCGCCTTCGGGATTCGTTGCTAAGCCGGGAGCAGGCTGTTGATGCGCTCAGCAAGGATGAAATCGCGCGCTGAAATCCCACCCACGTCGTGGCTGGTCAGGTGAATTTCCACCCGGTTGTAGACATTAGTCCATTCCGGGTGGTGGTCCATGGTCTCGGCCAGCAGGGCGACCCGGGCCATGAATCCGAAGGCGTCGACAAAATTGTCAAATGTGAAAAGCCGGTAGAGCTTGTGATGGTCGATTACCCAGTCCGGCAGGGCGTCCAACCTGCGCTCGATTTCCGCCGGAGACAATTTCTCGTTAGACATTCTGACCTCCGCTTTTCTTCGGTGCCCTGAGTCCGTCGATACTACCTATTTTTTCAGCAGTAAAACACCACACTCCATGTGGTCGGTATAGGGGAACTGGTCGAACAGGGCGAAGTGGTCGATCCGGTGACTGCGGCACAGCACAGCCAGGTTGTCTGCCAGGGTCTGGGGGTTGCAGGAAATATAGAGGATTGCGGGGAAATTGCCTGCCATGTTCAGCGTCCCGGCGTCCAGGCCGGCCCGCGGCGGGTCGACGAAAATAGTCCGTAAATCGTAGTCCGCCAGGGGTTGGGGCAACTGGGCAAGCCGGCGGAATTCCCGCTCCCCCGCCATGGCCTGGGAGACCTCTTCCGCCGACAGGCGAATGATCTGCACATTGTCGATGCCATTGTCCGCAAGGTTCTCCCGGGCGGCGCGCACCGAGGTCTTTGACAGTTCGGTGGCAATCACGTGGTCAAAGTGGCAGGCCAGGGGCAGGGTGAAATTGCCGTTGCCGCAATACAATTCCAGCAGGTCTCCACCCACACTGGCGCCGCGCTCGCAGGCCCAGGTCAGCATGGCGGTGTTGACACCGGCATTGGGCTGGGTAAACGCCTGTTCGTACTGGCGGTAGCGAAACTCGCGGCCCTGGACGGTCAGCGACTCGTTTACAAAAGTGTTGCCGATAATGATCTTCTGTTTGCGACTGCGGCCTACCAGGGACACCCGTAAATCCGCCGCCAGCCGGGTGGCTGCTTCCTCCCAGTCCTGCTCCAGCCGTCGGTGATACACAAGAGTGACCAGGGCGTCGCCGCTCAGGGTGCACAGGAACTCCACCTGGAAGATCTTGCGCCGCAGCGCGGCGTCGCGCACAAGCGCATCCAGCAGTTGCGGCATCAGCTGCTGGATGCGCTCGCAGGCTATCGGGAACTGCTTTATCGGCACCGGGGTCGCGGGATCGTCCCGGCGGAACATGACGTAATCCAGCGCGTCCCCGTCATGCCACAGGCGAAACTCGGCGCGCATTCGAAAGCCCTGGGTAGCAGAGGGATAGACCTGCGGGGCCGGCGGCGAAAACGGGGCCAGCAGCGCGCTCACCCGTTCGCACTTGGCGGCGAGCAGCTCGGGGTAGCGGGTGGGTTCGACAGCGGACAGCGGCATCAGTCGAGCCTCGTGGTGTCGCGCTGCTGCCACAGGGATTGCGCCAGTGCGGCGGCGTCGCGCGGGTCCAGCCCCGGTTGCAGCAGGGTGAGGGCCAGGGCTGCGGTGCCCTGCACCGCACAGGTGCCATAGGTATCTTCGGAAATCCCACGCCACAGGTCCCGCAGGGGCGTCGTGGCGGGTTGGTCAACCGACTGTACACGGCCCGGCATTACCCGGGACACCAGCAGTTCCGTACTGCCTGAGTCGCCCAACAGGTGCACCCGGGTATCGGCCTGGGGCTTCAGTTCGACCTCGCCGCTGTCGCCCTTGAACACCATGGCCCTGGGTTGCGCCAGCAGGCGGTCTGCCGCCTGGTGCAGATCGGCATAGGCCGGGTGAAAAATACTCTGGATGCTCGCCGGCGCTCGCAGCGGGTTGAGCATGCGGGTCAGTGTATTGACCGGTGAGCGCAGGCCCAGCAGGGGGCGCAGCTGGACCAGATCATGCAGCGGTTGGCAAAAGCAGCGCAGGGGCAGGTAGCTGAGGTTGAATGCGTCCAGCTGGGCGCCGGCTTCTGCCCAGTTGGCGGCTACCGGCAGCCCCAGTTCGCGCAGGGCCGGCTCGGTATACAGGCGCCCGGGCGTATGCCCGTCAGCGCCGTGCACCAGCACCCGGTAACCGGCCTGGGCGAGCAGCAGCAGGGACAGGATAAACCAGGGGTGCTGGTGTTTCTTGCCGGCGTAGCTAGACCAGTCGAGATCAGCCCTGGGAGCCGGCCCCGGGGGGCTCATTTCATCGCGACAGGCCTCCACGAAGCCCGCCAGTTCCTCCCCGGTCTCCTCCTTGACCCGCAGCAGCATCAGGAAAGCCCCCACCTGCACCGCCTCGGCCTGGCCCCGAAGAATCATGCCGAAGGCCTGGCGGGCCTCCTGGCGACTGAGGGAGCGACTGCCGCTCTTGCCCTTGCCGAGAATCCGTACGAAGGGGGCGAAGGGGTGTTCCTGGGTGGGGTTTTCAAAACCGGGGGCGGTCACGGGGCGTCCTAGAGACAGTTGTCGGGTTTGGGCAGGCCGGCAATCTTGCTGCCCAGCTTGGCCGGTGAGCCCGGAAACAGCGACATCAGGTAGATACTCCTGCCCTTGTCGCTGCCGAGTTTTAGGGCGCAGTACTTTACCAGGGGCCGCATGGCCGGCGAGCTGTCGAATTCCCGGTAGTAGTCCCGCAACAGGTCGATAAGCTCCCAGTGCGCCTCGGTCAGCTCCAGTTGTTCCGCTGCGGCAATCTGGCTGGCGACCTGTGGAGTCCAGTCCTGGAGCCGGCGCAGGAAGCCCTCCTTGTCAAAGGCGCTGGGGGGCAGCACGGTGTCAGTACCAGGCCAGCTGACGGGAACAGTGTTCCGACAACGCCACGAAGCCGTCGATATCGACCACTTCGGCGCCATCCACCCGCTCCAGGACACCCGCAGCGGCAGCGTCCTCGCGCAGTATGCAGAGCCTGGCGCCGCTTGCATCCAGCTGCGCCCGCGCCCCGGTGTCAGCCAGGGCGGCGTAAACAGCGTCTCCCAGCAGCAACAGCACATCGCCCGCCGCGATAATCCTCAGGCAGTCGGCAAAGGCCGCGGAACCCGGCGATACGTTCAGGGTGTGGAGCGTCATCCTCAGAATCCCAGCAGGTGGTCGTGGTTGTCGATCAGATCCCTGATGCCTTCGCGGCCCAGCGCCACTGCCGCAACCGGAGCGGCGTCCAGGTCGACCCGGTAGCGCGCCGCTGCCTCCGCATCGACATAAACCTGTTCGATGTCATACAGCGGCAGGGAGGCCAGCAGACGCCCCGGGTTCCTGACGCCCAGGGCTTCGCTGTCCTGGTCCGGCAAAAGCTGCAACACGCCATCGCCGGTGAACAGCAGGTTCAGGGGCTGGTCAAAGGCCGCCCCTGCCAGGGCAACGTCCAGGGATGCCCTGGCCAGGCTGCTGCCATAGGGCGAGTGGCGGATAAGCAGTAACAGTTTTTTAGTGGCGACCATACGTATATCAACCCCCGAAGGTGACCAGTCGATCCGCGGTGGCGGCGGCCTCAACCAGTTGGCCCAGGCCGGATACGATAAACGCGGGGTGGACGGTCGCGGCGGGTCTGTCGTAGCGCCCGGCCTCGGTCTCGTCCAGCATGCCGTACCTCAGCGCCGAGGCGATGCACAGGATCAACTCGACCCCGTGCTCCTCGGCCAGCTCGACCCAGGGCTGCAGCCGGTCTCTCTCGTCCTGTGGCAACACGGGGGCGGCGGCGCCATTGGCGACGCCCGCATCGAGGAAGAATATCCGGCTGATGGTGTGGCCGCGAGCCAGCGCCGCCCTGGCAAACCGGGCTGCGGTCATGGCGCAATGGCCCGAGGTGGGTGGGGACATAACCAGCAGGGAGTAAATCATGGCGGGGTAGAACAAAAAAACCCCGGCATGCGCCGGGGTTTGCGATTCATGCGCTTACTGTCAGTCATCGCCGCCGAAGGCGGTGAGCAGGTGCAGAAGGTGAATGAACAGGTTGTAGATGCTGAGGTAAAGACCCACGGTTGCCCGGATATAGTTGGTCTCGCCGCCGTTGATGATACGGCTGGTGTCGAACAGGATCAGGCCGGACATGATCATTACCACGGCCGCGGAAATAGTCAGCGACAGGGCGGGTATGGCCAGGAAGATATTGGCGATCATGGCAATCACCGCCACCAGCAGGCCAATCATCAGGAAACCGCCCATGTAGGAGAAGTCCTTGCGGGTGGTCAGGGCATAAGCCGACAGGCCAAAGAACACAACCGCAGTGCCACCCAGTGCCTGCATGACCAGCGACGGACCATTGGGCATGGCCAGGTAATGATTCAGCATCGGTCCGATGGACGCTCCCATCACGCCGGTGAAAGCAAAGATGGCGAGCAGGCCCTTGCTGGTATCCGCGGTGCGATGGACCACGAACAGCAGGCCGAAGCCCACCAGGCTCAGGATCAGGGCGGTGCCGTGGCCCAGGCCGGCAGCCATTGACAGGCCAGCGGTGAGCGCACTGAACAGCAGTGTCATACCCAACAGCATGTATGTGTTTTTCAGTACCTTGTTGGTGCTGAGGGCCGATTCGAGGCCAACGGTATTCATGTTGTAGAGGCTTTTCTCTTGCATGGTTTACTCCGTAATTACGCGTACAGGATGAGCGTTACACTACTGTGACAGATAATAAGGGCGAAAATATCCAAAAACCAAGGGTGAAAGTTGGTTAATATCGGGCCGCGCAGGGCTGCTGGTCTTGTGATTTCTGGACAAAACGGCGTACTCAGGGCACCCAGCCCAGCACGTTGCGCATGATCGACCAGCGCGGTTCGGGCTGCTTTGCGCCGTGGCCAAGTATCCAGTAATCGTAGGGGTGCTCGATCAGCCCGGCGTTTTCGGCGAACAGCACCCATTCATTCACCACGTCCAGCAGTTCTCCGGCGTCCCGGGCCAGGCCGAATGCGGTGGGCATCTCCACGGGATCCGGCAGGGGGACAACCGCGGTGTATTGCGGATACAGCAACGACCAGGCTGAGGCGTGCTCGGCCGGCATCAGGAACCCGTCGATTTCGGGGTGCTGACCTTCAAAATAGGAACGCCAGAAATCCAGGGTGACAAATTCGGTATCCGACCCCGCGAAATAGTGGTGCATGCTGGTGCTGATCTGGCTCCGGTCCAGGGGAACGCCGATCTTCAGCCCCTTGCTCTGGCGCAGGGAATCCACGCTGGAAAACTCGTGGCGTCGCTCGTCCCGGACGGCCAGCCCCATGGTGACCGTGAAATAGGGCTGTGACAGGCGCAGGGATGAGAACCAGTAGGGCCGATACCAGACCCCGGGCATCACATCGATGACCCCCTCCGCCAGCAGCCTCGGCAGCTCAGCCCACTCCACAGGTATGAACTCCGCTCTCACCGCAAGCGCCTCGGCCAGTTGCTCCGCGATTTCCACATCAAAGCCAACCAGTTCATCGGCGCCGTTGAAAAAGCTCATGGGCAGGTTGTCCGCGTCATAGCCTATTTTGAGTGAACCGCGGGCGTGGATACGCTCAAGGGACGTGAGACCGGCGTAGGCAGCGTCCGGAGTCACTGTTTGCCTGTGCACTATCGTGTCAGGCGCCAACTGTGACTTTTGCATGTCCTGTATTGCCCGGTCCATGGTGTATGAGGTGTCGATAACCAGCGCCAGCAGTAGTCTGACGAGAATCACCACAGCGACTGTACCGCCGGCGATGGCAAGCAGTGCCCGCAGTATCCTGGCGCGCTGAAAAACCATAAACCCACCTGTTGCCGCGGCCCCGAGTAAAGCGAATACCAGCAGGTTCATCGCGGTAACCAGCGAGTCGAATTTGCCGGTGATAATGGTGGTTGGGATGTACAACTGGAACAGGTCGTGAGGCATACCGAAGAGGTCGAGCAGGAACGGCAGGGCGATCTGGGCCTTGGCGAAATAGCTCGGGATGCCCGCGGCAAAGAGCTGGAAGTAGTCGCCCAGCGGCATCGGCACGCCGCTAAGCCAGCCGGCAAAGGGCACGAACAGCAGCGTCAACAACTTACCCGCGTTGGGAAAGTTGAACATAATCGGGATGAGCACTTCAGTGGTCGATTCGGTATTGTCGTCAAGCAGGCCGTGACCGGACAGCAGTTCTTTGGAGCGCTCGATCAGTATTGGCAAGACGATAAACGCACTGCTGGTCACAAAAGCCGTCAGCATGGCGGCTCTGGCTATACCGGTCACCTCACGGTAGCGAAAGGGCGTCACGGCCGTCACCAGCAGCGGCAGTATCCAGAACGCCAGCAGCATTGATGCCCCGGCAAAGACGATGAAATAGGCTTCCAGGCGGCTCAGGGTTTCGGGCAGCATGGTGCCTGCAGTGACAGCTCCAATGGCGAATACGCCCAGCGGCGTAAGGTACACCACAAAACGGGTGACACGCACGATGGCCGTGTTCCAGGTGCGCATGGGAGCAAGCAGACGCTCCTTGTCCTGGACTCCGATAAGCCCGAGTCCCATCGCGCTGCTGAATAATACGACTGCGGGCACGATGTTCCGTGACAGCGAGTCGAAGGGGTTGGACGTGAAGTAGACGTCCGTAAAGGAAAAGGCCTGGCGAGGCTCCACCATGGCGTGGCTGAAAAAGGATGCCGTTACCACACCGGGAAATGCCATTGGAAGCAGCACAATCACAACACAGGTGACCACCCAGGTCAGCAATAACAGCGCCCCCCCGCGAATTGCCAGCCGCTTTGCCTCAGCGCCGCTCAACTGGCCAAATGCGATGATCAGGGAGGTGATCAGGTAGGGCAGGACCGTCATCTGCATCAGGCGGATGTAGATATCGGCGACGGGCTGCAGCGCCGCTGCTGGCTCGCCAAGAAACAGGCCGGTCAATATGCCCAGGGCAAGGCCTGCCAGGATACGGGTCGACAGGCTGGCCTGCGACCACAGTGAGAGAATAGGTGTCATAGGTATTCTGGCGCGTTATCGCGTTTTTCCAGACCGCAGCGGATTGGCCCAGTGCCCAGCCGATGCGGGACTCGCTCTACTGCTGTTTCTGTGTGTATTATGTGGTGGTCCTCGTCTCGTTACAGGCATTCGCCGGTTGGGCAACCGGGTGAACGTACGTGAGAATAACATCAATTTGAAGCTACATTATCAACTCCTGACACTTCTGGCACGCCTGTTAGTCTGCAGTCTAAGGCCACCGTTCACCTGGATTGCCCCGGCACGCAGCGACAGTCGTGGGATCACCGGAAAGCATGCCATCACCCGCTGTTTGCACTGGGCCGGCCACCTGCGTTTTATGGTGTGCGCAACGACGATCTTTCTCCTGGGCGCCTGCTCAAGTTTTGCCCCCCAGTCAGTGGCCCCATGTAACGATGACTGCCCGGTGTACAATCAAACCAAACACGATATGACGGTTTCCACCAACATACTCAGCGATGAACAGGCAGAAGGCCTTTACGGGGTTGACCTGGCCAGTGTTGGTTTACAGGCTATATGGCTGCGGATTGAGAACAATTCGGATCATAGCCACTGGTTCCTGGTGTCGGCCATGGACCCCAACTACTTCGCCCCGGACGAAGCCGCAGCGCTGTTTGATCTGGGCCTCGCGGAGGAGGACGAAGCCCGGGCCAGAGAGCATTTCCGCGACCTTTCGATACCGCTGAAAACTGCCGCCGGCGCAGTGACCGAGGGCTATGTTCTGGCACCACGTCACGAGGGTGGGCGCTATCTGGTGGTAATCCTGGCCGGCCGCCAGCACGTGGTGGACTTTGGTTTTGGCGTGCCGTTGCCCGATGGCGATTTCGATTACGAACAGCTCCAACCGGCCCAGATCTATGTGGGGCTTGACCGTCCTGACCTGGACCTGGCGCAGCTGCGACAGCGACTGAATGAGCTTCCCTGTTGTGCAGCTAACGAAGAGGGCGACGCCTCAGGTGATCCCCTGAATCTTGTCATTGTCGGTAATATAGGCGATGTTCTCGCCTCCCTGTCTCGCGGGGGCTGGTCATTCACCCATCGAATAGATTTCGACACGGTGCGTCGTTTGATCGGTGCAGCGATTTCCGGCGCAGCCTACCCGGTTGCACCGGTGAGCCCCCTTTACCTGTACGACCGACCCCAGGACCTCGCATTGCAGCGGGCGCGTAATACCATCTTGCAGCGGAATCATTTGCGCCTGTGGCTGGCGCCATTTCGCTTTGAAGGTCAATCTGTCTGGGTGGGGCAGGTAAGCCGCGATATCAGTGTGAAACCGACCCTGCTCAGCTCCACCTTGACGACCCATGTGATAGACCCCAACGTGGATGAAGCGCGAGAGCACCTGCTGCAAAGCCTGATGGTTGCCGGGGTGCTGCAGCGATTCGGGTTCGTGGCGGGAATCCCGCCAGCGCCTCCGACCGCGCCTCGGCTGAATCTCACGGATGATCCTTATTTCACCGATGGGCTGCGCCTGTTCCTGCAGTTGAACGGTCGCGGGACGACCTCGCCCGAGGATGTAGAGTTCCTCGACTGGCAGAAGAGCCCCGACCCACTGGGCGACGCGTGGCGTGATGCACCGGTCACGGGCGGCTAGTAAACCAGTCGACATCCTGCAGAAGAACGCTTACTCAGAGAACGCAGGAGGAAAAAAACCGTGTAAAACTGCGAATCTTTCGCTGGCGGGCGTTTCGGGGGAGGTCGCTTCAGGGCGCCGGGCAATGCGCTAGCCCGAAGAAACTATGGCGGGGCAAACTGAAGGGGGAGGGCAGCTGCGAGCCGCGTCTGGACGCAATCTCGATGGCGCCGAACACCTGAGTCTGGAAAGAATTCTGCTGCAAGCTGGTGAACAAAGTGGCGGTGGGCCAGGGATTCGAACCCCGGGAGGGGATAAACCCTCAACGGTTTTCAAGACCGCCGCTTTCGACCACTCAGCCAGCCCACCGAAAAACCTTGTTAAAAACTGCCCCGCGGGAGCGGGGCAGGCGAGATTATACAGTTATGTAAAAGTGACACAAGAGGCGAATGCCTCTTGTGTCAGCCTGGCTCAGGACTGGCCCGAAGCTTCTGCAAACTGCTGCTCCTGCATGAGCTGCCCACGGGGATCATTGCTGGCACGCAGCGCAACCTTGCCGCTGGGCTGCACCGGCGGCGCGACGACGTCACTGAACAGCGCCGGGTGAGCGGTGACAATTTCCACCACTCCCACGGGGCGCGCTTCAACTCGCGGGTCGTTGTAGGCCCGGCCTGCCTCTGTCAGGCCCGCCCCTTTGGGCGTTTCCTGCAGGGGAACGGGCTCGACAACAGTTTCCTCGGCCACTGGTTCAGCCGCGACTGGTTCAGGCGTTTCCTCGATAGCTTCCGCCACTGCTGAGTCGGGGCTCACCGCAACTTCCAGGGGCAGTTCAGCCTGGCCGGCCTCAGGAGCGGCTGCGGGAGCCGCCTCTGGAGAGGCGACGGCTTCGGCACTGATTTCAGTCACGGGACTGGCATCGGCTTCCATCAGGGGGAGGGCACTGGCAGTAGTGGCAGCCAGGTCTTCCTGGTTGCTCTCGACGTTCGCCACGTCGGTTTCGGTCGTGTCCTTGTCAGTGTTGCGACTGCGGTTGCGACGGCGGCGCTGTGGCTCACCGCGCTTCATGTCGCTGGGTCGCTTGCGGGGCTTTTCGCGGTTGTCCTGGTTGTCCTGGCTTTCCTGGATGTCTTGGGTATCCAGGGTATCCGGGCAGCCTCCTGGACAGTGTTCTCCAATACCTCGTTCGCGGCTTCTTCTACTGCATCCGGGCGGCGCCGTTGGCCATCGCGGCCACCGCGGCGGCGTCCCTGTCCATTGCCGCGACCCGAGCCTTCCTGGCGCTGGCGCTTGGGTTGCTCGCGCTTGTCATCCGAGCGAGCCTCCCTGTTGCGGCCCTCCTGGCTGCGGCCCTCCTGGTTGCGACTGCGAGGCTCACCGTCCTGCTGGTTGCTGCGGCGGCGACGGTTGTTGCCCTGGGGTTTCTGGCTATCCCTGGCTGCCGGCTTCTCTCTGGCTACAGGTTTGGCCACCGGTACCGGTTCAACCGGCTCGGCGCCGACCAGCCCTGACCACAGGCGAGCAAGCAGGCCTTTTTTGGGCGCGACGACGGGGGCTGCCACCGGGGCAACCGGTTGTTCAGCAACCGGCGCTGGCGCTGGTGCGGCCTGGGGTGAGATGCTTTGTACTGCCGCCTGTTGCACCGGGATATCGGCGCTGTGGCTGTCGCTTATGGCGTCTGTATCGGGCACGGCAATGTCGATGTTGTAGCTGACCTCATGGTCGCCGTCGACCTCGTCGTCGCGCAGGCGCTGGACATCGAAATGGGGTGTTTCAAGGTTCGGGTTCGGAATCACCAGAACGCGGGTCTTGCTGACCAGTTCGATCTCGGTAAGGGCCGCGCGCTTTTCATTGAGCAGGTAGGCGGCGACATCGACCGGAACGATGGCGCGCACTTCCACGCTGCGATCCTTGATAGCCTCTTCCTCCAGCAGGCGCAGAATGGACAGCGCCAGGGACTTGGTGTCGCGGATGGTGCCCTGGCCGGTGCAGCGGGGGCAGACGATTGCGCTGGTCTCGCCAAGTGAGGGACGAAGGCGCTGGCGCGACATCTCCAGCAGGCCAAAGCGGGAAATCCTGCCCACCTGGACCCTGGCCCGGTCTATCGTAAGGGCGTCGCGCACGCGGTTTTCCACGGCCCGCTGGTTCCGCGCCGACAGCATGTCGATAAAATCGATCACCACGAGCCCACCCATGTCGCGCAGGCGCAACTGCCGGGCAATCTCATCCGCTGCCTCGAGATTAGTGTTGAGGGCGGTCTCTTCGATGTCACCGCCGCGGGTGGCCCGGGCAGAGTTGATATCGATGGAGATAAGGGCCTCGGTCGGGTCGATCACAATGGATCCGCCGGAGGGCAGCCGGACTTCGCGCTGGAAGGCGGTTTCAATCTGGCTCTCGATCTGGAAGCGGTTGAACAGCGGGATGCTGTCCTCGTACTTCCGGATTCTGTTCTTGTACTGGGGCATGACCTGGGTGACGAAGTCGGTCGCCTGCTTGAAGGCATCCGGGGAATCGATCAGCACCTGGTCGACATCTTCCCGCAGGTAGTCCCGCACCGCCCGGATGATGACGTTGCTCTCCTGGAACAACAGGGAGGGGGCTTTGACTTCCTCGTTGGCCTTGGTGATGGCGTCCCACAACTGCAGCAGGTAGTTGAGGTCCCACTGCAATTCCTCGGCGGAGCGGCCCACACCGGCAGTGCGGATGATGACGCCCATGCCATTGGGTATTTCAAGCGCGCTCAGTGCCTCACGCAACTCGTTGCGGTCATCGCCATCGATGCGGCGGGAAATGCCACCGGCGCGCGGGTTATTGGGCATCAGCACCATGTAACGGCCCGCCAGGCTGATAAAGGTGGTAAGGGCCGCGCCCTTGTTGCCGCGCTCCTCCTTGTCCACCTGCACGATGATCTCGGTGCCTTCCTTGACGACATCCTTGATTTTCATGCGCCCTTCGGCGTCGCCCGGGGGTTTGCGGTAAAAATACTCGCGAGCAATCTCCTTGAGGGGAAGAAAGCCGTGACGGTCGGCGCCGAACTCCACAAAGGCCGCCTCCAGGCTGGGTTCAACCCGGGTTATCTTGCCCTTGTAGATATTGGATTTTTTCTGCAGACGGGTACGGTTTTCGATGTCCAGGTCGTACAGGCGCTGCCCGTCGACAAGTGCTACGCGCAACTCTTCTGGTTGAGTTGCGTTGATTAACATTTTCTTCATGATTTGCCATTAGCCTCGTTACAACAGGCCTGGCGGGGCAGGAATCAGCTAGAGGGCCGCACCCCGAAAGGGCGGCCAACAGGAACCAGCGCTGGGTGTTCCGACCCTGTATATGGGCGGGTTTCCGTGCGCGCCGTTCCGGGCGCTCAGGTGCTTGGTCTACGCCAACCGCCGGCACAGGGCCGCGGTCGCTACAGCGCTTCAGGGAAAGTTTTGTGGTACTACTTTCGCCTTTTTGCTAGTGTCGCAGCACCTGAGACCTGCGACGACGCTGTGTTATCTGAATAACTGATTCTTTGTCCCGGCAGTTTCTGCTGCGCGGTTTATTTAATTGTCGACGCCCTTGTTCAGGTCAGTGTTTAGCTCAGCTCAGAAGTAATGAATGGCTGGCAAGGAGCTTTTTGCGCTCCCGCTATACACTGTGTCGACATCCTTTAGTCGGTGTGTGATTTGACTGGCGGAACCGTGCTTCTCTTTGGCAGGTCCAAACTGTCGCCAGGGGGTTGCGTCGTCACCGGCGCCGGCTCTGTTCGCGGCGGGTGCAATCACACGGGCGCACTATATCAGCAAACGGAAGAAAATTAAATGATTTCGGCTACTTATGCCTGACACGGAACCCGCTAAGCAGCTCGCCGGAGTGCATCACCTCAGTGTCGGCGAGGAGTCGGTGGGGCAGCGCCTGGACAATTTCCTGATCAGGGAGCTGCGGGGCGTTCCCAAAACCCGCCTGTACCGGGCGCTGCGCAAGGGCGAGATCAGGGTCAACAAGGGGCGGGTGAAGGCGGATTACCGGCTGGCGGAAGGGGACCTGGTGCGAATACCACCCCTGCGGCGCCCGTCGCCCTCGGAACCGGCACCGGTGCCGCGCTACTGGGCCGAGCAGATCCAGCAAAGAATCATCTATGAGGACGACAACCTGCTCGTCATCAACAAGCCCTCCGGCATTGCGGTTCACGGGGGCAGCGGGCTCAGCTTTGGCCTGATCGAGAGCCTGCGCCAGTTGCGCCCGGAAGATCGCTACCTCGAGCTGGTACACCGGCTCGACCGTGACACCTCGGGCCTGATCATGATCGCGCGGCGCCCCGCAATGCTGCGCGAATTGCACCGCCAATTGCGCGAGGACAAGGTGGACAAGCGCTACCTCGCACTGGTTGCCGGCAGTTGGCCCCGGAGCCTGCGGGTGGTGGAGGCGCCGCTGGAAAAGAACGTCCTGCAGTCGGGAGAGCGCATGGTGCGGGTTGCCCGGGAAGGCAAGCGGTCGGTCACGGAGTTTTCCGTGCTGGAGCGCTTCGGACGGGCCACCCTGGTGGAGGCGAAGCCGATTACCGGGCGAACTCACCAGATTCGGGTGCATGCTCGCCACGCCGGCTTTCCCCTGCTGGGCGATGACAAGTACAGTGACGAGAAGACCGCCGAGCTGTGCAGGGCTCTCGGCTTACAGCGCCTGTTCCTGCACGCGCGGTCCTTGCGGATCACGCTGCCGGAGCAGGGCCTGCTCGAGTTCTCGGCGCCCCTGGATGATGAATTAGAAACCATTTTAAATAAGTTACGTAACTAGCTGTATATGATAGCAATATTTGATTGGGATGGGACGCTTTGCGACTCGATCGAGCACATCGTGGGCGCCATGCGTGACGCCGCTGTCGAGGTCGCGCTGGAGCCGCCGGCTGCGGCGGATGTGCGCAATATAGTAGGCCTGGGCCTGCCCCAGGCGCTGGCGCGGTTGTTTCCCGCCCTGGACAACGGTCACCGGGCCGCGCTTGCCACGGCCTATTCCCGGCACTTCAGCTCCCCGGACCGGGGGCCCGCCCTGTTGTTTGACGGCGCGATGGATACCCTGCAGGCCCTGCGCGCTCGCGGTATCGAGCTGGCCGTGGCCACCGGGAAGAGCCGCAAGGGCCTCAACCGGGTGCTGGCGGAGCTGGGGCTTGCCGATTTTTTTGAGGCCACCCGTTGTGCCGACGAGACCCGATCCAAGCCTCACCCCCTGATGGTGCATGAAATCATGGGCGACCGGGGCAAATCCGCCGACGAGGTGGTGGTGATCGGGGACAGTGAATACGACCTGGCGATGGCCCGGGAGGCCGGTGTTCGCTCTGTTGGGGTCAGTTTCGGGGTCCACGACAACGAGCGGCTTGCCGCCTTCGAGCCGCTGGCCATTGTCGATGAGCTGCCACAGCTGCTGGACCTGCCGCTATGGCCCGTCAGGCCGGGCTGACATCGAGTACCGGTAAACCCGCCGCAGCCAGCATGTCCGTCAGTGCAATCAGTGGCAGCCCCTCCAGGCTGGTCGGGTCATCACCCGCCATGCGTTCAAACAGGGCGATGCCCAGGCCCTCCCACTTGAAGCTGCCGGCACAGTCGTAGGGTTGCTCCATGCGCAGGTAGTTTTCGATGCTTTTGTCGCTAAGTTCGCGAAAGTAGACGCTAAAAGGTTCCACGTGGAACCGTTCGAAGCCGCGGGCAGCGCAGTGCAGGGCGAGGCCTGTGTGGAAACACACCTCCCGCCCCGCGCTCGAGCGCAGCTGGGCGAAGGCGGCCTCATAAGCGCCGGGCTTGCCCATGACCCTGTCCCCGAGTGAGGCCACCTGGTCGCTGCCGATAACCAGCGCGTCCGGGTGGGCAAGGGCGATCGATCGCGCCTTTGCCAGTGACAGCCGCGCTGCCATCGCTGCCGGCGCCTCGTTCGGCAGGCGTGTTTCATCGACTTCCGGTGCGACGCTATGAAAGGGGATCTGCAGGCGGGCCAGCAGGCGCTGTCGATAGGGTGAGCTCGAGGCGAGAATGATATCCATATCCGGGCGTCCTGTTGTTGTGGGTAATCGCGTGAACTGTTTGTATTTTAAAGATATTTTTGACAAAGGGGGAAACCGCCCCTATGATGCGCGCCTATGTTGAGTGAGCCCCTCCCGAGCACGCTGGATGTCCGCAAGGCAGCCGGTCGTGGCGTGAGTGTCAGGGGAACGCTGAAACCACTTGATTTACCGCGTTTTCGCGCGCTTCTGGCCGATGACGACGGGGCAATTCAGGCGGAATTATCGTTCTCCCGGGACGAGGAAAACAGGTATCTCATCCACCTGGCCCTAACGGGCAATGTGGATGTTACCTGTCAACGTTGCCTTGAGCGACTGTCCACAACGCTGGCCTGCGACAACACGCTGGCCGTGGTGTGGACCGACGAGCAGGCAGCCCACCTTCCGCGTCATCTGGAACCCCTGATAGTCGAGGAGGAGGCGTGCAGGTTGTGGGAAGTGGTTGAGGACGAGTTGATCCTCGCGCTGCCTCCCTTCAGCTATCACGACACAGAAGAGTGCCAACAAATTTTGTCACGGTTTAACGCCGACCAGGCCCCCCCGGAGGAGGCCGTCCCGGTGGATAAACCGAATCCGTTCAACGTGCTGGCGCAATTGAAGCCCGGCAGCAAAACCTAGGAGTCAGTCATGGCTGTCCAGAAAAGTAAGAAAACGCGCTCTCGTCGCGGTATGCGTCGTTCGCACGACGCATTGTCAGGCCCGACTCTGTCGGTAGACCAGACATCAGGTGAAACCCACCGTCGTCACCACGTTACCGCCGATGGTTTTTATCGCGGTAAAAAGGTCGTCGACGGCGGCAGCGAAGACTAAAAGCACAGGTCGCAGGTGCCCTGCCGAAACCCTTTGTGGTTTGGCCGGCCCGGACCAGGTGAGCGGGGGTGAATACCCCCGCAGTTTCTCCAGCCCCGGCGCCTCTCGGTGCTTGTTCAGTAAGTCCAGTCGATCCCGGCGGGCAGGTTCCATCGTTCAGCAGACACAGCGGCCCGGTTAACCCCTCGCCGCGGATGTATTGTGCGCTACACTTTTTAGCCTGGCGCCACCACCCGGTCCCAAACTATCCTCTCTATAAATGCCAGTAAGCAGGAGTAGTAAAGCATGTCAGACAAACTGATCGCCTTTGTGTTTCCGGGCCAGGGCTCACAGAAAGTGGGTATGTTGGCGGCCGCCCATGAGCGGTTCCAGGCGGTGCGCGATACCTTCTCAGAAGCCTCTGAAGTGCTTGCTTATGATATGTGGGATCTTGTCCAGAACGGTGAGCAGGACGCGCTTAACCTGACAGAAACCACCCAGCCGGTGCTGCTGACGTCCAGTGTTGCCCTCTGGCGGGCTTGGCTGGAGCAGGGCGGTCCCCGACCCGGGATAATGGCCGGCCACAGCCTGGGGGAGTTCTCCGCCCTGGTTTGCGCCGGTGCCCTCGACTTTGCCGACGCGGTGCAACTGGTGAGGCAGCGCGGCGCATTCATGCAAACAGCAGTGCCCGTGGGTGAGGGAGCCATGGCCGCCATAATCGGCCTGGATGACGACGCCATCAATCGGATTTGCGCTGAGGTCGCGGCCAGTGCTGGCGGCGTTGTCAGCGCGGTCAATTTCAATTCCCCCGGCCAGGTCGTGATCGCCGGCCATACCGCGGCGGTGGAAGTGGCGATTGGAAAGCTGAAGGAAGCAGGCGCGAAGCGGGCGATGCCCCTGCCGGTGAGCGCACCTTTCCATACGCAATTGATGCAGCCCGCCGGTGAGCGCCTGGCGGATGCTATCGCAGGTATAACCTTCAAAACCCCGGAAATTCCAGTGGTACACAATGTACATGCCGCGCCGGAGCGCGATCCCCAGCGGATTCGCGAATTGATGGTGGAGCAGATCTACAGTCCGGTGCAGTGGACCCGTTGCGTCGAAACCATTGTCGGGGCTGGCGCTGCCAATATTGTCGAATGTGGTCCCGGCAAGGTGCTGAGTGGCCTGGCCCGTCGTATCGATAAATCCCTGCAGTGCTTTTCGCTGGAGGAGCCCGATGAGTTGCTGGCTACGCTGGCGACGCTCGGCGAAAAATAAAAACGAACATCCAAAAGAGGGTAGAGCCCATGACCGAAGAAAAAAGAGTGGCGTTGGTGACCGGTGCAAGCAGGGGCATTGGCCAGGCCATCGCAAAGCAACTGGCCGATGCGGGCTGCACCGTGGTTGGCACTGCCACCACCGACGCCGGCGCGAAAAGGATTACGACTTACCTGCACGAGTCGGGTAATGACGGCTGCGGCATGGCGCTGAATGTCGCGGATGACGATAGCGTCATCGCGGTAATAAAAGCGATAAGCGAGCAATACGGTGCGCCACTCATAGTGGTGAACAACGCCGGGATCACCCGGGACAACATTTTGATGCGAATGAAGCCCGATGAATGGAACGACGTGCTCGACACCAATCTCACGGCACTCTACCGGGTCAGCAAGGCCTGCCTGCGCGGTATGACCAAGGCGCGCTGGGGAAGGATAGTCAATATCACCTCTGTAGTCGGCTCGATGGGTAATATGGGGCAGGCTAATTACGCGGCTACCAAGGCCGGAGCCGAGGGTTTTTCGCGCGCGCTGGCGCGGGAGTTGGGCTCCCGCTCCATCACGGTAAATTGTGTTGCGCCAGGCTTTATCGATACGGACATGACCAGGGAACTATCGGAGGAACAGCGCGCTTTGATGCTGGGCCAGATTCCGCTGGGCAGGCTCGGTTCAGCACAGGAGATCGCCGCGTTGGTAGCGTTTATTTGCAGTGACGCAGCAGCTTATATAACAGGTGAAACCGTGCATATAAATGGCGGTATGTACATGGCTTAACTTGTTGAAAAAAAAGAATAAAAAAGAGCCTAAAAAAGCGCGCCAAAAAAAATTTTAACCTCTTTGGAAAAACAGAGTAAACTGCGCGCTCAGGCCGGTTAATCGGGTTTGATTCAGCACTAATCTCAGGAGCAGAGAATAATCATGAGCAGCATTGAAGAACGCGTTAAGAAAATCGTCGCGGAACAACTTGGCGTAAAAGAAGAAGAAGTGCAGACTGAGGCCTCTTTTGTAGAGGATCTGGGTGCGGACTCTCTGGACACCGTCGAACTGGTGATGGCGCTGGAGGAAGAGTTTGAGACAGAGATACCCGATGAGGAAGCTGAAAAGATCACCACTGTAAAACTGGCGATTGACTACATCACGCAAAACCTCGCCTGATCAACCTCCCTCGGTAGCTCTCAGAAGCCGTTTCTATTTGTGATAGAACGGCTTTTCTTATTTTTGTCCCGTGACTTATCGGGTGTTGGTCGCAATTAAAGCGCGCCAAAAAAGGAGTCAGCGTGTTGATTGGCAGAAGAGTCGTTGTTACAGGCATGGGAATGCTGAGCCCCCTCGGCCATACGGTGGATGATACCTGGAAAGCTATTCTTGAGGGCAAGAGTGGTGCGAGACTCATCGACAGCTTCGATGTGTCTGCTTACAGCACCCGTTTCAGCGCCAGCGTCAAGGACTTCGATATCTCCGAGTACTTGCCCCTCAAAGACGCGCGGAAAATGGACCAGTTCGTTCAGTTCGGAATGGCAGCGGGCATCCAGGCGATGCGCGACAGCGGCCTTGTCGTCACCGAAGAGCTGGCTCCAAGAGTGGGCTGCGCTATCGGCTCCGGTATCGGCGGCATTGGCCAGATCGAGAAAAATGCCGAAATAATCAGGGTTTCCGGGCCGCGCAAGATTTCACCGTTTTTCGTGCCCGGCTCGATCATCAATATGATCTCGGGCAACCTGTCAGTCATGTACAACCTGCAGGGACCGAACCTGGCGATAGTGACTGCCTGTACTTCCGGCACGCACAATATCGGCCTGGGCGCCAAGCTCATCGCGCTCGGGGACGCCGATGCGATGCTGGTAGGCGGTGCCGAGATGGCAACCACACCAGTAGGCCTGGGCGGTTTTGCAGCCGCCCGGGCGCTGTCCACCCGCAACGATGATCCGGCCGCGGCCTCGCGCCCCTGGGATCGGGACCGGGACGGTTTCGTGCTCGGTGACGGTGCCGGTGTGCTGATGCTGGAAGAATACGAGATGGCGAAGGCACGGGGCGCCACTATTTATGCGGAGCTCCTGGGCTTCGGTATGAGTGGGGACGCCTATCACATGACCCTGCCGCCGGAAGACGGCAGGGGAGCCGCCGCTGCGATGTCGAATGCTATCAGGGATGCCGGTGTGGCTGCGGAAAGGATCAGCTATATCAACGCCCACGGCACCTCAACGAACGCTGGAGACCTGGCCGAGAGCCGGGCCGTGGAGACTGTCCTTGGCGCCGCAGCCGAGAAGGTAGCGGTGAGTTCGACCAAATCCATGGTGGGGCATTTGCTCGGCGCCGCCGGGGCGGTGGAGGCGATTTTCTCGATTCTCGCCCTGCGCGACCAGGTGGCTCCACCCACTATCAACCTCGACAATCCCGCCGAGGGCTGCAATCTCAATTATGTGCCTCACACCGCCCAGGAGCGGCCGATCGACTGTGTAATATCCAACTCGTTCGGCTTTGGCGGCACCAATGGCTCGCTCTTGTTCGCACAGCCGGATTGATTGGCGGATTAGACCAGGCCCGTGTCCGAGGATACAGCGATCTGGCTGAACGGGGTGGAAGCGGCGGCACTGCCGCTGCCGGATCGCGGTCTCGAATTTGGCGACGGCTTGTTCGAAACCCTGCTCCTGAAAGACGCCCGGCCCCTTTACAGCGAACTGCACCTTGACCGGCTACAGGCCGGTTGTCGCGCGCTGATGTTTCCGGACTGCAGTGATGCGGTGCGCGAGCAACTGCAGCAGGCTGCGGCTGCGTGCAGCGCGCGCGACTGGCGCTGGAGCGCATTGAGGGTAACCCTGACTCGCGGCGCCGGCCCGCGCGGTTACGCCCCCCCCGAAAAAGCCGAGCCCCGTATCATTATCGCCGCCACCCGACTCCCGGAGCCGTCCCACCCCCTGCCAGTTCCCGCTCGCCTGGGCCTGGCCACTGTGCGTTGGCCGGCCCAGCCGTTGCTGGCCGGCCTTAAGCACCTCAACCGACTTGAAAATGTCCTGGCCGCCAGGGAGTACCGCGATGCCGGTTACGACGAAGCGGTCATGCTCGACCAGTGGGCAAGACCGATATCAGTTGTCGCGGGCAATCTGTTCGCGCTCTGTGACGGCCAGCTGCTGACTGCGCCCCTGCAAAGCTGCGGTATTGCCGGCACCCGGCGAAAGCTCATCATGGAGCGCTGGGCACCGGCCCTGGGGCTGGCCGTGCGGGAAGAGTTCATGAGCCTCGACCAGTTGCAGGGCGCGCAGGAGGTTTTCTACAGCAACAGCCTGCTCGGGCTGCGCCCGGTGGCCAGTTTCGGACAGCGCACCTGGACTGAATATCCCCTGTGCGGGTCGCTGCATCAACTTTACCGGGATGAACTGGCGTGATTCGCAGGCTATTGTTGGTTTTCCTGCTGCTGGTGCTGGGCTCGATTCTTGCGTTGCAGGAGTTGGAGCGGCGGTGGCGGGCGCCCCTGTTGTTGCCCGCGGATGGCGTGGTACTGGTGGTCGCCCAGGGCGAGTCCCTGCGGGCAGTGGCAAACAGACTTTACGAAGACGGGGTCCTGCCATATCCGAACCTGCTTATCGCCTATGGTCGCTGGACCGGTATCGACCAGCAGATCAAGCACGGTGAATACCTGCTGGTCGATCCGCTGAATCCTACCACGCTGCTGGAACTGCTGCGCAGCGGCAAGGTTATCCAGTACCAGGTGACGCTGCCGGAGGGTGTAACCCTCGCCCAGGCGCTGGGTATCCTGGCCGCGCAGTCAGACCTGGAAAAGGTGCTGGAAGGCCCCGGGGATGAGCGTATACAGGCGATGGCCACACCCTTCAGCCACCCGGAGGGACTGTTTTTCCCGGACACATACCACTACGCCCGCAACGCGACCGACCTGGAGTTGCTGCAGCGCGCCAACGAAAAAATGCTGAGCGTGCTGGAAGAGGAATGGCAGGGCAGGGCGGAGGGCTTGCCTTATGAATCGCCCTACGAGGCCTTGATAATGGCCTCGATCATAGAGAGGGAAACCGGACTGCCCGAGGAGCGCCAGGAGATATCCGGTGTGTTTGCCCGTCGCATGGCGCTCGGGATGCGCCTGCAGACAGACCCGACGGTCATCTACGGGATCGGGCCGGAGTTCGACGGCAATCTGCGACGCGCTCACCTTGCGGATGACGGCAATCCCTATAACACGTACCGCATCATCGGCCTGCCACCCACGCCGATTGCGCTGCCCGGGCGGGCCGCTATCCATGCTGCCCTGCACCCCGCGGAAGGCACCACCCTGTTCTTTGTTGCCAGGGGGGATGGCGGGCATGTATTCAGTACCACCCTTGGCGAGCACGAGGCGGCAGTTCGTAAATACCAGTTGCAGCGCAGGAAAGATTATCGCTCCAGCCCGGAGGCTCAGTAGCCTATGACTGCGCGGGGCTTGTTTCTCACTGTGGAGGGCGGCGAGGGCGTCGGCAAGTCGACCAATATCGCCTACCTCGAACAACAGCTGGCGGGGCAGGGCGTGGATTTGCTGGTTACCCGGGAGCCCGGCGGTAGTTTGCTCGGCGAACAAGTGCGGCAACTGCTGCTGGCGGTCGACCAGGAGGCGATCGATCCAATGGCGGAGTTGCTGCTGGTGTTCGCCGCCCGGGCACAGCACATCCGTACCCGTATCGAGCCGGCACTCGCCGCGGGCAAATGGGTGCTGTGTGATCGCTTTACCGATGCCACCTATGCCTACCAGTGCGGCGGCCGGGGCATCGATCGCAGCGCCGTCAGTGCGCTGGAACAGTTGGTGCAGGCAGAGCTGCGACCGGATTGCACACTGCTGCTGGATGCGCCCGTGTCGACCGGCATGGCGAGGGCCCAGGGCAGGGGAGAACTCGATCGTTTCGAACGGGAAGAACTGGCGTTTTTCGAGCGGGTGAGGGCCACCTACCTTGAGCTCGCCGAGGCAAGCAGCGGCCGCTATCGCATCATCGACGCCAGCCAGCCGCTGGAACAAGGTGCAGCAACAGTTGCTCAAGGTGTGCAATGAACTGACAGCGTGCTGGGGAGTGAGGCACCCCGTGCCATGAGCGAGATAGCAGACATTCCGCCGGTAAGTGCCCCGTTACCCTGGCAGGGCGACGCCTGGTCCCGCTTGAATCAACAGATTGACGAGCAGCAACTGCCCCACGCCCTGCTGCTCAGTGGCCCAGAATACACGGGCAAGTCACGACTGGCCCTTGCGCTGGCGCGGCTGCTGCTGTGCGCCCGTCCGGCGTCGGGCCTGAACTGCGGCAGCTGCCATCCCTGCGAACTCAGTGCCAGCGGCAACCATGGTGATTTTCGCTGGCTGGAGCCTGAGGGTAAGAGCCGGGTTATCAAAATCGACCAGGTTCGCGGTGTTGTGGACTTCACCAACCGGACCGCGGGCTTTGGCCTGCGTAAAGTAGTGGTGATCTCACCTGCGGAGAGTATGAATACCAACGCGGCCAATTCACTGCTGAAGGTGCTTGAGGAGCCGCCGGCGAACACCTACTTCATCCTGGTATCCCACCGACTGCACGGTTTACCGGCTACCATCCGGTCCCGCTGCCAGTTGCTCAGGCCGGCGTTGCCCTCCGCGGAACAGAGCCTGCAGTGGCTGGACAGGGTCTGTGGCGAGCGCAAGCACAGTGAACAATTGCTGGAGCTGGCGGGCGGGCGACCGCTGCTGGCTGCGCAACTTTACTCGGAGGCGAGCGCTGAACGACTGCAGTTGGTGCGGCAGGCCATCGGGGGGCTCTTTAACGGGCAGGTGGGCGTAACGGGCCTCGCGACGGCCCTTGCAGGTGAGGACCTGGACCGGGCGCTGGCGCACCTGGTGGAGGGTATACAGGCGCTGCTGCGCAATCTTGCCGGGGCGGACCTGGCCAGCGCCCAGGCCAGGGGCGGCTTCGGGCTGCTGGATGAAATCAGGCAAATCCAGCGTGCTATCGCCGCGGGTTCGAACCCGAACCCCCAGTTATTGCTCGATGCTTTGTTGGGAAAAGTACAGAGAATGTTGGGCGACGGGGGGCTTGGTGATAATATCAGGAGCATCCAGAAGGGCGCTCAACGATGAACGAAGAACGACAAAACAGCCGCAACGGCATACTGTCCCTGACCATCAAGGATAAGGCGGTGCTCTATTCCGCCTATATGCCGTTCCTGCAATACGGCGGCCTGTTCGTTCCCACCAACAAGACCTACGACATCGGTGATGAGGTCTTCATGTTGCTCACCCTGATGGACGAACCCGAGAAAATCCCGATCGCGGGAAAGGTGGTGTGGGTTACCCCGCGAGGCGCCCAGGGTAATCGCACTGCGGGCATCGGTGTCCAGTTCAGTGAGCAGGACGCCAACGCCAATGCGAAGATCGAGAATCACCTGGCAGGTTCGCTGTCATCGGACCGGCCCACCCACACAATGTGACGGGCGAAACTTAATGTCCTTTTTAGATATGCTTCATAACACATTGATTATTATAATATTTAAATCAAAAAAAATGGGTCCCGAAAGGGACCCAAGAAGACCATTAGGAGTGAAACATAAAGGAATCTCTTCCTTCAGGGAGCATTGGGTTTGCTCCCGCGGCCACCCGATATTTCCAGGGGATAGGCAACCACGCTTTAAGTATCGTTGAACAAATTCATTTTGCCATGCCCGATCGGGCATTTTTTTAGCCTTTTTTGGCATAAGAAAATAAATTTATATTACATATACAGCTAAAGGGGTCCCTATGCCGTCAGCCAGCGGGTTTCTCACCGGCATCCTGGAGGGTTTTTACGGGAGGGTCTGGTCGCTGGAAACACGTCTTGCCTATGCGGAGTATCTGCAACAGGTCGGCCTGAATACCTGCCTGTATTGTCCCAAGGCGGATCCCTGGCTGCGCAAGCAGTGGCAGGGTGACTGGCCTGCTCCCCAGTGGCGGCAGCTGCAGGAGCAGTCGGCGGCGTACCGCCAGCGCGGGATCAACTGGGGCGTCGGCTTGTCTCCCTTCGCGCTGTACCAGCAATACGGACCGGGCCAGCGGGAGCAACTGCGGCGCAAGGTTGCGAGGCTGGCACAGCTGGAGGCGCCTTTGCTGGCCATTCTGTTTGATGACATGCCCGGAGCAGTCGATGAGCTGGCCAGCCGGCAGGCGGAAATCGTCGCTGATGTCGTGGCCTGGTTACCCGGGGTCAGGGTGCTGGTATGCCCCACTTATTATTCTTTCGATCCGGTACTGGAGAAGCATTTCGGTCGCATGCCCGCTGATTACTGGCCGCAGTTGGGGCGAGAATTGCCTGCTGGAGTGGATATTTTCTGGACGGGTAACCGGGTCTGCTCCGAGACCATTTCCAGCTCAGATATCGAGGCAATCTGCAGGCTGCTGGACCGGCCGGTCATGTTGTGGGACAACTACCCGGTAAACGATGGGGCGGTGCGCAGTAATTTTCTCTACCTCGACCCGCTGGCTGGACGCGAGGACTTGCCTGCGACATTGCTCAGCGGACATCTGTGCAACCCAATGAACCAGGGGCTGCTGTCCCTGCCGGCCCTTGCAGGTCTGGCGGCCGTGTACCGGGATGACGCTCCCGGGGAGGATTGGCTGGAGCGGACCATCGGCCCGTTGACATGGCGGCAGTTGCAGGCAAACCGGCGCGAATTCCAGCAGTTGGGATTGTCCGGGATGGGCGAGGAACGCTGTCGCCAGCTGGCGCAGTGCTACCAGGCCCTGCCCGGTCCAGCCGCCGCGGAAGTGAGCGACTGGCTGCGCGGGGAGTATCGCTTCGATCCCGCCTGCCTCACCGATTGAGCCCGAGATGACCCGAGAGGCGCCCGGCACTGGCACAGTGATTCGCGAAAGCGGGGATCCCCGGGCCTGTTATGCCCGTTGGCGCGCGAAATTACAGGGCGGGGAGGGCCTGTTACTGGTGGACTTCAGCCTTGACCAGTACTGGCTTGAAAGCGCGCCAGCACTGGCGTTGACTGCGATTTACCACGTCAGCGCCGGGGTCTTGAGCCTGGCGGTGAGCGACCGCTGCATCGTAGTGGATGAGAGCTTGCCCCGGGCACAGCAGTACCGTGGCTGGATCGCCCGGCACCGGCTCCTGGATGTTGACCCGACCGCCCCCCTGCGCCTGCAAGCCCAGGCGATAAGCAAGCCCTGGGGGCGTGAAATCTGGTACACGGGGGTAGAGCGTCGCGCTGTATGTCATTTCGAGGGCGCTGGTGCCAGCGTGCCCATCCCCTGGCTGCAGGCTGCCCTTCCGTCGGAGGTCGCCGGTGTGCCGGGGGAGCCGCTCCCGTTGTTGAAGATACTCGACCCCAGTGCGCAACCGGTACTCGGAGATCTGTATTTCGAGCTGCATGAGACCAAGCGTGAGGTCTATGTGGTAACCCACATTGACAGTCAGGCCTGGCCGGATGGCGTGGGCTATATACGCTACGGCTTCGCTGCGCAGCAGATCGCGCGCTATGAAAACCAGGACCTGTTCCGCCAGGCGTACCTGGACGCCGTAGGCGCCTACGAGGCCGAGCGACGGGCTATCGATGAGCTTGCCGAGCAGGGCCGGGCGGCGGACCCGGCTGCCTCCGAGCGCGAGCGCAGCTTGCGGCAGCGGATGGATGACTTTACTGCCATGCACCCCCTGCGGGTGGCAGATGTCGTTCAGGTACCTCTACTGCTGCCTCACGCACTGCAGCACGGAGTCCGGGTCGTCGAGTTCCAGACTGCGACCTATGAGCGCAAGATACTCTCCTTCGCCCAGAAGGTCCTCACTCAGGATGGATGGGACACGCGTGAAGCCGTGGCCCTGATGCGGCTGCTCCCGCCGGAAGCAGCCGCCAGTGCGCCCCCTGATGGTGCATCGGGAGCGAGGGTCGAACAGCTAGCCCGGTTTCCGGATTTCGAGGTGCAGCGGGTAACGCTGCCGCCCGGGGAGAGCTGGCAGCCGGAGGCCAGCTCGAGCTACCTTATCGTGATGGTGTTGAGCGGAAGCCTGGACGTGGCAGGGCTGCAGTGTGAGGCCGAACAGGCGCTGCTGCTGCCGCGCTGCTGGCAGGGTTTGCTGGCCGCCCCGCAGGGCGCGCCGCCCCTGGTGTTCCTGCTGGCCCGGCCGCGCTGTTAAGTGGTTGAACCGGTTGGGGCTTTGTGGCAGAATCTGCGCCCTTGTGATTGCCCCCAGCAACGGCACAGGCCCATCATTATTCAAGAATAATCAATCGGTTATGCATATAATCTGTCAGATATTCTAACTTGATGTCGGCCCGCAGCAGGGCGCTCATAAACGCGGAAGTGGCGAAATTGGTATACGCGCTGGATTTAGGTTCCAGTGCCGCAAGGCGTGAGAGTTCGAGTCTCTCCTTCCGCACCAGACATAAAGGGGGCAGTACTCGCCCCCCGGGATTACCCAAATTGAACGGACGCAATCGGCGTTCGACACCTATCGGATTGTAGTAGAGGAATTACCATGCAGGTTTCGATTGAGACGACTTCAGGCCTGGAGCGTCGTTTGACTGTTGGCGTACCCGCAGAGCGCATCGAGTCCGAGGTCAAGAGCCGGCTGCAGAAAGCCGCCGGGAATGTGAAACTGGCTGGGTTCCGCCCCGGCAAGGTTCCCATGAAGGTTATGCAGCAGCGCTTCGGCGCCGGCGTTCGCCAGGAGGTCCTGGGAGAGGTGATGAGCCAGTCCTTCCGCGAAGCGGTGATTCAGGAAAAGCTCCGTCCCGCGGGACAACCCAGCATTGAGCCCAAGACCCTGGAAGCGGGCAAGGACCTGGAGTATATCGCCACGTTTGAGGTGTTCCCGGAAGTTGAAGTAGTCGAAATCAAGGGCTTCGAAGTAGATAAGCCGGCGGCGGAAGTGACCGATGCCGATGTCGATAACATCATCGACGTATTTCGCAAGCAGCAGGGCAGCTGGGAAGTTGTGGAGAGGGCTGCCGCCGCCGGTGACAAGGTCAATATTGATTATGTCGGCACCCGCGATGGCGAGGCGTTCAGCGGTGGCAGCGCCACTGACAGTGATCTGGAGCTGGGCTCAGGTCGTATGATTCCCGGGTTTGAGGAGGGCGTCGAGGGAATGAAGGCGGGTGAGGAAAAAACCCTGAAGTTGAGCTTTCCCGATGAATACCACAACGAAGAACTCAAGGGTGCTGCAGTGGAGTTCAAGGTGAAGCTGAACTCGGTACAGGAACTTGTGCCCGCGGAGCTCGATGAGGAGCTTTTCGTCAAGTACGGCGTTGAGGAAGGTGGCCTTGAGACATTCCGCAGCGAGGTGCGCGACAATATGGCGCGGGAGCTGAAGAACGCGATCCAGGGCAAGGTCAAGCAACAGGTGATGGACGCAGTGGCGGCCGCTCACGAAGCGCTCGAGGTGCCGCGATCCCTGGTGGAGCGCGAAGTCGACGCCATGCGCAACCAGATGTTCCAGCAGTTCGGTGGTGCCGGCGGGCGCGACCTGGACCTCAAGTCACTGCTGCCGGATGAGATGTTCAAGGAGAACGCCGAACGGCGTGTACGCCTGGGCCTCGTGCTGGCGGAGCTGGTCGGCAAATTCGGCCTCAAGGCCGACGGGGAAAAGGTGCGCGCAAGGATCGATGAAATGGCGTCCACCTACCAGGACCCGGAAGAAGTTATCAATTATTACTACTCCAATCAGGAGCAGCTGGCCGCCGTCGAATCCAGCGTACTGGAAGACCAGATGGTTGAAAAACTGCTGGAGAATGCCCATATCGTAGAAAAGGCCTGCAGCTACCAGGAAGCGCTTGCCCAGGGACAGCGCGAAGGCTGAACACTGGCGCGAGCCGTCACCGGGCCTGCAAACAATCGATCCACCTTAACCAGGGGAAGGTAAACATGTCATTCCAGTTTGACGGTCAGAACAAGAATACCATTAATAATCTTGGCCTTATCCCCATGGTGGTCGAGCAGACCGCCCGGGGCGAACGCTCCTACGACATTTATTCCAGGCTGCTGAAGGAACGCGTCATTTTTGTCGTGGGCGCCGTCGAGGACCACATGGCCAACCTGATCGTGGCCCAGTTGCTGTTTCTCGAGTCCGAGAACCCGGACAAGGATATTCACCTGTACATCAATTCCCCGGGAGGCTCGGTCACCGCCGGATTGTCCATCTACGACACGATGCAGTTCATCAAGCCCGACGTCAGCACCATGTGCATAGGCCAGGCCGCTTCCATGGGTGCTTTCCTGCTCTGCGGCGGCACCAAGGGCAAGCGTTACTGCCTGCCCAATGCGCGGACCATGATCCACCAGCCCAGCGGCGGGGCCCAGGGCCAGGCGACCGATATCGAGATCCAGGCGAAGGAAATCCTGATCATCCGCCAGCGCCTCAACGAGCTGATGGCCCAGCACACCGGCCAGAGCCTCGAGGTGATAGAGCGCGACACCGAGAGGGATCGTTTCATGAATGCTGTGCAGAGCCAGGAATACGGACTCATTGACGAGGTTCTGACCAGCCGCGCGATGCCCGGGGCCGGAAATAAGGCCTGATGCGAAGTGCCCGGAATATCTGCGCGAGGCCTGTGAAAAGGCGCGCAGATTCTCGGGATATCTACCTTTTAGCCCCCTCGGGGCTTGCAAATAGCCGTAAAAGACATCATCGTATAACTCAAGGTGATGAGGCATCGATATACAGGGCGTAGGGCAGCTGAATGAGCGAAAAAACCACCAACTCCAGTGACGGCGGCAAGTTGCTTTACTGCTCCTTCTGCGGCAAGAGCCAGCACGAGGTGCGCAAGCTGATAGCCGGTCCGTCGGTGTTTATCTGCGATGAATGTGTGGACCTTTGCAACGACATCATTCGCGAGGAAGTGCAGGAAAGCAACAGTGACTCCAGCCAGGACAACCTGCCCGTCCCCCAGGAAATCAATGCCATTCTCGACGAGTACGTGATCGGCCAGCGCCGCGCGAAGAAAGTGCTGTCGGTCGCAGTCTACAACCACTACAAGCGTCTGCGTCACGGCCAGCAGGGCCGCAGCGGGGACGTCGAACTCGGGAAAAGCAATATCCTGCTCGTCGGCCCCACCGGCAGCGGCAAGACACTATTGGCTGAAACCCTCGCTCGTCTTCTGGACGTACCTTTCACCATCGCCGATGCTACCACGCTGACAGAGGCTGGCTATGTCGGGGAAGACGTCGAGAATATCATCCAGAAACTGTTGCAAAAGTGCGACTACGATGTGGAGAAGGCCCAGGTGGGCATTGTCTACATCGATGAAATCGACAAGATTTCGCGCAAATCCGACAATCCGTCCATTACCCGTGATGTGTCCGGCGAAGGCGTGCAGCAGGCGCTGCTCAAGCTGATCGAGGGTACCGTGGCATCGGTCCCGCCCCAGGGCGGTCGCAAGCACCCCCAGCAGGAATTCCTGCAGGTCGACACGTCCAACATTCTCTTTATCTGTGGCGGCGCATTTGCCGGTCTGGACAAGGTCATCAGGAATCGCTCGGAAAAGGGCGGCATCGGTTTCTCGGCCGAGGTCAAGAGCAAGGACGAGCGCCGCAATGTCGGCGAGCTGTTGTTCGACCTGGAACCGGAAGACCTGGTGCAATACGGTTTGATCCCGGAATTTGTCGGGCGCCTGCCGGTGATCGCCACGCTTGAGGAACTTGATATCGACGCTCTGGTCCAAATCCTTACCGAACCAAAGAACGCGCTGACCAAGCAGTACAGCAAGTTGTTTGAAATGGAGGGTGTGGAAGTGGACTTTCGCGAGGACGGCCTGCGGGCGATCGCGGAGAAGGCCATGGAACGCAAAACAGGCGCTCGCGGCCTGCGCTCGATCCTGGAGGGTGTGTTACTTGATTCCATGTATAACATCCCGTCGCGCAGCGATGTCAGCAAGGTGGTAATAGACGAGTCCGTCATTCGCGGCGACTCAGAGCCCCTGCTGGTGTACCAGAACAATGAGCCCACCCCCAGGGCGGCATCAACCGACGAGTAGTCCCGGTTCAGGCGCTTGCGCGCCGGCCAAACTCTCGGCGGAGAAGGCCTGAATTAGGCCAGGGCGCTTGCAATCAGCGGAAACCGCCCCCACCTACAGATTGCGAGTCCTGAAATCCCAACAACCCGGAGACGTTTATGGGTTCTTCCTCTGTTATCGAACTTCCCCTGCTGCCACTGCGCGATGTGGTGGTATACCCGCATATGGTGCTGCCACTGTTTGTCGGGCGGGAAAAATCGATCGAGGCACTAGAGTATGCCATGGCCAACGACAAGCAGGTGCTGCTGGTGGCCCAACGCAACGCGGCGGACGACGACCCGGGAGCGGACGACATCTACCAGATGGGCACGGTGTCCAATATTCTCCAGTTGCTCAAACTGCCGGACGGGACCATCAAGGTGCTGGTCGAGGGCGGTTACCGGGCGGTTGTAGACAGCGTTGACGACGAGGGCAATTTCGCCATCGTCGGCGTGCGCGAGGTCATCAGCGACGATATTCCCGAAAGCGAGGCAGAGGGTCTGCTGCGCTCGACGATCACCCAGTTTGAAAAATACGTCAACCTCAGCAAGAAGGTGCCCGCCGAGGTACTGACCTCGCTGACCGGTATCGACGAGCCGGGAAGGCTCGCCGACACCATCGCCGCGCATATGAGCGTCGACCTGGAGGAGAAACAGCGGATCCTGGAAATCACCGGGATTCGGGCCCGCCTCGAGCACCTGCTGGGCCTGATGGAAGCGGAAATAGACCTGTTCCAGGTAGAAAAGCGCATCCGCGGTCGGGTCAAGAAGCAGATGGAGAAGAGCCAGCGCGAGTATTACCTCAATGAGCAGATGAAGGCGATCCAGAAAGAGCTGGGGGATATGGACGAGGCTCCCAGCGAGCTCGACGAACTCCAGTTGCGCATCGATGAAGCGAAGATGCCGGAGGAGGCCAGGGAAAAAGCCCTCGCGGAACTGGGCAAGCTGAAAATGATGTCGCCGATGTCGGCAGAGGCGTCGGTGGTGCGCAGTTATATCGACTGGATGGTCAGTGTTCCCTGGTCGAAGCGCAGCAAGGTCAAGCACGACCTGGCCAATGCTGCGAAAATCCTCAACGAGGACCATTACGGCCTGGAAGAGGTCAAGGACCGCATCCTGGAATACCTCGCAGTGCAGAAGCGCGTGCGCAAGGTAAAGGGCCCGGTGTTATGCCTGGTGGGTCCACCCGGGGTCGGCAAGACATCACTGGGCGAGTCCATCGCCCGCTCGACCAACCGCAAGTTCGTGCGGATGGCCCTGGGCGGCGTCCGCGATGAGGCGGAAATACGCGGTCACCGCAGGACTTATATCGGTTCCATGCCGGGTAAGCTGTTGCAGAAAATGGCCAAGGCCGGGGTAAAGAACCCCCTGTTCCTGCTGGACGAGATAGACAAGATGGGCATGGACCATCGCGGTGACCCCGCGTCGGCCATGCTGGAAGTGCTCGACCCCGAGCAGAACCACGCGTTCAACGATCATTACCTCGAGGTGGATTACGATCTTTCCGACGTGATGTTCGTCTGTACCTCCAACACCATGAACATCCCCGGACCCCTGCTCGACCGTATGGAAGTGATCCGTATCCCGGGGTACACGGAGGATGAAAAACTCAATATTGCGGAGCGCTACCTGAGTCCCAAGCAGATCAGGTTGAACGGATTGAAAAAGGACGAGCTTGCTATCAGCGAGGGAGCGATACTCGATATCATCCGCTACTACACCCGGGAAGCGGGAGTGCGCGCCCTGGAGCGCGAAATTGCCAAGGTGTGTCGCAAGATGGTCAAGGCGATTACCCTGGGCGAGTCCAGCGGTGGCACCACCGTGAGCGCCGAAATGCTGCCCGACCTGCTGGGCGTGCGCAAATACAATTACGGTATTGCGGAGGAACAGAACAAGATCGGCCAGGTCACCGGGCTGGCGTGGACCTCCGTTGGCGGCGAGCTGCTTACTATTGAAGCGGTCGCCCTGCCCGGCAAGGGGCGTTACGTGAAAACCGGCTCGCTGGGCGATGTCATGCAGGAGTCGATACAGGCTGCATCCACCGTGGTGCGCAGTCGCTCACAGCTGCTGGGTATTCCGGCGGGATACCACGAAAAGCACGATGTGCATTTTCACGTCCCCGAGGGCGCCACGCCAAAAGACGGCCCCAGTGCAGGTGTCGCCATGTGCACGGCCCTGGTATCGGTTCTGACCAATATTGCAGTACGTGCAGATGTGGCCATGACCGGAGAGATCACCCTGCGTGGAGAGGTGTTACCGATAGGCGGCTTGAAAGAAAAGCTGCTCGCGGCGCGGCGCGGCGGTATCAAGACTGTGATTATCCCGAAAGAAAATGAGCGCGACCTGAAGGAAGTGCCGGACAACATCAAGGAACACCTGACTATTCGTGCGGTGAAGTGGATCGACGAGGTGCTTGCGATAGCGCTCGAGTCCATGCCGGAGCCATTGACCGATGAAGAATTTCGTGCGGGTTCGGTTGGAACCGGGCCGGAAGATGAACAGGACGAAAAAAATCGGATAAATACCCACTAACTGACGGCTCCGATGTTGACCGCTGTCAGACGTCTGGTATAAAGTCGTGCGTTCGATTAGACAGCTGTTTTTTGTGACATCCGTGTTTATCGGGGTCCACACCAGTTTGCAATCAATGATGCCATTCCAGGCTGGGCCTTACGCCCGACAATGAATTGTCCCGGGGTTTATAAAACCAAACTGTACTCCCGGGGCCTTGAAACCATGACTATTATTTTTTACCTACCAAGGGGATAAGTGTGAATAAAACTGAACTGATTGATGCAATCGCAACTGCCGCAGACCTGCCTAAAGCATCTGCCGGTCGAGCGCTTGATGCAGTTGTTGACAGCATCACCGATGCGTTGACAAAAGGTGACCAGGTTTCCCTGGTCGGTTTCGGCACCTTCTCTGTAAAGCACCGCAGTGCGCGCAGCGGCCGCAACCCACAGACTGGTGCAACAATTGAAATCAAGGCGTCCAACGTACCGGGCTTCAAAGCTGGCAAGGCACTGAAAGACGCAGTTAACTCCTGAGTCAAGGGAGAGGGTTGTAACCGGTAGACAGGCTTCGCTGGTCAAGTACCTGCGGGCATGGCAGCTGTGGCATCCCGAACATACAGAAAGGCGCACTGATTGGTGCGCTTTTTTTTTAGTTTCCCGGAGTAAATATCCATGCTTCAGAACATACGACAGAATGTGCAGGGGCCAGCCATCAAGGTTGTGGTCTGGTTGATTGTCATCTCTTTCTCGATTTTTGGCATAGAGTCAATTCTTGTCGGGGGCGGAGGCGCAGGTGTCGCCGAAGTAAACGGCGAGGAAGTCAGCCCGCAGGAACTTCAGCAGGCGGTGAACACCCAGAAGCGTCGACTGATCGCCATGATGGGCGAAAATTTCGACCCGACCATGCTCGATGACGAGGTGATCACCAGCCAGGCGCTCAACTCGCTGATTGGCCGCAAGCTGCTGATGCAATCGGCAGAGTCGATGGATCTGACCGTTTCCAGCCGTGAGATCGGCAGCGTAATCGGCGGGATGGAGCAGTTCCAGATAGAAGGGAAATTTTCGCCGCAAATGTTCAGCAGTGTGCTGTCCAGTGCCGGCTATACCCCCGCCTATTTCAAAGAGACCCTGCGTGAGGATATCGCCCTGGCCCAGCTGCGCAGTGGCCTCGCCGGCAGCGAGTTCGCCACGCCCCTGGAGCTGGCCCTCAACGCCAAAGTGGATGCGGAGCAGCGGGATCTTCGCTACCTGACGATTCCGCTGCAAACGTTTATCGACCAGCAGCAGGTAACAGACGAGCAGATAGGCGCCTACTTCGCAGAACACCAGGATGATTTCCGCACCTCCGAATCGGTTGAGCTTGATTATATCGAGCTCACTCCTGACCTGTTCAGGCAGCCGGTGGAAGAAAGCGCCGTGCTTGAAGCCTACCAGCTGGAGGTCGAGAACACGCAGTACCAAACAGAGAACAGGGTTTCGCATATCCTGTTTGAGGCGCGCGATGGCGAAGACGACGCTGCGTTGCAGCAGCGGGTGGCCGCCGCCCAGGCCAGGCTGGCAGCAGGAGCCGATTTTGGCGAAGTTGCCGCAGAGTTCTCCGACGACGTCGGCTCGGCGGCTAACGGCGGCGACCTGGGCTTCTCCAGTGGAGACGCTTTCCCGGAAGAGATGGAAGAGGCTGTAGCCAGTCTTGCTGTCGATGAAGTATCGGCACCGGTTACCACGGACGCCGGTACCCACCTTGTCCTGGTTACCGAGCGCAGGGAGGGCAGTGCACCTGAGCTCGACGAGCTGCGGCCACGGCTCGAGGAACAGTTACAGCTTGCACAGGCTCGCGGGGAGCTGCTGCTTGTGGTGGAAAGCCTCAGAGACCTGGTGTTTAACGCGGAAGATCTCAGCAGGCCGGCCAGTGAGCTCGATCTCGTCGTCCAGCGCAGCGAGCCGGTAGCGCGCGACCAGGCACAGGGACTGTTCGCCAATCCAGCACTGCTGAACGCGGCGTTTTCCGAGGAGGTGCTGGAGGCGGGTCATAACAGCGATGTCATTGAACTGGGCGAGGACAGGTTCGTGGTTATGCACAAGCACAAGCACAACCAGCCCCAGTTGCGAGAGCTGGCAGATGTGCGGGACGAGATCGCGGCGATTATCGTAGAGCAGTCGGCGCGGGAACTGGTCGCTGCGGAAGCTGACAGAATAGTGCAGGAGCTGGCCACCGGTGCAAGTATGGAACAGGTTGCCGCCGATGCCGGTTACAGCTGGCAGGTAGAGCTGGGCGCAGACAGACGCAATGGCGCTGTACCGCGTGAGGTGCTCGCCAGGGCATTTGAATTACCTGCCCCGACCGAGGGCCACACGCTCGTTGATTTTTTGATGGCGCCCTCCGGTGACGCCCAGGTGATATCCCTGACGGGAGTAAACCCGGGCAAGTTTGAGGCCCTGGAGCAAAACGCCCGGGTGTCGCTCCTGCGGCAGGTGAGCGGCGAGTATGCGAATCTTGTGGACAGTGAATTTCAACGCGGCCTGCGCGAGAGTGCAGATATTTCCGTAATGTAGGCTTTTTTGATTTGAGGTAAGCATGGCCAGGAAGGTACTCACACTGAACCAGATTTCGCTCAAGGGGCTGGAACGACTGCCTCGCGACTGTTACGAGATCGCCAGCGAATTCGCCCACCCGGATGCAATTCTGCTCCGCAGCCACCAGCTCAAGGCAGAGGATATCGCTGATTCCGTCCTGGCGATCGGCCGGGCCGGGGCAGGGGTAAACAATATCCCCGTGGAGGAATGTACCCGCCGCGGCATTCCTGTTTTCAATTCCCCGGGGGCAAATGCCAACGCGGTAAAAGAACTGGTGGCTACTGCCATGTTGCTTGGCTCCCGCGGAATCATCGAGGGAATTCGCTACGTCGATACCCTGGCGGGCATGACTGACAAGGCGGAGATGCACCGCACCCTGGAAGCCCAGAAAAAGCAGTTCAAGGGAAACGAACTGGTTGGCAAGACGCTGGGTGTGGTCGGCCTGGGTGCGATCGGCTCGATGGTCGCCGAGATGGCGCTTACGATGGGTATGGAGGTCGTCGGTTACGACCCGGCACTGTCAGTGGAAGCCGCGTGGCGACTTTCCAGCAAGGTCCGTAAGGCCGACACGTTGTCGGCGCTTTTCGCTCGCTGTGACTACATCACCCTGCACCTGCCGGTACTGGACTCCACCCGGGGTCTGGTCAATGCCGAACTACTCGGGGCGATGAAGCCCGATACCTGCCTGCTGAACTTCGCTCGCCAGGAAATCGTTAACGAGGAAGACCTGGTCAAGGCCCTGGACGCCAAGAAACTGCGCAAATATATCGCTGATTTCCCGTCGCCGGACCTGATCGGGCGCGACGACGTTATTCTGATGCCGCATATCGGCGCCAGTACCGACGAGGCCGAGGACAACTGCGCCATTATGGCCGCGGAGCAGCTGCGGGACTTCCTCGAGAACGGCAACATCCGCAACTCGGTTAACTTTCCCACCCTCGAGCTGGAGCGGGTCAGGGGTTGTCGGCTGTCGGTCAGCAATGAGAACGTGCCGAGGATACTCGGTAGCGTTCTTGCAATCCTGGCGGACGAGAACATCAACGTCATCGATATGCTGAACAAAAGCCGGGCCGAGGTAGCCTATAACCTTATCGATATCGACACGCACGTCACCGATGAGGTCCTGGCAAAAATGAGCGAGCTGGACGGCGTCATAAATGTCCGCCTTATTGGCGACTGCGCCTGATCCCGACTGTTACCCCGCCTGCCCGGGGCGGGGTGCCCATCGGGGTTTGATGCTAGTCTTCAGCTTCGAGGCCGGCCAAAGCCGGTAATGGGAGGCGAGATGGCTGATGCACTGGAAGGTCTGGAAAAACAGGTAAAGCGGCGTAATTTCGAGTCTCCGCCCCTGCATCTCTGGCACCCTGCGTTGTCTGGGGATATACCCATCCGTATCGCCGCGGACGGCTGCTGGTACCACGATGGCACGCCGATCCGGCGCGAATCACTGGTCAGGCTTTTTGCCAGCATTCTGCGACGCGAGGAGGACGGCCAGTACTACCTGGTGACACCCGCCGAGAAGTGGCGAATTACCGTTGAACTGCACCCGCTTATTGTCACCGATATCTCTGCGTCCGAGGAGGCTGATACACCCGTGTTGCAGGCTACGCTCAATACGGGAGCGAAAGTGGACATTGGCGAAGAGCATCCGCTGTTTTTCGAGCCGACCCTGGGGGAGATCCCCGTCCTGCGGCTCGCTCACGGGCTGACAGGGCTGTGTTCGAGAGCGGCCTGGTATCGGCTGGTTGACCTCGCCGAAGACCGCGATGGCGTGCCCACCCTCAGCAGTGGCGACTACCACTTCGCGCTGGCGCCGCAACTCTAGCGACACCGGCGCACCGCGTACCTTACATGTTGGGGTAGTTCGGGCCGCCAAAGCCCTCAGGGGTCACCCAGGTAATGTTCTGGGAGGGATCCTTGATGTCACAGGTCTTGCAGTGGACGCAGTTCTGGGCGTTTATCTGGAAGCGCTTGCCGCTGGCATCCTCGACAATTTCATAGACTCCCGCCGGGCAGTAGCGCTGCGCGGGCTCATCGTACATCGGCAAATTCTTTGCCAGCGGTATCGCCGGGTCCAGCAGGGTCAGGTGACAGGGCTGGTCTTCCTCGTGGTTGGTATTGGACAGGAAAACCGATGACAGGCGGTCAAAGCTGATTTTGTTGTCGGGTTTGGGGTAGTCAATTTTCTTGCACTCCGCCGCCGGCTTGAGGGCCGCGTAGTCCTCGCGGGTGTCATTCAGGGTGAAGGGGAGCTTGCCGCCAAATATATTCTGGTCTATCCAGACCATGGCTGAGCCCAGCAGTATGCCGAACTTGTGCATGAAGCCGGAGAAGTTGCGGGTGGTGTAAAGCTCCTCATGTAGCCAGGAACCCTCGACTCTTGTGGCGTAGGATGCCAGGTCCGCCGGTGCGGCTTCGCCCTGGGCCAGTGCCTCCACCACGGATTCGGCAGCCAGCATGCCGCTTTTCATCGCGGTGTGGTTGCCCTTGATCTTGACGCTGTTGAGAGTGCCCGCATCGCAGCCGATCAACAGGCCGCCCGGGAAGTACATACGCGGCAGCGAGTTGAGGCCACCCTTGGTAATCGCCCTGGCCCCGTAGACGATGCGCGTACCGCCTTCAAGATACTTGACCGTCTCCGCCTGGTGCTTCCAGCGCTGGAACTCCTGGAAAGGGCTCATGTGCGGATTGCTGTAGTTCAGGTCGGCGATCAGGCCGACATACACCTGGTTGTTATCGGCGTGGTACATGAACGCGCCGCCGCCCGTACCCGACTCTTTCAAGGGCCAGCCCAGGCCGTGCACCACCAGGCCCTGCTCGTGTTTTTCCGGCGGAATTTCCCAGATTTCCTTGATGCCGATACCGTAGTGTTGCGGGTCCTTGCCGGCATCCAGTGAGAACCTGTCAATCAACTGCTTGCCCAGGTGGCCGCGACAGCCCTCGGCGAACAGGGTGTACTTGGCATGCAGTTCCATGCCGGGCATGTAACTGTCCTTGTGTTCACCCTCGGCACTGACGCCCATGTCACCGGTGGCGATACCTTTTACCCGGCCGTCTTCATGGTAGAGAATCTCCGCCGCGGCAAAACCGGGATAGACTTCAACACCGAGGCCCTCGGCCTGTTCGGCCAGCCAGCGACAGACGTTGCCCATGGAGACGATAAAGTTGCCTTCATTATGGGTGGGCTTGGGGATAAAGAAGTTGGGAAGCTTGATCGCCTTGTTGGCGCCGAGGTAGAAATAGAATTTGTCTTCCTTTACCGGGGTATTCAAGGGTGCGCCAAGTTCTTTCCAGTTGGGAAACAGCTCGTTTAGCGCGCGGGGCTCAAGTACCGCGCCGGACAGAATATGGGCGCCCACCTCGGAGCCCTTTTCCACGACGCAGACGGTGACCTCCTGCTCCTTTTCCTTGGCCAGTTGCATGATGCGGCAGGCTGCGGAGAGTCCGGCAGGTCCAGCGCCGACAATAACAACATCAAACTCCATAGATTCTCGATCCACAATCCTGTCCTCTTTAAGCGGGTGGGGGAGCGCCGGATGCCCAGCAGGCAGCAGCGTATAGAAGGAGCGCAAGTATATAATTTCTATGGATAAAAAGCCATATTTGTCGACTTTGTCCCGACGCTGCGGTTCCGCCTGCTGGCGCCTCCCGCCACCCCGAGACGCTATTGACCCGCCGTGCTTTAGTCGGCATCATACCCAGCCGAAATTACGCTGACGCAGCCCATTGTCACGGGCCGTGCCTTGATTACCCACCTGAAAAACTAGGGAGAATCCATGAAGGTTCTTGTAGCCGTTAAACGCGTTGTTGACTATAACGTCAAGGTTCGCGCTAAAGCAGATGGTAGTAATGTTGACCTGAACAACGTCAAGATGGCTATCAATCCCTTCTGTGAAATAGCAGTAGAAGAAGCCGTACGCCTGAAAGAGGCTGGCACCGCTACTGAAGTGATCGCGGTATCGATAGGCGATAAGTCCTGCCAGGAACAGATTCGCACAGCCCTGGCGCTGGGCGCGGACCGCGGTATCCAGGTTGAGACCGACGGCCCGGTTGAGCCCCTGGTGGTAGCGAAACTGCTCAAGGGTGTGGTCGATAAAGAGCAGCCGCAACTGGTCATCCTGGGCAAGCAGTCCATCGATGGTGACAACAACCAGACCGGACAAATGCTGGGCGCACTGGCCAACATGCCCCAGGGCACGTTCGCTTCGGAAATCTCCGTTGACGGCGACAAGCTGAATGTTACCCGGGAAGTGGATGGCGGCTTGCAGACCCTCAGCCTGAGTCTCCCGGCTGTCGTCACCACCGACCTGCGCCTGAATGAGCCGCGCTATGCCTCACTGCCCAATATCATGAAGGCCAAGAAGAAGCAGCTGGACGTATACACTCCGGAAGATCTGGGTGTATCCGTAACCACCCACCTGACCCAGGTCAAGGTAGAGCCGCCGGCCGAGCGCAAGGCTGGTATCAAGGTTGCTGATGTGGAGCAACTGGTCGACAAACTGAAGAACGAGGCGAAAGTAATCTGATGAGCACTCTGGTAATTGCAGAACACGACAACAGCAGCCTGAAAGTAGCGACCCTCAATGCGGTAGCTGCCGCGCAGGCCATGGGCGGTGATATCGATATCCTGGTAGCAGGCGCGAATTGCGGTGGCGCAGCAGAAGCAGCCGCAAAGGTAGCCGGCGTGCGCAAGGTACTGGTAGCGGACAACGCAGCCTACGAACACCAGCTGGCGGAAAACGTCAGCCTGTTGATCGCTGAAGTTGGCGCGGCCTACGACAACATCATCGCGCCCGCCACTTCCAATTGTAAGAACACCATGCCCAGGGTAGCGGCCCTGCTGGACGTCGCCCAGATCTCCGAGATCACCTCGGTAGAGTCCGCCGACACTTTCAAGCGTCCTATCTACGCGGGCAACGTTATCGCCACGGTAAAGAGCACTGACGCGAAGAAAGTGATCACCGTGCGTACCACTGCCTACGATGCGGCCCCGGCCGAGGGTGGTTCAGCCACTGTCGAAGCGGTAAGCGCGGTGCACGACGCGGGTCTTTCATCCTTCGTCGGCGAGGAAGTCGCCGTCTCCGACCGCCCCGAACTGACCTCCGCCAAGATTGTCATCTCCGGTGGTCGCGGCATGCAAAATGGCGAGAACTTCAAGCTGCTCGACGGCATCGCCGACAAGCTGGGCGCGGCCATCGGCGCCTCCCGCGCCGCCGTGGATGCGGGCTTCGTGCCGAACGATTACCAGGTCGGCCAGACCGGCAAGATCGTCGCCCCGGACCTGTACATCGCTGTCGGCATCTCCGGCGCGATCCAGCACCTGGCGGGTATGAAGGACTCCAAGGTTATCGTCGCGATCAACAAGGACGAGGATGCACCTATTTTCCAGGTTGCCGACTATGGGCTTGTTGCAGATCTGTTCAACGCATTGCCTGAGTTGGAAGCCAAGCTGTAGCGTTGTAGCTTGCTTCGAAAGAAACCGGCCTTTGTGCCGGTTTTTTTTGGTTTCGTGATTTGAATGACGGTGATGCAGCCGGTCGCCCCCGAATCGGCCATAGCTACGCAGGGAAATTCGGCTGCTGCGCAACTCGACCATTTTTTGCTGCGCAAAAAATTGGGACTCGAACAGTGCTCGCAGAAAGCCCCGAATTTCCCTGCTCCGCTAAGCATGGCCTGACTGATTCGGGGGCCGACCAGGCTGGCATCACCTCGTACCGGCCTATAACTCCGGCTGCCATCATTAATCGTAATTTCGGAGGGGGTTGCCCGAATCGGCTTATGCCCTGCAAACACTTGGGATGAGGCATGTCTCGACACTAAAACTCTTAAGCCCGGCTTGCGATTACCCCAGTGGAGTGAAGTACCTGTTCTTGTCAGCCGTTATTTCATTCTCGATGGGAAGGTGGCGGTAAGCGGATAGCCCGGATCAGTCAGGCCATGCTTAGCTCCACCGAAAAATTCGGGGCTTTCTGCGAGCACTGTTCGAGTCCCAAAAATTGCGTAGCAATTTTGGTCGAGTTGCGCAGCAGCCGAATTTCGCGGTGGAGCTATGGCCGATCCGGGCTATCCGCTTACCGCCACCTGGTTCAGGAAACAGAGATCACCAATTTGTGACGGTGTGTCTTGTTTTCTCTAGAGACGGACAATCCTAATCCCGCCGCAATCGATCCGAAATAGCAATCGGGGTAGGGTAGTTGAGTACCACTATGTAGGACGACACCAGCAGGGTGATAATAGTTGTCGCCTGGATCAGCAGTGAGGCCTGCTCGGAAATCAGGGCGCTGCCCACCGCCACGTAGGCGATCAGCAGCGAGAACTCACTGGACTGGCCGAGACGGAAACCCAGGTCCCAGGCCAGGGTGACGCTTTTCGCTGACGCCCTTGAGCAGGAAACGGTAAACCACCGGCTTCAGGCCCAGAACCAGGATCGAAAGCACCAGGGCGGGGGCAAGCACCTGTCCCAGAAGGGCGAGATCAAAGCGGGCGCCCACCGAGAAGAAAAACAGAATCAGGAAAAAATCCCGCAGGGGTTTCAGGTTGACCGCTATGTACTGGGAGATCGGGCTGGTGGCGATGGTGATACCCGCGATGAAAGCGCCGATTTCCTCCGACAGCCCAAGCACCTTTGCGCCCTCAGCCAGACCAAGGCACCAGCCGATGGCGAGGAGGAAAATGTACTCATGAAATCGGTCAAACCGGGCGATGAGCGGCAGCAGGACATAGCGTACCGCGAGCAGGGCGGCCCCCGCCAGCAGCGGCAGGCTGAGCAGCGAGTAGACCAGATTCAGGCCCGCGGCATCGGTGTTGCCCGGAGCCGCGCTCAGCAACACCATGAGGACCACGATGGCCAGCAGATCCTGCAGCAATAGCAGGCCGATCATCAGTTCGCCGATGTGGCGGTGGTGCAACACGGTTGTGGGAAGCAGCTTGATGCCGATGATGGTGGAGGAGAACATCATCGCGGCGCCGGTTATCATTGCGTCAGTTGTGTTGAAGCCGAACAACCGGGCGACACCGAAGCCCATGGCTAGAAAAACTATGGAACTGAACACCGCCACCACGATGGATTTTCGCAGGGTAGACCACAATGCCTGGGGCTGCATATCGAGCCCCAACAGGAACAGCAGGAAAATGATTCCGACGTGGCCGATATCCGACAGCAGGCTCAGGTCCTTTACCAGGGACATGCCGTAGGGGCCTATGCAGGCGCCCAGGGCGATATAGGCGATGATCAGGGGCTGGCGGGTGTAAAGCGCCAGCGAGGCGAAAATGGCCGCCCCGGTAAAGATCAGGAAGAAGGAGAAAGTGACGCTGCTTAATTCCATTTAACGGCTTGTTCCCTGTTTGCCAGCGAGCAGTGTATCAAGCAAGTTCGCTGTTGAGACAGGCCCGGTTGATCAACTCCTGCGCCGGAATAGCGGAAGTGGCTGGTCGATGCCGGCCTGGTAGGACTCGCTGAAATCATTCAGCCCGGCGAGAGCATCTTCAAGGCGGGCATCCTCAGTCGGCTGGAAGGCGTCGAAGCCACAGCGGCGCAGGTAGGTCATCTGATCGCGAATAAAATGCCCGCAGGCCCGCAGTTCTCCGGTAAAGCCGCGCTCGCGCAGCTCACGCCCGTAGGAAAATCCCCGCCCGTCGGTGAAAACAGGGAAGTTGATGGCTATCATGGGGATCTGCTCGAGATGCTCGAACAGCGGGTCCGGGGCCTGGCCTGGCTCAAGAATGACAGACCGACCGGATTTTTGCTCCAAGTTCAGCCACTGGTCAAGGCTCAGGACATGACCCTCGCCAACGGTGGTTGCTTCGGGGTCAGCCGGCAGCCAGCTGTCTTCGACAATGATGCCCTGTTTAATCAGCCTTGGCATATACGCGCTCCTTGAATGGCTCTATCCCCACGCGCCGATAGGTATTGAGGAATATTTCGTCGCCCTCGCGCAAATCAAGGTAGGTGGAGAGCAGCTTTTCGATGACATCGGGCATGTCCTGCTGACTGAAGGAGGGCCCGAGGATTTTACCGATGGACGCATCCTTGGCCTGGCTGCCGCCCAGGCACACCTGGTAGAACTCCTCGCCCTTCTTGTCGACCCCGAGAATACCGATGTGACCGATATGATGGTGACCACAGGCGTTCATGCAGCCGCTGATATTCAGTTCTATCGGGCCCAGGTCGTAGAGATAATCCAGGTCGTTGAAGCGCGACTGGATGGCCTCGGCCACTGGTATCGACTTGGCGTTGGCCAGCGAGCAGTAGTCACCTCCCGGGCAGCAGATCATGTCGGTGAGGTAGCCGTGGTTGGGCGTTGCGAGGCCGGCGCCTTGCAGGCGTTGCCACAGCGAGTAAAGCTGGTCCATCTTCACATCGGCCAACACCATGTTCTGCTGGTGAGTGGTGCGGATCTCACCGAAGGAAAATTCGTCGGCGAGGTCGGCTATCAGCTCCAGCTGGGCGTCGGTAATGTCACCGGGTGCATAGCCGGTAGCCTTGAGGGAGAGGTTGACGATTCGATGCCCTGCCACCCGGTGCTCCACCGTGTTGCGCTTCACCCAGTTGCCGAAAATCGGGTCGGCCTCGGATTGCCGGGCCAGGCCCGCCCGCGCTGAAGCGTCATCCAGGTTGGGGTAGGGCGGTTCCGTAAAGAAGGACTTGGCCCGGTCGATTTCAGCGTCAGTCAGGGTTGTGGGTCCGTTCTTCAGCAGTTCCCACTCCTGTTCGACAGCCTCGCGGAAGGCGTCCACACCCATCGCTTTTACCAGTATCTTGATTCTTGCCTTGTACTTGTTGTCCCTGCGGCCGTTCTGGTTGTAGACCCTCAAAATGGCCTCCAGGTAGGTCAGCAGGTGCTTCTTTTCCAGCCAGTCACAGATCACCGAACCGATCACCGGGGTCCGCCCGAGGCCGCCGCCTGCGAGGATCCTGCAGCCGATTTCGCCGCTGTCGTTGGCGACCAGCTCGACGCCGATGTCGTGGGCGTGGATGGCCGCGCGGTCCTCGCTCGTGCCGCAGACGGCAATCTTGAACTTGCGCGGAAGAAAAGCGAATTCCGGGTGCAGGGTGGACCACTGCCGGATGATTTCACAGTAGGGCCGGGGGTCTTCAAGCTCGTCGGTGGCAACGCCCGCGTACTGGTCCGTGGTGGTATTGCGAATACAATTGCCACTGGTCTGTATCGCGTGCATCTGCACGCTGGCCAGTTCAGCCAGGATATCGGGTACTTCTTCCAGCTGGGGCCAGTTGAGCTGGATATTCTGGCGGGTACTGACGTGAGCATAGCCCTTGTCGAACACCCGGGTGATCTCCGCCAGCTTGCGCAGCTGGCTGCTGTTGAGCAGGCCGTAAGGTACGGCGATCCGAAGCATGGGGGCCAGTCGCTGCAGGTAGAGCCCGTTTTGCAGGCGCAGCGGCAGAAACTCACCCTCGGTCAGCTTGCCTGCGAGGAAACGCTCTGTCTGGCCGCGAAACTGGGCCACTCTCTCGTCGACGATGGTCTGGTCGTACTGGTCGTAAACGTACATCAAAATATCCTGCTGCTATGGTTCCTGGGCTATACCCGAGCGCCGGGGGCCGATACATTACCAGAAATGCCCCGGCAGTAATTAGTAAGAAAATTTATAAGGTTAGAACTCCAGCGGCCAGTCTGAAACGGGCTTCCAGCCGGTTTCGGGCAATGCTTGGGAATGTCCCTGATACTGCTATAATGCGCTGTTTCAATTACCCCTACCCCGGAGAGAACAATGTCTGACAAGTTGAACAATGAACGTGAAGCAGATGGCGCGGCCGATGCCATCGCCGTGACCGCCGTAATCGGGGTCATAGTGCTGGCCATGTATATCTGGTTGTCCGGCATGCCGAGTTAAGGGCCTGGGGGCTGGACCCGGCCGTCCGGCTCAGTCCCCGCTACCTTTCAGCACCAGTTGCACTACCGTGAAAACGGTGCCGATAAACAGCAGTGTAAAAATAATGCCAGCTGCGATAAATACGCCCAGCCTGCCCTGTTTGAAATCCCTTTCCCTGTTTTTACTGCTCTGAACACCCAGGCCCGCAGCCATAACGCTGCTGACAACCTGCAAGGGGTTAAGCGACTTGTCGCTTTTTTGCTCTTGTTCTTCCTTGTTTTCCTGTTCCGCCATCACCGGCTCCTCGCTAATAATCCAGGTTGGGTCGCAACCAGCGTTCCATGGTCGCCGTGGGCAAGCCCTTGCGTCGGGCGATATCCTCCACCTGGTCGCGGCCGATTTTCCCCACCGCAAAATAGCTGGCCTCGGGATGGGAATAGTAGAACCCGCTGACTGCCGCAGCAGGGCTCATGGCATAGCTTTCCGAAAGGGTTACGCCACAGCTGGTGGGCGCGTCCAGCAAACTGAACAGGGTGGCTTTTTCCGTGTGGTCGGGGCAGGCCGGATAACCGGGAGCGGGGCGGATACCGCGGTAGCGTTCCTTGATCAGTTCATCGTTACTCAGTTGTTCACCGCTGGCGTAGCCCCAGTACTCGGTCCGCACCAGGCGGTGCAGGTGCTCGGCAAAGGATTCCGCCAGTCGATCCGCCAGCGCCTTCAGCAGGATGCTGTTGTAGTCGTCGTGGGCGGCCTCGAATTGCGCCGCGAGCTCCTTGACCCCGTGCCCTGTGGTCACGCAGAAGCCGCCGATATAGTCCTTTATGCCACTGCCATCGGGCGCGATGAAATCCGCCAGGCTGAGGTTTGGCTTGCCGTTGGGCTTTTCAACCTGCTGGCGCAGTTCATGCAGTGTGGCCAGCACCTCGCTGCGCGACTCGTCCTTATAGACCAGGATATCGTCCGCGCCGGAGCGGGCCGCCGGCCAGAAGCCGATGGTGCCGCGAGCCTGCAGCAGGTTCTCGTCGATGATGCGCCGCAGCATGGCCTGGGCGTCGCGGAACAACTCAGTGGCCTGCTCACCGACAACCTCGTCCTCGAGAATGTTCGGGTACTTTCCGGCCAGCTCCCAGGTAATGAAAAAGGGCGTCCAGTCTATGGTGTCCACCAGTGTTTCCAGCGGGAAATCGTCGAACACCCGGGTACCGATGAAGGCAGGGCGCGGCGGCGTGTAGTGGGCCCAGTCCAGCTGCAGGCCGTGGGTCACGGCCTCCTCGTAGCTGCGCTGCCGGCTCTTGGGCTGGCGGTTGGCGACCCGCTCACGCACCTGCTCATACTCTTCCCGGCGGGCGGCAACGAACGTGGGTTTGGCGTCGCCGACCAGCTGGGTAGCCACGGCCACGCTGCGCGAGGCGTCGGGCACGTATACCACCACATCCCGGTCGTAGTGGGGGTCTATCTTCACCGCCGTGTGCGCCTTGGAGGTCGTGGCACCGCCGATCATCAGCGGCAGCTTGAATTCCTGCCGCTGCATTTCGCTGGCGACATGGACCATCTCATCCAGCGAGGGCGTGATGAGCCCGCTGAGGCCGATAATATCCACCCGCTCTTCCCGCGCGACTCGCAGGATTTCGTCACAGGAAACCATGACGCCCAGGTCGATAACCTCGAAGTTGTTGCACTGCAGCACGATGCCCACGATATTTTTGCCGATATCGTGCACGTCGCCTTTCACCGTCGCCATCAGTATCTTGCCGTTGGTGTTGTTGCCCTCGGTTTTCTCTTCTTCGATAAAGGGCTGCAGATACGCGACTGCCTGCTTCATGACACGAGCGCTCTTGACCACCTGGGGGAGAAACATCTTGCCCTCGCCGAACAGGTCGCCGACCACGTTCATGCCGTCCATCAGGGGCCCCTCGATCACCTCGATAGGGCGCGCGTAGTTGTGCCTGGCTTCCTCCGCGTCTTCCACCACCCAGGTATTGATGCCCTTCACCAAAGCGTACTCCAGTCGCTTGGCCACATCCTGTTCCCGCCAGCTGAGGTCCTCCACCCGTGCCTCGCCGGCCCCGCTGGAGCGATAGCGATCGGCGATTTCCAGCAGGCGCTCGGTGCCGTCGTCCCGGCGGTTGAGAATGACGTCCTCAACGCCCTCTTTCAGGTCCCCGGGCAGGTCGTCGTAGACCGCCAGCTGGCCCGCGTTGACGATACCCATATCCATGCCAGCGCGAATCGCGTGGTACAGGAATACCGAGTGGATCGCCTCGCGCACCGCATCGTTGCCGCGGAAGGAGAAGGACACGTTGGACACCCCGCCTGAAACCAGCGCGCCCGGTAGTTCCGCCTTGATGTAGCGTGTCGCCTCGATGAACTCAACGGCGTAGTTGTTGTGCTCCTCTATCCCCGTCGCCACCGCAAAAATATTGGGGTCGAAAATAATATCGTTGGGATTGAAATCCAGTTTGCCAACCAGCAGGTCGTAACAGCGCCGGCAGATGTCCTTGCGTCGCTGCAGATTGTCCGCCTGGCCATTTTCATCGAACGCCATTACCACGACCGCCGCACCGTAGCGCTGGCACAGCCGCGCCTGGGTAAGAAACTCCTCCTCACCGGCTTTCAGGCTGATCGAGTTCACCACGGCCTTGCCCTGGATACACTTCAGGCCCGCTTCGATGACTTCCCACTTGGAGGAGTCCACCATAATCGGCACCCTGGAGATATCCGGCTCGGCGGCTACCAGGTTGAGGAAGGTGACCATGGCCTCCTTCGCGTCCAGCATGCCCTCGTCCATATTGATGTCGATAATCTGGGCGCCGTCCGCCACCTGTGTGCGCGCCACTTCCAGCGCAGCTTCGTAATCGCCTTCGAGCACCAGGCGTTTGAACCTGGCGGACCCGGTGACGTTGCAGCGCTCGCCCACGTTCACAAACAGGCTGTCAGAAGTGATATTGAACGGCTCCAGGCCGCTCAGGCGGCAGGCGGGCGCACGCCTGGGGAGTTTCCTGGGCGGTACGTCCTGTACCGCGTCGGCGATCGCCCGGATATGGGCGGGAGTAGTACCGCAGCAGCCGCCGGCCAGGTTGAGGAAGCCGCGCTCGGCAAAACCTCGGAAGTCCTCGTACATGATGGCGGGCGTTTCATCGAATTCACCGAAGGCATTGGGCAGCCCTGCGTTCAGGTGTGCGCTGAAATAGCAGTCGGAAACGTTGGACAACTCCTCGATAAAGGGGCGGATCTCCTTGAAGCGCCGGCCGCAGTTGGTACCCATGATCAGCGGCCGGGCGTGGGCCACAGAGTTCCAGAACGCTTCCGCATTCTGTCCGGACAGAACCCTGCCGCTGATGTCCGGGAAGGTCACGGAAATCATCAGGGGCCACTCGCGACCGATTTCATCGAACACCTCTTTGACGGCGAATATCGCCGCCTTGGCGTTGAGGGTGTCGAAGATGGTCTCGATCAAAAGCAAATCGACGCCGCCTTCGAGCAGTGCCCTGGTGGCGGCAGCATAGTCCTTGCGCAACTGGTCAAAGGTCACGCTGCGGGCGCCGGGGTCGTTAACATCCGGCGAGATAGAGGCGGTTTTCGGGGTCGGCCCAAGCACACCCGCCACGAAGCGCGGTTTATCCGGGTCGAGAGCCGTGACCTGGTCTGCCACCTCCCGGGCGATGCGGGCCGCCGCCAGGTTGAGTTCCGCCGACAGAAAGCCCAGCTTGTAATCATCCTGGGCAATGCTGGTCCCGTTGAAGGTGTTGGTCTCGATGATGTCGGCGCCCGCATCGAGATAGCTGCGGTGAATCCCGGCAATCACATCGGGGCGGGTCAGGGACAGCAGGTCGTTATTACCCTTTAAGTCATAGGGGTGATCCGCGAAGCGCTCACCACGGTAATCCGCCTCCTGCAGGCCCTCGGCCTGGATCATTGTTCCCATCGCGCCATCCAGCACCAGAATGCGGCTGAGCAGGGCCTGCTCCAGGGAAGTCGGATTGTGAAGGTCGTTTGCCATGGTCTGTCCAGGTTTCTGAGGCGGGAGCGGCGCGGCGCTCCTGCTGAAAAAGCTGGCTAGTCTAGCAGATTGGCGGGCGGCCAGCAGGTGGTGCTCGCGTTTTTGTGAACAAGTTTGTTAGAATACCTGAGTATTTTACTCGGAATGGAATTTTCGATGGTCACCATCACTGAATCAGCCCAGGACTACCTCGCAGAACTGCTGTCAAAACAGGAGGATGCGCTCGGTGTAAGGGTGTTTATCAACCAGCCCGGCACTGCGAAGGCGGAGACCTGTATCGCCTACTGTCGCGACGGTGACCTGCAGGAAGGGGACGAAGAGCGTGAGCTCAAGGGCTTCAAGGCCTGGTTTGATGCGCGCAGCCTGCCGTTCCTGGAAGACGCACTGGTCGACTACTCCAAGGACCGGATGGGTGGCCAGCTCACCATCAAGGCGCCCAATGCCAAGATGCCCCGGGTGGACGCGGACAGCCCGCTCGAAGACCGGATCAATTATGTTTTGTACAACGAGATCAACCCCTCGCTGGCGGCCCACGGCGGTGAGGTGAGCCTGGTGGAAGTGACTGATGATCTCTACGCGATATTGCGCTTTGGCGGTGGCTGCCAGGGGTGCAGCGCGGTGGACATGACGCTCAAGAGCGGCGTGGAGAAAACCCTGCTGGAACAGCTGCCCCAGTTAAAGGGTGTGCGCGATATGACAGACCACAGCGACCGCTCCCAGGCCTATTATTGAGCCTCGGGCAGCGGCATCCCCCGTGCCCAGGCAGAGCCTGTCCTGATCAGGACAGGCGCCCGGGCAACACCGATTTCACTTTTTCCCGCATGGCGCGCAGGCACTGTTCCGTCGCTGCCCAGTCAATGCAGCCATCGGTAACCGAGACGCCGTAGGCGAGCTCCTCCAGGTTGGCCGGGATCGACTGGCTGCCCGCATTGATATTGCTTTCAATCATCAGACCGACAATGGACTTGTTGCCCTCGAGAATCTGGTTGGCCACGTTCTCAACGACCAGTGGTTGCAGTTCGGGCTGTTTGTTGCTGTTGGCATGGCTGCAGTCGACCATGATATTGCAGGGTACGCGGGCCTTCTCCAGGGCCTCTTCGCACAGGCGAATATGCACTGAATCGTAGTTCGGGCCAGCGCTGCCGCCGCGCAGCACAATATGGCCGTAAGGGTTGCCGCGGGTGGTGAAGACCGCAACCTGGCCTTCGCTGTTGATTCCCAGGAAACGGTGGGGTTTGGCGACCGAATTGAGGGCGTTGGTAGCTACCGTCAGGCCGCCGTCCGTGCCGTTCTTGAAACCCACCGGTGACGACAGTCCACTGGCCATTTCACGATGGGTCTGGGACTCGGTAGTGCGGGCGCCAATGGCGCTCCAGCTGATCAGGTCCTGGAGGTATTGCGGTGAAATCGGGTCCAGTGCTTCGGTGGATGTGGGCAGGCCCAGCTCGAGTATGTCCAGCAGCAGCTGGCGGCCAATATGCAGCCCCTCTTCGATTTTGAAGGAATCATCCAGGTGCGGGTCATTGATCAGCCCCTTCCACCCCACTGTCGTGCGCGGTTTCTCGAAATACACGCGCATGACTATATACAGCGTGTCGGACAGTTCATCCGCCAGGGCTTTCAGCCTGCGGGCGTAGTCCATTGCCGCTGCCGGGTCATGGATAGAACAGGGGCCGACCACCACGAAAAACCGATGGTCCTTGCGATCCAGAATATCCTGGATTACCTTGCGGCTGCCAGTGACCACGTCGTGGACGCGGTTCGACATCGGCAAGGCGCGCTTCAGTTGCTCTGGCGTGACCAGTACGTCCTGCGATCCGACATTGACATTGTGGACTTCGATATTGCTCATCGGTAGTTACCTGATACAGTCATTCTCATTCCCGGCCTGCCGTTATGTACCCGGAAACGGGGCCGGTGCCCGGCGTAGGGGGCGGAATTCTATAGCACTGGGGCCACATTGGGTAGGCACCGCTGCCCGACGGGCGATGGTGCGGAAACAGGCAAGGAGGGACGATTGACGCCTACGCTGTATGACATCTCGCCACTGATTCCGCTGGTGGAGAGCGGTTTCGTGCTACTCACGCCCAACTATCGCCTGGCCAGGCGGATCAGGGCGGAATGGGCTGAGCACCAGGCCCGCAGCGGTGCCCGCGTGTGGGAACCGGCTCCGGTGCAGCCCCTGGCCGGCTGGCTGCAGCAACAGTGGCAGCAGGCTGTGGCGCTGGACCTGCTGCCCCCGCTGGTGCAGATCAGCGCCGGGCAGTCACTGGAGCTGTGGCAGCAGGTGATCGCCAGGCAGGAGCGGGAGACCGACCAGTATCACCTGCTGCGCCCGGCGGCCGCCGCCGAACTGGCCGGCCAGGCCAGGGAAACCCTGCTGCGATGGCAGGTGGACACCCGCCAGCCAATCATCCGCCAGCTGTTCGGGATGGACACCGACTGCGCCACCTTCCTGCGCTGGCTCGAACTGTTTGATCAGCGCCTGGCGGCCGCGGGCATGGGCACCGCCGACGATTGTGTCCGGCAGTTGCAGGCCTGCGCAGGCAAACTGACCGCGAGCAAGGTCGCACTGCTTGAATTCGATGACATTCCGCCCCTTTACCGGGCTGCCGTGTCCGCGCTGTCAGAGCGCGTACTGGAGATGCCCCCCGCCGGGCGTGTCGGGGAACGCCAGCTGCACGCGTTTGCGGACAAGCGCGCCGAGTTGCAGGCGGTGGCCCGCTGGGCTGTCGCGACCACCGTGGAACAGCCTTCAGCCTCGATCGGCATCGTCCTGAGCGACATGGCAGGCGATCGCGTGGCGCTGGAATACCTGCTGCGCCGCGAGTTCGACTGCCTGGGCGAGAACTACGCCAGCCTGCCGGTGAATTTCTCCACCGGTATTGCGCTGGACCGGACACCGGTGGCCCGCGACGCGCTGGCGGCGCTGGCATTGGCGGGCCCGAGAACGACGGTTGCGGCGGTGCAGGCGCTGCTCCGTTCACGTTTCCTGGACCTGCCGGATGCCGCTACGCCCCTGGCCAGTTGCTTCGTAAACAGGCTGTTCGACGCCGGCCGGGAGGAACTCGATACTGTCGACCTGCGCCACGCAGCCAGTGATGTCAGGCTCGGGCAGGACAAGGGACTGTCGCTGGGACGGCATCTGCTGCAGATCTCAACCCTGCGCGAGTTGCGCCAGCGACACTTGCCGTCAGCCTGGATAGAGCATTTTTGCACAGTGCTGTCGGTCTGGGGATGGCCCGGCAGCGGGCCACTGGATTCGCTGGAATTCCAGCAGGTGGAGTTGTGGTACCGCACCCTTGATGAGTTTCGCCGTTACGATGCGGTCTGTGAGCCGCTGGATTTCAGCCGGGCGCTGGCCCTGCTGCGCAGCAGCTGCGCCCGGCAAATGTCACAGCCCCAGACCGCGGACAGCAGCGTGCAGGTGCTGGGCCCGCTGGAGGCCGCCGGCCTGGCGTTCGACCAGCTTTGGCTGTGTGGCATGCAGGCCGGCCGCTGGCCCGCTCCTGCTCGCCCCAGCCCCTTCATACCCCAGTCGTTGCAGCGGCGACTGCAGATGCCCCACGCCACCGCGGAGCGCGAGTGGGCGTTTGCCGCCGGCCTGCTCGAGCAGTACACCCGCTCGACGCCGGTGCTGCACGCCAGCTTTTGCCGCCAGCTGGACGATGTACCGGAGATGCCAAGCGCACTGCTGGAGGGCTTTGTTCTCGCAACGGAAGTCCCCGCGCCCGCGGTCGATAGCCGCTGGCTGCACCACCGGCAGCAGCACAAGCTGGAGCAGCTGGTCGACGAGTGGGCGCCGCCCCTGGCGGCGGACGAGGCCGCCGGCGTCGGCGGGGGCAGCGGTCTGCTGGAAGACCAGTCCCAATGCCCGTTCCGGGCCTTCGCCAAGCGGCGATTGCGGGTTGAACCCCTGGGCGAATTCAGCCTGGCGCTGTCCCCGGCTGACCGTGGTTCACTGCTGCACGATGCGCTGAATGGCCTGTGGGGCGAGATTGTCGACCACCGCAGCCTGGTGGCGCTGGACGATGCGGCCGAGGAAAAGGCAGTGGCAGGCGCGGTCCAGGGCGCGATCTCGGCGTTTCCTGCCGGGCGCCGGCGCCTGCTCGGGTCTGCCTACTGGCAGCTGGAGGAACAGCGCCTCGCGGGATTGCTAATGGAGTGGCTGGCGATAGAGAAGCTGCGCGGTGAATTTGTGGTGGCCCAGCGGGAGCAGGATATAGCCCTCGCTCTCGGCCAATTGAAACTGAATCTTCGGGTGGACCGGATTGACCGCCTCCCCGATGGCTCCCAGGTAATTATTGACTACAAGTCCGGTGCCAGCCGGGTGCAGGACTGGTTGGGGGAGCGCCCGGCCAAACCCCAGTTGCTGCTGTATGGTATTGCCGCGCCGGACGCCGCCGCGGCGCTGGCCTTCGCCCAGCTGCGCCCGCGCGACAGCAAGTTTGTGGGGCTGGGGCGGGTCGCCGCCGCTCCCGGTATCGCCACGGATATTGAAAAAACGGTCCAGGAGCGTATGCCCGCCACCGATTGGGAGTCGCTGAATGCCTGCTGGCGGGATAACCTGGAACGGCTGGCCGCCGAGTTTCTGGCCGGGGACGCCAGGGTGGACCCGCTGGCAAACGCCAGTTGCAACTGGTGCGGCTTGCAGCCGCTGTGTCGGATCGGTGCGCCCGAGGCGGAGCCCGTATGAGTATCGTCGATGCCGCCGAGCGCAGGCGCGCCATAGATCCCGCACACAGTTTCTGCGTCAGTGCCCCGGCGGGTTCCGGTAAAACCGAATTGCTGATCCAGCGGTACCTGCGCCTGCTGTCCCGGGTGGAGCGCCCCGAACAGGTTCTGGCCATCACCTTTACCCGCAAGGCCGCGGCAGAGATGCGCGAGAGGGTGGTGGTTGCGCTGCTCGCCGCCCAGCGCGACGAGCCCTGCGACACTGCTCACCAGCAGGTCACCCGGAAACTGGCGCAGGAGGCGCTGGTGGCGGATGAGCGCGGCAGCTGGCAGCTGGTGCGGGACATTTCCCGCCTTAACATCAAAACCATCGACAGCTTCTGCGGAGGACTTACCCGGCAAATGCCGGTACTCAGTGACTTCGGCGGCCAGGCCAGCCTGCTGGATGACGCTAGTGAACTCTACGCGCAGGCTGTTGTGGAGTTGTTTCGTCGGGTCGATGACCAGGACGCGGCAGCGGCAGATATGAAAGCCCTGATGTTGCACTTCGACAACAACTGGGAGCGCCTGCAAAGCCTGTTGGTGGCTATGCTGGCCCGGCGCGACCAATGGCGCCAGTACGTGGGTGTTCACCGGAACCCCGACGCGTCCGAGGCCTACCTGGTGGCGACCGTGCAGGACCTGGTGCGCGGTGAGCTGTCGACACTCGCGGAGCGGCTGGGCCCCTACCAGGGCGAATTGCTGGACCTGATGCGTTACGCCGCCGCCAATCTCGGCGGGGCTGCTCCGGGTGCGTTCCCCGGCAGCGAGCCCGGTGACATCGTCGCCTGGCGCGCGCTGCGAAATATGCTGCTTACCAATACCGGCACCTGGCGCAAGCGCCTGGACAAAACCATCGGCTTTCCTGCTGGCAAAGGCCTACCAACCGAACGCAAGGCGCAACTGAATGGCATCCTGGCGGAACTGGCCCAGCTCGACGGACTGGAGCAGATGGTGGCGGATATCAGCATCCTGCCTGCAATCGACACCGGTAGTGAATCCTGGCAGCTGCTGGTTCATCTGTCCCGCCTGTTGCCGCAGCTGGCGGCGGAATTGTTGTTGGTATTCCAGCGCGAGGGCGCGGTAGATCACAGCCAGGTCGCCCTGTCGGCGCTGCAGGCGCTCGGCGATGATGAGGCACCTACCGAACTGGCGCTACGGCTGGATTACCAGATCGAGCACATCCTGGTAGATGAATTCCAGGATACCGCGATCAATCAGTACGACCTGGTGCATGCCCTTACCCGCGGCTGGGGCCAGCATAATCAGGACAACCCCCAGGCGCCGCGCACGGTGATGATTGTCGGCGACGGCATGCAGTCCATCTACGGTTTCAGGGGGGCCAACGTGGGCCTGTTCCTCAAGGCGCGACTGGAAGGTTTTAATGGCGTCCGGCTGGAACACCTCCAACTGCGCTGTAACTTCCGCTCGGATGCGGGCCTGGTGGAGTGGGTTAACGCCAGTTTTGCGGCGGCCTTTCCCGCCACAGATGATATCAACCGGGGCAGGGTGCGCTTCACCCCCGCGGCGCCGGTGCGCGCCGCGGGCAGCGCACCCGCTGTCGAACTGCACGCTTTTCAGGGAGACGACGCCACACAGCAGGAGATCGCTTTCGTCTGCGCACAGATTGCCGCTGCCTGGGCCGACCCGGGCTGCACCAGCATTGCCGTGCTGGGGCGCAGCCGGACTCATCTGCAGCCAGTCATCAGCGGCCTGCGCAAACTATCGATTCCCTATACGGCGCAGGCTATGGATAGCCTCGCCCGCTCTACGCTGGTCGGCGACCTCGTGACCCTGTGTCGGGCTCTGGCATGCGATGCGGATCGACTCGCCTGGATGGCGCTGCTGCGGGCCCCCTGGTGCGGCCTCTGCCTCGCGGACCTGCTTCAGCTTGGCCGGTGGGGCGATAGCCCCCGCTATACCCCGCTGTGGAGTGCGCTGCAGGACAGTGCTTTGCGGCAAACCCTGTCAGCGGATGGCAGGCGTCGGGTCGAGGCTCTACTGGGTCCACTGCAACGCGCGCGGCAGAAACGGGACCGCCTGGGGTTGCGGGCCTGGATCGAGCGAGCCTGGCTGGACCTGGGCGGCCCGGCTACCGCTGCGGACAGTGCGGCGCTGATCGACGCGGAGAGTTTTTTCCAACTGCTGGAGCAGGCGGAGCACGAGGGTCGCGGGCTCGATGTCCAGTGGCTGCAGGCGCGCCTGGAAAAACAGTTCATGAACGGCGGCGAGTCGCAGAGCAAGGTGCAGATCATGACCCTGCACAAGGCCAAGGGGCTGGAATTCGACTGCGTGTTTATTCCCCAGCTGGCCAGGTCATCGCGGGTCGACGATCGCGAACTGTTGCTATGGGACGAGCACACCGGCCCGGGGGGCGAACGCAGTTTCCTGCTGGCGGCGGATGATCACAGTGAAAAGGGTGCGCCCACGCTCTATAACTACCTGGACAAATTGCGCAAGGACAAGAGCCAGCTGGAAGGTACACGCCTGCTATACGTTGGCGCGACCCGCGCGATCAGGCAACTGGTGCTGAGTGCGAGCCTGCAGCCTGAGCGCAGCGGTGACCTGAAGCCCCCGACGGGGCGCAGCCTGCTGCGGCCGATCTGGGAAAGCTTCCGGCAGGAGATGACCCTGCACGAGGCGGACCCGGCTCCCGCCCGGGAGGCGTCGCCTGTGTCCGGCAGACCGCTACTGCGCCTGCAAACGCGCGCCGCGCCCGCCGGGCTTGCGGCACCCGTCCCTGCGGGCGACGAGGACGCCAATATTCCGCCGCGGAGCGATAACTACCCCGAGCGCTGTGTGGGCACGGTGGTACATATGGCGCTGGACGAACTGTCCCGGCGCGAAGAGCTTCCCAATGCGCTGGACCAGAGCGATAAAGCGCGCTGGCGTGCGGCGCTGTCTGAACTGGGGCTCTGGGGTCAGGCCCTGGACCATGCCCAGGCTGCGCTGGAACGGGCGCTCGCCACTACCCTGGCACCGGATGGGGAGGGCAGGTGGATTCTGTCGAACAGGCATCGCCAGTCGCGCAGCGAATGGCCGCTGAGCCGGGTCGACCCGGCTACCGGGCGGGTCGAGGACCTGGTGATAGACCGCAGCTTTGTGGATCCCTCCAACGATGTTCGCTGGCTGATCGATTACAAGAACAGCCGTCCGGCAGCAGGCGAAACACTGGAGGAATTTTGCGTTCGCCAGGGGCGGGAGTATCGCGGGCAACTGTTGCGCTACCGCCAGGCGCTGAGCGAGCTGGGCCGGGAGGCGATTTGCTGCGCCCTGTACTTTACCAGTGTGGGACAGCTGTACCATATGAAGGAACTCGATCTCGAGGCGAGGGAGTAAGAGCCAATGCCCTATTTTCAAGGCAGATATATTGGCAGGGTAGTCGTACTCACCGGCGCCGGGATTTCCGCCGAGTCGGGGGTGCCGACCTTTCGCGATGCAGATGGTTTGTGGGAGCGCCACAACCCCATGGACATCGCCACCCCCGAGGCATTCAGGCGTGACCCGGCCCTGGTTTACCGCTTTTACAACGCGCGCCGCACGCAGCTGACCCGGGCACAACCGAACGCGGCGCACAAGGCCCTCGCCCGGTTGCAGCGGGATTTTCCGGGGGAGGTATTCCTGGTTACCCAGAACGTCGACGACCTGCACGAGCGAGGTGGCAGCAGCCAGGTATGCCACATGCATGGCGAGTTGCTGGCCATGTCTTGCACTGCCTGTGAGCTCAGCATGCGCGCCGGGGGAGAGTTTGACGGTAGCAGCACTTGCCCGGCCTGCGGCGCCAGCGGACAGTTGCGCCCCGATGTGGTCTGGTTCGGGGAAATTCCCTATCACATGGACGCTATCGAGATGCGCCTGGCGGATTGCGACCTGTTCGTCGCTATCGGCACCTCGGGGCTGGTCTACCCGGCGGCGGGTTTTGTTCGGCACGCTCTCGCTGCGGGGGCGACCACCGTCGAGATCAACAGCCAGCTGAGTGAAGTCACCGACCTGTTCCACCACCAGCGCACGGGCCTGGCGACAGCAGCCGTGTCAGCCCTGGTGGACGAACTGCTGCAGCAGTGATCGCACCGCGGGTGGCGCTCAATCGAGCCGGGCCAGCCAGACGATAAAACGCCGGTCGCGGGCGAGCCTGTCCACCTGGTTGAAATGGCGCCGCAGGGTGGGCAGGTAGTCGAGGTGCTGGTTGGCCACGATGCACAGGCGCCCCCCGGGCTGCAGGTGCCTGGCACACTGTTCCAGCAGGCGCCGGCCGGCATACTCGTCCACCACGTGATTCAGGTGAAATGGCGGGTTGCACAGGATAAGCCCCGCCGCCGCACCCGCATAGTTTGCCAGGCCATCGCCCTGGTGGAAGGCAAACCTTGCGCTGTCGGCCGGAAACAGGCGGGTGGCGTTCGCCCGCGCCGAGGCCATCGCCATAGCCGACTCGTCGGCAAAGAGCACCTCGCTGGCCAGCCCCCGCCGAAAAGCGCTGAGACCGAGCACACCGTTGCCGCAGGCCAGGTCCACCACCAGCGATGCTGGCGCCAGGGCCGGCATTTGCTCGAGCAACAGGTGGCTGCCGCCGTCCAGCCGGTCCTGGCTGAACACATTGGGCAGCGACTGTAGCTCGCCTGCCAGCGCTTCGCTGTAGTAGCTGGAGGGTGGCGCGGCAGCAGGCCCTCTCCGGTCGTCCCTGCACGCACTGAACAGGCGTGCCTTGCGCTGGCCGCGATGCCGTTCGGTGGGCCCGATGTATTGTTCCAGCAGTGCTGCAACCCGCGGTGAGAGATGCTTGTCCATACCGGCGGCCAATACCCTCGTACCCGGTGCGAGCAGGCGCGAAAGTACTGCCAGCTGGTATTGGAAGTAGGGCAGTTGCTTGGGAATTCTCAGGGCGACTAGCGCCGCACCGGCGGCGGGCTGGTCAGTGCTCCATGTCACCGCAACCGCGGCTCGCTGATTGCGGGCCAGGTTGTGGTTCACGGCGAGAGCCGTCAACGCAGAATCAGTCCAGAGCTCGCGAGGCTGCAGGGCAACGCACAGCGCACCCTGTTCGTCGTTCACGACGAGTATATCGGGCCCCGGCGTGCCGCACCTGTGGATTTCTTCCAGTAGCAGGATGTCCGCCGCGCACCAGGCCTGCAGGGGTTCATCCCGGCGGGCTGGGTAGCGACCCAGGTGGAACTCGCCGAAAGGCGTCTGGCAGGGCTCGCTGTTGCTCATCGGGTGTTACAGGGGAATACGCAAGAGCCGCTGGCGGGCCTCACTGGCCGCCGATATGGAGCTTCAGGGTCTGTCCGGGCTGCAGGTATTTGCGCGGGTCCAGGGCATTCCATGCCACGATATCGTCCACGCTTACCTTGTACTTACCGGCGATACGGGCAAGCGAATCGCCCCGCCTGACTTTGTAGCCGATCGGCTCCGCCACGGGTGCGACGGCCAGGTCCAGCCCCTGGGTCCAATCGCTGCTGGGGATCATCAGGGTGCTGCCGGCTCGAATGTTGCTACCGCTGATGCCGTTGACCCTGCGCAGCAGGCCCGCGTCGGTGCGGAATTTCTTCGCGATCGTGACCAGGTTATCGCCGGGCTTGATGTAGTAGTAACGCCAGCGCACCCGTTCCGCCGGCGTCAGCTGGGCGATTTCCTGCTCCAGGCGGGACCCCATTCCCAGTGGAACCAGCAGCTCCTGGGGCCGGCCGGGCGCGGTGGCCCAGCGCAACTGGCCGGGGTTGAGTTCCCTGAGCGTCTCCAGGCTGATATCCGCCAGCTCCGCCGCCCGCGCCAACTCTATCTGCCCGTTGAGTTCAGCCACTTCAAAGGCCGGCTCGTTGGGCAGCGGCGGGATCTCAACATCGAGCGAATCTGACTCGGCGACGATCTGGGTCAGGGCCAGCACCCTGGGCACATAGCGCCGTGTCTCCCGGGGCAGGTCGAGGGACCAGTAATCGGTAGGCAGGCCCTTTTTCTCGTTTTCCAGCTGGGCGCGGGCAACGCGGCCCTCACCGGCGTTATAGGCCGCCAGGGCCAGCAGCCAGTCGTTATCGAACTTTTCGTACAGGGTCTCGAGGTAATCAAGGGCCACCTGGGTCGAATCGCGCACCGCGCGCCTGCCGTCAAACCACCAGTCCTGCTGCAGCCCGAGATGTTCGCCGGTTGCGGGCATGATCTGCCACAGCCCGGCCGCGGACCCGGAGGAGTAGGCGAAAGGGTCCAGGGTGCTCTCGACCATTGGCACCAGGGCCAGTTCCACCGGCAGGTCGCGCCGTTGAACCTCCTCCACTATGTAATACAGGTAGAGCGAGCCCCGCTCGGACAGCAGCGGCATGTAATTATGTTGCTTCAGGTAGTTATCCCGGGCTCTGTCCACCCGCGGATCCTCAATGTCCTGCCAGCTCAGATGGGAGCGAATGCGATCCCATAAGTCGGCCTGGGTGTCGTCTGTTGGCGCAGGGCTGTGCCGGGGTGTACTGACTGACCAGTTAACTTGCCTGCCCGGGGCGGGTGTGCTGGGATGCAGGCTCTGCTGGGCCAGGGCTGAAACAGTCGGCGGGGTGCCGCCTGTTCCTCCCACGGACTGGCAACCGCACAGGCTTATGGCTCCACAAAATACAATAAGTATGGCATGCAACTTCATGATATATATTGTTTTTCTAGTTCTCTTTTGAAAGGAGCTGCAATAGCTGATCCGTCAAACCCAGGGTGCTCCGCACTGTGGAGATCCCGCCTAACCCTCAGACAAAGTCTAGCCCGTGGGTGAGCTTAGTCCAGCTTTTATCTCCCCTGGGGCGCCATAAACATGATCAAAGCTTGCTCAGGGGCCCGCGCCGCTGGCAGCCACCGGGGCATGGCGGCGTTCCAATCCCACCGAAATGCAGTACCATGGCTGCTTGCTATCACGACAGCCGGTGGGCACTCGTACATGGGGCTACCGGTCTTGCACAGGCAGGTGAGTGTATCGACATCTTGACGGAACTGGAATCCTGGTATGCCCGTGACAAGGGGCAATACCTGCTGGCTGGCACCCGCAAGGCAGTGGACGGCATTCTCGACACCGCATTTGGCTACCACCTGCTGCAGACAGGCTGCACCCGCGGCCACGCCCTGTTCGCCGCCAGCCCGATCAACCACCGGATATATGCTGCGCAACGCCCCGGAGAGCAGGTCGGCCTGCTTGCCCTGGCGGACGAACTGCCGCTGGAAAGCGACAGCATCGACACGCTGATCGCGCACCATACCCTTGATTTCGCCGAGAACCCCCACCAGGTGCTGCGGGAGATGCAGCGGGTACTGACTCCCCAGGGCCAGATGATTATTGTCGGCTTCAATCCCCACAGCCTGCTCGGCTTTGCTGCGCGCCTGCGCGGGATCAGCCGGAGGTCGCTCTGGCACGGACACAAAGGGGTCAGCGAAAGCCGCCTGACGGACTGGTTGCACCTGCTGGGATGCGAGGTGCAGGAAGCCACCCGGCTCGGTGCAGTGCCTCTGGCCGGCCGCGGTGCATTGCGTCGCTGGTTGATGCGGCTGGATAACTGGAGCAATCGCCATAACCTGCCGGGGGGCGGGCTGTATATTGTGCACGCGATCAAGCATGTATCTGCGGTGCACAGGCCGCGGCGGCAATGGCAGCTGCGGCGGGAGCGTTTGATCGGGCTCGTGCCGAAGCCGGCGTCCGCACCGGCGCCCTCACCTTTCCGGCCGACCAGGGCCGGGACGCCCCAACAACAGAAACTCTCAGAGGGACAATAGCGCTTGAAACAGGTTGAAATGTTTACCGACGGGGCGTGTCGCGGCAACCCAGGCCCCGGCGGCTGGGGCGTACTGCTGCGTTGCAAGGGTGTGGAACGCACTCTGCATGGCGGCGAAGCCCAGACCACCAATAACCGCATGGAGCTGCAGGCCGCCATCGAGGGCCTGCGGGCACTGCGTGAGCCCTGCGCGGTCGCGGTGACGACCGATTCGGTTTACGTGCGAAACGGTATAACCAGCTGGTTGGCCAACTGGAAACAGAAGGGCTGGAAGACGGCGGGACGCAAGCCCGTCAAGAACGTGGACCTGTGGCAGGCACTGGATGAGCAGAACCAGCGTCACCAGGTTGAGTGGCACTGGGTCAAGGGTCACAGCGGTCACCGGGAGAACGAGATAGCGGACCAGCTGGCCAATCGCGGTATCGACGAGCTTGGCCTGAGCAGGGTGGGCGCGTGAGACAGATTGTACTGGATACGGAAACCACCGGACTGGAATCCTCCCAGGGGCATCGCATCATCGAAATCGGCTGTGTCGAGCTGGTCAACCGCAAGCTGACCGGCAGCCACTACCACCAGTACATCAAGCCGGAGCGGGAAATTGACCAGGGCGCCATCGAGGTGCATGGCATCACCAATGAGTTCCTCGATGACAAGCCGCTGTTTGCCCGCATCGCCGCGGATTTTGTCGAGTTCATCAGCGGCGCCGAGCTGATAATTCACAACGCACCCTTTGACCTGGGTTTCCTCGACGCCGAGTTACAGCGTATGCCGGGGCAGTACCCGGCAATCAGGGAGATTTGCGAGGTGGTCGATACCCTGGTGATGGCGCGTGCCAAGCACCCGGGCCAGCGCAACAACCTGGATGCACTGTGCCAGCGCTACGATGTGGACAACTCCCAGCGCGACCTGCACGGCGCCCTGCTGGATGCGGAGATTCTGGCCGATGTCTACCTGGCCATGACCGGCGGCCAGACCACTTTCCAGTTGTCGGATGCCACCGCCAACACCGGCGACGGCGGTCCCGGCAGCCAGCAGATCAAACGACTCAGCGCAGACCGCCAACCCCTGCCGGTAATCAGGGCCACGGAGCAGGAGCAGGCTGCCCATGCGGCGCAGCTGGAGGCGATTGCCGCCAGCAATGGCGGTCGCGTTCTCTGGCGTGAGCTGGCCGAGGGCGCCCGGGACCCGCTCTAGAGAAACAGCGCCACGCAGGCCAGGCCAACGCCGCCCATTACCAAAGTGTAGGGCAGGGCCATTATCACCATGCGTCCGTAGGACAGGCGAATAAGCGGCGCCAGTGCCGAGGTCAGCAGGAACAGGAATGCGGCCTGGCCATTGGGTGTGGCGACACTTGGCAAGTTGGTGCCGGTGTTTATCGCCACAGCCAGGTGGTCGAATTCCTGACGGCTGATAGTGCCGGCATCCAGGGCAGCTTTAACCTCATTGATGTACACGGTGGCGACAAACACGTTGTCACTGATCATCGACAGCAGGCCGTTGGCCAGGAAAAACATGGCGGGCCGAACATCCGACTGCATCGCCAGCACCGCGTCAATCACCGGGGTGAACAGGTGCTGGTCGTGAATCACCGCCACGATGGCGAAAAACACCACCAGCAGTGCGGTGAAGGGAAGGGCTTCCTCAAAGGCGTGGCCCAACTGGTGTTCCTCGACCACACCGTTGAACGCCGTCAGCAATACGATCACCATCAGCCCGATCAACCCCACCGCCGCCAGGTGAAAAGCCAGGCCGGCAACCAGGATCACGGCAACGACGGCCTGTACCGCCAGCCGGGCATTGGAGCGTTTGTTGCGGTGTGTTTCCTGCTCCGCCTGGAATTCAACCAGAACCTCACGCACCCGGGGAGGCAACTTGGCCCCATAGCCGAACTTGCCGCTGGCTTCCAGCAGGTAACAGGTGAGCAAGCCTGCGACCAGCACGGGCATACTTACGGGGGCCATGATGATGAAGAACTCGAGAAAATCCCACTGCGCCACGGTGGCGATCAGCAGGTTCTGGGGTTCCCCAACCAGCGTGCACACGCCACCCAGGGCGGTGCCGACTGCCCCGTGCATCAGCAGGCTGCGTAAAAAGGCGCGAAAGTCTTCCAGGTCTTCCCGGTGCAGGTCGTGAACGCCGTCGTCAACGGAGTGATCGTGTTCCTCGTGGGCGTGGAGCTTGCCAGATGCCACCTTGTGATACACCGAGTAAAAACCGACGCCTACACTGATCAGCACCGCAGTTACCGTGAGCGCATCGAGAAACGCGGACAGAAAGGCCGCCACCAGGGAGAATAACAGGGACAAGGACACCTTGGAGCGCACGTTCAACAGGATGCGGGTGAACACAAACAGCAGCAGCTCTTTCATGAAATAAATGCCGGCCACCATGAACATCAGCAGCAGGATCACCTCGAAATTGGCGGCGGTTTCTTCGAACACCATCTGGGGCGAGGTCATGCCCATGACTATCGCCTCGATGGCCAGCAGGCCCCCGGGTTGCAGGGGATAGCAGCGCAGCGCCAGTGCCAGGGTGAAAATAAACTCGCCGATCAGCATCCAGCCGGTGACAAATGGGCCGAGCAGGTATAGCGCCAGTGGATTGAGCAGCAGGAATACGAGTATGGTTTTTTTGTACCACGAGGGTGAGGATCCGAGGAAATTCATCCACACGGCGTTGGCAGTTGTGTCGCTCATGACGGGTAATACCCTCTGGATAACGCCGGCATTCTACGTGATTGCCCGCGAGTTTTCGAAGCTTTCCTCAACGCTTGCCCCTCGCGGGGGGCGGGCTTACTATAGCCGGTCCTTCAGCCGGTGGATTTCAGGACAGTGTTTCGGCCAGATCATATACAACCCCCAAGTGCGGACGATGAGCTGCATATCATCTTCCAGCGCGGCGACTTGCTCAGCGATATGCGTGCCACCGAGGTGTGCCTGATCGATCGGGGTCAGCTAGAGGGCCATGGCTGGCGCATATTGCGCCGTCAGTTCCTGGGCTACTGGCGCGAGCGCCCCTGTTACGTGCTGGAAATAGATGAGGTGGAGGAAGTCGATCCGCTGCAGTACCAGCGAGGCAACCTCTACCATATCCTGGGAAGGGTCGATGAACGCCTGTTCGCCCTGGCCGGCAGGGCCGCCCAGCTGCTCGACTGGGAGCGCGATCACCAGTTTTGTGGCCGTTGCGGCCAGAAAATGCTCGTAGATGCGCAGGAAAGGGCCATGCGTTGTGAACCCTGCGGCACCGTCAATTTTCCGCGTATCGCGCCCTGCGCCATCGTGCTGGTCACCCGCGGGGAGGAATTATTGCTGGCCCGCAACGTCAATTTCCCCGGCCCCATGTACAGCACCCTGGCAGGGTTCATCGAGGCGGGAGAGACCGTCGAGGAAACCCTGGTGCGTGAAGTGCGGGAGGAGGTCGGCGTGGAAGTTGATAACCTGCGCTATTTCCAGTCCCAGTCCTGGCCTTTCCCCAACCAGCTGATGCTGGGTTTCTTCGCCGACTACGCCGGTGGAGACATTGTCTGCGACCAGGTTGAAATAGCCGACGCCCAATGGTTCCACTACCGCGAGTTGCCGATGATTCCGCCTGCCCTCGTCTGTAGCTGGCCAATTGATCCGGCACTATGTCGACCAGCTCGGCAGGCCTCACTTACCGTAAATCCTGGAGTTAGCGTTTTGGAATATATCTATGAATATGGGCTTTTCCTCGCCCAGGCAGTCACTTTCGTCGCAGCGATACTGCTGCTTGTCGCCGGTATGGTGGCGATTGGCCAGAGGCAGAAGTCGGAGCAACAGGAAGGCCATATCGAGGTGCGCGATATCAATGAGAAGTATCGCAATATCGGCCATCACATTAATCACATAGTAACCGAGCCGGCGCTGCTTAAAGCCCAGCTTAAAGAAGAGAAGAAAGCTGACAAGGCCAGGGCAAAGGCAGAAAAGAAAAAGCGCGGCAAGGGAGCGGGCGATGATGACGCGCGGCGCAAGAGGCTTTATGTGCTGGACTTTGACGGTGATATGAAGGCCAGCGCAACCGACCACCTGCGCGAGGAAATTTCAGCGCTATTGCCCCAGGTAGGGGAGGGTGACGAGGTGCTGGTTCGGGTCGAGAGTCCCGGCGGCATGGTACACGGCTATGGCCTTGCCGCAAGCCAGCTGAAGCGTATCCGGGATGCGGGCGTACCGCTGACGATAGCTGTGGACAAGGTGGCCGCCAGCGGCGGCTACATGATGGCCTGTGTCGCCAACCGCATCGTCGCAGCGCCGTTCGCAGTGATCGGCTCTATCGGCGTACTGGCACAACTACCCAACTTCCACCGCCTGCTGAAGAAGAACGATATCGACTTTGAGCTGTTCACCGCCGGGGAGTACAAGCGCACCCTGACGGTATTTGGAGAGAACACCGACAAGGGTCGGGAAAAGTTCGCCGAGGAACTGGAAGAAACCCACACCCTGTTCAAGAAATTTGTAAGTGCGAATCGCCCCAGCGTCGACATCGATAAAGTAGCCACCGGCGAGATCTGGTATGGCCAGGATGCGCTGGAAGTCGGCCTGGTCGACGAATTACAGACCAGCGACGCCCTGGTACAGGGCCGACTGGCGGACTGGGACGTCTTCGAGGTGAAGTTCGTGCAGAAGAAAAACTGGCAGGAAAAGCTTGGCTTCGCCGCCGAGGGGGCGCTGGAGAAAGCCTTTCTCAGGATCTGGCAGCGCGGGCAGGAGCGCAGAAACTACTGATCACCTCTCAAGAACAGAGCCTGATGGCATTGACGATTGTTGACGCTAAAGGTTGGACACGCCGATTGAATACGGGCGTCTTCGCGCTGCTCCTGTCGCTGTTGGTCGGCCTTTCTTCACCTTATGCCGCGGCTGCCAGGGACGATCTGGAGCGCCCACAGGACCTGCGTCGTGCTGCTGCACGGACTGTGGCGTTCATCGCCTGTCCATGAAGGCCCTGCAGTGGCAACTCGAGGAGAGCGGCTACCAGGTCGTCAACCTGACCTACCCCTCGCTGGACCACCCGGTGCCGGAACTGGCAGTACTGGCCGTGGAGCAAAGCCTTGCAGCCTGCCGAGACTCTGGGCCTGGCGCAGGTCGATTTTGTCACCCATTCCCTGGGGGGCATTCTGGTCCGGGAGTATGTGCAGCGACAGGATATTCCCGGACTGCACCGGGTAGTCATGCTGGGGCCGCCCAACGGTGGTAGCCAGCTGGCTGACTACGCCGATTCCACGGCAGTACTTGAGATGTTCATGCCCGAGGCCGTGGCGCAGTTGGGTACCACCGAGCTCCTCGGTGCCGCGCCGGCTGGGGCGGGTCAACTTCCAGCTCGGCGTTATCGCCGGCACCTCAAACTGGCTGCCGTTCCTGCCCGGGCTGCCCGATGGTCCCAGCGACGGCACCGTGGCCGTGGCGGAAACCATTGTCCCGGGCATGATGGACTTTCTGGAAATGCCGGTCGGCCATACCTTCATGATGTGGGACGACGAGGTGATCGCGCAGGTGCTGTTCTTTCTCGAACACGGGTATTTCCAGCGCCATTCGCCACCGATCAGCGCGCCCTAGATAATATAGGGCTCGATCTCGTCCAGCTTCAGGTCTTTCACCGCCTGGTGGTGGGTGAGGTATACCTTGCCGCTGAGGTGCTTCAGGAAGTCGGACTTCTGCAGCGCATCCATTACCGGACCTTTCACCTCGCTGAGGTTCAGGGTCAGTCCCTGCTCCCGCAGGCGGTGGTTGATGGCTTCCAGGGCCTCCAGGGCGCTGAGGTCGATCTCGTTGACCGCGGTGCACTGCAGTATCACATGCTCCAGCCCCTCCACCTCCGCGATAAGCTGGTAGATGTAGTCCTCCAGGTAACTGGCATTGGCGAAGTAAAGGCTCTGGTCCACCCGCAGTGAGACGATATTCGGGTGGGTGATGACATTGTGCCGCTCGATGTTGCGAAAGTGCTCGGTCCCTGCTATCGCACCCACCACAGCGATGTGGGGCCGGGTGGTCTTGTAAAGATGCAGGCCGATGGAGGACAGGATGCCTGCGAGCACACCCAGTTCCACACCGAACAGCAGGGTGGCCAGGATCGTCGTGACAACCGCGATGAAATCCGACAGGGAATATTCCCAGGCCCGCCGGATGACATGCAGGTCGATCAGGGTTGTCACCGCCACGATGATGGTGGCCGCCAGGGTGGCCTTGGGCAGGAAGAACAACACCGGCGTCAATAAAAGCGCGGCCAGGGCGATACCCACGGCGGCAAAGATGCTGGCGGCAGGGGTTTCGGCCCCGGCGTCGAAATTGACCACCGAGCGGGAGAATCCGCCGGTAACCGGGAAGCCGCCCGACACCCCCGAGGCGACGTTGGCCGCTCCCAGTGCGATGAGTTCCTGGTTGGGATCGATTCGCTGGCGGCGCTTGGCCGCCAGGGTCTTGCCCACCGAGACGGATTCGACGAAGCCGATGATCGATATCAGCAGTGCCGACACAGCCAGGTCTGACCAAAGGCCCATATCGAAGGAGGGGATGCCCAGGGACGGAAGCCCGCGGGGTACCTCGCCCACCAGGGCAACCCCCCGCTGGCCAAAGTCCCAGTACCAGCTGGCCAGGGTTGTTGCCAGGATGGCGAACACCGGGCCTGCCTTGGCTACAACTGCCGCCGTCCTGGCGGCGAGGCCAAGGCGCAACAGCAGTGGTGCCAGCCCCCTGCGGGACCATAACAGGAAGCCGATAGCGGCGAGGCCGGTGGCCGTGGCCACGCCATTGATGTTCGCAATATTGTGCGCGAGACTCGATAGCAGTTCGACAATAGTGTCGCCATGGCCATCAATGCCCAGTATGTGGCGCAACTGGCTCAGCCCGATGATGATGCCCGAGGCAGTGATGAACCCCGAGACCACCGGGTGCGACAGGAAGTTGGCGAGGAAACCGAAGCGCAGCAGCGCCCATGAGCAGCAGCATCAGGCCCGAGATCATCGCCATGGCGATGGCCGCGGTGGCGTAATCGAGGGTACCGACCGCGGCTATCTTGCCCACGGCGGTGGCTGTCATCAGGGAGGCGACCGCCACCGGTCCCACCGACAGGGTCCGGCTGGTGCCGAACAGGGCGTAGGCAATCAGCGGCAGGATGCTTGCATAGAGGCCCATCTCCGCCGGCAAGCCCGCCAGCAGGGCATAGGCCAGGGACTGGGGAATGAGCATGATGGTGACGATGACCGCGGCCAGCAGGTCGCTGGCCAGGAAGCCGCGATGGTACTCCCGGCCCCACTCCAGAGCGGGAAGTAATCGCGACAGGCTTGGCTTCAAGTCGATGGTGTCCCCGATTTAGCCTGTGCTGGATCCACCATCCACTCCCTGCCTTTAAGCATTGCTTTCCAGTACACGGGTGGCAGGATTTTTTCCTTCAGGATCCAGGCCAGGCGTGACGGTTTCTGCCCATTAATAACCCATTGGGGAAAACTCGGCAACAACTTGCCGCCATAGCCGAACTCCGCAAGCACGATCTTGCCGCGCTCAACCGTCAGCGGGCATGAGCCATAGCCGTTGTAATGGGCGATGCCCGTGACCAGCCCGATGTCTTCCAGCAGATTGTTGGCCACGATAGGCGCCTGCATCCTGGCCGCTGCCGCGGTCTTGGCATTGGGGGCGTTCATGGCGTCGCCCAGGCCCCAGACGTTGGCGTAGCGCTTGTGGCGCAGGGTGTTCTGGTCAACATCCACCCAGCCCGCCGCATCGGCCAGGGGGCTGCTGCGGACAAAGTCCGGTGCGCACTGGGGCGGGCAGACATGGATCATGTCGAAGTCTGTTTCCACCAGGCTTTTTGCACCCTCGGCGTCGGTGTTCTCAAACCACGCTTTTTTGGCATCGCCGTCGATCTTCACCAGCCGGTGGCGGAAGTGGAGTTTGGCGCAGTAGCGCTGGATGTATTCCATCAGTGCGGGGACATACTCTTTCACCCCGAACAGCACCTCGCCGGCGTTGAAAAAATCGATCTCAACATTGGCCAGGGCGCCGCTGCGCTTCCAGTGGTCGGCTGACAGGTACAGGGCCTTCTGCGGCGCTCCGGCGCACTTGATCGGCATCGGCGGTTGGGTGAATACGGCGCGCCCGCGTTGCAGTTTACTCACCAGTTGCCAGGTGTAGGGCGCGAGGTCGTAGCGATAGTTGGAGGTGACACCGTTGTGTCCCAGGGTTTCGGTAAGGCCTTCTATGCCGTGCCAGTCCAGCTTGATCCCCGGCGCTACGATCAGTCGCTCGTAATAGACCGGTCGGGCATCCTCGAGGGTGACCCGGTTGTTGTCGGGGTCAAATGCGCCCACCGCCGCCTTGATCCACTCCACGCCCTCGGGAATGAGCGAGGCCATGGTCTTGACCGTATCGCGCTGTTTGAAAACACCGGCCCCGACGAGGGTCCAACCGGGCTGGTAGTAGTGGACTTCTGCGGGATCCACTATAGCAATTGACAGGTGCTTGACCCTTGCGAGCAGGCTGGAGGCGGCGGCTATGCCCGCGGCCCCTGCACCCACTATCAGGATGTCGTAACTGGCGGCATTGGCCGGGCGCACATGGGCTGCTTCCCCGGTGGCCAGTGCACTGCTGAGGTCGTAGCCCTGGGTGCTGGCCAGATCCAGCAATTCCTGCGTGTCAGTGCCCAGCCTGCGCTGGCCCAGGGCCCACAGGGTGATCGAGCGGGTGCCGGTGCGACAGTAGGCGTGGACGGGGGCGGGCAGCCGCTGCAATGCGGCGAGGAAGTCACTGACATCCTTGCCGCTGAATTTGCCCGAGACTATCGGCAGGTAGGCCAGGACCATGCCCGCATCGGCGGCGGCGGTTTCTATTTCCGTGACATTGGGCTGGTCCGCACCCTCGCCGTCGGGGCGGTTACAGATCAGTGAACGGACACCCTGGTCTGCCAGTTCCCGCACTTCCTCTGCGGTGATCTGCGCGGAAACGGAGAACTCTTTGCTTACCCTTTTTATCTCAGCCATCACTGCTCTTCCCTGACAGTCAGCGCGGCAATGTCCGCCCCGCCAAAGGCGTTGATCGGCAGCCTGAGATACAACTGGCCGTTCTGGTCGGCCGGCGGAAAATGCCCCCCGCGCATATTGACCTGGAGTGACGGCAGGATGAGGCTAGGCATCCCCAGTGTCGCATCGCGGGCGCTGCGCATTGCGACGAAGGCGGATTCACTGACCCCCTCATGTACGTGGATGTTGGCCTGGCGCTCGGCGGCAACGGTTGTTTCGTACTCCAGGGCACGACCGTCCGGCATGTAGTCATGGCAGACAAATATCCGCATCTCACCCGGTAGCGCGAGGATGCGCTGGATGGACTGGTAGAGAACCCCGGCGTCACCGCCCGGGAAGTCTGCCCGGGCGGTACCGCCATCAGGCATAAACAGGGTGTCGCCGACAAACACCGCATCACCAAAGACGTAGGTCATGCACGCCGGGGTGTGGCCCGGCGTGTGCATTGCGACGCCGGCCAACTGGCCGATCTGTATTGGGTCGCCATCTCGCAGCAGCACATCGAACTGGGAACCGTCGCGGGCGAAGCCCGGCCCGGCGTTGAATATCGGGCCAAAGGTGCTCTGGACGACTGAGATGTTGAAACCGATGGCGATCTTGCCGCCCAGCCGCTGCTGGATATAGGGCGCGGCAGACAGGTGATCCGCATGCACATGGGTTTCCAGGATCCATTCCAGCTCCAGCTCGTTGTCGGTGATGAAGGCGATAATCTGGTCGGCCCCGCCGAAACTGATCGAGCCGGAGGGGTAATCCAGGTCCATCACGGAGTCGATCACCGCGCAGGCCTTGCTGGCGGGATCCTTGACCACGTAGGACAGGGTATTGGTGGGTTCGTCGAAAAAGGTGGTGACTTCAGGCCTGGTCGCGACATCGACGCGGGCGTGGTTGCTGTGCTCATACTTCATGACCTCGTAACGGTAATTATGTAACGGAGTCTGTGACTGTCACTAGAGAGAGCAAATGCCATGCCATGTCTCATTTTACTTTAAAATAATAGCTGTATCCTAATTGAATAAATATAAATAAAATAAAAACTAGCGAGTTTCGCAGAGGACGGCGCTTGTCAGGGCCCGAAGATTGTGCCAGATTTGACAGTCCTTTAGCCAAATCTGACAGATATGGAAATTCTCGCCAGAGATACCGATCTCGCCGTTGCCCGGATGCTGGACAGCTACGAGCATCCGGCTATCCTGGTGACGCCTGACTACCAGATCATGGCCACCAACGATCTCTACCGGGACGCCTTCGGGGAAATCGATACCCGCAACGGACCCGCTCGCTGCTACCAGGTGTCCCACAATTTCGACCGACCCTGTGACCAGGCCGGGGAGGACTGCCCGCTGGCAGCCGCTGCCAGCTCGGGTCAGCGGGAGCGGGTGCTGCATATCCACCAGACACCCCGCGGCGAGGAACATGTCGATGTCGAGATGTTGCCGATTCTCGACGAACAGGGCGCACTGGTGTATTTCGTCGAGTTGCTCAAACCGGTCTCGATTGCCGGCGCGGGTGCCGGCGACCAGACCATGGTCGGAGCGAGCCCGGCGTTTAACCGGATGTTGAGCCTGATCTCCCGGGTCGGTCCCACCAATGCGGCCGTGTTGCTTGAGGGCGAGTCCGGAAGCGGCAAGGAGCTGGCCGCCCGGGCATTGCACCAGGCAAGCCTGCGCAACGCCAAAGCGCTGGTGACCCTGGAGTGCGCCGGCTTGAGCGAGACCCTGTTCGAGAGTGAGCTGTTCGGCCATGTGAAGGGCGCATTCACCGGCGCCAACTACACCCGCCAGGGTCTGGCGGAGGCCGCTCACGGCGGCACCCTGTTTCTCGACGAGGTGGGCGACATTCCCCTGTCGCTGCAGGTCAAGCTGTTGCGCCTGATCGAGACCGGCACCTACCGGCCGGTGGGCAGCACCCAGGTCAGGCAGGCGGATTTTCGCCTGGTCTGCGCCACCCACCGCAACCTTGAGCAGATGGTGGAGGAGGGGACTTTCAGGCAGGACCTTTACTACCGTATCAATGTGTTCCCGATTCACCTGCCTTCACTGGCAGAGCGTCATCGAGGACCTGCCGCTACTGGCGCGAACCATCCTCAAGGACAGCCAGGGGCAGGGCGGCAAGAACTTTCACCTCACCGAGTCGGCCCTGTCGCTGCTCAAGGCGCACCGGTACCGGGGAAATATCCGCGAACTGCGCAATATCCTGAGCCGGGCGATGGTGCTGACCAACACCAATGTCATCGACGCGACGGTTATCCAGCAATCCCTCGGCCGTGCCAGTGCG
>CAWBXR010000022.1:0-19213 GCA_963792815.1 uncultured Gammaproteobacteria bacterium
ACTGAGTTACTTGTATCACAATAACGGGTCCGGGGACGATCCGCAGGCGTCGTCCGTCGTTGCCGGCGGGAGATATAACGGCCCACCCTGCCTGGATAAAAAGCAGGGGACCGGCCAACCGGAACCCTATTGCGGCGACCTGCCTTCGCTGGCGGCGGTGAATGTGCGCGAAGCTAAACTTGAGAAAGTGGCGGACGGGTTCGGCTTTCCCTGGGCCTTTGAATTCATCAACGACAGGGAGCTGCTGCTGACCGAATTTTCCGGCGAGCTCAAGCGGGTAAACATCGAAACGGGCAAGTCGGTGGATATCGCCGGGCTGCCGGAGATCGCGACTGGCCCGGCGCAGGCCGGGCTGCTGGATGTGGTTCTTCATCCGCAATTCAACCAGAACGGCCTTATCTATTTCAGCCATGCAATCGGCGACAGTGACAGCGGCTACGCCCTGGCGGTGACCAGGGCCGAGCTTCGCGACAATGAGTTGGCGCAGGTCAAACGTATTTTTGTCGCCCTGCCCTACGGCACTTCCGGTTCGAACTTTGGCGGGGCGCTGATGTTCGACGAGAAGGGTTACCTGTTCATTACCACCGGCGACCGCTCCATCAGGAGTAACTCCCAGCACCCCGGCCTGCTGACTGGCAAGGTGATACGCCTGAATGCCGACGGTTCGGTGCCTGCCGATAACCCGTTTGTAGGAAATAATGATGCCATCGATCCAGCCATCTATGCCCTGGGAGTCAGGAACCCCCAGGGCCTGGTACTGGATAGCTCCAACGGCAACATCTACGAAACCGAGCACGGCCCGATGGGCGGCGACGAGGTCAACATCATCGAGGCGGGGAAAAACTATGGCTGGCCCATCATTACCTATGGCGCCAATTACACCTACAAATCCATCGGCGAGGGCACGAAAAAGGAGGGCTTCGAGCAGCCACTCTACTATTACCTGCCTTCCATTGCCGTCTCTCCTATCGCGATTTACCGTGGCGACATGTTCCCTGAGTGGGACGGCGATTTACTCGTGGGCGCCCTGAAGGGTGCCGCCATCAGCAAGCTGGACCTGGTAGATGGCCGCATCGAGTCCGAATACAAAATTCTCAATGAACTTAACGCGAGAATCCGGGATATCAAGGTGGCATCCGACTCATCCATCTGGATTTTGCTGGAGAGCGGTTCAATTTATCGCCTGTCACGAGAATCCAGCCCCATAGAGGCGGCACGGGAAATCGGCAAACGCGACGGCGAGTACATTTACCTCACCGTTTGCAGCAGTTGCCACAGCCAGAACACACCCGGTGTGCCCCAGATATCGAACAGTTCAGACTGGACCGATCGCCTGAAGAAAGACCGCAAGGAGCTTTACAGGAACTCGATCAACGGCTTCAATTCCATGCCCGAAAAAGGCTTGTGCGAGGACTGTACCAACAAGGAGGTGACACGGGCTGTGAATTTTATCATCAGCCGGGTAAAGAAATAATTACAGCCCCGGGCGGATAATCTGTTAAATAGTCAGGGCCGGGTCGCATCGGCCCGCCCTCCCCCCGTTGCCAGAGGCACACGTGAACAAGTCAGTCGTTTTCGCGGTGACAATCGTCGCCGCACTGGGCGCCGCCGGAACGGCCCTGTTCCAGGACCGAGGGGGAGCAGTTTCCGCCCCGGCGGCCTCAACCGCGCCCGCCGCGCACCGGCCAAAACCCAATTTCGTGATACTGATCGCCGATGACCTGGGCTGGAATGATCTGGGCGCCTACGGCAATCCCCAGGTACACACGCCCAATATCGACAGGCTGGCCGCCGGCGGCTTGCGCTTCGACAATGCCTTTCTCACCACCAGCTCCTGCAGCGCCAGCCGCGCCAGCATCCTCACTGGAAAATACCCCCACAGTAACGGCCTGGTCCACCTGCACCAGCCCCTGTCGGCGAAGGAAACTACACTCGGGCTGCTGTTGCGCGAGGGTGGCTACCATACCGAGGTCAGTCGGCAAATGGGGTCTCGGTGGCGCGGTGATGGGCCAGTTCTCCGCGGTTATCGAGGAAAAAACTGCAAGCAGTACGGAGCATTGGCTGGAGCGTCTGCAGCAGCGACCAAAAGACCGGCCCTTCTTTTTCTGGCTGGCGTCCCGCGACCCCCACCCGCCACACCGGGAGACCATTGACTCCGTGGCCTACACCTATGACCCGGACACCATAGACATACCCGCTGGACTGGTGGACGGACCCGGCACCCGCGGGGAGTTTGCGCAGTACTACCGTGAAATCACCCGCCTTGACCGGGATGTCGGCAGGGTGGTGGCGGAGCTCGAAGCCCAGGGCGTACTGGATAACACCCTGCTGATCATCATGTCCGACAACGGCAGACCCTTTCCCGGCGCGAAAGAGAATCTGTACGATGACGGCATCAGAACGCCGTTCATCCTCTCCTGGCCACAGACAATCACCAAACCCGGCATCAGGGGCCAACTGGTCAGCGCGGTTGACCTTGCGCCCACCCTCCTGGATTTGGCCGGTTTGCCGGTTCCTGCGGGAATGCAGGGGTATTCCTTTGCCGGTCTGCTCGGCAACCCCAACGGCAGGATCCGTGACTACATTTACGCAGAGCGCAATTGGCATGGCCTCAATTACCACGAGCGGGCCATAAGGTCCCTCAATTATCTCTACAAGGAGAACCAGTTCCCTCTGCACGGCCTGTGTAATCCGAGCCCCTACAGTGGAACCGCCACCTACAAGGAGCTTCGACAGGCCTGGCGCAAGGGGCAACTGGACGGGCCCGCCGCGGAGTGTTTTGCCAAAAAGCGGGCGAAAGTGGAATTACTGGAGGTGGACAGCAACGGCAATACGCTCCGGGAAAACCGGGCCAAAGATCCCGCCCTCGCCGACACCCTGGCAAGCATGCGCAAGGCGCTGAAGCAGTGGCGCAATCGCACCGGGGATTTTGACTACACTCCCTATGTGCCCCCACCCGGGAAGCACTGCGTAAATCTGCCCTGCCCGGCCTGAATTGCCGGGCTTCGGCGCAGGCAGATCAGGTCGCCGCCGCCGGGCGATCCGCCGGCCGGCGGATTTTGAAGAACACCGCATACAGTGTCGGCACGACGATCAGCGTCAATACCGACGCAAAACCCAGTCCTGCCATGATGGTCACGGACATATTCACAAAGAACACGTCGGACAACAGGGGTATCAAACCCAAAATCGTCGTCGCGGCCGCCAACACCACTGGCCGCACACGACTGACGCAGGAGTCGAGCAAGGCTTCGTAGGGCTCCTTGCCGGTTTCGATCTGCTGGTCTATTTCCTCGATCAGTACGATTGCGTTCTTGATCAACAGGCCTATCAGCGACAACGCTCCCAGCAGTGACATGAAGTCGAAGGCGCCACCGGTGGACAGCAGGCCCACGGTAATGCCGACGATGGCCAGCGGCACCGTCAGCCAGATAATGGCTGGCTGGCGCAGCTTGCCGAACAGGAAAATACTGGTGAGGATCATCAGCAGGAAACCCACCGGCAGGGACGCGCCCAGGCCCGCCTGGGCATTCTGCGCATCCTCGTACTCACCGCCCCACTCCAGCTTGTAGCCCGGCGGCAGCTCGATGGCCTCTATCTGGGGCCAAAGGGTCTGCAGCAGCGGCCCCGCCATGCCATCCACAGGGTTGCAGGAGGCGATAATGGTCTGGATGCGATTGCGCCCGCGGATCACAGAGTTCTCCCAGCGGGTTTCGTAGCCCGACACTACCTGCGACACCGGCACCGTGCGCCGCAGCACCGGGCTCCAGACCTGGATGTCGCGCACCTCGTCGATGTTGCTGCGCTCTTCCTCGGGCGCTCGCAGGCGGATAGGCAGCAGGCGATTGCCATCTCGATAACGCCCGACATCGAAGCCATCAAAGGCAATCTTGAGAGCGTCACCGAGTTCCTGCCGGTCGACCCCAAGCTGGCGGGCAACCTGCTCGTTGAACACCGGCGTGGAGACTTTTACCGGCGAGCGCCAGTCGTTGCGCACATCGGTGGAATTGGGGTCAGCCCGCATGATGGCTTCCGCCTGCTCTGACAACTGGCGCAGCACTTCCTCGTCCGGCCCGGAAAACCGCGCCTCGATCTTGGCGTCGCGACCGGGGCCAATACGCATCGGCTTGATGATGGGATCGGTCCAGGGCATTTCACGCTGTTCATATACTCCCGGGTGGCAGCCATCACCACCGGGATCTGTTCGCGATTCTCTGTGCGGACAATAACCTGGGCGTAGACCCGGGTCGGCTCCTTGGAGTCGTACACCAGGGTAAAGCGCTGGTGCGGACCACCGATGACCGATGAGGTCTGGACAACGCCCGGTTGCTGGCGGATAAATTCACTGACCCGCAGGGTGTCATCGCGGGTGGTGCGGATATCGGTGCCCTCCGGCTCCCATACGTCGACGAAGAAAATCGGCGTACTGGAGTCCGGGAAAAAGCCGCTCTTGATGTGACCAAAACCGATAACCGCCAGCACAAACATGCCGACTACCGCTACCAGGGTGATCCAGCGATGGTTGATCGCTGTCGCCACGATGCCGCGGTAGGCCTGGAATAGCCCGCCGGCGTAAGGATCCCGGTCCTGGTCGGCACCGGCGGTGCCGGGCTTCAGCAGCAGCGCGCACAACAGGGGGGTGGTGCTGATAGCGGTTATCCAGCTCAGGGACAGGGAAATCAGGATCACGTAAAACAGGGAGCTGGCGAATTCGCCGGTATTGTCGGGAGACAGGCCAATCGCCGAGAATGCGAGGATACCGATAACCGTCCCACCCAACAGTGCCCAGATAGTCTTGCCGACGGACTCCCTGGCCGCCTGCATGGCTTTCATACCCGACTCCATGCGCACCTGCATACCCTCGGCTACCACGATGGCGTTATCCACCAGCATCCCCAGGGCAATGACCAGTGCGCCGAGGGAGATCCGCTGCAACTCGATGCCGAAGATATTCATCAGGAACAGGGTGCCTGCCACGGTGATCAACAGCACGGCGCCAATCACGATGCCGGTGCGCAGCCCCATGAATGCCAGCAGCACCACCAGTACGATTGCCACCGCCTGGCCGACGCTGATGATGAAACCTCCCACAGATTTTTCCACTTCAAGGGGCTGGTTATAGACCGTCTCCAGGCCCATACCGATGGGAATCACCGGCAACAGTGAGTCGAGCATTTTGTCGACGCGCCTGCCGACCTCCACCACGTTCTGTCCGGCGGCCATGGAAATGCCGATGCTCAGTCCGGGCTTGCCGTTGACGTAGTATATTTTACCGGGCACCTCTTCATAGGCCCTGGTGATGGTGGCAAAGTCCTTGAGGCGAATCAGTTTACGGTCGCTGGAGCTGATCAGCACATCGCCTATTTCCTGCGCCGACTGGAAATCGCCGGTGGGGTTGAAGCGGATATAGTCGTCGCCAACCTGCACATTGCCGGCATCTACCACCACATTCTGTGAGCCGAGAACGGAGCCTGCCTGGCTCAGGTCTAGACCCATTTCCGCCACCGTGCTGCGGGAAATGTCCAGGTAGACCACCTCGCGCTGTTCACCGTCGATCACTACCTTGCGCACGCCGTTAACCAGCACCAGCTGTTTCTTGATGGCGTCCGCGGTGTCGTAAAGATCGCGCCAGCTGTAGCCGTCGCCGGTCAACATCAGGTATACGCCGTACACGTCGCCAAAGTCATCCAGCACGATGGGCGCCTGGGCGCCCGGGGGCAGGGACGGTTTGACATCGGCAATCTTGCGCCGCAACTCGTCGAAGATATTGGGCAGGTCGGCGGACTTATACTCATCCTTGAAATCGATGAGGATATCCGAGAGGCCGGGACGCGACACCGACATCTTGATGCGCTTGACCTGGGGCATTTTCTGGATCGCGTCTTCCAGGTGGTAGGTCAACTCCTCCTGTACTTCCCGGGCGGTAGCACCGGGATAGAGAGTGAGTATCTTGGCCGACTTGATGGTAAACGCAGGGTCTTCCAGCTTGCCCATTCGTTCGAAGGCGACAAGCCCCCCCCGATCATAATCACCACCAGCAACCAGGAAATGACCCGGTTGTTTACCGAATACTCACCAATATTCATTGCTACAACACCCCGGTGTTATTCATGTGGCTCAGCTCGGATCGCCCGCGCGCGGCAGCGCCTGCTCGGTTTCGGCCATACGTGTTACCCGCATTCCCTCCGCGAGATAGGGTGCCCCCACCGCGACTATTTCCTCACCCCCGGCCAGCCCGTCGGTAATTTCTATCATGCTGCCGGACATACGGCCGATGGACACTTCGCGCGAGGATACGGTCATGCTTGCCGGGTCGAGCAGCCAAACCCGGGGCTCGAGGCCGGAGTCCGCCTGGACCGCCCGGACTGGCACCCATTTCACACTCTCGACGGTGACGAGTTCGCTCATGTCCAGCAAAACCGTGGCCGTCATTCCCGGCAGCACGGTGAAGGTAGTCGGTGCGGCCATGGTGAAGGTGGCCCTGAAGGTCTGGGTCTGGGTATCCGCCTTGGTGGCGATCTCCTTGGGTGAGAGCTCGAAGTTCTGGTCGCCACGGCCCTCAAACTGGGCAGTGGCGCGTACCGCGGGGTTGGTATGACCCGGGCTGCCCACACCGGTGCTGCTGACACCGCCGCGCACGCTGCGCACGACGGACTCAGGCAGGTTAATGACGATATCCAGCTGGTCGATATTCTGTAGCCACATGACTGTCTGTTTGGCCAGCACCTCCTCGAAGTTCTCCACATCGCGCTGGGCTATGCGGCCGCGAAAGGGTGCGGTCATCACTGTGTACTCCAGGTCCTTGGTCGCCTGGGAAAGGGCGGCTGTCGCGGTCCGGTACTCGGCCTCCATGCGGTCAAAATCGAGGCGGGAGATATTGCCGTCGGCCACCAGCTCCTGCGCGCGCTTGAAATTGCGGGAGGTATTGTCGAACCTGGCCTGGCGATCTTCCAATACCAGCTTGTAATCCGCGGGATCGAGGCGGGCCAGCACCTGGCCTTCCTGGACCAGATCTCCCTCCTTGACCAGCACTTCCTGCAGTTTGCCGGAGACCCTGAACGCCAGTTCCGCCCGCTGGGAAGCATCCACCTTGCCGGGAAAACTGCGAACCGCGTCCACTTCCCCGCCCTCGACCACGAACACCTTGACCGGGCGACTCGCCGGCTCCGACGCGGCCTGCTTGTCACCGCCGCATGCGACAAGCGCCGCAAGCGCGGCGCCGGTCATGATCAGTCTTGGCAACAGTCCCGCCATCTGCCCTTTCTCCTCAAATATCGAATCGCACGAATACTAACAGTTTCCGCCATGTTTTACCGGCTAAAAGCCCGCAGTGCATCGCACTGGGCCTTGCTGCTACAGAACAGCATACCCCGCTCCGCCGTGGCCCTGGCCTGGGCCATATCGCCCCGGGCCCGGTGAGTCCGCGCCAGTTGCAGGTATATTTCACCGCTCTCGGGATCTATCCGCTGGGCGCGTTCCAGCAAAGCCAGGGCCTGCTCATAATCGCCGCGGGCAGTCGCCTGCTCAGCCTTCTGCACCAGCGGCAACCAGGCATTGGAGACCGACGGCTGGGGCGGACGCGCGGGCGCGGGCGGTGGAGTGACAGGTGCCGGCGGGGAGGTTGTCGGCGGCGGCGTGACCACTGGCGCCGGTGGCGTGTCGCGGGTGCCCACGCTGGAGCAGCCGGCCATAAGCAGGACCAGCCCCGCTGCAGCCACCCTGGCCAACACGCGTTCATGCATCATCATTTATCAACTCCCGAACAAGGACTGGAACCAGTCTTTCACACCGCCTTCCCGCGGGGCGCAGTTGGTGCTCTGGCGCGGCTGCGAACCGTCGATGAACGGCACCAGCCTGGCCCGTTCACAACCCTTGCCTGTCAGGTAACCGTTGCGATCATCAATCCAGAAAGTCTGCATGCCATCCGGCATGCGATAACCCAGCGGCCGCTCACTGGCGGCGGCCATAAAATGCGCCCAGACCCTGAGGGCGCCACTGCCGCCGGTAAGCCCGGTGCTGCCGTTATCGTCCCGGCCTATCCAGGTTACCGCCAGCAGGTCGCCGGAGAAGCCGGCAAACCAGGAGTCGCGACCGTCGTTGGTGGTACCGGTCTTGCCGGCAACATCGAAGTTGGCGGGCAGGTATCGGTAGGCGCCCTGGCCGGTGCCCTCGCGCACCACCGCGCGCAGGGCATAGGTCAGCAGGTTCGTGGCCTGCAAACTGACCGTGCGCTCATATTCCAGCGGGTAGCGCTTGAGGGGATTACCGTGGGCATCGACGACCTCCCGGATACTGCGCAACGGCATGCGGAAGCCGCCGGCCGCGATGGTCTGGTACATGGCCGCCATATCCATCGGCGAGTACTCACCGGCGCCAAGCGTGAGCGCGGGCACATCGGGAATGGTGCCTTCGATACCGAGGCGCCGCAGCATGTCGACCACCAGGCCAAGCCCCATGTCCATGCCCAGGCGCGCGGTGGCCAGGTTGTAGGAATTGGCCAGGGCCTGGTACAACAACACGTTGCCGTGTTCCTTGCGGTCAAAATTACGGGGCTCCCATACCTTTCCCCCGGGTCCGGCCACTTTCACGGCGCTGTCAGAAATGACGCTGGCCAGGGAATAGCGCCGCGGTTGCTCCAGCGCCGCCAGGTAGACCGCCGGCTTCAACAGCGAGCCCGCCGGCCGGCGCGCATCCAGCGCCCGGTTGAAACCGGCATAACGGATATCGCGCCCCCCCACCAGCGCCGCCACCTCGCCGGAGTCAAAACGGGTTACCACCGAGGCACTCTCCAGCTCGCCGCCCTTGTTGAGCTGGTCCAGCACGCTGGTGGTACTGGTCTCGATCCGACGCTGCAACAGGGGGTCGAAGGGGGTGAAAATACTCAATCCCAGGGTGGTCAGGTCTTCGTCGCGGTACTCCTGGCGCAGCTGCCGCCGCACCAGGTCGAGGTAGGCCGGGAAAGAGTTGCGGATCCGCGCCTTGCTGTTCAGGTCCAGGGGCCTGGCCTTGGCGGCCTTCGCCTGTTCCTCCGAAATAACCCCCTGCTGGGCCATCTCCGCCAGTACCACGTTGCGCCGGTCCAGCGCCCGCTGCGGGTTGCGCGATGGATTGTACAGTGACGGCCCCTTGATCATGCCTATCAACAGGGCCTGCTGGTGCACGCCCAGCTGGTTCAGCGGCGCATCGAAGTAGTGCCGCGACGCCAGGGCGAAACCGTGAATCGACCTGGGCCCCTCCTGGCCGAGGTAGACCTCGTTGATGTAGCTCTCCAGGATCTGGTCCTTGTCGTAGTGCAGGTCCAGCAGCAGGGCCATCATGACCTCGGTAAGCTTGCGCACGATGGTGCGCTCCGGTGTCAGGTAGTAGTTTTTCACCAGCTGCTGGGTGATGGTGCTGCCGCCTGCCACCACCTGGCCCGAACGCATATTCCTCCAGGCCGCCCGGGCTATGCCCACAAAGGAAATTCCCGAGTGCTCGTAGAAACGGTGATCCTCCACCGCCAGCAGGCCGTCCCGCAGGGTTGGAGGTACATCACCCAGCCTGACCAGCACCCGGTCCTCGCCGTGGAGGGGGTAAATACCGCCAATCTGGACCGGGTCGAGACGCATCAGGTCGATGTCCCTGCCGCCCACGGTAAGCTCCTGCACCCGCTGTCCCCCGAGCTCCACCAGCAGCAGCCGGGCGGGTTCCTTTTCACCGGGGAACTCGAAGCCCCGGGTATAGATCTCGAAACGGGCCCGATTGCGCGCTACCTGGCCGGGGCCGGTTGCCCTGGTCACCTTGCGATAGCCCAGCACCTCCAGTTCATAGGCCAGCTCATCCGGCTCAAGCCTGGCTCCCACAAAGAGCTCCAGTGGCCTGGCGTACACCTTGGCGGGCAGCTCCCACATCTTGTCGACAAAGGTGGAGGTGATTTTTGCGTCAAGGTAGACGAGCAGCAGCCCGCCGGCCACAAGGGCGGCGAGAAACAGTTTCAGGAAGAAATGACGGGTGCGAATCATGGGGTGCGAGTTTACACCAGCAGCGCCAGGAAAAGGCCCCCTTTCACTTCATTATCAGCGCGCCGATCAGTCCCACATCTGGACTGTGGTATTTTCCGTCGCCCAGTGACCCCGCGCGGTCTCCCAGATATTTTGCATTGCCCGGGGGCGAATGCCATTCCAGGAATCCGATTCAAGCCACAGGCGGCGCAGGTGCCTGCGCTCCCTGATCTCCTGTGCATCCTCGAACTGGCTGCGCCCGTGTAAGTGGAAATGATTATTGAGAAAGGTCATGTCCCCTGGCTTGAGGCGGTATTGAAACACCAGGTCCGGGTTTTCAGTGGCAGCTGAAAAGGCTTCGAGCGCCTTGCGGTCGAAGTCTGTCAGGGCTGGGATTTCCGGGTGCTTGTCCCGGTGCCGCTGGGCGCTGTAGATGTATTGCACCAGGGAAAAGCAGGTAACCACATCATTTTCCCCACGTTCGAATATCCTGGCCCGGTGGTAAGGCTTGCCGCCCGCCGGCTCCTCGTCGCGCCAGTCCATACACCACTCGGAATCAAGCAGGTGTTGCAATATCTCCGGCGCCGTTTCGGCCAGGTAGTTATAAACGGCCAGGCCGCTGACAATCTGGCTGTCGCCCCCGACAGGAGCCTGCTTCAGGCACAACAGCCCCACTACATCCGCGCCATCGGTATGCATGTCCAGGGTTGCCGTGGTCTGGTAGCCGCGGGCGGAGGTATCGGCAATGCTCTTGCCCTCGTCAATCACGTCGCCCAGTAAATGGCCTCGCCTGTTCTGCTCCCAGGGTTTGCCGAAATGCTGGCCCAGGCCCCAGAAAATGATACTGGCCTCGTCCTTGCTGAAACGCTCGATGGGAAAACCGGTGATGTAGAGAACACCCAGGCCATGCTCCAGTTCGTGCTGATAGGGCGCCAGCGCTGTCATCAGTCGCGGCAGGGGGAAATCGTCCCTGCCAAAATGCGGGACGATTTTCTTGATGGCCTGGATGTGGCGCAGCCCCTGCTCCAGCTCCGCCACATCATCGTCACTCAGGGTGTACTGCCAGCGATCGGCCGCTGCAGTTAAATCGGCAGGCAGCCAGGCTGCGGGGTGATTCAATAATTTCACTGGAAAACTCCTCTTGAAGTCGAATTTCAAATAACAATCAGCAGTCTGCAGTGCATTCAATGCAAGCTGTATTCTCAGGCTGTTTCACTTGCCGAGCTGGCTTCTGCGAGAAACTCCAGCAGCATCCGGCTCACCACTTCCGGTCGTTCCTCCGCCGCGCTGTGGCCAACACCATCGAGCAGAACCTTGTTGCGCAGGTTTGGCATGTGCTCCTCCAGCTTTTCATAATTGGGCATGAAGAGCTCAGCGGCGGGATCAGCGCTGCCACCGATAAATATCGCTGGCTGGCGCAGTTTGAGCCCGTCGAGGAAAGCAGTTTGCTGCCAGTTTCGATCCCGGGCCCTATAGTGCATCAGCGGGGCCGCAAAGCCCCCGCGCTGGTATTCGCTGACGTAGTAATCGATAGCGGTGCCGGGTAGCCAGCCGGGCAGGGTGGGCGGGTCGAATACCGTATCCAGGAAGGTCTCATTCCCGCCGACAAACAGGCGCCAGCGCTCCTCGCCAACCGCATTACCGGAGATCGAGTAGTAGATACTGCGCAGGGTCTTTCCCATATCGGCATCCAGCTCCGCCTCGACAATCCCGCGTTGCTGGAAATAGTCCTGGTAGAAGCGCTTACCGGTCCTGCTCGCCAGCTGCTGCCATGTGTCGCTGGGACGCTGTGCCTCCCGGGGGGTAACCGGCGTATTGAGAATACCCAGGGTGTGAAACAGGTCCGGCCTCATCTGCGCTGCCCCGTAGGCCACCCAGGCACCGAGGTCGTGGCCGATCACCGCCGCGGAGGATTCTCCAAGCGCCTGCATCAGGGCTACCAGGTCCGCCACACAGTGCAGCATATCGCCGGCCTCCTCCACTGCCCGGCACTCGCTCTGGCCGAAACCGCGTATATCCGGCGCCACCACCCGGTAACCCGCCCCCGCCAGTGCGCGAATCTGTCGACGCCACATGTACCACAGGTAGGGGAAGCCGTGGAGCAGGATAACCGCCGGCCCCTCACCTTCTTCGACGTAGTGAAGGCGAACGCCATTGGCCTCCAGGTACCGATGACTGAATCCGCCGGGGGCATCGACAGTGTGCACATTGTCAGGCATGAAAACTCCTCCCCTGCCTACGAGACAGTATGCCAGCCGGCGACCGACGCCCGCTCCATATAGCGATGGCAGGCCGGGTAGTCCATCACAGCGTAGTGCTGGGTGCTGCGGTTATCCCAGATTGCAACGCTGTTTTTCCGCCAGCGCCAGCGCACCTGAAACTCAGGTATGTAGGCCTGGCTTATCAGGTACTGGAACAGGTCACCACCGGCCTGGGCAACGTCCTGGCCGAAGCGCACCCGCCCGGGTTGATGGTAGTTCACAAAGTGAGTCGCCCAGGCGCCGAGCACCAGCATCTTCTCGCCGGTTTCAGGGTGGGCCTGTACCACGGCATGCTCCACCGCTGGCCACTTGGCCCGAATGGCGTCCTGCTCTTCGGCCGGGATCATGGCCCGCATGGTATCCAGAAAACTGTGGCTGGCCCTGAGGTCTGCGATCTCCGCCTTGATACTTTCCGGCAGGTTCTCATAGGCCGCGACCATATTGACCCACATGGTGTCCCCGCCAACCGGAGGGCATTCCACGCAGCGCAGGACACAGGCCTTCGAAGGCACCGGGCGCCAGGTATTGTCGTGATGCCAGGTGTTCTCGTAGCGCCCGAACGGCTTGTCAGGCGTCTTGTAGATCCTGACCACACCGGGAGTGTCGTCGGAAGTTGGCAGGACCGGGTGGTCCTCGAGCTCCCCCATGCGTGCGGCAAAAGCCGCGTGATCACTGCTCGATATCTCCTGGTCGCGCAGGAACAGCACCCGGTGTCTCAGCAGGGCGGCGTAAATTTCCTCGAACAGGGATTCATCATGAGCGGCGTCTTTCAGGCTGACGTCCAGCAATTCGGCACCGATGTTGCAGGTTATCTGCTCTATTCGCACAGCTCTCTCCCTTCTCGAATGGTATTGCATGCGTACTCTCACAGCCTAGTCCAAACAGACCCCTGACAACCCCCCCTGCTCGGGGGGGAGCGGGACTTCATCGGATACCGCGACTGACTCGGTAACCTTTCTCCAGTAAGATCCATCGCAACCGGTTTGACCCCAAGGGGCAGTAACTTTGAAAAACTCAAGGCTTGCATACAGCGCACTGTTCCTCGGCGCCCTGGCCCTGACTGCGTATCTCTATGTCGACCTGATTAACTATGAGAGTCAGCGTGAACACGAGAGTATCGCGCTGGGAGAGCAGGCAGGTAACAGGGTAGCCGAGGCACTGGATGCCGAACTCAATGCAATCGCCGAGCGGGCCGGGCTGTACGCAGCCGAAATTGTCAGCACCCGGGATGAAGCGCAATTGCTGGAAAGTATCAGGGCCGAGAGCCTGCGCTTCCCAGTGGTGCTGGGGGTCACCGTCGCATTTGAACCCGGCGCCTTCCAGGGCAGGGAGCGCTATGCGCCCTTCTTCAACAAAAGTCGCAGCGAGTTCCAGTTTGTAGAATCCAGCTATGACTATACGGACCCGACGCTGGCGACCGCCGAGTGGTACACGGGGGTTGTCGATACGGTCCAGGCCAGGTGGTCGGCCCCCTACTATGCCGAAGCCGCTGAGGCCATGGTAGTGGACTACGGCGCACCCTTGCGTGACCTCCGGGGCAAGACCATTGGCATGGTCGATTACACTATCGCCCTGAGCGACTTCACCCGGATAGTCGACTCCCTCAGTGTCGGCGAGGCTGGCTATGGCTTTACCTACGACGCCAACGGCGACATCCTCTCCCACCCAAACCCCGACTTCCTCATGGAGAGCGTTTTCCAGCTCAGGGACGGTAAGAATGCGGATACTATCGCCGCCCTGAGGGACCAGCCCGAGGGAGTGGTTGCCTACAACAGCACCTATACCTACAAGTACTCCTGGTTTTTCTTCCGGGAACTCGAGTCAACCGGCTGGAAGAGTGTGCTGGTGTTCGCCGCCGACGATCTGCTGGGCGCCTCCGACGAGGGCAGGCGCAAAATGATTCATATGTCCATCGGCACCAGCCTGCTGCTGCTAACCACGCTGTTGCTGCTATTGCGGATGCGCCGGTACAACCCGGCGAAACTGTGGACGCTTGTCATCGGCGTATCCCTGATCATTGTCGGCAACATAGTGGTGATCTGGTATCTCAACATAAAAACTGATTTTTCACTGCTGGAAAGTGACCAGGAAAGAATCGTCAACCCATCCATCATGAACAAATACCTGGAACGATATGACCAGGACCTCTACAAACTGACCAACCAGACCTACACCAGAATACCCACCGGTATTTTTATCGAGTCCTACGAGCTGAATTCTTTCGAGGCGAGCCTTATTGGCAAGCTCTGGATGAAGTACCCGAAGGATTTGTACAAGACATCGCCGCCGGCATTCTACTTTCCCGACGTTTCGGCGATCGAGTCACGGGGACTGGTGAGCGAGGTCGTTGCCGAGACGGAGTACGAGGACCATGTCCTGGTAACCTGGCAGTTCCGTGCGACGCTGGAACAGAATTTCAGTTACCAGCAGTTCCCCTTCGAACAGAATGATATTCGGGTGGTTGTCCAGTACCCGGATTTCAGCAAGAATATTCTCCTGGTTCCCGACCTCGACAGCTACGACGTGCTCAACCCCTCGGCGAAGCCGGGACTGAGCGCGGACATCAGGGTGCCTTCATCGGAAACCATTTCCTCATTTTTCACCTTCGAGACCATCGACTACAAAACCAGTTTCGGCAACGAAAGCCTCGCCAAGAATCACCCCGCGCTCACGTTCAACATGATCGCCAAGCGAATCTGGCTGAGCCCCTTTATCGCCAACATTATTCCCATCCTGATCGTTGCGCTGATTATGTTCATCGTTCTCTACATCTCGTCCAACCGGGAAGAGGGACGGTCCGGTCTCACCACAATGAATGTGATCCAGAGCTCAGCGGGGTTTCTTTTTATCCTGGTGCTGGCCCATGTCAACGAGCGAAACCGGATAGAGACCCCGGAGATCGCTTACCTGGAGTTGTTCTACTTTTCCATGTACGTCTTCATCAGCCTGGAGGCCCTGGCCCTGGCGATGCTGCTGCGCGGCACCAACTGGCGCATATTCGCCTACCGGGATAACCTGGTGTTGAAGCTGCTGTTCTGGCCCACGCTGGTGTCGATATGGCTGGTGGTTACGCTTATGCGTTTTTATTGATATAGCAAGTAGGATGCCATCGCCTACTTGCCAGGCGCATGAGCACTATCGAGTAGCTAGGAAACCTTTTTCAGCGCCTTCTTCAGGCGCTTGATCTTCTTGTCCTGCCTGGAGATCTTGGACTTCCTGGACTTGATTTCCTTCTTCAGTGTTTTGGCTTTCCTGGCACTTTTCTTCGACATTTTAGTCTCCTGTTTTTTTGTCTTGCGCTTCTTTTCACTGCTCTTTTTCTCTTTCTTGCTCTTGCCGGGCGTCACCCCGGTGGCGGGTGCAGCTGCCGGCCCGGCCGTTTGCCCAAGTTCAGCATCATCGCTGCCTTCAGCGCCCGCCTGGTCACCCTTCGCCAGAAGCGCCCTTGCGTCAGCAATAATGCGCTGTGACAGTACCGTGCTGTAGCCCGGCACCTGGCACAGCCTCGCCACCGAAACGGAGGCGAGCTCCTCTGCCGAGGTAATGCCGTGATTGGTCAGGTTGCTGGCGGCAGCGGGGCCTATTCCCTTCACCGCTGTGAGTAATGTCGGCATGCTATACATCCTTCAAAAAGACTATCCGAGCTGGAATTATAGGGCATAAGGCCAATCTTCACCTCAACTCTTCCCTCGGGAGCGAGGCGCCAGGCGGCGCGCTCTGGAACGGACTGGAGCACGTATATCCAGTAGTATTGACGGTGGCGGGATCATCCGCCACGACTCAAGGGAGTAAGGCGCGTGGGTGTTTTGTTCATATTATTCACATTGGTGCTGGCGCCGGGGGCCCTGGCGCAAACCAGCTGCTTCACCGACCACCTGGGCACGACCATATGCAGCAGCCCGGACACTGTAATTCATGGCAGTACCAGCAGCATCGGTACCAGCGTTTACCGCGACAGCAGCGGCAACCTGCTGGAATACGACAGCGACCCCACCGGCAAGTCGACATTACAGCTGCCCTCGGGACAATCCATCAACTGGTCACAGCCGGCGCCGGCACAACCGGGCATCCCGCAACCGATAGAGCAGCTCAGGCGCTCCCCAAGCGCTCTGGACCCGGTCATTCCCGGGGCGGATCCTTTTGCCCCGCGACCAGGCTTGCCGGGCAACCATTGACCGAGGCGGTCACCAGCATGCTCACCTGACTGGGGCGCCCGCGGCAGGCTTATCGCCGCCTGCCCATCCTGCTACCGCCCATATTGCCGCCCATATTGCCACCCATGCTTCTGCGCTCGAACTGTTGCTGGCCCCGCTGGCGGGCGTTGTAGTCGCGGTTGAGCTGGGAGTGATTCCTGTCATACCCCTGGGAGGGCAGGCTGGAGGGCCTGGCCTGCGCCGCAGCGCCGCCGCGAGACATGTCCGGCGTGGCCCTGATCGACTCGGACCGGTAAGCGGACTCGCCCTGGCGGGCATTGCCGGTGGTGGCCTGGACCTGTTCTGACCTCAGACTCTCGCTGCGCTGGGGTGTCTCGGCGGGCGACCAATTGCCATTTTCGTACTGCTGCCAGCCATCATCGGTCTTCTTGTAAACACTGCCGTCGTGGCCGGCATACAGATCACCGCTGCCGCTCTCAATCACCGTGCTGCGGCCCGCACCCTCGCCGGAAACGGAAATACCCTGGCCACCGCCGGAGCCCTCCATGCCGGTCACACTGCGACCGTCCTGGCGCTTTGTTTCCATATCCACTGAGCCCGCGTCACCGGTGATGGTGGTGGAACCACCGCCCCGGGTCTGCTCGCCGGATACTGAATATTCCGAGCCGTCCCGGCCGGTGATGTTGCCCTGGCTGGACAGGGTGCCGGTATCACTGTCGTACTGCCGCTGGGTGCTGCTGGAGGCGCCGCCGGAGGTTTCCCGCTCCACCTGGGCGGTGCCCTTGTCGTAATTCACCTTGCGCTGGGTCTCGATCGACTTGTCCCCGCGCTGCGTGGTGCGCTCCATCTTTGAGCGATTGTCGTCCTCGTTGTAGTAGCGACTGGTCTCGGTGCCGACGCCGGTGCGGGGATTATAGGTCTCGCCGTAACTGCCCCGCTCGTTGCCGTCCCAGGCAGTCTCAACCCAGCCGTAGCGACCGCTGGTGGGGTTGTAGCCCTGAGAATAGGAATAGCCGCCGTATGGCCCGTACCAGGCAGACCGCGAGCCGTAACCGCCAGTGGCGGGGTTGTACCAGGAACCGTGGCCATAGGAACCCCAGAACGGATAGTAATAGCCGCCATAGTAGTAAGGCGGGTAATACCAGCCGGTGCCGTAATAGGGTACGCCGTAGACCACGTACACGCCTGAGCTGTAGGAGGCGGGATAGGTGTAGGTGACCGCGCTGGCCGTGGAACTCGCCACTTTTACCTGGGTGGTGTCATAGGCTGGCGAATCGGGCGGTATCTCGTAGATCTCCGCTGGCACGTCAGCCGTAATCGCCCAGGGTCCGGTCGGCGCGTCCGCGACGTACCAGGCCCCGCCGTAACACAGGTAGTAACGGCCCTCGAACTCGAGAATGTCGTAGCCAGTGTTAACGGCCCGAGCCACGGTGGTGCCTTCCACCGGCTCAAACTTCGGCTCGCCGGCGTAAACGACCGCCACCTCCGGGGTGGCTTCGCGGTCGACGACTTTCCTCGTGGGCAGGGAGGCCTCCAGCGCCGCCATCTTCGCCTGCTCGGTACCCGGCACCGAGGCGAGCACGGCTGCCATGGGATGGTCCTCGGGAATACGACTGAAAGCCTCAGGCAGCTCCGGCACCCAGGCCCAGGGGCCCTGCTCCAGTCGACTGCTCCTGAACCAGCGCCCCGCGGTCAGGTAGTACCAGTCGTCCCCGAGCTTGAACAGCGGACTGTCGGTGTTGGCCACGTAGCCCAGACCATCGGTATCGGCTATGGCAACCACGTCGGCTTTGCCCTCGGTCACAATCAGCTCGGTCGGCACCTTCACATAGAGAACCCGGGCGCCTGGCCGCTGCTCGCCTGCAAAGGCAGGGCGGCGCGGACCGCGGCAAAGTTTTCCTCCGCCGGTAAGCTGGCGAACCCATCGGGCAGGGACCGGGCGAAGCCCCAGCCGCCATCGAGCTGGCTGGAGGTTAGCCATTGGTCCCGGTACAGCAGGAAATACCCGCTGTCGTGGAAGAAAAGCGGCCAGTTGGCATTGACGACCAGCTCAAGCCCGGTATCGGCAACATCCGCCGGCACGGGATCACCATTCACGAACAACAGGATGGCGGGCGTGGACTGCACCACAATGGGCGGCGCCTCAGTGTTGAACCCGGCTGGCGGCGGATCGGAGAGCACATCGTCGGAGAGGTAGGCCAGAAACAGGTCCAGGGGAATATCCAGGTCTTCATCCCGCACGGCGCGCTGTACCACATCCTCCAGGGCAGGCGTACCCTCGCTCTTGAAAATCACCCGATCCAGGGACTTGTCACTGAGCTGCACGAGCCGCCGGGGCATATCAATTTCCGTATCCCCCTTTAATACGGCGGTGCCGTAGACCGTGGCGGCGCCGCCGGGCGGGGTCAGCTCAATGGCTACCCAGGCCTCGAAGCGCTCGAAATCAGGCCAGGAGCGTATCTGCGGTGCGTAAATGACCAGGGTATAGCCCTCGAATTCACGGCGCTGTGGAAAAACCGCTATCGGCGCGACGTCCGCTTTCGCCAGCGGAACACTTGCCTGTGCAGGCGAAGGCTTGGCAGCGGGATTTTCAGCGCAACCCGCTGCAAAGCTGAGCAATAGCGTCAAACCATAAATAAAAGCGCGCGCTTGCGACATAGGGGCAGGATCTCTGTGAACTGAGTGGTGGTGAAGTCTAGCCCCTGCAACCGACGATGGCGATGCATAACGGGGCAATGTTTATTAGGACCTGTGCCAAGCGTATGCAAGGCTCGCCTCCGACACCCCACCCGGCATGGGGGGGGCGGAGGCAGGCGCT